>CAWICR010000011.1:0-557433 GCA_963834775.1 uncultured Acidimicrobiaceae bacterium
CTCGCCCCGACCGCCATGCCGGTCAGACTTGCCAAGACAACGAACAGAAGTCTCACGCCCGGCCTACTCACAATCGACACATCCGCGATCCCTTACGATGGCATGGTCAGGGAGCCACTGCCTAATGTCATTGCCCCTCCTTGGCAGATCCCTGCCCCAGCGCAAACCGTCAGCAGGGGAAGCTGACGCGATAAACCCATGTATCAAAAGCATCGTCCTCAGATTTTTCAGTGAGTTTCAAGCCTTCCCTGCGCTCCCCAATTGGATTTCGCTCGAGACGCCCGCCAAGCCACCCTCGGTATTGAACTCGGCGTCGACCCGTGGCGAGCATTCCATCAGCGACGTTCCCTGAGGCACGGCACCGTCGGAGGCGCTCATAACATGCCAGCCCCAGACCTTCGGACCACTGGCCGGCCCACACCCCGGGGGACTCGCCCACCCCGGCGTAGTACTCGTCAATGCTCAGCGCCACCGACGAGATCAAGTACTCGGCATCCGTCAACCTCGTCACCGTCAACATCCGGTCCCCATCCCATCACCAACCCCATCACCGTCCACCGCCACGACCCCCATCTCCATCCCCACCGTCAACACCCCACCAACCACCACCCCTCGTCTCCACCAGCCCAACCCGGCACAGACACTTGCCACCCTTCGGGAGGCACCCAAAGCGCCGCTCTCACAAGGACGTCGTCCCGAGATCCAGCGACTCCTGGCCCGGGCATTGCAGAGAGGAAGGCGAAGGAGCGTCGGCGATGTATGACTCGCGCACGTGTGGCTCGCCCATATATGGCTCGCCCGTGCGTGGCTGGGCCGGACTTGGTCGATCGAAGCTTCTGCCCTCGGCTACGGCCGGTAAGCGGTCGGCGTCGCCCACAGCGGGCCTTTCCATCGATGACGGCACCATCTTTGCCGCCGCCACACACGGTGGAACCACTGTCAGGCCGGGGACCGGCGCAACGACGTAAATCGATAAGCCAAACCGGCCCGCGGGACCTTGTTCACGTTCGAGACGGAGGAGCCCGCGGTTGCGAAGTGTCCGCAGGGCTCCGGCGGCGGTGCCAGGATCGACCCTCAGACGATCGGCAATCTGGCGAGCCGAGGTTCGCGCCACTAGCCGGCCGCCTTCGGCGACCGCGGCCAGGGCAACCTCTTCCAGAATGACCCAGGTGAGCGCCCCCAGCTGTCGGCGCAGATCCCGGCTGGCCGCCGACACGATCAATCTCGGTTCCTCGAAGCCGTCAGATGCGGCCATCGCAATCGAACGTCGACTCAACCAATGAGGTCGACGGCCTGGCCGTTGTCGCTGCCGACGGCCGCCAGGCGGTCGATCGCCCCCCGGGGGATCAGGATCCGTCGACCCATGCGGACCGCCGGCAGTCCCGTCCGGCCGTCGGTGGCCAGCCAGGCATTCGCCAGCTCGTAGGCTGCCGAGCTTGAGATCCCCAACACGACCGCAGCTTCCCGCACCCGCAGGAACGCCACCTCTCCTGCCCTCATCACAACACCTCCCGGACGTCAAATCACAACTACGGGATTATACCAATGCTGAAGTGTCTGTGGGGAATACGCCAACAATTCGGACGCAATGCTAAGCTTCCGGCATGGTCGGACGCCGACGGACACCCACGGACAAGAAACCGATGGACGCCAAACCCCCCGATCTCGCCCGCCGTCCCGGCCAGGCCGACCTCAACGAGATCGTGGCCTACAACTTTCGGGCCGCCCGGGAATTACGTGGTTGGACCCAGCAAGACACGGCCCGAGCCCTCGAAGGTCTCCTCGGGCAGCGCCTTCCCCAAGCCAGCATCTCCGCCATCGAACGCGCCTATGAAGGCGATCGCCACCGCGAGTTCGACGCCCACGAAATCCTGGCCTTCGCCCTTGCCTTCGACCTCCCCCTGGTGTGGTTCTTCCTTCCCCCACCGCGTGACCACCGCACGCTGCACCATACGACCAACATCGTCAGCGAGCTCTACGGCATCGTCTTCGGACGCGAAGACCCAGCTCCAACCCGTCTACGACCGGCTCCGCCAACTGGGTATCGACGAGCCCACCCAGGTGGACCGGACCATCGAGAACCTCACCGGCCGGCCCAGCCCCGCCGGACGTCCAGCTACCGCGAGCGGCGCAAACAACTGCTCCTTGCCCTCCTGGACGAGTACACCGACGAGGTCGACCGCGCCGCCGAAGAAATCGGCACCTTCTTCGACCACCTCCGCCAAGTCGGCATACGCGGCCTCGTGGCCGAGCGACTCAACGACGGCGACTATGTCGGCCTAGTGGACTTGCCCGAAGACCTCGCCGAGGCTGACAATGCCGACAAGGAACCGGCGACACGGGCGTCGCAGCCCCGAGAATGACGGTTCCCGATCCGCCCGAGGAAATCAGCTACGAGGAGGAATCGCTCGAACTTCTTCCCGCGCTCGAGGGCGCCCGCGACGCTTTGGCCGACAGCGAGCACTCGCCGTCATCGCCCAAGTCGAACATGAGATCGCCCGCTTGAGCCGTAAGCCGGGCTTCGACCGTCCCTCTGGAGGTGGAGATGGCCGCTGATCTCCTCAAAGCTTCAGAAGCAGCCCGACGCCTCGGTATGCCGACCAAAGAACTGCTTCGCCTTGTTCACGAACGGAAGATCCGCTTCGTGATGGTGAAGGGAATCGCCCACGTCCCCGACGACGCGATCGAGGAGTTCCGCGCCAAGGCTTCGTAACCAAGGCGCGCACCCATCCAAACCCCGATCGTGTGCGTGAGTCGAGGAACCGAGAGCTCCTGCGTCAGGGACGCAACCGTATCGGCCGCAGTCCAGGAGTTCGAAGCTCCAACGCAGCAATCGCCTTGCGCTTGCCCACATCCGTCCTGCCGTCGTAGTCAAGCCGGAGCGTGGACTCGCTGTTGCCGAGGTTGTCGGCGACGGTGCGGTAAGACTCGCCCGCGTTGAGCATTGCCGTGGCGGCGTAGTGACGAAGATGACCGAGCGTGACCGGAGACTGACCAGCGCGCCGCCACCCATCGATCTGCAACCGTTCAGGACGCATGGGCACAGCCGGGTCCGCACACAGACCACGCCCCGGTGTCAAGACCCGGTACCCGCCTGACAGTTTGACCCCGGTACCTGCACGACAGGTCAAACCCATCAGGCGGCGTTGATGCGATGGGCTCTTCCGCCGGGGTTGGCCAGGGCGCCGTGCTCGCGGGTGCGGTCGTGACGGACTTGGTGGGAGCGGATGAGCTCGTTACCGACCGAGATCTCCACCGTGTCACCGACGATGGCGACCTGCACTTGGCGGCGGCGGTACTTGGCGCCGACCCGGTAGCTGGTCCCGGCGAAGCACACGTTGCCGGAGCTGTCGACCTTGCGGGTCACCGACGCCGCGGTGGCCGTCGGCCGGGACGGCGCCAGCGGCGGCCTCGGGCCATGCCGGCGGTCTGCTTGTCAACAGGGTGGCGCCGGGCGTGAGTGGCGACCAGCACCCCGCGGTGGTAGATCTGCACCAGCCCGCCGTCGCAGACCACCTCGACGGTTTGGCCGGCCAGCCAGCGGCCTCCCGCCTTGTAGCGGGCCGTAGCGAAACTGATCGGTCCCGTCACTGTTGACCCGCCGGGTGGTCACGCGGCCCCGGATCGATACCCGCGTCGCCTGAGGGTGTCTCCACCGGGCCGGGCGTGACCGCGGCCAGCTGGAACCGCTCGAACGGCGGCACCTCGCCGATGGCCTGATGCGGCCGGATGTAGTTGTACTCCTCGACCCAGACGTCCAGGGCAGCCTGGGCCGCCTCGACCGAGTCGAACACCTTCCCGGTCGAGGAACTCGGCCCGCAGCGTCTTATGCCAACGCTCGACCTTGCCGGTCGTGGTCGGCGAACGGGGCTTAGTCAGAATGTGGCGGACCCCGTTGTGGTGACAGATCCGGTCGAACAGCACCGGCCCCGGGCCTGACCCGAAACGGGCGGTGAACACCTTGCCGTTGTCGGTCAAGATCTGCTCGGGCACCCCGTGGCGGGCCATGGCCTCCTCCAACGCGTCACACACCGGCCGGGCCGTGGCCCGGGCCACCACCTTGGCGCGACACCACGAACCGGGAATGGTCATCGATACCCGGACACGATCTTCGCCTCCCAGACTGCCCGTCGCGGATCGACAGGCGCACCCCGCCCACGATGTCCATCTGCCACAACTCCATCGACCGGGACCGCTCCCACCGGCGATAGTCCTCCCGGCGACGCCGCCGAGGCTGCGGCTCACCAGGCCGTGGCGGATCAGACAACGCTCCACCGACGTCCGCCCCGGCAACCCGATCGAACCCCTCCCGCTCCAGCCAATACAAGATCGTGCGCGGCCCCCACCCCGGATGCTCACCGCGCATCTCCACAATCCGCGCCTCGACCTCAGGGGCCATCTGATGCGGACACGACAACGGCCTCGAGCTCTGATCCGCCAAGCCCGGCCAACCCGTGACCGGCATAAACGGCCCAGCCACACGTGCACCGTCTGGCGGGCCACCCCGAACCGGCGGGCCACATCGATCACCGTGGCCCCCTCGAGAACCTCCAACACCGCCTGATAGCGCTGTTCCACCAGCCTCAACTCCACCAACATGAACGGGCCTCCTTCGGATCTGCGGGCGCGAACAACCCACAGCGAAGAAGGAGGCACCGGCCGATGGTGGACCCTCAGAGTGTCAGGCAGGTACCGGGGCCAGTGTCGCCCAGGTACCGGGGCCGCGTCCCGAAAGTGTCAGGCAGGTACCGGTGTCACAGTGTCAAGTATGAACCGGGTCCGCACAAGTCAAGGCAGCACCAGAGAGCAGGCCAACTGGGTAGACCGGCGGGAGGACCAAGCGCTGCCGACCCTGGCGTCACCCGATTTGACCTGGACTTTCTTGGAGCGGACGACGGGATTCGAACCCGCGACCCTCACCTTGGCAAGGTGATGCTCTACCAACTGAGCCACGTCCGCAGCGCGTTTCAGCGTAGCAGAGCGGCCCGGCCTGGCCCCGGCGGCCGGCTACCCGCCGGCGTGCACCGGTCGCACACAGAGAACGTGGGGGTAGCGCACGCCGGCGTAGGAAAGTATGACGCCCGTGGTCGGAGCGGGGCACAGGGGACTGCCCGCCGTGCTGGGGACGATCTGGACCACCTGCACCGCGGCGGCCGGCGAGTTGCAGGGGATGGCGTTCGCCGAGTACTCGGGGTGCCCGCCCGCCGTCCCGTGCTGCGCCAGGCATTTGTGCAGGAGGGCCGCTGCCGCGGCTGCTTCCTTCTTGACCGGGTTGCCCCCCGGCCGCAGCGCCTGCACGACCGCAATGACCAATACGATGACGATCAGGAGCAGCGGGATCAGCCGCCAGGGGGTGCGCCAGCCCGGCCGGGGGATGCTGGTGAGGCCGCGGGATCGCCCCCATCCAGGTGGCAGCGGCGGGGCGTCCAGGCCTGGCGCCCAGGCAACCCAGCGCTGGCCATCGGCGTCGTAAAAGCGCAGGCGGCCAACCTCGTCCCGCTGCCAGCGGACTCCCCGATAGACAGTCTCCTCGTTGCTCACTTGAGCAGACGCGACAGCCTCCGGTCAGCCAGAGGCCGCCCACCCGTTTGACAGGTCGGACAATACTGCAGCGACTTGGTTGCGAACGACACCTCGCGGATGGTGTCACCACACGCCGCGCAGGGCTCGCCAGTCCGGCCGTGCACGGCCAGCCCGCTGCGCTTCTCTGCCTTCAGTCCCTTCGCTGGCAGCCCCAACGACCGCTGGACGGCATCGCTCAGCACGCCGACAATGGCGGCGTGCAAGGCCGCCACTTCGGCGCTGTCGAGCTTCCCGGCCGTTTTGTACGGCGACAGCCGGGCGGCGTGCAGCGCCTCATCCGAATAGGCATTTCCGACCCCGGCCAGCAGAGACTGATCGGTGAGCACGGTCTTGATGTTTCCAGTCTGGCCGTCGATCAGCGCCGCCAGGTCGAGCACGCCGAACCCAGGGTCAAGGGGATCAGGTCCGAGGCGAGCCAGCGGCTCCACGTCGCTGAGCTGGCGTACAAGCCAGAGGGCCAACCGCTTCTCGGTCCCCTGCTCCGTGACGTCGAAGCCGCCACCCCCGGCCAGACCGACTCGCAACGCGAGCGGACCCTTGCCGGGCCGCACCCGGGCGGCTGGCAGCGTGTCACGCCAATGGACCCACCCGCCCCGGGCCAGATGGATGACCAACCATAGTTGATCAACCTGGAGTCCCAGAAACTTTCCCCGTCGGATGGTGGGCCCCACCAGCCCACCCCGTAGGGCATCGATGGGCGGGTCGTAGGTTTTCAGAGCGGCGAGGGCGCCTACCTCGGCGCGCTCGATCCTCTGCCCGCTTGACTTCTCGGTAAGAAAACGGGCCAAAGCCTCAACCTCGGGCAGCTCGGGCACCGGACTACCGTCCCGTGTGGCCGAAGCCACCCTGGCCACGATCGGATCCCGGCAGTTCTGCCACCGGAAGAAAACAGCCCCGCTCCACTCGCTGCACGACCAGCTGAGCGATCCGGTCGCCGCGTCGAATCTCGAAGTCCTCAGCGGGATCGGTATTGATCACAATCACGGAGATCTCATCGCGGTAACCGGCGTCAATTAGGCCCGGGCTGTTGACCAGGGTAATGCCGTGACGCCAGGCCAGTCCGCTCCTGGGCTGAACGAAGCCGGCGTAGCCCTCCGGGATGGCCAGCCGCACCCCGGTGGGTACCAGCGCCCGGCCGCCTCCGGCCGCCACGACGACGCCGGTGCGGGCCACCAGGTCCGCTCCGGCATCCCCGGCGCGGGCATAGACCGGCCGCCCCAGCTCGTCGTCCACCAGCATCAGCGGGATATCCAGCATCCTCCCACCGTACCGAGCGGAGGTTGGCTAACTTCGGCCCGTGCTCGCCTGGATGGACCTGGAGATGACCGGCCTGGATCCGGTCCGTCACACCATCGTCGAGCTGGCCACGGTGATTACCGACGATCAGCTGGACATTGTCGCCGAAGGACCGGACCTGGTGATTACCGCCGCGCCCGCACAACTCACGGCGATGGACGACGTCGTCCGGACCATGCACCAGCGCAGCGGTCTCCTCGAGGCCATTCAGGCCTCGACCGTCACCTTGCAGGAAGCCGGCGAGGCCACGCTGGCCTTCTTGCGCGACCACATCCCCGAACCCGGCACCGTTCCGCTTTGCGGCAACTCCATCGGTACCGATCGGCGCTTCCTGGCCACCTTCCTTCCCGAGGTGGATGCCTATTTGCACTATCGGAACGTGGACGTTTCTACGATCAAAGAACTTGTCCGCCGCTGGTACCCCGACGTGTACCTCGACGCACCAAAGAAGCTTGGATCCCATCGCGCCCTCGGCGACATCCGGGAGAGCATCGAGGAGCTGCGCTACTACCGGGCGACGGTATTTCTTCCGTCTGTGGAGACTCCTTGAAAGGAGCCTGAAGTACACCTGAAAGTCGCTGGCACCCCTGGCGTCCTCAGGTTGGGCATGGCACCATGGATCGGGACGGACCGGCGCGCTGAGCGACGCCGGCGGACCAGCAGGAGGCCTCGTGGCTAACTCGCAGGCGAGCGAACCAACCACCCGGGCAGCGGACCCCGTCGTCGAGGTTCCCCCCGAGCACCGGCGTCGAACTTCCCGGCAGGTGCGCCACACCGCCAGGACCCGGTTGCACGTCCTGGTCGGCGATGAGGAAGCGATGGAGGACGCCGATCTTCTGTGCCCGCAGGGCAGCCATGATCTCGGACGCAAGACCTCGCCGAGACCGAAGGCCGCTCCGAAGCCGGGCCGCCGCCGGGGATTCAAGGTGTGGAAGACGCCGTTCTGGAAGCGGCGCCGGGCGATGTGGGCGGCCCGCAACGCCGCCACCCGGCGCCTCGGCGACGGGGAATAACGCCGGCTAGCTGCGGGGCTCGAACTCCAGGGCCAGGGAGTTCATGCAGTACCGCTCGCCGGTTGGTCGGGGACCGTCATTGAAGACGTGACCCAGGTGGCTGCCGCAGCGACGGCAGCGCACCTCGGTGCGGACCATGCCATGGCTGCGGTCTGGTATCAACTCGACCGCCTCTGCGACGGCCGGCTCGAAAAAGCTGGGCCAGCCGGTCCCTGAATCAAACTTGGTAGCCGAGTCGAAGAGCACCGACCCGCAGGCCGCGCACCGGTAGGTCCCATCGTCGTGGTTCTGTACATACTTGCCGGACCACGGGCGCTCGGTTCCGGCTCGGCGCAGGACCTCGTATTGCTCGGGGCTGAGCTGCGCTCGCCACTCCTCGTCGGATTTGGTGATTTCCGCTGCCATGTATTCAGGGTAACGTCGCTCGCCAGGTATCGACGTCAGGGCGCTTCATGCCGTCGCTCGGTGGCGGGGGTGGAGCAGCGCGGAGGGCCGCCACCAGACGAGCCCGATCATGGGCGACCCCGTTGACGTCATGGGTCAGACCAGGGCTGGAAACGAGACCCCAACGCCGCCCCGTGTGGACCCGCCGTAGCGGGCCTTTTCGGCGGTCAGATCGAGCGGCCTGGTCATGAGGTCGACGCGCTCGGGCAGCCGGTCGGCCGGGACCAGCCAGCACACTTCGAATTCCAGGCCGTCGGGATCGTGGGCGTACAGGGCCTTGGTGGCGCCGTGGTCGGATGCGCCCACGAGAGCGCCGCTGTCACGCAGCTTGCCGGCGATGCGCTCCAATTCGTCGAGGGTGTCGACTTCCCAGGCCAAGTGGTAGAGGCCCACGGTGGATCGCCCCGCCTGCGACGGGCCGGCATCCGGGCCGATCTGGAAGAGACCGAGATCGTGGTCGTTTTGGCTGGCGGGCGCCTGAACGAAGGCGGCCCGACCGGGAATCTCGTGGATCACCCGGAAGTCGAGCACGTCGCGGTAAAAGGCGACGCTGCGCGAGACGTCCCGGACGTAAAGGACGGCGTGGTTCAAGCGGGTGATCGGCATGGTAAAAGCGTACGGCGCCCGCCGGCGGATACGGTCGGGCCTTGGTGTCAGGGAACCGGCGGCGGGTGGCCACGTGGGCCCTGGCGGTCGGGCTGGCGGCCGCCCTGGCCGGGTGTGGCGGGGGCCGCCCGGCCCATCTCGGCGCACCCACGGACGCCCCGGCGCCGTCGGCCACGCGGGGCCGAGCTACCACCGCCACGCCTCCCCCGGTCACCACAGTCCGACCGGTCGAAGTGCCATCTTCGACCGCTCCCCCGCCCGCGGGACCGCCATACCGGGTCGAGGAGATCACGGTTCGGCTGGTGGACCCGAGCCGGCCAACGGTCTCCCGTGGGCACCTGCTGAGCACCGTCCGGAGCCTGACCACGCCACTGTGGCTTCCGGCCGCACCAGGGCGCCGCCCCCTGATCGTCTTCGCCCACGGCTTCGACGTGGGCCCCGACGCCTACGGCGCCCTTCTCGACGCTTGGGCGGCTCACGGCTACGTGGTCGCGGCGCCCGAGTTTCCGCTCACCGACCCGGCCGTCGCTGGCGCGAACCTCGACGAGAACGACATCAACAACCAGCCCGCCGACCTTCGCTTCGTCACTGACGCCCTCACCGCCGCGGCGTCGCCGGTGTCGGGCCGCATCGACGCGGCGCGGGTGGCCGTGGCCGGCCACAGCGATGGCGCCGAGTCCGCCCTGGCCGCCAGTTTGCTGCCAGTCGCAGCCGGCACGCCCCGATACCGAGCCCTCATCGCCATGTCGGTGCAGCCGTTGCCCGGGTCTGGAACGACGGTCAATCCCCCGATTCTGGTGACCCAGGGCGACGCGGACACCATCAACCCGCCGTCGTATGGGCTCCAGACTTGGCGACAAGCGGCGGCCCCGAAGTATCTCCTGATTCTTCGGGGCGGTGGCCACCTTCCTCCGCTCCAGGCGGGCAGCGCCTGGCTGCCCGGTGTGGAGGCGGTGACCGTGGCGTTCCTGGACGCCTACGTGGCGGGTGACGCCCCGCCGTCCGGCGTCGCTACGGCAGCCTCGACCACGGCGGCTGGTTTGTTGTCGCTCCAGTCGGGCTAGAACAGGTGGGGCTGCTGCGGCTGCTGCTGTCGCTCGGCACCCCGGTCGTAGATGAGACGACCGCCGGCGACCCGGGCCTCGGGTGAGGGCTGGTGCGGAGCCTGCCGCCCATCGTGGAAGAGGTGGACGACCGGAGTACCACACAGCAGTTCCAGGACGTCGGCCAGGAGGCGCCGGTGACAGCGCCACCACACGCTCTCCGAACACATCACCGCCGTGGCGGACGTCGCCGCTGCGCTGACAAGGTGGCCGAGGGCGGCTCGGAACTCGGGAGTGTCCATGTGGTCGGCGTAACCGCGAAAGGCCTCGTGGCGAAGGGCCGTATTCGGTGACGTGCTTGTCGGGTGGCGGCGGCCGCCCAGGCGAGGTTCCCACGTGTAGGCGACACCGGCCGCCGGCAACCAACGCTCCAGCTGCGTCCGCCCGTACTGGGGGTTGCGCCGGCTGCCGGGATAACTGCGCACGTCGACGGCGTGGGCGACGCCCGCGTTTCGGAGGAGGTCGATGAAACCCGTCTCGGGGAGAGTGCCGTGGCCGACCGTGAAGAGCGGGCCGGGGCGGGACTCCGGCTCTCCCTGGGTTGCCAGAACTGTTTTTTGATGACTTTTCGTGTCTACAGTCAATAGTAGATCACAAGATCACCCGCTGGACGCGACCTTGACATGTGACTTATTGGTCACCTATTATGATTCCTGTGGATGAGGTGTTCAGGGCGCTCGCCGATCCCACCCGGCGGAGCCTGCTCGACGAACTGTTCCGACAAGACGGGCAGACGTTGCGTTCGTTGGAGGAGCGCTTCCCGATGACCCGCTTCGGGGTCATGAAACACCTGAAGCAACTAGAAGAAGCTGGCCTGGTCCTGACCCGCCGGCGAGGTCGGGAGAAGCTCCACTTCCTGAACCCCGTACCCATTCGCCTCGTTCACGATCGATGGGTGAGCAAGTACGCCGAACCGTGGGCGGCCACCCTCAGCGAACTCAAGGAGAGACTGGAGAGCCACATGGAGAAGGTTTTCGAGATCTACATCAAGGCCACGCCGGACCGGCTGTGGGAAGCGATCACCAACCCCGAGATCCGGGCCAAATACAACTTCGGGGCCGGAATGCACGGGGATTGGACGCCAGGCGGTCATCTGCAAATGGATCATCCCAAAGGAGGCCTGCTGGGTGAAGGCGAGGTCATCGAGATTGACCCACCCCGCCGCCTGGTTCATACCATGACCGCTCTCTGGAGCGACGAGGTTCGCCACGAAGGCGCCTCGCGGGTGATCTGGGAGATCGAACCGGTCGGGGATTCTTGCCGGCTCAGCCTGACCCACGACCAGTTGCGGGACGACGCCAACCCGGAGCTGTACGGCGGCTGGCCGATGATCCTGTCCGGCCTGAAGACGTGGCTGGAGACCGGCGAGTTGCTTACCACGCCGGGGTCATTGATGTACGCCTGAGAGCGCGGCCCCTGGATCAGGGGGCCGCGCCGAGCCCCCTCCCCCGGCCGGTCCGGTCAGGCGGGCGGTCCGGGACCGCGCACCCCCTGAACAAACCATCCAGTGCCGTCGGAATCGGGGCAGGGAGCAACGAGTTGTCGCCCTGGCCGGCTGGCCGGCTGGTCGGCGCGCGCCGCGGCGTCCACGCTTCTCGACCCATTCTGAGCCGAGCGCGACCTGTGGACACTTGCCACGCTCCGTTTGTGCGCCTGAACGTCCACACTTCGCGAGGCGCGCCGATACTGGCGCGAAGCCTGGACGCTCCGGCGCGCGTACGAGGACGGGCAGGTCGGCGCCTCGCCATGCCCACCGACTGCTTCGTATCGAATCGGCCCGCGCCGGCCCGCCCCGACGGGGCACCTACCGGGCACCTGCCGGTGGCCAGGTCCCCCCGCCTTTCCTGCGCCCGGGGCCGAGTTCAGGCCGCCAGGTTCCGGCCCCCACCTGGATCGACCACCCGCTTGGGGTCGAGTTCTGCGCCGCGTACGCAGTGGTCGGGCACGGCCCGACCATGGTCGATCACGACCACCTCGGCCATACCCGTGGCGCTGTGCCGCAGGGCGTCCCAGGGGGCAGCCCGACCTGACTCGACCTCGGCCAGCATGCGCGACGTAACGGGTGCGCACACCCAGACCAGATGCTCGGGGTCGTGGTCGGCTTCTACGATGAGCCACTGGCACCCATCGTCATCAAGGCCATAACGGATGCTGTGGGCGTCGTCGTCAGAGATCACGCCGACCTCTGACAACTCCAAGTCAAAACCCAGAAAGGTCAACACCTTCGTTTACCTCTCGACATCCATTACGCATCAGGACCAAGGTACCTCTCTTCTACGTCAAAGGGTTTGATACCCCAAGACATGCCCCGAATCATGGGCGCCAAACCGGGGGGGACGCCAACCCCGCTGGCCTGCAGCCGCCTCCCGGCGCGGGCAGCAAATGACCAACCACGAACCTATGAGCAACCACTCGTGGTCCCGCACGACGGACAGGCGTGACAGCTGCCGGCACGGATCATCTGCACCCCACACTGGAAGCAGTACGGCGCGTCCGGTTCGGCGACGACTGACGGAGTCGTCTGACCGAAGGCCGAAGGGCTCGCCGGCCGACCCGTGGCGTCGCGGAGTTCGGGCGCCTCCTCATCCGGAAACCCCACAACCTCGACCACCCGCGAGCTTGTCGTCACCGCCTCCTCCACGCCCGGCAAAGTCAGTTGCGTCCGCTCTGCCGAGGTGAGCACCCCCAACTCGATCCGCTCCTCATAGCCGAGGTAATCGACCGCCAGGCGGCGGAAGATGTAATCCACCAACGACTGGGCTATCCGCAACTCGGGATCATCCGTCATGCCGGCCGGTTCGAACCGCATGTTGGTGTACTTCTTCACGTAGGTCGCCAGTGGTACGCCGTGCTGGAGGCCCAGGCTGACGGCGATGGCGAAGGCGTCCATGATCCCCGCCAGGGTCGATCCCTGCTTGGAGACCTTCATGAACACCTCACCCGGCCGTCCGTCTTCGTACTCCCCCACCGTGACATAGCCTTCGCAGTCGGCGACCCGGAACGCAAAGGTGCTGGACTTGCGCCGGCGCGGCAGCCGCTCGCGTATCGGCTGCTTGACGACGACGGTCTGGCGCTGCAACGCCTTCTCCAGTTCCGCCACCTTCAAGGCCAGTTCGGCGTCGTGGGCCTCTGCCGGTGACACGCTCGGATCGGCGACGGTCCGCTTGGCCGTCGCCAGCGGCTGAGCGACCTTGCAGTTGTCCCGGTAGATGGCGATCGCCTTCAGCCCCAACTGCCAGGCTTCGACGTGCAGCTGCTCGACGTCCTCGACGGTTGCGTCCTCGGGCATGTTGACCGTCTTCGAGATGGCACCACTGATCCAGGGTTGCACGGCGGCCATCATGCGGATATGCCCCCGGTAGTGGATGATGTTGTCACCCATGGAGCAGGCGAAAACGGGGAGATGTTCGTTCTTGAGGTGGGGAGCCCCGACGATCGACTTGTGGCTGTCGATATAGCCGACAATGTCGTTGATCTCGTCAGCGGAGTATCCCAACCGCTGCAGGGCACGCGGCACGGTCTGGTTGACAATCGACATGGTGCCGCCGCCGACGAGCTTCTTCAATTTCACCAAACCGAGGTCGGGCTCGACGCCAGTGGTGTCGCAGTCCATCAACAGTGAAATGGTGCCCGTCGGCGCGATAACGGATGCCTGGGCATTGCGGACGCCGTACTGCTCAGCGGTATCCACTGCCGTATCCCACGCCTCCTGGGCCGCGCAGAGCAAGTCTGGCGGCACCCGTTCCTCGTCGATGCGTGCTGCGGCCGCGCGGTGCATGCGCAGCACGTCGAGCATGGCATCGCGGTTCTCGTGGAATCCGGTGAACGGCCCCATCCGGGCCGCGGTCCGGGCCGAGGTGGCATAGGAATGCCCGGTCATCAACGCGGTGATAGCCGACGCCCAGGCCCGCCCTGACTCCGAGTCATACGGAAGGCCCTGGGACATGAGCAAAGCGCCCAGATTGGCGTAGCCGATCCCGAGCTGCCGGAAGCGCCGTGAGTTTTCGGCGATTTTCTCGGTTGGATAGTCGGCGTTGCTGACGAGGATCTCCTGGGCGGTAAAGAGGACCTCCGTGGCCGCCCGGAATCCGTCGACATCGAATGTGCCGTCCGCGTTCTGGAAGCTCAGCAGATTTAGGCTGGCCAGGTTGCAGGCGGAGTTGTCGAGGTGCATGTACTCGCTGCAGGGGTTACTCCCGTTTATGCGGTCTGTGTTGGGCGCCGTGTGCCACTTGTTGATCGTGGTATCGAACTGCATGCCGGGGTCGGCACACTCCCACGCGGCCTTGGCAATCTGACGAAATAGGTCCCTGGCCTTGACCGTCTGCAGGATGTCGCCAGTCGTGATCGCCCGCAGATGCCAATCGGCGTCGTCGAGTACCCTCTGCATGAAGTCGTCAGTGACGCGAACGGAGTTGTTGGCATTCTGATATTGAACAGAATGGCTGTCTTTGCCGTCGAGGTCCATATCGAATCCGGCGTCGCGAAGGGCGCGTGCTTTACGCTCTTCAATGGTCTTGCACCAGATGAAATCTTCGATATCCGGATGACCTGCGTTGAGGATCACCATCTTGGCCGCGCGCCTGGTCTTTCCGCCCGACTTGATCGTCCCGGCGGAGGCGTCGGCGCCGCGCATAAAGCTCACCGGCCCAGACGCCGTCCCCCCGCCGCGCAGACCCTCTCGAGAGGAACGGATCTTTGACAGATTGACTCCTGCCCCCGAACCACCTTTGAAGATGACCCCTTCCTCGCTGTACCAGTTCAGGATCGAGTCCATGGAATCCTCGACGGCGAGGATGAAGCACGCCGAGGCCTGCTGGGGCACGCCGGCAACTCCGATGTTGAACCATACGGGCGAGTTGAAGGCAGCCTTTTGATGGATGATGAGGTACTTGAGCTCGGCCTGGAAGATCGCGGCCTCCTCCTCGTCCGCGAAGTACCCGTCCTTGTGCCCCCAGTGGGTGATGGCGTCGACCACTCGATCGACGACCTGCTTCAGCGACCACTCCCGTTCAGCGGTGCCAAGGGTGCCCCGGAAGTACTTCTGGGCCAGGATGTTGGTGGCGTTGAAGCTCCAGGTGGACGGAACCTCGACGCCAAGCTGCTCGAAGGCGACCGCTCCGGTGGCGTGATTGGCAATGCGGGCGTCGCGCCGCTCCCACTCCACGGTGCCGAAAGGGTGCTGGTCGGGAGTAGTGAACTGCCGGCGGATGCCAATGCCCATCCGCTCCGGGGCGATAGCCATACCACATGCCTCCTTGGAGTCAGCGTCGTCGTGCCACAACCTGTTGTGGTGCCAGGCCAAGATGGCGACCGACGGCCACAACATGAGGACCAAATTACATCACCGTAATTCCATCGCTGTCAATGACGTCGGCAGGTATTTTCGCGCCGGCACGCAGGAGGCAGACGGGCGCCTCGCAGCACCGCCACGCCGGCCCCGCCGCAGGCGACGTACGGGTAACAACTCCGTTACCCGCCAACAAACGACGGAGAAACGTGGCCCGCCGCCCGCGGCGAGTGCAATCCACAGAATAGCAATAGAAACATCCTGAGATACTACAAAATACTGTACTACATTGACGATACCCGGCCCTTTGCGTCCACCCTCGGCTACAGCCACCTGACCGGTTCGTACGGTAGGGGCCGCCGGCTGGGGACCGACAGAGGGCTGACGTTGTGTATTTCCTGAGGAAATCCGATCTCTTCTTCCACAGGCCTGGAGTGGCTCGCGACGACGGTCGAAAATTTTCCCGGAGAGGCGTGTGAGATCTCGGCGGCGCGGGTAGAGTCGAGTCAGAGCCGCCGAAGCTGCCCCCTCGGCGGTCATAAACCCTGGCGCCGGCCCCTTCGTCCCCGCCCCTTCGACAGGGGGC
This sequence comes from uncultured Acidimicrobiaceae bacterium, assembly GCA_963834775.1. GTDB lineage: Bacteria > Actinomycetota > Acidimicrobiia > Acidimicrobiales > Palsa-688 > PALSA-693. The sequence goes on from CAWICR010000011.1 coordinate 15,922, forward strand.
CGCGCCGGGGTTGCTCAACTGAGACGCTTCCGGTCGAACGTTCATCAGCGCAGTTAAGGTCACCCCATGGGCGTGGTGATCGCTATCGACGCCGGGACCACCGGAGTCCGCGCCATGGCCGTCAGCGAGGACGGCGTGCCGGTCGGGGCTCGCTACCGCGAATTCCCGCAATACTTCCCTCGTCCGGGCTGGGTCGAGCACGACCCGGAGGAGATCTGGGACGCCGTCGCCTCGGCCTTGACGGAGCTGCTGGACACCGTCAAGAAGCCGGTGGCCGCCATCGGCATCACCAACCAGCGAGAGACGGTCGTGGTGTGGGACCGCCGCTCCGGTGCTCCACGCCACCGCGCCGTCGTGTGGCAGGACCGGCGAGGCACCCCCCGGTGCGCGGCGCTAGAAGCCGCGGGGCACCAGGACCTGATCCGCGCCCGTACCGGCCTGGTGCTCGACCCCTACTTCTCCGCCAGCAAGCTGGCCTGGCTGTTCGGCGAGGGTGGCGTCGATCCGGGACCCGATCTGGCGTTCGGAACGGTCGACAGCTGGCTCCTCTGGCGCCTTAGCGGCGGCGCCGTCCATGCCACCGATCCGACCAACGCGTCGCGGACCCTGCTCTTCGACATCCGGCGGTTGGCTTGGGACCAGGATCTGACCGAATTGTTCGGGGTGCCCTGGTCGGTTCTGCCCGAGGTCGGCGTCACTAGTGGCCGCCTGGGTTTGACTGGCGCAGGTGTGGTGCCCGGACTCCGCGCCGGGGTCCCCATCAGCGGCGTCGCCGGTGACCAGCAGGCTGCCCTCTTCGGTCAGGCTTGTTTTCACCCGGGCATGACCAAGAACACGTACGGGACGGGCAGCTTTGTGCTCATGAACGTCGGGAACATCTGTCCGGATCCCGTGCCCGGGCTGCTCACGACGGTGGCGTGGTCGCTCCAGAAGCCCGCCGCAGTCGCCTACGCCCTCGAAGGCGCCATCTTCGTCACCGGAGCCGCCGTGCAATGGCTGCGTGACCAGCTCGGCCTTATTGTCGCCTCGGCCGACATCGGCCCCCTGGCCGCCTCGGTGCCGGACACGGGAGGCGCCTACCTGGTGCCGGCCTTGACCGGTCTCGGTAGCCCCTGGTGGGACCCGCGTGCGCGGGGTGCGTTCGTGGGTGTCACCCGGGGCGTCGGCCGGGCTCAGCTCGCCCGGGCGGTGGTCGAGTCCATTGCCTTCGAGACCCGAGATGTCGTCGACGCCATGCAGACAGGGTCGGGTCGCCACCCGACCGAGATGCGCGTCGACGGAGGGGCGTCGGTGATGGACCTGCTGCTGCGCATCCAAGCCGATGTCCTCGGGCTCCGGGTCGTGCGGGCAGCTGCGCAGGAGACCACCGCGCTCGGCGCGGCGTGGCTGGCCGGGCTGGCCGAAGGCGTCTGGGGTTCGCTCACCGACCTCGCGGATCTGTGGGCCCCGGGGGCCGTCATTGACCCAGCCGGTGACCGGTCCGGGGCAGAGTTGTCGTACCGGCACTGGCTCCGTGCCCTGGAGCGCGCCAGAGCTTGGGTCGGGGTTTCGTCGTGAGCGCCAGCTCTTGAAGCCGAAGGAGGAACAACTGAGCGATCGTTCGCCTACTCCTGGCTGGTTATACCGCATATAGTCGATCACGGTTGTTCGTTGTGCGTCTGTCGATTGGCCAAGGGAGGGACGGCCGTGAGCACTGAGCTGAGATCACCGGTTCGCCAGTTCGATGTCCAAAATGACCCACTTATACACTATGATCCGTTCGCGGCATTTGGGGACTACCGAGAAACCCCGCCATTTTGGTGCGAAGGGTATGGAGGGTTCTGGGTCTTCACCAGGTACGCGGAGTGCAGAGACATCCTGCAGGACGCTCGGACCTTTTCGTCCGTTGATGGGGGGACACCCCCCATGGAAGTCGATGAGCCGTTGCTCCCGTCTTTTGTCGACCCGCCGTACCAACAGAAGGTTCGTTCGATTGTCTTGCCGTTGATGACCCCAGCAAAAATTGATCCGCTCGAACCACAAATGCATCGAGTCTGCGCCGACCTCATCGGTCACTTTAAGGATCGCGGTCATTGCGACATCGTTCAGGAGTTCGCCCGTCAATACCCGATCCGGATCTTTTCGGAGCTCTTTGGGCTGCCCCGTGAACACCAAGAGGAGTTTCGACGCTTGGCTGAAACGTTTCTGCACGACCAAGCCAATCAATCGTCGGCGTGGAACTCTATTCGAGAGATCGTACGAGAGCAGTTAGCTAAAAAGCGCGTCCATCCGCAGGACGATCTGTTAAGCGGTATCGTCAACGGCAAAATAGACGGTGTCCCTGTCGACGAAAAGGTTGCGGTCAACCTGGCATCGACGGTTTTTTTAGGGGGCCTGGACACCCTGCCGTCCAACATCGGCTGGACATTCCGCCACCTGGCCAGTCGGCCTGACCTGCGACGTCGAATAATCGAGGATCCTTCGATAGTGCCGCAGGCCGTAGAGGAATTTCTGCGGATCTACACCGTGACCGCTCGATCAGGGCGTCGTGCTACGCGCGACATCGACTTCCATGGAATACCAATTCGGGCTGGGGACCACGTTGTCCCTCTGCTGAGCCTCGCCAACACTGACAGTGCAGAATTCGACGACCCGTTGTCTCCGAACTTCGATCGCAAGGTCAATCGGCACATTGCCTTTGCGGCGGGAGCGCACCGGTGTCTCGGTTCTCATTTGGCTCGACATGAGCTTCAGGTTGCCCTGATTGAGTGGCATAACGCCATTCCGGACTACCGGGTCGACCCAAATGCCGAACTCCTTTACCACGCCGGCAGTGTCTTTGCGATCGACAACTTGCCGCTCGTGTGGGACGTCTGACCGGGCCGAGATATTGGGGGTGGGGCGTCCCGAGGCGTCCCACCCCGACGGTTGGGCTCAGCTGGTGGCGGTGGCCCGGAGGTGGGATTGGGTGCGGTTGGGGTAGAGCTTGTCGAGGTACTGGTCGATCTCGTTTCGCACCACGGGCATGACCTTCTCGGCGAAGAGGCGCATGTTGCGGGTGGCCAGTTCGTGGGGCATGGTGCCCATCTGGAAGGCCATGGCCACGTTGCCGATCTGGTAGTCCTTCAAACGGGCGATGAGGTTCTCGGTGACGGTCTCCACCGAGCCCACGAACGGCAGCTGATCAGACACCGCACCGCTCCCGGCGGCCGGGTTGAGATCCTTGGGGTTGGCGGCCTCCCGCACCTGGTTCTCCCAGGCCACGACCTTGTCGGGGGGCAGGTGGCCGGGCGGGAAGAACGTCTTGTTGGGACCCATGAAGCCGCGACCCAAAATGCCCTGGTAGGTGGCGTGGGGGGTGAACTCGTCGGCGGCTTGCTGATCGGTGGCGGCCACGTAGGTGTGCGCCAGCCAGCCCACCTTGGCCGGATCGTACTGCCAGCCGTAACGCTCCGTGGTAGTGCGATAAAACTCGCACTGGCCCATGAAATCGGCGTGGCCGGTATTGATGTTGACCCCCATGTAGCCGATGTTCTCCCGGGCGCACATCTCCAGCGTGGTAGGACTACCCACCCCGCACACCCAGATAGGCGGATGCGGCGCCTGCAACGGCCGCGGCCACGGATTCACACAATCCAACTGGTAGTAGCGGCCATCCCAACGAAACGGACCCGGCTCCGACCACGCCCGCCGCACCAACGCCAACCCCTCCGCGAAACGCCCCCGCGCCTCGGTCGGCTCCAACGCAAAGTTGTAGTACTCCGGACCCCCACCCACCACAAACCCCGCCTCCAGCCGCCCCCCGCTCAAGAGGTCCAGCATGGCGTACTCCTCCACCGACACCAACGGCGTGGACCGCAACGGCAAGGCGTTCCCAAACACCGCCACCCGAGCCCGCGACGTACGCGGGATGATCGACGCCGCCATGATGTTGGGACTGGGCATGGTACCCATCGGCGTCTGATGATGCTCGTTGACCGTCACCCCATCGAAACCCAGCTCATCCGCCAACACCGCCTGATTCACGTAATCCCGATAATTGGCGGCCTGCACCTGGGGATCGCACTCCGAGTTCGGCAACGTCGCCCAGGCGATCCCCGTGTCACCCATCACCCGGGGAATATCAATACCCTGGTAAGTCATGTAGTGAAAAGTGAGAAAACGCATCAACCACCTCACACGCAGTCAAACCCCGGACAACCACAGACGCTACCACAAGCAGCCGCCCAAACCCGAGCCGTCCGGTTCGGATCGGTCTATGCGACAGACGTCAAGGAGTCACTGTCGCGCCGCCGTCGATGACAAACTCTCGGCCGGTAATCCAGCTCGACTCATCCGATAGAAGATAGGCAGCGACCGACGAGACATCATCCACTGTTCCGCCTCGGTGCAGTGGGCTTCCTTCCACAGCATTTCTGGCTCGCTCTGCCATGTCATCCGGGGCGAACTTGTCCGACATGCCAGTGTTGAGGATCCCGTGAGGATGGATCGAGTTGAGGCGGATCCGTTGCGACGCCAAATCAGCGGCAACGTGCTTCGTCATCCCCCGGACCGCCCACCTGGTCGTACCATATCCGCAGAACAGCCCCGCACCTATCACTCCTGAGGTTGATGAAAGATTCACGATTGATCCTCCACCGGTCGAAGCCATCGTGCGTGAAACAACTTGTGTGCCGAGCCATCCACCCATGATGTTCGTCCGAAGTAGCTCGGCGAACTCCTCGTCAGTCTCGTCCCAGAAGGGCCCCATTCTGAAGATTACCGCAGCGTTATTTACAAGGCCATCGAGCTGTCCGAACTTGTGCACCACCTGATCAACGACCGTTTCCCAGTCGTTCCGACGCCGCACGTCCAGACGCTGGACTGAAGAATCGGCGTCGTCGATGTCGGTTCGGATCACGGTGGCGCCGTTGTCTTCAAAATAGTTGGACATGGCGTATCCGAGCGATTTGGCCGCACCGGTCACCAGTACAACTTTTCCCCGCAAACTGTGCGAATCCATCGGGGTCTCCTTTCGATCGAAAGTCCTATGGCCTGATCCCGGACCGTAGCGTATGGACGTGGCGTCACGCTAAACGCGGGTTCGTCAGAGCGATCGAGTGTCCATCCTGACGGCACCTCCAATACGGTCTGGCTCCGAACCGCGGACCGAGGTCCTTCGGGCCTGGCGTTCCACTTCGTAATCATCTATAGCGCGTTGACTCGCGGCAGTCGACATGGTCTTCAACTCTGGACGTAACTCCCGCGCCCAACGCTCGGCTACGTGAAGTCGGTCCGTCGAGCTGCTAACTGCCGGGCGAACCTCGGATGCGATCAGCTCGAGAGAACGACGCGTGTCATCCGGCGATGCCCAGTCGTTGGCCCAGACCAGGAAGGTGCCGAACCCGCCCGTCCGTTCCTCCAGCCGTAGGAGCTGGTCGATGGCGTCTGAGGGAGTTCCGATCACGGCGAAGCCGGAGTCGGTGAGTTGATTGATCGTCGGCTCGAGATCATCGCTGTCGGAAACCCACGCGGTCTGCCCATTCTCGCGAAAATAGCGGGCCCAGTGGGGCAGCCCACGAGCGACGGCTCTGACGGCGTCTTGGCGCGTCTCGGCGACGAACATCGGCCCGGTGAGCCGCCAGTTTTCTCTTGAGACCGTTCGCCCGTGCAGGGCAGCCTCCTCCTCAACGATCGTCCACTGGCCGGCCAAGGCGTCGTAGCCCGCACCGGCGGTGGCGTTGAAGGTGAGGAGCGACGTGCCGAGTCGCCCCGCGAGTCGTGGGCCGTTCGGGGAATGAATCGCCGACACCGCCACCTCGAGATGCGGCTTCGTGAATCCCTCGAGCTGAACGTAGGCATCCCGGAGGACAAACCAATCCGTCTTACGAGTCACCTGTTCCCCGGCCAGGAGGGCAAGAACACACTCGAGGCTCTCCTGCATCATGCGCCGAGCTTCGAGGGGGTCGATGCCCATGGCCCGGGCGTCACTCGGGAAGGCACCTGGCCCCGTGCCCATCATGACTCGTCCGGCCGAGAGATGGTCGAGGAGCGTTATACGTTCGGCTACGTTGAGCGGATGGTGGTACGGCAGCGACACCACCCCGGTACCCAGGCGGATCCGACCGGTCCGGGCGATAAGGTTTGCGATGAACACATCGGGCGCGCTGATGTACTCCCAACCCGTAGAGCGATGCTCGCCAACCCAGGCCTCGTCGAAACCGAGACGATCCGCGGTTTCGATCAGATGGATGTCATTGTTGAGCGCCCAGGTTGGATCCAGGCCCGGTGAGTGAACTGGAGACACAAAGATCCCCAATCGCAGTGCTCGCTCACGCGACATACGGATAGCCTCCATGTCGCCGTATCACCTCAGAATAGATTGTCTGTCCCTACTCTAGACGGCAGACGTCAGGGTGGCTCCTCCGTCGATCACGAACTCTCGGCCAGTAATCCAGCTGGAATCATCGGATAGCAGCAACGTGACCACTGCCGAGACGTCATCGGTAGTTCCTCTCCGACCCAGGGGGTTGGCCTGGGCGCGCGCCCGTTCTTCCGTTACGGTGCCGGGAGGCCCGACCATGCCCGTTCCCTTTATGCCGCCTGGATGGACCGAGTTCACGCGAATGCGGCGGGGCGCCAGATCGGCCGCCGTATGTTTTGTCAAGCCTCGAACCGCCCATCTGGTCGTTCCGTAGCCAGCAAAACCGGGGGCGCCCATCATGCCGGACGTCGAAGAGAAGTTCACAATGGAGCCTCCGGAGTTGGCTGCCATGGCTCGGGAGCCCACCTGAAGGCCAAGCCAGGTCCCCATGATGTTGACATCCAGCAACTGGGCGAACTCATCGTCGGTCTCTTCCCAGAAGTGCCTCCGACCGAAATATGCGGCTGCATTGTTGACCAGGCCGTCCAGTCGCCCGTAATCGCCGACAACGTTGCCAATGACAGCTTCCCAATCCCGGCGCTTGGTGACGTCGAGATGGGTTACGCCCGGCCCCGAGTCGATGTCGGTTCGAATAATGCGGCCACCTGCTGACTGCAAGTATTCCGCCATAGCTGCACCTAGCGAGCGAGCTGCGCCGGTGATCAAGATGACCTTGCCGTCAAGAGCATGGCTATCCACGATTCGGGCTCTCCTTTCAGTCTATCTTTTTCCTCGATGACAGGGGCAAGTCACCGACTGGTTGGACACGGACCAAAGGACAGGCACAAATACCCGGGCGGCGACTTGACGTTTAAATGATGAAGATCGTATCGCCGTCACGTGTCGAACGGACCTGCCCGCTCCGGTAACCTAATGCGGCTTTGCCACCTAGTTTGGCTCTTTATAGCCACTCCACATCCTTCGGGTAAAGCGAGAGCCGGGCTGTTCCCGACAGGCACACTAGCACCCTCACCTGCACGTTGCGCTATCCGACCAAGGCGGGGCTCTGCCATGCTTCGCCATGCGCAACCTTCCCCTGGAGTGGCCCGGGTAGTCTCGGTCACGAGGTGCCTCAGGTGCTCTGCTGGGCCACCCGCTCCCAGAACTCGTGCCACGTCGGATACGCCTCTGGTAAGAGATGAGTACTCAGACGCGAGCCTCCGTCTCCGGCCTCGGAACCGGCGCCGTGTGACGGACGCGTCAGCCAGTCGACGATGTAGAGACGGTGAAACTTCCGCCGCTGGAAGCACCACTCGCCTTCGATCCGGAGGTAGGTGTCCCAGTATTGGAGTAGGCCCTGATGCCACTCTGTTCGTTCCGGGAACTCGAGCTCGTCGCGGCAATACACGATTCCGCTGGCGTGGTCGGCATCGTCGAAGTCGACGGTATGCGAGCCGAGAAAGTGACAGGAGACATGGAAGCGGCTCAGCGTCAGGGCGTACCACCGCTTCAGCGCCTCGCGGCCCCGCTCATCTTTGCCCACCCGGACGTCAGGAACGAACAGGTCCACCAGCATGTCCAAGTCGCGTGAGTCCACGGCGACGGCGTACCGATGCGACAACTGACGGATCGCCGCCAGAGACTCCATCCGGTCAAGCCGCTCATCGACGGTGGTGGGCTTCCAGGTTCCGAGCCGTGACATATCGGACCATCCTCTTTCGCAAACGGGTCTAAAAACGGACTTCAGCCTGGTTGTCTCCGGGAGGAGCGTCGGCAAAGGCTCGGCCATTCTTGCGCATTTTCGGGTTCTGCTGGAGGAAGCAGGTCACCCCCAGGGAAGCGCGGCGACGACGCCGGCAGCGCCAGGCGGGGGTCGAGGCCCAACGGTGTCCACTGAAGCCGTCCATTGTTTGGCTGCCGAGAACCGCAACCTGATCCCGCCGGAACAAGACGCGGAGTCCCGGGTTAGATAACCAGCACATACCTCAGCACGTTTCGATGACTCTTGCTCCAGCACGACCGCCGAGCACACGATTGCGTCGAGGTGGCAAAGCAGAGCCGCTAGACTTAGTTTTATGCCAAAGAACGGGCGGTCAAAGTCGCTAACTCAAGAAGAGGATAATTGCGACCGGCGAGCGATTGATTCGGAAGCACGGCCTGCCCAGTCTCACCATGCGGGCGGTTGCAGCTGAACTGGGCGTCACGCCGATGGCCGTATACCACTACTTCGTCGACAAAGACGACTTCGTCCGCACGGTCGTAAGGTCGATCTCCGCTTCCCGCGAACCTCTGCGTATTGGCGACGGCGGCTGGGAAGAGTCCCTCCGGGAGCATCTCCTGGCGATTTGGGCGCAGTCGACCCGTTATCCCGGCGTCGGGGCCTACGTCATCAATCAGCCGACCCTGGGGGTGACGCCCGAGGCCCTCCAGGCTGGTATCCGCTTTTTCGAAAAGGCCGGATTCTCTCCGTCCGCCGCCCGACTGGCGTGGACCTTCGCCATGACGTACATCCATGGACGGATCAGTGTCGACGCCCACCTCGCGACCAGGGCCGACGCCCCTCGCCTGGAGGGTCTACGAGCTCATGACTACGTCGAGTTTGGCGTCGATACCGTCATCGCGGGTCTGCGCGCCGCACTGTTGTCCGAGTCCAAGGACTCGGACACTGCAACCAATGGCATTGGGAGTCTGGAGCCAGTTCCCTAGGAGAGGCGCATGACCTCCGGTCTTGTGCGGCTTGAACGTCCATCCCCTGCGGTTGTTATCGTACAGTCGTGTCTGACCCGATCATTATCGTTGGCGCGTCTCTCGCCGGACTCCGAGCCGCCGAGGCGTTGCGCCGAAACGGAGTCCGCGACCCGATCACGGTGATCGGCGATGAGCCCCACCTGCCATACGACCGCCCGCCCCTCTCGAAGCACGTCCTATTGGGAAAAAGCGCCCACGACAGTACGGCCTTGCCCCTGGCGGATTCGCTGGAGATCGACTGGCGGCTGGGTACAGCCGCCACCGGCCTGGACCTGGACAGTGGCCGGGTGATTCTCGAAACAGGCGAAAACCTTCCCTACGCGAGTCTGATCATTGCTACCGGTGCCAGGCCCCGAATTCTTCCCGCAGCCCCGCCGGGACCGGGTGTGCACTACTTACGGACTCGCGACGACGCCCTCCGTCTCCTTCAAGACCTGTCACAGTCCCGTCGCACCGCCGTCATCGGAGCCGGATTCATCGGCTTGGAAGTAGCTTCCAGCATTGCGGCGTTGGGAGTCCCGGTCACCGTGCTCGAAGCCCTCACCGTTCCTCTCGAGCTGGCACTAGGGCCCGAGATGGGTCAACGTCTCCTCGAATGGCATCTCCAAAAAGGACTGGATATCCGAACCGGGGTCGCCGTCTCGGGTCTCATCCGAGCCAGGAACGGAAAGGGAACTGACCGCCCCGAGGGCGTGCTCCTACAGGACGGCACTGTCGTCGAGGCGGACACCGTCGTAGTTGGTATCGGGGTCTCCCCTGCCACGGGTTGGCTCGCCGACTCGGGCGTCGCCCTGCGGAACGGCGTTCTCTGCGATCACAGTTTGCGCGTACTTCGCGACGGTACCCCCCTGTCGAACGTCGTGGCCGCAGGTGACGTGGCCCGGTGGGCGCATCCGGACTATCCGGAGGGCATTCGGATCGAGCACTGGACGAACGCCGCGGAATCTGGCGAGGCTGCTGCCCGTACTTTGCTGATGGGAGCCGATGCACAGCCCTACGCACCGGTTCCTTACTTCTGGTCGGACCAACACGGCGTCAAGATCCAGTTCGTCGGTCATACGCTACCCGGGGACGACAATCGGACTATCGATGGTGCCTTCGCGGACGATCGGGTGGTAGTGGCCTTCGGACGAGGCGGCCGCCTTGTGGGCGCCCTGGGCATACGCCGGCCAGTTCAGATCATGGCCCTCCAACGCCTCATTCAGGATGGGGCGTCGTTCCCACCCGAGTTATAGGTCCGAGGACGCCGGCGCTGTCAGCGCGCCGTTTGGCGACCGACGCCCAGTCAGTTCGGTCCACCGATTTCTGCCTGGTGGGGTCCGCGCTCCGGTGTTACTCCCCTGGGTCCCATTTCTCCGCCGTCGTCCGCCGGCCAATCTGCGTAACCGGTAGATCGTCTACCAACTCGAAGAATCTATTCGCCATGTAGTGTTGCCCGATGATGTCCATCGTCGTATTGACCACTCTCTTCGCATTCTGTACGGCCGCTATCGGTTTCGCAGAGATCTCGCGGGCCACGCTCAGCGCCTCGCTACGGAGCTGGTCGCGAGATACGATCCGGTTGACCATGCCCATCTGAAAAAGCCGGGCGGCGGGAACGCGGTTCCCGAGGAACAGCATTTCCTTGGCCAACCGCGGGCCGTACTCCCACGTGTGGCCAGGCAGGGGGATCCCGCCGATGCCGAAGTTCACCGTCGGATCTCTGAAGTAGGCTTCTTCCGACGCCAAGACAATGTCGCACGGCCATACGTAACGCTGACCTCCCCCGATGCAGCCCCCTTGTACAGCGACGACGGTGGGCTTCATCAAATTGCGGCAGTATTGGTAGAGACCCGCCGCCCGATACCGGCGGTTGCCGCCCCCACTGTCACCGTCTTGGACGACATCCGCGCCTGCACAGAAGTTGTCGCCGTTGGCCTGCAACAGAATCACCACGGATTCGTCATTCCCGGCCCTCTCCCAGGCCGCAAAGAGCTGGTCCTCCAAAGTCAAGTTGTAGGCATTGTGAGGAGGGCGATCCAGCGTGATCACTCCGACACTGCCATCCACCTCGTAGTGCACGAACTCCGTTACGTCTGCCATTGTGATTTCTCCTCGCCTGGAACCGAACGGGCTCAATCTGGTGGGCCTGGTGAGCATCCCCCGACCTGCTCGACAAACGAGTTTCGACCACCGGAGTGACTGACGTCAAGCGCTACGCTGAGCAAACCTCACGTCAGCGACCGCGTCTGCGCAGCCTACGGAGCGAAAGGACCCCAAATGCAGCTCCCAAAATACGACGAACTCCCGCTTGCGCCTAATGGAGGAAGAAGCGGTTGGGGCCTTTTCGGCGAGGACGACAACGTCGGGTTATTCAACTTGGTCACGTCCGAGGCGGTCCGGGAGGCGGCTCGCCTGGTTCGCAAGGGCTCGGTGTTTCCACTCAATGCGCCCGTTGACGCCTTCACGGTCGCCCGCCGCCGAGGCTTACCGCGTCACCGGCTCCTGCACGTCGATGGCTCGTTTTCCTTCGACGACGTTTACGACAACTTTTATCCCCAACTCTCGAGTCAGTGGGATTCGTTAGGTCACGTCGGCTACGATGTCGATGTCTATTACAACGGGGCATCCGAAAGCGACGTGGCGTCTGGCCGGCGCAATACGATAGATCACTGGGCGAGACGGGGCATCGCTGGTCGGGCAGTCCTCCTGGACATGGTGCGCACGTTTGCCGACTCCAGTCGCCCGTACGATCCCGGGAGGGCGGTGGCCTTCACTGTCGACGACGTTGAGTTGGCGCGCCGTCGGGCTTCTCTGGAGTTCCGTCCCGGGGACATCCTGATACTGCATACGGGCTTCGGGGCGTGGTACCGGGAGCAGTCGCCTGGCGTCCAAGCCGCGGTGGCGGAGACCGTCGAGATCCCGGGACTCGAGCACAGCGAGGACATGTGTCGGTACCTGTGGGACGCTCACATAGCCGCCGTCGGATCCGATAACTTTGCCGTTGAAGTTTTTCCACCCGACAGGGATCGCCCAACCGGCTTCCTTCACCGGATGTTGATCGGTCAGTTTGGTATGGCGCTCGGAGAACTGTGGTGGACGGCGGATCTCGCCAACGATTGTGCCGAGGACGGCGTATGCGAGATGTTCTTCACGAGCGCCCCGCTGCACGGAGTTGGTGGTGTCGGCTCGCCAGCCAATGCGTTAGCACTTAAATGAGTCAGGTTCGGCAAATAAGTCCGATCTGATTCACGCCCAGGCGCGAGGGGTGCCGGCAGGCAGTGGGACGTCAAAGGCGTTAAGGGTGAACGACACCAAACCGTAATATCCGCACAGAGCGACCAGGTCGACGAGAGCGGCTTCCCCGAGCAACGTGCGGGCCCCTTCATAGAGTTCTGCTCCCAAAGGAGACCCGTTGAGCAGCCCGCGCACGAGGTCATAGACGATCTGTTCGTCGTCGGACGTAAATTGCGGGGCTCGGCCGTCCCGAATGGCGTCAAGCGTTGTTTGTGATATTCCGTGGTCGAGCGCAGCCCTGCTGTGAGCCCACCACTCAAACTCCGCCTTCCAGTGGGCGGCAACCGTAACAACAGCTAGCTCGAGGAGGCGTCGATCGATAGGCGATTCGAAACGCAAGGTAGTTCCCAGCTCGACAAGCTGGTTCCCGAGGATTGGTGAGCGCAGCCAGGCGTTAAAGGGTCCGGTTAACGCTCCATCCTGCGTTCGAGCGGCCGCTCCTCGGGTACGGATCACGGTATCCCACAAATCGCGACCGGCACCCTCGACCTCATCCTGCGCAAGAGCAGGCAGCCGGTTGTCGTCGCTTGGCATGGTTAGCTCATCCCCCTTGGGAAGGTACCGTCTTGCGTCTGTCGGCTATCCCGGAACGCCAACGAACAGACGCCACTACCGTAGTGGTCGCCGTGCGACCCGGGGCAAGCCCCGCCTGGTTGGTGGGGGGTTAGCGGGTGGCGGACTCTGCGTCGGTGACGACCGAGATGGCGTTCTCGGGGCAGTTACTCACCGCCAAGCGGGCCTGGTCCTCGAGATGGGCAGGCACCTCGCCCACCAACACCTCGCCGTGCCCGTCGGCGTCAGGCCCGAACACCTCCGGAGCCAGCATATAACAGCGGCCATGACCCTGACACACCATGGAATCGATAACAACACGCACCCGACTCAACTCCTCTCTACCAACACCAACCCGCCATCAAGCCCGCACCAACCCATTCGGATCCAACACGAACTTCTTCGCCACCCCACTATCAAAATCCCGATACCCCACCGGCGCCTCATCCAAACCGATCACCGTAGCGTTCACCGCCCTAGCAATCTCCGCCTTCCCCGCCAAAATCAACTCCATCAACTGCCGATGGTAGCGCATCACCGGACACTGACCAGTCACAAACACCAACGACTTCGCCCACCCCAACCCAATCCGCAACGACAAATTCCCCGTCCGAGCCGCCTCATCCACCCCACCCGGATCCTCCGTCACATACAACCCCGGAATACCCAGCGCCCCCCCCACCCGCGTCACATCCATCAACGTATTCAACACCGTCGCCGGCGCCTCCCGCCCCGCCCCACCCCCATGCCCCCGAGCCTCAAACCCCACCGCATCCACCGCACAATCCACCACCGGCTCCCCCACAATCTCCGCGATCTGCTCCTTCGGATCACCCCGACGCACATCCACCGTCTCACACCCAAACGAACGCGCCTGCGCCAACCGCTCCGGAATCAAATCCCCCACGATCACCACCGCCGCCCCCAACAACTGCGCCGAATACGCCGCCGCCAACCCCACCGGCCCCGCCCCCGCCACATACACCGTCGAACCCGTCCCCACCCCCGCCGACACACACCCGTGATACCCCGTCGGAAAAATATCCGACAACATCGTCAAATCCAAAATCCGCCCCAACGCCTCATCCCGATCCGGAAACCGCAACAAATTCCAATCCGCATACGGCACCATCACAAACCGAGCCTGCCCCCCCACCCAACCCCCCATATCCACATACCCATACGCCGCCCCCGGCCGCGCCGGATTCGTATTCAAACACACCCCCGTCTTCCCCTCCTTACACATCCGACACCGCCCACACGCAATATTAAACGGCACCGAACACACATCCCCCACCCGCACAAACTCCACATCCCGCCCCACCTCAATCACCTCACCAGTGATCTCATGCCCCAACACCAAATGCGCCGGCGCCGTCGTCCGCCCCCGCACCATATGCTGATCCGAACCACAAATATTCGTCGACACCACCCGCAAAATCACCCCATGCGGACACTGCCGCCCCACATTCAACGGATGCACCCCCGGCCCATCCCGCAACTCCAACACCGGAAAATCAATATCCACCACCTCCACCGCCCCCGGCCCCACATACGCCACCGCCCGATTCTCCGACCCCACAACCATCACTCACACCTCCACACACCAACACACACCAACACCAACACCCCACCCACCAACCTACAACGCCCCCGCCCCCGCCTCCGCCACATCCTGATCCTCCTCCACCGAACCCCCACTCACACCCACCGCCCCCACCACAACCCCCCCACGACGCAACGGCACCCCACCCGCAAACACAATCAACCGCCCCCCATTACTCGCCTCAATCCCATACAACGGCTGACCCGGCTGCGCCAACCCCCCCAACACCTTCGTATCCATATCAAACGCCCGCGCCGTAAACGCCTTATTCTGCGCAATCGAAATCGACCCCAACCACGCCCCATCCATCCGCACAAACGCCGCCAAATTCCCCCCCTCATCCACCACCGCCACATTCATCGCCACCCCAATCGCCGCCGCCCGCCGCCGCGCCGCCGCCACCACCCGATCCGCCGCATCCAACCCCAACATCCCACCCGACACCATCCCGACCCGACCTCCCTCTCCACGAACATCAACCGAACCAACCGAACCAACCGAACGACTCTCAACCGAACGACTCTCAACCGAACGACTCTCAACCCGACCCACACCACCACCCACCGACCCCCCAATCGGCTCCCCACACCCCACAAACAACACCGGCTCCAACACCAACCGCTCCGGCGGCGTCACAAACAACTTCGCCAACCGCCGCCCCGCCTCCTGCATCAACGGCCCCCGCGCATGCAACTCCGAACCCCGCCCCGTAAAATGCTCAAACATCACCCACTTCCCCGGATCCGCCCGATCCCGCAACGCCGCATACGCCTTCACCTCCCCCGACGGAAACTCCTCCACCGCCATCGCCTCAAAAATCCCCCGCACCGCCTCCACAACCTCCCGATCCGACTCCGGATCCGGCATCACCCGAAACGTAAACAACACACCCACATCACTCACCACAACCACCTCCACACCCAGAACCCGAACCCGAACCCAACCAACCCCCACAACCCCCCCACCCCTACACCGGCGGCCCCCACCCCTCCCCCATCGACACCCCACACCCCGCCACAAACACCGGCTCCAACAACGACCGCGAAAACGGCGCCACAAAATGCGACGTCAACTCCCGCCCCGCCCGCTGCATCAACGGCCCCGACGCATGCGCCTCCGACCCCACCCCCGAAAACTCCTCAAACATCAACCACCGCCCCGGCCGCCCCCCATCCCGATACACCGTATACGTCCGCACCTCACCCGACGGAAACTCCTCCACCGCCATCGCATCAAAAATCGCCCGCATCGCCTCCTCCGTCCCCCGCCCATCCCGAGGATCCACCTCAAAACCAAACACACAACCCACATCACCCATCACACACCACTCCTCCCACACCCACACCGGGGACCGAGACACCAACTCACGAGACACCAACTCACCAGCCGTACCATTCCCCCGGAGGCTTCACGAGAGCATAACTCCCCGACCTCGCTGGCAACAAGACCGACCCTGACGCCACCACTCCCGCACGTCCCTTTAGACGGGGGTGTCGCCAGGTTCCTCATGTGACCTCAGCACCATAGCGCTCTGCCAGGACGAGGAGAAGCTGGTCATGGGATGACCAACTTTCTTCTTCTGTTGTCCGTGGGATAATCAGCCTCTAGCGCGATCAATCGGGAGCCGTCAGTCGCTCGGTTATCGGCTCGAAGTACCACGCCGCCACCGCATCCGAATCGAGCGACGGACTCACGAACATCTCACCGGACTCGGCCGCGGCCGCCAGCGACTTCTGAGCCAACGCCAGGTCGTCTGCTTCGACCTCGTACAATGCCATGTACCGGTGGGGCGGAGCGGTGGGATGCGCATCGTCCACTATCTGAAACCGCTGAGCAGCTACAAAACCGTCCACGTTCAAAACGTCGTCCAGGTGCCGGTTCGTGTACCAATCGTTGAACTCGTCGTCCTGCCCAGCCTTCGCGTTCGCCAATACCAGAAGGGTGTACCGTCCCATTCCGATCCTCCCTGTCAACCCGGGTCGCTCGTCTGGATGCGACAGCCTGACAGTAGCACCTCTGGCAACCGGTCCAACCGAGGCTGCACGCCCGCTCGTTACACAGGCCCGCCCGCACGGCTGAGCCCGGGTCCCAGGGCCACCGAGCCGCGCCATCTCCCGGCCGGGTGGAACCAGACCGGTCAGGAACAGCCCCAACGAACCGCCCGAGGGAGCTGACCGATTTGCGCAGGTTGGGTGAGCCGCACCGGCCGTGCAGGGCGGGCGTCCAACTGACGATCTCGTACACTTGGTTGCTGCATCCAGTCGGGGCGCCCGGCTTGGAGCGACCGGACCGCGGGTCACGCCTGGCCCCGGGGCGCTGCTCGTCGCCGCCACTCACGTCCCCGTCACCCACACTAAGGTCTTGCTCCCGATGCGAGGGTCGATATGAGCCGCTAGACCCTATCGTAATGGGCGGAAGAAGGACCGCAATTCTGCCACAAACGTGTCGGGTTGTTCACAGGCTGCAAAGTGACCACCCTTATCCAGAAATGACCAGTGAGTGACATTGGCATATCGTTCGACCACTTTACGGGGAACATAGAACGCTTCGGCCGGAAAGGCGCCCAATCCAGTTGGAACGTCTATCAATGGCGTGCGTTCCTCCTTGATTTCTACTGGGTCACGAACCGTGTACCAGTAATAGCGGTGCGCCGAAGGCCAGCTGTCTGTCACCCAGTAGAGCATGGCATTCGTAACAAGCTCTTCGCGGGTAAAGACGCTCTCGACATTCCCGCCCGTGTCTCCAGCCCTATGACGCGATTCGATGATTGCAGTGGCCAGGGCCAATGGACTGTCAAAGCCGGGGTAGGCCTGAGTCTGCGGGGTGCGGAAGTTCGGTGCTGTCGCCGGTAGGGTGCTCGCCCCCGGGCGAGGCTTCCGCCGCCACTCCCGGTCGTACCACACCCGTTCCTCGGTTCCCAGACTCTCCGGATCGAAGGGTTCGAATCGATTCCGCAGGGCCGGTCCAAAGTTGGGCAGCGTCACGTAAAGGCCAACCAGATCGTTCGCATGCTCGTACCCGAGCATGATCGAGATCACTGCTCCCCAGTCCCCACCGGCGGTCCCAAACTTCCCGTACCCCAAGACTGATCGCATCAACTCGACCCACAAACCCGCTGTCTGGCGGGCACTAATTCCGCCCGCTCTCATCGGGGACGAAAAACAGTAACCGGGCACAGAGGGCACGACCACGTCGAAGGCGTCTTCGGCGTCCCCACCGTGGGCGACCGGGTCTGCCAGCGGGGCGATGACCTTCCGATAGTCCCAATAGCTCCACGGATAACCATGCGTAAGAATCAGCGGCAAGGGCCGGGGTCCCCGGCCCCGAACGTGGATGAAGTGCACAGCCTGACCGTCGATCGTGACGCGATAGTTGGGAAAACTGTTCAGGCGCTCCTGCGTCTCGTCCCATCGGTACTCGTTGGCCCAGTAATCGATAAACGAGCGCAGGTAATCACCGTTGACCCCGAATCGCCAGTTCTCGTTGTCAGGGTCGGGGGCGATCCTGGTCCGGAGCAGGCGGTCGCGAAGGTCACTGAGGACCGACTCCGATACCTCGACGGAGAAGGGCTCTGGCTGCATGTTCAGAGACTAACATCGTACGTGGGGTGCGTATCGCGACTGGAGGTGCCGTGAACCGGCCCCAGCAGCGCAACGTCCATGCGTGAGCGCGTCCTATCTCGTCTCAGACCTTCACACGGAGTCGTCTTCGGGCTTGGCAAGTGCTCGGACATGTACTTATGCTAAGGAAGTTGGTCGAGTTGTCTCAAGGGGGTGCTTCTCAGCCGGGTTATGGCCCGAGCCGGCTCTAGACACGTCAAGTAGTATCAGTTAGACGTCGTGGCGTCTAAAGCGCCAGGCTGCACACGGGCCCCGACCGCTTGAGGCCCCCGGCAGGACCCCCACTGCCGGGGGCCTCGCGGCAACCTCTGCCCGCCTTCACAACCATTCGTGCCGAACTGGTTACGCGCCGTGGGCCTCACCGTCCGATGGACCAGGCGGGCAGAAGTGATCCCGTGCGACGACTGCCTTCTACTGTTACAGTAAAGAAAGAGAATTTTGCTGGACAACCATCTCGACAGGAGTGACACAGATGAGCGTCGACGTTCGGCCGATTCGGCACTTCGATCTGCATAACGGGTTCCACTTCGACGATGATCCCTTCGAAGCCTTTCTCGAGGTCCGGGAGTCAGAGCCGTTCTGGTGTGAAGACTTTGGTGGATTCTGGGTATTCACCCGTTACGCACAGGTCCGGGAGATCATGCAGAACCCTGGCCTCTTCTCCCACGTCAACTCGGGAGTTCCCCCGGTAGTGCTCGAGCAGCCGCTGATGCCCTCGAACTTCGACCCCCCGTACCAGACGAAGCTTCGTAGCGTGATTTTGCCGCACATGACCGCCGCCAAGATCGCGAAACTCGAGCCGCGAATGCACGACGTATGTCGTGAGCTCATCTCCGGCTTCAAGGACCGCGGCTCTTGTGAAATTGGTCGAGGATTTTGCTCGCAGGTACCCCATCGCCATCTTCAGCGACCTCTTCGGCTTGCCCGAGGGACGCCGCGAGGAGTTTCGCGCTTTCGCTGAGACGTTTTTGCACGACGCCGATCTTCGCGACTCCGCTTGGGCCTCGATCCGCGAGATCATTCGGGACGAGCTCGATCAACGACGTGGATCCCCCCGCGAGGACATGCTCAGCGGCATTGCCAACGGGAACATCGATGGTGAGATCGTCGACGAAGACGTGGCGATCAACCTCGCCTCTACCGTCTTCCTCGGCGGTCTGGACACTTTGCCTTCCAATATCGGGTGGCTGTTCCGGTTCTTGGCCAACCACCCTGACCATCGCCGGCAACTCGTGGAGAACCCCTCATTAGCTCCCGCAGCGGCAGAAGAGTTTCTGCGGGTATTTCCCTCGGTCCCCCGTGGAGGTGGACTCGTCACCCGAGATGCCCATTTTCATGGTGTAGACCTACGGGCGGGCGACCGCGTCGTCGCCTTGACCAGTGTGGCTAATCGCGGACAGTGCCCAATTCGAAGATCCGATGGAAGTACGGTTCGATCGCGACACGAACCGCCATCTCGCCTTTTCGGCCGGCCCGCACCGCTGCCTGGGGTCACACCTCGCTCGTCACGAGCTCGAAGTCGCCTTGCAGGAGTGGCACGCCGCCATTCCCGACTACCACGTGGCCCCTGGCGCACACTTTTCCTACCAGGGCGGCATGGTCTTCGCCATGGAGACTTTGCCCCTCGAGTGGGACGTCTGACTATCGTTCTGCTTACCAGCAGTTCGGCCAGAGGCGTAATGCTGAGGAGCCCGGCGAGAACGAACCAGCAAAACGATCGAGAAGTTGTATCAGCATCGCACCGGTTTCCGCCGGGTCGATTACCTCGTCGATTCCCATGTGTACGGCTCCGTCATAAGCTGACGTACCACGGCTCAGCTCCGCAGACATTCTTTCGGTTTCGGCAAGTCGCTCATCTGGTGGCAGCTCGGCCAGCTGCGGTCCGTAGATCACGTTTGCACCCACGTTTGGGTCCATAAAGCTTATCTCCGCACCCGGCCACGCCATGATTACGGCTGAGCCCGTTCCCGGGCCCGACATGGCAAATAGCGCCAGCCCGAACGCCTTGCGCACTATGACGGTAAAGCGTGGAACATTAACATTGGCAAGCGCCTGCTGCAGCATCATGCCCTTGAAAAGCATACGATCATGCTCAACCCGGCTACCCACCAAGAAACCGGGTGAGTCGACCAGCGTGATGATGGGAACATTAAACGAGTCACACAGGCACAGAAATCGAACCATCTTGTCGCAGGCTTCGGGCGTTATCGATCCACCCATTTGCATCGGCTGGCTGGCAATCACGCCCACACTGTGTCCTCCCATACGCATCAGTGCGGTGATAACGGATCGGCCGCTGTTCGGCCGGAGCTCAAAAATCTCCTGGTCGTCGGATAGTCGCCTGAGGACCTTTCGCATGTCGTAGGCTCGTCTCCTGTTGACCGGAACGAGATCTGGCAATTCGGGATCCGAATCGCAGGAGCCAAGCGCAGGCTCAGACTTCGGCGGCAGCTCGTTACAGTTCGACGGAAGAAAGCTAAGAAATCTCTGGGCAGCTACGAACGCGTCCGCTTCGGTGTCGACTCCAAGGTCAATCTGGCCGGTCAGCTTCTCCTGTACCGCTCGGCCACCAAGGTCTTCTTCCGATACGACCTCTGATGTTGCCACCTCGATCACTCTTGGAGAGGTAACCGCCATCACGGTACCGGAAACCTGAATCACGAAGTCGCCGATTGCGGCCGAAAAGGATGAGTCACCGTACGAGCGGCCGACGATCATCGACAGCATAGGTATCCGACGATGCCGCAAGCCCATCCAAGCCAGGCCGGCGTGGCGTCCACCTTCGGCATTGCCAGTCATTGACTCGGCGCCGGTCTGTTCTTGAATGCGCGCGCCACCGCTTTCGCCGAGGATGACATAGGGACAGCCGCTGAGGAGCGCATGCTCATAGAGTTTCCTGAACTTCCGCCCTCCGTTTCGTCCTCCGGCGCCGCCCTTTATCGTCGTATCGTGGCCGACGACGACGACGGGGCGCCCGTCGATCAGGGCCAGTCCGCCCACGATGCCATCGCCGGACGATCGTTCGCGGTCCTCCTGGTGGGCCGCTTTCACGAACGTGCCGAGCTCGAGCAGCGAGCCCTTGTCCACCAGTTGTTCCAGCTTCTGCCGAACTGTCGTACGGCCTCGGGATCGAAGCCGGTCCACTTTCGCTTTGTTTTCGAGCTCGTCGCGGATCTCTCGTCGATCGGCAAGAAAATCCTCACGAGATGGGCTCATTCGCGTCCTCTCCTAGTCGACCGATTGCCTGGCGAGCGCATCGGAACATGGGTGTCCAGGCTTGCGCCCGCTTCGAGGTGCCGACACGCGTCGGCCCGCGCCGAGACCGTCGACGGGCTCCGTCGAGAAACCCGTCGCCAACGTGGGGACTAGGTTCTTGACAATGGTCGAGTACATCCAGGCTGTGGTCACAGGCAGCGTGTGGCAGATCGTTGTCGGGCCCGGCCACCGCGTCGAGACCGGTGAAACGGTGGTACTGCTGGAGTCGATGAAGATGGAGATTCCCGTGGAGGCCGAAAGCAGCGGAACGGTTCGTGACATCTTGGTTACCGAAGGGCAAAGCGTAACAGAAGGCGACAATCTACTTATTCTCGAAACCGACGGGTGAACTGGGCGCCGGGGCGCCCGGTCAACCGCAGACTCAGCGAGTGCCCTGTCGACTGGCACGCTCCTCCACGAGTGGTTGCACCTCCTTGGCGATCAATTTCAGGCTTTCCATCGTGTCAGTCTGAGTGGCGAACCCGCCCATCTGTATGAGGAGATGGCCGATCGGACCCACCCGGTCGATGAACGTCCCCACTTGGTCACAAACTTGCTCAGGCGTGCCGAAGAACATGACGCCGTCGTCGCGAAGCTTGGCGATCGAGGGCGGTCGCCAGCCGTAATAGATCCCTACTCCTCCGCCGCTGGCGCGCATCATACGGGCGAAATCTCCAGCGGCGGCGTAGCCGGGAGCATGTTGGAACCCCAATTCTTGACTACCAAGAAACTCTACCCATTTATGAACCCGCTGTGCTATTTCAGCCGCTTTACTTTCGGTCCTCGCCACCGCCATGTAGCAGAGATAGCCAAGGCGGTCGACCGGTGCTGGGTTGCCATATACCTTCTCGTACTCGTCTCGGTATGCGGCGTAGAACGGCGCGGCGTCCCGGACGCCACTCTGTGTGGTCACCCCCACATGCCCACGCCCCGCAATCGCCCGCGCGGTCCCAGGGCTCTGTCCCGTCATCCAGATCGGGGGATGCGGATCTTGGTAGGGCCGTGGCACGATATTGACGTTGCGGTAATGGAAGTGCTGCCCACTCCAGGTGAAGGGACCCTCTCGGCTCGACAACGCCCTCAGAATCAGATCGTGGGCTTCCCAGAATCGGTCCATGAGCCCGACCGGGTTGGCATTGGAATTGAAATACTCCCAGGGAACGCTCTTGATAAACCCGACCTCGGTGCGGCCCCGCGATAGAACGTCGGTCAAGGCAATCTCTTCTGCGACCCTTACCGGGTCCGGTCGTTGGGCGAGAGGGGTTCCGACTGACAGGATGCGAGCTCGGGTAGTCGTGCGCGCGATGGCGGCTACTGAAAGGAATGTCGCCGGCGACATGCACTGCAATGTGCTGTGGTGCTCATTTACGGCAATCCCGAGCCCGAGCTGATCGATCAGCGCGAACTCCTCGTAGTAACGATCAAACAGGTCAGCCGCCACATTGGGGTCGATTACGCTGGTGGGCGGCGTATTCCTGATCGGTCCGCGCACGTTCTCCCATCCAGGGTGATACTGCTGTTCGGTGAAATACCAGAACTTCACGTTTCGGCGCCCATCACGAACGAAGCCACGCGAGCTGCGAACTCCTCTGGGCGTTCGAGCGGCAGGTAATGACCGGCGCCCGGTACAACATGGAACGTGCTCCGTGGAATCGCCGAGGCAAAGCTCCGTCCGTAGTCCACGGCTACGATGTTGTCCTCGGCACCCCAGAGGACCAGGGTGGGGACGTCAATACCTGGTATACGCTGCGCCAGCTCCGGGTCATGCAGCAACGGAGCCCATCCGTAACGGCTCAATCCCTCGCGATTGCTGCAGTAACGCACGAGCGCCTCGTCTGTCAGGGCGTCGAAATGGAGCCGGCTCGCCACCACGAATTCATCGTCGGCAAAGAGAACGCCCAGGTATCGGTCACGTGGGAGGACAAAGATATCGACGATCTCCGAGGCGAGCGGGTCGGAGGAGAAGCGGGCGCCGACGGCATCAGCGAGCACCAGGTGGGATATCTGCCGCGAACTCCGGCACACCAGCTCGGAGGCCACCCATCCACCGAAGGACGATCCGACCAGCACGACCCGCTCAATCTCCAAAGCCCGAAGGATCAGGCGCACGTCATCGGCGAGATCCGGCACCGTCCGAGTCCAGTCGGACCGAGTCGAGGAGCCGAACCCGGGCAGATTCGGGGCTATCACGTCGAAGTGGGCTCCTAACGGAGAAAGGAACGAATCGTCAGGGCTGACACCGTCGAATCCGTGCAGATACAGGAGCGGAGGTCCCGCGCCTAGACGAACGTACTCGACCGTTGCCCCCGCAACGTCGAGAGTGAGCGGCAATCGATCCGTGAACAGCATGTCCTCCCTCCCGCGTCTTCCGAGTGTCTGGGTTGACAATACAGGAAGCAAGCCTTCGAGCCCACCGTGACCGCGGCGCTGGTCTGGGCAGTCGTAGCCTGCGGCGAAATCCTCTATTGTGGTCCAGGATCTGTTCCTCGTGTAAGGAGGTACTCATGGCGATGGAGATTGCCGTTACGTTGCCGCAGGGTGGCCGCGCCGCCAATCCTGACTCGATAAGGCAAACGGCCGTTCGGGCTGAGGAACTTGGCTACTCACACGTTTGGGTCAACGACCACATCACCTTCCCAGCGGGGCAGGATCATCCTTCTCCCTACAGTTTCGATCCCTTGATGACCGTGGCCACGGCAGCCGCCATCACCAGCACCATTGGTGTCGGCTCGCACATTACCGCGGCTTACTACAGTCCGTTGTGGCTGGCCAACGCCCTGGCGAGCCTGGACACACTGAGCAATGGCCGGTTGACCATTGCGGTCGGCGTGGGCTGGTCCAAGCCAGAATTTCGAGGCTCTGGGCAGCAACTTTTCGGACCGAGGGGTCCGCACTGACGAGATTATTGGCATCCTGCGCAACGCTTGGGAGAAGGACTTCGTCCCCATCGACACGCCGCACTACCAGCTCCCGCCGGTCAAGATCCTGCCGAAACCGGCGCATCGGATTCCGATCTGGGTGGCGGGCCACAGCGAGCCCGGGTACCGTCGGGCAGTCGCTTACGGCGACGGGTTCCATGGCGAGGCTGGAGGCGGCAGGATGGACGATGTCGTCGCTAAGGTAGCCCGAGTACGGCGTGATCGTCCGGAGGAGAGCTTTACCTTCTCCGTGTACACCTGGGAGTGGAATCTCGATGAACGCGACGAAGCTGACATTCTGCGAGAGCGCGACGCATACGAGGCGGCGGGGGTGCAGCACATTGTGATTGCGCTACGAAGCGCGGATCCCCACTCACGCCTCCAGATGGTCGAGCGGCTGGCCAAGCTTCTCGAGCTCGAACCGCGCTGACATCTCAGCTCGGTCGTCGCTCGGGTCAGCGCCTGGACGGCCCATGCGCTGACCCGACTCAGGGCGCCACTTGCGTCGGGCGTTCATCTCGCCGGTCGCCCTCGTCTACGCATCTCGGGATGCGTGGGACGGCTAGATGTCCCACTCCAGTGGTAGTTGTTCCATGGCCAGGACGGAACCTCCAATGTAGCTAATCGTGGCGTCCGCCGGGACCCGGTAGTCGGGAATCCGGGTGTGCCATTCGTGGAGTAGCACTTCGAGCTCGTGGCGGGCGAGGTGGGATCCCAGACACCGGTGTGGTCCGGCTGCGAACGCCAGCTGTCGGTTGATCTTACGGTCGAAGTTGACGTTCAAGGGATCCTCGAATTCCCCGCTGTCGCGGTTAGCCAAGGCCGTCATGGCCATGACCCGGTCACCGGCGCGCATGTCCACGCCATGGAACTCGATATCGTGCGTTACTCTCCGGGACTCCTTACTTACCACTGAGTAGATGCGGAAGAACTCTTCCACCGCAGTCGGCACCACCGATGGCTCCTCAATAATCCGCTGGCGCAGCTCGGGGTGCTCCGCAAGGTGGCGCAGGGTCCACCCGATAACCGATGGCAGGGTGTCAAGTCCACCAACGAGCACGTTGGCGGCCAGGTTGGCTGCTACCTCCAGGTCGATCGGGCTTCCATCGATCTCGGCGTGAGCGATACCGCTCAACATGTCATTCCGGGGGGAGTCCAGCCGCGAGCGGATCTCCTCTCGCATGATCTGCTGGATGGACGACCATCCGACCTCTCGTTGCTCGTAGTCGTGCAGGTACATCTCGGCGTGAAGTCGCAACTCTTCTTTGCGGGCAAAGGGCATGCCGTAGAGGTCCATAAAAACCCGGATCGGGTATTGACGAGCAATCTGAGTGACCACCTCGCACCGACCGCTTTCTCGGACCGCTCCAATGAGTTGGGAAGCAACCGCCCGCATCTGGGGTTCCAGCGCGGCGATCTTTTGAGCGGTCAGGAACGGCAGCACGATGCTGCGAAGCGTCTGCACGTAGGGCGGATCAACCACTGAGGGCAAAATCGAGGAGGCCATTGACGGCGGCATCGGAGGAACGGAACCGTTCACCGACGAGAACCGCCCGGCGTCTTGCAGCACGTCGCGAACTTCCCTGTAGCGAGTAACGACCCAGAACCCTCCCATGTCCGGGCACCAAAAGGCCGGGGTTTCCCGGAAGTGATCGAACACCACAAATGGATCCTGGTCCAAATGTCTCTCGTTCTGGAGCGGAAACTCCCGGGCTGGCGTTCGCTCTTCCGTGGTTGTCATCTTGGCTCTCCCTCTCTTGGGCCAAACCAGACCACTGCGACCGACACCCATCGCCGACGCGGCGACCTCGCATCCGCGACGGCTCGATGCCGTTGGTGCACGCTTGGCATGCTACTACGCGCACCCACGCATCCGAGTTCGAATCAACTTGGGACGAAATGGGCCGACTCGGCTTCCCGTCCGCACTTGGTAGACACGGGCCGGGACCTCAAATGCGCCTCAGTCGCCGATTCCGGTGCCCGCCGCTTCGTCTCGGGTACCCGCAGGTGGCGGGCCGGTCGAAGAGCTAGGCCGCGGGTGCCATCGTGGGTGGTTGGCGTGGCCGTCGGCAGTCACGTTCGCGACCACGGCATAAGCGGTCTCGAGCTCATCGTCGTCATCGGTGGCGTAGTAGTACTCCTTGATGTGGTAGCCCCCGAAGTGACGCACGATTTCGAGGTGATCATCGATAACGAAGTCCGGCGGCGGCACGATACGCATCCACTCGAGTGCGTTGTCGAAACGCTCGAGCGGCTTGGGGAACACCCCACTGAGGAGAGGGGCCAGTTGGTGGCGGCGGACGACCCCCCAGCGGGCTCCCTTCCCCGACCACAGATAGACGTGGTGGCCGTCACGATGCAGTCGTGCAAAAACGCGATGGGTACCGGGCCGCAGCCGGGCATCCCAGGACAGGATCGTAAAGTCGACATCGAAGAAGATATTCATGCGAAGGGCGACAAAATTTCTCAGCGGTCTCGCCCGCCCGAGCGGTCCGGCTGCGGTTGAGTACAGGCAGAAGCCGGGGCGCCCAGTGGGGCGTTTGCCTACAGCGCGATACCAACCACCTTGGTGTCCAGATATTCGCTCAGCCCGACCTTGGCGCCTTCTCGCCCGACTCCGCTCTCCTTGATGCCACCAAAGGGAACAGCAGCCGAGGTGGGGTTGATGTCATTGATGCCGATGATCGCGAAGTTGAGCGCTTCCGAGACCTTGATAGCACGGCTGAGGTCTCGGGTGTAGAAGTACGAGGCCAGACCGTAGGTCGTGTCGTTGGCCATCTCGATCACCTCGTAATCGTCCTCGAAGATCGTCACCGGCGCGATCGGTCCAAAGGTTTCCTCTCGGTAGATGACCATGTCCGGCGTCACATCAGTGAGAACCGTGGGCGCCCAGAACGTGCCGCGATCGTAAGCGCCACCGGTCAGGCGCATACCACCCACAGTCACCCGGGCACCGCGATCCTTGGCGTCCTCAACCTGACTCGCCATCTTCAACATGGCATCATCGTCGATCAGGGGTCCCACGGTCACTCCGTCGTCGAGGCCGTTGCCCGCTCGCAGCTTCTCGACCCGGCTGGTGAGCTCGGCGATGAACGGCTCCGCTATCGAAGCGTGCACAAACAGCCGATTGGGGGAGATACACGCCTGTCCAGTGTTGAGGAACTTCACTAACGACGCGCCCCGAGCGGCGTGGACCGGATCGGCGTCCGGGAACACAATGAACGGCGCGTGGCCACCCAATTCGAGCGAGATCCTCTTCAATTGATCGGCAGCCTTACGAGCAATCTCTTTCCCGACCTCTGTGGAACCCGTGAAGGTGATTTTGCGAACGTCCCAGTTCGTCAAAAACTCTTCGGCGATAGGCCGCGACGTCGAGCTGGTCACAAGATTCACCACCCCGGGAGGAATTCCGGCGTCGTCGAATACCCGGAAGGTCTCCACGGCGCATACTGGTGTGGCCTTCGCTGGCTTTACGACCATGGTGCAACCCGCGGCCAGCGCTGGCGCGACCTTTCGGGTGATCATCGAGATGGGGTAATTCCAGGGGGTGATGGCCGCCGCCACCCCGACCGGCTGGTGGACTGTCCAAAACCGCTGATCTGCTCGAGATGAAGGGATGGTCTCCCCGTACGTGCGCTTGGCCTCCTCGGCGAACCACAACAGGAAGTCAGCGGCGTAGCCAACCTCATTTCGTGACATCCGGAGGGGCTTTCCTTGCTCCTTCGTCATCAATTGCGCCAAGTCCTCACGGCGCTCGTTCATAAGCGTCCAGGCTCGGTACAGGTACTCGGCACGCTGATAGGCCGTCAACCGGGACCAGGAGCGGAAGGCTTCCGATGCAGCCCCTACCGCCTGCCGTGCTTCGTGGGCAGATCCATCAGCTACCTCGGCGATGACCTCCCCTGTCGCGGGGTTACGCGATTCGAAATGCTTCCTTGAGCTGGCCTCTTGCCATTCCCCGTCTATGTAGAGCATGCGGAGAGTATAGATTCGGCGTCCGCCATCTTCTCAAGATTCGTCCGCCTGGCGGCCAGGAGTGAGTCCGGCGCGGCTCGGGTTTGGGCGGCTGCTTGTGGTAGCGTGTGGGGTTGTCCGGGGTTTGACTGCGTGTGAGGTGGTTGATGCGTTTTCTCACTTTTCACTACATGACTTACCAGGGTATTGATATTCCCCGGGTGATGGGTGACACGGGGATCGCCTGGGCGACGTTGCCGAACTCGGAGTGCGATCCCCAGGTGCAGGCCGCCAATTATCGGGATTACGTGAATCAGGCGGTGTTGGCGGATGAGCTGGGTTTCGATGGGGTGACGGTCAACGAGCATCATCAGACGCCGATGGGTACCATGCCCAGTCCCAACATCATGGCGGCGTCGATCATCCCGCGTACGTCGCGGGCTCGGGTGGCGGTGTTTGGGAACGCCTTGCCGTTGCGGTCCACGCCGTTGGTGTCGGTGGAGGAGTACGCCATGCTGGACCTCTTGAGCGGGGGGCGGCTGGAGGCGGGGTTTGTGGTGGGTGGGGGTCCGGAGTACTACAACTTTGCGTTGGAGCCGACCGAGGCGCGGGGGCGTTTCGCGGAGGGGTTGGCGTTGGTGCGGCGGGCGTGGTCGGAGCCGGGTCCGTTTCGTTGGGATGGCCGCTACTACCAGTTGGATTGTGTGAATCCGTGGCCGCGGCCGTTGCAGGCGCCGCATCCGCCTATCTGGGTGTGCGGGGTGGGTAGTCCTACCACGCTGGAGATGTGCGCCCGGGAGAACATCGGCTACATGGGGGTCAACATCAATACCGGCCACGCCGATTTCATGGGCCAGTGCGAGTTTTATCGCACTACCACGGAGCGTTACGGCTGGCAGTACGATCCGGCCAAGGTGGGCTGGCTGGCGCACACCTACGTGGCCGCCACCGATCAGCAAGCCGCCGACGAGTTCACCCCCCACGCCGCCTACCAGGGGACGCTGGCCCGGGGCTTCTACGGGCCCAACAAGACGTTCTTCCCGCCCGGCCACCTGCCCCCTGACAAGGTCGTGGCCTGGGAGAACCAGGTGCGGGAGGCCGCCAACCCCAAGGATCTCAACCCGGCCGCCGGGAGCGGTGCGGTGTCTGATCAGCTGCCGTTCGTGGGCTCGGTGGAGACCGTCACCGAGAACCTCATCGCCCGTTTGAAGGACTACCAGATCGGCAACGTGGCCATGGCCTTCCAGATGGGCACCATGCCCCACGAACTGGCCACCCGCAACATGCGCCTCTTCGCCGAGAAGGTCATGCCCGTGGTGCGAAACGAGATCGACCAGTACCTCGACAAGCTCTACCCCAACCGCACCCAATCCCACCTCCGGGCCACCGCCACCACCTGACCCACCCTTTCGTTTCTGGTGCCAGGCGCCCATGGGCAACTGGGCGGCGTCACACCGGTCGTCCAGCCCGGCGGGTTCGCGGCGTAGAAGCGCTGAGGCGACGGAAGCCGTCGGCGTCGAGAACTTCCTCGGGCTCGCGCTTGTACATCGCCGCCATCAGCCCGAACCCCATGTACCCCAAAGCCCAGCCCGATCCCCGCCACTGCTTCGGCCGGCCCGCTCGATCACAATTAGAGCTAGACTGGATGAGCTTAACAACACGCCACCAGAGAGGTGACTCCGTTGTCATTCTATGACGCCCTGCCTGACGATTGGTTGGAACCTGGCGCGACCACTACGGTCGCAGTTGACGGCTTTCCCGTAGCAGTTGCCAACGTAGAGGGCTGCTACTACGCCTTCCAAAACCTTTGCCCCCACCAGGGCACCACACTTGGCGGGCGCCCCATCGTCGAGGGTTCCCACATCGTGTGTTCACAGCACTCCAGCAAATACGATGTCACGACAGGCCAGTGTATCTCGCCTTCGGTGCCCGACGGTTTCAACCAGGATTTGATGACGTTCGAAACTCGCGTCGTGGACGGAGTGGTACAAGTCCGAGTCTGAACTCGCACCGTCTGCCCCTCTCCCGCACCCCGGACCAGGTGATAACGGGCTGGTTTGGTTCCTGGGTCAAGCCGAGGCGATCTGGTACTCTCGACCTCGTTCCCCGCAAATGCCAGGGGGGTTCGACAGGAGGGAGTTAGCAGCCATGACTGTTGCGGAGCGGGCCCCGGTCGGCGACTTTGACCTTCATAACCGGCGCGTGTTGGAGGACGACCCGTTTGCGGCCTACCTGGCCTTCCGGGAGCGTGACCCGTTCTGGTGCACTGGCGAGAAGGACAACGGGATCGACGGTGGCTATTGGGTGTTTACCCGCTACGACGCGGTGCGGGAGATCCAGCAGGACTACCGCACGTTCACCCACTCCGAGCCGGTGCCCACCTCTCAGATGGACTACCCGTTGATGCCGTCGTTCCAGGATCCCCCCTACCAGACCAAGCTGCGGGGCGTGATCTTGCCACTGATGACGCCGGCCAAGATCGACCCGCTCGAGCCGCGCATGCACGAGGTGTGCCGCGACCTGATCGCCGCGTTCAAGGACCGGGGCCGCTGCGACGTGGTCCCTGACTTCGCCCGCCGCTATCCGATCGCCATCTTCGGGGAACTGTTTGGCCTGCCTGCCGCCCGCCGGGAGGAGTTCCGGGAGCTGGCCGAGACCTGGCTGCACGACGAATCGCGCAAGCAGTCGTCCTGGACGGCCATCCGGGGCATCATTCGAGACGAGCTCGAGAGCCGGCGGGCCTCGCCAACCGACGACATGCTCAACGGGGTGGCCCACTCCGAGATCGACGGCGCGCCCATCGACCTGGACGTGGCCGTCAACCTGGCCTCCACGGTGTTTCTGGGCGGTCTGGACACTCTGCCCTCCAACATCGCCTGGACCCTGCGCTTCTTGGCCCAGCATCCCGAGCATCGTCAGAGGCTGATCGAGGACCCCACCGTAATCCCCACCGCCGTAGAGGAGTTCTTCCGAGTCTATCCCTCGGTGGCCAAGAATGAGGCCCGGGCTACCCGCGACGTGCACTTCCGCGGGGTGGACATCAAGGCCGGCGACCGGGTGGTGACGGTGCTCAGCCTCGCCAACCAGGACAGCGCCGTCTTCGAAGACCCCACCGAACTCGACTTCGACCGCAAACTGACCCGCCATCTCTCCTTCTCGGTCGGCTCCCACCGTTGTCTCGGGTCCCACCTGGCCCGGCACGAGCTGGGCGTGGCCCTGACCGAATGGCACGCCGCCATCCCCGAATACCGAATCGTTCCCGGAGAAACCATCACCTACACCGGTGGTGTGTTCGCCATGCGCAATCTCCCGCTGGAGTGGGACGTCTAATCACGCTGTCCCGCGCCGCAAGGCCCCGGCGTCCAGGTGTTGGGGCGCAGATGTTTCCCCGGGGCCCCTTCCACCGCCCGGCAGTCTCGGCCGCTTCAGCCGTCACTGCCTCGCCGTCGAAAGGGCTGGCGCCAGGAACGAGGTAACCGATGGCGAACACTGACGCTTCGAGCCGATCGATCTGGGTTCACTTCTGCGTCAACGAGCATTCTTGGGAAGTAGAAGGCCCGGAGTTTCGCCCGGAGCCGTGCCCCATTTGCGGCGCGCCCGACAGAGGCATCTCCGCCGCCCAACCGGCGCCAGGCCACGATCGCTAGGACGTTGTTGTCTTCGTCCTACGCGCCGAAATCGCGAAGCGCCTCGCCTGCTGCGACCACCTGGTCAGTCACGAATGGATTCGGGACCATGCAGACGATGCCATCCACTCCAACGTTCGACAACGCCTTGGCTTGATCCCGGACCTCGTCCGCGTCACCCACGACGGCGAAATCGGCGAAGGCTTCTTGGCTGAACTCGAAATACACCCGAGCCGCTTCGGCTCCTCGTACTGCATCGGCGTGCGAGTCGCCAACGACGATCATCTTGAGCGTCGTCTTTGTGATCTCGGCAGGATCACGACCGACGTCGTGCGCATGTCGCTCCAGAACGTCGAGCTTGCGCCGTATCGTCGTCGGCGAACCGCTGATATTGCACGCATCGCCGTACTGGGCGACGAGTCGAAGGGTACGACGTTCGCCATCCCCTCCGACCAGTATCGGGATCCGTTCCTGAATCGGCCGCGGGTAGTTGAGTGCCCCGGCGATCGAATAATAGCGTCCGGAGAACGTCGCTCTTCCGTTATCGAACATTAATCGACAGATCTGTACTGCTTCGCTCAGGCGGTCTATTCGTTCAGCGACCGGCGGAAAAGTGTAGCCATAGTCGTGATGTTCCTCCCCAAGCCTGGCTGCTCCAATTCCCAGTATTGCCCTCCCTTGTGAGATGACATCAAGCGTGGTGACAATCTTGGCCAAATGAGCGGGATTCCTGAAGGTCACGCCTGAAACCAGCGATCCCAGTTTGATCTGTCGAGTTCTCGCTACCAGGCCGGCGAGCACGGCATACGGTTCTAACCGAGGTTCGCTCCAGTCGCTCGTCAGTTGCGCGTAAAAGTGATCTGCGGCCCACAGGGAGTCGAACCCGGAGGCTTCCGCAGCGGCAGCGACATCGATGATGCGCCCGAAAAGATCGCGATCGGCGATCCCCGCCCCCCTGGGGTGTAGCAGAATACCCAGTTTCATCATGACATTCCTCTCTCCGCCGTCTTCCGTCCCTCGTGTCAAACCGAGGTATCGATCGGCATTCCTGACGGCCAGACCGTAGCCTCGTCGTCAAGACCGGGTTGCCTATTCGAACCGGCCGCCACCCGGCGGCCGGACCTGCTCCAGGTGTAGCCTCGAGTGCTGAACACCCGGAAAGGAGCGTGACAGCTGAGCTGCCGAGAACAGACAATAAAGGCGTCGACCGCCGGACCGGCACATCAAGGCCATGCTGAGCAAAAGAGCTTCAGGAGGAACCCATGAAATATGACATCATCGATGTCGGTACCCACGCTAGTCCCCCTGCGACCATGTGGCAGGAGCGCTATCCGAAGGAGTTGCGCGATAGAGCGCCGAAACAGGCCTGGCTGCGCTTCGAGGACGATGGTGAGTATGAGGTCCTCGTTCTAGACGACGTGGCTCATCGCACACGGGCTGGCTCGCTTGGGGTCCCCTTCGACGAGTACGAGGACGACCGGGCGCTAGCTCGTAGCTATGACGCAGGGCTTGCCGGCAACAGGGACCCACGGGCTCGGATCGAGGACATGGATTCCGACAGCGTCAGTGCGCATGTAATCGTTCGTAATGACTTTCCGCATCTCTGGCCGAAGGACCGCCCGGTGTGGTGGGGCCTCATCCGGGCCTATAACGACTGGCTCATCGATTTTTGCTCGTACGCCCCTGACCGGCTTCTCGGGGTTGGTGAGCTTCCCTGCTGGGATATGGATCTCATGCTTGAGGAAGCGAAGAAGATCCGAGCGGGCGGCCTCAGAGCTGTCCAGCTTCCGATCGCGCCGGGCTATGTCGGGGACTGGTCCGCACCGGCCGACCACAATTACACAGATCCGTGGTGGGAGCCCCTGTGGAACACGCTCGACGATCTCAACCTGCCGATCGTGGCGCACGTCGAGGCGCTGGCCGCGACCCCCGGTATGAACGGCTACCTTAACGGCCTAGCCAGTACAGTCAACATGTGGACGAATAAGTCCGTCCCGAGCGAGATGGTGTCCTCGTTGATCGTGGGCGGAGTTTTTGAGCGTCACCCAAATCTGAGACTGGTACTCAACGAGACCGGCGCCGGATGGCTGGCTCCTTTGATTGCTTGGGCGGAGTTGTGCTTCGATCAAAGTCATCGGCAAAAGGTCTATCAGCCCCTCAAGCTGAGCCGTCGGCCGAAGGAATACATCAACGACCAAGTGATCGCGTCCTTCTTGTGGGACACCTGCGCCGTCCAGTATCGGGACATGATTGGCGTCCAGAGCCTGGCGTGGTGCAGCGACTACCCAGAGAATTACGGCACCTTTGGCCATGTCAAGACCCAAATTGATCATGACCTGGCGGCCTGCACCGACGCCGAGCGACAAGCAATACTCGCGGGGAACGCCATCCGCACCTTCGGGCTCTGACCGGCGGAGTTCATCAAAATATGCCCCCGCTTGTTAGACGTAAGGAGCTCCGTCGAATATACTGATAAGGCGCTCTGGGTCGTACTCCCCCGTCGGCTAGGAGCGCCTACGGCTGGGACCCCGGTACCACCCGGGCCCGGGGTCCCATCGCCGGCTTCGGTATCGTCCCCTCGTGTGAGCGGAAAGGTTTCGTCAGCCAGTCCGGCTTGTGGGCCCAGTCTGGTTTGTCAGCCCAGTCCCGCTTGGGTGTCGGTGGATCCGGCGTACATGCCAAATAGCCGCTCGGCGTCGAGCTGAGATGACGGTCCCCCGAAGATCACCTCGCCTTTTTGCATCACGTACACGTGGTCCGCCATTTCCAGCGCCCGGTTCACGTACTGCTCGACCATGAGGAGCGCCACCCCTTCGCGGGCCAGTCGATGCAGAAACGAGAAGATCTCCTCTACGATGCGGGGCGCCAAGCCCAGAGAAGGCTCATCAACCAAAACCACCCGGGGTTTGGCGACGTAGCCCCGCGCCAGCGCCAGCATCTGCTGCTCCCCCCCGCTGAGGGTTCCGGCCAGTTGCTTGCGCCGCTCGCCCAGGATGGGAAATGCGGTGGTCGCTTCGTCGAAGGCCTCGGCCTCGCGCTCTTTGGGCACGAACAATTCCAGGTTGTGCTGGACCGTGAGCGAGGGGAAAATACTGCGTCCCTCCGGCAGGTGACACAACCCCAGGCGAGCCCGGCGGAAGGGGCTGAGCCCGGTGATGTCTTTGCCGTCGTAGAAGACCCTCCCCTGGCTGGGTCGCATGATGCCCGAGGCGACGCGCAGCGAGGTGGACTTGCCGGCACCATTGGGCCCGAGCAGAGCGACCACCGAAGAATCAGGCACCTCTATGGAGACGTCCCGGATGGCGATCGAGCCGCCATAGCCTGCCGTGACCTGTTGGATCTCGAGCATGACCTTCTACCTGATGTCCTCGAGGTTCGAGGCAGCTGAGACCGGCGCACCGTCAACGGGGCCGGCCTCGATGGCCTGCTCCACGCCCTCGCTACCCAGATAAGCGGTTTGCACGAGGGGGCTGCCCAACGCCTCTTCTGGCGTACCTTCGAAGATCTTGACCCCGAAGTCCATCACGTAGAGGTAGTCACAAACCTCGCGGACCAGCGGGACGTCGTGCTCTACCAGCAGCACGCCGGCGCCCCGCTCGGTCACGACCCGACGCAGAACCTGGCCCAGTCGCTGACTTTCCGCTCGGTCTAGACCAGAGGACGGCTCGTCGAGCAGGAGCAGATCGAAGGGGCCGGCCAGGACCCGGGCCAGTTCCACCAGTCGCCGCTGGCCAGTAGAAAGATCGCCCGCCTTGCGGTCGAACAGGCCAGTGATGCCGGTCAGCTCGCCGGCTTCCTGAGTGGCTGACGCCACATCCCGTTGTTCAGATCGGGTGCCCACCAGAATGCCTCGTACCCCGTGACCGGACATGGGCGCTTCCACCCCCAGAGCCACGTTCTCTCGGACGGTGAGGGTATCCCACAAGTCGATGATCTGGAACGTGCGGCCCAGACCCAGGCGGGCCCGGGTGGACGGTCCCATGTGCCCGACGTCCCGGCCGTCGAAAGTGATCTTGCCCTGCGCCGGGTTGACCAACCCTGAGCACGCGTTGAAGGTGGTCGTCTTGCCCGCACCGTTCGGTCCGATAAGCCCGGTGATGCGGTGGTAGGGGGCCTCCAGGCTGAGGCCGTGCACCGCGGTCGTACCACCGAAGCGGACCACCAGGTCATCGATCTCCAGGGCGGCACCCTCGGGTGAGGGGCGAGCCGTGGCCTCTGCCGCTTCAATGGTTCGCCTGATCCGAAACCGTTCCAGCACTCCTTGTATGGCCACCGGCATGATCGGGCGCCGGTCGGCCTGGAACGACATCATGACCGCAAACACGCCCAGGATCAGGGACAGGTAGGGCTGGATATTGAGGACATGGAACCACCGCGATAGGTAGCCGAACAGAGTGATCAATGACAGGCCACCCGCCAGGCCATACCACGGCGTCCCCAGAGCCACCAGCATGACAATCAGGAAGATCTGCAGCGACAGCACCGGCTGGAAGATCGGGGTTTGCAAGCCGATCCCGTGGAACATCGGCCCGTACAACGCCCCGGCGACGCCGGCGATAAATGCCGACAAGCTGAACACGATCACCCGCACGATGTTGACGGGAGAGCCCATGGTGCCCAGCGCCCGCGGCGAATCGGCCAGGCCACGCAGCAGCCGACCCAGCCGGCCCTTTTCGACCGAGATCATCACCAACCCGATCAAGACCAGGACCACCAGGGTCAGGAAGTAATACGCCTTGTCACTCTGGGCGAAGCTCGGCCTCGGAATGTCGGTGAGCCCGCTGGCCGACGTGGTGAACATGAAACTGGTGGGATAAAACAAGTTCTGCAAGGCCAACCCGAACCCGAAGGTGGCCAGGGCCAAAAACACCCCCGACACCCGGATGGCCGGGATGGCCACGAAGGCCCCCACCGCCATGGCCACCACCCCGGCGAAGAGCAGCGCCCCGAAGAAGGGCCAGTGAAAACTATGCGCCATATGGGCAAAAGCCACGCCGCCCACCGCCGCGAACGACACCTGGCACAGCGAGACCAACCCGGCCTCCTTGACCGCCAACCCCGCCGAGAGCACCAGGATGGCATAGATCAACCCCGAACCCCACAAGGCCAGATCCCCGGGCAGCAGGGTCGGGATGAGCGCCAGCACCGCCACGATGACCGCCCCCGCCACCAGCCGCACCGGCGCCGGCGACACGTAACTGCGCCGGAACCGCTTGGGACGGATCGACCGCATATCGGCCAGCTTGCGGGGGTCGATCACCAACAACACCAGGTACAACACGATGAACGGCAAAGCCGTCTGCACACCGGCCAGCCAGCTGATGCTGATCTCCCACTTAGTGGCCAGCGAGCCCAAAATGCCGATAGCCAGACCACCCACAAAGGTCAACGGCAAGCTGCGGAACGCC
The DNA here is from genome assembly GCA_963834775.1 of uncultured Acidimicrobiaceae bacterium. GTDB lineage: Bacteria > Actinomycetota > Acidimicrobiia > Acidimicrobiales > Palsa-688 > PALSA-693. The sequence goes on from CAWICR010000011.1 coordinate 53,207, forward strand.
CCGATGGCCGCCGCTCCCCACGACGCCACCACCACCGCGAACAGTCCGTTGGGCGTGAGGCTGCCCAGGGTGGGGGCCAGCAAGACGCCAGCCGCCGCCGCGAAAGTAGAACCGATCACCCACGCCCAGCGGCGTACCAGCGCCGGGCTGATACCGGTCAAGCCCAGCAGCTCCGGATTGTCCACCACACCGCTCATGGACCGGCCCAGGCGGCTGGCCCGCAACCACCAGTACAGGCCGATCACGCTGACCAACCCGAACAGAAACAGGATCAGCTGGGCGTACGTCACGCCCGCGCCCAGCAGCTGGAAGTGGCTCTGGGGCAGGAACTGGGCAAACACCGGGTTGACGCTCTGGTAAAACAGACCCAACGCCCCCTGGATACCCAGGGCCAGACCGATAGTGGACGCCACCTGGATAGGTATCGCCACCTGCGACAGCCCACGGGCGATCGCCTCCATGGCCAGACCCATGAGCGGCCCCAAGATGAGCACCGCCACTACCGCCGCCACCGGCCAGGGCACACCCACGTTCAGGTACAGCGTGTCCCCGTGCAGAAAGTAGAACACGTAGGCCGCCACCGTGGCCAGAGCCGGGAAAGCGAAGTTGAAAATTCCCGACGTTCGGTACGTCAGGACGAAACCGCTACCCGCCAGGCCATAGATAGTCCCACCAGCAATTCCCGCAATGATGTAGGCGAGGTACTGGGACATGGGCTCCGCCTCTCCGGAGAACTACGAGCTACTCGAAGATACCGTCTGACCACCCTTGAGGGCCAACAAAGAAGTGGGCTCGCACTGGCTGGTCACGGACTGCAGGTTGCCGATCAACTGGTACTGGCCGTTGACGATCTTGGTATCCCAGAAGCAGGTCACCGCCTTCTGCACGGTGGTGGTGCCGTTGCCGTAGTACACGGGCGGCGTGTAGCCGTTGTTGGTCGAACCCTGGGGGATCATGGCCAACCCCTGCTCGCAGGTCGGCGACCGTTACGGTCTGGCTGGCCGGCACCTTGGCGTTGGCCACGCCCTCACCGAACACGTACCCGCCGGCCCAGGAGCCGCCCGAGACAATGTTGTAGTTGTTGTCGTACGGCGCTGCCGCCCTGCATGTCCTGGGGGGCGTAGGCCTGCATGGACTGGAAGTACTCCGACAACTGCGGGTACTGCTGGGCGCTCGGAAACGTCGGGAAGACCTGCGAGTTGCCGATGGCCCCCTCGAACTCCGGCGTGGCCTTGATCACGCTCAGCCGGAATAGGTCGTACTCATTGACGTAGACCGGCTTGTAGCTCTGCGCCGCGCAACTTTGCGCGAAGGTCTGCGGATTGATCCCGCCCAGCTCTGCGGCCTGGGCCCCGAAGTTCTTGGCGGCCAGGCACTGCGGCGTGTAATCGGGGGCCGTGGCGCTGACCTGGGTGGTGAACAGATCGATGCCCAGCGACTTGGCCCCCACTTTGGCCAATGGCAGCGCCGAGGTGCACGCCGCCACGTTGTTGCATTGGATCAACGCTTGCTTGGCCAGTCCGGCTTGATGCACGGCGTACTCGCTGGCATACAGGCCCGACTCGATGGTCGTGCCCACTGAGTACATATTCGCCTGCTCGAGGTCCACGGGAAGATACGGCGGCCCACCGATGATCGGCACCCCCGCTTTGGTGAGGATCGGCTGCCACGTGGTCTCGGTGCCATTGGCGTCGTGGCCGACCAGGGCGATGATATGGTCGTTGTTGAGCATGTTGGTTATAGCCGTCGACGCCTGAGCCGGATCGTTGTTGTCGTTGGCCGTAAACAGCTTAACCGGGTGCCCGCCAATACCCCCATGGGCGTTGGTCCATTTCACCCAGGCCTCTATGCTGTCGGTGCCGACAGTGGTGTTGCCGCCGCTGCTCCCAGTCTCGGATTCGATCGTGCCGATCGGAATAACGGTGCCCGTCGCCGCCACCGTGGTGCCCGGGGCACCACTCGCCGAGCCGGTCGCCGTCGTGGCTGCGCTGCCACCACTCGTGTTATTGGTCCCCGAGGACGACTTGCTGCTACTTGAACAAGCCGCCGCCAACACGATCACCGATCCAGCAGCAACCAATGGCACGAGAGACCTCGAACGCACCTTCACCTTTTAACCCCCTGTAGGCTAAGACTACGTTAGACGACGTAAGATAGGTCGTCGCTGAGACGGAGTCAAGCCCTTCGGGAACCGATCATCGGTGGCGACGGTGCCCGGCGCGGGGAGATGAGCAGCATCCGGCAGGCGTGGGCGGGTCCGGGTGTCCGCATTATCAGAGAATGCCTTGGACCTTCCAGAAGGATAAGGTTCCTGCGCTTGAGAGCGTGCAAAGGAGTGGGCTGCCAGTGATTACTATCCCTGGCATAAAAGGCCGGATAGGCGGGTCCCTGGCCCGGAACACTCGGCGGCCCGAGCCGCGGCAGCGCAGCTGAAGGAACGGTAGAGGAGGACACCATGGACATTGGCGTGGGGATACCACACACCGGGGCGCATGCCAGCCCGGAGTACGTGCGGGAATGGTGCACCACGGCCGAGGAACTGGGGTTCTCGTCACTTTGGGCCGTGGACCACGTGATCATGCCGCAACACACCGAGTCGAAGTACGTGCTCCCCAGAAAGCCGGCCACCATCGGGGATGACGCCGTCTCGGCATTGCTGTCGCCGAACTTCGAGGCGGTGACCACGCTGGCTTACGTGGCCGCCCTGACGAACCGCATCCGCATCGGCATGTCCGTGGAGGTGCTGACGATCCGTAATGCCGTGCTCAACGCCCGCCAACTGGCGACGATCGATCGCTACTCGGGCGGACGCCTGCTGTGCGGAGTCGGAGTGGGCTGGCTGAAAGAGGAGGCGGATGCCATGGGCATGCCCTGGGATCGCCGAGGCGCCCGGGCCGACGAACACATCGCGCTCTTGAGAGCGATCTGGACCGAACCCGGCCAGCACGTGGCCTTCCACGGAGAGTTTTGGGACGTGCCGCCCATGGATCCCGAGCCTCGTCCGGTACAGCAGCCCATTCCGATCCTGATTGGAGGCCACAGTCCGGCTGCCATCGACCGGGCCGCCCGACTCGGCGACGGCTGGATCACCGCCGGGATGTCCTCTGGTCGTTTGGCCGAGCTGCTGCCCCTGCTCCGAGCTGCCGCGGCGCGTTATAACCGTGATCCGGCCACCATCGCTATCTACTGCGGTGGCGGCCGAGCAGACACGCCGCCCGACGAGCTCCGCCGCTACCAGGATCTCGGTGTTCGGGACCTCCACATCCAGGTTCAAGACCTCGACGAGCTCAAGGCGTTCGGCGCATCCGTGCTGCCCAAACTCCAATAATAGGGCGACGGCAATCGCACGCCACCGGACGGGGCGCAGCCGGATGGTATCGTTCCGTCTGTTCCAATGCAGACGGCAACCGGCTTGGCGCGAAGACATGGCAAGCCGAGTCCATGGAGTTGTTCGCCAAAGAAGTCATGCCAGATTTTCCTGAGTCAGTACCGGACAGCCCCACACAGTCCGGCGCAAGTCACCCTGCGGGAGTGGAGGTTCGTATGACGGTTGTTACGCGGTCACCGGTTGGCCAAATCGACCTCCAGGTCGACCGGATCCTCGATCACGACCCCTTCGAGGCGCTCGATGCCTGGCGGGAGAGCGCACCGTTTTGGTGTGAGGACTACGACGGTTTCTGGGTGGTCTCGCGCTTCGAAGACGTTCGCGATGTGCTCCAGGACGCCAGCACTTTCGCCTCGGGCGCGGCTTCTTTTGTTCCGGCCCGCTCCCTGTCCGATCCGCTGATACCGTCGTTCTTCAATCCACCCGCGGTGCAAAAGTACAGATCTATCGTGCTGCCGCACATGACCCCCAAGAAGGTCGACGCCCTGGAGCCTCGGATGCGCAGCGTCTGTGGGGAGCTGATCGGGGGATTCAAGGACAGCGGGCGTTGCGACGTCATTCGGGATTTCGCTCGCCAGTACCCGATCCGAGTCTTCTCGAACCTTTTCGGGTTGCCGCTTGAGCGCCAGGAGGAGTTCCGGGAGCACGCCGAGATTTTCCTCCACGACATCGAGCACTCGGCCCAAGCCTGGTCGGCTATCCGGGCCATCGTCCGAGAGCAACTCGAGGCAAAGCGGCTCTCACCCCAAGACGACTTGTTGAGCGCCATCGCCAACGGCCAGATCGACGGAGAGCTCATCGATATGGACGCGGCCATCAATCTGGCGTCGACGGTATTCGTGGGCGGCCTTGACACCTTGCCGTCCAACATCGGCTGGTCCTTCCGCTACCTGGCGGACCACCCGGAAGCTCGGCGCCGCATCATCGAAGAGCCTGCCGTGGTACCACGGATCGTGGAGGAGTTCCTTCGGCTCTGGACGGTAACTGCCGTGGACGGAAGGATCGTGGCCCACGACGTCGACTTCAAGGGTGTGCACATGCACGCCGGCGATCGCATCGTGGTTCTCATAGGCGTGGCCAACCATGACAGCACCGAGTTCAGCGACCCGCTCACCGCCAACTTCGACCGCAAGGTCAACCGCCATATCGCCTTCGCAGCGGGACCACACCGCTGCCTGGGTTCGCACCTGGCCCGTCACGAGCTCGAAGTGGCGTTGGAAGAGTGGCACGCCCGCATCCCGGAGTACCGGATCGCGCCCGATGCCAAGTTGGTCTACGACGGTGGGGGCGTCTTCGCCATCGATTACCTCCCGCTCGAGTGGGAAGTCTGAGGGCGTGACGGTCTAGTTCGTCACCACGGCGGTCGTGGCGTCAGGCCGCGTCCGGTGCGGGTAGAGGTCGTCCAAGTAGTCGTCAATCTCCCGCCGCACCACTGGCATCACTTTCTCGGCAAACGACCGCATGCTGCGGGTCGCCATCTCATGGGGCATCGACCCGAACTGGAAGGCCATCACCACGTTGCCGATCTTGTAGTCCTTTAGGCGCCCGATTAGGCGTTCGGTCACCGAGTCGGCCGTGCCGACCAACGGAATTTGATCAGCGGCAGGGTTGAATGCCGCCTTGGCGGCGTCACGGGTCTGACGCTCCCAGGATGCGATCTTGTCGGGCGGGAGATGGCCCGGCGGGAAGAAGGTCTTGTTGGGACCACCGAAGCCCCGTGTCAGCAACCCACCGTAGGCCGCGGCTGCGCCGAACTCCTCCTGCGCTTGTTCTTCGCTATCGGCGACGTGGGCGTGGGCGAGCCAACCGACTTTGGCCGGATCGTACTCCCGCCCGTAACGCTCAGCCGATTGCCGGAAAAAGTCGCACTGGCCCATAAAGTCCGCGTGACCCGTATTGACGTTGACCCCCATGTAGCCGATGTTCTCTCGGGCGCACATCTCCAGCGTGGTCGGGCTGCCCACCCCGCATACCCAGATCGGGGGATGTGGTTGCTGTATGGGGCGCGGCCATGGGTTCACACAATCCAACTGGTAGTACTTCCCATCCCAACGAAACGGGCCTGGCTCTGACCAGGCCCGCCGCGCCAACGCCAAGCCTTCGGCGAACCGATCCCGGGCATCAGTGGGAGCCAGGGCAAAGTTGTAGTACTCCGGTCCGCCCCCGACGACAAATCCGGCCTCCAACCGCCCGTTGCTCAACAAATCCAGCATCGAGTACTCCTCGATCGACACCAACGGCGTGGACCGCAACGGCAGGGCATTACCAAACACCGCCACCCGAGCCCGAGGCGCACGCTGGATAATTGCCGCGGCCATCACATTTGGACTCGGCATCGTCCCAAAAGGCGTCTGATGATGCTCGTTGACCGTCACTCCATCGAAGCCCAGCTCGTCCGCCAGAGCAGCCTGGTCCACGTAGTCCCGGTAGTTGGAGGCCTGGATCTGGGGATCACACTCCGAGTTCGGCAAGGTGGCCCACGCAATTCCATTGTCGCCGATGACTCGAGCCGTATCAATCCCTTGGTAGCTCATGTAGTGGAACGTGAAGAAGCGCATCCGACCTCCCTGGTGCTCGGTATCTATGCATAGCACACCACGTGCCGGACCAGCCATGCTGGTCCGGCACGCGGTGTCGCCGGAATCGGCCTCTCGCTAACTCGAGCTCGGTGTTGACTCGATGTACGCTTCCACGAGATCGACCAAGCAGCTCCCACCTGGACGGCCCAGCCCGCCCGTGACCTCGTTGCTAATTAGCGCGGCGAGTATTGAACTTCGATGGTCTGGCCGAGGGTGAGCAGTCCGGCCGCGAACACGTCGGTGCGGATAAACGCCTGGTAGAGCCCGTATGAACCGGGATCCCCCGGTCGGAACACGGACGCCACCTTGAGGCGCTCCGCCAGCTCGGGATCCGTGTTACGAAGGCTCTGCAGCTTGGCTACCCGATCTTCCCAGCTGTCCAGTGACTTCAAGCCAATACCGAGATGGGTGTAGTGCTGCGGGCCCACACCGAGCTGATTCAGGTATTCCTCGTACTGATGCCCGCCCTGTTCCTTTACGAGCGGGCTCAGCCACTGCTCGAACGCCCACTGCTCGGCCGTGACCTCCGAGATCAGGAAGGCGCCCCCGTCCACCACCAGCCAATGATCCAGCGCCAAGTCCTTGCCCACCTCGCAGCCAATGGCAGCCAGAGCTCGGCGGCAGAGCACTTCGTCTCCGAGACCGAAGACTTAATTCGGCATGGTTGAGCGTTCCCGTCGGCAGCCCCACTCTAAACCCTCCTGACTGGTAGCTTTCAAATTCCCTGATTTGCCATCATGTTACCCTGTGGCCCGCCTCGCCACAATCGCTCCCCGGGACAAAGGTAGCTCGCACCGGGAATGTGATAAGCAGGCGACGTGGAACGCCGCAGAATCGGAAGTCTCGAGGTATCGGTAGCGGGTCTGGGCTGCAATAATTTTGGTTCCCGGATCGACGCCGATAACACCGCCGCCATAGTCGCTACCGCCCTCGACTCAGGGATCACCTTCTTTGACACCTCCGATACCTATGGCCGCACGCGCAGCGAGGAATTCCTGGGACGCGCCCTTGGAGCACGCCGCCAGGATGCCGTGGTGGCGACCAAGTTCGGATCGCCGATCGACCAGGACCGGCCCGGCGGAGCCAAACCCGCTTATATTCGCTCGGCCTGCGAGGACAGTCTTCGGCGGCTCGGGACCGACGTGATCGACCTGTACCAGCTCCACCGACCTGATCCCGACACACCCATCGGTGACACCCTGGCCGCTTTGAACGACCTGGTTACCGCAGGCAAGGTGCGCGAGATCGGCTGCTCGAACTTCTCCGCCGCCCAATTGCGCGAAGCCGAGCAGGCCGTCAGGGAAGGAGCCACCCGCTTCATCACCGTGCAAAACCACTACAACCTCATGCACCGCCAAGATGAGGGCGAAGTCATTCCCGTGGTCGCGGCCCTTGGCATGTCCTATCTCCCCTACTTCCCGCTCGAAAACGGGCTGCTCACGGGGAAATATCGCCGCGGCGAAGGGGCTCCCGAAGGTACGCGCCTAGCAAACCCCGGCCCTTGGCTCCCTCCGATGCTGACCGACGACAACTTCGATGTCATCGAACGGCTGACGAAGTGGGCCGACTCCCAGGGCCACCTCCTCGTCGAAGTGGCCTTTGCCTGGCTGGCCGCCCAGCCAACCGTCCCGTCGGTGATTGCGGGAGCGAGCTCCCCGGCCCAGGTGACTGCCAACGCCCAGGCCGCACAGTGGGTGCTGACAAGTGAGCAAGTCTCCGAGCTCGACGCCCTGACGGCGGCAAGTAGCTAAGCACGGGCCCGGGCCCCGGGCTATATCGCTCCGAGTTGGGTCGGAGCCACTCCGATCCGGGCACCAACAACCTTGCCACCGGGTCGGGGTCGGCGGGGCCGACCCCGACGGTGGCGTGGGGCTAGCGGAGGGCCGGGGCCAGGAAGTTCTCCAGGTTGTCCCGCATGATCCGGCGCTGCTCGTCCTCGCTGAACGCGCCAGCTGGGCGGACACGTACTGGCCCGGAAAGGCCAGACCCTCGCCATGGGGAAAATCCGACCCAAACACGATCGGATCGATCCCCACCTCGTCCACCACCCGACGCACGTTCTCCTCCGGGAACGGCGCCACCACAAAATGCCGCCGGAAAATATTGGACGGCCGCTCAGCCAACCGGCCGTTCTCCGCCCACTTCGCCTTCCGACCCATCAAAAAGGCATGATCCATCTTCCGCAACGTATAAGGCAACCACACCGTCCCGCACTCCGACAAACACACCCGGATATTCGGGAACCGCCCAAAGAAGTTGTGCAAGATCAACCCCGCCGTCAACTCCAACGCCGGCCGGTCACCCCAATACATCATCCACTGGAACGCATCGAAATCACCAAACACCGTGTGCGGATCCTCCGACCAGTCCGCCCCGTACTTCTGATAATCCGTCCCCCCAAATGCACCGTCACCAACACCTGGGCCTCATTAACAATCGACCAAAACCGGTCATACACCGGATCCGCCGGAGACCGCCCACCCCACGGATTATCCGCCCCACCATGGGCATGACCAGCCTTAATCTGGATCAGCGAGCCCCATCCCCCATCACCGTCTCCAACTCGCTCACCGCCAACTCCGGATCGGCCAAAGAAATAAACGGCGGCAAGAACATCCGCCGATCCGCCACATACCCGACTTCCGCACGCATCCAGCGATTAAACGCCCGAATATTCGCATACAAAGCCGGAATATTGTCCGCGAACTCATACTCGATATCATGCGCCGCCGCCGGAAACATCAGCGCCTTATCAATCCCCTGCTCGTCCATCAACGCCAAACGCAGATCCCGATTCCCAAACGCCTCCGACTTATGACGAAAATCGGCGATGAACTCCTTCCGCTCCTCATCACTCAACCCCTTCAACGGGTTCAGCCGATTCAAGAACATCCCCGGCACCACCCGCAGCTCCTCACCCTCCGGGCGGCCCGTATTCCCCACACCAATCGACGACGTATCCCCCAACATCTTCTCCAGCTCCCCCGACGAAAACGTCACCTGGTTAGCGTGGAACTTCGACGGCGCCCCCGCAAACAACTGCACCCGCTCCCCATCCGGCCCCACCACACTCCGGATCGCCAGATCCGCATACTGCGGATCGATATACCGCTCGAAACAATCCGGCGGCTCATTAAAATGGTTATCCGCATCGTCAATCCGATACCCCAACTCGCTCCCTGCGCCCACAGCCATGCGACCCTCCTAGGTAGGCCTGTACAGCGTATAATTCAACCGCAACAGGGGGTGGAAGTCAAGCCCGGGCTGTGAGAGGACTTTGCGCTCGGTCGCGTCGTGCCGAAGGCAACGATTCTGACAAGGGTCCCGGGTGTCGATGCGGCCCCCCGCCGGCCGGGCGGTTGGCAGTTTTAGGTTCACGTCCACCTGGGTTAGGTTGGAGCGGTGTTCGCGTTGCGAGGGACACGCTTGTTCGACGGTGATCGGACGCTCGATCTCCCGACCGTCCTGGTGGATGACGGTCGGATCTCGGCCGTTGGCGTCACCGTGCCGGACGGCATGCCGGTCTTCGAGCTCGGTGACGTAACGCTGGCTCCCGGTTTTTTCGACAGCCACCAACATCTCTGCTTCGACGGCTCGGGACCGCTCGAAGAGCAGGTGTCGGGAATTGACGACGCCGAACTAACGGCGCGAGCCCGTTCGTCGGCTCGCCGCGCCCTGGAGGGCGGCATCACCACCTTGCGGGACTTAGGCGATCGCGGCTTCCTGACCGTCGCCCTTCGAGGGGAGCCTTCCTTGCCAACCGTCCTGGCGGCCGGCCCACCGATAACCCGGCCCGGGGGTCACTGCTGGTTCTTGGGCGGGGAATGCGCAGGGGAAGCGGACCTCCGCCGAGCCGTAAGGGAGCGCATCGACCGGCAGTGCGATGTCGTCAAAGTGATGGCGACCGGCGGCTTCTTGACCCCGACGTACCCGATGTGGGAAGCACAGTTCACCCTGGACGAGCTGCGACTTGTCGTGGACGAGGCACATCGGGGCGGCCTGCCGGTGGCGGCCCACTGCCACGGCATCGTGGGTATCGAGCGGGCCCTCGACGCCGGCGCGGACACCATCGAGCACTGCACCTTCTACACCCGCCAAGCCAGGCCCGATCCCCCTGAACCTCTGCTGGACAGGCTCGCCTCCTCCGGAGTAGCAATCTCGGCAACGCTGGGAAGACTTCCCGGGTACCCGTTGACGGCCGATCAGACCGCGAACGCCTCCGTTTTGGTCGGAGCACGGCGGCGGCTGTATCAGCTCGGCGCCACCCTCATAGCCGGGTCCGATGCCGGCATCACTCCCGCCAAACCGCACGACGTCCTGTCGTACGCATTCGCCGACCTGATCGAGATCGGATTGGATCCTTTCGATGCCCTACGCGCCCTGACCTCCGGCCCGGCCCGGGCATGCGGTCTCGGACAACGAAAGGGCCGGCTCGCACCTGGCTTCGACGCCGACATCATCGCGATAGCCGGAAATGCGCTCACGGCCGAGACCCTGGGTCCCGTGGTCGCCGTGTGGCACGACGGGAACCGCGTTCGCTGACAGCGCCAAACCCCGACTAGAGCAGCGCGGAGGCTTCCAACTCCAGGGCGTCGTCGGGCTTGGCGGGCACCATGGAAGCGTAAGCATCTGCGTCCCTGATCAGGGTCGCCGACACCACCGCGCCAGCGACCGCCAACGCCGCCGCTACGACAAAGGCGACGTGGTAGGAGCGCAGAGAACCTTGGTGAACGTTCAAGACGGCGGTCAGCAGTGCGATACCGAGCGCCACCGCCGCTTGGCGCTGGGTATTGGAGATCGCCGAGCCATGAGCGGTGTCTGCCGAGGTTATGTTCGTGAACATCGACGCCTGCACGCACATGAGCGCGGCACCCTCGAAGTAACCGCTGACAAACATCATCAACCGAAACAGCCAGAGATCTCCCGAGGCACTGGTAAAAGCAAACCAGGCGATGGTGACTGCGACCACGAATCCGCAGGCCGCAGATATGCGGCGAGGGCCTATACGGGAATACAGCCTGCCAAGTGTGTTCGACCCCGCCACAATGCCGAGTGCCTCAACACAGGTTGTCAGACCTGACTGCAACGCGGACCTTCCACCCAGGTTCTGTAAGAACTGTGGGACCAAATAGAGTAGGCCCATATACGCCGCCATGTTGAGGCTCATGACGATGTTCGTAGCCCGAAACAATCTGTCGCGCAGAATACTCAATCGGAGGATCGGATCCGGCGTGCGCCGGTTGACCTTCACGAATGCCCATAGGATCGCCAGGCCGAAAATACCTGTCAACAGAACTGTCGGAGACCCAAAGCCAACCGAGGACGCTTCGCTGATAGAAAAGAGCAGAAGGCTCAAGCCAAGTCCCGCCAGCAGGAAACCGGTTAGGTCGAAAGGAGCTTTCGGCGACTCACGGTGCTCAACAAGATATTTACCGCCAATTATCAGACCACTTATGCCAATCGGCACATTTATGAAGAACACCCAGCGCCAGGACAGGTCGTCTATAAGCAATCCGGCCAGCGCCGGAGCAACTGCCGGAGCGACAACGATCGGTATAAAGAGCACTCGGGATATCCGCGCCCGCTCTGCGGCAGGATACTCGCGAAAGAGGATTGTCGTGCTGACCGGCATGAGGACACCGCTGGCCGCGCCCTGCACAAACCGGAAAGCTATCAACTCGGATATGCTTTGCGCCAATCCACACAGTGCGGATGCCGCCGTAAACAAGACCATCGCCAAGATAAAAGTGCGCTTGGTACCAAATCTATCTGCTATCCATCCCGAGGCGGGGATGAACATAGCTATGCCGAGAACATACCCCGTCACAGCCCACTGGAGGACGTCGATCGAAACATGAAAATTGCTCGAGAGAGTGGGTAGAGCGACATTCACGATATGAATGTCCATGGCCACCAAGAAAACGGAGACGACGTACGAGGCGGCTATGGCCCGGCGGGAGGTGACGACGGCCACTACAAGATGTGTCGCCCCGGAATCGGGGCCGCATTGATCTCTTGGTGACGTACGGCCACCATCGCACAGATGTGGCTGAAGGCGTCATCGGGTTGGCGGCGGCTCAGATATGGCGTCACACACACGCCTCCGAAGTGACTCACAATTCCCGGATGATCGTCGACGACGAAGTCCGGCGTGACTGGAATCTGGAAACGCTTCAAGCCGGCTTGGTAATCCGACAGTGGCTTCAGATACACACCCCTGACGAGCGACTCGAGACCGAGGCGCCGTATCTCCCCGGTCCTGTTGCCCACGCCCGACCAGACGTACACATCGTGGCCGTCAGCGGCTAGGTCCTCGAACACCTCTGCAGTGCGCGGTCGCAGCGATCCATCTATGCCAAGAATCGTGTAGTCAACGTCGAAGAACACGTTCATCGAAGCGCGCCCCACCCGCCATCGGCACTCACTTGGCATCCTTTCTTGCACTTTTGCACTAGTTTGCAGCCTATCATGACTGGAGAGCCGCCCGGCTCGACGTCGCTATTGCCTGACCTTGGCTCCAGCCGGTAGCCCGTCGCCGGGCGCTAACCGCGGATCCTGAACAGTTGGACGGTCGCAACCAATCGCGACCCGTCTCGCCAGAAGCGAGATGGGGCAGCCCGGGCTAGACCGCTGCGTAGTAATCGGCGTAACCCATCAGAGGCAAAAGGCGGGCCAACAGCGAACTTTCCTCGTAAGTTGGCGTGCGCACGCTCTGGTCAATGTCGCCGGTGACGACGTCGAGTTCCTCATCCATGCCTGCCGGCGCGTCCCCCGCCAATTCTCGGTAGCTTCTCTCGATGACGGATTGCCGCAGCTCGGCGAAGTAGTTTTTCCGACAGCGGTTCAGATAGGAATTCAAGTCCGGGTTCTCCGATATCAGCGCCTCGATCCTCTCGCGAAGCGCTCGCTCGACGGCCAGTGGATCCTGCTCGGACGGCCTCCCCCGGGTGCTGGGCATAAATGGACTCGACACGTCGTCGGGAATAAAGGCCAGAACCGTCCGTTGTCGGCTGCGCAACTCTCGGAGAGTGTCATCATCGAATGGGGACGTAGTACTGTCGCCTGGCCCTGAATCGGCTTCGGACGTCATTAGATCCTCCTCGCGGCCGCAAGAACAGAGCTCGTTCCCACGGGCCCAACGTCAGTTGTGTGGAACCTGATTAAAGGGAATATCACGGTCGAAGGTCGGTTCGCGGGGAAGGCCTAGGACGCGCTCGCTGACGTTATTTCGCTGGATCTCGTCCGTTCCCCCCGCGATCGATTGGCTGCGGCTTGACAGATAATCGTGCGACCACTGACCCCAATCTCTTGCTGGCGCCTCCCAGACCACGGCAGGAGCTCCGGCAAGAGACAGACCGAGCTCGGCTTGGCGCTGATGGACGATGTCACGGCCGAGCTTGAGCAAGCTGCCATACCCGCGGGCCAACTGCCCGGTGGCTATGCCATTGGAAACCCGCATCGAAAGCATCCTGTGCGCCGACGCCGCCACGTGGAGACTCACGATCTGCCGCCGGACCCCGGAATCCTGATGCAGTCCCCCGGAGCGCGCCAAGCCTATCAGGCGCGCCATTCCCCTGGCGTCGTAGCCTCCACCACCACGACCAGCCAAGGCGTGCTCGATCTCCAGTAGGCCGCGGGCCACCCGCCACCCCTCATTCTCCTCACCTACCAGGTTGGCGGCCGGTACCACCACGTCGGTGAAAAACTCTTCGCAGAACTCGGCGCGACCGTTGATCTGTTTGATCCGGCGAACTTCGATCCCGGGCCAGGTCAGGTCCATGATCAGCATCGATATGCCTTTGTGCTTGGGCACGTCCCACCGGGTTCGCACCGGACACATGGCAAAATCAGATAGATGCGCTCCCGTGCTCCAAATCTTCTGGCCATTCACGATATAGGAGTCGCCATCACGACTGGCTCGCGTCAGCAGACCCGCCAGGTCAGATCCGCCGCTCGGTTCAGATAGGAACTGCAGCCACCGCTCTTTACCGGACAGGATGTTGTAGAGGTGAGTGGCCTTTTGCTCGTAAGTCCCGAACGCAGCGAGAGTAGCCCCGAGGATATCGATCGAAACGCGGTAGAAGCGGTAGGGGGTGTCATAGTCGAGCGCTTCCTCCAGGAAAACTCGCTCATGATCGAGGGTCAGCCCCTGGCCTCCGAACTCCACAGGAAAGGTGAACCCGGCGTAACCGGCTCCGTGCAACTTGGCCTGCAGGGCTTGAATCTCTGCGATCCGCTGCGGTGTCGGATCATCGTCTTCGTCCTGGCGACGCCCCTCCACCCGCGGCACGTTGGCCGCGAGCCACTCCCGAGCCTCCAGGCGATACTTCCGCAACGCCGCAGGCTCGATCCCCTCACTCACCGTCATTTCCTGTCGCTTAGCCTCTCGGGACCGGATCACAGTCCAATCGCTGGAGCCAACCGGTCCCGGTGGTAGTCGGGACCGCCGTAGATTGCCGCGTTGGACTCGACCCTGCGCATGAAAAAGTGCAAGTCGTGCTCCCAGGTAAAGCCGATCCCTCCGTGCATCTGCAGGCACTCGCGAAGGATTACCGGGCACCGATCCCCAACGTACGCTTTCGCCAAGCTCGCCGCCGCCGAGGCCTGATCATCGAACTGGACCGCAGCCACCGCCGCGGCCGTGGCGGCCTTCGCCGATTCGAGCCAAAGCAGCATATCCACCAACCGGTGTTTCAAGGCCTGGTAGGAGCCTATTGGTCGTCCGAATGACCGACGATCCTTGACGTAGGCGAGGGTCATCTCAAACGCACGGTCGGTCGCTCCCACCGTTTCCGCGCATTGGAGCGCGACCATCAGAGCGAGTTGGCGCTCGGTGGCCTCCCGGGCTTGTCCGGGCTCTACGACGACCGCAGAGGCCGGAACCTGCACCTGATCAAAGGCGACTCGTGAGAATCGCCGCGCCAGATCGAGGGACTCTAGCGACGAAACCCTGAGACCCGCGCTCTCGGTGGCCACCAGGAACTGAGCCAGTCCATCCGCAGTCTGGGCAGAGACCAGAAGCTGGTCAGCGAGGTGGGCTTCCTGGACCGGGGACTTGACCCCGGTTAGAAGGTATCCGTCTCCCGCTGGGACGGCCGTGACTCCGGCCGCGTCGCTTCCCCACCGGGTGCCACCCTCAGCGACGGCCCAAGCCGCTATCTCCTGACCGGCAGCCAACCGGGGTAGATGCTCCTTGGCCAGTCCATCTGCACTTGACGCAGCCAGGGCCCAGGCCACGACGTTCGTCGGGAGCACCGGACCCATGAAGAGGGACCGTCCCAGTTCCTCCGCGACCAGCGACAGGTCGGTCACTTGTTCCCCGGAGATGCTCCCCCCGCCGTACTCTTCGGGAATCAGGAGGGACGTCCAACCCAGCTCTGCGCCTTTCGCCCATGTCGACCGGTCAAAACCCATGGGGTCGTCCAGGAGTTGCCGAACCGCACTCACGGGCCAGCTGGCGCCCAGGAACTTGCGGGTCGTGTCCAGGAAGAACTCCTGGTCTTCAGAGATGTTGAGGTCCAACTGAATTCCCTCTCGGTGTATGGGTGTAGGAAGTCTAGGAGCACAAGCCGGGTGTGGACAATGTCGCACCTGCTTCGCGCCAGGCCGCTTGCCAAAGACCCTCCCGTCCGCCAACCACGAACCTACGCGCCCCGGATGGCACCCACCAGGGACCTGGACCAGGGCGATCCTAGCCGGCGACCCTAGCCGCCAAACTGGGAGAAAGCTTCAGGCTGAGCCTAGGTGCGCCATGGGCCCGCGGCCGGACTCCGTTCGTGGCGATGGCGTAGCCCGTCGACACGTCAGCGACAGCGGCGCGCTCACCCGTCCAAAGTGGCGTTTACCAGCTCGAACAGCTTCTCGAAGTTCTCGACGGTCTGCGTCGAGAGCTTAGGCAGCAGATCCTCCCGGTGCGCCAACAACCATTCGGCGGGCCGATCTCGATCGAATTCACCACGAATACTCTCCACCCCTGCAATCACGGTCTCGGAGCCCGCCAGCTCGCCGGCTAAGACGGGCAGTCCCTCTGCGGAGGCATTGTAAAGATGCACGAAATCCTCGACGCTGATGAAGTCCTCGATTGCGGTTTGCGCACCGGAACGCAGCGCGCTCGCCAGGACCAGCCCACGGTCGAGGAGCCTGCCGTTCTCGGTCACCGCGGCCAGCGTCTGGGCCGCCTCTCCATCCGTAACGAGAACCGTTGCTTCATGACCCTTCCCAAACAGGGCTAAGAACAGTTCCACATTTTGGAGGTCGCCGAGGGGAACCATCGAGAACCTCGGATCGAGACCTCGTCGTCCTTGCGTTTCCAGGAAGTTGCTCAACGTCAGCAAGTAGGTGTAATCGGCCAACGTCGTGACCAACAAGTGACGTCCCTTAACCGGAGAGCTCCTAGCAATCTCGTAGGCGGCTTGGGCCTGCAAAGGAAAAATCGTGTCCGGGTCATTTTCAGAAATACAGTCACTGATTCGCGAACCAATGCCGCGACCTTTGTCTTCCACGAACCGGGCGCCGTCAAGGTTGTCGATGGCCACCATAAAGGGTGAGTGAGTGGAATAAATGACTTGCTGCTTCGGAGCCAGACGGTCATGGATGAATCGAACGAAATCCTCTTGGGCGCGCGGGTGTAAGGTCAAGGCGGGTTCGTCGAGCAAAATAATGACGCGCTCATCTAGTGATTCATACTCGCTAAACGCCGCTAGGAAGGAAAAGAACCACCGAAACCCGTTCGACCGTTTATCGATATTGTCAGTATGGCCGTGACGACGGTCCTTGACACGGATCTCCAGATAACGAGCCACGGCACACTGTCCGTAAGAGAGCGGCGTCGTTTCCTTGTCGATATCGATTACTACTTCAAGATCATTGCTCTGCGACCAGTAACGAGACATCTCAGCGGTCAAGTCGTTTGATACGGCCTCGAGCTCGGCCTTACGGCTCTCGTAGTCTTCCTCTAATATGGCCTCGTTGTCGGCACCAGCCAACCGAAGCAACGAGATCGACGTCCGCTCTGACGGCAATAGCTCGGACTCCTCCACCGTAAAGATACGTTTCAGATCCGTACGGCCGCATATGAAATCATAGTCGCTAAAATAGAAGAACTTTGGCAGGCGACTGAGCAAAGCGCAATCTATTCCTTGCTGGAAGCCCTGGTCGCCAAATAGTTGCATCATGTTTGAGCGCACGCGTGCAATACATGCTCGAACCTCGAATTTCGTTGGATCGCCGGACGTACCTGAGGCCAGCTCCTCTAACAAGGCGTCCAATGCTGCAAAAGAATCGGAGTTCGCCAGGTCGGCTTCCAGATGCCGGGGCAGGTCTGCGCGAGACAAGACCTCGGCCACGGCCAGCCGCTCGTCGGGCGGTACGGCTTGTTGGACGAGCATCGATCCGTCGTAGCATCGCCTGAAGGTGACGGTGGTCGTCCTGACCACATCGCCCCCGAACTTGGCAGCTAGCGCGGCTACATCTGCGGGCTCCAGCTCGAACGTGCCGCTTACGGGGCTCTTTGTTTTGATGTCTTCCGTCTTACGATCCTTGGTGTACAACCACCTCGGATAGTGATCCAACTCCTCGAAGCGACCTCCGGCTAGTGGGTTCAGACGCTGGAGGGCCTGCAGGAAGGCCGTTTTACCTGACTCGTTCTTACCGATGAGAACCGTCACTCCGGGCTCGATCGCCACCTCGCCGGAATCGTCGAAGTTGCGGAACTTCTCGACATGTGCAGCTACCAGTTTCATACCACCCTCCGAATCACGCCCTGGTTAAGCCCAAGAGAGGACCTACTGAAGCCGTGTGCGGCGACCGCCCGCCGTCCGGCGCCACGGCGGCCTTCACGCCCAAGTTCAGCCATCCTGGCGCCAGCCAGTCGAGTGGGCGATCAGGGCACGACCT
The DNA here is from genome assembly GCA_963834775.1 of uncultured Acidimicrobiaceae bacterium. Classification (GTDB taxonomy): domain Bacteria; phylum Actinomycetota; class Acidimicrobiia; order Acidimicrobiales; family Palsa-688; genus PALSA-693. The sequence goes on from CAWICR010000011.1 coordinate 71,066, forward strand.
CCGAGTGCATGGCAAATCCTCAGGTTGTAATTACATCACTGTAACCCTGAGGTGTCAAGTTTGCGCTTCGCCTTGCCACGGGGCACGACTACGTAGGGCCGCAAGGCCCCGATTCGGATGCCGGCGCCTTCCGCCCCCGCCTGGCTACCAACCCCGGTTGCCCCAGGGCTGGCGAGCGCCAGACTGGCCCCCGGGGGCGTTCTGGGCGTTCTGGGCGTTCTGGGCCCGGGCCGGCCCGGGCCTGCGGGCAGGTCTCTAGGCGCCGGGCACGTCGACGTCGAAGGCTTCGATCGCCCCTTCGCCGTGGCCCTCGTGAAAATCCTCTATGGTGATCCGCGCCGTCAGCCCGTACAGCGTCCTGCCCTCGGGTCCGCCGAGTGCACATGCAACGGACCAACGGCCTGGCGTGGGTATCACGCGCAGCACCTGGCCGCCTTCTGCGACATGGACGAACTCGGAGGTGATATAGCTTCCGACCCAGACGTTTCCCTCCGCATCGAGGCAGATCCCGTCCGGCTTGCGATCACCCAGGTCCGCGAAGGTCCGCTGGTTGCTCAGGGACCCGTCCGGGGCAATGTCGAATGCCAACAGCTGGCTACCCAGAGTTACTGCGGCAATAAGGGTCTTTCCGTCAGGTGTAATGACCATCCCGTTGGGCACCCGTAGAGCGTCGGCAGCGATGCTCACGCCACCGTTCTCGTCGACAAAGATAATAGGAGCCACTCGCTCACCAGGCGCAGTGGCCGCCTGGCCGGCTGCCGGAACAGGAGTTGGTGCCACATAGGCTCGAGCTGACACATAGGCTCGACCCAAGCCGTCAACGACCATGTCGTTGAGACCACCTCGGTAAGTCGCGCCCATGTCCGCGAATACCCATTGCCTTTTCCCATCGGAGCGATCGATGTGACCATCGTGGGTCGATACGATCAGCACCGTACCGTCGGGGCAGAAACCGAGACCAGACGGTTGCCCGGCGACGTACGCTCGCTCGGTAATCCTCCCGTTTCCGTCAATCGACGAAACCCGTCGGGAGAAGAAGTCGGAAAACCACAGCTCCCCGTCGTGCCATCGGGGCCCTTCAAGGAACCCCAGCCCGCTCACAACGACCCTGCCTTCACTCATCGTTGGCGACCTCCTTGGGCTCTCGTCGGACGGTTACGCGCGCTTGTAGATAACACACCTACGACGTCATGAGTCACGGTTCAGCGGTGGTCGCTTACCCTGGCTCGTCCGCCGCTGCCGTCGACAACAGGCCCTCCTCCGAGACGTTATCGTCGCCACCCAGGTACTGCTGCTCGACTTCGTCCAGTCGGGTCATGAATTCGTCCGCGGTCACTTCCATGACGATACGTCCCCGCCGAAGCACGTAGGCGCGATCGCAGAACGGCATAACGGCCCGGGCTTGCTGCTCGACCAGCAGGACGCCCACGCCTTCGTCGGCTGCGCTGCGGACCACCTCGAACAGGCGGGCCACGATGATGGGTGCCAAGCCCAGCGAGAGCTCGTCAGCGAGCAGGACTCTAGGTTCGCCTGCGAGGCTACGGGCGAGCGTCAGCATCTGTTGCTCGCCACCTGAAAGGACCCCGGCGCGTCGGTTCAACAAGGCCTGAAGCTGTGGCAGCACGTCGCACGCCGCGTCCACCGAGCCTCGACCGAGACGCAGGTTCTGTCCTGCGGTCAGCGAACGGAACACCGACCTTTCCTCGGTCACGTATCCCAGGCCCTGCCGGACCCGGCGGTGAAGTGGCGACTGAGTCCGAATACCCTCGATCTCGACCGCACCTCGGGTCGCCGGTATCACGCCGGCAAGCATCCGGAGCGTGGTGGTCTTACCTGCGCCGTTCGCCCCGAGTAGCGCTACTACTTCGCCAGGCCACACCGTGAGGTTGAGGTCCTCGAGGACGGGCACTTTCCCGTACCCGGCTGCACCGCCCACGGCCCGAATGGCGGGTTTCTTTCCGTCCTGAGCGCCCAGGTCGCCCGCACCGTCGCCACGTTGGGCCCCGGCTCCGACGGGCACGGCCCCCGGAACCGGCTCCTCGCCATCACGGGCTGCGTCCCCATCAGGCGCCTGTGCCGATTCGCGTACTCGCACACGCTGATCTTCGTTGCTCGCTCCCAAATATGCTTCGATCACCCGAGGATCGCCGCGCATCTCCGCCGGCGTCCCGGTGGCCAGCACCCGGCCCTGCTCGAGAACCACCACCCGGTCGCACGCCTTCATCACCAGCGGGACGTCGTGTTCAACGAGCAGGATTCCGACGCCCCACTCATGCGCCAGCCGTTTCAGTAGCAGGACCAACTCATCGGTGCTCCTGGTGTCCAGACCGGCCGCAGGTTCGTCCAGAAGAAGGATGGAGGCTCGAGATGACATGGCCCGGGCGATACCCACGAGGTGCCGCTGGGCGTACGACAAGTCCCCCGGGTACTTGGCCAAGATGTCGTTCAGCTCGAACTCGTCGATGGCCGCGTTCAACGCCGGCGTCGTCCTTGGGATACCGGGCCGGACCAGATCCCCAACGTAGGACAGTAAATCGCGCTTCTCCGCCGCGGCCAGCAGGTTCTCACCGACTGTCAGCACTTCGAAGAGCTCGAGCGACTGCCACGACCGCACCATGCCGGCCCGGGCCCGCTTGTGGGCCGGCGCCCTGGTGAGATTCTGTCCCCCGAAGACCACCTTGCCGCTGGCCGGCTTCACGAAACCTGCCGCGGCATCAATCAATGTCGTCTTGCCGGCGCCATTGGGACCGATGAGCCCGACAATCTCGCCCGGATTGACGACAAGACTCACATCGTCTACCGCTCTTACCGAGCCAAAGATGACCGTAATCCCGGTCAACTCCAGGGTCTTTGGCTCGATCTCCACCCTTTTCTCGGTGCCGCGGCGAATGGTAATCCCGGACGGCTTACGCAGAAATCGCCCGAAATTACGCAGCATGTCTCTACACAGCTTGCTGGCGATGCCGTCTGGCAGGAAGATGAGCTGGACTAACAGTAGGCACCCGAGCGCCAATAGAAAGTAGTTGGTTGTCGAAAAGAAGTGATTCAGTACCTCTTGGCTAAGCCCAGAGGCAGCTCCGAAGCCGCCGATATAAGCCCCCAGGACATAACCGATACCGCCGATGACACTCAAAACTATCAAGGTGATAGAGGCGAAGAAGTCAAACTGTGCGAAGTTCACATGAGCATTATCAAATGCCAGCAACACCCCGCCCAGTCCCGCCAGGCCCGATGCCACGCCAAAGGCATACAGCTTGGCTCCAAACACGCTGACGCCTATGCTGGCTGCAGCGCGCTCGTTGTCCCGTACCGCCAGGAGGCGGCGACCGGTGCGGCCGCGCCGTATGTTGCACAAAAGAATGGCGCAGCCGACGAAGGCGATAATACAAATTATGGCGTACGCCTTGGGATGGAAGAACGGATCAAGGTTCCATCCGCCAATATGCGGCGGCTTCAATACGGTTCCTACAACCGGGCCGCCGGTATAGTTCGGATCACTCAAGATGACCGACTCGATCACGATGCCGAGGCCCAGGGTGACGACAGCGAGGTTCACCCCTCTCACCCGCAGGGCCGGCAGACCGATGATTATGCCCGCTGCAATCGTCCCTAATACGCCGACAACCAGGGCCGCCAGGAACGGAAACCCGGCCGCGGCAGCAAGGCGGCCGGAGATCAAGGCGCCCAGACCTGCCATGGCGTATTGCGCCAGACTGATCTGGCCGGCATAGCCGGTAAGCAGCACGAGCGACAAGCACAGCACGCCCACGGTCGCCGAAGTAGTGAGCGCATACGTCCAGTTGGTGCTGAACAGGGCCAGACTCCCCAAAAAGATAAGGATTCCCGAACCGAGCAGCCATGGTCGGATTCGGCCGGTACCGACCGAAGGTAGTTTGTCAGTCAGGAAGCCACGCAACGGCAGGGCCCGGCCCCGAAGGATCAGGATGCCGATAATGACCAGGAACGGAATTCCGGTCGTCCAACTGGGAAAGAAGTGAGCGGACTCGGATTCCAATATGCCAACCAGCAGTCCGCCCAGAAGTGTGAGCGTAAAGGAAGAGAAGTTCCCGACCATGGCGGCTGCCAGCGCGGGCACGACCAGAAGCGAGCCGCCATCTGGAGAAATACCTGTCAGCGGTGCAATAAAGATCGCCGCGAACCCGGCTAACGCCCCACCCACCGTCCAGTTGATCGCCATGATGGTGTTTGGCGACCAACCCAGCGCCGCAGACGCCACCGGGTTCTCTGCGGAGGCGGTGGTCGCCATCCCAAACCGGGTGGTTCGATAGACAATCGCCAAAACCGCGGTGAGCACGACCCCGATGGCCAGCAACCATAGCCGGTCGCTTCCAATAATTATTGACTTTGAAACATGTAAAGCGCTGGCCGGCACCAAACTGGCGTAGGATTGTCCGTTCGTGCCGTAATGAATTATGAGGGCTTGCTCAATTACCGGACAGGACGCCGAGAGTTGCAATTACTCGGGCCAGCGGCGAAGAGCCGCGCCTCAACATCGGCGTCATAATCACAACTTGCACAAACAAACCCACAAACGCTGTCACGGCTACGCCTGCGATCACTGCGATAGGCGTGGCAATGTGCGGTCGCAACTCGTAGACCGTGTAGGCGCCCAGGACGCCGATCGAGCCCTGGGCAAAGTTAACAATCGCCGACGCCCGATAGATCAGGACCAGCCCTTGCGCCAGCAAGGCATACATTGCCCCGGCCCCGAGTCCGAGGAGGAAAAACTTTACGAAGTTAGTCATGATGCAAACTGACTCCAATAGCCCTAGTCATCAACTTGAACGGCTCCACCCACATTAAACCACTGCCATGCGCTCGGCACGCTAAGCCAGACATCTTTGCAAGTCCCCCCGATTTATCAGGAACAGCCGTGTGGGGTGATACTAGCCGGTGGTCACCCCCTGGACCAGTCCATGAGACGGAGCCCCTGAAGCGGTCTCGGGTCGGGGTCGGCGGGGCCGACCCCGACGGTGGCGTGGGGCTAGCGGAGGGCCGGGGCCAGGAAGTTCTCCATGTTGTCCCGCATGATCCGGCGCTGCTCGTCCTCGCTGAACGACGCCAGCTGAGCGGACACGTACTGGCCCGGAAAGGCCAGACCCTCACCATGGGGAAAATCCGAACCAAACACGATCGGATCGATCCCCACCTCGTCCACCACCCGGCGCACGTTCTCCTCCGGGAACGGCGCCACCACAAAATGCCGCCGGAAAATATTGGACGGCCGCTCAGCCAACCGGCCGTTCTCCGCCCACTTCGCCTTCCGACCCATCAAAAAGGCATGATCCATCTTCCGCAACGTATAAGGCAACCACACCGTCCCGCACTCCGACAAACACACCCGGATATTCGGGAACCGCCCAAAGAAGTTGTGCAAGATCAACCCCGCCGTCAACTCCAACGCCGGCCGGTCACCCCAATACATCATCCACTGGAACGCATCGAAATCACCAAACACCGTGTGCGGATCCTCCGACCAGTCCGCCCCGTACTTCTGATAATCCGTCCCCCCCAAATGCACCGTCACCAACACCTGGGCCTCATTAACAATCGACCAAAACCGGTCATACACCGGATCCGCCGGAGACCGCCCACCCCACGGATTATCCACCCCACCATGGGCATGACCAGCCTTAATCTGGATCAGCGACGCCCCATCCCCCATCACCGTCTCCAACTCGCGCACCGCCAACTCCGGATCGGCCAAAGAAATAAACGGCGGCAAGAACATCCGCCGATCCGCCACATACCCGACCTCCGCACCCATCCAGCGATTAAACGCCCGGATATTCGCATACAAAGCCGGAATATTGTCCGCGAACTCGTACTCGATATCATGCGCCGCCGCCGGAAACATCAGCGCCTTATCAATCCCCTGCTCGTCCATCAACGCCAAACGCAGATCCCGATTCCCAAACGCCTCCGACTTATGACGAAAATCGGCGATGAACTCCTTCCGCTCCTCATCACTCAACCCCTTCAACGGGTTCAGCCGATTCAAGAACATCCCCGGCACCACCCGCAGCTCCTCACCCTCCGGGCGGCCCGTATTCCCCACACCAATCGACGACGTATCCCCCAACATCTTCTCCAGCTCCCCCGACGAAAACGTCACCTGGTTAGCGTGGAACTTCGACGGCGCCCCCGCAAACAACTGCACCCGCTCCCCATCCGGCCCCACCACACTCCGGATCGCCAGATCCGCACACTGCGGATCGATATACCGCTCGAAACAATCCGGCGGCTCATTAAAATGGTTATCCGCATCGTCAATCCGATACCCCAACTCGCTCCCTGCGCCCACAGCCATGCGACCCTCCTCTATGTCGTCTCCCCGGCCCTGAAGTTACACCTGGGCGCACCTACTCAGTCAAGGCGGCGAGGCACCGAGACATGAAACCCTGCCTGGCCATCATCCGAACACCCCAAGCACGAATAAATACCCCGAATCACCCGAAAGCGTCTAAACCGGCGGGCGACAGAGGAGTTCGTCATAGGGCCGATGCTCGCGAGACCCAGGCGGCTTGGTCCGACGTGCTCGAACCCGTCCCTGAACACTGTCGGCGCCGTAGGCCAGCCTCGTCCCTATTTGCCTAACCGGCCTATTTGCCTAACCGGACAGATTGGGCATACTGGTGTCATGGCACTACCAGTGGAATGCGAACTAGATGGCGGCTCCCTGGTGTTCTGGGCTCTCGCTCGCCCGGCTGATCTCGAGGACAGCGAGAAGATCTTTGATCACACCTGCTTCATTGCGTGCACGAACGGGCTGCGGCCGCTTGGGGCGCCGGAGGTCCGAACTCACCCGTACCCCGAGCTCGCCCCCGGAACCACCGGTTATTGGGGTCAGCGAACAATGACCAGCGAGAGCATTGATCAGTTCCGAGACGAGGGCTACGTGCTCTGTGAGATGCGGTTGCCTGTGGCCCCGATGGGTGGTGGCGGCATGCGCTTCGACTTCCCTGAGTAGGTTCCCGGGCCAGTACTGACGACGGCGCTGCCAACCGAGGTTCGCGGTTGGCGACACCGTGCCCATCTGTCCATTCCTGGCCAGACCGCGAAAATGCAACAATCTACTGTCGTGACCCCCAAGGCGCATTACTCTTAGATGGCCGCGCGCTCCCTTCGAGGCGTGCAGGATCTGGTCTGGGACAGCCCCCGATATCCCCGGGTACTCCTGCTCACGTGCCTGGTGGGCATGTTCTCCACCACGTTCACGTTCACGGTTGTAACCGTGGCCTTCAAGACCGTGGCCGCAGATCTCCATACCACCCCCAGCGTGGTGGCCTGGGTGGTGACCGCTCCCGCCCTGGCGATCGCGGTGTCCTTACCGATCTTTGGCCGGCTCGGGGACGTAGCGGGGCACAGAAAGGTGTACCTGGTCGGATTCGCGGTGGCGATCGTCTTCAACCTTTTGACGGCAGCCGCTCCCAACGTCGTGTGGCTCATCGTTTGTCGCACGATCGCTCAGCTGGCGGGGACCGCCACCTGGCCCTCGTCGTACGCCATGCTCTTCCGCCACTTTCCTCCCCATCAACGCATCCGTGCTACGGCCTGGGCTACCGGAGCCCTCACAACCGCATCCGTAAGCGGTCTGGTCATCGGCGGCCCGACTATCTCCGCCTTCGGTTGGCGCCCGCTATTCGTTGCGCAGGCAGTGCTAGGGATACTGGCAATCGTACCTGCTCTTGTCGTGCTGAAACCGGACGAGCGTACGAAGCGCGCCCCCATCGACGTCCCGGGTGCCCTTCTGCTCGCCGTCACCCTCTTTTCCCTGACGTTCGGGATCAACCGCATAACCTCGGATGGACCGACACTGTTGCCTATCGCCCTATTGGCGATCTTTCCTTTGGCCTGCCTGACACTCTGGAAGGTAGAGCAACGGACACCAGTGCCGCTCCTGCCCTTGAGACTCATAACCAACCGTCAAGTCCAGTTGGTGGCAACCGCCACGTTCTTATTGGGCTTGGGCTTCACTGGCGCCTATGTGATAACGCCTTTGCTCCTGCAGTCAGTGTTTGGACTGTCTGTAACCACCACCTCGCTGATAACAGCGTGTCGAACCGTTTCGGTCGCCTCAGCCGCACCGGTCGCCAGTAGATGGGGCGTGCGGTTCGGTGAGCGGCGCCTACTAATCGGCGCCTCGATCGGGATCACGGCCGGCATGGTTGCCCTGGCCTTCGGATCCATCACCACGGTGCTGGCGATTGTCATCGCCGCGCTGGTGATCACCGGCTGGACGAATGGCCTGGCATCGCCGTCGACGGTTGCCATGATCGCGAACGCGGTCGATCAAGAAGACTTCGGGCTCGCCAGTTCGGTTCAACAAATGGCGAACCAGATGGGTGCCGTCGTGGGCATAGGGCTCTTTACCGCTATCGCCGCCAACTCCGTGAAGCCTCGACCTTTCGCCGTCGGGTTCATCATCGCCGCTGGCTTGGCGGCGATGATTCCCCCCCTGGTGGCGCGCACGGCGCGGCCAGTAGCCATCTCAACGCCGGCGACGGTTGAGGCCGTTGACATTGAGCCGAGTCCCGAGCCCGAGCCCGAACCCGAAGTTACCTAGCGCCTTCGCGGCGTAGGAGACCTCGACGTCGAAGTCTCCCACGCTGGCGGGCGGACTATTGGCGAATCAGACCGGAGCGGACGTACGCCTCCCTGATCCGCTGCTTGTGCGAATCCTCGAGCCTGATCTGGGGCGGCCGCGCATGCGGATAGTCGCCCACGGGAAGCCCCAGCAGACTAGCCGCGTACTTGCTGGCGCTGGCCCAATGCGTGGTGTAGCCCGGACGCTCGGGCATGCTCGACGTGTAACCCAAACCGTGCGAACCCGGAATATCCACCCCCGCCCGGTAGTAGTGCTCCCGAGCCTCGTCGAGCTTGCCTTCCAGGATCAAGCTGAACCACTCCGAATACCGACGATCGCTCGGCGTCTCGCCGATGAAAGGCATCGCCCCCATGATGCACGGACCAGCCAAGCCGTGCTGCAAAAAGCCGGCGTTGTACTCCACGTCGTCACAGCCCCACACCACAATAGCCGGCGCCAAACGAGCCACCGCCGCACCATGATGGGCCGGCATGGCCGGATCCTTGATGGCGCACACCGCCGGGATCTCCTTCGCGATCAACGCGCACTCCGCCGCAGTCATGGTAAACCCCGAACAAGGCGAGTTGAACATACCCAACGGAATATCGGTGCGATCGGCGATATACCGGAAAAAGTCCAACGTGCCCGCCGCGCCGTGCGCCTCCATAAACGGGTTCTGGATGTAGCAGATGTCCGCGCCCACATTCTGAGCGTGCAACGTGAGCTCGACGGTGTCCTTCGCCGACGCGGCCACGCTCTCCACCTGCAGCAACGCCGACGGCTTCACCCGACGAGCTTCTTCCACTTCGACTTCCACCAAGCGCTTACGCTCGTCCAGGGTCAGAGCCCAAAACTCTCCGCAACCCCCGGTCATCCACAGACCCCCATGATCGAGGTCGCCCAGACAGTACCCGACCAAAAACCGCACAGCATCGTAATCGATCTCGTCACCATCACGCCCATTAAAAGGTGTGTACAGAGAGTCGCAAACCCCCCGCAGGTGCTCCTTCGCCCAATCCTTGGCATCACGCCCGTTCGCCATCACATCCCCTTAACTCGGCTATATCGGTTGACCACCCTTTCGGACAAAGGGCACCTCACTCTACCAGCCGCACGCCCGCCTATCCCACACTGGTCGCCCGCCCACCCACCGAAACGCAACGCAGCCCGCTCCTGACGGCTTGAACCGTTACGTCAACCGGAATCGACACATCGTTACAGAACACAAGGCGTCGCCGGCTCCGGCAGCTCGCAACTCGACCCGCACATTTATGCAGCCCGCAGCCACCCGCAGGACTTCGGCCCTTGTCACGAACGGAGCTCCCAAGCCTTTGGCGACGATCGACGTACCTTGGTGCTCGATCCAGAACTGATCCGTCCCGACGGCCGCTTCTGCCGCGAGATAGGCAGCCTCCTCAGGTATCACTTGAAAAGGCCCTTGGTGCAAGGACCCGCTGCTCAGCTCAGGGCCAAGCTCTGAGATCTCCAGGTTGCCGTCTGCGAGCCGACGAGCGCCGAAGGGCTCGTACAGCGGCGGCAAATCCGGGCCATCCGGAAGTCCCGGACGGCTGTCCGGGTAGTGGTAGTCGGGGTTTGGTCCCGAGACCGCCCAGTGCGTGCTCCCAAGGCCAATCACACGGTCAGGATTTCCGGCGTCGGTCAACCGACCTTCCGTGAAAAACTGGGATCGCCCTTCTCGCAGGACTTTCCCGGCAATATGCACGCGGGACACGTCCAGAGCCGGCTCGAACAAATGCAAGTCGATCCTCGTGGGTGATACGACCGCGATTGGATCGACATTGATGCCGGCGGTGTCGAGCAGCGCGATCCCGAGCGGGGCCGTCCGGAGTCCAACCGGACCCCTCATGTCACGGCGAATGGTTACCCAACCCTCGGCCTCATGCCTGCCGAGCGTTTCAGAGTATGTCCCGAAGTACCGGTAGGAGATGAGCTCCGGATGCTTGCTTGTAACCGCCCCGACTCCGACGCTCGGCCCTTGAGTGGATGTCATGCTGCTTCCCTCCTCAGACGCGGACACAGCGACGGTAGTCGCCGCGGCGAGGTGACTCAATGGCTCCAACTGTCTTGACCTCCGGCCTGGCTCCGTGCCCGGGTCCAGGGCCCTCGGTGTAGGGCGCTCGGTCTAGGCGCTCGCCCCACTCGCGCTCGCCCGCCAGCGTCGAGCCCAACACTCCCGCCCGCCCGACGAAAGGCTAGCTCTCGTCGTCTCGCAACCACGGGTCCGCGAACGGCGTGTCCCGCGCCTTCTTGAACCCTTCGAACCCGTCCTCGGCCCTGATCGCACTGAGAAGCCGGCCGTCCGCGGCCTCGGCATATTCGGACATGGCCTCGATGATGGTTTTGTGGGATCGAGAAAACCGCTTATTCGCCGCCCACCCCATCATATCCAACGTCCCGTCAATGTTTCTCTTGTTCAACATCACGCCGTATCGCGGCATGGCGCTGATCCGCGTGGCCAAGTCCAGGGTCCTCGGCCATAGATCGTCATGAGGGATCACCTCTAGGATCAACCCGATGTCCCGGGCGCGCCGAGCCGAATAATTTCCCCGCTCAACATAAGGAACTTCGCCCACTGGTTTCCGATGATGTACGGAAAGACGTCAACGCCGCTGGCCCCCATCCGGGCCTCGATGAGGCTAAACCGGGCGCGATCGGACGCCAGGCGCAGATCGCAGTGTGCCGCGAAGATAAGCCCGGCGCCGTAGCACATTCCGTTGATCATTGCTATAACTGGCTTGTGGAGATTGTGGACCAACTCCATGTCGCCATCTTCTTCTTCGTGGAACATATAGCTATCCCAGGCGTTATGTCGGGCCCCGCCATTCCATACGGTCAGTGAGGGCATCTCCTGCCGTCCCTGCCGCATGTCGCCGCCAGAGGAGAAGGCTCGTCCCGTGCCCGTGACCACGATACAGCGGACGTCGTCGTCCGCATCCGCTTCACCGAGGGCTTGATTCAAGTTCTCGTGGACGGAGTCGGGACCGTGCGACAGAGCATTCAGTTGCTCTGGTCGATTGAACGAGATGCGGACGACGGGCCCGAACATCTCACACACCAGGTTCGTGTAATCCAGCTGCATCAGCTTGTCCTATCTGTCACGTCATAGGTGATGTTCTGTTCACCAAGATCCTGGATGCGACTGTCTGACAGATTGAGCCAGTCTCGCAGTATTTGGTTAGTGTGTTGGCCCAGACGGGGCGCCGGCCCACGCACCCGCATCGGAGTCGCGGCCAGATGCACGGTCGGTCCAGGGTGCGGTAGCAAGCCTGCGTCGGGATGCCAGACGGCGCGGATGTAGCCCTGGGACCAGAGTTGCGGATCCCGGTACAGGTCCTCGGTATTCTGCACAGCGCCGGCGCATATTCCATGCTTTTGCAGTTGCAAGCACGCCTGATAAGCAGTCCGGGCCCGGGTCCACGTTTCCAGGCTTTCCCGCAGTTCGGAATAGTTCTCGGCACGGAGAGTGGCGTTTCCAAATCTGACGTCGCCCGCCAGCTCGGGATGGTCCATGACGGCACACAGGTCCGCCCATTGACCTTCGTCCGCAGCCTCGACTGCGATCCACGAGTCAGGTCCTTTGCATCGAAGTACCGCCGCAAACGCGGCCCAAGGTACCATTCGGTTCTCTCGTGCCTGAACGTCGTCGCCTTGGTGGGCCGCCATCAGGACTGGACCCATAACGGCGCATCCCGCTTCCGTTTGGGCCAGATCAATGAACGCCCCCTCACCCGTCTGGCCCCGCTGGAACAGAGCGACCAGAACGGCGAGGACGCCGTGATACGCCGCCAGATAATCGTGGTGTGCACCGTGATTGAAGCCCCAGGTACTCATCAAGCCGGCGAACGACGATATGTTACCGCCGTACGCCAGGTAGTGGCGATTCGGGCCGGTGGAGCCGTACCCGGAAATCGCCAAGAGTATGAGATCCTTCTTGATGGCAGATACTTTTTCCCAGTTGACATTGAGCCGTTCGGCCGCAGCGGGGCTCAGGTTGTAGAGGAACACGTCCGCCACCGACAGCAATTGATCGAAGACAGCGCGGCCCTCAGGCTGCAGTATGTCGAGCCCCAGACCCAGCTGGCTCCTCGCCAGGGCAGCGAAAATGGCGGTGACTTCCGTTCCGGAGGGCTCGTAGATGCGGGCGTGATCCGGGATCAAGAGCCGTCTATTTCCGTCTGGTCGGGTCAACGACTCGACCTTCACCACTTCTGCACCCAGCTCGGCTAACAGCTGGGCGGTGGAGTTGCCGACCAAGCCCTGTGCGAGTGAGAGGATACGGATGGTCGAAAGCGGTGGAGGGGGGATCTCAGACGATTCCATTGTCGCTCCACCTGACGAGGTCTGAGTCGGTGAAGCCAAGTTCATTGACGTAGACTTCGCGATTGTGCTGCCCGAGCTTCGGAGCGGGCCGGCGCAGCCGCCACCAGCCGGACGGTAAGCGATAGGGTGGCCCGGGAAATTCCACCGGCGACCCCTGATCGACCGAGAGCATCTGGAAGAAGCCGCGTTCGCGCAATTGACGATCGTTCCAGAGATCGGCCGCGTCGTTGACGCGGGAGCACGGCACCCCACTGACATTGGCTCGTTCGACCAGGTCATCCACCTTGTAGTCGGCCAGTATCGACGACAGGACCTTCTCGAGCCACTCGGCTTCCTGGCGCCGGGCGATCCGATCCTGGAGCTCCGGCTTCTGCAATTCCGGGGGGCTTCCAACCAACTCCACAAAGCTGTTCCACTGCCGGGGCTCCCATACCTGCAGGGAGACGATCCCGTCGGAGACCCGCCAGGTGCCGGACGGTGGCGCCACGACGCCGGCAGTTCGCTCCGCGATGGCGCCAAACAAGCCGTAACGCGTCAGGTGGTGCATCTGCGTGCTCAACACCTCGTGCGTCGCCACCGAGAGGTTCTGGCCGCCATGCGTGTCCCTCGACAGCAGGGCCGCCATGATGCCAAAGGCAGCCTGCACCCCCGCGGCGTCGTACATTTGGATTCCCGGTATCACGACCGGAACCGATTCAACCTCACCTTGTTCGATCATCAAGGCGCTCATGGCATACGTGGTGAGGTGCGTGGCTGCAAATGACGCATGTGGTCCGCCGGGCCCGAAGGATGTGACGTCTGCAACGACCAGGCCGGAGTTGTGGGCGTCATCGAGGGACACCTGCACGTTCGGCGCCGGCCTCGACGTGAGCACGACGTCGGCCGAGGCAAACAGCGCCGTCATAAGCGGAACGGCCTCATGCCGGCCTACGTCCAGGGTGACGCCGCGTTTGTTGGCATGGTAGTAGCTGAAGAAGGGGGACTCTGGCCGGAATTGTCACCCCATCCCCAGCTTCGTAGTAGGTCGCCAGACGGTGGCTCGACACGGATAACATCGGCCCCCAGATCGGCCAACAACTTGCTGCAATACGCGCCATGCTCGTCCGCAATGTCGATCACACGCAGAGACGAAAGCGGCTGGCCGAGAGACCCTTCGGAAACCATCCGCGGTCAAACCTTCGACTGCAGATAATCGCTTGGCGGACAGCAGGGCGGACGCACCACTAACGCTTCGTTTGTACTCACCATCCGGGCGAACTTCAGGCGACCTGCGCCCGAATCCAGGAAGCGCAGCCCACCCGGTTGTTATTTCCCTCGTCGCGCACAGTTATTCTAGCGTCCACGCCGTCGTCGCCGACATAGAGAACCTCGGCCGTCGCTATGAACGGCCCTACTTTACCCGGCTGCAGAAAATCGTATGTACAGTCGACGGCAACCATACGGTCGCTTCCCGTGGCGGCCCGCCCGACCAGGAGCGCCGCTTCTTCGCACATGAGCTGGTACATACCGGCATGCAAGATTCCGCCAGGCCCGAGCGTCTGCGGGGTCAGGCCCTGGAGCCGAACGCCCGATCGGTCCGGCAGAGGCTCAATCCCGGCGGAATCGATGACATCAGCCCCAGCCGGAGTGTGATCGGGGCGGGGATGAGGATCTGAGAGGCCGGGCGGATCACCGATTACGGCCCAGATTATGGAGCCATAAGCGACGAGACGTTTCTCGTCTGCGCTGTCGCGGATCTCGCCGTCTGTGACGATCAAGCTTCGGCCCACTCGCACAAAGTGCGTTACGGAGCGGATCTCGTTGACGTCCTCACCACGATCACGGATGTGGAGAGCGATTTGCGCCGGTACCGCGAGGGCCTTTCCGAAGAGATAGGTGCCGACACCCTGTTCGAACGCCAGGCCGAGCGGAGCAGCCCGGACCCCACCTGGGATGCGAATATCCGAGGTGATCGGCATGAGCGTCTCGGCCGACTCATCGTCGAGCCGGTGAGACCAAACACCGAGATGGTCGTAGATGTGCCTACCACGCAAGGAAGGCGTAGGACTGGACATCGTTCTCCTTTGTCTTCGTCTGTTACTTCATGCCTTTTCAGCTCAACAGCACACCGACAACGTTCCGAATCTCGCCACGTGAAACGGGCCGGACCTAGGGTGCGGCACACCCTGAGCCCAATCGCCCGGTTTGGACGGTTGGTCATCGGTGGCATCGCCGCCCGCAATCCGCGGCCAAGCGGAAGCCGTGCGGTCATGTCGATGCCATCCTGGTACGCGTTCCCAGGCGGACCACCTGGCAACCGCGTGATCGTGGGGCTGCAAGGTTTGCCTGACGCTACTAGAGCCTCTCTCGCGCCGGTCCGTGTGCCCGTCGATTAGGACCGGACCTTGTCCCGTTGCGCCTGCACAACGGGGGGAGCATCTTTCCAGCTAGGGACACCGTCTTCAGGTCTGGCCAGGGGAAAATGGTCTTCGTGAACCTCAGCCCAATGGGCGTGGTTGATCTGATGGAGCGAGAAGCAGGCATTCAGGGCGTTGTAAAAGCCCATGTTGTCAAGGGTTTGGTTCACCGACTCCTTTATGAGCAGGCTGGTAACGGTAGGGAGCGCAGCGATGCGGCGGGCAAATTCGAGGGTCTTGTCGCCGAGCTCGTCCTTGGGAAAAATCTTGCTGACCATGCCCAGCCGGTGCGCCTCCTCCACGCCCAGTGCGTCACCCGTCAGCATCAGTTCCTTCGCCTTGCGTGGACCGAACTCCCAGGGATGCCCGAAGTACTCGACGCCGCACATGCCCAGGCGGGTGCCCACCACGTCGGTGAACTCGGCGTCGTCTGCGGCGACGATGAGGTCGCACGACCACATCAGCATCAGACCCGCGGCGAACACGGGCCCTTGCACCTGAGCAATGGTGATCTTGCGCAGATTGCGCCACCGAAGAGTGTTCTGATAGAAGTAGTGCCACTCCTGCAACATGCGCCACTCGGTGCCCTTGTACGTGCCACCATTGGTCTTGAAGCTCTCGAGTTGATCAGGTCCGGGTGTGCGTTCCGCTATTGACTCCGCCGAGCCCAAGTCATGCCCGGATGAGAAGATGGGGCCCGTGCCACCCAGGATCACCACGCGCACATTGTCATCGGCTTCGGCGGCAAGAAAGGCATCGCCCAGCTCGACGAGTAGTCCCCGGCTTTGGGCGTTGCGCGTCTTCGGACGGTCGAGCAAGATGCGAACGATTCGGCCATCGTCGTGAGACTCGACCTTTAAGAATTTGTAGGTAGCTTTACCGTTGCTGGCCATTTAGTGTCCTCCTGGCGGGTTCCCCCAAACGCCCAAACAATAGCGAAGGCCGTCGAGCGAACGCAACGCCACCTCCTGGGCTTGACCACCAGCAGGTCCATGGCGGCCACGTTCCGTCACGAGGAGGCAACGACGGGCGGACGAACGGGCCGGGCGACGAGTTGCGCCCGGATCGCCAGCGCGGCCGCTGGGAGTGCCAAAATCAGCAGGGCCATCGGTAAGGCGTCGTGGGTACCCCCCACGCCCGCCAGCGGCGCTATTACGGCGGCCAGGCCGAACTGCAAGGAGCCGAGCAGGGCCGACGCGGCGCCGGCCGACTGCGGATACCGTTCCAGCGCCAGGGCCACGGCGTTAGGACCAACGAACCCGGCTCCGAACATGACCAGGAACAACGCCGGCACCACGCCAAGCAGACCGACCGCCCCGGTCACGACGAACACCACTATGGCGCCCCCCGCGCAGGCGATCAGGGTCAGTCCGCAGGTGAGGAGGCGGAGCGAGGGGACTCGACTGACCAGCCGGCCGTTGACTTGGGATCCTATCACCAGGCCGGCTGCGTTGAGCGCAAATACCAGCCCGTATACTTGTGGCGATAAACCGTAAACGTTCTGCAGTGCGAAAGACGATCCTGCGATATAGGCAAACAGGGCACTGATACCAAGCCCGCACGCCAGCGCATACCCTGCGAATACCCGATCCCGGGCGACCGAACCCATGACGGCTAGCGTCGACCAGAAGCTCCCCGCAGACCGCATCTCCGGCGCCAGCGTCTCTGGCACGTGCCGCCAGGCGCTCACTAGCAACACGCAGCCCGTGGCGGCCAATACGATGAACACGCCCCGCCAGGTGGTGACCGTGAGCACCCAGCTCCCGATCTGCGGAGCGATCACCGGACCGAGCCCGGTGGCCAGCATCAAGGTCGAGAAGAAGCGGGCGAGCTCAACACCGGAGTGGAGGTCTCGGACGATGGATCGGGCAATGACGACCCCTGCTGCCCCTCCTAAGCCTTGGATCAACCGGAACGACGCCAGGGCATAGATATTCGGAGCGAAGGCGCACGCCACCGAAGAAAAGACGAACGCCCACAGACCCAGCAGCAGCGGGGGTCGGCGGCCCACACGGTCGCTCAGTGGCCCCAGGATTAACTGGCCGACCGCCAGGCCTATGAGGCATGCTGTCAGCGTTAGCTGCACCGCCGATGCACTGGCATGTAGTTCGCGGCTGATCTCCGGCAGCCCTGGTAGGTACATATCGATGCACAGTGGTCCGAAGATAGTGAGGCTGCCAACCAGTGCTACCCGTCGCCACCCGGTCGGGATCGAGCGCGCCGGTGGGCTGGGCTGTTCTGTCAAGGCGTCCCTCATTGACCTGGAAGTGAGCATATCTTCCTGTGGCGTCGATCGGGAAGGGAAGCAGTAGGGCCCGCGTACCGGTGAGACCATCATCGAAACAGTGGACTGCCCTCGGGGCTCTCTGCCTGAGCCTCCTTATTGTCACCATCGACAACAGCATCCTCAATGTTGCCATCCCGACCCTCGTGCGCCAGCTGGGCGCCCAACCCGCCCAACTTCAGTGGATCGTGGACGCCTATACCCTGGTTTTCGCCGGGCTCTTGCTGACTTCGGGGAGCCTCGGCGACCGCTTCGGCCGACGCCGTGTGCTCACCATTGGTCTGGTGGTGTTCGGTACCAGCTCCCTTGGCGCCAGCCTGGCGACGACCCCGACGGAGCTCATCGTCTGGCGGGGCATCATGGGCGTCGGCGGAGCAATGATCATGCCGGCGACCCTCTCCATTCTCGTCAACGTTTTCACCGAGGAGCGTAGCCGCCGTAGGGCCATCGCCTACTGGTCGCTCATGAACGCGACCGGATCCTTCGTCGGCCCTGTGGCCGGAGGTATTCTGCTGCGCCACTTCTGGTGGGGGTCATGCTTCTTCGTAAATGTGCCTATCGTGGCGGTGACCCTTACCGTCCAGAGGTTCGTGCTCCCGGAATCACGAAATCCCGAAAAAGCTCGTTTTGACGTGGCTGGAGCGGCACTGTCGACCGCCTCCCTCGCCTTCCTGCTGTGGGGGATCATCGAAGGTCCGACCCAGGGCTGGAGCTCACCGGTGATCCTCGGAGCGCTGGGTTTGTCCATCCTGACGATGTTCGCTTTTGTTCGTTGGGAGCGCCGCGCCACCTCGCCGATGATCGACCTCTCCATCTTCCGTAACGCCCACCTCTCGGCGGCGGCCGCGGCTATGACCATTGCCTTCATCGCCATGACCGGGTCGGTGTTCCTCATCACCCAGAACCTGCAGATCGTGAAAGGGTACAGCCCGCTCGTGGCCGCCCTGGCCGTTTCGGTGCCAGTCGCTACGGTGAACTTCCTGTTGATGCCTCGTTCGCCTGCTCTCACCGAACGCTTTGGGGCCCGCTGGATGATTGCCACCGGCACCGGTCTAATCGGCGTATCACTGCTCGTGATATCGCTGACAACCGTGCATTCTGGTTACGCCAACGTCCTGGTTGGCTTCGCCATAATGGCAATCGGCTTCAGCATTTTCGTCCCGGCCAGCACCGACGCCATCATGACCGCCGTGCCCAAGGAAGCCGCCGGGGGCCCCTCCGCGATCAACCAGTCCTCTCGGCAGATCGGCCAAGCCCTTGGGATCGCCATTGCCGGAAGCATCGCGGCAGTTGGCTACCGCGGCGCCTTCAGCGCCACCGGCTTACACCTCACGACTGCCCAGCTGAAGGCGGCCGACTCGTCCATCGCAGGCGCCCTCGACGTCAGCCGTGCTCTCCCCGAAAGATTGCAGTCCGGCCTGTTGGCCGTGGCCCACCAGGCGCTCCTCGACGGGTCCCGGGTCGCGCTCATCGCCGCGGCAGCTCTAGCCGGAGGTGGGGCGCTCCTCGCTGCGCTCGCCATCCCGGCCCGGCGTCTACGCGCCGCACGTGAGCCGACCGCGCCGATGGCAGCTGGATCCGATTCCGCGCCGTGAGCCCTGGCGGGTGCGTACTTCAAGCCGGGCTGCTGTTGCGGCCCGGTCTCGGTTTGGGGCTTCTGTCAGTCGGTGGCCTTGGCCTCCCGGCCACGGGGCTGATCCATGGTTACCAGCCGCTGCTTGAAGTACCACCGACCGTCGACCTTGACCAATTCGTCGCGGTAGCGCCCGGTCGAGGTAATCGTCGTCGGTTTATCCCCTGTTACAAAAAAAGACGATTCCGAAGTGGCATGGCCATCCTGGATGTCGATCGTCTCGTTGGTCGTAAAGTGATGCACTTCGCCGTGGTCTATCTTCGCAGAAAATGTCTCGATAGCGTCGCGGCCGGCCGCCGGCTTTCTTCCGGCGAAACCGAATTCGGCATCAACCGTAAAGAGCCCCGCAAAAGCAGCATGCTGATTTGAATCCCAGTAGATCCCGTACCGAGCGATAAGATCACGTATCTCGTGGCGGTCGTCGGAGCTGCTCATGTCGGCGTTCTTCCTCCCGTCCATACGACGTGCATGACCTACTTACCCTACCAGATCCGCAATCTGAAAGGGCTAGGGAGCCCCGTTCCGCAAACCCCCGCTCAACCGCTCGTATCGCGCCTCCAGTGTGAGATGATGTGCAGGTGAACCGGCTCCGACTTTCTGGCGTTGATCGCGGAGACGACTGCGAATTGATCGTGTTCGTTGACGGGCAGGACCTACTTCTGAACCTGGATGCCATGGGCATCGAACCAGACGAAGGCCTACCCCTACTGTCCCCTGCCGATCCGCCGGAGCGGGTCAGGCTCGGTCGTTGTGGTTGTGGTGACAGCGAGTGTGGGGCGGTGTGGGTTCGGATTTCCGCGAGCAGCGACTGCGTCGTTTGGGACGAGTGGTCCAGCACGCTCGGAGACGCCCTCCCTGGCCCCCTCCAATTCGATCGCGCCAGTTACGATGCCGAGCTCCGGGCCGCCGACACCACGAGGGCATGGGAGTCACCCGAACGCCGGTATGCCCGCTTGGCCGGTCGGTGGGTGGATGCCGAGATGCGATCCGCTCTTTCGTGGCGAGGGCTCGAGTACGTCGGTATCAAACCCGCTGACGCGGGCACCGTGGCAGTCCAGTTGCGAGCCGAGTACCTCGGGGCGAAGTGGTCAGTCTTTGTCATCCTGCCTGCTGCAGGCGACCCCCGAAGCATTCACCGTCTGTTCACGAGCCGGGGCCCGACCGCCTGGCCCGAGGTTTTGTGGTGGGGAGACAACGACGCGGCGGCGTTTCAGCAGCCGCCGATGGCGGGCAAACGGTGGCGCATGTGGCAACCCGTTTAGGCCCAAGGCGAAACCATTTATGCGGAGACGAACCTCGGACGGACGCGGGCGGGCGAAGCCGAGCACGCAGGTGACTAACGTAGGCAGGCACGCACAGGAGGAGCAATGACGACACAGGACATCACGGGGCCCGAGGCCGCCCAACGCCTCGCCGACGATCTGGAGATTCGCAACCTTGTCGCCCGTTTCGCCCATCTCGCCGATGGGAGCGGACCGGACGATCTCGACGAGTACATGGATGTGTTCACCGAGAATGCGACGTGGGGTGCGCCGGGCCACGAGCGGCGGGGGCGAGCGGACATTCTTGAAGGCGCCCAAGAACGTCGTCGGAAGGGGCAGCTTGGTCCTGGCACCCACAGCCAGCACATCGTGACGACGCAAGCGGTCCGCTTCGAGGGGCCCGACAGCGCCGTGTCCGACTCGTACTATCTCATGCTCTCGGACACCGCGGCGACGCCGGCCATCCGGGGTTCGGGCCGGTACCACGACGTGCTGCGGCGAGAAGACGGTCGGTGGAAGATCGCCAGCCGGGAGATCGTACCTGGCTGAGCTCGGCAATTACCTCGCGTTGGTGAGACCCGCGCTTTCCGTGTAGACGGGGTCTGGATCGATGGTCCTGGCCGGCCCCGCTGTTACTGCGGGGCGCGTGGCATCCCGAGCGCCACCGTCGCCAGGATGTTTTTCTGAATCTGGGCCGTTCCTCCGTACACGCTGGTCGGTCTGGACCAGAAATAGGCTTCGAGGCGATCGGGATCGCGTCCCGTTATGGCGTCCGCACCCGAGATGTCCATGGCGAGGTGCTGCAGGTTTTGGTCCGCGTCGGCCCAGAGGAGCTTGGCCACGGATCCCTCCGGCCCGGGGGGGCGACCGCCAACCCGTCGAGATAGTTGCTCGATGACATTAAGACGGAGGCCCTCCCCGCGTACATAGGCATCGGCCAGTCGCCGACGGATATTGGGATCGCCGAGTTGGTGCTTGTCTGCCGCCAACTGTTCGATGCTGCGCAGCGCCCGGTAATAGGCCGACACGAAGTTGATGTCCCCGGGGCCACGTTCATAGGTGACGGTCGTCATGGCGACCTTCCAACCGATGCCTTCATCGCCCAGTCGATTGGCGACCGGAACGCGGACATCGTCCCAAAACACCTCGCACGTCTCGGGATTGCCATCTGCAAGTTGGATCGGGCGGACGGTGATCCCCGGTGTTCGCATGTCGACGAGCAGGCAGGAAATGCCGCGGTGCTTGGGCGCCTCGATGTCGGTGCGCGCCAGCAACAGGCACCAGTCGGCGTCCTGACCGCCGCTGGTCCACATCTTCTGACCGTTCACGACATACTCATCGCCATCGCGCACCGCCCGGGTGCGGAGCGAGGCCAGGTCCGAACCGGCCTCCGGCTCGCTGAATCCCTGGCACCAAGCAATGTCACCGTTCATCAGGGGGGGAAGGTGCCGGGCCTTGTGTTCGTCGCTGCCGTACGTATAAATGGCTCGGCCCAGGTAATTGACCGTACCGACTATCGGCGGGGATGCCACGCGGCCCGCCTCCTCATTGAGGATGGCGTCATAGATAGGGCTTAGTCCTCGGCCCCCATACTCGACCGGCCACGCCAGGCCCACATAGCCTGCTGCGTACAATTCCTTGTGAAATTGCCGCTGCACGACATGGCGCTCCTCGTGATCCTTCAACTGGGCGTAATCTTTGGGAGCGTTGGCCGCCAGCCAGGCCCGTAACTCGGAGCGGAACGCCGCCTCTTCAGGCGAATCCCGATAATCCATCTCACCCCACCTCCAATCGAGAATCGGCAATGGCATTCAGCTGTGCTTCATCGTTGCCGAATGTCTGACGGTCCAGCATCGCCCGCCGATTCACGAAATGGGCAATGTGTTCCCAGGTTTGGCCTATGCCTCCATACACCTGCATGATTGTCTCGGGAACCGTGCGGCTGGCGGTGGCGCAATAAGCCTTCGCGGTCCGGGCCGCCAGCAGTGCCTCTGCAGGGCTCAGTTCGTCGACGCCCCACGCGGCGTACTTCACCGTGCTGGACGCCGCCTCTACCGTTACGAACGCTTCGGCACACAGGTGCTGGACCGCCTGAAAAGAACCGATCGGGGCGCCGTACTGGACGCGTACCTTGGTGTACGCCACGACATCGTCGAGGCCCTTGCGCATCGCTCCGACCGCGTCCGCGCTGACGCTGGCGAGCGCCAGGGCCAACCAATGGTCGAGTTGGGCCGGCGACAACGGACGTCCCGCCGGGTCAATTTGGGTGGCGCCCACAGACGACGAGCTGAGGATGGATCGGGTCAGATCGACAGACGAGACGGGCCGCCACGAGTCATCCAACGCCACTCGAACGACGGCTGGTGCTTCGGATCGATCCGACAAGACGAGCGCATGGCTGGCACCGTCGGCGTCCCACGCCAGCCCGTCGTCGAGGTTGTCGAGGGTAGCCAGGCTGCTGAGATCCGGCGAGAGGAGGACCGCGTAGCGAACATCGCCTGAGGCCAGAGCGGCCCGCCATTCCTCGGGGCCGTCGGCGAGTTCGAGAAGTTCTTGCGCCAGTACAGCCGACCCCAAGTAGGGCAACGGAGCCAGATACGCGCCTAGGGCCTCGGCCACGAGCATGAGCTCTACCCCCGATGCTGTGGGCCGGCCGTCACCGTCACGGACCCGGAGGCCCAGCAATCCTGCGTCGGCGAGACTGGACCAGCCTTTGTCGCGGTCGACCGTCGCCAAATCGCTCGGGTGCGCGAGCCCTACGCTCTCTGCAACCCGGACTGCGATGTCCTTCAGCATCTCCTGCTCTTCCGTCAGCAGCGCAAGCACCAGACCTCCTTCCCGATGAACGCCGTATCCTGGTCGGGTGCACCCAATCTACTGTCCCGGACGCCATCACACCAGGCCGCCCCAATGGCAAATGGCTCCCTATAGAGTGACGGTCGAACTGCTCGCGAGCGGCCGAATTGGACCCTCGCCGTTGCTACCGACAAGAACCCTGCAGGTGAACGGCTGCCTAGGTCGGTGGCGGTGTGCCCAGGAATAGGAAGGACATCGTGCAACCCTCGGGTCCGGCCTCCCACGCATGGTCGACGCCAGAAATGACGACGCAGTCTCCCACCGAAAGCGGGTGTCGACCGTCATCGAGAATGAGGGTCATGCTGCCCGCCAAAAGTGAGTCGAGGTCGATCGTATCGGTGTGATGCATGCCGTACCGAAAGTCCGGTGCCAACTCGAACACCGCCCATCGCGCGGTTCCGGCCGGAACGCCCAGGTCGACGAACTCGCCACGCCCGGGCGGACGCGGCGGCGGCGGCGTCGTGGTCTGGTAGAACGGTTCCCGCCGGGCCGTGTCCGTGACCGTTTCTGCGACTACACAGGACCGCCCGTCGGGATCAATGCCGGTAAGTATTTGGCGCATGGGATGACTAGCCAATCCTCAGCCTATTAGCTCGAGCGCATTATCTCGCATAATACGCCGGACACTGGCCGCGTCGAGCTTGTTGAGATGGGTCATGTAATCGACCGGCTGCGGGGTGCCCTCCGCGTGCGGCCAGTCCGAACCAAAGAGGACGCGATCGGCTCCGATTTGGTCGACCAGACCCGGGACGTCCTCCTCGGGGAACGGCGATACCCAGACGTGCTGCTTGAAGACGTCTGAAGGCAGGTCGTCAACTGTGACACCGAAGGCTTCGATGTGACGGTCAAAGACGCCCCCGGCGTGGTCGAGGACCTGCAGGCAAAGCGGAACCCACGCACACCCCAATTCGATGCTTGCGACGCGCAGATCGGGGAAGCGGCCAAAGAGATTGCCTAGCACCATAGCGACCGCCGTTTCGAGCATCGGTCGATAGCCGATGAGGGCCGCGGCCAGATTGTTTTCGTAGGTGGCGTCCGCGACACCGTATCTCTGCCACAGCTCGACAAAGGATTCCTGATAACGGTCAGGCCCGGCGTAGCCGTGATAGGCGGCTATGGCGCCCGACTCGCTCAGACGGGCCCAGAACGGATCCCAGGCGGGGTCGGCTGGCGAGCGACCCCCTGCCGGACCGGGCCGCATGACCACCACCCGAGCTCCGTGATCCAACACAAAGTCGAGCTCGGCAGTGGCCAACACGGGGTCGAGCACCGGGATGAAGGGCGCGGCATAGATCCGGTCCTGGTAGGAATAGCCCCAATCCTCGGCCAGCCAGAGGTTGAAGGCGTGAAAGAGTTTGTACGTCATCCGGACGTTCGCCGGATTCAGGCCCTCAATGCCGACACCAAGCGTCGGAAAAAACAAGGCTTTCTCAACGCCCTGCTCATCCATGACAAACAACCGGGCGGCCCGGTCTCGATAGTGCGAAGGCAGTGGTTCGAGCTCGCCGTACATCTTGCGATCCGTTATTTTCCTGTTGCTGCGGTCGCCGCCCTCAGCCAATTCCTTTAAACGGTGATGAAAGGCACCGGGCTTCGTGATGGGGTTAAACGTAGGGTTCGGTAGGCTCGTCGAGACGGCGTTCCCGAACATGATGTGACGCTTTTTGCCCTCTGAAACCCATCGGACGAACGCCTTGACTTCTTCGTCTCCATGGCGACTGAACGCGTCCTCGGCCTCGTAGTAGTGGTTGTCAGCATCGAACAGCAGATAATCCACCGGCCCCTCCCTTAAGGCACACTTCCGAATCGTCCACGAGGCGAGTATACGGTTCTGCGAAGCGACCTGGGCACCTCCTCTGGCGCCATGCCGCCGCCCAGAAGGGAGCTTCTGCGGATATTGACCGTTTTAGGGCACTTATCCGTTTTTTGGTGATGCTCGGCCCGGACGAGTCCGAAGCAGAGGCCCGCCTGCCTCCGTAGTTCGCATAGCACCGCCGCCGAGCTCCTGGAGGTACCATTTGGGAGTGGTCGTCGAGGTCCGGGCGGGTCTCCCCCTGGAGCGAGTCTGCCCGACGTGCGGAGCAGATTGGGACTATCTGGGAATGACCGCGGACCCGACAACCGTTCTCTTAATCTGTCTCTTCTGGCACCGGCATCTCCGGACCTTGACCGCGGAGCAGGTGATGGCGCTTCGTCTCGACAACCGCCCCGAAGACCTCATCTCTCTCCCAGTGTGGGTACGGGGCGGTGGGCGCCTCCGAGACGTGTGGCTCAACCCGTCCCAGTGTCGCACGGGTTTCGTCGTGAGCGCGGACGGTGTGCCGTACGTCTTCGATTCGGTCTCGCCGGACCTGGACCGGATCTGGTTTCGTCCGGGCTGGTGGGACTAGGGCTGGTGGGATTAGACGGCGCGGTATCGAGTTCAGAATCAGCCTGCTTACTCATCCTTCCTACCTTCGCTTCTTCGCCGGCGAGCCAGCTGGACCAGGGGCGTGCTCGCTTGACGGAGCTCTTGCCAGCTGTTTAGGGTGAGGTGATGGGCACCGAAACCTTTCCTTCTTGTTCGCCCGTCGGAGGACCTGGAAATGGATAGGAATCTCCTGGGCGGCAAAGTGATTTTGGTTACGGGCGCCGCCCGGTCGCTCGGGGCTGCCATGTCAGAATACTTCGAGTCAGTGGGTGGGACCGTGGTACGCACTGACGTTGACTCCGGTCCTCGAGTGACCCATCTCGACGTTACAAAGCGGCGGGACTGGGAAACCGTCGTCGACGACATTGTGGGTGACCACGGCCGCCTCGACGGTCTCGTCAATAATGCCGCGGCCTACTTTGGGCAGAGGCCCTTTTGGGACGAGACCGACGAAGAGTTCGCCCGCTTGCTCGACGTCAACGTGTTGGGGACCTGGTTGGGGTTGCAGGTGGCCTCGCGGGCTATGGCCACGAAGTATCGCGGCTCCGTTGTGAACTTCTCGTCCACTTCCGGCATGATGGGCGCGCCCGGTTTTGCGGGCTACGGGACGACTCGCTGGGCGGTTCGGGGCCTGACCAAGCACACGGCAGCCGACCTGGCCTCGCGAGGAATTCGGGTGAATTCGATCCATCCCCACGGTATCAAGGGCACTGGCATGATGCCGTCCTTGGATGCTATGCAGTTGCGCTCGCTCGAGCAGGCCAACCCGTTGGGGCGACTCGGGACGACGGACGACGTGTCCTCGGTGGTCGCCTTTCTCCTGTCCGACGAGTCGACATGGATTACTGGGCGCGAGTTCGTAATCGATGGCGGGGCCACGCTGACCTGCGCGATCTAGCCTGACACGACTAATGCAAGAAACGCGCCGAGCACACGCGGCACACGGCAAGAAGCTGGCCTGATCGGGTCGTCTATTCGCTCACACCAAAGAAAGTTGCCTCGAGATGACCGCTGAGCAGGTTACTGAGCCGCCCGCACCCGCCTTGGTTACCAAAGAGGGTGGCAAGGTCTATATCGCCCTAAACCGTCCCGAGGTTTTGAATGCTCAGAACCATCCCCTGCGCCAAATTGTCGCTGATGCCATCGCCGATCTCGACGCCGACCCGAATCTGCGTGTGGCGATCATCACGGGTCTGGGTGGAAGGGCCTTCTCGGCCGGCGCCGACCTCAACGAGGTCGAGAGCGACCATGCCTCGGAGGATCGTTCGGAAGACGGCCGGGAGCTGCGTCCCACACCCGAGCATCGCCGACGCGGCTGGATTCACTTCGACGCCGTGCGGTGGGCAGCCAAACCGGTCATTGCGGCTATCGACGGCTACTGCCTCGGTGGAGGCCTGGAACTGGCGAACTACTGCGATATCCGGATCGCCACCCGGCAATCGACTTTCGGCCAGCCAGAGCCGCGCACCATTGGCGCCACCGGAGGACCAGCTCTCCACCAGCTCAGCCGGCTGATCCCAATGGGTGAGGCCATGCTTATGCACCTGACGGCCCAGCCCATCTCGGCGCAACGGGCGTACGAGATCGGTTTGATTCAACGGCTGTGCGACGATCGCGAAGCCTTGACCCGAGAAGCCGACGTTATTGCCGATCAAATCCTGTTATGCAACCCGGACGCTCTCCGGGTACTGAAGCGGGTTGTCAAATGGGGCCGCGACATGTCTGCGGAACAGGTCGAACAAATACATTATCTTGCTGATGAATCACGGTGGGCGGCCACGAATACGCCGGACTGGACACCCTCCTGGAGTCAACGCTCGAAGCGCTAGGGCACCGACTCATCGGTTTCTGACCGGCAGCCAAAGACCGGCGCTCGCTTTTCGGCGAAGGCAGTCATTCCCTCGGCCACATCCGGGCTCAGCATGACGAGCTTCTGCATCTCGCGGCCGAGTGCCAGCGTTTCTCTGAGCAGCAAATCACGATTCGACCGCATCAAAGACTTGATGGTTCGGACTGCGTACTGCGACAGCTGGGAGATCTCCTCGGCCAGGTTGATGGCTTCCGCCATAAGCGAGTCTGCGGACACGACCCGTTGCACCAATCCGATGCGCAACGCTTCCTCTGCGTCTACGCGCCGGGCGCTCAGAAGCATCATGGCCGCATCGCCATAGGCGATCATCCGGGGCAGGAGTTGGGTGGCAACACCCGGAATGATGCCTCGTTTCGGCTCGAACAGGCCAAACCACGCCGCCTCGGACGCAATCCTGATATCCGCGGCAAGGGCGATCTCACAACCGCCGCCCACGGCGAGGCCATTGACCGCCGCGATCACGGGCTTCGACGTCGCTCCGACGCCGAACATATCGGTCATCGGATAAGGACGAGGCGGCTCAGGGCGGTCGACCAGCGCCGTCAAATCCGCTCCGGAGCAGAATGCAGCGTCTCCGGCACCGGTAACAATGGCAACATGCTGATCAGGCCTGGCATCAAACTCTGCGAACGCTTCGGCCATGGCCTGCCTCACCGAGGCATCGTAGGCATTTCGTTTTTCCGGTCGATTAATAGTGACGACCGTCGTATGACCTACGGTGGTCACCAACACCACCGCGCTGCGATCCTCGGCCAACAAATCCCCTTCCAATACACGTAGCTTTGCCCTGAAGCCCAGGAGCGCTGCTCTACCTTAGTGGACGGCTCCTGCTAGCCCGTCGGGCGCGCTTACGCATGCGGAATGGACGGTTGTAATCCTCGGATTCAGGTGGCGCAGGTGAGAGTCGCGCCGCCGTCGAGGACGAACTCGCGGCCGGTTATCCAGGTCGAGTCGTCGGAGAGGAGAAAGCTAACGATGGCAGAGACGTCGTCTGTGGTGCCCATCCGGCCGAGGGGATGAAGGCGGTCGCGTTCTCGTTCCTCCACGATGCTCCCGACCGGGCCGACCATGCCGGTGCCCCTGACCCCATGGGGGTGGATCGAGTTGACCCGTATCCCTCGCGAGGCCAGGTCGGCGGCCGTGTGCTTGGTCAGGCCCCGCACAGCCCAGCGAGTGGTCCCGTAGCCGGCAAAACCGGGCGCGCCCATCATGCCCGAGGTAGACGAGAAGTTCACGATGGACCCTTGATAGCGGCTGGCCATGGCCCGGGAGGCCACCTGCAAGCCCAGCCAGGTCCCCATCACGTTGACTTCTATCAGTCGGGCGAACTCCTCGTCGCTTTCCTCCCAGAACGGACGCCGCCCGAAGTACACCGCGGCGTTATTGACCAGCCCGTCCAGGCGACCGTGGTCGTCCACGACCTGCCCGATGACGGTCTCCCAGTCCCGCCGCTTGGTCACATCGAGGTGCGTGACTCCCGGACCCGAGTCGATATCAGTACGCAGCACTTGCCCACCGGCGTCTTCGAAATAATCGGACATGGCGGCCCCTAACGAACGAGCTGCGCCCGTCACCACGATCACTTTGCCCTTCAGGGCCGATTTGTCCACAGCCAGCTTCCTTCCCCGGGTGACCGTCGGCCGCCCGAAACCCGTACTCTTCGATACCCGGCTCCAGCGCCTCTCCTGCTCGCTCGCGCGTCTGTTGTTGGTGGGGGGTTAGCGGGTGGCGGACTCTGCGTCGGTGACGACCGAGATGGCGTTCTCGGGGCAGTTACTCACCGCCAAGCGGGCCTGGTCCTCGAGATGGGCAGGCACCTCGCCCACCAACACCTCGCCATGCCCGTCGGCGTCAGGCCCGAACACCTCCGGAGCCAGCATATAACAGCGGCCATGACCCTGACACACCATGGAATCGATAACAACACGCACCCGACTCAACTCCTCTCTACCAACACCAACCCGCCATCAAGCCCGCACCAACCCATTCGGATCCAACACGAACTTCTTCGCCACCCCACTATCAAAATCCCGATACCCCACCGGCGCCTCATCCAAACCGATCACCGTAGCGTTCACCGCCCTAGCAATCTCCGCCTTCCCCGCCAAAATCAACTCCATCAACCGCCGATGGTAGCGCATCACCGGACACTGACCAGTCACAAACACCAACGACTTCGCCCACCCCAACCCAATCCGCAACGACAAATTCCCCGTCCGAGCCGCCTCATCCACCCCACCCGGATCCTCCGTCACATACAACCCCGGAATACCCAGCGCCCCCCCCACCCGCGTCACATCCATCAACGTATTCAACACCGTCGCCGGCGCCTCCCGCCCCGCCCCACCCCCATGCCCCCGAGCCTCAAACCCCACCGCATCCACCGCACAATCCACCACCGGCTCCCCCACAATCTCCGCGATCTGCTCCTTCGGATCACCCCGACGCACATCCACCGTCTCACACCCAAACGAACGCGCCTGCGCCAACCGCTCCGGAATCAAATCCCCCACGATCACCACCGCCGCCCCCAACAACTGCGCCGAATACGCCGCCGCCAACCCCACCGGCCCCGCCCCCGCCACATACACCGTCGAACCCGTCCCCACCCCCGCCGACACACACCCGTGATACCCCGTCGGAAAAATATCCGACAACATCGTCAAATCCAAAATCCGCCCCAACGCCTCATCCCGATCCGGAAACCGCAACAAATTCCAATCCGCATACGGCACCATCACAAACCGAGCCTGCCCCCCCACCCAACCCCCCATATCCACATACCCATACGCCGCCCCCGGCCGCGCCGGATTCGTATTCAAACACACCCCCGTCTTCCCCTCCTTACACATCCGACACCGCCCACACGCAATATTAAACGGCACCGAACACACATCCCCCACCCGCACAAACTCCACATCCCGCCCCACCTCAATCACCTCACCAGTGATCTCATGCCCCAACACCAAATGCGCCGGCGCCGTCGTCCGCCCCCGCACCATATGCTGATCCGAACCACAAATATTCGTCGACACCACCCGCAAAATCACCCCATGCGGACACTGCCGCCCCACATTCAACGGATGCACGCCCG
This sequence comes from uncultured Acidimicrobiaceae bacterium, assembly GCA_963834775.1. GTDB lineage: Bacteria > Actinomycetota > Acidimicrobiia > Acidimicrobiales > Palsa-688 > PALSA-693. The sequence continues at coordinate 101,820 of CAWICR010000011.1, forward strand.
GCCCATCCCGCAACTCCAACACCGGAAAATCAATATCCACCACCTCCACCGCCCCCGGCCCCACATACGCCACCGCCCGATTCTCCGACCCCACAACCATCACTCACACCTCCACACACCAACACACACCAACACCAACACCCCACCCACCAACCTACAACGCCCCCGCCCCCGCCTCCGCCACATCCTGATCCTCCTCCACCGAACCCCCACTCACACCCACCGCCCCCACCACAACCCCCCCACGACGCAACGGCACCCCACCCGCAAACACAATCAACCGCCCCCCATTACTCGCCTCAATCCCATACAACGGCTGACCCGGCTGCGCCAACCCCCCCAACACCTTCGTATCCATATCAAACGCCCGCGCCGTAAACGCCTTATTCTGCGCAATCGAAATCGACCCCAACCACGCCCCATCCATCCGCACAAACGCCGCCAAATTCCCCCCCTCATCCACCACCGCCACATTCATCGCCACCCCAATCGCCGCCGCCCGCCGCCGCGCCGCCGCCACCACCCGATCCGCCGCATCCAACCCCAACATCCCACCCGACACCATCCCGACCCGACCTCCCTCTCCACGAACATCAACCGAACCAACCGAACCAACCGAACGACTCTCAACCGAACGACTCTCAACCGAACGACTCTCAACCCGACCCACACCACCACCCACCGACCCCCCAATCGGCTCCCCACACCCCACAAACAACACCGGCTCCAACACCAACCGCTCCGGCGGCGTCACAAACAACTTCGCCAACCGCCGCCCCGCCTCCTGCATCAACGGCCCCCGCGCATGCAACTCCGAACCCCGCCCCGTAAAATGCTCAAACATCACCCACTTCCCCGGATCCGCCCGATCCCGCAACGCCGCATACGCCTTCACCTCCCCCGACGGAAACTCCTCCACCGCCATCGCCTCAAAAATCCCCCGCACCGCCTCCACAACCTCCCGATCCGACTCCGGATCCGGCATCACCCGAAACGTAAACAACACACCCACATCACTCACCACAACCACCTCCACACCCAAACCCGAACCCGAACCCAACCAACCCCCACAACCCCCCCACCCCTACACCGGCGGCCCCCACCCCTCCCCCATCGACACCCCACACCCCGCCACAAACACCGGCTCCAACAACGACCGCGAAAACGGCGCCACAAAATGCGACGTCAACTCCCGCCCCGCCCGCTGCATCAACGGCCCCGACGCATGCGCCTCCGACCCCACCCCCGAAAACTCCTCAAACATCAACCACCGCCCCGGCCGCCCCCCATCCCGATACACCGTATACGTCCGCACCTCACCCGACGGAAACTCCTCCACCGCCATCGCATCAAAAATCGCCCGCATCGCCTCCTCCGTCCCCCGCCCATCCCGAGGATCCACCTCAAAACCAAACACACAACCCACATCACCCATCACACACCACTCCTCCCACACCCACACGACTTACCAACATCCAGCAAGCGGCGGCCCAGAGGCAGCCGGTAAAGTAGCGCGCCGGTCGGTCACACAATCCCGGCCGCTTGGCCAACTCAACGATCTTCGCTCGCCACCGTTCTCGACGATGACTGCTAGACGTCCCACTCCAAGGGTAACTGTTCCAAAGCAAACACGCCGCCACCATGATAGGTGAACTGCGTCTCAGGCGGAATGCGATAATCCGGGATTATCGCATGCCAATCCTGCAAGGCTACCTCCAGCTCATGTCGAGCAAGATGAGAACCTAGACAGCGATGTGACCCCACCGCAAATGCCATCTGTCGATTGACCTTACGGTCGAAATCGATCTCGAATGGATTTTCAAAATGAGCCGAATCCTGATTCGCGATACTCACCAGGCCAACGACGTGATCGCCAGCCCGAACATCGACCCCATGGAATCGTGCGTCGTGTTTCACCACCCGGGCGGTCTTCGGCACGGATGGGAACACCCGCAAAAATTCCTCCGCCGCTCGCGCCGCTACCGCGGGATCCTTCACCAGGCGCCGACGCTGTTGTTCGTGGGTGGCCAGGTAACGGAACGCCCAACCGATATTTGAGGGCAATGTGTCCAGGCCACCCAGAAACACGGTCGAGGCCAGGTTGATGGCCACGTCCTCCTCTATTGGCACCCCGTCGATCTGCCCGTGGGCCACACCACTCAACATGTCGTCACGAGGCTCACGGCGCCGTTCCGCCAACTCGCCTCGAATGATCTCCCGAATAGCGGACCACGCGGCTCGTTGCTCTGAGAGGTCATGCAAAAACTTTTCAGCCAAAATCCGAAACTCTTCCCGGCGCTCCACAGGCAAGCCGAACAGCTCGCCGAAGATCGCAATCGGGTACTTTCGGGCGAAATCCGCCACCATGTCACACTGCCCGCGATCAATAAACCCGGATATCAGCTCTCGGCAAACCCGGTGCATCTCGGGCTCCAGCTGATCCATCTTCGCGGCCGTCATCAACGGCAGGATGACACCCCGCAACTTCATTTGATAAGGCGGATCAAACTCCGATGGCATGAGCGGATACTCCACATCCATCGGGGGAACACCCGCACCCACGTGAGAGAACAATTCGGTGTCAGCCATGATGTCGTGTACGGCGTCATAGCGACTAAAGACCCAGAACCCCCCCCAGGCTTCACACCAAAATGGATCCGACTCATAAAAAGGCCGGAAAGCCTCAAATGGATCAGACTCCATTCGATAATGGTTTTGAATATCGAACTCGCGCACCGGCGCTCGAGCAATCACACTCATAGCCAGACCCTCCCGTGAACGGACACATCCCGAGACAGCGTCTCTCAGCTTAACCTCCCGCGCCCGTCCGCACCAACACCAGCTCGACGGACACTGTGTCCGCCCCGAACAGGGACCTACCGACCGCTTCCATGGCAGCCACACCTGAGTCCCGGCCCAGAGGTTGCCTCACGAGCTCGGAACTGGATCCGACGGCGCGCCCATCGGCAGGCATGGCTTACCCGCAAAGCAACCGGGACGCGCAGTCGGATTCGGCGGCCAGGCAGCCCAACCACTCTGCGGGCTAATGTAGCGGTCCGTGTCGCAAGCTCCCCTGGTGGCCCGGTCACCATCTACCTCGGCTTTCCTGGCCCTCAACCATGTAGAACTAGTGCGACTCGACAAGGCAGGCGCGGCTTGCTCCAGCGACGTCGGCTCCTGGCTCGAAGGGACGCCCGAAGCCGGGATTCCGGCTGCGGTGGTGGCACTTGCCGACGCCGCGCTCTCCTACGGGGCGTCCGCTCGGACCCCGGTGGGACTAATGCCTGTCACCCTGGGCATGCGGGTTGATTTCTGGGGGCCACCACCTTCGGTCGGAACTCAGCTATCCGGGCAGGCGGACACGGCGCCAATCGGTGAAGATGTGCTCTTCGTTCGGGGGGAATTCTCGGCGACACCGGACGTAGTGGCGACGGCGGTGCTTCGGGCCCTCCTCGTACCCGATGCCCGACAGCCAGCTGCGACGAGCCCATCCCAGCCGGATCGAGGCGCCACGGCGCAGCCCTCGATCAGACCACAGTTCTTTCCCTCTGACCCGGTGAATCGTCTCCTTTCGCTTCCTGCGGCAGAACTCGCCGGTCTCACACCGATCGCAATAGGCGACGGAAGCGTCGAGATCGGCGTCCACCCGCACGAGCAGTTCGAACGGTCCGCGGGCATCGTGCACGGCGGCGCCGTGCCGATAATTGGTCAGCTCGCCAACGCCCTCGCACTGGCGTCCGCCTACCCCACACTGGTCGCTCGCCGTCTCGACATAACCACCGAGTACCTGCGACCGTTGTTTGTCGGTCAGCCCGCTTGTGTCCGGGCCCGGATCACCCATAACAGTCGCCGGGTGCTCGTGACCGACGCGGAGATCTGGAACTCAGCAGACAAACTCGTCGCTCGTATCCACGAAACGGCCACCCGGAACCCCGAGTAGATCCCGGGCCCGCCCGCCCCACCTTGCCACCAGACCTGGACGAGCCACCCCGCCGTCCAAATCCGGCCCGGCGATACACCCGGCTAGGGTGATACCCCAATCGGAACTCAGTTCGACTACAGGGGGGTCCCACCATGGACTTCAACATGCAAGGGCTAGGATTCCAACCCGGCGACGTCGTCGTCATCACCGGCGCGGCCAGCGGCATCGGCCGGGCCACCGCCAACCTGGCCGCTCGATCCGGCCTGAAGGTCTGGGCCTGGGACATGATGCCCGAACCCCTCGACCAAGTCGTCAAGGAGATCACCGAAGCCGGCGGCCAGGCCACCGGCACGGTATGCGACGTCACCGACACCGCCGCCATCGCCCGAGCCTGGGACGAGGCCCCACTCGTCGGACCCCCCCGCTACCTGGTCAACAACGCCGGCCCGGCCAGCAACACCCCGCTGACCTACCAGCAAGGCCTCACGTTGGCCACGGGCAGCATGATAAACGTCACCGAAGAATGGTTGACCCGCTTCGCCGACATCGCCGAAGCCACCACCTTCACCTCTTCTATCGCCGCCGCCACGGGCGGCCCGAACTGGTACAACGTCGCCAAGACCGCCATCATGGCCTACTCCCGCAACATTGCCAAACAAAAGGGCGGCAAACCCCGCGCCAACGCCGTCGCCCCGGGCGTGACCATCACTCCCCGAGTCCTGTCGTTCGGACAGGAGATGATCGACTCGGCGGCAGCTCGCAACCCCATGCACCGCAACGGCCAACCCGAAGAACTGGCCACGGCGATCTGCTTCTTGCTCTCACCCGCCGCGTCCTACATCAACGGCGTGTACCTCCCCGTCGACGGCGGAGCCCTCATCTAAAGGAAATCGCACTCATCAGGCGGCGGCCCAGCACGTCGCGCGGTTGTCCGGTACGTCGGGCGGCAGTCCGGTACGTCGGGCGGGAGTCTCCCGTGCCGCCCGAGCAGCCCGGCCCTGGCTGCTTCGGTCCGCCCCAGGCGGCGTCCGGTCCTGAGCCGCCGCTCGGCGCGTCCAACCGTCAGCAATAGACGGTTGGTGGCCCAGATCGATACGCGGTCTCCCGTGGCGTCGGCCCGGCGAGGCAGTGCCAAGCGAGCGGTTGGGAGCACGGATCGAGGGACCGGCAGGCAGTTGAGCGGACGACCCTCCAGTTCGATAGCTTGCCTCGCTGCTATCTGCTCCGTCTTCAGTAGGGGCCACGGGTGGCTCTGCAATTGTCCGGCTTGGTAGCCTAGTGGTAGTGTCTCGCGGCGTACCCGGCTTTCCGGGGTCTTCCCTTGAGAAACTTGACAGTATCGGTCGTGCGTCTGAAGATTGTTTGCGGTAGCATTAGGTGGTATTTCGGTGTCGCCACATGCGGCGCTTCGCGTCGTTTACGTAGTCGGCGGGATCCTGCAAACGTAGGAGAACTTGATTGAGATTTTTTACTTTTCATTACATGAGTTACCAGGGTCTCGATGCCGACCAGGCGCTCCAGGATTACGGAGTGGCGTGGTGCACGCTGCCAAACTCTGAGTGCGACTCGTCGGTCATGTCTCACAATTACCGGGATTACATCGCCCAGGCGGAACTCGCGGACCAGATCGGATTCGATGGGGTCGCCGTCAACGAGCACCATCAGACGCCGTTCGGCACCATGCCCAACCCCAATGTCATGGCCGCAGCTATTTCGCAGCGAACCTCGCGTTGCCGGGTGGCGGTATTTGGCAACGCCATCCCTATGCGCTCGACACCGCTGCAGTCGGTCGAGGAATACTCGATGCTCGACCTCATCACCAACGGCCGCCTGGAGGCAGGCTTTGTGGTGGGCGGCGGCCCTGAGTACTACAACTTCGGCCAGAGCCCCACCGAAGCCCGAGACCGATTCGCCGAAGGCTTGGCGTTGGTGCGCCGCGCTTGGGCTGAGCCCGGTCCATTCCGTTGGGACGGTCACTACTACCAGCTTGACTGCGTGAATCCCTGGCCTCTGCCCCAACAGCGGCCGCATCCTCCGATCTGGGTATGCGGGGTGGGCAGTCCGACGACCCTGGAGATGTGCGCCCGGGAGAACCTGGGGTACATGGGCGTAAACATCCACGCCGGCATGGCCGACTTCGCTCGCCAATGCGAGTTCTTCCGTGATTCCGCTGAGCGGTACGGCCGGACGTACGACCCGTCCAAGATCGGCTGGCTGACCCAGATTCACGTCGCCGACAGCGACGAGGAGGCTGTGGCCGAGTTTGCGCCCCTGGCGTCCTATGGTCATCTGTTGACCCGCGGCTTCGGAGGCCCTGGGAAAACGTTCTTCCCGCCGGGACATCTCCCGCCCGAGCGCCTGGCGGTCTGGGAGCGCGAAGCCCGAGAGTTAGAGTTGAGTCACGAGCCACCGCCGAGGGATCCACCGTTGATCGGTAGCCCTGAGACGGTGACCCAGAGGTTGATCGAACGTCTAAAGGCGTTCAAAATTGGTAATGTCGTTATCTCATTTCAGTTCGGAAAGGTGCCCCACGACATGGCGACCCGCAGCATGAGGCTCTTCGCGACGGAGGTGATGCCGACCGTCCGACAGGAGATGGACAGGTACTTGGATGACCTCTACCCCGATCGGACCCAAGCCACGAGCATGGCGGTGATACCGGCATGAGCGCGAAGACATCCAAGGTGGAGACCCCGCTGCTGTCCGTCTCCCTGGCAACCGTCGGGACCGGGTCGCCCGTCGTCTATCTTCACGACGTCTTGTTTGACCACGTCACCCCTTCGGGCGACGTGCCCCACTTGATCGAGGTGCTGTCGGGATCGCACACCGTCTACGCCCCGGCGCTACCGGGCTTCCAGGATTTGAAAGAGCTCTCGGCTTTCGAAGACCTCAACGATTATGTGTTTTTGGTTGGCGATCTGATTAGCGCCCTGTCCCTCGACCGTCCGCACCTCGTGGGCACCGGGTTGGGCGGGTGGATCGGAGCCGAGTTCGCGGTGTTTCACCCAGAGGCCATCTCGAGTCTGACACTGATCAACTCGTTTGGCATCATGGTGGACGGGCATCCCACGGCCCGCTTCTTCGACGCCGCTGCGCCGAACCCGCTCGGCGGGCGTCGGGAGGTCCGGAACTTGCTATTTGCCGAACCTGAAAGCGCCCTGGCCCAAGAGCTGCTGCCGGACTACCCGGATGACGCAGCAAATCAGGCTTTCTTCACCGACGTTCACGCAGCCGCTCGGATCGGATGGGACCCTCCAGCCTTCTACGACCTGCGGCTCCTGTCGAGGCTGCCTCGCATCGTTGCCCCCACTCACGTGATTTGGGGCGCCGCCAACGCGTTGGTCGACAGCGAGCACGGGCGGGCCTTCGAGTCAGGCATCCAGCACGCCACCCTCACGACTATCGAGGATGCCGGACACGCCGTGACTGTAGAGAAGCCCGATGATCTGGCGAAGGCGATTACGTCATTCGTCGACCAGCACGACAAGCCGTAGCTCGTTAGGGAGGAGACAGCAGAAGCGGTCCGGGCTTTTGGGGTCGGCTACAAGCCAGCCGGCCGATCCTTGTTGGCTCAAGCGTACGTGGCGGTCATTGTCGAACGTCGCTCGACCAAAGTCCTCGGGGATCCCTGGCAGAAATGCTCTCGAATATGGCCAGACAGCATGTTGAAATCATAACTTCGGACATCTCAGGAAGGGAGCTTTCCAGCGAAAGCGCCGCCGTTGTCATCGTGTCCGACCATCCCGTGCTCGCGGGCCGGACTGTAGAGCTCGATGCCGACATCAGTGAAGTCGAAAAGCTCGAGAGCAGCAAGCTGACCATGGTCAGTGTGGCCCTCAGCATTCCCGGGGAACCGCTTCGGCGTATCATTTTGGACGCCGCGGCCTTCGACAGGCTCTTTAAAGGGAACGTGGAAGAGGTGTTGTTGCAGGCTCGAGCTGCGGGCTCGCAGTCTACTTCTGAGAGGAGACACGGCCGACAGGGAGCACCCGGGTCAAGCGCTCGAACGCAAAGCGTAGACTATACCGACAACGCCCGCTTTGGGCAGTTGCACCGGGGCCGGGTCACTGAGGAAGAGGCAGCCCTGGTGCGCAACGACCTGGTGCAAGCCAACAAGAATCGCGCCGCCGCCGGACAGCCACCCATCGACGCGAACGATGAAAGGGAGAAGAAGCGTTACGGCCTGTAAGTGCCGGCGCAGCTAAAGGGGTAAGCCCTAGGCACGGCGCTCCTTCGAACGCGCTTCGAGCATCCGAGCGAAGTTGAGCCAAGATTCGGCGCGGCGCCGGCTTTCGTCGGCAACTTCGTAGATCCGACTGAGCGGCACCTTGTCGACGTAGTCCGGCCACTTGTATACCTGGGAACCGGAGGACAACCACTCCAGGAAACTGCTCGCACAGTCGCACGACAACAGGGCGTTGTCAGACCGCGAGGCGCTCGACAGCGAGTCGGTTGCCAGCAAGGCGCGGAGGCGAATCGGTATTGGCGGGTCATACGATTCTTGGTCATCCGAGGGGTCCGGGCTGTCCGGGCCGGGAGACGGGTTCGCCGTTTGCTCCGGGGACTCGGGGGATTCCGGGGATTCCGGGGACGACTCCGGGGCGGCTACCAATGCTCGTCGCACCGCCCTGACTGTCTCAGGGGAGACGTTCGCAATCGACGCGATGGCGCGCGACGACCCATCCGGGTTCTTCTCCAACGCGCTCACGACCCGCCGACGGGCATCGCCCGGCGAAGCTGGACGTACCCGCCCGTCCGCCCCGATTCGTGTCTGACACTGCGATGTGGCCGTGCCGTCTGGAGCGACCTCGCGCCGTAAGTGAGAGATGGTGGTTGGCGACAATCCGCACAGAGTTGCAATCCGGCGATCAGACCAACGCTGGTGGTGCTCGAGCACCTTGCGGGCGGCGCGGACGCGATCCCGGAGGCTGAGCGGAAGCCCGTGCTGCACATTCCGCTGAAGCGCTTCGATGAACGCTTCGTCAGCGGTACCCACGAAGCATTCGGCCCGGATCGACTCCATCCCCAGCGAACGAGCGGCGGCCACCCGGTGATAGCCATCCACGACCTGGTTGTCTGGGCCCCAAACCAGGATCGGCGGCCATTGCTCGGGAAGCTCGGCCAGAACCTGAACGTGCCGACGATCAAGTCCACCCCTGCGTAGGCTCTCCGCAGTGTTCAGATTGTCGAGCCGAATAGTCGTAGGACGGCGCGCGACACTGCGCATGGCATCTCCCTCCCCTCGGGCGGCATTACCTGGCGAGCTACGTCTCGCCTCGGCCGAACCTACCATACTGTGTATAGCTGGGCAACGAGACAGATGTCACAGCTTTACCGGCATTGCCGCCGCTTAAAGCGCGACTACGCTATCATACTCGCGTATACCCTTGGCCAGGGTGCAAATTGTGACGCTCTGCGCCGTTGGCGCACTGGGCCCCGAAGGGCCGGGGCCTCGGTGTGACACGGGCCGGTAGCAGGTCAGGCCGGCACGCGCCGGACGGTCAGCTTTCGACGTCCCATTCGAGAGGAAGATGCTCCATGGCCAAGACTCCCCCGATGTAGCGAAACTCGGTGTTCGGTGGAACGCGGTATTCCGGTATGGCCGCGTGCCACTCCTGGAATGCGACTTCAAGCTCGTGGCGGGCCAGATGCGATCCCAAGCATCGATGAGACCCCACCGCGAAGGCCATCTGCCGGTTCACCTTGCGCTCAAAATCGATCTCGAGCGGGCTTTCGAACTGGGTGCTGTCTTGGTTCGCCACGGAGACGATACCGATGACGTGGTCACCCTGGCGCAGGTCGACGCCATGGAAATGGGCGTCCCGTTTGGCCACCCGGGCCGTCTTGGGCACCGACGGAAACACCCGCAGGAACTCCTCTGCGGCTGTGGGCGCTACCGATGGGTCAGCCACCAGTCGCTGTCGCGCCGCCGGGTGTGTGGCCAGATAACGGAACGCCCACCCGATGTTGGACGGAAGCGTGTCGAGACCGCCGAGGAACACGGTCGACGCCAGGTTGATGGCGACGTCCTCGGATATGGGCTCTCCGTCGATCTTGCCGTGAGCGACACCCGTCAACATGTCGTCCCGCGGATTCCGTCGACGATCGTCGAGCTCCTCCTTGATGATCTGCCGAATGGCAGCCCACGCTCTCGGCTTGGCGTCCCGGTCGTGAAGAAAGGTTTCAGCCAAAATGCGAAACTCTTCGCGCCGGTCGACCGGGAGTCCGTAGAGATCACCAAAGATCGCAATCGGGTATTTCCTGGCGAAGTCCGTGACCATGTCACAGTGCCCTTGATCTTTGAAACTGCCAATGAGCTCTCGACACACGCGGTGCATCTGAGGTTCGAGCTGGTCCATCTTGGCGGCTGTCATCAGGGGCAAGATCACGCTCCTGAGCTTCATCTGATAGGGCGGGTCGAAGTCCGACGGCATCAACGGGTGCTCGAGCTTCACCTGTGGTACACCGGCGCCCACGTGAGAAAACAAACTGGCGTCAGCCATGATGTCGTGAACGGCGTCGTAACGGGTGAACACCCAGAAACCGCCGTGATCTTCACACCAGAACGGATCCGACTCCCGGTACTTCAGAAATGCCTCAAAGGGATCGTGATCGAGATGATAATCATTCTCGAGGTAAAATTCTCGAACGGGCGATCTAACGACGGCGACCATCGGATTCGCTCCCTTTCGTCTGCTGCGGATCCACGCTTGGACAGCCCACGATTCGCGGACGTCCCAATATCGGCAAGCTACCACTTCGCACAACTGCATGCGGGCCAGGCCGGCGCGCCAACCCGGCTGCCACCAATCGGTGACCAGGTTGTCCGGTGCGGAAACTCAGTCGAAAGCGCCTGTCGGCGGATACCCAAAGCCGTCGGAGCTGACCCGCCGGAACGTCGTGGTCACCCGGCGCTTGATGAGCCACCGGTTGTCCTGGCGGACGTAGGCGACGTCATAATAGCCAACCATCGAACTGATCGCCGGCGGCGCGCCGCCCTCGGTCTGTGACAGGAACTGCATATGCACACGGACCGTCGCTGTGTCGCCGTTGAGCGTAATCTGCGGGACGTGCATCAGGTGAATGCCCGTGACCGGGAGGCCCTCGCATAGCTTGATGAGCTGATCGCGACCACGAACCACCAGCCTGTTGGGGTCGTCTGGCTCGGACAGCTGCCGACCCTCGTACACGCCGTCCTCGGTGAACAGATCGGCCCACTCGGCCGAGCGCCGACTATCGAAGAGCATGGAATACTGGCCCTCAACTTCAATGATCGCCAGCCTGTCTTCCACCTGCTTCAGGCGCGACTCTTGATCGTCGGTAGTCACTGTGCCTCCTTAGGCATTTCGACCGGAACCTCGGAGCAGTCCTCAACCGTATCAGAGTCACGGGCGACAAAAGGGTGGCTTTCCGGCCCGGCCGGATGAACAGGTCGGACAGCTCAGAGTCAAGCAGCGGGCCCTACGGGGCCTGGAAAATGGCGCCTGACGATTCCCACATCCGCAGCTCGTCCTCCGACGTCCCCAGCCATTCTCGGAGGATCTGATGGGTGTGCTCCCCGAGCCGCGGGCCCGAAGCCCGAAGCCGACCAGGAGTACGACTGAGACGCTGCGTCGACTGCGGATAGTTGACCACGCCGAAGTCAACCTGCTCGATCGGCACCATGAAATCCCGGCTGCGGAGTTGAGGATCACGCCAGATGTCCTCAGAATCCTGGACTGGCACGGCAGGGATTCCCGCCTTCTGGAGCAGATGAGCAGCCGTGTGCGTCGTGCGCTCGACTACCCAGAGAAGAATGGCGGTCTCCAGGTCGCCTTCCAATGTCGCGGCCTGTTCGGGTGTGTCGGCATGAAGGTCGGGCCGATCAAGGAACCGGCAGAGGGCCGCCCAATCGTCGCCATCCTCCAACTCGATCGCCAACCAGGCATCGTGGCCCAAGCACTGATAGACACCGGTGAACCACGACCCAGGGACCCAATTGGCACGGGCCTCGTACTCTTGCCCGTTCACGAGCGGGTCCAGCAGCACCGGCGCCAGCAGTGGTGTCATGGCCTCGATCTGGGCCAGGTCGATGTACACGGCTTGACCGGTCTGCTTTGACTCTGCGAGCCCCGCCACCGCCGCCAGCGCACCAGTGGCCGCCGTCACGTAGTCGGTCTGGGTGCCGTGGCTGTATCCCCATGCGGACGTGAGCCCGGTGTACCCAGCTATGTTGCTGGCGTAAGCCAGGTACCCGGCTCGGGGTCCCGTGCGTCCGTAACCCGAAAGCGATAGCCACACCAGGCGAGGGTTGTAGGCGAGTACGTCCTCGTAGGCGCAGCCCCAACGCGCCAAGGTTCCTCCGCCGAAGTTCTCGACGATCACGTCCGCTCGACGAACGAGGTCGTAGAAGATTGGCCTGGCTGAAGGCTTGGCGAGGTCGATAGACAGGCTGCGGGAGCCGCGGTTGAGCGTGCCGTACATGACGGTGTTGGGCGCGCCGGAGGGCTCGACCACCGGTGGGCCGAGCGTGAAGGCCGGCGTACGAACGACCTCCGGCCGCTCCAGCGGCTCGATCTTGACCACTTCGGCGCCTAGCTCGGCCAGCAGCACCCCGACCGTGCCACCCATGACGAATGACCCGAAGCTCAAGACGCGGAGGCCGTCGAAGGGCGCCTTCTCATCAGACAACGCCGCTCTCCTTCCACGCCCGTAGTTCGGCTGACGAGTGCCTCAGCTCGCTGACGTAGACCTCCTCGTTGTGTTGGCCTAAACTCGGCGCGCCCTGGCGCAGCCGCAGCATAGGCGGCGACGATTTGAATCCGCCCCAGGGCAATCGCACCTCGCCCAGGCCGTCCAGGGTGACGGGGACAAAGAGGTTTCGAGCCACCGCCTGCTCGTCTGCGACGAACGCGCTCGGTGAGTTGGCAGGGTTGCACGGAAGCCCGCAGCTTTGCCCCTTGGCAAACAGCTCGAGACGGGACCGATCAGCAAGCAACTTGGCGATGATGTCGGTCAGTTGCTCGAAGCGCGCTCGCCGCACCATGGGGTTGCTCAGATCTGGATCGGACAGCTCGGCCGGGTTGTCGAGCATCTTCAAGAAGGCGGCCCAGTGGTGGACCTGGTAACAGGCGATGTCGAGGTCTCCGTCTGTGCATCGCCAGGTCCCGGTGGGAGGAAAACCCACCGTAACGTTCCTTCCCCACTCGCCCCCCATGCCATCGAGATCGTAACGTTCTATGAAAAAGTCTTTGGCCGTGGCCACCTCGTGGACAGCCAGATCGAGGAGCTGGCCGCCGATTTCGTCCCTGACGCGGAGGGCGGACAGGATGCCGAGGGCGGCATACACCCCGGCCTCGTCCCACTGCTGCTGTCCCGGCACGGCAAGCGGCGGGGATCCAGCATGACCGGCCCGGTGCATGCCGCCACCGATGGCGTAGGAGAGGTACGGCGTGGAACGCCAATCGCGCATCGGTCCGGTGAGGCCGAAAGGTGTGACGGCCGCCACCACGGTCCGGTCGTGGGCCCACGCCAGGCTCAGGGCCTCCCGGTCGAATCCAGCGACCTGCTGTTGGCCGGTTGGTGAAAGGACAACCACGTCCGCCGTTGCGCCCAGTTCGTGGAGAAGGGGCAGTGCCTCGTCGACCCGGGTCTCGAGGGTGATCCCACGCTTGTTGGCGTGGTAGGTGGCGAACAGCAAGCTCGTGTTCCCTCCGCCACCGATCCGGAGGAACGGCGGTCGCTTCCGCATGGCATCGCCCGTGGGCGGCTCGATCTTGATGACGTCCGCCCCGAGATCGGCCAGGATGCGCGAGCAGTAGGCACAGACGGCCGAACCGATTTCGATAACCCGCAACCCGACCAGTGGCTGGGGCAGTGTCTGGTTTTCGGATTCCCCCTGTAAGGACATCGCTCCTCGTTCTTACCTCTTCGCACCACCATGGGCCGATAAGGCGAGGCGCCTTTGGCAACCATAGTCCAGTCACGGACAATGTAGCGCGCCAACCCTCGGGTGTCCGGCTGGGCTCAGTTATTGTACTGATTAATAAGTCTCATAAAGGCCCGGCGATCAAGTTTCGAGCCGGCCGCGATACCGGCGTCCCAAACGGAGCGGGGCAGCCAGGCAGGTCGGACAGCATGCCGATCGAGCCAGGCCCGGATCGGTATCTCCGGTCGGCTGCTCGCCAGGGACGCCTCCGCATAGCCGATGAGCTGAGCGGCGAGCTCGGCTCGGTTTGCACCCAGGTAGGCGACCGCCAAGGCCCGCGCCCCTTGGTCCATCGCCGCGACATGACCGGTGCGATCCGTCAGCCGCAAGGCGCGGACGAGGTCAGCGATCGCACCTTGGAAGTCTTTCAGGCCCAAGCGGGCGAGACCCAAAGCGTGGGCCCGCCACAGCGCCGTCCCGGGCTGGAGCATTTCGAGGTCCACCGTATGGTCCAGCAGCACTCGCATCGCCGTACTGAAGTCCGGCTCCACCCTGAAGACGAGCCAGGACATGGCTGCGTTGGTAATTACGTGATGGTGCTGGTCGATGTTGGCGATCAGGCTCGCCCGGCGCAAGGCGTCGTCTGCCGTCTCGGTGCCGCGGTCCTGTTCGCCGACGACCGCCAGCAGACCGGCCAGCGTTCCGGTCATGAGCGCGCCACAGTACGGCTCGGCGCGGCCGTCCGCCACCGCGATGGTGGTCTCGGCTGCCTTGACACCTGCTTCGGGATCGTCGGCGACAGCAAGGGAGATCGTCTTGGCGTGCCAGGCGCTCGGCGAATGCAACAAGCGCTGGGTGTCCGCCAGACCAATGCTCTCGAGCCACGAGCCCTCGCCCGAATAGTCGCCGAGCACCACCAGCAGGAGCCCCAACTCCCCCAGGAGATCGATTCGATCCTGAGCGCCGAGTCCTTCTCCAACTTCGAGCAATCGCCGATACCATCGGGCCCCTTCTGCCGGTGCCAGCATGTGCAGAACGGGAAACAGGGACCGGCAAAGGGTGTTCAGCTCGTCCACTCGTGCCTGCTCGGCCAACCAGCTGGCCGCCCCGCGCAGGTTCTCGAGCTCGAGGGAAATGGGGACGTTCACGGCACCACCCGAGGTATCGACCTTCCACGCCGCCGCTTGGCGGACGTAGTACGACGCGTGGCGCTCTTGCGTGCTGGCCGTCTCGCCAGCGTCCGTCAGGCGCCTCGAGGCGTACGCCCGGATGGTTTCCATGAGCCTATAACGGCCGGTGCCAGGGTCGTAGGTGATGAGCGACTTATCCGCCAAACTCAATACATGCTGCAGTGCGCCGTCTCCGGCAATAGCCTGAGCGGCCGCCAGGTCAAACGATGAGGCGAACACGGCGAGCCGTCGAAAGACCTGACGCTCCGCCGCGCTCAGCAAATCATGAGACCAGGCCAACGCACCTTCGAGTGTGCCGTGGCGGGCATCGTTGCCGTGGCCGACGGTCAGAACGCTGAAGCGATCTGACAACCGCCGCTCCAATTCCAAGACGCTCATGTTGCGCAGCCGGGAGGCGGCCAACTCGAGGGCCAGCGGAACGCCGTCCAGGCCACGGCAAATCTCGATTACCGACGCCACGTTCTCATCGGTGAGGGCAAACCCTTCGCTCGCCGACATCGCCCGCTCCGTGAAAAGCCGGACTCCGTCGCTCGAGCGGGCCTCGTCCAGGCCGGAGCCGGCGTCGGGCAAGGCCAGCGGCCTCACGGTCCGCACGGCTTCGCCCGCCAGGCCCAGTGGCTGCCGGGACGTGACCACGATGTTCACCTCGGGACTGGCGGCCAACAGGTGTTCCACCACGTCGCATACGCCGTCCACCACTTGCTCACAGTTGTCGAGCACCAGCAGAAGGCGCCGCTGCGACAGGTACTGAGCCAGGGCAAACATGGTGGTCGCGGACGTGCCCAGCACCGCAGATACGAGCCGAACGACGTCCTCGACGCTGCTAGCCGGAGCCAGGTCGACGAACCAGGCGCCGTCCACAAACATCGGCGCGGACGCGGCCGCCGAGGCGACGGCCAGCCGTGTCTTTCCGACCCCCCCGACTCCGGTCAAGGTCAACAACCGACCGACGCTTGCCCGTTCCGCCAAGGCCGTTACGTCACGCTCGCGACCTATTAACTCCGTCGGCGGCGCAGGAAGAGATCCAGGCGGGGAGTCCAGCGAACGCAAAGGCGGGAACGTCTCCTCCCCCAGCTGGAAGACCACCTCTGGCTCTGCCAACCCGCTCAAACGAATCGTCCCCAGACGTCGCAATTTGATCGCCGACCCGACCTCCGAGGCGGTGGCGGCAGACACAAGGATCTGCCCGCCGTGAGCCACACTCATCAGGCGCGCCGCTTGATTGACTGCCAGCCCGAAGTAGTTGCCGTCACGAAGCTGCGCCTCACCCGTGTGAATGCCCATGCGAACGCGGATCACCGCCTCTTCGGGCCACTCTTCCGCACCCAGCAGGCCCTGCGACCGCACCGATGCCGCCAACGCGTCGGCCGCCCCATTGAAGGCTGCACCCAGGCCGTCACCCGTGGAGGCGAAAACATAGCCCCCATGGGCCTCGACGGCGTCTCGCAAGATCCGGTCATGGCGCGCCAGTGCCGAGCGCATCGACCCAGGAGCCCGCTCCCAGAGCCTTGTCGAGGCAACTACATCACAGAACCAAAATGTCACCCCTCTGGGCAACTCGTCCCCCACAGCGCAGACTCCAATTCGATACCGTCGTATCGACGCCCAGGCAGTCTAACGCCACGATCAACGCCCGCCCGACCGCCTTCCCGGTGCGGTGCTCAAAGACAACAAGACTCGGCGAAACACATCGAATTCGCCCACCTCAGCTCCGCTGTCCCGGCCCCAGGCGTGCGTCCCTACAAGGGTCGCTCGGGCAGGGGCGTCGCGGGGTGGGTGCACTCCAGCAGGCGCCACCACAGACAGCCTGGCACGTCGGAGACCATCCGCGCTGGCGTCTTCAGTCGCTCCCACCAATAGAATCCCTCGGCGCAGGCGAGCACCAAATCCGGCTTGGGGGGAGCCGGATCGCCCTCTCGGTAGATCACCGCGTGCGCCCTCAGAGCAGCCAGGGCCAGCCGCGCCACGGCTGCGTCCTCATGATGCTGGTCGCAACACGCCACCACCACGGCGGCCTTCGCCGTGATTCCCAGGTCGTCCAGAGCGTTCGCCAGTCGGTTCGCTCGACGTGCTAAGGCGCCGTCCTTCGCGACCTCGGCCGAGGGCGCCTCGTCGGTGTCCACGCCGACAAGGGAACAGCCCAAACCGCCACCGGAGAGACCCTCGATCCGGACAGCCGGTACAACCGGCTGGACCGATTCCTCGCAAGCAGACATTCCTCGAACCCTGGCGCCTTTAGCCCGTCGCCTGGCTCATACGACCCTCACCGCTTCCTGCACGCGTCCACTGGACGAACCGAGGACGAATCAACTTCCGATCGATGTCCCCGGCTTCCCTGCAATCCTGAGTTGTGGCTCCCCTCGCTCAAAAGTATACGCGGGACAATACTGAAACCTGCGCAGCTTGTCGAAAAAAGCAGCTGAGACATATGTCACGGTTACCGGGTGGTCGATGACAGGCCGCTCGTCGACGAGGCGAAATCGAGGCGCGTCAGCTTGTTACTCGGGGCCGAATCGCTCATCGAAGAAGTCGAGCATGGCCCGCCACGAGCGTTCATCGGTGGGTTGGTGGTAGGCCACCCCTGGAAAGCCCGTCAATTCGGCAGCCGGGTTGGTGAAGCTGTGCACGGCGCCCCCGTAGACGTACATGCGCCAGTCCGCACCGGAGTGGCGCATCTCCGCCTCGAATGTGGCCCGCTGCTCAGGTGGCACGATCGGATCGTCGGCGCCGATGCAGACAAGGATGCCGGCCTTGACCTCACCCGGGCGAGCCGGTCGTGACGTGCCGAGCCCTGAGTGAAACCCGACAACGACCGCCAGATCGGTACCGCTCCTGGCCAGCTCTAGCGCCATCGTGCCACCAAAGCAATAACCAATGGCCGCCACCCGACCGCGATCGACTTCGCCTTGCGATAACAAGACCGCCAGCCCGGCCTGGCCCAGCCCGCGAATCCTGTCGGGATCATCCATGAGGCCGCCGAGCCGCCCCATCATCTCATCCCGGGCGAGCGGCTTGCCTTCGCCGTGGTAGTCGAGAGCAAAGGCGACATATCCCAGACCGGCGAGCCGCTCTGCTCGGCCCTTGGCATGTTCATCGAGACCCGGACCTTCGTGGCAAATCAGCACGCCCGGACGGGAACCGGGCCGCTCGTCGTCGACAGCCAAGTGGCCAACCATGCGCGTCCCTTCGACCGTGTACTCGATGTCCTCAATCCGCATGCGCCCTCCTTGACGCCTTTTGTCGACGGAGCGTCCGCGGGTGGCCGCCTGGCGACACCCCAGTCAATGGAGTGCCGGCCTCGAAGTACCCAGCCTCAATCAACCCGCATATACCGTGGTCCCGCCATCGATGACGAACTCGCGTCCGGTGATCCAACTCGACTCGTCCGAGAGCAAGAAGGACACCACCGAGGCGACATCGTCGATGGTCCCCCCCCGGGGCAGCACGTGGGCGGGGGCAGGCGCACGGGCGAGATCGCTGTCTCTCGGCGCGAACTTGTCCAGCATGGCCGTGTTCTGGATGCCGCCAGGGTGAATCGAATTGACGCGGATATTCCGTGACGCCAGGTCCGCGGCCGTATGTTTGGTCATACCCCGCACTCCCCATCTGGTCGTCCCGTAGCCTGTGAACACCGGAGCAGCCATCATCCCGGACGTTGACGTGAAGTTGACGATGGAGCCGCCTCCGGTGGCCGCCATGGCTCGAGATGCCACCTGAATGCCGAGCCACGTGCCCATCATGTTGACGTTCAGCATGTCGGAGATCTGATCGTCGGTCTCCTCCCAGAAGGGTCCCATGTTGAAGATCACCGCAGCGTTGTTGACCAACCCATCGACCTTGCCGAAGCGGTGCACCGTGCGATCGATGACGTTCTCCCAGTCGGCACGACGTCGGACATCCAGACGTTCAACCGAGGGATCCTGATCGTTGATATCGGTCCTGATGACGGTAGCGCCGTTGCGCTCGAAGTAACCGGACATGACGTCGCCCAGCGATCGAGCCGCCCCAGTAACTACTACCACCTTCCCTCGGAGGCTGTGTTCGTCCATCGTAATCCTATCTCACGAGTTGGTAAGGGCCTTGAGTCGTGACTTCTCACCGACAGAGCCGGTGAAAAGCTTCTTCAACTGGATCCGCACTCCGTCGAGCCCGAACCAGCGGCGTAACCGTAACAGACCGCGTTCCGGCGTGCCTTACCCGAGGCACTTCCCCGTGCGGGCTCGGCCGATCCCCGGTGAGCTCGACGCTCTGCGGCGCGGCCGGGCTCGCCGTCGGATCAGTTGTCTTGGACGCTCGCGCCGACCTGCCCAGGCCGGGGTCGGCACCACGGGCAGGACGAGATAGGAAGCCTTATCTCCTGCGTGGTGCAGGGTATTGGTGGCGACCCGGATGTCCGTGGCGCCGTCGTCTGCGAGCACGGGGTGACCACTATTGGGATTACGGGCCCGGCGAGGAAAGTTGCTGGATGTCACGTCGAGCCCGATTCGGTGACCGGCAGCGAAAGTGTGGTGGATCCCACCAAGGTGGATGTGCACCTCCGCGGCGGCACCGGGAGAGAGGGCCTTTGGCTCCGTAGCGCCATCCCGGTACATGGCCCGGATCACCCCATCCATCATTAGAAGTGCCCGCCCGTCCTGATGGATATCAGTGACCTTTACGACGAAGTCCGTGTCAGGACAGTCTGACTCCACCACCAAGACGGCCTCGACCGATCCCGCCACGGTCACGTCCTCGGGCAGCGGCTCGCTCCTGTAAATGAGCCCATAGTCGGTGAGGCACTGCAGGTCTTGCTGGTCCTGGACACCTGAGAGGATCAGCATGTTGCGACCGCCCAACGTCGGGACCGGGCGCCGAGGGTCGTACACGTAGGACCTGGGCGCCCCGCCAGCGCGCTCACCAAGGGTTCCGTCGCCTCGGAGGTACCAACGCCGAGTCTCGGTCCCCGGTGGCGGCCAGGTCTCGGCGTGGCGCCAGTCGTGCGGCGCATACCCCTCGAGGTCCTCGACCCAGGCCCGCGGCGAATAGAAGACCGGCTGCTCCTCCATGATTGCGGTGGGAACCCCTCTCAACCAGTGATCGAACCACTCGAAGTAGGGATCCCGTATCCAGAATCGCCTGTCGTATACGAAGTAGTGGTCGTTTGGCCCTATCCAGAGGCGCTGGTCACCCACCCTGCGCTGCAGTTCGACGAAAGCGGAAATTACGCTGGTTTGGAAAATGTCGAACCAACAGGTCGCATGGAATCCCGGGACGTCGATGGTGTCGCGGAAATTATGGGCGGCACGAAACCTGTCCGGGGCCGGGTGCCGAAGGATCTCATCGAGATACGGCTGCAGTACCGAAACGTCCGGATATCCGGTGAGAGGGAGATGCATCCAGGCCGCCGAGTGAATGAAGGGGGGCCACTCCTCCTGGGCTGCCGCGAGCGCCTCGTAGCTTTCTCCCGCCGACTTCTCGGCGACCGCCATTGCCTCGGCCGTTAGACCGCTCCGCTCCATCACCAGCTGGCGGTGAGAGGCGGACAAGCCGGGGATATTTTTACCCACCCAAAGCCAGAGCCGCTCCATCTCGATGGACTGCCCTTCGTAGACGACATCGTCATAAATGCTCGACGCCCCTACCTGGGCGAAGAACGCCTTGACTGACGGATGCCGTTGCGAAGCTGCCGCCAACGCAGTCGTCGCCCCCGCCGAGGAACCGGACAGGCCGACCCGGTGATTGGTCCACGGCTGCCGGTCAATCCACTCCAATGTGTCGAAACCATCTGCTGCGTCGGCCCCGTAGACCAAGTCTTCGCCTTCAGAACCGTAGCGACCCCGGCAATCTTGGTACACGGCCGCATACCCCCGGCGCACGATCTCACGCCATCCCCGCAAAATGGAACCGCGGATCGGATCGGATGGGTCCGGCAGCCAACCCCGGCTCGGGTTGGTCTGCTCCTCCCCGGCCGGAGAAGTAATGCCGTACGGCGTCCGGTGGACGATAACCGGGTATGTCGGGCCACCAGACTCGGGCAGGTAGACAAATGTATTCAAGTGCACACCGTCACGCATCGGGACCATCTCCTGGAGACACCGCGCACCCTCGACAGCCATCACTAATCCCTCCCACGTTCGATCGATCCACCATACGCCCTTCGCAGGCCAGGGTCGCTCGCCTGCCTCGGCCGCCGCCTGACAACCGGCTGCCGTGAGCCCCTCGCTACCGCCCCTTGCGCCAGGGTCAGTCGCTCACTATACTTTGTATAGTCGGGAGTGTTTGGGCGCGGTTCGTTGACGACAAGGACGGTTCCATGAGCATCGATACGAGGTCCCCGGTTCGGGAGTTCGATCTGCAGTACCACATCGCGGAAGAACAGGATCCGTTTGCCGCATTCCTGGAATTCGCAGAAAGCGAGCCGTTCTGGTGCGAGGATCACGGCGGGTTCTGGGTCTTCACCCGCTTCGAGGAGTGCCGCCAGATCATGCAGGACGCCCGTACCTTTTCCCATGTCGGGGCGGGGGTTCCTCATTACGAGATGGACTACCCGCTTATGCCGTCGGACTTCGATCCGCCGTATCAGACCAAGCTCCGAACGGTTGTCCTGCCCCTTATGACCGCGGCGAAGATCGATCCCCTGGCACCCAAGATGCACAAAGTTTGCCAAGAGCTCATCGGGAGCTTCAAGGCGAGCGGGCAATGTGATGTCGTGACGGACTTTGCCCGGAGGTACCCGATCGCAATATTCGGAGACCTGTTCGGTCTGCCGGTAGAACGCCGCGAAGAGTTTCGCATCCTGGCCGAAACGTGGCTTCATGACCATGCAGAAAAGCAGCAGGCATGGACCGCTATTCGCGCCATTGTGCAATCCGAGCTCGAGGACCGCCGCACAACACCACGAGACGACATGTTGAACGGGATTGCCCATGGCAAAATCGATGGTCAGCTGATCGACATCGACGTGGCAGTCAACTTGGCGTCAACCGTCTTCCTGGGCGGCCTCGACACGTTGCCGTCAAACATCGGATGGACAATCCGCTACCTGGCCGAGCACCCCCAGGCCCGTCGCCGCATCATCGAGGAGCCCGCGGTCATCCCCGGCGCAGTGGAAGAATTCTTCCGGGTATTTCCCACCGTCGCCACCACTATGCGTCGGTCGACTCGCGATGTGGACTTCTACGGCGTGCACATCCGAGCTGGAGACCACGTCGTCGGGCTGGTGAGCGTCGCCAATCAGGATAGCGCCGAGTTTGCCGATCCCTACGAGCTCGACTTCGACCGCAAGGCGAACCGGCAAATGGCCTTCGCCGTCGGAGCGCACCGCTGTCTGGGGTCGCATCTTGCTCGACACGAGCTCGGCGTGGCCTTAGAGGAATGGCATGCGGCGATTCCTGACTATAGGGTCACACCGGGAGCCAAGCTCAGCTACACCGGAAGCGGGCCCTTCGCCATGCGCTCCCTGCCGTTGGAATGGGATGTGTGACGTTCCGCTAGGAGCCCAGGAGTCACGCGAACGAATAGGCGCCGCCATCGAGCATCAGGGTATGACCGCTGAGGTAGTGGCAGGCGTCGGATAGCAAGAACTCGATGACGGGGCCCAAGTCCTGCTCCGGATCGCCATCGAATCCGGCCGGGGTGAGCCCGGCCCAGGCCGCCATCGCCATCTCGACGTAGTCAGCCGCGGGCTGGCGCAGAGCGGCCAGATCCCCGTCCTTCCAGTATTCAGGGAGCGCGGCCATCGCAAAGGGGCAATAGCAGTTTACTATTATGCCATCCTGGGCCCACTCGCGAGCTGCAGTACGCGTTAAGGCGCGAATGGCCTCCTTGACCATGTTATAAGCACCGAAGCCTTTGAAACCAATAACGCCCGCCCCGGACGCCGTATTCACTATGCGTCCCCACCCTGCCGACTTCATATGCGGGTATACCGCTTGCATGAACCACAAGGCCCCTTTCACCGCAGACGTATACTCGGTATCGAGATCGTCCTCCGTGATGTCCTCAATCGGACGCTGGGGCGCGTGTGTAATAGCATTATTCACCAGACCATCGACGCGTCCGAAGTGCTCTATAACTGTCTTAACAACGTTCTGTATCTGATCCCGGTCTCGGACATCGGACGTGAAGCCCATGATACTGATGTCGTCTTTTTGGAGCTCCAGGACGGTCTCGTCGATAAGACTTGTTGTCCGACCAGTGATCACCACATGGGCTCCAGCCTGACCCAGATGGCGGGCCAGTCCCCTCCCAATTCCCCGAGCTCCACCCGTAATGATGACAACGCGATCAGTGACACCCGATCCAGTCATAGGCATGGTTCCCCTCCTCGTCACCGGCTATAGATTCTCGTCTTGTCCTGGTCCTAACGCCATAACGGTACCAGTACCAGTGCAGCGACGCCACATCGTATCCTGACCCACTAGGATTTCGGGGCGAGCATCAGGGCATGGGCCTCAGCCAAGAGGCTCTCTTGGTCGTGCATCCGGGACGATATATGGCATTTCCTCCCTTCCATCTGGTCAACCCGGGCGTCCAACTGCAGCGGGCGATTTAGCGGAACTGGTTTCCGATAATTGATGAGCCAATTTGGCGGTGGTTGGTGCGCCTGAGAAGGCGCCTCTGGTGGCCACCATTGTGTCGAAGAGCCCGGCAATGACACCTCCGTGTACCCGCTCGCCGATGCAGTACACGTGCGAGCACGTGACGAGCCCGACGAGTACATCGTCCTCCAGATGGAGCCGCATCGGCGGTGCAACGGGGTTGGATGGCCCGACCCATGGATGGATCTCAGAGCGGGGCATATGATCTGGACTGCCGGTGCCTGGGTCAGAGAGGGCCGCATCTCGGGCTTCGGTCAGCAGCCGGTGGAGCTCATCTGACGCCGCCGAAGGCAACTCCCCATCGACCAGGCGCGCCGTGATCTCGCGGATTAGATAAGCACAACGTCGAATGCCTAGTTGGTGCTCGGTGGCTTCCCCGTCCAAGACGTAGGAACGGTTGTCGTCATCAAAGTCGATCATGCCCCAGTATGGACAGATCGTCCGCGTAAATGCTCTGGCGCGTCTCGTCCCACTCAACCGTCAGAAGGACAAAGCACTGGGGTGAGCCCGTTTCCCCGCCTGGGTGTGCAGCTCGGCCCATCGGTGGTCGACGATGCGGGCCAGCGCGGTTAACTGTCGCCGTTCCCGGGAGCGGAAGGGCCGACCTTTGCGGCCCAACACCACGACCAGTCCAGCGGTGTCGACATCGGTCCAGGCCACATCGTCGGGGCCGCCATGGGCGCCCGGATCCCCCGACGCCCGGCTGCCGGCCACGAAGGCCGCCAGCCAG
Organism: uncultured Acidimicrobiaceae bacterium; assembly: GCA_963834775.1. Lineage (GTDB taxonomy): Bacteria > Actinomycetota > Acidimicrobiia > Acidimicrobiales > Palsa-688 > PALSA-693. The sequence continues at coordinate 126,148 of CAWICR010000011.1, forward strand.
GCGGCCGGCGGCGCGGCCCCGACGGTCACCACCGGGTTAGAGGAGGTCGAGGTCGACGATCGCCGCCCAGTCGGACTGAAAGTCGGAGAGGCTGCGCCGGGCCAGAGCATCGAGGAGGGAGCCCGCTTCGGCGTGGGCAACCAGGGAAGCCGCCGTTTCGAGGGCATCCAGGCGCGGATCGACCGCGGCCAACGGGGCCGGGCGCACATCCTCGACGTCCACGCCGTCGACCTGAGAGACCTCGGAAATGAGCAGGCTCTACGAGCGACTCGTTCGGCAGGTCGACGACCAGCTCGTCGATGGCCCGGCCGCCGCCCCGCTCCAGAATGTCGATGCCCACCAGGTCGCCCCGGACCGCCCCGATGCGGCTGGCTACCGCACCCAGGGCGCCCGGGCCGATCCGGCACCCACACCCGGAGGATGAAAGAGGGCACGCGGCGAACCTAGCCCGGCCGTATGAACCTGCTGTTTCCGGAGCCCGCATACGTTATGGCGGTTACGCCTGTGCCAGCGACGGGCTCGTGCCTCCGAGCCCGGGCGCCGACAGGCGTCCTCGGTCGCGGTTGGCGTAGGCGTCGGCACCATCTGCTGGCCGGACAAGGCGGCGATGGCCGCCATGATCTGGTCGGTGAAATCCCGCGAGCTGGCGACAGGCCCCGTCGGCCCGGTCCGTTCCAGCGCAATGGGCGCGCCCATCGTCACCTGACCGGCGGAACAGCTTCGGCCACATGGCCCCGATGGGCTGCACTTCGGCGGTGCCGAACTGGGCGACCGGGATGACCGGGCGCGTGGCAGTCATCGCCAGGCGGGCCGACCCCGGTGTGGCCCTTGTACAAGCGGCCGTCCGGCGAACGGGTCCCTTCCGGGTAGATGCCGAGCACGCCCCCACTCATGAGAACCTCGCGGGCGGCGGCCAGGGCCCGCTCCGAGGCCGAACCGCCGCCTCGCTTCAGCGGGATCATCCCGACGGCCCGGAAGAACCAGGCGGTCTTCCAGCTCTCGAAGTACTCGGCCTTGGCCACGAACGTGACCCGCCGGCGCACCACCAGGGGAAGGAAGACGCTGTCGATGAACGACTGATGGTTGGACGCCAGGATGGCCGGACCTCTGGCGGGGCACGTTTGCGTGCCCTCGGCGTGGACCCGGAAGAGCGAGCGGAGCACGGGCGTCAGAACGATCTTCAAGACCCAGTAGGCCATGGACGGAAACCTACGCCTTCGAGGCGCGCCGCCGCGAGTCTGAGGCTGCAGCCCGAGCTTCGTCAAGACCCGCCGCAGGTTGCGGACCGCCTGCTGGATGCGCTGCTCGTTTTCGATCAGGGCGAAGCGCACGAAGCCCTCGCCGCCCTTGCCGAAGCCGACTCCGGGGGAGGTGGCCACCTCGGCCTCGGTGACCAGGTACTTGGCGAACTCCAGCGACCCCATCTCCCGGTAGGGCTCGGGGATGGGCGCCCACACGAACATCGTCCCCTTCGGCGGTCGTACTTGCCACCCGATCCGGTTGAGCCCGTCGCAGAGGGCGTTGCGGCGCGACTGGTAGATCTCGTTGACCTCCTTGGGATAGTCCGGGGCCTCGTTGAGCGTCACGATCGAGGCGATCTGGATGGGCTGGAAGGTGCCGTAGTCGAGGTAGCTCTTCAGCTTGGTGAGGGCGGCCACGATCTCGCGGGTTGCCCACCATGAAGGCCACCCGCCAGCCGGCCATGGAGAAGCTCTTGGTCAGCGTGTACAGCTCGACCGCCACCTCCTTGGCCCCGGGCACCTGCAGGATCGAGGGCGGCTGGTAGCCGTCGAACGCCGTGTCGGAGTAGGCGAAGTCGTGGACCAGGATCACGTCGTGCTCCCGGGCGAAGTCCACCAGGCGCTGCATCCAGGCCAGGTCGACGCATTCGGTCGTCGGGTTGTGCGGGAAGGAGAAGACGATGACCCTCGGCCGGGGCCAGGTCGACTCCCAGCTCTCGATCAGGTTGGCGAAGAAGTCCTGGTCCGGGCCGAGCCGCACCTGCTGGACGTCCGCGCCCGGCAAAAAGAGGGGCGTAGATGTGGATCGGGTAGCTCGGGGTCGGCACCAGGGCGGTGTCGCCCGGGCCGACCAGGGTCCACATCAGGTGCGACAATCCCTCCTTGGCCCCGATGGTGGTCACGACTTCGCGTGTCGGGGTCGAGCTCGACGCCGAAACGACGCAGGTACAGGTTGGCGATCGGCCAGACGCAGCTTGGGAATACCCCGCGACGCCGAGTACCGGTGGTTGCGGGGATTGCGGGCCGCCTCGGCCAGCTTCTCGACGGCGATAGTCGGGGCTCGGGATGTCCGGGTTGCCGAAGCCCATGTCGATGACGTCCCGCCCGGCCTGGCGGGCCTCGTCGCGCAGAGTCGTTGATGATGGCAAAGACGTAGGGCGGCAGCCCGTTGATCCGGCGGAACTCCACGACGCCGAGGTTAGCGCTTGCGACAGAAGTCGCTCCGCGGCATTGATCAGCGTTACGGCCCTGGCATCGGCGTGGCGGCAAGCAGCCGGCGCCGATGGCCGCCGGCCGTGCGTCCGAGCTGCGCCGCCACGATCCGGACCGGAACCCGGGCGTACGGCGCCTCGACCAGCTCGGCGAACGCCCGCCGGGTGGGGCCGATGAGCACGTCGCCGGCCGCGACCAGGCCGCCTCCGACCACGATCAGCTCCGGATCGAGGGCGTTGGCCAGGTTGGCCAGGCCGAGAGCCACCCACCAGGCGAACTCGGTCCATGACCTCGAGGGCGGACCGTCGCCCTGCGGCGGCGGCGAGCCGTGACGTGCTCGCCCCGAACCGCCTCGGGGTCGCCCCCGGCCAGGTCGACCACGCCGGGCGCCTCCGCCGGCGATGGCCATCTCCCGGCCGAGACGCCCGAGGCCGCTGCCCGAAGCGAACCGCTCCCAGCAGCCCCGCTTTCCGCAGGGGCAGCGGGGCCCGTGCGGATCGACCACCATGTGCCCGAACTCTCCGGCGTAGCGGTTGGACCCCTCGATCAGCTTTCCCCCGGAGATGATGCCGCCGCCGATGCCGGTTCCGAGCGTGACCATGACGACCTCGTCGGCGCCGCGCGCCGCCCCGCGGTCGTGTTCGGCCCAGCACGCGGCGGTGGCGTCGTTGCCGATCCACACCGACCAGCCGGGCAGAGCCTTGGCCACCGCTTCGGAGAGCGCCGTGCCGACGAGACCGGGCAGATTGGGAGCAAACTGGACGGTCCCGGCTGGCGTCGGCCAAGCCCGGCACACCGATACCGACTGCTCCGGTCGGGGCGGCGCCCGTCAGGCGCCGCACCGAGGCGGCCACCTCCTCCACCACGTCCGAGCCCTCCCGAGGGCTCGCCGTCTGCACGGGATCGGCCGTGACTCGCCCGTCGGGATCGAGCCGCACGGCCAACATCTTGGTGCCCCCCACGTCCACCTCCGACGACCGGCCTCGCCGGCAGGGTCGTCGACATCTAACCGCTGAGGCGAGCCCGGAGACGGCGCATGCCCGCCAGCCAGCGGTCGCGGTCCGCCACCTTGCTTTCCTCGAACCCGTGCACCTCGGGATGGGGCAGCACCAGAAAACGATTCGCCTGGATGGCCTCCACCACGGCGTCGGCCACCTCCGGGGGGTCCAGAATGTGCCCGCTGGCCGCCACTTCGGCTTCGCCCCTCGCATCGCTCGAGACCATCGGTGTTCGCACGCCCTGCGGGCAGAGACAGTGAATCTGGACGCCGTGGCCTCCGTAACTGACTGCCAGCCATTCCGCGATGGCGACGGATGCGTGCTTGGTCACCGTGTACGGGGCGGACTCCATCATCATCAGCAACCCGGCGGCCGACGCCGTGATCACCATCACACCCGATCCCCGGTCCGCCATGTCCGGAAGGATGGCCCGGGCCGCGTGCACGTGGGCCATGCCATGCACCCGCCAGGCTCGCTCCCAGTCGGCGTCCTCGCCGAAGCTGGCGACCGCTCCCAATGCCGGCGTTGGAGCAGTAGACGTCGACGGGGCCGAGTCGCGGCGGCGACCTCCTCGACCATCGCTTGGACCTCGGCGGCGTTGCCGACGTCGGCCACCACGCCGATGGCGCCCGGAACGGCGGCCGCGGCGGTCTCGGTCGCCTGCCGGTCCAGGTCCACCACCGCCACCCTGGCGCCATCCGCTGCCAACCGGGCGGTCAGGGCGGAGCCGATGCCACCGGCCCCGCCGGTGACCACCGCCACTGCGCCCGCGAGGTTGAATCCGGTCATGCCGATACCCTACGGGCGGGCCAGACGGTCGAGCGCGATGGCCAGGGCGGTCGCCACGTTGAGCGAGTCAACGCCGGGGACCATGGGTATTCGGACCCGCTGGTCGGCCGCCGCCCGGGCCTCGGCGCTGAGCCCAGCACCTTCACCGCCAGCCAGGAGGGCGATGGGGCCAGGACACCGCAACGCCTCGAGCGGTTGGAGAGCGGTCGGATCGAGGGCGACGACCGTGAAACCTCGCCTCGAGACGCCACCAAGAGCCTCCGGCCAGGGCTGGAGGCGGGCGAACGGCACCTGGAGGACATGGCCAACCGAGACCCGAACGGCGCGCCGGTAAAGCGGATCGCAGCAGCTCGGGTCCAGCAGTACCGCACCCGCACCGAGGGCGGCCGCGTTCCGAAAGATGGCGCCCAGATTTTCGTGGTCGTTGACGCCTTCGAGGACCACGACCGTGTTGATGCCGGTCAGCAACGACGTGGCGTCCGCCGGCGCCCGCCGCCCCGCCAGGGCGAGCACGCCGCGGTGAACCGGAAAGCCGGCGATCCGGTCGAACACCTCCTGTCCGGCCACGTACACGGGGGCGCCTCGGCGTGCCGCGGCGTCGACAGCATCTTCCAACGAACTGACGCGTTCGGGTCGCAGCAGCAGCGACAGCACCGGCCAGTGCGAGGCGAGCAGCTGTCGAACGCTGCGAGCGCCTTCCACCACGAACACACCGTGGGCGTAGTCGAGGCGCCGCCGCAGCTCGGCATCACGCAGACCGCAGTACGGCGCGACCCGGGGATCGCCGGGATCGCCGACCGGAATCAGCGCGCCCCCTAGGGGAGGTTGGCTTCGATGGCCTCGACAACCTCGGGGGACGCCGGCTCGGTACGAGGCCGAAACCTGGCGACGATCTGGCCGGCCGGGGACACGAGGAATTTTTCGAAGTTCCATTGAATATCCCCGGCGTCGCCCTCGCCGTCGGGGGTTTTTGTTAGCAGCCGGTACAGGGGATGGCGTTGTTGACCGTTGACGTCGACCTTCTCGGTGAGTGGGAAGGTCACACCGTAGGACGTCGAGCAGAACGTTTGGATCTCGTCCGCGGCGCCGGGCTCCTGACCGCCAAATTGGTTGCAAGGGACCCCGAGCACGGTGAAGCCCCGGCCGGCGTAGCGCTTTTGCAGGTCCTCCAGACCGGAGTACTGGGGCGTCAGACCGCACTTGGAGGCTACGTTGACGACAAGTACTTCACGGCCTTCGAGGCTGGCCAGGTCGAACGCGGAGCCGTCGAGGGCGCCGATTTTCACGTCGTAGATGGACATGGACTAAACCCTAGGCCGAGGCTGGCGGTGCCGGCGCCGGACTTCCCTCCACCCGAGCCTTCAACTCCCGCAGGGCCGTGCCCATGATGCGCCCTTCGGCTCTCCGCTTGACGAATCCCGGCAGCGGAACTTTGAGATCCACGGTCAGGTGGTAGGTGATCTCGGTTTGGCCGTCTCCGGCCGATGCCAGTTCGTAGGAGCCGTCGAGCCGGCGGGTCAGATCGCCGCTGACCTGCTTCCACGACAGCTCCTCCGGGGCGGCGCCATAGTCGTAGCGCAGGCTGTAGGACGTGCTCCGCCCGAAGGCGGCGGCGCGGAAGGTGACGCGGGTGGCCCGGCCTTCGCTGTCACGCTCGTCGACGGACACCGACTTGATGTCGGCAGCCCATTCGGGATAAGCCTCGAACGCGGTCAGAACCTGGTAGCAATGCTGCGACGTCCCCCGAATGATCATGCGCTCGGTGACCTGCTCCTCCACGTGTGGGAACCTCCTGAGTGGGCGAGGATGTCCGCTATACGACGGTAGTGGCAGGGCGGTGTGCCTGCGATATCAGGGCGGGACCTGGGCGCCGATACGGGCGATGGCCTCGCCGAGCCGGGCCGCCGAGCTGTCGAAGCGCGAAGTGGGTTTCGGCCCGCTGGCGGGCGGCTTGGCCCTGTCGGCTGGCTAAGCCGGGATCCGACAGGAGGCGGTCGATGGCGCCGGCGACCGCGCCCACGTCGGTCGGGTCGGCGACCACGATGCCCGTCTCGCCGTCGACGACCGCTTCGGCGGCTCCCCCGCTCTGCCCCGCCACCGCTGGCACCCCGGCGGCGGCCGCCTCCAGAAAAACCATCCCAAAGCCCTCCTGCTCCAACCCCCCCCACCGGGACCGGCAGCAGAGGGCGAACACGTCGGCGGCGGCGTAGAGCGCGGGCAAGTCCCGAGCAGGCACCCGTCCAAGCAGGCGCACCGGGGCGCCGGTCCGGTGCACGAGGATCTCCAGCCGGGCGCGATCTCGACCCGAGCCGGCGATCGCCACCGTGAGCTGCGGATGACGGCCTCCACCTGCCAAACGGGCGGCCGCGGCGATGAGCGTATCCATGCCCTTGCGAGGCACCAACCGGCTGACGCTCAGAACCAACGGCCCTTTGACGGGCAAGCCCAGGCGGGCTCGGGTGCTGGCCCGCTCGATGGGAGCAAGCGGCACAAAGCGGGCGGTGTCCACCCCCGGCGGGATTTGGACCGTCGGCGGGAGCGTCCGCAGCCCGGCGGCCCGATGAGCCTCGGCCTCGGGGTAACCGCCGGCTGCGATCAGCAGGTCGGCGGTTTCAAGGACGCCAGCCAGCAGGGCCCGAGTGCCGGGCAACCGACCGGGAATGGTGACCTCGGCGCCGTGCAGGATGACCGCGTACGGCAGATCCAAGTGCGGACCGATCAGCCCCAGGGGTAGGGCCGGGTCGAGGATGACAGCCCGGGCCCCGCTGGCCGCGGCCAGGCGACGCACCCGCCTGGCCAGCAGAGGAGAGGGCAGCAGCACGGGTTCCCGGGTGCGGTAGATGGTGAAAGGCTGGGCCTCGTCGAACGACCTCGCGTCGGGATGGGGACTCGTCAGCACGGTCACGTCGCTCGGGGGCAGGCGCTGCCACAGCTCCCACAGGTAGGACTGGATCCCGCCGATTTTCGGAGGGAAGTCGTTGGTGACGAGGAGGTGGGCGGTCACGAGCCCTGGCTGGCGGCGAGTTCGGCGGCGACCAGCGGGTCGACGTCGTTGTCGAGGTCGCGCAAGAGGTCGTGGCGGTCCAGGCGGGCAGCAGCCCACACGGCGTGGGCGCGCACGATGGGATCGGCAGCACCCAGGGCCCGTCTGAGGCTCTCGATTACGGCCGGGTCCCTGGCGTCCCCGGTGTTGCCGAGCACGATCAGGGCGTTGCGGCGCAGGTAGCGGGGTTGGCGTCGGGGGATGTACCAGCGTCCGAGCCTGTCCAGAAGTTCCTCGTCGCGGTGCCGACAGCAGCCACAAGATGTCGATCCAGGGCTCGGCGGCGGGCTCAGGTGGGGTTGCGGGCTGCCGGTTAGTAGCCAGCCGGTTGACGGGACAGCAGGTCTGGCAGTCGTCACAACCATAGATCCGGTCGCCAAGGGCCTCCCGGTACTCCCGGGGGAAAACACCAGGCGCCTGGACCAGCCAGGCCAGGCACCGGCGGGCGTCGAGTTGGCCGGGGCCGACCAGGGCCCCCGTCGGGCAGGCCGACAGGCAGCGCTGGCAGGAGTGACAACCGTCGGCGACGGGCTGTGGTGGCGGGCGGCCGACCGTCAGGGGCGCATCGGTGAGCACGGAGCCGAGCACAAACCAGGAGCCGGCCCCGGGCAGCAGCACGTTGGCGTTCTTTCCGTACCAGCCAAGGCCGGCTCGCACGGCTGCGGCGCGATCGACAAGGGCGTTGTCGTCAACCAGCACCCGAGCCTGCCAGCCTTCGTCCTGGAGGCGGTCCGCCACCGCCCCCAGGGCGCAGCGGAGAGGTTCGTAGTGGTCAAGCCAGGAGTACATGGCGACGCGGCCCTGCGGACCCCGGTCAGGGGGCACGTCAGTGGAGGAAGCCGGGCCGGTCAAGTCGGCTGCTTCAGCCGGGTCGGCTCGCTCGTAGCGACGGGCGCCCACGAACAGAGCGGCCGCCCCCGGAAGCGTGGCTTGGGGATCGGTGGCGCGTGCCGGATTCCGGTACGTGAACTGCATACCGCCCGCCCAGCCTCGGGCCCGTCGTTGCAGGAGCGTGCGCCGGGTGCTGTCGAAAGGACGGGCATCGCAGATCCCAATAGCGTCCAGCCCGGCCTCGCGGCCGACGCGAGCCAGCTCATCCGCCAGCGAGCCGCGTGGGGCTTTCATGTGCTCACGACGCCCCGTGGCCCTTCCGCTGGCGGCCGCGAGGCCAGCGCGGCCCCGACGCCGTCGCGGTCGACAGATTTCCTGTCCGGCCGAGAACAGCCAGCAGCTGGGCCACGGTGATGACGTTGCCGCCGCGGCGACGAGCGTCCTCCTGCAGTTGCCGGTCATTCGTGGCAACCACCACGGCCTGGGCGGGATTGAGCTGATCGAGGAGCTCCCTGACGATCTGATCGGCATCCACGCCCTCCGGCGAGAAGGTCACCCGCATCAGGCGTCTGGCGCTGGGCGGTGGCCCGAACCGCCCCGGCGGATCGGCGCCGTCGAACACGACCTGGACCAGTGTGCCCACGCGTATCGTGAGTTCGGCCAGAGCATCGACCAGCTGGTGCCGCTGGCGGGACAATTCGAGGTGGGGCCAGGCGGACATGGTGACGTTGTAACCGTCGACGATGAGCAGGATCGCCGGTACCCGGACCAGGTGGTTGGCCGCTTCCACGGAGTCGTCGAAGACCGCCGGCGGAAGCGGGACCGGGCGGCGGCGGACGGGCGGCGGGCGGACCGGACGGGCGGCGGCGGTCTGGCCCTCACCAGTAACGTCGGGGCGTTCTGCCACACCGGGTTGCGGTTCAACCCCCGGTTGCGGTTCAACCCCGGATTCCATTTCGCCCTCCGGTTGCGGTTCAACCCCGGGTTGCGGTTCAGGCCCGGGTCCCATTTCGGCCCCCGGTGGCGGTTCAACCCCGGGCTGCGGTTCAGCCCCGCGCCCCGGCATCGCTCCGGGCCCGGGAGGTCCAGCTTCGGGCCCCGCCGCTTCTCCGACGGGCATCACCGCGCTCGCCGGTAAGCGCTCGCCCCCTGGCCGCCGGTCGGGCGCGGGCCCTGATGCGCTCTCGGCCCCGGATTCCCGGTGGCTGGCTCGCCGGGGTGCGGTGGCCCGTTCGTCGGGCGGCGGCGGATCCGGTTCCGATGTCCGGGCGTCTTCGGCGATCCGGGCGCGGCGGGCGGGGCGCTCAGCAGGCGGCCCCGGATCGTCGGAGGATCGGGGTGCACCTCGTCGGCGGGCCGCGTCACCTTCCCAGGGCGGCTCCGGTGTGGCCGCCTCAGATGGCGAGCGCCCACCCACGCGCCGCAATTCACCGCCCGAGAACCGGTCGGCTTCCCCCGAGTCCAAGATATCGCCGCCAGCCGGCAACCCCCCGGTCTGGGACAAACGGGTGATCGGGCGCATTGGCTCGGGGGCGCCCTGGCCCTGAGCCGTTTCCTGTCGTACGCCGGGCAGCAGCCCCTCGCTCCCCCGCAAGCGCTCGCCCAGGGCCGGGCGGTCCTCGGCCCGGAACCGCTCGCCTCCCGGCGGGCCTTCCACGTGCGCCTGAGCCTCACCGCTGCGCGACAAGGCCGCTTCGGCCAGGGCTTCACTCAACAAACGAGCCGCCTCGGCCGCCCGGGCGATCTCCCGTCCAGCGGCCGCCCGGATCTCATCGCGGCCGGCGTGCAGCCGGGCTGTCTCGCTGCGGGCCTGCCGAAGCTCGTCCCTCAGCAGGGCGACCTCTTCGCGGGCCGTGTCGCGTTCCTCGATGGCGTCTGCCAGCTGCGCCGCCACCTCCTTCAGGTCGCCGCCCAGCGCGGCCATCCGACTTTCCAGGGCGGCCACATCGCCCTCCACGCGACGTCGTTCCTCCTCCTCGGTGCGGCGGTCAGCCTCCACGGCCTGCCGGTCGCCGTACACGGCGGCACGATCGCCCTCCACGGCCCGGCGGTCAGCCTCCAGGACGGCGCGATCAGCATCCAAGGCGGCGCGATCAGCATCCAAGGCGGCGCGGTTGGCCTCCACGGCCTGGCGGTCAGCCTCCAGGACGGCACGATCAGCCTCGACGGCCTGGCGGTCGCCGTAACGGCCTGGCGGTCAGCCTCCAGGACGACACGATCGCCCTCCACCGCCTGGCGGTCGCCGTCCACCGCCTGGCGGTCAGCCGCCACGACGGCGCGATCACTTCCAGGACGGCACGGTCACCTTCCAGGACGGCACGGTCACCTTCCAGGACGGCACGGTCGCCTTCCAGGACGGCACGGTCGCCTTCCAGGACGGCGCGGTCAGCCTCCAAGGCGGCGCGGTCGGCCTCCGTCTGACGGCGGGCGACCTCCACCGCCTCCCGGTCCTCCGCGGCCTGGCGCGGGGCGCTTCCCTCAGCGTGGCCCGCCGCCGCCTCCCGACGGGCGGTCTCCGCGGCCTGGCGATCCGTTTCCGCTTGCTCCCGAGCTGCGTCCATGGCGTCTCGGTCCGCTCGCAGGCGGGCCGATTGGGCCTGCGCCTCCTCGAGTTGGGCGGTCAGGCGGGCGATCTCGTCCCTGGCGACGTCTCGCTCGCGGCTGGTCTCGGTCAGCTCGGCGACCGTGTCGTCCCGGTCACTGCCCAAGGAGGAAGCTTTGTCCTGCGAAGCCGCCAAGGCGTCCTCGAGGCGACCGCGTTCTTTTTCGTCCATCAGGCTGGCGGCCTCGAAGGCGGCCCGATCCGCCTCGGCCTGCCGGCGGGCCGCCTCGCTGGCGTCGCGGTCGGCCTGGAGGCGGACCGCTTCGGCCTGGGCTTTTTCCAGCTGGTCAGTCAAATCGGCGACGCGATCTGCCGCCTGGACGTCCTCATCACGGCTCGGAGTGGACTGCCGGTCCGGGGCGGGGCGGATGTCGTGGTCAGGTCCGGGCGCCGTGACGGCGGCTTCCAGACGGGCTCGTTCCTCTTCGACGCGCCGCCGCGCCGCCTCGGTGGCCGCCCGGGCCGCTTCCGCCTGGCGGCGGGCGTCCCGCTCGGCGGTCAGGTCGCGGCTGAGTTCGGCGTTGATCTGCCGCAACTGGGCCAGCTCGACGTCGGCGCCCCCGTCAAGCGCCCGCGTTCCGGTGAGGCGCCGTCGGGGGCCGGGCTCGGCGCTGGCCTGCTGAAGGTCCACGGTCTTCGCCCCGGCCGTTGACGCCTCGATGCCGAGCTCCTGTTCCCACCCCTTCGGTCGGGTCAGCCAAACCCAGGCCTGGCGCTCGAGCTCGGCCTCGTCAGCCGCCTGGATGACGCGCGCCCGAAAGGCGGAATCATCCTCTACGACTTGCTGAACCGTGGCCAGGGCCCGGTCGGGCAACTTGGCGAAGCGCATCAAGGGTCGCAGCCGACCCGGAGGCGGGATCGAGGGCCGGGCCTGCGTGCCGGCCTTCGCTACAGCCCACGCCAGCTCCAGCACGGGCCGGAGCGTCCCGATCGTCGGAGCATCAGCGGCCACGGCGCGGATGGTACCGGCGCTGGTGCCGGCGGGTATAGCACCTGGCCGAAGGGCGACCGGCTGCACGGGTCCGGCAGGTGGACGGGAGGCTGGCGTGAGCTAGACCCGGACCACGCAAACGGGGCCTTGTCCGCGTGAACATGCTGACAGTAACTGAGTCGACCGGACCCCTATCGAATACCCTCGGCGATCATGGTGCACGCTTTCGTCCTCATCGACGCGGAACCCGTCCGCGTCGCCGACCTGGCGATCGAACTGGCTGAGGTCGAGGGGGTCTCGGAGGTGTACTCGGTCGCCGGCCATGCCGACATCGTGGCAGTAATACGGGTGCGTCAGCACGAGCAGCTGGCCCAGGTGGTGACACGCGGTATCTCACGGCTGCCCGGGATAGTGGACACCCGCACGCTGATCGCCTTTCAGGCTTACAGCCGGCACGATCTAGAGGCCATCTGGGACGTGGGTGCTTAGCCGCCGCGCTCCGAAGCCCGAGCCGCCTCACCCGACACCGTCACCAAGCGGTCCAGGGCAGCCTCGGCCTGTCCCTCATCGACACTCCGGGCGGCCCACGCCAGTCCGACCTGCATGTCCGCGCACATCCCCGCGGCCACCAGCCCGGCCGCCGCGTTGAGCAACACGATGTCACGATGCGGGCCGGAGTCGCCGGCGAGGACCCGGCGAGCCAACGTGGCGTTGGTGGCGGCATCTCCACCGGCCAGCTCCTCCACTCGAGCCGGGGCCAGCCCCAAGGCCACCGGGTCCACCGTGACGGGGCCCAGCTCCCTGCCCGGATCGCCGGCCGCGTCCCAGTCGTACAGCAACGACGGCCCCGTCGTCGAGAGCTCGTCGAGCCCGTCCGCCCCGTGCACGACCAGGGCCCGGGACGCGCCGCCGGCCGCCAGAACCCGAGCCATCTTGGGCGCCATGGCCGGATCGCCAACGCCCACGACCTGCCGCCTGACGCGGGCCGGGTTCGCCAGCGGCCCCAGGAAGTTGAACGCCGTCGGCACCCCCAGCTCCCGGCGCACCGGGATGGCGTGGCTCATAGCCGGGTGATACCGCGGAGCAAAACAGAACCCGATGCCGGCTTCAGTGATGCACCGTGTCACCCCGGCCGGGCCGAGATCGATGACGACCCCGAGGGCCTCCAGCACGTCCGCCGAACCCGCTTTCGAGGAGGCCGCCCGCCCGCCGTGCTTACACACGGGTACGCCGGCCCCGGCGACGACCAGGGCGGCAATGGTCGAGACGTTGATGGTCCCGTGGCGGTCCCCCCGGTGCCGCACGTATCGACCAGCCGATCCGCCATCCCGGCCGACACCTCCACCCGCTCCGAAGCGCCAATCATGGCCGCCACCAAACCGGTCATCTCCTCCACCGTCTCGCCCTTGCAGCGCAGCCCGAAGATGAACGCGGCGATCTGGGCGGCGGTGGCATTGCCTTGCAGCACCTCGGTCAAGGCCGCCCCCGCTAGCGCCGCATCGAGGTCCGAGCCGCTAGCCAGCCGTCCCAGCACGGTGGGCCAGCCACCGAGGTCGTCGAGCGTCACCTCAGGCGTGGCCATCCCTGGTTTTGGCGGAGGCACTCAGGCGGATCGGCGCCGCCGCCGAACGATGCGCCGGCGCTCCCGCTCTGTGGCCCCGCCCCAAACCCCGTCGCTCTCGCGATGGCTCAGCGCCCACTCGAGACAGGCCTGCTGCACCGGGCAGATGCCGCAGATGGCTTTGGCATCTTCGGCCTCCTCGTCGGACACCGGATAGAAGATGTCCGGATCCACGCCGCGACAAGCGGCTCGTTGACGCCAAACGGGGATTTTCGTGTCCTTTGCATCCATTTTTTATGATCCCGTTGGGGCTCCGGGCGTAGGGGAGCGGGGGCTCCCGGTTTCGTAGTCTGGTCGAGCGGAAAGCGACCTGTCTACCCCAAAAGGTCAACGCGCGCGCACCGCGATGTCCCCACCCTGGCGCTCATGTCCGCCCGTCGAATCCGTTACCGCCGGCCGGTGCCGTCGCCGTGGCCGCGGCCGCACCGGCAATCCTGGCGCCGATCGATAGCGTGTGCCTCCGTGCCGAGCGCAGGGCCGTTTGATCGCCAGCATGCGCTGGAGCAGCTGGGGCGGCAGCAGTTCGACCTGCTGATCATCGGAGGGGGCGTGACCGGGTGCGGGGTTGCCCTCGACGCCGCGGCCCGGGGCCTGCGCACCGCCTTAGTCGAAGCGGCGGACTTCGCGTCCGGGACATCCTCGAAGTCCTCGAAGCTGGTCCACGGGGGTCTCCGCTATCTGCAACAACACGAGTACCGCCTCGTCTACGAGTCCCTTCACGAGCGGCAGCGTCTGCTTCAGAACGCCCCTCACCTCGTCCATCCCCTTCCGTTCCTGATCCCGCTGTTCGGCCGGGACGGGGCAGTCTCGAAGGCGGTTGCCAAGGCCTACTCGACCGCGCTGTGGCTCTACGACCTGACCGGCGGGTTGCGCATCGGAACACGACACAAACGCGTCGATGCCGCCGACGCCCTGGCTCACTTTCCCGCCCTCCGCACGGACCGGCTGGCGGCAGCCTTCTTGTACTGGGACGCCCAAGCCGACGACGCCCGGCTGACCCTTGCCCTGGCGCGTACGGCGGCCGCCTACGGCGCCACGTTGGCCAACTACGCGCCGGTGACCAAGCTCCTCGGGCCCGACGGTCGTATCTGTGGCGCTCAGCTGGCGGACGGCACCGAGGTGGCGGCCCGGGTAGTGGTCAATGCGGGCGGGGTATGGTCCGAGCGAGTTGCCCGCATGGCACCCGACACCGGTACCAATCCGGTGGCGATCCGACCGGCCAAAGGAATCCATCTGGCGGTGCCCGCGGCCAAGCTGCCGTGCGATTACGCCTCGGTCTTGGTCGTGCCGGGTGACCGCCGCTCGATCTTCGTGGTTCCGTGGGCCGCGGATGAGCTCGATGGCCTGCCCAAGGGCCCGGGCCGCTACACCTATCTCGGGACCACTGACACCGATTACGTCGGCCCGCTCGACGATCCGCAATGCACCGTTGAGGACACGGAGTACATGCTCAATGCTGTCAACGCGTGGACCACGGCTGCCCTCCGGACCGGCGACGTCAGCGGCGCCTGGGCCGGCCTGCGCCCGTTGGTGAGCGACGCCCAGACGGCGCGCAGCCGCGGACATGTCCCGGCGCCATACGGTCACCACCTCTGTAGACGGGCTGGTGACGGTGACGGGTGGCAAGCTGACGACGTACCGGCGGATGGCGGAAGACACCGTCAACACGGTGGCCGCGGTTCTGGGCGGTCCCCGTACCCGCCGCTCCCCTACCAGGCGTCTGCGGCTCGTCGGGGCGCCCCCGCCGACACGCGGCCGCCAACCGCAGGTGGACGCCTCGATCGGGGCTGACCTGCCGGCGCCGATCCGGACCCATTTGCAGGGTCGGCACGGCACAGAGACCGAGGAGGTGCTCGCCCTAGCCAGGGAGGACCCGTCGTGGTTGGAGCCCCTGGTCCCCGGACTCCTCTATCTCCGGGTCGAGGCGGTGTGGGCGGTTCGCCAGGAGATGGCCCAGACGGTGACGGACGTGCTGGCCCGCCGGACCCGAGCCTTGATCCTGGACCGAGAGCGGACGGCGGTGGCCGCCCCCCGGCTCGCCGACCTGCTCGCTGCGGAGCTGGGCTGGGACGAGCGAGAGCGCGATCGGCAGTTAGCCGAGTTCGATCGCCTGGTCGAGGCCGAGCGGCGAGCCGCCACGGCCGGGCCCAGAAACGCCACCGGCGCGCCGACCCGGTGATGCCGGCGGCTCGGCCTCCAGTTCCGATCCGGCTCGGCCCCGGCGTCGCCGCGCAACCCTCTCGCTTCGGCCGCGAGATCCTCGTCGACGAGGCCGCCGTGCGCCGCCTCCGGGACGTGTGCGGCGAGGTTGTCACCGCCGATGCGGCGCGCGTCGACGCCGGTCGAGATTGGTGGCCGCTCGCCACCGCCTGGGCGGTCGAGGGACTGCTTCCGGCTTGTCCCGCCGTCGTAGCCCGGCCTGCCCGCACCGATGAGGTCGCCGCCGTGCTGAAGGTCTGCGACATGCTTCATCTACCGGTGACTGCGAGCGCAGGCCGGAGCGGCGTTTGTGGGGCAAGCCTGCCGATCTTTGGGGGCGTCTCACTCGACCTGACCGGCCTGGATGGCCTGGTCGATGTCGACGGCACGTCGTTGCTGGTCGACGTGCGCGCAGGCACCTATGGTGACACGCTCGAGCAGGCCCTGCGAGCGCAGCACGGTCTGACGGTCGGGCACTGGCCCCAGTCGATCCAGCTATCCACCGTGGGCGGCTGGGTTGCCTGCCGGGGGGCGGGGCAGTATTCGACGCGTTACGGCAAGATCGAAGACATGGTCGCCGGCTTGGAGGTGGTCCTCGCAGACGGTCGCCTGATCCGCACCGGTGGCCACGCTCCCCGGGCGGCCTGCGGACCCGACCTCACCCAGCTCTTTATCGGCAGTGAAGGCACCCTGGGGGTCATTACCGAAGTCCGCCTCCGGGCCCACGCCGTACCGGCAACCGAACACCGGGCGGCGTACCGGTTCGCCGATTTCCCGGCGGGGCTGAACGCCTGCCGGCGAATCCTCCAGCGAGGCGCCACCCCTGCCGTGCTGCGGTTGTACGACGAAGTGGAGTCCCGCCGATCGTTCGAGGTTGGTGGCGGGTCGGCGCTGATCGTGCTCGACGAAGGTGATCCAGCCGTAACTGACGCCGTCATGGCCGTCGTCCGCCAGGAGTGCGCCGACGCCGACGAAGTCGGCGACGTACTTGTCGACCGCTGGCTCGAGCACCGCAATGCTCTTCCGCCCCTGGAATCGCTTGTTCGGGCCGGCATCGTGGCAGACACGATCGAGATCGCCGCCGCCTGGCAGGCCCTCCCCACCATCTACGACGGGGCGCTCGAGGCCTTGAACGCTCTCGAGGGCACTATGGCGGCGTCCGCCCATCAGTCCCACGCCTACCCCGACGGCGCCTGCCTGTACTTCACGTTCGCCGGACGTCCCGGCCAGCCCGGCCGGGAGGGGATCGAGTCGTACTACCGCCAGGCCTGGGACGCGGTGATGGGCGCCACTACGCAGTCGGGCGGCGCCCTTTCCCATCACCACGGAATCGGGATCAATCGAGCCCGTTACCTGGCGGAATACCTCGGCGAAGCCTTCCAGGTACTGGCTGCGGTCAAAGCGGCCCTCGACCCGCACGGCATCTTGAACCCGGGCAAGATGGGACTTCCCTCCCCGTATGGCGCCCCGCCCTGGCCGTGAAGTTCAAGCGCTAGTGTCTGCCGCCCACCTACTCGCAGGAGGGAGGGACCGCCATCAGCATCCTGGTGATCGACGTGGGCACCAGCAACGTCCGGGCAGCCCTAGTGCAACCGGACGCCGGCGTCGTGCACGTACACCGCCAGCCTTTAGCCCAGCATGTTCCCATGCCGGGGCTGGTGGAATTCGACCCGGTCGCCATGGCTGCCGCCGCCCTCGAGGTCGCCGGCGCCGCGCTGGCCGCGGGCGGCCCGGTCGAGGCCGTGGGCATCACGACCCAGCGGGCGTCCGCTATCGCCTGGGACGGGCGGACCGGAACGCCCGTCGCTCCGGGATTGGGCTGGCAGGATCTCCGCACCGCCGGTACCTGCTTGGAGCTTCAGGCCGAAGGGGTGCGCTTACGCGCCGAACGAGTCCGCGACCAAGTTCTCCTGGTTGCTCCAGCAAGCCAGCCCGGACCAGCAGGAGCACATCAAGCTGGGGACGGTCGACAGCTGGCTGGCCTGGCAGGTTACCGGCGGGGATTTGCACGTCACCGATGCGAGCAACGCCGGCGTGACCGGTCTTTACCATCACGACGAGCACGGTGGGAGCTGGGACCAGGCCGCGTTGGAACGCCTCGGGATCTCACCAGGCAGCTTGCCGCAGATCGTTGACTCCACCGGCTGGCTGGGCGCAGCCCGGGCCCTGCCGGGCGCGCCACCACTCTGTGCCCTGGTCGGCGATCAGCAGGCGTCCCTCCTCGGCCAGGGCTGTACCCAGCCGGGTCTCGCCAAGGCGACCTTCGGCACCGGGGCCATGCTCGACGTGAACGCCGGCTCGGCCCGCCCCCACTTCGCGACACGCGGCCCGGGCGGTTGTTTCCCGATCTTGGCCTGGCGGCGCCAGGGCCACCTGACGTACGGCGTAGAGGCCATCATGCTGGCGGCCGGGAGCGCGGTGGACTGGCTGGTGGAGGATCTGGGCCTTCTCCGCACTCCGGCGGAGTCGGAGGCGGTGGCCGCAGCCTGTGAGGACAGCGGCGGAGTGGTGGCCGTACCCGCCCTGCTCGGTTTCGCCACCCCGCAGTGGGACTTCGGGGCCCGTGGCGCCCTACTGGGCCTGACCCGCGGCTCCGGCCGGCCCGAGGTGGTGCGGGCCGTGCTCGAAGGCGTGGCGCACTCCGGCGCTGATCTCCTGGCGGCCGCCGAACAGGATGCCGGCCTCGACGTCGGCCACCTGCGTGTCGACGGAGGGATGACCGCCAACCGGGTGTTCTTGCAGGCCTTGGCGGACGCCTGCGACCGTCCCATCGAAGTGTCGCCCGAATTGGAGGCGACCACCCTGGGCGCCGGTTTCCTGGCCGGCCTGACCACCGGCGTTTGGAAGGATTTCGACGACGTGGCCGCCACCTGGTCCCCCAAAGCCGTCGTCGATCCGTCCGGACGACCGGCCGAGCGGGAGCGGTGGCGTCGGGCCACCGAGCGGGCCGCCGGCTGGTATCCCGAGTTGAGCGCCCTGCAGTTCTAGGCCGAACCGTCCAGGCGGGGCAGCTGCTGCACCAGCTCCGCTACCGGGGCGTGCAGATCGCCGTAGCGCTGAACCCGCTGCAGCACCTCGTCTGGATGGAAGCGCAGCCGGGCCGGGTCGCCGCTCGCCAGCGCGTCGTCCAACTCGTCCCACGTGACCGGCGTCGAGACGCTCGGAGCCGGCAGAGCCCGGACCGAGTACACGCCCACCGTGGTCTTGGAAGCGGTGTTCTGACTCCAATCGATGAACACTTTTTCCTCGCGCCTCGAACGCTCCATCTCGCTCAACACCAGCTGCGGATGGTCTCGCTCGAGGAGCCGGGCGAGGGCGTGGGCGAAGGGCTTGGTCTGTTGATAGGTGGCTCCGCTGTGGAGGGGCAGGTAAAGCTGAAGGCCCTTGCTGCCGGACGTCTTCGGCCACACCCGGAGACCGAAGGGCTCGAGGATGTCCCGCACCAGCAGCGCCACCCGGGCACAGGTCAGAACGTCCGCCGGCGGCCCCGGGTCGAGGTCGAACACGACGACGGCTGGCGAACCGAGATCCGGGCCTGTGGCCAGGCCAGGGTGGAGCTCGATGGCCGCCAGGTTGGCGGTCCAGACCAGGGCGGCCGGTTCGTCGAGCAGGCAGTACTGGACCTCGCCCATTCGGACGGTGGAGATCCACGGCGGACGGTGCGACGGGCAGTTCTTCTCGTAGAAAGACGCGGCGTCGACGCCGTTGGGCCACCGACGCAGCGTGATCGGCCGGGCCCGCAAGTGGGGAATCATGACGTCGGCCACCCGGGCGTAGTAGTCGATCAGCTGCCCTTTCGTGAAACCCGTTTCCGGCCACAGCACCTTGTCCAGGTTGGACAGCTTGAGGGTGCGGCCGCCGACGGTGACGTCGGTGCCGACAGCGGGCGTCATGCCGAGCGCTGCTTCGCCGCTTTCAGGCTGGCTTCCAGGGCCGCCGTCAGATCGAGAAGGGCGCGGCCGGGGCCGGCGCCGCCGGTTGCTTGATGACTTCGCCGTCGGCCTTGGCCTCGATCAGGGCCAAGACCTTCTCCCGGTAGTCGTCCTTGTATTTCGCCGGCTCGAAGGGCCCCGACAACGACTCCACCAGCTGCGTCGCCATCGTGATCTCCCGCTCCGTCGGTGTGGTGCTTTTGGTGGTGGGCACCTCCAGGTCGTCGGTGGCGATCACCTCGTCGTCGTAGAGCATGGTGGCCAGGACCAGCACGCCGTCACGGGCCCGCAGCGTGGCCAAGTACTGCTTGGTGCGCAGCACGAAGCGCCCGATGGCGACCTTTTCGGTGCGGGTCATGGTTTCCACGAGCAGGGCGTAGGCCTTCTCGGCCCGGCCGTCGGGGACCAGGTAGTAGCTGTGCTCGAAGTACACCGGGTCGATTTCGGCGAGGTCGACGAACTCCTCGATGTCGACGGTGCGCGTCGCCTCTACGTCCAGAGTGGCCAGCTCTTCGGGCTCGACCACCACGTAGCGCCCGCCGCCCAGGTCGTAGCCTTTGACGATGTGGTTGTAGTCCACCTCCTCGCCGTCGATCGAGCAGACCCGCTTTTGCTGGATCCTCCCGTCGTCCTTGTCGTGCAGCTGGTGGAAGCGCACGTCCTTCGGTGAGGTCGCACTGACCAGCTTGACCGGTACGTTGACCAGCCCGAAGCTGACCGATCCGCTCCAAATTGCCCTGGGCATGTAACCATTCTTCCCGATGACTGAGACGAACGGCGCCGCGAAGTGTGGGGCGCACGGCAACCCGATTGGCCGCCCGGCTTCGCGGAGCGGGCGACGTCGGCGGGATCCGGGATCCGTCGGGGTCAGCGCTGCAGTTCGAAGAGTCCCTGGTGGTACGACCGCTGGCTCGGGGCTCGGCTCCTCCGGACGTTTGGGCCGTCGATGGCGGGCAGGGACTGGTGGCCGACGCCCGCTGCTTGCAGGTGTACGTGACCAGGGCGGCCCGGGTTCGCTGGCAAGGGGGGCGCTGCGTCTCGGAGGAGCAGAGGGAGCCGGAGGTTTGGTTGTTGGGGTTGGGCGAGGAGCGGGCTGCCCTGGCCCAGACCGGGGCCCCCGTTTCGCCCGACGCCCCGGTCGACATCAACTTGTTGCGCGATTGGGCTGAGTGGTCGTTGGTGGAGTCCTGCGTCCTGGAATGCGCGCCAGGCGGAATGGTCCTGGTCGACGGCGACCTGCAACCCGACTGGCGCATCCCTTCCGGCTGGCTCGCCGGCCTGTTGGAGTCCGCCCGGGCGAGGCGGGTCACTCTGGTAGGGGTGACCAAGCACTCATCGCTCTCCCGGGGCGGCGCCCCGCTGCTGGGCCAGCTGGAACGCGCCGCGGCCGCCGACTTCGGGCCGCGCGCCTGCTGGTGGGTGCCGGTGGCGCGGACCCGGTCCGAGGTCGGCCCCGGCATCCAGGTGCCCGGCATCCAGGTGCCAGGTATCCAGGTGCCAGGTATCCAGGTAGTGGTGGCGCGTCTCGATCCCGACGCCCGCTTCGCCTTCCGGGTGGACCTGCCGGCGGGCCCCACGGGGGAGTCGCCCGAGCCGGTTATCAGTGCACTCTGTGCGCTGGCTGACGACGCCGCCTTTCCCGGTTACCCGTACCCGTTGAGCGTGGTCGACCGCCTGGCGGCGTGCTCGACCTGGCTGCGGCAGGAGCTGTGGGATCAGATCCAGGCCGGGCTGGACCAGGCCGGCGTCGCCGCTGAGGTACAGGAGCGGGCTTTCGCGGACCGGCACCGGTTGATGGAGCGGGGGTAGGCGGCGCCACTTGGTGAGGCGACCCGGACCCCCCTTGACGGCCGCGGGGCAGACGGCGGCACGGGGTGCTAACCCAACCCCGCACCCCCAACTAGCGGCCGCGGGGCGGGCGCCGGCGCCACGTTGTAACAAGAGCTCGGAGGGCGACGGGGCCAGCCGTTACCTTCTGGCGAAATAGTGCACGCCGGGTCACCACAGCCGGGTCGGCTGCGAGAGCGAGTGTGACGAAGTGGCGACGGCACCGTTCCGGGGGGTACCCCCCTCGGGCCGCCCCAAGTGCGGCACGGCGTCGTCACTGGCGCCTGCGACACTGGCGCCGTGACCGAGCGTCGACCCCAAGCCGAACCTGACCCCGAACCCAGAGTCGCACCCGACCCCGAACCCAGATTGGCACCCGGAGCCGCACCCGGAACCGGAACCGCACCCGGAACCGCACCCGGACCCAGAGGCCGGCTGTTCGGCAGGAACGTCCTCGAAGGGGTGTTCCGGGCTGCCCCGGACGAAGACCTGTTCATCGGGGAGCTTCTCGTGGGTGTGGACGACGCCACGGGGCGGCGCTACCTGTTCCGCATCGTGGATGTCACTTACGGCAGCGAACACCGCGAACCCGGCTGGGCGGAGCGGGTCGCCGGCACGCTGCTGGCCGACGACGCCCGAGGGGAGACCGGTTTGCATCCCTTGCACGAGCAGGCTCGGCGCACTTACCGCGTCGCAGACTGCCGCTGCCTCGGCTATCTGGTGCCGCCCGGGCCCGGCACGGGGGTGCGCTCGGTGTTCCGCAAACCGAAGAGCCTCCCCAGTCAGTTCTCCGCAGTCGTGGCGCCCAGCGCCCAGGACTTCGCCTTTCTGGCCGAACGAATGGGCGATCTTCCGGTCGGCAAGCTGCGCAGCGGCGAGACGGTCGTCGACTTCGCCGTGGGGATCCCGGGTTCCAGCCTGGCGACCCACATTGGCATCTTCGCCACTACAGGGATGGGCAAGTCGAACCTGATGCAGGTACTGGCTGGCGGGGTCATGCGTGCGAACGGCCGTTACGGTCTACTTCTCATCGATCCTCACGGCGAGTACCGGACGGCGCTGGCCCGGCACCCGTGGGCGGAGACGTCACTCCGGGTCTACGCCAACCGGGCCCTGCCCGGCGTCGTCCGCCCTGCGCATCAGCCTGGCAGAGCTCACGGTCGATGACCTGCGCACCGCGTACGAGTGGAGCCGACCGCAGGAGGAGGCGCTATACGAGCTGGAACGTCATTTCAATACCGAGGGCTTGGCCTGGCTGGCCGAGTTCGCCCGTATCGAGGATCTGCCGGGGTTCCGGGATGTGGAACTGTCGTCTCGGCTGGCGCTCAACACGCTGCAGGTCGTGCACCGCCGGGCCCGCCGCATCACCGAACTGCGCTGTATCGCCACCGATCCTGCCGTTTCGGTCGGCGGGCGCATTGTGGACGATCTGCTCGCCGGCCAGGTCGTTCTGGTGGACGTGAGTGGCCTTGGTTCCACCGAAGAGGTGCTGGTGGCGTCCTTCCTGGCCCGTCGGGTGTTGGACACCTGGCAAACCGCGTACTTGGCCGACGCCGACCGACATGGACGCATGCCGGTCGTATCGGTCGTCCTGGAGGAGGCGCAGCGGGTGCTGAGCGCAAGCAAGGACCGCGAGTCCAATGTGTTTCCCCGGCTGGCTCGGGAGGGGCGGAAGTTCGGCGTGGGACTGTGCGCGGTGACCCAGCAACCGAAGCTGCTCGAGGACGAACTGCTGAGCCAGTTCAACACGTTCTTCATCCTGGGCTTGGCCGACGAAAAGGATCGCAACATCCTCCGTTCGTCGGCGAAGCAAGACATCAGCGCCCAGGGACCGGAGATCCAGACCCTGATGCCAGGCGAGTGCCTGATCGTCAACTTGGCCGCGCCGTTCGCCGTCCCGGCCCTGATCGACCTCTACGCCGACGTGCTGCGATCCACGTCACCCCCGCCGGCGCCCCGGCCAGCCGCTAGAGCCAACGTCGCCGCCCTCGTGGACTGACGCCGTCCCTCAATCGCTGTCGAAGTCGCCGGTCCGACGCCGCAGGTCCTGGAGCACAGCCACCAGGTCGGCTATGGCGGCCGGCTCGATCCCGGGATCCTGGAAGACGGTGGTGTTGAGCACCTCTGTCGCTTTCTCCGCCAAGCGCCGGCCGGACCGGGTTATCGCAGCGAGGGTGGTACGACCGTCGGTGGGGTGAGGGAGGCGGACGATCAACCCGTCGGCCGCCAGGCGGTTGACCGCGTTGGTGACGCTTGTCGGGTGCACCTGCAGGCGGGCGCCCACCTTGCTGAGCGGCAGGGCACCTGCCCGGCTGAACATCAGCAACATCAGCACTTCGTATCGGGCGAAGGTGAGGTCAAGGGGCCGCAGCACAGCATCGATGCGGGCCAGGTAGATCTGCTGGGCGCGGAACACCGACGTGACGGCGGCCATGCCGTCTGCGGCCTTCGCCCAGCCGTGCGCCTTCCATTGGCGGCGCGCCTCGAGGATGGGATCGAAGCGCAAGGCGCAGGGGGTGGCCACGGCGTCGGACACTAAACGGCGCGGGACCAACAAACCAGATCGACACGGACGCCGAGCGGGCTAGACGGTGATCTCGACCCGCCAGCTGTCGGGGTCGACCCACAGGCGGCGGCGCGGCCCGGGGCGATACAGATCGGCGTCCGGGTACCCGACGTCGCCCTCCCAGAGGGTCGCCCGCATGCGCCCCTCGTCGTCGAAGGCGAGCCGGGACACGAACCGCTCGGGCGGCCGGGCACCCGCCGCCGCCAGCGCCGCCGCCACGTCCGACCGTTGCGATAGCCACCAGAGCGTGGTGAAGGTCGGCGGGGCCAGGTCGATCGCACCGCGATCACGCTCAGCCATGGCCGCAGCGGGCGCGTACCAGCGGTGCTCGTGGATCTCCCGGGCATCCACGACAACGGGCGGCTGCTCGGCCGCCGGCGCGAGGAAGAACCAGGTAGCGAAGCGCCGGACCGCTTGCGGGGGCGGAAGCCAGAACGAGAGGGTGACCAGTAGGTCGGCATCCAGGGCCAGACCGGCCTCCTCCTGGGCTTCCCGAACAGCGGCCCGGCGGGCGGCAGCCACCTCGGCGTCGGGCGTACCGTTGCGGCCGTCTCCCGCGTCGGGGTCGGTGTCGACGCCATCGACCTGCCCCCCTGGGAACACCCACATGCCGCCGAACGTCCCCCTCGATGACCGGCGCAGGAGGAGGACCTCGAGCCCGTCCTCGCCATCTCGCAACGGCACGACCGTGGCCGCCGGCGTCGCAGCCGACACCGGCCGACCGACGCGCCGGGCGATCAGCCACGGGGGCCGCCTCTTTCCGCAGGCCGGGCTGGCTGGGAGAAAGACTGCGTCGGCCCGGCGGGCGAGGTCGGCGACGTCAGCCGGCCCCAGGCGGCGACCGCCGCGGCGGAGCCGCCGCTTCAACCCGTTGATCGGAACGACCCGGACGCCGCCGCAGCGACCGCCCCGCCTGTGCAGTCCCCGGCCGTGGACGACAATCAGGGGCCGGGCCGGCACGCCGAGCCGATCCCCCACCACCTGCGCCTCCCACCTGGTAGGCCCGGAATCCAGTCGCCGGCCGCCGAAATCGAACCGTTCCCCGGCGGGCTCTCACCTGGGTCCGCGTCGTCTTGGTGTCCACCACCCACACTCCGGTTGGTCCAATAATCAGGTGATCCAGATTGGCGCGGCTGCCCGGGGATGCGCAGGTCGTGACGAACCAACCACCGGCGCTCCGACAACCGGTCCAGTACCCGAGCCGTGGCCTCTTCGCCGATGGCCCCCCGCACCCACCGCTCGGCATCGGGAGCCGGACGGAGCAGCCAGGCCAGCGCCAAGCAGACGGCTCCCGCCGTGGCGGCAGGAAGGCGCGGTGCGTGGCGCCGGTCGCACCGCCGCGACCAGGGCGACGGCGGTGAGCAGGAGCAGCACGCTCACTGCGGTCGCCCGGCGCCGGCGCTGCGCCCGGGCCGCCCGGTATTCCTGTCTTGCCGAGCCTCCGGCCTCGCTGCGCATTGCGGCCGAGGCTAAACTACATCCTTGTTATTCGTCACACCTGCTCTGGTTTGCTGGACCGGTATGCGAGTAGCAGCCATCGGCGACGCCCACCTGGGCCGCTCCTACTACCCCTTCACCACCGAACGGGGGTCAACCAGCGCGAGTTCGACTTCGAGCAGTCCTTCGAGGCGGCCGTGGAGCTGGCCTTGGCCCAAGCTCCCGATCTGATCGATCTGGCTGGGGGACGTATTCGACCATCCGCGGCCGACGTACCGGTCGTTCCGGGTCGCGCAGCGGGCGCTGGCCCGGATTCGCGATCACGGCTTGTCGGCCGTCGTGATCAGCGGCAACCACGACACACCCCGTTTGCCGGGCACAGGGCAGCCCTTACTCGGCGTTGGCCGACAGCTTTCCGGAGATGCACTTCGCCCATCGGCTCGCCTACGAGCGTTTCGACTTGCCGGGCCTGGTCGTGCATGCGGTGCCGCAGATGTTGACAGTCGAAGTCCACCCTGGCGGCCCTTGACCAGGCGGCCAAGCAGCGCCGCAGCACGGCCACCAATCTGCTGATCACCCATCCGCGCCTGACCCAGCTCCAGCCCCGGCACGCCGACATCAACGAGATCGAAGTCGATGCCGCCCGGTTGCAGTCGGACCTGGTCTTGCTCGGGCACTACCACACCCACGCCCGGGTGACGGAGGGGATGTGGTACACGGGGTCGACGGACACGTTCAGCTTCGCGGACGAGCCCGACCGGCCCAAGGGCATCGTGGTGCTCGACACGGACCGCGGGGAGTGTCGGCACGTGCCACTCCAGGGGCAGCGGCCGTTGGTCACACTGGAGCCGGTATTCGCGGTCGGGCTCTCCCCTGCGGAGTTGCAGGCCCGGGTAGAGGAAAGGGCAGGGTCTGTTCCTGAGGGGGCGGTGGCCCGCTTGTACCTCGACGGGGTCGACCCGGACGTGTACCGCCTTTTGGACCTGCAGGCCGCCCGGGAGGCCGCCCGGGCCGCGCTGCTTCTCAAGCTGGAGCCGCAGTTCCTCGCCACCGCGGTCAACGCCGATCTTCCCACCATCGCCGACTTGGGCGGCCCAGTGGGACGGTTACCTCGCGGGCCAGGACCTGACCGGCCTGGACCGGGAACGGGTCCGCCGGCTCGGCCACGACTACATCGGTACGGCCATCGAGGCGGCGGGGGAGTTGGCGTGACCCCGTTCGAGCGTCGTCCCGGGGGACCCGTTGAGCCAGGTGTCGCCCCATGCTGCTGACCCGTTTGTACGTCCGGAACTTCCGGGTCTACGAGGACGAACTGGACCTGGCATTCCCACCTGGGCTGGTCGGCATCTACGGGCCGAACGGGGCGGGCAAATCCACCCTGCTGGAGGCGGTGCTCTGGACGCTGTGGGGCAAGGCCAGGACCACCAAGGAGCAGATCCGCTCGGCCGGAGTCGGAGGGGACTGCGTCACCGAGGTGGAGTTCGAGCACGAGGGTCACCTCTACGTGGCGCGCCGCACGCTGACTGGTATCAACTCGGCCCCCCGCCTCGAGGTCCGCTGCGATGGTCTGATCATGTCCGAGGGGGTCCGTGACGCCAGCCGCTATCTGGAATCGGTGTTGGGCATGGATGACGCGGCTTTCCGCGCCTCGGTATTCGCCGAGCAGAAGCAGCTGTCAGCTTTCTCAGATCATTCGCCGTCCGAGCGGCAACGTCTCGTCCTCCGGTTGCTCGGCATCACCCCCCTCGACGCGGCGCGCGACGCCGCCCGCCGCGACTCTCGGCAGGCCAGCGCCGACCACGGCCGGCTGCGCGGCATGCTCGCCGACCTCGACGCTCTGCGGGTCGAAGCAGCCGACGCCGAGGCGCGCGCCGGGGCGGCCGAAGTGGCGGCGGAGAGTGAGCGGCTGGTCGCTCGGACCGCCGAAGCAGCAGAACGGAGCCTGGCCGACGACCTGGTCAGCCTCGACCGGCGCAGGCAGGAGTACGACACGTTGGTCATCGAGGGACGCGGTGCGCGCCAGGAGCTCGACAGCGCCAGCCAGACGGTGGCCGAGACGCAGGCCGAGCTCGACGCCCTGACCGCCGCCGCCGCCGATCTGGCCCCGCTGGAGCTGGCGGCCGCCGGTTTAGGCGAGGCCGAACTCCTCCTGGAGCCCCTGACACTCGCAACCCGGGCGGCCGCGGCGCTGGAGCGCATCCGGGTGCCCCCCGAGCCCCCAGCCCCCGACGAAGCAGCCGTCGCCGAGGCGCGCGCCGCAGCCGGCGCAGCTGGACGCCCGTCTCGCCGGTCTGGCCGGCCAGCTGCACGCAGCTGGCGACAGCTTGCACGACGCCCGGCTGGCTGCCGAGCGATCGGCCACGCTCGACGGCGAGGCCGACTGCCCGGTCTGCGGCCAAGCCTTGGGCGACGCCTTCGAGCAGGTTCGGGCCCACCGAGCCGCCGAGGTCGCGGCAGCCCAGGAGCGGCACGCCCAGCTCTCCGGGCAGGCTGCGGTTGCGCACGAGAACGCTCGCGACGCGGAAGCCCGTCTGGCCGCAGTCGTGACCGCGACAGAGGCCTACCGACGGTCACGTGCCGAATGGGAGGCGTTGGACGGACGCCGGCGCCATGGCGAAGCTGCGCTGGGCGAGGCCTGGGCGGCCGTCCTGGCGATCACGCCCGAGCGCGGCCATGCCGACACACGGCCACCCGCCGCCACCTGCCTCGACACCGACCTGGCCGAGTTGCGTCACCGCATCGAGCGTCAGCGGGCCGCGGCTCTCGAAGCGCAACGGCTCCAGGTCCGCCTCGAGCGTCGGTCGACCCTCGAAGCCGCACTCGCTACGCATCGCGAGCGGGCGGCGCACGCCCACGGGCGGGTGCAGACGCTCCGTGAGAAACTACGAGCGCTGGCGTTCGACCCGTCCGCCCTGGAACGGGCCAGCACGGCTCACGAAGCGGCCGCGGCCCGTAGCCAGGCCGCTCGGCTGCACGCCGAGCAGGCCGCCATAGCCGCCGCCGCCGATCGCGCCCGGCACGAGGCGGCCCGGGCCCGCCTGGCGGACGGCGAAGCCCAGCATGCTCGTCTGGCGGGGCTGGAGGCGGAATCTCGGCATCTGGCGCGTGTCGCGGATCTACTGGGCGAGTTTCGCAACACGGTCGTGGCCTCGGTGGGGCCGCGGCTGGCGGCCCAGGCGGCCCAGCTGTTCGCCGAGCTCACCGATCACGAATACGACGAGCTGCAGGTCGATCCGGAGACGTACCAACTGCAGATCAGCGATGGGGGCAGGGTCTACGGGCTGGACCGTTTTTCGGGGTCGGAGATCGACCTCGCCAACCTGGCGCTACGGGTGGCCATCAGCGAGCACGTCCACTTTCAGTCGGGTGGCTCGGTCGGTCTGATGGTGCTGGACGAGGTCTTCGGGCCACTCGACGAGGATCGGAAGTCCCGCATGCTCCAGGCTCTCGAACGGCTGCGGGGTCGCTTTCGCCAGATCCTGGTCGTGACCCACGACCCCTCCATCAAGGACCAGCTGCCGAACGCCATCGAGGTGGTGAAGCTCCAAGGCCGCCGGGCGACCGCCCGGCAAATCTCCGCCTAGTCGAGAGCGTCGACAACCTCCCGAAGCCCTTTACGGCCGCTAACCACGCGGCGTAGACGGTCGTTAGCCTGATCTGAGTGGAACCCGACGAGGGCATGGACGACGAAAACTCCTACCGGCCTTGGGTACCCCCCGAAGATCGTCTATGGCGCCACCCGTCCGAGGCAGCAAACCAGCCAAATCCTCGGGTTGGTCGAAACGACGATCGGGATTCGTCTGTTGGGAGCCCGCCGGTCCCTCGGAACTTGGGCAGATGGGCCCACAATCCTTGGGCCCGGACCGGGGCCGTCGCCATCGTGGCCGGCGTCGTTGGCGCGCTCATCGTCTCTGCCGTCGGCATTTTCACGGGGACCTTTGAGCAGCAAACCACCGTGGTTCGATCGGCCGTTCCTACCGCGCCCACGTTGACGCTCGCGTCGACGACGGGCAATGTCTTGGACTGGTCGGGTGTCGACGATGCAGTGGCACCCTCGGTGGTGGACGTCCAGGTGACGACCGCCAGCGGACCCGTCTCCGGTTCAGGTCTGCTCTTCGAGCCGGGCATCGGGGAGTCGTACGTCCTGACAGACAGCTCGCTGGTGGCGGGCGCTTCGGGCATCCAGGTAGCCGTGATGCCGAACCAGCAGTACGCGGGGAAGGTCGTGGGTTCGGATTCCCTCAGCGGATTAGCGGTGCTAGCCGTCGCAATGCCGACGTGGCCGCCAACATTCCTGCAGGTGGGCTCAGTGGCCGATCTCAAGCTGGGCGATCCGGTGATGGCGGTCGGCGCTGGCGACGACGCGCCCGCGTCAGTGTTTACCGGCTGGGTCGGCGCCGAAGACCGCGAAGTCGACGTGACGACTGGGCCACCGATGGAAAACCTGATCGCAGTGAGCGGCTCCTCGCAGCTGGCGAGCACGGCCGTCGGAGGTCCGCTCGTCGATCAGTCCGGCCGCGTCGTGGGCATCACTGTCAGCCTTGATCCGGCCAACGGCAGTGCTCAGGACCTCTTCTACGCCATGCCGATAGATGTCGCGCTTCATGTCGCCCAACAGATGTTGGCTGGCTCTCGAGTCACCGATCCTTGGCTCGGGGTCGCCAATGCTGACACCATCGCATCCGCGGTGGCGAACCAGTACGACGTATCCGGGGGAATCCAAGTCGGTCAGGTCCAGCCCGGCAGCCCGGCCGGGCGGCTAGGCCTCCGTTCCGGAGATGTCATCGTCGCTATAGACGGCACCCCCGTGGTCTCGAGCGGGAAGTTCACCCAGATCCTCTTCAGCCAAGGCGTACCTGGCAAGCCCGTGACAATTCGCTACTTGCACAACGACACATGGGCGCAGGGCATCGCGTCTGTGACCAACCAGCCGAACGGGGCCTAAGCGACGGGTTGCCCGTCAGCAAGCCATTCCGGCGCGACAGAATGACGCTGGCGCGGTCCATGCGGACCACCATGACTAGCAGGGAGTTCGTTCATCCGGACCAGTGACCGACCAGTGACGCGAGCCACGGCGCGGTTTCCATGCTTCGACGGCCTGCGGGCCTTCGCCGCACTAAGCGTCATAGCTGTGCACACCACGTTCGTCTCCGGGTTCACGGGGCGGAGTGCGTTCGGGCATTACTCGGCTCGTCTGGAGATCGGCGTATCGGTGTTCTTCGTGATCTCTGGCTTCCTCCTCTACCGACCGTTTGCCGCCGCTCACTTCAGCCATAGGCAAGGTCCGGCTGCGCCTTCGTTCTGGGGTAGACGGCTGCGGCGCATCGTCCCCGCATACTGGGCAGCCTTCCTGGTTGTCACCTACGTCCTGCATGCCGATGCCATCCGGACCGGTTGGGGCGCCCTGGCCATTTATTTGGGGTTCGCTCAGATCTACTCGCCGTACCACGCCCTCACCGGCATCACCCAAGCCTGGTCGCTGTGCACCGAGATGAGCTTCTACTTCGCACTGCCGCTCTGGGCTGCCCTCGTGGGCCGGGGGCGGCGAACGACGGATCGGCAGTTGCGAGTCGAGCTGGGCGGCTTGACGGCGCTGACCGCTGTGAGCTTCGGCTATCGCGTTGCGGTACTGCAATGGCACACCCGCGAGGCATTGACCATGCCCAACTGGCTGCCTGCGTACGCCGACCTGTTTTCCCTGGGGATGCTATTGGCGGTGATCAGCGCCTACCTGGAGGCCACCGAGCGCCGGCCGGATTGGCTCTGGCACCCAACGCTCCCACTCATCAGCTGGGCCCTGGCCGGCGTGGCCTTCGTCACGGTGTCCAACATCGGCCTACCGTCAACCCCGGTCACCGCCTCTTCGGTCGGGTTGAGTCTGGCCCGACAGACCTTGTACGGGCTGTTCGCCTTCTGCCTCGTGACGCCGGCGGTCGTCGGACCCCAGGACCGCACCGCGATCAGGCGGATCCTGCAAAGCCGCGGCCTGATGCTCATCGGCGTGGTCTCGTACGGGGTGTACTTGTGGCACGAGGCGGCCATCGCCTTGTTCCTGCGCTGGACCGGGGGCCACGAGTTCGCCATGTCCGTGTGGCAGTTGTCGCTCGCCGTGACGGCCCTGGCAATCGTCGCGGCCACGGCCAGCTACGTCCTGATCGAGCGGCCCGTCGTGCGGGTCGGCAGTCGTCTATCCCGGAGACGCCGGCGCTGGTGGCCCTCTCGCCGTCCTTCGTGGCCGCACTACCCGTGGCTCTCGGTCCATGGCTCGGCCTTCCGCGCGCCCCCGCCGCGGTGAGTGCCACGGTCACGAGCAGCTCGGTGACCAAACCATGAAGGGCGTCGATGACACGACCGGCGCGCCGGGCGCCCGTCCCCGCGTCACTGCAGCACCTCCGATTTCCCCGTGCGGACCGACCCTCCAACCCCCAACCTGCGTTGCCCAACAACGACTCGCCTTCCTGGCTGCCACCGCCGGCCTCCGTCACATCGAGATCGTCGCCTGGCGAGACCTCGATCACCCTGAAGCCGGCGGCTCGGAGCTGCACGCCGCTCGAGTGGCCGAGCGATGGGCTGCCGCCGGCCTCGACGTACAACTGACCGTGTCGCGCCCGCCGGGCGCCCCCAGTCAGGCCGAGCGCGACGGTTATCGCACCCGTCGCCCCGCGGGTCGCTACCTGATCTTCCCGGCGGTGGCGGCGGGCGGGCTGTCACGACCCCGCCACCGTCCCGACGGCGTGGTGGAGGTCTGGAACGGCATGCCGTTCTTCTCACCCCTGTGGGCGCCCCATCCCCGGGTGGTCTTCCTCCACCACGTCCACGACGGCATGTGGGACGTGGTGCTGCCCGCCGCGCTGGCCCGGGCCGGCAAGATGATCGAGCGCCGGCTGGCGCCGCCGTTGTACTCCCACACGCCCGTCGTCACCCTCTCGGAGTCGTCGCGGCACACCATCGTCGACACCCTTGGCCTCTCGCCCTCACAAGTATCCGTCATACCGCCCGGAGTCGACCCACGCTTCCATCCCGGCCCAAAAGCCGAACCAGCGCCCTTGGTGGTGGCCGTCGGTCGCCTGGTGCCGTACAAGCGGTTCGACCTCCTCATCGAACTGCTGGTGCGGGTCCGGCTTCGCCACCCGAATCTGCGGGCGGTCATCGCCGGCGAAGGGTCGGAGCGGCCTCGCTTGGAAAGACTGATCGCGGCGTACGGCGCCCGGGACTGGCTCCGGCTGCCCGGACACGTCAACGACGAGGAGCTCGTAAGCCTTTACCGACGAGCCTGGGTCCTGCTGTCCACCTCGGCGTACGAGGGCTGGGGCCTGACGGTCACCGAGGCGGCGGCGTGCGGAACCCCCGCGGTGGCGACGCGCATCGACGGCCACGTCGACGCTGTCGTTGACGGTGAGAGCGGCCTGCTGAGCGAACCGGGACCCGAGATGGAAGCCGCCCTTGACCTGATGCTCACCAACCCGGCCCTTCGACGCCGCCTCGGAGCGGGGGCCCAGGCCCGGGTTCGGGCCCTCACCTGGGATCAGACGGCGTTCGGCACCCTGCGCGTGCTGGCCGCGGACGCCCGCTGCTGGCCGGGCCCGATGCTGCGGTCCCGGCCCCTGCGAGAAAAGCCGTCGATGGTGACCGCCGCCAAGAGGACCAGGACCACGTCGAACGGAACGCGGAACCGGGTCTGACCGTACGTCAGCAACACGGTGACGACGACATCCCCACCCACGGCCAGCAACGGGTACACGATGGCGCCTCGTCGACGCAGGATCAGCACGCCTGGCACGGACAGGACAACCAGCCCGTAAAACATCCACAGGCCAGTGAACGCCCACACCCGGGGCCGCCCCTCAACCGTCACGTCGAGACGAATCTGCTGGAACGGCTGGTAGAAGCCCAACGTACGGCCCAGCCGCTCGACCTCTACCGCCGGCACGCCACCGGCGTGGGCGCCGAGGTAGCCGAGGGCGTGCCGGGCCGCGGCTGCGTCCTGGACCGACTCATCCCCGGTGACGCCGGAATCCGCCGCCAGCCCGCAGGCAAACGACCAGTAACCAGCCAGCGGTCCGTGCCAGGCCGCATCGCAGTTGGCGACCGCCAACGTCGTCCCGAATCGGTCCGTGATCAACACGGGCCGCGTGAAGCGAATCATGTTGTACGACACCCACGGCCCGACCAAGAGCAAGCACCCGGCAGTTCCCGCGGTCATCAGGCGGATGCGGACCGGCCAACGGCGTCCCCGGCCCCCGATCGCCAACGGCACCAGGATGAACGCTGCGAGCAGGATGAGTTCATCACGGCCCAAGGCGGCCAGGCCAATAGCGGCGCCCAACCAGAGCGCGGCTGGCAGCGTGGGCCGGTGATGCATTCGGTAAGCAGCCCACAACACCAGCAGAGTCAGAACGGGAGACAGCGTCTCTGACATCCCGAGCGAGTCGCTCATCCAGAAGTTGGGGTAGACGGCGAGGAGGACAGCAGCCAGCAACCCCACCCGGCGCCCCCCGATCTCCCTCCCCACCAGGGCGGCCAGGGCCACCGCCGAGGCGCCAATGAACGCCGACCAGATGCGGTGGGCGAGAAAGCTCTTGAAGCCCACGAGCGAGCACAGGGCCAGCACCATGATGTACAGAGGCGGCAGCTTGGCGGTCTGCGCCGAGTGGTGCGTGGCGGCGTAGATGACAGGCTCGATGAAACCTTTGCCCTGGGCGAGCAGGTTGGCCTGCCCCAGGTACTCGGCGGGGTCACCACGCGCCGGCCAGTGCAGGCGGCCCAGCACGGCGGCCAGCCGGACGGCCAGCCCCAGGCCGACGACGCCGGCCATCTGCCAGCGCCAGGCACGCTCCTGCTGGTGGGCGGTCACCGGGCCGGCTCAGGCCAGGGCAGGGGCGGTGCGCCGCTTCGGCTCCACCACCAGGACGGCGACTGCGGCCAGGACACTTGCGAAACCCAACCACCGTGGCACGGACCACCATCCCGCCGGGATGAGCAGCTCGCCGAAGACCACCGAGGCGCCGGCGAGGGCGCAGGCGCCCGAGACGACGTTGGCCAGCGGGACGAGCAGGGACGCCGGTTGGCGTTGGAGGCCCAACTGGAAGAGCAACAGACCGGCACCCGTGGCGGCCACGAACACCCAGGGATACGCAGTTAACAGGGCACCCAGACCGCCGGCAATCAGGCCATGGCCCACCAAGCGGGTCGCCACCGCCTTTTCGGCAATGGCGCCCACGCCGTAGAGCAGCCCCGCCGCCACGACCAGCATTCCCGCGGCGCGCCGCCCCACTCCGTGACGCCCGTTCCGCAGGCCAAGCCAGCCCGCCGCCCCGGCCAGCCCGATGACGGCACCGACCATGACCGTGAAGCGTGCCGCCGCGACGGTGTGCGCCAGCTGAGCCCCCGAGCCGGCCGAGACGGCAATCGCCACCACCGCAGCCAGGATCAGCGCCAGGGCGGTTCGCTCGCGAGGACCCAACCGCTCCCCGAGGACCACCCGCCCGGCCGCGACCAGGGCCAGGATGCCAGCGGCCAGTACCGGCTGTACGACCGTGACGGGGGCCACTGTGAGGGCCAGGACCTGCAGGGCCAGGCCAGCCAGCAGGATCACGAAGCCGGCAACCCACCGCCGGGATCCCACTACGGTGCGCAACAGCCGGTGAGGCCGGGCCGGCAGATGGGGCAGAGCACCCAGCGCTTGCTTCTCCAGGATGTAACCGGCGTCGTAGAGAGCCGCCGAGCACAACGCCATCGCCACTCCGACGGCGACCTGGGTGCCGCCGGCCGAGGAACCAGGTCTGATCATCAGCGTGTCCGTCTCACGGGGCCTTCCCCCCGGAGCGTAGACCCGGCTCCGAACCGGGAACGCACCAGGCCGATCACCACGTCGCCGCCGAGCAGGGCGAGGGCCGCCCACGCCAGGTCGTTGGCCAGGCTGAGGTTGGCGGGCCAGTTGATGTCAGGCCAGTAGTGATGCAGGTACTGCTGGATGATCACGTAGACGCCCACGGCCACCAGGCCGGCGACCGCGCCGATCCGCACCGCCAGCCGGCCCCGACGCCACCAGCACCCGGCGGCCACGGCCGCCCCGGCGACCGCGCCGATGGCGGGCCGACTGACCAGGGCGGCCAGCGCCGCCCACCCCACCGAGGCCGCGGCCAGCGTCAAGGGGCCAGGCCGGGTCCCCCCCGCGCCGGCGACCGAAGCCCAGGACCAGGCCCGCGGGGTGCTGCCCGACGGAGCGACGGCGGGGCGGCGACGCCACCGCCGCCTCCGCCCCCAGCCTGCATCCCGGGTGGGCCAGACAGCGAGGACGGTGACGGCAACGAGGCCAATCGCCGACACGCCTAGCGCCGCCCAGATCACCCGCTGTGGCGTCCAGGTCAAATGAATGACCGTCGGACCCGACACGACCCCGGCGGGGACATACCAGCCGTTGGCGTACCCGTCGACGAGCCGAGACGACCCCAGGCTCCGGCCGCCCAGCGTCGCCTGCCAGCCGGCGCTCTGGCTCTGTCCGAGCACCAACCAGAACGGGCCGCCGTTACCGTCCACGGTGACGGTCAACGAAGTGCGACTCTGGTGGTCGACGTGCAGTGGGGGCGGGGGTCCGGATGGCGCCGGACTGGAGGCACCAACCCCCTCGGCCGGCGAGCCGAGGCTCAGCGTGTCGATCGACCATCCACTAGGCAGTCGCGGACTCGTCTGCACCAGGTGGGAGCCAGCGCTCAGCTGGATCCCCCCGGCCGAGTTGCCACACGGTCGCACCGTCAGTGGCCCGCCGGCCAGGGCGGAGGCGGTGCTGCCGACGATCTCGACATCGATGGGACGGCCGTCAATACGCAGCAGACCCGATTGGCACCGCACCGGGAGCGGGGCCGGCGGAGCGGGCTGCACCACCGGCAAGCCCAGCTCGGCGATTCCGACGGGCAGGATGTCGGTCGCCGCGCTGAAGGTGGAGTAGTAGTCGCGCGCCCGCACCTGCCGCACCGCGTCGATGGTGATCTTGATATGGCCGCCGGTCAGGGCCGGGAAACGCAGGGGGATGGTGGTCGTCGCCCCCTGCGCTCGACCGTATCCGACCGGTACCTCGGGGACGTCCACCACCCGGCTGCCGTGTTCGGTGCTGATCGTGATCCGGGTCGGGAGCGAATGGCGGCCGTCGTTGACGACCTGGAGACCGAGATAGTCGATCGGAATAGGTCGGCTGAGCGTCACGCTCATCCAGGCCCCCTCCTGGGGTCCGGTCTCGGTGATCCAGGCGGTGTGCGGGTTGTTGTCGACGGCGGCGTTGGCTCGACTCTGGCGGTCCCCGATGAGCCGGGTCGAAGAGTTGGCCGCCACGACGACCGGACGAGACGTTGATCCGCCGATGGGCTGGTTGAGCCCCACGAGCTGATCGATGAGATCGTCGGAGTCGCCGGTGTTGATCTCAGCCGTACCCCCGACCGCAAAGGTGCGGGCCGTGGGGAGGCTGAACGTGCGGACCAGCGTGAGCTCCGGGTCGGTGCGGGGCGGTTCCGTCACCCGGCTGCGGTTCATCAGGATGGTCAGCGGATGGTCGATCGACGCCGCCCCGGCCTGGTCGAGCAGATCGGTCGGGAGCCGCAAGGCTTCGGTCGCCGGCCCGACGCCCGGAATGCCGACCTCGGCAAAGCCAACGGGGGCGAGGCCGTCGTAACGCTTCCCCGCGCCTCCGGTTGCACCGTCGACGGTGATCTCCAGCTGGTGAAATGTCCTCGCCGGAAAGCTGACCGTCTGCCCGGGGGATTTGTCCGATGCCGCGGATAGATTGGCGGTCACCGGGTGGGACCCGTCAAAGCGGAGGGTAACGGCCGTGATCCGCCGGTTGGGGTGCGCCAACTGCACCTGGAGGAGCGTGACGTGATTGGCGGTCACTGGGACGCTCAGGTTGATCTGGAGGCGTTGGCCGGCGACCGGAGAGTGCGCCCCGAAGCTCCACGCCGTCGCCGGGTTGCCGTCGACGGCGTTGATCGGACGGTTTTCCGGCGTGTCGGTGATGGGATCGCCATAGGCGCTGGCCACGACCGACGTGACACCGCTGTCCTCGGCAACGGTGTTGGTGTCGGTACCGGCATTAGGGAAGACCGGTAGGGCGTAGCTGGAGGGATCGCTGGTCAGCAGGTTGGCGACCCCGGCCTGCTCGACCTGGCCGAGGTTGTCCCGGAGGCTCCCCCACCGGTCGGTGGCCAGGGGGTTGGTGTCCGTGAGCACCAGGCTGGCACCGTCGTCCATGGCCTGGGCGAAACCGGCGGGATCGTGTGCGAAGGAGGCGCTATAGAGGATGGTGGGATCGCCGCTCAACAGTCCTGCCTCGGCAGCCTCTACTAAACCGCTTCCGTCCCCGGCGACGATCATGGGCGCCCGGGTGGCTTCGGTGCGAACCAGGGGGCGGGGATCAGCCACCGTGAAGACCGCCAACGCGGGTGGTTGGGGCTCTTCGGCAGGGAGACCCAGACGCGTCTCACTATCGAGGGGGTACCTGATTTGTGGTGCTGGGTTGGGAGCGCCGAACGACACGGGCTGACTCAGACCGGGGGGCGGCGGCACCAGCTCGTTCCACAGGCTCTGAGGCAGGGGCAGGTGGTACCGCTCGTATTGCAAGTCGGACTGCAGGAGCACCTGGCCTACGCTCATGAGGCGGGCCAGCGGGGCCAGCACGGCGGCGTCGAGCGTCCCTTCCTGCAGGGGTTCGTCGAGGGCCTGGACGAGGTTGGCGGCCGCAGGCGTGCCCACCGGCACGACCTGGCGGGTCACGAACGGCCGGTCGAGCAGCCCGGCGGCGACGGGGTCCTGGGTCACTCCCCAGGCGTAGGCGGCAAAGTCCTCACCCGGGAGGCCCAGCACCCGGCTGTTGGAACCGAGCCCGTTGAGATAACTGGCTGCCTGGTCCCAGTAGGCCGGGACGGCGCTCGGCCGGTCCAGGTTGGAAGCGACCAGGTTCCCGCTCCAGAGGGGTGGCAGGTCGGCCGCCACCAGCGCTAGACACGCTGCCCCCACGACGAGCCCAGCCCGGGGCCAGCGCAGCCGCACCGCATTCACCCCCGACCCCATGAGCAAGGCCAGACCCAGCACGACCAGGGGCACGATCCGGTCGACGGACCGCAGCGCCAACCCGACGGTGCCTTCCGAGACCCGCTCCAGGAGCGCCCCGAACCACGACGGGTGCGCAAACGGGTAGGCACCCACCGCGATGACGGCTCCCACGCCCACCAGGCCGATCGCGAAGGCCCGGTAGCGCCAGCGGGCCGTCACCCCGAGGGCTACCGCCACAGCCGGCACCCCATAGCTGACCGCCAGGAGCCACCCCGACTGTGTGTAGCCGACGGCCGCCAGCGTCCAGGGCTGCACCTTGTCCCAGCCGTAGAAGTACCAGTAGCCCAACCCTCGCAACACCTCGGCCGCCGACGAAGTCCGGGCCACGGTCGGAACGGTCTCGGTGACGCGCAGTACGTCGAGCCCGTACCGGCTCTCGGCCCACAAACCCGCCGCCCACCACAACGAGACCAGCACGCTGAGGCCAACGATCTTCGCCCCGGCCCGGACCGCCTCCCGGCCGGCGACCTCGCGGGTCCCCCACACCGCGTAAGCGAGCCACAGCGCCGGGCCCAGCAAGACCAAAAGGATGGAGGTGGCGTTCACTCCCCCGACCAGCGCCACCACAAGCGCGAACGCGGCCGGGTAGCGCCACCCGCCCCGGCGGGCCGCCATCGCCGCCAGGCCAACCATCCAGCCGAGGGCGGCCCAGGGCATGACGATGGCCGAGGTGCGGGCGATGTAGTCGACCAGATACGGACTCAGGGTGTAGGCAAAGGCCGCCACGTCGCGACCGAGACCGGTCAAACCGAGGCGGCGGGCGCAGTACGCCACCCCCAGCCCGGCCGCCATTAGGAGCGAGCCCATCCACAGCCGCTGGCTGATCCACACTGGCACACCCAGCCAACGCATAGCCGTGTAATAGGGACCCATCGGGAACAGGTAGCCGATGTTTTGGTGGGTGACGGTGCCCAGCCCCGTGTTGGGGTCCCACATCGAGGCCGCTCCCGTGGTCAGCCGGCCCGGGTCGAGGTACAGGTACTGTTTGGTGTCGGCCGCGACCATGCCCGGTTTCGTCAACAGAAGCGGGACGTAGCTGACCCCCGCCAGGACCAGCCAGAACCGCCGGTCGGGCCGTCGGCTTTTCACCGGGCGGCAGTGCAGGAGTCGGCCATCACCGGCAACGGGCCGCGCGCAGGGTAGCTTTCAGGGCGTGGTCGGCCCCGCGCCTGGAACCACCCGCCCGCGGCTCTCGCTCGCCGTGCTGTCGCTGGTGCTGTTCGTCACGTTCCTGGACAACACCATCGTGGCCGCAGCGTTGGCTGATATCCAGACGGGTCTCGGCGCCGACGTGAGCGACCTCCAGTGGATCGTCAGCGCCTATGCCCTGACGTTCGCGGCGTTGATGCTTTCCTTCGGGACGCTGGGCGACCACCTGGGGCGGCGCTTTCTCATGATGGCCGGGCTCGTCGTGTTTATCGTGGGCTCGATCCTCGGATCGGCGGCGACCACCAGCGGGGTGCTCATTGCCGCCCGGGTGATCATGGGCGTCGGAGCAGCGGCCTCGGAGCCGGGCACGTTGTCGATGATCCGGCAGCTGTACCCCGAACGCGGCGAACGAGCCCAGGCGCTCGGGGTGTGGTCTGCGGTGTCGGGCCTGGCCCTGGCGGCCGGGCCGGTCATCGGGGGCGTGCTGGTGGGGCTGTGGTCGTGGCGGGCGGTGTTCGTGTTCAACGTCGCCATCGGCATCATCGCCCTGGTGGGCGTGCGGCTGATCCTGCCAGAAAGCGTCAACGAACAGCGTCGCCGCCTGGACGTGCCCGGTTTCGTTCTCGGAGCGGCCGCGCTGACCGCCGCCACCTTCGCCATCATCGCCGGCGAGACCTACGGCTATGCCAGCTGGTGGATCGATCTCCTGTTCGCGCTGGCCCTGGTCGCGGCAGTGCTGTTTGTGCGGGTCGAGCTGCGAGCGGAAGAACCGATACTGGACCTGCGCTTCTTCCGGGTAGGGGGCTTCGCGGGCGGCAACCTGGTGGCCTTCACGGGGTATTTCGCTACTTTCGCCGTCTTCTTTTTCATCCCGCTGTATGTGCAGCTGATCGGCACGGCGTCGCCCTACGACGTCGCCGTCTACTTCTTGCCGATGGCCGCCGTGATGATTGTGGCGTCGGCGTTGAGCGGCCGCTGGATCGGGCGGGTGGGTCCGGGCGGGCCGATGGCGGCAGGCTGCGTGTGCGCCGGCGCCGGCATCCTGGTTACCAACGCCTTCCTCAGCGCCATCTCGGGTGTCGAGCTCTTTGGCTGGTCGCTGGTCCTGGTGGGGGCTGGCTTAGGCGTGGTCATGGTGGCGGCCACGACGTCCGTGCTGGGAGTCGTGCCGGCCGAACGGTCCGGAATGGCCGCCTCGGCGGTGAACACCAGCCGGGAGCTCGGCGCCGTCGCCGGCGTGGCCGTGCTGGGGTCGATCGTCAACGGTCTGCTCGTCACCAACCTCAGGAACCGGCTGGCCCAGATCCCGGCCCTGCCGAAAGCGTTGCGGACTGAGGTCATCACTGCCGTCACGACAGGCTCGGTGAACACCTCGGCGTCGAACCTGCCAAAGACCGGGCCCATCGCCCGCATCGTCGACGAGGTCCTCGCCGCCGCCAACTCGGCCTTTTCCGACGCCCTCAACGTGGTGCTCATACTCGCCGGCGTGCTCCTCCTGGTGTCCGCCGTCGCGAGCATCGCGCTGGTGCGGCGTTCGGAGGCGGTGGAGGACAGCGACCTGTAGGGTCGGGGCGCCGGGTGGGGTGCAATCTGGACCAGTGGTGGCCACTCGGTCGCGCTGCTTCGAGTGTCCCACGCCGCGCCGGCCAACGTGGCGCGACGCCAAGCGTAGGGGCCCCGGCGCACTCTCGGGCGCCATTCGCTCCGTACCTGGCGCTCCGCTCAC
Organism: uncultured Acidimicrobiaceae bacterium; assembly: GCA_963834775.1. Taxonomy (GTDB): domain Bacteria; phylum Actinomycetota; class Acidimicrobiia; order Acidimicrobiales; family Palsa-688; genus PALSA-693. Next base: position 167,353 of record CAWICR010000011.1, read on the forward strand.
CACGAGCTGGAAAGGGTGGACGTCCCGGCGGATCGTTCGCGTGCCGAACCGGGTCGGCGTCCTATCTGGCACACTGGATGCGACGGTGAGTCGGTCGGGTGGCTGCGGCCGGGCGCGACCCGGTCGAGGAAGGTCGGGACTCCGCAGGGCAGGGTGCTGGCTAACAGCCAGTCGAGGCGACTCGAAGGACAGTGCCACAGAAAACAGACCGCCAATGGACCCCACGGGGATCACAGGTAAGGGTGCAACGGTGCGGTAAGAGCGCACCAGCGCTCAGGGTGACCTGGGCGGCTCGGTAAACCCCACCCGGAGCAAGGTCAAGCGTGGGACGGCCGGCCCGGCCAACGTCCCCAGGTGGACCGCTCAGATGGATGGCCACCCGTTCGGGCCGGTGTATGGTCCGGACGACAGAATCCCGCCTATAGGCCGACTCACCGTCGACAAGCTGCGCAGGAGGCTGTAAACAAGAGGCCATAAAATGGCCTGTTACCTGCGGTTTTGTGTCGCAGCCGCAGCCGTCCAAGGCAGCGGGTGGTTCACGTCGAAGGGACGTAGGTCACTTCCCGGTTGGCGTCGTTGTACATCTCTGAGACGATGGGCCAGCTTCCGTCGGGCTGCCGTTGGAGGACCCGGAGGGAGCGATTGTCCCGTTCGGCGATCTGGCCGCCGTCGACCAGCTTCTGGCCGGCGACCCGAAGGTGGGCGGAGACCAGCACCACCTCGGGGGTGAGCACCCGGATGGTCACCTCAGGAGGGGCTTCGAGGACGCCGGCGTTGAAGTTGTCGTCGGCGAAGAGACCCTGAAGATAGTTGACGATCTCGTCGCTTCCCTTCTTTACCGTGCCGAAGGCGTTGACCCAGTCAGCGTCCGAACTGTAGACGTTGGCCAGTTCAGTGACGTCACGGGCCTTAAAGGCGGACGAGAGGGCGAGGAGGGTGGTGGTGATTGCGTCCTGGTCGATTTGGTGCAGCGACGAGAATTCGATGGGATCGGTCATGTCAGTTCTCCTTGGTGCGGGTTGGGCGTGGCATCTTCGAAGCGCCGGCATCGACGAGGCGTTCCAGGCGGGCCAGTAGCTCCATGACGCCGTGGAAGCGGCCAAGTTCGTCGTTGCCGGCTTGCCAGATGGTGCCGGTCAACTGGCCTTGGGGTGACCGGGCGATGTCGACGGTGATCTCCATGCCGGCCAGCTTGCGATAGCGCCAGTCGCGTGTCCCCAGGGAAAATCCCCAGTTATGGGGCGGCGAGGTGCTCGCGAAGTTGGCGGCGAGAGGTGACGCCAAGCTTCGCGAACACGTGGCCCAAGTGGTATTCGACCGTTTTATCCCCTATGTACAATTCGCCGGCCACTTCCTTGTTGGTCAACCCTTTGGCCACGAGCGCCACTACGTCGCGTTCGCGCTCGGTGAGGTCGAGGGGGGACCGGGATCTCGCCGACGTGGGGATACCGGCTCCAGCGAGGTCGGCTTCGACCCGGCGCCGGAAGGGCTCGGCGGCCACCGCGGTCAGCAGGTCGTGAGCGGCGTGCAGCTGGTCGACGGCAGCTCGCCGCCGCCCCTGGGCCAACAAGGCCCGGCCCAGGACGTGGTGCAGGTCGGCCCGATCCAGGAGGGGGTCGTCGTCGTCGAGGAGCTCCACCGCTTCGGTGAGGCCGGCTGCCGCTTCCGCGACGTCGCCCAGGGCCAAGCGCCGCAGGGCGCGCCCTCCGGTTATGCGAGCGGTCAGGCGAAGCCCGCGCGCGTCGGCGGCCTGCTCGAGGCGGACAATTTGGATGGAGGCCTCATCGAGCTGTTTGCAGTCGATCAAGGCCGTGATCAGCGTGGGCCACCACGCCAGCGAGGTGGCCATTGGTATGGCCCGACCGTCACCGACAAGCGGTCCGAGAGTGCTCACGACGCGGGCCGGGTCATTGGCCGCCCGGCCCAAGGCGGCTTCCGCGATACGGGCGGTGAAGACCGCCTCGGCCGTCCCCAGGCTGGCCGCGGCACGGCTGGCCGCGGCGACCTGTTCGGTTGCCAGCGCCCACTGTCCTCGGCCCGCAAAGAGTCGGCCCAGGACGGCGTGCGCCTGCGCCTCCATCCATACCCGCTGTTGGTCGGATACCAACGAGAGGGCGAGGTCGGCGTGGACCATCGCATCGTCCCAGTCGCCCAAGCTCAGGAGTAGCTGGGCCAGCTGCAAGTGCGCCCGGGGCAGCTGGGCGGCCGACGCGCCTTGCCGAGCCAGTCGGATTGCCACCCGCAGATCGGCGCTGCCCGCCACGACGCGACCGGCGTAAAAGCCGAGCGTCCCCCGCACGATGAGCAAGTCGGTGTCTTCGGCGGCGACTGCATCGGCCGATTGCGGCAACCGCTCGGCCAGCCGGGCGAGACCGGCGGGAGCCCCGTGGACAGTCGCTTCTCCGATCGCGAGCGCCGACCAGGCGGCGCGCTCGGTCTCCAGGTCGGCTGGCTGCAGCGAAAGCGCCAACCGGGCCGCCTCAATGGCCTGCACGCCCCGGCCGTGGGTGCAGTAGAGCGCGCCCAACTGGGTGAGGGCCGGCACCACCACCGGGTCGTGGGTGTGCCCTGCGTGGCGAGCGGAGGCCGCCTCGAGCAGCCATTTCTCGGCCCCAGCGCTGTCGCCTTGTTCCCAGGCGAGCATGCCGAGGACCAGACCGCGCTGCGGCGTATCGGCGCAGCTCTCAAACCGGCCACGCAATGCCGCGGCCCGTGAGGTCTGGCCGTCAAGGATCAATAGACGGCCCGCTTCGAGAAGATGCGCTTCGGCCGCAGGGCGGGGGGACCCGACCGACGAGGCCCATATCAGGTAGCGAGCTGCGAGGTTGCGGGCTCCTCGACGTTCTGCCCGGCGTGCGCTGTCGACCAGGTCTGCGGCGAGGCTGTCGTCCACACCGTCGGCGGCTGCCACGCGATGGGCCAGACTCGATCCGGCTCCCACCGTCTGGGCTGCGGCTTGATGGAGGCTGCGCCGCCGGGTCGGCGACAAGTCGCGATAGAGGGCCGCCCCATAGAGAGGGTGGCGCAAGGCAACCGGTGCCTGCGGGTCGCCGGGCGACCAGGAGACCCACCCAGTGGCAAGCAGACCTTCGAGCGCCTCAGCCGGTCGACTCACCCCGCTCACCTGTCCGGCCACGGATAACGGGACCGGTTCTCCGATCACACTGAGTGCCTCGGCCAGCCGGCGTGACACGGCCCGCAGCCCGGCCACGCCGGCCAGGATGGTGGCCTCGAGGCTGCGGGGCACTGGCAGGTCCCCCTCGAGCGCCAGCAGTCGGGCCTGGGGTACTTCTCGCAGCAGGGTGTGGACATACAACGGTCGGCCGCCGGTATGAACGTGAAGCCGTTGAGCCGCGTTCGCCGTCAACGACACTCCCGCCTGGCGGCCCATCTCTCGCACGTCTTCGGGGTCCAAGCCCCCCAAGATCAAGCGGCGACAGCGAGAGTCGTCACCGCAGAAGCGGTCCCACCCGTCATCGCGGCTGCCCTCTGGCCGCGACGTCACCAGCACCACCACCGCGTCACGGTCGAGCCGCTGCGCCACGGTGAGCAGGGCCAGGCGAGATTCTCGGTCCGCCCAGTGCAGGTCTTCGACCACCACCACTGTCGGCTCTGGACCTTCGGTGGGCCCGAATTGGTCGAGCAGCGTCAAGCCGGCGGCGAACGGTCCATCGGTCCCGTCCACACCGACCTGGCTGGTCACGAAAAACGGTCGGTCCGAGGCGTGCTCTTCGGCCGCCATGCGAACCACAGAGGGAGGCGGGTCGAGGTCAGCCAGAATCCTCGTGACAAGGGCGGTCTTTCCCGCCCCGGCCTCGCCCTCGATCCAAATTACATTTGCGGCGTGGCGGGCGGCGGCAGTCACGGCAGCTCGGGCCACGGTCAGTTCGGTCCTTCGACCGACGAACCATTCCCCGGCAGGGGAATCGGATCGTTCCGTCACCAACCAACCATACTCGTCCAAAAATCTCATCTCGTTGGTCAGTCCTCGTCCGATTGAGGTACAGCTCAGGGCGACGGCAGCTTCGTGGGATCGAAGCGACGTCGAGCACGGCGGCGGTAGGGCCAGGATCGTTCGTCAACTCCGTCGGGACCGGCACCCCCGGCCTGCACGCGGTGCCGGACGGCTAGATGACTGTCGTCATGGTCGCCGGCGCCCAGGTGTCAGGCTGGCCTGATCGGGGGCAACTGGCAGGAGCCGTCGAAGACGGGTGGGAGCGGTTCGTAGAGGCGCATGACGGGTCGGAAGTCGCCGGGTGGGGACGGCAGCCAGTTGGCTTTCTGGCCCGGGTCTAGGCGAAGTTGTTCGTCCAAAGGGAAACGACAAGGATGCCATAGACGTCTGGACTGTCCGGGCGTCTGAGCGCCCGAAGCGCCGTCTCGTCACACCGAGCTCTGTCCGGCGAGGCTCGGGACCCTGTCACTGGCAACCTTCGCAGATCGGGGTGAGCTGATCGCGCTACCCAACCCGTAGAGCCGGTCATACCGCGGCCGTTCACAACACGGCCCCGAACTGTCCAGAACACCCCTGACCGCGCCACGAACAACCGGAACGGTTTGGCTCAGCTCTGGCCCCCGGTACGTCGCAACGGGGCCACCTCGACGGCGCCCCCCGGCCATGGCCTCACCGGGGGCTGTGGATCCTCGAGATAGAGCGCGGCTTCAATGGCCAGCTGCTCCGCCGGGCGCGCCGCGATCCGCCTGGCCAGCCACCGTTTGCGCTGCCGCCGCTCTCCGATCCAGGTCCACGGCAGGGTGAGCTGGCGCCCTGCTTCATTCGCCGTGCGCGATCTGTGGGCGACGCCCCTGTAAACGGCGGTCATTCCTTGTCACTCCCCGTAAGTCCAAATGGCTGGTCGGAGGGTGTTTTCGGCGGAAAGCGCAGGTCGGTTGATTGACGGTCACACAATTCCGTCTGCAGACCGGATCACCTTCCTCAAGCCCGCACCCGTGGCACGATGGCCTCTTGTGGTCGAAGGAGCGCCGATGGTGATACGCGAAGCCGTCCCCGACGATGTCGGCGACCTGTTGCGACTTGTACGCGATTTGGCGAGCTACGAGCGAGCAGCTGATGCCGTAGAGGCCACCGAAGCCGACCTCCGCCGGGACCTGTTCGCTCCTCAGCCCAGGGTGTTCGCACTGGTTGCCGAAGAAGACGGAAAAGTGGTGGGCATGGCGATCTACTTTGTGTCCTTTTCTACCTGGACCGGTCGACACGGGCTGTACCTGGAGGACCTTTTCGTCGAGCCGGCCCGCCGGGCGAAGGGAATCGGGACCGCGTTGCTGCGCGCCCTGGCCGCCCACGCCGTAGCGGAGGGCTACACACGACTGGAATGGGCGGTGCTGCATTGGAACCAGACCGCCATCGACTTCTACCGGTCCCTGGGCGCCGTGTCGATGGATGACTGGATCACGTTTCGCCTCTTTGGGGATCCACTCACCGGCTTGGTCGAACGCGGCGCAGGGTGAGCCGGAGCCGGCCGCCGGCCACCGATGAGGTCTCTGGCCGAGACACCGTGGGAGCCAGGTTGATAGCCCTGTCTGGGATCGTCGCACCGGCAGATCTCGGTGCCAGCGCTATTTCTCGGGGCCACCAGGGGCGCGGTCCAGCACTTCTGGCACCGGGAAGATTACGCAGCCCCGAGAACCGGTTTCGTGATGTCAGAAGCTGCCGTCGCTGCCCCCCGCACCGCTTAGGACTCGCTGGCGCCCCTTCGCAGGCTGAACCCGGGCCGTGGAGGTCCGAGCCGGGCCCTCGACGCAGGGCGGCCGTCAAAGTCAAAGGCCACGCCCCGCGACCCGGGCAGAGCTATTTTCACAGCGGACTCTCAGCAGGTCCTCAGGCCATGAGTAACTGAGGAAGGCAATCTGGTCCCGTGGAGCAGCACAACTGATGTCGGTCGAGACCGCCAAGCAGCGAGTACTGGTTGTTGATGACGAGCCCTCGATCGTTGACGCCGTGGCTACGTCGCTGCGGTATGAGGGTTTCGAAGTCGACGAGGCCGCCACGGGGCGGGCCGCGCTGGCCTCAGCCCAAAACAGGCCACCCGACATCATCGTCCTCGACATCATGCTCCCGGACTTGGACGGGATCGAGGTCACCCGTCGCCTGCGGGCGGACGGGATCCGGGTCCCGGTGCTATTCCTGACGGCCCGCGACGCCGTGGAAGACAAGGTCGCCGGCCTGACGGTCGGTGGCGACGACTACGTGACGAAGCCGTTCTCACTGGCCGAGATCGTGGCCCGGACCCACGCCATCCTGCGCCGGGCAGGCGCCGCCCTCGGCAACGATAACCGACTCCGCTTCGCCGACATCGAGATGGACGAGGACTCGCACGAAGTGTGGCGGGCGGGCCAGGCCATTCAGCTCACCGCGACCGAGTTCAGCCTGCTGCGTTTCTTCCTCCTCAACCCCCGCCGGGTCCTCTCGAAGAGCCAGATCCTCGATCACGTGTGGCACTACGACTTCGGCGGCGATGCCAACATCGTGGAAACCTACGTGAGCTATCTGCGCAAGAAACTTGACGTCCTCGGACCACCGGTGATCCACACCATCCGGTTGGTGGGCTACGCCCTCCGCGAACCTGGCTGAGCACTGAGGGGTGTCGCTCCGCAGTCGCCTGCTGCTGGCCCTCGGCGTGGTGGCCATCGCCGCCCTGGTGGCGGCGGACGTGGCGACGTACTCGGCGCTGCGGTCCTTTTTGCTCGACAAGGTCGACCAGGGACTCCAGGCCAGCCATGTCCAGATCGAGCAATGTCTGGTTCACGGCTGCCAGCAGGGATTCGGGCCCGGCCCGCCCGGTGACAGCAATGGGAGTGCTCCAGCCCGGCTCGACCCGGGCACCTACCTCGAGGTGCGCTACCCGTCGGGGGCGCCGTACGTGCAAGACGCCTACCAGTTCCCGAGCAACACCCCGCTCTCGCCGAAGCTGCCTGCGATCGTCACCGGTTTCTCGAAACAACAGGACCCCGGCGGCGAGCCGACCACCTACTTCAACGCACCGGCCGCCCAGAAGGGCGGTCCGCAGTTCCGGGTGCGAGCGTCCCAACTGTCCAACGGCGATCAACTCATCCTTGCCGTCTCCCTGGCAGACACCATGGAGACGCTGCACCGGCTGTTGTTGATCGAGCTGGCGGTTACCGGGGCGGCCCTGCTCCTGGCCGGACTGATCGGATGGTGGCTGGTCCACCTGGGCCTGCGCCCGCTCCGCGACATCGAGCGCACCGCCGGAAAGATCGCGGCCGGGGACCTTTCCCACCGCGTCCCCGGCGACAACCGCAGCACGGAGATCGGTCGTCTCGCCAGTGCCCTCAACGTCATGCTCGGACGCATTCAGGAAGCGTTCGCGGTGCGCGACACCACCGAGATGGCGCTGCGCCAGTCGGAAGGCCGCCTCCGCCGCTTCGTGGCAGACGCGTCGCACGAGCTCCGCACGCCGGTCGCGGCCGTGTCGGCCTATGCCGAGCTGTTCGAGCGGGGCGCCAGCACCCGACCAGAAGACCTGGGCCGGGTGATGGCGGGCATACGCGGGGAGACCGCCCGCATGGGCCACCTGGTAGAAGATCTCCTGCTGCTGGCCCGCCTCGACGAAAGCCGGCCGATAGACCGCGCCCGCGTCGACGTGGCTGCGGTGGCGGAAGAAGCGGTACGAAGCGGCCCGCGCCGTGGGCCCCGCGTGGCCGCTCGAGTTTCGTGCAGACGGGCCCGTGTTCGTCTCCGGCGACCGGATCGGGCTGCGCCAGATCTTCGACAACCTGCTTGCCAACATACGCGCCCACACCCCGCCCGGCACCACGGGGACCGTCACGATCTCCCGCTCCGGTTGCGAAGCGGTCTGCCAGGTGCGTGACAACGGACCCGGCATCTCCGCCGAGAACGCCGTCCAGTTGTTCGAGCGCTTCTACCGGGCCGATCCCTCCCGATCCCGGGCAAGCGGCGGCGCCGGGCTGGGATTGTCGATCGTGGCTGCCATCGTGGCGTCGCATGGTGGTCGTGTCGAAGCCCACCCCGGCGCTTCGGGCGGGGCGTCATTCACCGTCTGGCTCCCCTCGCCAGACTGAACTACCCCGCTCGGGCGCCGTGACGCCGGCGCCCCGGTCGACGGGTCCGGGCTGGCGCCGTTGTGCGCACGGACCCAGTGGACCCACAGCCCGTCTTCAGCCCGGCTCCGCATGCTTGCCCCATGTCACTCACTGCGCCTGCCAGTGCCTCGCCCGATGAAGATCCCGAGCCGGTCATCGTCGAGGTCGTCGTGCCCGTCTACAACGAGGAGCGGATCCTTGAAGCCAGCGTGCAACGGCTGCACCAGTATCTCGACTGCCGCTTTCCCCTCCGGTCCACGATCGTCATTGCGGACAACGCCAGCACCGACGGCACCTGGGGCATCGCCCGACGCTTGAGCACCGAACGGGACGGAGTCAGCGCCGTCCACGTGCCGAGAAAAGGCCGTGGTTTGGCCCTGCGCACCGTCTGGGGCGCCAGCCGGGCTGCGGTGGTGGCCTACATGGACGTCGACCTGTCTACCGACCTCGACGCCCTGCTGCCGCTTGTGGCCCCGTTGTTGTCAGGCCACTCCGACGTGGCGATCGGCTCCCGGTTGGCGGCCGGCGCCCAGGTAACGCGAAGCGTGAAGCGGGAGGTGATTTCTCGGGGCTACAACCTGTTTCTTCGGGCCGCCTTGGGCACCCGGGTCTCCGACGCCCAGTGCGGCTTCAAAGCCATGCGGGGGGACGTCGCCCGCGAGCTGCTGCCGCTCGTGGCGGACAACAGTTGGTTTTTCGACAGCGAGCTTCTCGTTGTCGCCGAGCACCTGGGGATGCGCATTCACGAGGTGGCCGTGGACTGGATCGAGGACCCCGACTCGCGGGTCGACATCGTGGCCACCGCTCGTGATGACCTGAAGGGCATATGGCGGGTGCGCCGCCATTTGGCGTCTGTACGGCCAACGCCCCACCTATCGATGCAACCGCCCGAGGGGCAGTCACGACGGATCTCGCCGCCAGCCAGCCGCTCGTGTGCCGGTGGCGCCCCGTCGGGGCCGCGGCGATGAACGCCGCCGCCGTCATCGACGCCCCCGCCGTCGAGGTCCCCGCCCGCCGCCCGAAGGTGGCGTGGCGGCCGCTCGGCCGCCTGGTACGGGGCCGGGCGGCGGATCCGGCCTGGGTCCGCCCCGCCCTCCTCGCGCTCCTGGTTGGCACCGGCTTTTTGTACCTGTGGGACCTCGGTGCGTCGGGCTGGGCCAACAGCTTCTATTCCGCCGCCGTGCAGGCCGGGACCAAGAGCTGGAAGGCATTCTTTTTCGGGTCGTTCGATTCGTCCAACTTCATCACCGTCGACAAATCGCCGGGCGCCTTATGGGTGATGGAATTGTCGGCCCGGCTGTTCGGCGTCAACTCCTGGAGCATCCTGGTACCCAACGCCCTTGAGGGTGTGGCCACCGTGGGGGTGGTGTACGCCACCGTGCGGCGCTGGTTTGCGCCCGCGGCCGCCCTTCTCGCCGCGGCCGTGGTTGCCCTCACTCCCGTGGCGGCGCTGATGTTCCGCTTCAACGACCCGGACGCTTTCATGGTCCTGCTGCTGTCGCTGGCTGCGTATGCCGTGGTGCGGGCGGTCGAGGGAGGGCGGACCGGATGGCTGATGTTGGCCGGGGCCCTAGTCGGCTTTGGCTTTCTGGCCAAGATGTTGCAGGCCTTCCTGGTGGTGCCCGCATTCGTTCTGGTCTATCTGGTCGCCGGGCCGGGACGGCTCTGGCGCCGGCTCCGGCAGCTGATCTTCGCCGGCGCTGGCCGTCGCGGTGGCGGCCGGTTGGTGGGTGCTGGCCGTGCAGCTGACCCCGGCGACGGACCGGCCCTACATCGGCGGCTCGCAAGACAACAGCCTGTGGAACCTGATATTCGGCTACAACGGCTTCGGGCGGCTCACCGGTAACGAGGCGGGCAGCGTGGGCGGCGCCGGATCCGGCGGCAGCCGCTGGGGTGTCACGGGGCTGACCCGGTTGTTCGGGGCGGACATGGGGTCCCAGATTTCCTGGCTGCTGCCAGCCGCGCTCATCCTGCTTGGGGCCGGGCTGGTGTGGAGTCGCCGGTTGCCCCGGACCGATCGGAGCCGGGCCGCCCTGCTCCTGTGGGGCGGTTGGCTCGGCGTAACCGGGTTGGTCTTCAGCTTCGGGCGGGGGATCATCCACCCCTACTACACGGTTGCTCTGGCGCCGGCCATCGGTGCTCTGGTCGGTATCGGCGGGCTGGCCGCCTGGCGGCGTCGCCACCAGCTGGCGGGTCGGGGTGTGCTCGCCACCACCGTAGCGATCACCGCCATATGGGCCTGGGTGTTGATGCGGCGCAGCCCGACGTGGATGCCCGAGCTGCGCGGCATGATCTTGGTGGGCGGGCTGGCGGCCGCGGCCGGTCTGGTCGCCTGGCCATGGCTCGAACGGTGGGGACGTCGGGCCGTGGTGGTCACCGCCTTGGCAACGTCGCTCGCCGCGCCGTTCGCCTACACCCTCGACACCGTCGCCACCCCGCACGCTGGGGCCATACCGTCGGCCGGGCCAGCGGTCACGGCCGCATCGCCCTTCGGCGCGGCCGGCCACGGTGGGCCGCCGGGCGCCGGCGCATTCGGTGGCGGCGGCCGAGCGCCGAGCGCCTTCGGAGGGGCCACCGGCACGGGCGCGGGCGGTGGGGCCAGCGGCGGGAGCACGGGCGGTTTCACAGGGGGCGCGCGCCGGGCGGCTTGCCCGGCACTTCCCCGGGCGGGACAGCCAACCAGGGGGTCGGTGGACCCGCAGGGGGGTTGCTTAACGTCAGCACCCCGAGCGAGGCGCTGGTGAAGTACCTGAACGGCGGCGCGGCGGGTTACCGGTGGGTACTGGCCACCGTGGGCGCCAACGATGCGGCCGGTTATCAGCTGGCGACGGGCGACGCCGTGATGGCCATTGGCGGCTTCAACGGCAGCGATCCCGCCCCCACTCTCGCCGAGTTCGAAAAACTGGTCGCAGCCGGAAAGATCCACTATTTCATCGGAGGTGGCGTCGGCGGGGGTCCCGCCGGAGCCGGCGGCTCGAGCGCCGCCAGCGACATCACGACCTGGGTGGAGTCGCACTTCTCGGCCACCACGGTGGGCGGAGATAAGCGTCTACGACCTCGCCCGCCGGGCCGCCTAGGGCTCCGATACACAACGAGCCCGGCCAGGTGGCGGGTGGACTCCTGGGGCCGGGCTCGCTCGGCGGCTCTCGAGTTGTTGTGACTACGTGCCGCTGCTACAGAGCGTACCTCCACCTGTAGACAAAAAGGGGCGCGGTTGACCAGAAAAAAACGCAATTGGCCAGGTCACAGCCAACCGGCCAGCTGACCGCCGGAGACCGGTCGTCCGCGCCTGACCACTCGAAGGCCGCGGCCGGCGTCCTCGTAGCCCTCGTCTCGTCTGACGCCAAATGGACAGGGCCCGGCATCATCAAGAACGGGGCCATCGGCCAGCTACGCTTCCGCACCGACATGCTCCTGCCTGGGTCCGCCACGGACTACTTCCATCGGAACGGTTGGATGGGCGTCGGCACCGCGGCGCCGTAGGACGTCGTCCCATGACGGTTGCTTCCTTTGGCGCCTGGCGTTCGCCGGTCAGCGCCGCGGCCCTCGTCGAGCAGGCTGTCCGCCTGTCGCAGTTGCTCGTTGTCGGGGACCGAGTCTTCTGGAACGAGGGCCGCCCCGCCGAGGCCGGGCGCCAGGTCATCGTCTCCCAGCGACGCGGGGCGGCGCCGGTCGAGGAGATCCCGCCCGGCTTCTCGGCGCGGTCCCAGGTCCACGAGTACGGCGGGTTCTGTTACGCCGTGCACGAGAGCACGCTGGTGTTCTCCAATTGGGAGGATCAGCGGCTGTGGCGATGCCGGCCGAATAGCGACCCCGACCCCATCACACCGGCTTCCGAATCGCGGCGCGCCCATCGCTACGCCGATCCGGTGATCACGGCGGACGGCCGCTGGGTGATCTGCGTGCACGAACACCACGGCCCCGATGGCCAGGTCGACAACGACCTCGTGGTCATGCCCCTCGATCCCCCCTCTTCCGAGGGCCCGCCGCGCCGCTTGGTATCGGGCCACGACTTCTTCTCTGCCCCCAGGCTGGCGCCCGATGGGTCCCGCTTGGCCTGGATCAGTTGGGATCATCCGCACATGCCGTGGGACGACACGCAGTTGTGGGTGGCGGACATCGACGGCGACGCCCAGCTCGCAGAGCCGCGCCTGGTCGCCGGCGACGGCGGAGAGTCAATCAGCCAGCCGCGCTGGTCGCCCGGCGGCGTGCTCCACTACCTATCGGACCGCACCGGTTGGTGGAACCTGTACGACGAGTCCGGCGCGGCCCTGTGCCCCCTGGACGCCGAGTTCGGCCGGCCGGACTGGGTTTTCGGCGCAGCCACCTACACGTTCCTTCCCGGTAACAGGGTGGTCGCCATCTGGAGCGACCACGGCCGGGATCATCTCGGGTACGTCACCGGTGGCCGGGCGCAGCCGCAGGAGCTACCTTTTTCCTCCTACACAGAGCTGCGGTCAACTCCAGGCGGCGTGGTAGCCCTGGCCGCCTCCGCGTCGCAACCGCCGGCCGTGGTACGGCTGAACCTCGCCGGGGTCATGGAGGTGGTCCGCCGCGCCCGAGAGGTGAGGCTCGACCCGGCGGCCATCTCGACGCCCGAGGCCATCGAGTTTCCCACCGGTGCGAACGACGTCGGTCACGCCCTCTTCTATCCCCCTCGTAATCCGGCGTTTCGGGAGCCCGGCGAGGAGCGACCACCGGTTGTGGTGATCATCCACGGCGGACCAACGGCCAATACGGCGGCGGTGTTCGATCCGCTTGTGCAGTTCTGGACCACTCGGGGCTTCGCGGTCGCCGATGTCGACTACCGGGGCAGTAGCGGGTACGGCCGGGCCTACCGCCGCCGCCTGAATGGCGAGTGGGGGGTTGTCGACGTGGAGGACTGCGCCAACGTGGTGCGTTGGCTCGCCAGCCAGGGTCGAGTCGACGGCACCCGGGCGGTGATCCGGGGCGGCAGCGCGGGCGGGTTTACGGTGCTGGCGGCGCTGGCGTTCACTGATGTGTTCGCGGCGGGGGCGAGCCTCTACGGCGTGGCCGATCTGGAGTTGCTGGCGCGAGACACCCACAAGTTCGAGTCCCGCTACCTTGACGGTCTGGTTGGGCCGTGGCCCGAGGCGGCTGCCGTTTACCGGGCCCGGTCGCCGATCCACCACGTGGAGCAGATCGTCTGCCCGCTGGTCCTCTTTCAAGGTCTGGAGGACGCCATCGTCCCGCCGGCCCAGTCGCAGCTGATGTACGACGCCCTGCGAGCCCGGGGCGTGCCGGTTGCCTACTTGGCCTTTCCGGGGGAACAGCACGGCTTCCGGCAGGCGGCGACTCTGATCGCAGTGGCCGAGGCCGAACTGGCGTTCTACGGCCGGGTGTTCGGGTTCAGCCCCGACGGCGGCGCCGACAATCTGGCGATCGCCAACGACGGCAACCTCAGTCCTCGATCTTGAGCGCGTGCTTTGGGCAGCGCTGCACCGCCTCTTGAACCTTGGGCCGCAACTCCTCGGGTGGGTTCTCCTGCAGCACGTACATGAAATTATCGTCCCGCACCTCGAACACCTCCGGAGCGGCCGCCATGCACAGAGCGTTGCTTTCACACAGGTCGTAATCGACCACGACTCGCATGTGGTCACCATAGCGCCGCGTGCCATAGCGTGACACTCATGGAGACCCCGCCTCGTCTTTCCCTTCGGCCCATCGGAGTCTGGACTGGCGCTCTGGATATGGCGCCGGCTGCGCAGGCCCAGGAGCTGGCGGCTGAGCTGGAGCAGCTCGGTTACGGGGCGATCTGGCTGCCTGAGGTGGCGGGGCGCGACGTGATGGTGCAGCTGGCCTTTTTGCTTTCCGCTACCCAGCGCCTGGTTGGGGCCACGGGCATCGCCAGCATCTGGGCCCGCGACGCCGTCACCATGACCGGCGGCGTCAAGGCGCTCACGGAGGCCTTCCCGGAGCGGGTGCTGCTGGGGCTGGGGGTGAGCCACCACAACTTGGTGGAGGAGCTGCGTGGCCACCGATATGAGCGGCCGCTGGCCGCCATGGGCGCCTACCTGGACGGCCTGGACAAGGCGCCCTACACCGCCTTCCGGCCCACCACTCCGGTCCGGCGCGTGCTCGCCGCCCTGGGACCGAAAATGCTGGCCCTGTCGGCCGAACGGACGGACGGCGCCCACACCTACCTGGTGCCGCCGGAGCACACGGAGCAGGCGAGAGAGCAGCTGGGAGCGGGTCCGTTGTTGTGCGCCGAGCAGGCGGTACTGCTCGAGAGCGACCCGGCCCGGGCCAGGGAGATCGGCCGGGCTCATACGGCCGTCTACCTGCGCCTGCCCAACTACCAAAACAACCTGCGGCGATTGGGCTTCTCCGACGAGGACTTCGTCGACGGGGGCAGCGACCGGGCCGTCGACGCCATCGTGGCCTGGGGCGACGAACAGGCGATCGTGGACCGGGTGCAGGCCCACTTCGACGCCGGCGCAGACCACGTCTGTGTGCAGCCGCTGCCCGCCAAGGCCCGAGAAGTACCGGCCGACCAATGGCGGACTCTGGCGCCCGCGCTGCGAGGCCTGGCCGAGTTGGTAGGGGCCCGGGCGTAGGCGCCCGAGGGTACGGCACAGCGACCAAGCGGCCGCCTGTGTGCCGTCGGACCAGCTCGGCCTGTCGCCGCAACGCCGGTTTCATCGAGCGGGGAAGGCAACGTCCTGTCGTACGACGAGGGGGTTGAAAACTGCGTCTTCTCGCGGAGTGGCCCGCGACGTGTGCGGGGAGTGAAGGTCGGCCCGACTAGCCGAGCACTGCCGCGATGGCGTCGGCTAGCACCTCGAGTCCGTCGTTCAGGCAGGCGTCGTCGATGGTAAGGGGCGGCAGCAGCCGGATGACGTTTCCCCACGTTCCGCACGTCAAGACCACCACGCCCTGGGCGTGGCAGGCGGCCGCGATCGCCGCCGCCGCGGCTGGGTCTGCGGTCGTCGAGCCGGGCTGGACCAGCTCCATGGCCTGCATGGCGCCCCGGCCGCGGACGTCACCGATGGCGGGGTGCCGCTCGCGCAGCTGCCGCAGTCGGCTCGTGATCACCGCGCCGATGCGGTTGGCGGCACCGGCCAGATCCGCGTTGGCCATCGTTTCGATGGTGGCCATGGCGGCCGCGCACGCTACCGGGTTGCCACCATAGGTACCGCCCAGACCACCGCTGTGCACGTGAGCCATGATCTCCGCCCGCCCCGTCACGCCGGCCAGCGGCATGCCGCCGGCCATGCCCTTGGCGGTGGCGATCAAATCCGGCACCACGCCTTCGTGCTCACAGGCGAACCAGGTGCCGGTACGGCAGAACCCTGACTGCACCTCGTCGGCGACCAGCAGGACCCCGCGGGGAGCGCACCACTCCTTCAGCCCGGCCAAAAAACCCGGGGCGGGAACCACAAAGCCGCCTTCACCCTGGATCGGTTCGACCAGCACGCAAGCCAGGTTGGCGGCGCCAACCTGCTTGTCGATGAGATCCACCGCCCGGGCCGCGGCGTCGCGGCCGGTGAAGTCGGCCGGGTCCCGAAACGGGTACGACATGGGAACCCGGTAGATCTCGGGTGCGAAGGGGCCGAAGCGGTCCTTGTAGGGCATGTTCTTGGAGGTGAGTGCCATCGTCAGGTTGGTCCGGCCGTGGTAGGCATGGTCGAACACGACCACGGCGGGGCGGCCGGTGGCGTGACGGGCAATTTTGACGGCGTTCTCGACCGCCTCCGCTCCGGAGTTGAAGAGCGCTGACAGCTTGGCATGCGCCCCCGGGGTACGAGCATTGAGTTGTTCGCAGACGGCGACGTACCCCTCGTAGGGACCGACCATGAAGCAGGTGTGGCTGAAGCGGGCGATCTGTTCCTGGACGGCTTCGACCACGGCGGGCACGGCGTGGCCAATACTGGTGACCGCGATACCTGAACCCAAGTCGATAAGCGCATTCCCGTCGACGTCGATGAGAATGGCGCCCGCAGCCCGTTCGATGTAGACCGGCAGCGTCGACGTCACGCCGGGCGCCACGGCAGCTTGGCGCCGACCGGCCAGGGCCAGCGACTTGGGACCCGGTATGGCGGTCACGAGGTGCCGGCGCTGCCGAATTGCCGTGGCGGTGGGGGCCATGGTTCTTGACGTTAGCGACGTGACCGACGTGACCGACGTGACCGACGTGAACGATGCTCTCAGGCCGACGGGCGGTAGTGGGTCTCGTTGAAGGTCCGTAAAGAGGGACCGGACGCGCCGGCACCGATGCGTGTCACCGACGCCACGTCCACAAACATGCGCCAGCTGGTCTCGTCGCCGACGCCCAACGCCCAGGCCACCGCGGCCTTGATCGGCGACACGTGGGTGACGACGATGACGTCACGGTCGACGGCTTCGGGCCACAATTCGCCGCAGGCCTGGCGGACCCGGTCCCCGAGGGCCCGCAGGGACTCGCCCCCCTCGGGCACGAACCCGGTGTCACGACTCCAAAGCCGCCATAGTTCCGGAGCGGCCTCGACATCCGCCCCGTCGTAGACGCCGTAGTTGATCTCGGTCCAGCGCGGGTCGACGGTGACGGGCAACCCGAAGGAGGCGGCCGTCTCGCGGGCTCGACTCAACGGGCTGCTGACCACGCGGCTGGCGCCGCGCAGCACCTCGGCGTGGCCGAGGGCCTGGGCCTGGCGGCGGCCCAATTCGTCGAGCGGGACGTCCAGCTGGCCCAGTAGCCGCCTCTCGGCGTTCTGGGCGGTACGACCGTGACGGACCAGCAGGAGCACGGCGGCTGAGGCTACTCGGCTCCTCACCGGGCGGGTACGGGCGCCCGCGTGGGGACGTCAGGGTCCGGGGGCGGCCGGCGCAGGAGTGCGTAGCGAAATTCCCGGGAAGCGCCTCTTCCTCCTCGACCGCCTGGTCCGGCGCCAACTGCTCTTGGCCACGGCTCTCATTAGTTATGCTAAGTAAATATAGAGGGCTTTTTCGCCTGGCACGGTCGGGCGCCAGAAGACGCTGCTGGCAGCCGCTTGATCGCCACTTCGTCACAACCGCTCCCTCAACCCGCGCCGTGCTTGTGAGGCGACGTGCACTATGTCGCCACACTGTCACGACGACCGCCGTCGCCGGACCACCAGATGTGACGAAGTGGTAAGGACGCCTCGTGACCATCGGGCTGACCATCGGACCGGACCGCCTCTCCGAGCCCGGCTCCGGGTGCCGCACACCCCGACGGGGTGCCGGCCCACCGGCCGCCCGCCCATGGGCCCATCCACCGGCCCCAGCGGCTATCGCGGTGCGCTCAGCCGCGTACCAGGATCCGACCGCATTGGTCGCAAGTGGCGACCTCGGTGTCGGGAAGATGGCGGACGCGGTCCAATTCCATGGCTGGCAACGTCAGGTGGCAGCCGTCGCAGTGGTTGCCGACCAGCCGGGCCACCGCCACCCCTCCCAAGCGGGCCCGGAGGCGGTCGTAGGTTGCGCGCAGCTCTTCTGGCACCGACTGGGCGGCCGCGGACCGGGCCCGCTCGAGGTCGACCAGGTCGGCATCGAGGGCCGCCTCCGCTTCGGCCAGCGCCGTGGCGACCTCCTGGCGTCGCTGCGCCAGGCCGGCCAACCGACCGGACAGGTCGGCCAGGCGGGCCTCGAAGGGCTCCCGCTCCTCCATCAGCACCAGCACCTCGTCCTCGAGTGTCGAGGCGCGGGCCTTGAGGGCGTCCACGTCAGCGGAGAGCGCTTGCAGCTCCCGGGAGGCGCTGACCTGACCCCCGTAAAGGCGGCGGCTCACGGACGCGGCCCGCTCCTCGGTGGCAGCCAGTTCGGCCTCCATGGCGCCCTGGCGTCCGGCGATCTCGTCCCGTGCCGCCCCGACTTCGCCTACGGCCCCCTGCAGCTGCGCCCCGTCGCGGTCGATGGCTGCCAGTTCCGTGCGCTCGGGGAGATGGGCCCGGCGATACGTGTGCTGGTCGATGGCGGTGTCGACGTCCTGCAGGTTGAGAAGGGCCTGGAGCGGCGCCATCAGTGGTGCTTCTTGGCGGTTGTCGGGGGAGGCGCGGTCGTTGGGGGCGCCGTGCTGGGCGGCGGGGTGTAGGACGTGGTAGGCGACGAGTTGGGCGTGTTGTAGTAGTAGGGAACGGTCGTCGGCGAGTAGGAGTTCGGATTGTTCGTCGACGGCTGCGTCAGGTACCCGAAGTTGTGATCTGAAGCGTCATCGCGCACCAGGCTCGGCGAGGTGATGAACTTGGGTGCGGGCAGCGCGCCGTAATTGGGTGGGGTGAACGGCACTACCGGCGCATTGGCGAGCACTTGGGACATGTAGTCGTGCCAGGTGTGGGCCGGGAAGGTCCCCCCATAAACCTCTCCGACCCCCCCGACGTCGAGCATGGGCACTTCGCCGGCGACGTTGCCCATCCACACCGTGGTTTCCAACTGAGGGGTAAACCCGTTGAACCAGGCGTCGACGTTGTTGTTGGTGGTGCCGGTCTTACCGGCCGCAGGCCGGTTGTACAAGGCGGCCCCGGTGCCGGTGCCCGACTGGACGACCGCCTGCAGGGCGACGGTCGCCTCCTGGGCGACCTGCGAGGAGACCACGCGCTGACCAGGGTCGCCGCCGGTATAGATCGTGGCCCCCGATCGGTCGACGATGTGATCGATGAACGAGGGGGCGTGGTAGACCCCATCGTCGGCCACCGCCGCGTACGCCGCAGCCATTTCGATGGGATGCACGGCAACGGACCCGATCACGATGGAGGGGTACTCGGGGAGGCTTTCGGTGATGCCAAGTTGTTGCGCCATGCTGATGACGCTCGGCAGGCCCACCTCGTGAGCCAGCCGGATGTAGGCACAGTTGAGCGACTGGGCCGTGGCGTTGAGCAGGCTGACCACCCCACCGCCGTTGCCCTCATCGTTGCGGGCCGGGTTCGCGAGCAGGTCGTGATCGGTCGGAAAGTCGATGGCGCAGGGCGACTGGGCGACCAGGCTGTCGTAGATCGAGTAGCCCTGTTGGAGCGCGGCCAGCAGCGTGAAGAGCTTGAAGCCCGAACCGGGCTGCCGGGTGCCTTGGGTGATGATGTCGTAGTGGGAGCTGTTGAGGCCGGTTCCGCCCACCATGGCGAGGACCTTGCCGGTGGCCGGGTCGATGGAGACCATGGCCTGCTGGAACCCGCCCGAGTTGGCCGGCGTGTCCGCAGCGATCGTCTGCTCGGCGACCGCCTGCATGTTGGGATTGAGGTTGGTGTAGATCTGGAGCCCGCCCTCGAACAACGCCTGATAGCGCTGGTCGTAGGTCTTGCCCAGAGGACTGCCCGCCGCCAGGAGCTCGCTTTGTACTTCCTGGACGTAGTAGTCGCTGATCTGGTCGCCGGCCACCGCCGGCCGGACGACGGCGGTCGGTAACGGCACCAGATTGGCGGCCGCGGCGTGGGCCGCGGTGATGTCGCCGTAGTGCACCATACGGGACAACACTTGGGCGCGGCGGTTCCGGGCGCCAGCCGGGTTGAGAATGGGGTCGTAACCGCTCGGGTTCTGGATGAGTCCGGCGAGGAGCGCCGCCTGCGGCAGGCTGAGCTGGGTGGCATGCTCATTGAAGTACACGTTGGCCGCGGCCTCGACGCCGTAGGCCCCGTTGCCGAGGTAAATGGTGTTGAGGTAGGCCTGGAGAATCTGGTCCTTCGTGTACTTGCGCTCGAGGCGATCGGCGAGCACGGCTTCTTTGACTTTTCGCGACAGCTTCCGGGTTGACGAGAGGTAGGTCTGCTTGACGAGCTGCTGGGCGATCGTCGAGCCGCCCTGCAGCCCGCCGCCCGACGAGTCGTTGGCGAGGGCCCGGATCGTTGAGGGAATGTCGAAACCGCCGTGCTGGTAAAAGCGGTGATCCTCAGTGTCGAGGACCGCCGTGATCAGCGTCTTCGACACTTGGCTCAGATTCACGGGCCGGCGATCCTGCGAAGCATGCAGCACAGCCAGCACGGTCTTGCCGTCCGACGCGTACACCGTTGACCCGCCGAGTGCGGTCTCGCTGCCGAGCGGGGGCAGCGGCACCGCGTCGGCTGTGGCCGTGTGGCGGGCGAGGCCGATTCCCACCACGGTCAGACCGACGATGGCTCCGGAAATGACCAGCGCGCTGGCCGCGACGATGGCAACAAGGCGGAGGGCCCGATACACGCTGATTTAGCCTACCCTCGGCGCTCCTCCCGACGGTGGTCAGGCCGATGACGACGGTAGGGTGAGCTCCCGAAAAGCGCTCGCGCCGGCCCCGGTGAGGGATGAGAGAAGGTTGATAGATGACCGCCACCGACGCCGTCAGTGCCCGCGACGAGGAGGCGCTGGTGTCCCATCGGCTGGACGCCCTGCTTGCCGCCTTTCCGCCCTCGGCGGTCGGTGAACGCGACTTCCTGGGAGCCCAGTTCGACGCCGGCCTGGCCTTCGTCCACTTCCCCGAGGGCTATGGCGGGCTCGGGTTGTCGCGGCGGCTCCAACCGTTGATCGTCGAGCGGTTGAAGCAGGCAGGCGCTCCGTTCGGTTTCATGCGCAACCCCATCGGGTACGGGATGGTGGCTCCCACGATCGTGTCCATAGGGACCGAGGCCCAGCGGCAGGAGTATCTACGACCGCTGTTCACCTGTGAGCACATCTGGTGTCAGCTGTTCTCCGAGCCGGGCGCCGGGTCCGATGTCGCCAGCCTGGCGTCGCGGGCGGTCCTCGACGGGGACGAGTGGGTGCTCAACGGGCAGAAGGTGTGGACGAGCTTTGCCCACCACGCCCGGTTCGGGATGGTGCTGGCCCGCACCGATCCGGAGGCGGAGAAGCACAGGGGCATCACCTATTTCGTGGTCGACATGCACGCGCCGGGCGTGGACGTGCGCCCGTTGCGGCAGATGACGGGGGACGCCGAGTTCAACGAGGTGTACTTCACCGACGCGCGCATCCCCGATTCGGAGCGGCTGGGCGCGGTCGGCGACGGCTGGCGGGGGGCCATCGTGACGTTGATGAACGAGCGCGTCTCGATCGGCGCGGCAGTCATCCCACGGGGTCGCGGCCCGATCACAACGGCCATCGACCTGTGGCACAAGCGGCCCGAGAGCCGACGCGGTCCGGCGACCAGGGAACGCCTCATGCACCTGTGGGTCGAGGCCGAGGTGCAGCGTTTGACGAACCTCCGGGCCGCCACCAACGCCGAGCTCGGCACGCCCGGTCCGGAAGGTTCTATCGCCAAGCTGTCCTACGCCGAGCTCAACAAGCGGATCTACGACTTCTGCGTTGACATGCTCGGGCCGGAGGGGATGCTTTACGACAGCTATGAAATGCGCCGCCCGGCCGCTGCGGCGGGCGCCGGGCTGAGCGCCCAACGGCTGTTTCTGCGCCCCCGGGCCAACTCCATCGAGGGCGGGACTTCCGAGATCATGCGCAACATACTCGGGGAGCGGGTGCTGGGTCTGCCTGGTGAGGTCCGGACCGACAAGGGCTTGCCCTGGTCGCAGATCCCTCGCAACTAGCGACTGAGAGCTCGTCCCGCGCCCGCCTCGCTTTGATCGTTTTCGTCCAGCGGAAAGGCCAACTGGGCGTCGACGATCTCCAGATGACAGCTGAACACCCGCTCGAACAGCTCCCGCTTGCGCCGCAATCCCCACAGCTCCAGGTCGATGTCCTCGTCGGCGTGCGCCACCACCTCGACCAGCCCAGCACTGGCGTAGACCTCGACGTCGTGCACCGGGCCACCGTGGCTGCGGTCCAGGGCGTCAGCGACCTGGAGCAGCGCCACCAGGCGGGTAACGCCTTCCCGGTCAGGGCCAGGTAGCCGCCCGAATGGCTCGAACGACGCCTTCGGAGCACCCCGTTTGTGGAACCGCCCCAAACAGGCGAGCACCGCGGTCTCCTCGGGGCTGAAGCCCCGCAGGCGGCCGTTTTCGACGAGGTAGGCGGTGTGGCGCTCATGACCTTCTACGGCGACGTGCTCGCCGATGTCATGCAGCAGGGCGCCCAGCTCCAGCAGCTCGCGGTCCTCCCTGTCGAGGCCGTGGAGGGTCGCGGTGCCGTCGAAGAGCGCCACGGCCAGCCGGCTGACCTTGGTGGCGTGAGCCTCGTTCCAGCCGCATCGCCGGCATAACCCCAGCACGGAATCCCGGCGCATGGCCCGGGGCTCGCCGCTCCACTCGGCCCGGGAATGGTGGCCGATGGCGTCGAGCACCATGCCTTCGCGCAGCGCCCAGGCGCAGCCAACCAGCTGGCCCAGGCCGGTGAGATCCAGCACCGTCATCACGAGCAGCGCTCCCGCCGGCAGCAAATCGGCCCGGCGGGCGTCGACCCCCGGCAGTGCCGCCCGCTCGGCCGAAGTCATGCGCAGCAGTTCCTGGGTGAGGGCGTCCAGTTCCCGGGCGGTGACGGTTAGCTGGTTGACTGACGCCGGCACGGGTCCGCCTCGCCGGGCGGCCGCGAGCCGAATCAACGTCTCCAGGGTGCCGCTGCTGCCGATCCCAAACTGTGGCGAGAGCCGGGCGATGTCCGGCAGCAGCCGCCCCAGGGCACTGCTCACGGCGTGGACCAACCGGCGCCGGTCGCCGCCAGTGGGCGGGTCGCCGCGCACCAGGTCGGTAGTCAGCCGGCCCACCCCCAACTTGAGACTGGCCGACCAGGCCAGGCGCGTGGCGTCACCCACCATCAACTCCAGGCTGCCCCCGCCCAGGTCGAGCGCCAGAGCGGGACCGGGGTCGATGACGACGCTGGCGCGGACCGCTCCGAAGATCAGCCGCGCCTCTTCGCGCCCGCTGATCACCCTGACTTTGATCCCTGCCTCCGCCTCGATGCGATCGACAACAGCGGCCGAATCCCGCGCCTCGCGGAGGGCAGCTGTGCCGTAGGCGACCATCTCGTCGGCCTGCAGCGATTCAGCGAGGGCCCGGAAACGCCGAACTACCTCGACCGCGGCGCCACCCGCAGCCGCCCCCACCTCGCCAGTTGCGGCCACCACGCTTCCGAGCCGAAGCATCTCCTTGTCGTGTACGAGGGGTTCGAAGGTGCCGTCGCGGTGAGCGTCGGCCACGAGGAGGTGGAAAGAGTTACTCCCGAGATCAAAGGCCGCGATCCGCACCGGCTATGGACGGTACACGGCCGGGCTGCCTCGGCCGGTAGCTTCTAGGTAAACCAGGCCCGCCGCTTCTTTCGGTTGAGCCGCTTCCACGCGTCGGGCCAGGAGGCGCGACACCGGGCTGCGTCGTCACGCTCGTGTGCGATCAGCTGGCCAGCGGCCAGGGCCGACGCAGGAGTGGTGCTCTCGGAGCCGGACCGCAACCAGGCTTCCGCGACGATGGCGTCATGGAAGTCACCGAGGACGCCTTGCAAGTTCGGCCGCCGCCCGGGCCAGGGCCACGGCCGGTCTGCCCGCGGCGGGGGCCACCGCTTCGGACGCATAACGGAGTCGTTTGCCGCGAATGCGCACCTCGTGTAAGGCGTCGTCGCTGGGCTGGGGACCGAGGGCGTGCACCGCCCGAGACAGGTGGCGCCACGGTCCGCGGACGATCCCCGGCGCCTCGTGGCGGGCCAGGGCAGCCCGGTCGGGAACTGGTGGCGCTGCCGTGCCCGGCGACGGTGCCATGCGGGTCCGCTCCGGCGGAGCCGCCGGCCGGTCCGACACCGACGGGACCGGTGACGGAATCCGTTCCGGCAGACCCCGGGCTGGCAAGCCCCGCGGCCGGAGCCGGGCTCCCCCCGACCCGCTCCCCCGGCCCCACCACCGCAACCAGGCCCACCTCTACCGGCTCCCCCGGACCGACCACCGCAACCGGGCCCGCACCACCCACCCCCGGCTCCCCCGGACCGACCACCGCAACCGGGCTCCCCGCAACCGGGCTCCCCGCGACCGGCTCCTCCGGACCGACCACCGCAACCGGGCCCACCGCCGCCGGCTCCGAGGCTGCGGGTGGGCCGGAGGGCGACGCCGGCTCAAGCCGGGTCGGGCCCGGGCCTGATCGTCGTGCCCAATGCGGAGGGGCGCGGACCGCTGGCGGCCGCCGGGCCGTTAGCCGCCGGGCCGTTGGCGGCCCTCGAACCGTTCGCCGCCGCCGGGCCCTCGGCGGCCACGACTCCCTGCGGGGCGGCGTGCACCTCGCCAGGTGATTTCACGGGCGGCAGCTCCTGGGCGGCCGCGGCCAGACGGTCGAGCAAGGCGCCGTAGCGGTCGGTTTCGAGCACCTTCATCAGTACCTGGCGGGCCTGCGACCTGCTCGGCGACCAACCGGCCGAGGAGCTGCCCCGCCGCCTCGGCGTCTCTCTGGTCGAGCGTGTCGATTTGACCGTGCAAGCCGTTCGAAGAGGACGTCGGCGTCTCGGGCTCGCCCCAGGGCTTCGGCTACCCAGCCCAGCTCGGAGCGGATCTCCCGAGCCCAATCGTCGGGAAGGTAAGCCCGGAAGGTGCGCAGGTCGGAGCGAAGTCTGCGGGTCGCCACCCGGGCCTGGTGCACATCTTCGGGGTCTTCGTCGAGGCGGACGCCAAGGTCGTGGGCGACCAGACGCAGGTAGCCGTTGGCAATCGCAGCCCGTACCACCTCGCCGATAGAGCTGTCCCGGTCGACCTCGACGGCGGTCACGTCCGGCGCCTCGGCGGCGCGCGGCCCGATGGCCCGAACCACCTTGGACCGGCCGTCGCCGGCGACCGCGCCCGCTTCGCCGAGCCGCGCCAGCACGGCCTCCAACAGGAAGTCCGGAGCGGCGCCGACGACCTCTACCTCCACCTCCCGAAAGCGGGCTCCCAGCCGCCGGCCATCCATAACCGAGACCACGTCGTCGTCGATCTCGAGCAACGGCTGGCCCGATCGAGAACACAGCACGGTACGCCGGCGGTGGGTGACGAGCCTGGCCACCGGGCCGAGGGACGCGGTGCGCCGGTAGGCGCGCACCAGCCCCGCCACCTCGGGGGGCACGGCCCCCCACGGACCGGGCCAGTTGATCTCCCGCCGGCTGAGACCCGGCGCCGCCGACTCTTCGGGAAGCTTGAGCGTCCACTCCCCCGGTGCGGGCGAGGGGCGCCGGCGCTCCGAACGGTGCCGCAGCGTCAATCCGCCCCGGATCAGGCGCAAGTCAGGCGTGTCCACGTACACCGCTTGCAGGTGCTGCTCGGGCTCGGACCGGGCCGCCACGCCGAGCACCACTCCATCCAGGTCCGGAATCCGGAAGCCGACGCCGGCTTCCAGTTTGACCTCTCGTTCCACGGCCCCGTGTTCCACAGGCACAGGCTAGATGGCTAGCGGGCCGGCTGGACGCAGAGTACGCGACCAGGGCCAACAGCACGATGACCACGTACACGGCGAAGGCGCCGCGGGCCCGACCCAAACGGCGAAAACGGACACCCCCGGGAGGCGAACGCCAGGGTGGCGAACACCGTCTTGTCCGGCAACGCGCCGAGGAAGATCAGCGGGAACACCGCCGCGAATACGACCCAGTCCACCAGCCAAATACAGTGGGGGTGCTGTGAGGATGATCCGCCTGCTGCGTAAAGTCGCGTTTTGGGAGGCCACCTTCTTCGTGCTGTTGTGCGTGGCCTGGGTCGTGACGTTGACCGGCTACAAGTTCACCGGCGGGTGGCGCACCGCCCTGGTGGTGGTGGGGTTCACCCACGGCTGCGTGTTCACCGCCTATCTGCTCCTGGTGCTGCTGGTGCGAGCCCGGATGCGGTGGGGTTTGTTTACAACCTTGAGCATCCTGGTCGCGGGCCTGATCCCGGGTGGGGGCTACGTCGTGGAGGCCCGGGCCTTGAGCGGCGCCCGGGTGGAAGCCCTGGCCGACGTGCTCTGAGCACCCGGTGGGGACCTTTTCCCCGCCAGTGCCAAGTCAGCGCCGTGCGAGATAGGCGTCGAACCAGGCGAGCGTGCGCGCCCAGGCGTCCGCGGCGACGCCGGGGTTGTACACCGAGGGGCGATCGTTGCAGTTGAAACCGTGGTCGGCGTCGGCGTAATGCACCACCTCGGTGGGGACCCGGGCGCCGGCCGCCACTTCCCGCAGCGCCTCCACCTCGAGGGCGGGAATGTTTCTGTCCAGATCGCCATACAGGCCGAGCCACGGCGTCCGCAGCCCGGTGGCCCGCTCGAGCTGGGCGGGGTAGCCAAAGCGACCCGCGCTCGATGCCACCGCCGTAGAACGTGACGGCCGCACCCAGCGGGCGATCGACCGCGGCGTGAAAAGCCACGGTGCCGCCCATGCAAAACCCCACGATTCCTTGGCGCCCGCCGGGCCAGCCCGCATCTCGCAGGTGGGTCAGGGCGGCGTCGAGATCCGGCGCCGATGCCTGCGGCGGACAGGGTCTTCATCACCGGCATCACCGCGGCCTGGTCGTCGTACTCGAATACGGGTGAGCCTTCCCGGTGAAACAGGGCCGGAGCAACGGCGTGCCAGCCGGCCGCAGCCAATCGCGCCACGATCTCCTCGATGTGGTGGGTCACGCCGAACGCCTCCTGTATCACCACGATGCCGCCTTTGGCGTCCGCTTCGGGTTTGGCCTCGTAGGTGGGCATGGCGCCGTCCGCGGTACGGAGGGCCAGCTGTGACTTCTGCATGGCACGGACGCTATCCGGCGGTGGGCGTGCCGGCGGGGCCCGGCCGGGGCCACACGGCGAGCATGGTGCGGTCGTCGTGACAGCCTTGGCGGGAAAAGTCAGTCAACTGGGCGAGCTCCAGCGGCGCCGGCGGCTGGGCGAGGGCGGCGGCCAACGCCGGGGCGACCGTGGCCGGTCCATCCCGCCAGGGGTCTGCGATGCCATCGGTGGCGAGCACGAGGACATGGTGGTCGTCGAGGATGATGGCCTCACCCTCCGGCTGGACCGCGTCGGCAGGCAGAGCCTCGGTCGTCGATCCGACGGCATCGCCCTCGGGCGCCGCGAACAGCTCTCGCCAGGATGCGCCGTCCGCCCCCACCAGGAAGGCGCTGCTGTCGCCCACCCGGCCCAGGGCGGCGGGGCCGTGCCGTTGCAGGACGGCAACCACGATGGTGGTGGCGCCCCCGCCGCGCGCTGCCTGGTTGGCGGCCACGATCGCAGCCGAGACCCGATCTGCGGGGCACGCCGTGACCGAGAGCCCCGCCTCCACCGCGGCCGGGGCGGCGCGGGCGGCTGTGGTATCCGAGTTGGGTACGCCGCCCAGCCCGTCGGCCACGGCGACGACCAGCAAGTCGCCTTCCGCAGCCCAGGCGAAGCTGTCCTGGACGGGGGTGCCGGCCAGCCGGTGACGCACTCCGGCGACCGATGCCACCCGGAGGGCCCACCAGTCGCCGTCCCCGCCATCGGCGCGATACGCCGCCGAGGAGGCCGTGCCCCGGGGCCGGAGGACGGCCGCAGTGGCCGCGGCCGGGGAGGGGCGGCCCAGGACCGGGGGCCGCAAGTCGTCAGTCGAGGCGGTCAACGGGAATCGGGGTCATGCTCGGGACCTCGGGCGGCACCAGCTGAGCTTCCCCCGTGTAGACGCTGGCCGACGAACTCGACAATTGACTGGATCAACCCGGTCATCAACTCGGGCACCACCTTGCTCGGCTCGGCCCCCTCCACGGCGATGAACGCCCGGTTTGGCTTGGACTCGGTCACCACGGCCAGCACGGCCGGGTCGGCGTCGCCGAACCCGAACGCCAGAATGTTGGGCCGGCGCCGCCACGACGGGTCGGTCAGCCGCCGGTGGGCTGCCCGCCAGCGCTCGGTATCGTCTGTGGGGCGCCCATCGGAGATGAAAATCACGGCCGGCCGGTACCACTTGTCACCGTCGGCGCGGCTCGAGTGATAGTCGGCCTCGATGACCTGGCGCAGATGGTCGAAGGCGGCCGCGTAGGAGGTCCGCCCTTGAGCGCTGAGGGGAGGCACGGCCTCGACCAGACTGAGGTCGCAAAGCGGCAGCAGGGTATGCGCGACGTCGCTGAAAGTGATGACGCCGAAGCGGATCACTTCGGCGATGGCGGGATCCTCCCCGATACTGGCCCGGAGGAGTGGGAGCTGCTGGTTGACGCTGTCGATGGGCCCGCCTGCCATGGACGCGGACACGTCGAGGCACAGATAAAAGGGAAAGACCGCGTACCGCTCCTCGACGTTCACGTTGTTGACGTCGCCGTTCGTCATGGCTCCCTCAAGGTACCGGGTGCGCCGCGCCACCGTCGTCGAGAGCCAGCGGCTCAGATGCCGAGAACCGGGGCCACGATCATGGCCACCACGAAGAGCCCCACCAGACCCACCACGAAATCCACTACCACGCACGCGGCCAAGTGCCGGGCACCGTTCCCCCGCTGCCCGGTGGTCCACAGCGCGTGCAGGGTGGCGCGGTGCAGGGCGACCCACCACGCTGCGCCCTGGGCCACATAGGCCTTGGCCTGGACCCTGACGGCGGCCCCGGCGGGCGCCGGAGCCACCACCGTGCCGGAGGGCGCCCCAGTCGGACCCGACGCGGACGTAGGCCAGACTGCGGATCCCGGGGCGCCACCAGAGGCCATCAAGGGCGCGGCCACGGGTGCGGGCCGGCGCCACGGGGCGGCCGGCGGCGGGACCAGCGTCCACTTCGGAACGGCCCGGGGTGAGGCCGGCACAGGTCGAATCAGCACGTCCCGCTCACTGGGCATCGGTTCCAGCTGCACGGCCGGCGAGGGCCGGCCACCGCCCTGAGAAGTCCAGACGCTCCGCATGATGGCCGACGCCCCGAGGGTATCGAGGACGGCTTCCAGGGCGGCAACCCACGCCGACGCCGGAGGTCGTAGACGCGGATCCGAAACGCTCAGGCCGCGTTCGCATAGATCCCACAACGGCGCGGCTGGGCCCAACAAGGCCTCGCCGAACCGACCGGCCGGTACGGCAAACTCGACGGTGATGGGGCCGCCCTGGCGCTGACGGGCCTGAATCGGGAAGTTGGCGGCGCCCACCACACGGAGGAAAATGAGCGCCAGCGAATAGCGGTCCGACTCCAGCGTCGGGTTGCCACCCGCCCGGACCGCAGGGTCGTCCCAGTTGGGCGTCATAGCCCGGCGCCGCACCCCATCTCCTGCTATCGAGGGTCCGCCGCCCGGCCGAGCAGGCCGGCCGGCGCCGAGGCGTTCGCAGTTGTCACAGTCGATGACGAAGACCTCGGGACCTCGCTGCAGGGACCAGAGCACGTTCTTGGTGGAGAGGTCGCCGTGGCTGACTGGCGAATCCACCGCCTCGAACGCCTCCAGGAGGCGGGCCAGGGCGTACACGAGGCCCAGCCGTTCGGGGCTTACCGGCTCAGGCAGTGAAAGCCCGTAGGCGATGGCGCGATGGGCGGGATCTGCGGTGAGGTAGCTGAGCGTGGCCAGGCGCGTCGTTCCGTCCCGGTGGCGCACGGCAAAGCGGCGGGGAGCGCGGGGTAGGAGCACGCCGGCGCCCACCGGATGGGCGGGAGTGTCCTCCCCGCCGCTGACCACGAGCGCGGCGGGCCAGGCGGTGGCCGCCGCGACCCGCTGGTTCAGTTCGGGTAGGCCGATGCTGTCAGGCCAAGCGACGATCTCGTCGAGGAACTGGCGGCGGGTAGGGCGCCGGTACCGTTTCAACACCAGGTGCGGCTGCAGGGGCAACTCGAAGACGCGCCCCTCTCCTCCCTCGGCCAGCAACTCGCCCGCTCGCAAGTCGTCGAGGTGCACCTCTCGGTCGGCCAGGTCCATCGTCACGTCAGGAAGTGGATATTCCGAGCAGCGAGCCGACGGTATACGTCACGCCCGCGGCGATCGCCGTGGCGATCAACTGGCGCAGAGCGGTCCGTAACGCGCCCCGCCCCGTAAACGAGCCGATCACCGCCCCCAGCAACAGAGCGGACACCACGCCGATGATCACCGACGCCACCACGGCCGCCCCGCCGGACATGAAGAACCAGGGCAGCAGCGGCAGAAGGGCCCCGACCCCGAACGACACGAACGACACGGCCGCGGCCATACCTGCCGACCCCGGCGCGTCGGGATCGATGCCGAGCTCCAGACGGGCGTGGGTGTCGAGCGCCACCGTCGAGTTGGCGGACAGGATGCGCGCCACCGTCTCGGCCTCGGCGGCGGGCACCCCGCGAGCCCGGTACATGGCAGCCAGCTCCCGCCGCTCGGCCTCGGGTTCCTCGGCCAACTCCTGGCGCTCGATCTGCAGCTCCCGTTCCTGCAGCTCCCGCTGGGCGCGGATCGACACCAGCTCGCCTGCAGCCATCGAAAAAGCCCCGGCCAACAGGCCGGCCACGCCGGCGAGGCGGACCGTCGAGGCGTTGGTGGAAGCGCCGGCCACGCCGAGCACCAGGGAGATGTTGGTGACGAGCCCGTCACCGGCTCCGAGCACGGCGGCTCGGGGGGTGTTGCCTTGCACGTCGCGGTGCCGGGAGGTCCGGACGGCCCTGCGCCCGGCCAGCCAGCCGTGCATCGTCGCCGTAACGGGCCGGCGGCGGAGCGGGGCCGGGGCCCGGGGTATGGCCATGCCTCCAGCGTAGGGCGGGCCGCCCCGCGGGGCGATAGGGCCCTTCGATCTCGATCATCCGGGCCGTAACATGCCGGGCGATGACCTCCGGCAACGCCTTCGACGCCGACTCCCGCTTCGGCGGGGCCTCGGCCCCGGCGCGGGAGTTTCCGGTTCTCACCAGCGCCGCCGATCCCACTTCAGAGGCGTTCAAGCGCAACGACGCGTCCCAACGCGACCTGGTCGCCGATCTGCAGGGGCGCCTTCTGGTGGCAGCCCAGGGCGGCTCCGAGTTGGCCCGCCAGCGGCATCGGGCTCGGGGCAAGTTGCTGCCCCGCGACCGCGTCGATCACCTTCTCGATCCGGCCTCGCCGTTTCTGGAGTTGTCGCCGCTGGCCGCTCTCGGCATGTATGGGGACGAGAGCCCGGCGGCCGGCATCATCACGGGAGTGGGCCTGGTATCGGGGCGGCGCTGCGTGATCGTCGCCAACGACGCCACCGTCAAGGGTGGCACCTACTACCCCATCACCGTCAAGAAGCATCTGCGCGCCCAGGAAGTGGCTCGGGACAACCGTCTTCCGTGCATTTACCTAGTCGACTCGGGCGGGGCGTTCCTGCCGGCCCAGGACGAGGTGTTTCCCGACCGGGACCATTTCGGCCGTATCTTCTACAACCAGGCCACCCTGTCCGCAGCCGGTGTTCCCCAGATCGCCGCGGTGTTGGGTTCGTCGACGGCCGGGGGCGCGTACGTGCCGGCCATGAGCGACGAGGCTGTCATCGTCGCCCACCAGGGGACCATCTTTCTCGGCGGCCCGCCGCTGGTGAAGGCGGCCACGGGCGAGGTGGTCGATGCCGAGGAGCTCGGGGGCGGCGACGTCCACGCCCGGCGGTCCGGCGTCACCGATCACTTGGCCGCCGACGACCGCCAGGCCCTGGCGATGGTACGGGCCATCGTCGCCACCTTGCCCCCGCCGCCGCCGCCGCCCTGGCCGGTGCTGCCCACCGACGAACCGGTCGTCGACCCCGCCCAACTGTACGGGGTGGTCTCGATCGATACCCGTAATCCGTACGACGTGCGCGAGGTGATCGCCCGTCTTGTTGACGGCAGCCGCTTCTTCGAGTTCAAGCCGGAGTACGGATCGACCCTCGTCACCGGTTTCGCTCACGTCCACGGTCACCCGGTCGGAATCCTGGCCAACAACGGCGTGCTCTTCAGCGAGTCGGCGCTCAAGGGTGCCCACTTCATCGAGCTGTGCGACCAGCGGGCGATCCCGCTGCTCTTCTTGCAAAACATCAGCGGCTTTATGGTGGGCCGCGACTACGAAGCCGGCGGCATCGCCAAGCACGGCGCCAAGATGGTCACCGCGGTTGCGTGCGCCCGCGTGCCCAAGTTCACCGTGATCATCGGCGGCAGCTTCGGCGCCGGGAACTATTCCATGTGCGGACGGGCCTACTCGCCCCGCTTCTTGTGGATGTGGCCGAACGCCCGCATCTCGGTGATGGGCGGCGAGCAGGCCGCATCGGTGCTGGCCACCGTGGCCGACCGGGACGGCACGTGGGACGAGGAGAAGCTGGAGGCCTTCAAGGCGCCGCTGCGCCAGCAATACGAGCGGCAGGGCCACCCCTATTACGCCACCGCTCGGCTGTGGGACGACGGGGTGATCGACCCGCTCGACACCCGCCGGGTGCTGGGCCTGGCGCTGGCCGCCGCCGGCGAGAGTCCGCTCGGCCCGGTTCGTTACGGAGTGTTCCGGATGTGACGGCCGTGTTCGAGTCGGTCTTGGTCGCCAACCGGGGGGAGATCGCAATACGCATCATCCGCACCCTCCGGGCCCTCGGCATCCGTAGCGTGGCTGTGTTCACCGAACCGGACCGGCGGGCCCGCCACGTACGGGAGGCGGACGCCGCGGTGGCCGTGGGCGGGGCCGGCGCTTATCTGGACGTGGAGCGCGTCGTGGCCGCCGCCGAGGCCACGGAGCGGCCGCAGTCCATCCCGGGTACGGCTTCCTGGCCGAGAACGCGGCCCTGGCCCGCCGCTGCGCGGAGGCCGGCGTCGTGTTCATCGGACCTCCGCCCGAGGCCATCGAGCTCATGGGCGACAAGATCAACGCCAAGCGAGCCGTGGCCGCCGTCGGTGTGCCGGTGGTCCCAGGCCGCGACGAGCGCGGTCTCGACGACCAGGCCCTGGCCAGCGCTGCCCTCGCCATCGGTTTGCCGGTTCTGCTGAAGCCGTCAGCGGGCGGCGGGGGCAAAGGCATGCGCCGGGTCGACGAACCCGGCGATCTGCCGGCCGCCATTGCGGCCGCCAGGCGGGAGGCGGCCGCGGCCTTCGGCGACGACACGCTGCTCGTGGAGCGCTTCGTGGTCCGCCCCCGCCACATCGAAATGCAGGTGTTCGCCGACACCCACGGGCAGGTCTTCAGCCTTGGCGAGCGCGAGTGCAGTCTGCAACGCCGCCACCAGAAGATCGTGGAAGAGGCGCCGTCGGCGCTGCTCGACGAGCCGACCCGGGTGGCCATGGCCGCCAGCGCGGTGGCCGTCGCCAAGGCATGTGGCTACGTCGGGGCGGGGACGGTGGAATTCATGGTGTCCGCCGATCGTCCTGGTGAGTTTTTCTTCATGGAAATGAACACCCGACTCCAGGTTGAGCACCCCGTTACCGAGGCCGTGTTGGGCCTGGATCTGGTGGAATGGCAACTGCGGGTCGCCGGCGGGGAACCGCTGCCCTGGGCCGGTGCTGCTCCCCAACCCCGGGGCCACGCCATCGAAGCTCGCCTCTACGCCGAAGACGCCCGGCGCGGCTTTCTGCCCGCGTCGGGTCGCGTGCTGCGTCTGCGAGAACCCGCTGGTTTGCCGCACGTGCGCGTGGACTCGGGCCTGAGTGAAGGGTCCGTTGTCGGCACCGACTACGACCCCATGCTGGCGAAGGTCATCGCCTGGGGTGAAGACCGCAGCCAGGCCCTGGCCCGCCTCCACGCCGCCCTGGGTGTCACGCACGTATTGGGTGTGACTACCAACACCGGATTCCTGCGCCGCTTGCTTGATCATCCCGACGTCCGAGCCGGCCGGCTCGACACCGAGCTGGTCGACCGGATCGCGCCCGACCTGCTCGGTCCGGTCGCCCCTGTCCCCGTCGTCAGGGCGGCGGCGCAGCTGGCCACGGCACCCCCGCCGGGTCGTTGCATCGATCCTTGGCAGATCACAGACGCGTGGCGCCCGACCGGCCGGGCCGCGCAGACGAGCCACTGGTCCGTCGCCGGAGAGGATGTGGAGACAGTCACCGGCGAGGCAGTCGATTCGGGCCCGGCCTGGATCGACGGCCCGGAGCTGGTGGTCGAGACTGCAGAACGTTCCGCCCGTTATCTATGGGCGGTCGAAGGCGACACTGTCTGGTTGGGTCGCCACGGCGACACCTGGGCGCTCACCCAGGTCCGGGAAACCATTGACCGCACCGGGCTGATCGGATCGGGCCCGGGCCGGCTGACCAGCCCCATGCCCGGTACCGTGCTCGCAGTGCACGTCGCTCCGGGTGAGCGTGTGGAAGCGGGCCAACCCCTTGTCGTAGTGGAGGCCATGAAGATGGAGCACGTCGTCGCCGCAGCCGCGTCAGGCACAGTTCAGGAGGTGCTCGTCAAACCGGGCGACGCGGTCGTCCTCGATCAAACCTTGGCGGTGGTGGAACCGTGACCATGACCGCCCCGAGCCGGCAATCCGGCCCGGCTTGCCCACCCGGGTGCAGATCTACGAGGTCGGGGCCCGTGACGGCCTGCAAAACGAAGCGACCGTGGTGCCGACTGTCACCAAGGCCGAGTTCATCGACCGGCTCGTAGCCACCGGGCTTCGCACCGTCGAAGCCACCAGCTTCGTGTCCCCGAAGTGGGTGCCCCAGCTCGGCGACGCCGAGGTCCTCTTTCCGATGCTCAAGAAGTCTGCTGGGGTGCGCTATCCGGTGCTGGTTCCCAACCTGGCGGGGTTGGAGCGGGCCCAGGCGGTAGGCGCCCGGGACATCGCGGTATTCGCCAGCGCCACGGAGAGCTTCGCCCGGCGCAACCTCAACCGGTCGATCGACGAGTCGCTGGAGATGTTCGCGCCTGTCGTGGCCGCGGCCCGCCAGGAGGGCATGTGGGTCCGGGCCTACGTGTCCATGTGCTTCGGGGACCCCTGGGAGGGCGAGGTGCCCGTGTCCCAGGTGGTCGCAGTGGCCGATCAGCTCGTCGCCATGGGCGCCGAGCAGCTCAGCGTCGGCGACACCATCGGCGTGGCGACGCCCGGTCACGTGACGGAGTTGGTGGAGGCCCTGGCGTCGGCCGGGATCCCGCCGTCAGACGTCGCCGTGCATTTTCACGACACGTACGGTCAAGCCCTGGCCAATACCCTGGCCGCCTTGGAGGCCGGCGTGACCACCATCGACGCTTCGGCCGGCGGTCTGGGGGGGTGCCCGTACGCGGAGAGCGCCACCGGCAACCTGGCCACCGAAGACCTGGTGTGGCAGCTCCATGGGCTCGGCGTCCAGACCGGCGTGGATTTGGAAGCCCTGGTGGACACCAGCGCCTGGATGGCGGGCCAGCTGGGGCGGCCCAGCCCGTCGCGCGTCGTGCAGGCCCTGACGCGGCGCAGGCAGGGCGGTTCGTGATCTCGTGATGGGCACAGGCCTGAGTCCCGAACACGAGGCGCTGCGCGCCACTGTCGAGCGGTTCGCCCGCACGGAAGTGGCGCCGGTCATCGGCGCGTACTACGAGCGGGAAGAATTCCCCTACGACATCGTGGCCGGCATGGGGGCTATGGGTCTCTTCGGCCTCCCGTTCCCCGAGGAGTATGGGGGAATGGGCGGCGACTACTTCGCGCTGTGCCTGGCCTTGGAGGAGCTGGCCCGGGTCGATTCTTCCGTGGCTATAACCCTGGAAGCAGGTGTCGGCCTCGGCGCCATGCCGATCTACCGGTTCGGCACCGAGGCCCAAAAGCAGCGGTGGCTGCCCGACCTGTGTGCCGGAACGATGCTGGGCGCCTTCGGGCTGACCGAGCCTGGAGGCGGCTCGGACGCCGGCGCTACCCGCACCACCGCCCGCCTGGAGGACGGGATGTGGGTGATCGACGGGACCAAGTCGTTTATCACGAATTCGGGGACCTCGATTACCGGCCTGGTGACCGTGACGGCGGTGACCGGCCGTGCGGGTGGAGGTCGCGCCGAGATTTCCGCCATCATCGTGCCGGCGGAAACACCGGGTTTCGTGGTCTCGAAGAAATACTCGAAGGTAGGGTGGTTGGCCTCGGACACCCGGGAGCTGTCGTTTGTGGACTGCCGCGTGCCGGAAGCGAATCTGTTGGGTGAACGGGGCGCGGCTACGCCCAGTTCCTGCAGACCCTCGACGAGGGCCGTATCGCCATCGCCGCCCTGTCGGTAGGGTTGGCGCAGGGCTGCATCGACGAGTGCGTGCGCTACGTCGATGAACGGGAGGCGTTCGGGCACAAGATCGGTGAGTACCAGGTGCTCCAGTTCAAGCTGGCGGACATGGAGGCCCGGACGCACGTAGCGCGACTGGCGTACTACGAAGCCGCCGGGCGGCTGATGGAAGGTCGTCCCTTCAAGAAGCAGGCGGCCATCGCCAAGCTGGTCAGCTCCGACGCGGCCATGGTCAACGCCCGGGAAGCCACTCAGATCTTCGGAGGCTACGGGTTCATGAACGAGACCCCCGTTGGCCGCTTCTACCGTGATGCCAAAGTGCTCGAGATCGGCGAGGGGACGTCCGAGGTGCAGCGCATGCTGATCGCCCGGGAGATGGGCCTGCCAGCTCGTGCGTAGGGCCCGTGGGCGGGTTAGCAGGGGTCAGCGAGCCAGGCCCGGCAGGACCTCGGCGTCCGCAACGCCGGCGACGTGGTGACCGGGGAGTGACAGTTTCGACCGGCGCACGCCGCTACCAATCACGACCCAGGGTGAACCCGCCACGGCCGCGTCCACGAGCAACGGCCAGTCGGTCGGCAGGCCGACGGGTGTGATGCCGCCGTACTCCATGCCGGTCTCGGCCACGGCCGTGTCCATCGACGCGAAGGTGGCCTTACGGGCGCCCAGGTGGCGCCGCACCAGCCCGTTCACGTCGGCGCGGGTGCTGGCCAGGACCACGCAGGCGGCCAGCCGCGACTTTTCGCCGCGCCGCACGCTCACCACCACGCAGTTGGCCGACTGGTCGAGCCGCACCCCGTAGTGTTCGCAAAACGTAGCGGTGTCGGCGAGCTCCGGGTCGATTTCGGCGACCCGCACCTCATCGGCGTGCCGCCATTCGTCGAGGGCGGTGTGGACAGGCCCGCCGACCAGGTCGGGGCGCTCCCCGACCGGGACCCACTGCAACGGTTGGCTCACCCGCGTTGATCCAGGTAGGTCGACTAGTCGACAATGGCCGGATAGACGAGCGTCTTGAGCTGACCCCGAAAGTCGAAGGTCCCCGACGGGAGCAACTGGGTCATGAAGACCACGATTAGCTCCTCGGCCGGGTCAACCCAGAAAGTCGTGGACGCCGCCCCACCCCACATGAACTCCCCCGCCGAACCGATCACGCCGGTCTCGGCGGGGCCGCCGCTCACGGCCACGGTGAGACCAAAGCCCATGCCCTCGAAGCCGACCTCGCCGTAGCTCGCGTCAAGAGCGAAATCGGAAAGGCGCCCCCCGCCGGGCAGCTGGTTGATGGTCATCAACTCGACGGTCTTGCGACCCAGCACCCGGCGGCCGTCGAGCTCGCCGCCCGCCAGCAACATCTGGCAGAAGCGCAGATAGTCCGCGGTGGTAGACACCAGCCCGCCGCCGCCCGAGAGAAAGGTCGGTGGGGTCAGGTATGCGCTTTCGGTCGGGTCATCGACAAGCACCAGATCCTTCCGGTCGTTGCGGCCGTAGTTCGCCGCCAGTCGCTCGGTGGCCGCCTCGGGCACCCAGAAACCCGTATCGACCATGGCGAGGGGACCGAACACGTGGTCGGCTAGAAAACGGTCGAAGCGCTGACCGGATAGCAGCTCGACTAGCCGGCCGCATATGTCAATTCCTACCGAGTACAACCAGTGGGTGCCAGGATGGAAGCGCAAAGGCGACCCGGCCAGGCGGGTCACCATCGACGAGAGGTCGACGTCCAGCCGCATAGCGGACGGCCGCCCCCATTCCGTTACCGGACCCAGGTCCAGGTCGGCATTATCGGGGCCGTAACCGAGGCCAGAGGTGTGCATGAGCAGGTCGCGTACCTGCATGGGCCGGTGCGGCTCGACCAGCCGCTCCTCACCCGACGGAGAACGCTCTCGTACTTTCAGCCCCGCCCACTGGGGAAGGAACTTCGACACCGGGTCGGTGAGCTGAAACAGCCCCTGCTCGTAGAGTGACATCAAGGCCACGCCGGTGATGGGTTTCGTCATGGAGTAGATGCGCCAGATGGTCTCCTCGGACACATGCACCGTGCGCTCCCGGTCGGCATAGCCCATGGAAGACAGGTGCGCCAGCACGCCGCGGCGCATGACGGCGATCTGACAGCCGGCGATCTTGCCGGGGTCGAGGTACCTCCGGAGGAAATGCTCGTCGATTCGGGAGAGGCGCGCTACGTCCATCCCCGCCGCGTCAGCGTCGATTTTCATCGTCATCCCCTCCCTGGTGGCGCGCCGACCACGCTACCGCGGCCGGAACCGGGCTGGGGGGGCCTCCGCCCTGAGGCGGAGCCAGAACCCGGGCGCGGGCGGCTTGGCGGCCGGGGAGCCGGGAGGTGCATGCGGCGGCAACCCCGGCGGGCCCGACAAGGCGCTACCGCGCAGAGGGCGGGCGCACCGGGGCAACGGCTTGCCGGGGCCGGGCGGCGCGGGGCCGGGCGGCGCGGGGCCGGGGCGCGCCGGGCCGGGGCGCGCCGGGGCCTGGCGGCGCGGCTCGCCGGAACCGTGGCTCGCCGGGGCCGGGGGCGCGCCGGGCCGGGGGCGTGCCGGGGCCTGGCGGCGCGGCTCGCCGGAACCGTGGCTCGCCGGGGCCCGGGGCGCGCCTGCGACGTCGCCGGGCTTGGCGCACGCAGACGTCCGTGCTTCGCGGCCTCGACCCGCCAGCCGCGAAGGCTGGACGTGCCATCGGGGCGAACGTACCGGTTAGGGTCCACGCCTCGCGGCGAGGCCAGATCGGGCCGCGACGCGTGGACGTTCCAGCGCACCTTCGGGTTCGGATCTGCGGCGGCCGCTCATCGACGGGCCGGCCGGCTACCCACCGCTCGACCGGGCGTATCGACAGTTGAGTCGCGTCGCTCCGGCGCTCCGGGGCGGCATTGTCGGCTGCGCCGGCTAGGCGTGTGGACGAGTGGACAAGACGACGGGTCGGCGTCTGGACGAGTGGACAAGACGACGGGTCGGCGTCTGGACGAGTGGACAAGACGACGGGTCGGCGTGTGGACGGATGGAAAGGTGAACCCGGGCGCCGGTCCGGCGCCCGAGTTGCGGCCCCGCCTGCGCCAGGGCTCCTTGCGTGCCCCGTTCGGTGCTACCGCCGCTCGTGCTCCGCGGTCCGCCGCACGCGGAGAGGCAGCGCGAACCAGAGTCCGGCGAAGGCGCCGACCGTAACCACCGCCAGCACCGCGACGGGTGCGCCGTGCACAACCACGCTGACGACCAGCAACACGGACACGGAGACGGTGATCGCCACCGTGGTCAGACCCAGGAGGGCGAAGGCGTTGGCGGTGCGCAGCAGGCGCTCTTTCTGCTGCAGCCGGAACACCAGCCGGTGATAGGCGACGGGGGCGATCAGGAGAGCGGTGGACACGGCGGCCAGCAGCAGGGCCACGAGGTACAAGGAGTGCTGGGTTCCGCTCAGGCGGGTGAAGCGGGTGCTGAAGGGTAGTGACAAGAGAAAGCCGAACAGGACCTGCACACCGATGCTGGCGACGCGCAGTTCCTGCAACAGCTCACTGAGGTTGCGGTCAACCCGCTCTTCCTCTGACTCGTCGCGTCCCGGGCCGCCGCCGGGGCCAGGATGCTCCGTGGTCACCTTCATTGGCGGGGTTGGTCTAACAAACGCTGCCCCCGCCCCTCCGAGGGGCGTGGCCACGCTCGAGCGTGAGCAGCAGTCATCTCTAACCGCTACCCACCTGGTCGGGCGAGCTAACCGTTACGGGCTCTGGGCCGTGGGATAGTCAAACGCAACGGCGGGCTCGTCGCACACGCGGCTCCCGTGGGCCGCGGTCTCGATTCTCGGAGGTGTCCGTGTCCAAGACTCAGAGGTACCGCCTCAGAGCCGCCAGCAACGACTCCACCCGCCAGGGCTGGCAGACGACCAGATCGGGGACGTACGGATGAGCCTGGTTGAACACCAGGCTCGAACCATCCAGCCGGGACGTGTGCAATCCTGCCGCCCGGGCCACGCCCACCGGCGCGGCGGCATCCCACTCCCACAACCCGCCCGCGTGCACGTAGGCATCCACGTCGCCCCGCACCACCGCCATGGTCTTGGCACCGGCCGAACCCAACTGAATCACGTCGGCGTCCAGGTCCCGGGCGACGGCCGCGGCAATCGCTGGAGGCCGGCTGTCGCTGACCACGATGCGAGGCCGGCGCGGCGGCGGGGCGGTGGCGGGTGCGCCCCGGCGGTCATCGGTGGCGTACACCTCGCCCCGGGCGGGTAGCGACACCGCCGCGGCGGCTATGCCTGGCACCGCCGCGCCGGCCTGCCATACGCCCACGTGCACCGCCCAGTCGTCGCGACCAGGCATGCCGAACTCGCGGGTCCCGTCTAGGGGATCGATGATCCACACCCGGTCGCGGCTCAACCGAGCCCGGTCATCCGGCGACTCCTCCGAGAGGACGGCGTCGCCGGGCCGCTCGGCCGCCAGCCCGGCCAGGAGCAACTGGTTGGACTCCCGATCGCCGCGGGCGCCGTCGGGTCCCTGGGCCCGGATGTCGAGCAACAGCGCCCCAGCCGCTGCGGCCAGCTCAGCCGCGACACGAGCGTCCGACGTCATCTGTCGAGGAGGGAAATGACCGAGTCGGCCAGGGCCGAGGGGTCGCCGTGCTCGGGGCGCAGCACCAGCTCGGGCTGCCGCGGCGTCTCGTAGGGATCGTCCACGCCGGTGAACCCGCGGATGACACCGGCCCGGGCCTTGGCGTACATGCCTTTCGGATCTCTGGCCTCGCAAATCTCCAGCGGCGTGTCGACAAAGACTTCGACAAAGCGCAATCCCCCCGCCTCGTGACGCGACCGCACCCCATCCCGGTCGGCCCGGTAGGGGCTGACGAGCGAGACCACCGCGACCAACCCGGCGTCCGCGAAGAGACAGGCCACTTCGCCGACGCGCCGTACGTTTTCGGCGCGATCAGCCGCGCTGAAACCCAGGTCGCCATTGAGGCCATGACGGAGGTTGTCGCCGTCGAGCAGGTAGGCCGGTCGGCCGGAACTCACCAGCTTCTGCTCCACTTCCACGGCGACGGTCGACTTGCCCGAACCGGACAGGCCGGTAAGCCATACCGTTAGTCCCCGCGAGGACCGATGTTCCCGCGAGACCGAGTTGGCGTGCCACACCACCTCGCTGGCGCGGCCAACCTCGGCGCCGAGGAGGGGGCGGGCCGGCACCGGGTTGTTGTCGCTGAGGTCTGTGCGCACGCGCGCCAGCTCGTCGGCGGGGGGCATAGGCGTCGATCAGTATTTCAGACGTTGCGGCGGTACCGGCCGCCGACCTCGAACAGGGCGGCGGTGATCTGCCCCAGGCTGCACACCCGGACCGCATCCATGAGCACCGCGAACACGTTCTCCCCGTTGAGGGCGGCTTCGCGCAGCCGGGCCAGGGCGGCCGGGCTGGCGTCGGCGTGCGTGGCATGAAAGTCGCTCCAGCCGGCGTAGCTGGCTCTTTTTCTCCTCGTCCGTGGATCGGGCCAGCTCGAGGTGATCGGGTACGGCGTCGCCCGCCGGGTTGCGGAAGGTGTTGACCCCGACGATCGGGAGGCTACCGTCGTGCTTCTTGGACTCGTAGAGCATCGACTCGTCCTGGATCCGGCCGCGCTGGTAGCCCGTCTCCATGGCGCCCAGCACGCCGCCCCGCTCGCTGATGCGCTCCAGCTCGGCCAGCACGGCCTCCTCGACCAGGTCGGTCAGCTCCTCGACGATGAAGCTGCCCTGGAGGGGGTTCTCGTTGCGGGCCAGCCCCCACTCCCGGTTGATGATCATCTGGATGGCCAGGGCCCGGCGGACCGACTCCTCGGTGGGCGTGGTGACAGCCTCGTCGTAGGCGTTGGTGTGGAGGCTGTTGGCGTTGTCGTAGATGGCGCACAGGGCCTGCAGGGTCGTGCGTATGTCGTTGAACGCCATCTCCTGGGCGTGCAGGGACCGCCCGGAAGTCTGGACGTGATACTTGAGCTTCTGGGCTCGGGCGTTGGCGCCGTAGCGGTCCCGCATGGCCACCGCCCAGATGCGGCGGGCGACCCGGCCGATCACGGTGTACTCGGGGTCCATGCCGTTGGAGAAGAAGAACGAGAAGTTCGGGGCGAAGTCGTCGATGTCCATGCCCCGGGCCAGGTACGCCTCCACGTAGGTGAATCCGTTGGCAAGCGTGAACGCCAGCTGGCTGATGGGGTTGGCGCCCGCCTCGGCGATGTGGTAGCCGGAGATGGACACCGAGTAGAAGTTGCGGACCTGGTTGGCGATGAACCACTCCTGGATGTCGGCCATGACCCGCAGCGAGAACTCGGTCGAGAAGATGCAGGTGTTCTGGCCCTGGTCCTCTTTCAGGATGTCGGCCTGCACCGTGCCGCGGACCTGGCGCAGGGTGCGGGCCCGGATCTCCTCGGCCTCCGCTGGGTCGGCGGGCGGCCGGTTCGTGCTTGGTGGCGGGCGAGCTGGTCGTCGATGCGCCGCGTTGAGGAACATGGCGAGGATGGTGGGGGCCGGCCCGTTGATCGTCATCGACACCGACGTCGTCGGGTCGCAGAGGTCGAAGCCGGCGTACAGGGCCTTCATGTCGTCGAGGGTGGCGATGGACACGCCGGAGTTGCCGACCTTGCCGTAGATGTCGGGCCGCAGGTCCGGGTCGAAGCCGTACAGGGTCACCGAGTCGAAGGCGGTCGACAGGCGGGTCGCCGGCTGGCCCTCGGAGAGGAGGTGGAACCGGCGGTTGGTGCGGAAGGCGTCGCCTTCGCCGGCGAACATGCGGGCCGGGTCCTCGCCCTCGCGCTTGAACGGGAAGACTCCGGCCGTGTAGGGAAACTCTCCGGGCACGTTCTCCTGGCGCAGCCAGCGCAGCAGCTCGCCGTCGTCGGTGAAACGGGGCAGGGCGACCCGCGGGCACCGGCGTTCCGGACAGGGAGAGCCGGGTGCGCTTCTTCATCGCGGTACGAGCTCGACCGGGCCGGCCAGTCCTCGAGCAGCTCCTGGCTGGCCGGCGGTGCAGCTCGCGCCTGTGTCGGCCTGGTCCTCGACCTCGGCGGCGGCCGCCGGGCCGGTCGTTGTCGTGGAGCGAGAGCTGCGACGTCGTCGCAGCTGCTGGCGCCGGCGGGCCGCCTCGGCCTCGTCGGCGGTGGCCTCGTGGTAGGCGCGGACGCGTGCCGGCGATGTCGGCCAGGTAGCGGTCGCGGTCCGGCGGGACGATGGCCGGCGCCTCGGGTGGAGGTACGCGCGTCGACCGCGGGCGAGGACCCCGGACCTGCTGGAGACCCTCACTCGAGCGTCGCGGAGGAACTGGTACAGGGCGGTGACGCCGTCGTCGTTGAAGCGGCTGGCCACGGTCCCGAACACCGGGAGCTCGTCGAGGGTCAGCCCGGGGTGCTCGCCGGTTGCGGGCCAGCTTGCGGCGCACGTCGCGGAGGGCGTCCTGGCCGCCCCGCCGCTCGAACTTGTTGATGGCGACGGCGTCGGCGAAGTCGAGCATGTCGATCTTCTCCAGCTGCGAGGCGGCGCCGAACTCCGGCGTCATCACGTAGAGGGCGAAGTCGACGTGCGGGACGAGGCGGCGTCGCCCTGGCCGATGCCAGGGGTCTCCACGATGACCAGGTCGAAGCCGGCGGCCCGGCAGGCGGCGATGGCCTGGTCGAGGCAGTCGGGCAGCTCGACTGGCCGAGCCCCGGGTGGCGAAGGAGCGGAAGTAGACGCGCCGCCGACCGCGGCCGGGTCGGCTGTCGATGGCGTTCATGCGGATGCGGTCGCCGAGCAGGGCCCCGCCGCCCTTGCGGCGGGTCGGGTCGACGGCCAGGACCGCAATGCGGAGCTTGTCCTCCTGGTCGATGCGAAAGCGCCGGACCAGCTCGTCGGTCAGCGACGACTTGCCCGACCCGCCGGTGCCGGTGATGCCCAAGACGGGAGCGGGTTGACGGGCGGCCGCGCTCGGCGATCATCGTGGCGGGTCGCCTCGTCGAGCGCGTCGTCTGCGGCTGCGGTGATGACCCGGGCCAGGGCCCGCTGATCGCCGGTGAGGAGCGGCTTCGAGGTCGTGCGGCGCCGGCGGCGGCAACGGATGGTCGCAAGCCTCGACCATGGTGTTGACCATCTGCCGCCAGACCCATGCGCTTGGCCGTCCTGCGGCGAGAAGATGCGGGCCACCCCGTAGTCCTGCAGCTCCTCGATCTCGGCCGCCACGATGGTCCCGCCGCCACCGCCGTACACCTGGACGTCGCCGCGACCAGCTCGCGCAGGCGGTCGACCAGGTAGGAGAAGTACTCGACGTGGCCGCCCTGGTAGGAGCTGACCGCCACCCCCTGGACGTCCTCCTGGATCGCAGCCGTCACGACCTCGTCGACCGAGCGGTTGTGGCCCAGGTGGATGACCTCCGCACCCTGGGACTGCAGGAGCCGGCGCATGATGTTGATGGCCGCGTCGTGACCATCGAACAAGCTGGCTGCGGTCACGAAGCGTACGGGGTGCGTCGGGCGGTGCAGCTCAGGCATCACCTTTCACGTTACCGCAACACTAGGACGTCCAACTAATCGTCCGTCACCGCCGTGGGTTGGCGGTGGGGGCCGTTACCGCACCACGGGGGGCGCTAGAAGGCCAACAATTCCCGGGCCGCCTGGGCGATGTCGGAGACCTGCGGAAGG
Organism: uncultured Acidimicrobiaceae bacterium; assembly: GCA_963834775.1. GTDB lineage: Bacteria > Actinomycetota > Acidimicrobiia > Acidimicrobiales > Palsa-688 > PALSA-693. The sequence continues at coordinate 211,806 of CAWICR010000011.1, forward strand.
ATGGCGCTGGCCAGTCCGGGCTCGTAGGCCACGTGGGTGTCTGTGGCGCCCACCCGGCGCACCGGCGCGTCCAGATCGGTGAAGCAGTGCTCCGCGACCCACGCCGCCACCTCGGCGCCGAACCCGCTGGTGAGCACGTCCTCGTGGGCGACCAGCAGCCGACCGGTGCGAGCCACCTGGGTGGCGACCAGCTCCTTGTCCCAGGGCAGCAGCGAACGGAGGTCGATCACCTGTATGGAGCTGCCGTCCTCGGCGGCGAGGGTCGCCGCCGCTTGACGGGACTTCTCGACCAGAGCGCCCCAGGTGACGATGGTCAGCTCGTCGCCGTCGAGGTCGATGCGGCCCCGGCCGAACGGGATCTGGAACTCCCGGGAGGGGTAGGGGTCGCGGGTGTACGGCTGACGGAGCAGGTGCTTGTGCTCGAGGAAAAGTATGGGATCTTCGGCCTGCAAGGCGGTGCGCAGCAGCCCTACGGCGTCGGCCGCCCGCGACGGCATGACAACGGTGAGACCGGGAATGTGGGTGAAGATCGACTCGCCCGACTGCGAGTGCCAGATGGCACCGCCGCTCACGTAACCGCCAATGGCGACGCGCAGCACCATGGGGCAGCTGAAAGCCCCGTTGGAACGCCACCGGATGGTCGCCGCCTCACTCTTGATCTGGTGCATGGCAGGCCAGATGTAGTCGAAGAACTGCACCTCCGGAACTGGTCGCAGGCCCCGCAGGCCCTGGCCGACGGCGCGCCCGACAATGTTGGCCTCGGCGAGCGGGGTGTTGTAACAGCGGGCCAGCCCGAAGCGCCGCTGTAGGCCGAAGGTGGTCCCGAACACGCCGCCCTTGCCCTCGACGTTGGCGAGCACCGCCTCTCGGGCGTCTGCCACGTCCTCGCCGAACACCCGGATACGCTCGTCCTCGGCCATCTGCTCGTGCAGGGTGCGCGTAATGGCCTCGCCCAGGGCCACCACGTCCCCGCTGCCATCGTCGGCGTCCTCGGCGGCGGGGTCCACGACGGGCAGCGCCACCACTTGGTCGGTGACCGTCGCCGGATCGGGGCGGGGAGCCGCCAGCGCCCGGCGGGCCGCGGCCAGTACCGTCTGGCGAGCGTCCTCCTTGATGGCGGCCACCTCATCTGGCGTCAGGATGTCGCCATCGAGCAGGGCCCGCTCCAGCAGCGCCAGGGGGTCGCGGGCGGCCTCCTCGGCGAGCTCCTCGGAAGAGCGGTATTTGCTCTGAGTGTCCTGCGAGGAGTGTGAATAGGGCCGGGTCACGGTGGCGTGGATCAGCGCCGGGCCCACCCCGGCCCGCACCTCGGCCACGATGTCCGGGACGCGGGCCCGCACCTCGAAATAATCGCGGCCGTCCAGGGTGTGCAAGTGCAGGCCCCGAAAGCCACCGACCAACTCCGAGATGGGCGCCGGCGACTGGTCTGCCGAGGGGACCGAGATGGCAAATCCGTTGTCCGCAACCACGTAGAGGACCGGCAGATGCAGGGTGCAAGCCGTATTGAGGCTCTCCCAGAACTCCCCCTCTGAAGTCGCCCCCTCCCCCAGTGACACGTACGTCAGCTCGTCCCCGTACGCCTGGCAGCCGGGCAGCTGCCGGCGAGAAATGTAGCGGGAAGCCTCGGCGCAGCCTACGGCGGGCAGGCACTGACTCCCGGTGGGACTGGACTGGGTCACGATGTTCAGGGTCGCATTCCCCCAGTGGCAGGACATCTGCCGACCGCCTGAGGCGGGGTCGGCGGCCGAGCCGACCGCCTGGAGCAGGATCTCCTCCGGCGTAACGCCGAGGCCGAGCACGAGAGACCGGTCCCGGTAGTACGGGAAAAACCAGTCGTAGGCGGGTCGCAGCTCCCGGGCCAGCCCCAACAGCAGCGCCTCGTGACCCGCACCCGAGATCTGGAAAAAGACTCGGCTCTGCTTCTGCAGAGCGATCTCGCGGTCATCCAGCAGACGCGAAATCCACGCCATCCGGAAGTCTTCTTTGCACTCATCGACGGGGACACCCCGATAGGTGGTCTGGGCGTCTTCGGCCGGCGCCAGTGCCACCGGAACGTCTCGCAATGGAACGGCCATAGTGCTTCTCATGGTACGCCGGGGGTGGGACCATTACGGTGACAACTCCGCGAACGCGGCGTCGCTCAGACGGGTTGTCCCACCATCAGCACGAGGGCGGCGACGAACAGCACATCGCTGGTCACGGATGCCCACAGCAGCCTCCTCCCCGTTGCGGCGGTCAGGCCCGCCTGACCCGTGGCCGCAGAGGCTCGGATCCGGCCCTCGGCCGGTCGGACGACCCCCAAGAGTACGGCCGCAGCGACCACCCAGATCACCAAGGCGGTGATTACCCATACCGCCCCGAAATCCGCCCCTTTTGGGCGGGCTCCCAGGGCGGCCGCGCCGAGAAAGGGGACCAGCAGGATCAACCACTCGGCCCGGCCGGGCGATCGAAAAAATCGAGCAATCTCTTCGCGCGTTTCGGGCTTCTCCGCCTGGCGGGCGCTGGCGCCGTAGATGCCGCTCAGGGCCACGGCTCCGAAACCGACGACCGCGCTGACGACATGTAAGGCGACCAACACGTCGTAGAGCACGGAGGAGATGATGCCCCGAGGCTCTGTGGGTAGGTTGGCATGGTGCGGATCCTGGCCGTCTCCGACGAGGTGGCCGAACACCTCTGGACTGTCGAAGTCAACCAGTACCAACCCGACCTCGTCGTCAGTTGTGGCGACGTACCCTTCGACCTGCTGGACTGGATCGTCGGTGTAACGGAGGCGCCCCTGGTCTTCGTGCCTGGCAATCACGACCCCGACCTGGGTGGATACCGCCAGACTCGCCGGGGCCTGGTGCTTCGCGCCGGCATTCCGGTGACGCCGCCCTGGCCGGCTGGGGCGATCAACGTGGACGGCCAAGTCCTCGACGTGGCGGGGGTCCGGGTGGCGGGTCTGGGCGGGTCTATCCGCTACGAACGAGGACCCAACCAATACACCGCCCGCCAGCAGGCCCACCGGGTGCGGCGGCTGATCGCCCGGGCCCGGCGGCGGCGGCCCCTCGCTCGGGTGGACATCGTCATGGCCCACGCCCCGATCGCGGGCATCGGCGACGCCGGCGCTGACGATCCGGTGCATGGCGGCTTTCCGGCCTTTCGCCGGCTGGTGGTCGCCTTGGAGCCGGCTCTCTTCCTGCACGGTCATGTCGATGGTGCCGCCCGGCGGGCCGATCACCGCCTCGGCGCCACGCGCATCGTCAACGTGTTCGATCATCAACTCCTGGAGTTCGACCGCACCGGCGTGGCGGCGAAAGGGGGCGACTGACTTTCGATGGCCCGCTCCACGGGGTTTCCCGACGCCGACGCGGCTGACGACTTCCAGCGCCTGCGCCGCCGCCAGGTCCTGGCCCGCCTGGCGCAACGTCTGCGGCGGGAGCCGGACGACGTCAGCGTCAGCCTTCCCTTCGACGAGGTAGTGGCGGCCTTGGGGATGGCCGGTGAGCAGCACCTGGGTATCCAGACCATCTCCCTGGACTCGATCGTAGGCAGCGTGGATCGCACCCGGGATTTCGATCGCCGTTTCCGCCCCACCTCGGGTCGCTCCCGGGAGCGCTGGGAGCGCATCGCCGCGGCGTCGCGGCGCGGCACGGCGATGCCTCCGATTTCCGTGTACCGCGTGGGCGACATGCATTTTGTGCGGGACGGGCATCACCGGGTCTCGGTGGCGCGTGCGATGGGATGGCGCCTGATCGACGCCGACGTGACCGAGACCCGGACCCGGCTCCCGGTCCGGGACATCCGCTCGGTCAGCGAGTTGGCGTACAAGGACTACGAGCGGCTCTTTCGAGAGCGGGTCCCGCTGCCGGAGGCGGCCCAGGCGGCGCTTTCGGTGCGCGACCCCTGGCACTGGTGCGAGCTGGCCGAGACGGTCGAAGCCTGGGGCTTTCGCCTGAGCCATCAGGAAGGGCAGTTTTTGTCTCGGTCAGGAGTGGCTCAACGCTGGTACCACGACGAGTACCAACGGGTGGTGCGCCTGCTGCGCGCCGCCGACTTGATCGGCCCCCGGACCGAAGCGGAGGCCTACCTGCGGGTGGCGGCCGAGCGCTATCGCTTGATGCGTACCCACGATTGGAACGACGAGATCATCGGCCGGTTGCGCGCTGAACTTCGGGACTGATGAGCCCCGAAACCGATGGGCCCCGAAACCGATGGGCCCCGAAACTGATGGGCCCCGAAACTGACGGGCCCCGAAACTAACGGGCTGAGCGACTAAACCGCTTCGCCGCGCCCGTCACCGCCGGTGGCGGCAGCAGCCGGCCGAGCGCCGGCCTGGGCCTCGGCGGCCGCCTGCGGCCCGCTGGACCGCAGGGTGCGACCCGACTGCGGGTCGAAAAGCTGGATCTTGCTGGTGTCGAACCAGAGGGTGGCCTGGTCCTCTTCTTTGATCCGGGTGGCGGCGCTCAGCCGGGCGATGACCTCCTGGCCACCGGCGAGGGTGTCCGCAGCCCCCGAGTCGGCGGCCAGCTCGACCAGCTCCGACGAGCTGGCGCGGCCCTGGGTGAGCGTGAAGTGGGCGAACACGTCCGATCCCAGCGACTCGATGACATCGATGCTGGTCTTGAACGTCAGCCCGGCGGCTCGCTCCGGAGGGGTGATCAGACTGGCATCCTCGAAGTGCTCTGGCCGGACGCCGACGATCACCTGGCGATCGGCGTTGGCGCTCTCCAGGCTCCGGCGAATCTCGTCGGTAAGAGTGATCTCTCCCAGCGCCGTGCGCAGGTGCCCTTCGGCCAACTCCCCCTCGAGGAAGTTCATGGCCGGCGACCCGATGAAGCCGGCCACGAACAGGTTGACGGGATGCTCGTAAAGAGTGGCCGGCGACCCGAACTGCTGCAGCACACCGCCCCGCAACACCGCCACCCGGTCGCCCAGGGTCATGGCCTCGACCTGATCGTGGGTGACGTACACCGTGGTGGTGTGCAGGCGCTTTTGCAGACGGGACACCTCGGTGCGCATCTGCACCCGCAACTTGGCGTCCAGGTTGGACAACGGCTCGTCCATCAGAAACGCTTTCGGGTTGCGCACGATGGCCCGCCCCATGGCGACTCGTTGGCGCTGACCGCCGGAGAGGTTGGCGGGCTTGCGGTCGAGGTTCTGGGTCAGGTCCAGGATGCGGGCCGCCTCGGTGACCTTCTGGTCGATCTCGGCCTTCGGCACCTTGGCCAGCGACAGCGCAAACGCCATGTTCTGGCGGACTGTCATGTGGGGATAGAGGGCGTAGTTCTGGAACACCATGGCGATGTCGCGGTCCTTGGGGGCCTTGTCGTTGACGATCTGCCCGTCTATGCGCAGTTCACCGGAGCTGATGTCCTCCAGCCCGGCGATCATGTTGAGAACAGTCGACTTACCCGAGCCGGACGGGCCGACCAGAATGCAGAACTCACCGTCTTCGATCTCCAGGTTGAGATCCCGTACCGCCACCAGGCCGTCGGGATACTGCTTGGCGATGTGGTTCAGGGTGATGGAAGCCACTTTGGGTCTCTCTTTCTGCGGGCCGGTCAGCCCTTGACGGCGCCGGAGGTCAGGCCGGCCACGATGCGGCGTTGGAAGAAGAGCACGAAGATCAGGATGGGGATGGTGATGATCACGGCCGCCGCCGCGATATTGCCAATGGGGTTCTCAAACGAGGAGTTTCCGGTGAAGAACGCCAGAGCGGCTGGCACGGTGCGGGAGTTGTTGGTCGAGGTCAGGGAGATGGCAAAGAGAAAGTCGTTCCAGCAGTACAGGAACACCAGGATCGCTCCGGTCACCAATCCGGGCATGGCCAGAGGCGCGATGACGCGCACAAAGGCCTGCATGGGTGTGGCTCCGTCCATCTGGGCGGCCCGCTCCAGGTCCCTCGGGATCTCCCGGAAGAACGTCGACAGCACGTAGATCGCCAGCGGCAGAGAGAAGGCGATGTAGGGGATCACCAGACCCCACCAGGTGTCGAACAGGCCCACCGACCTCTCCACGTTGAATAGCGGCGTCACCAACGAGATCTGGGGGAACATGGCCACCAGGAGGGAGGCGCCCACGAAGACCTTCTTGCCCCGAAAGCGCAGCCGCGACACGGCGTAAGCCGCGAAGCTGGCCAGTACCACGGAGATGACGGTGGCGATGACGGCGACGACCACGGAATTGCGCAGGGCCAACAGGAAGTCGGAGGTCTTGAAAATGGTGCGGTAGTTGCCGATGGTCCATTTCGTCGGCCAGAAACTGCCGTTGCTGATGGTGGACGGGTCCTTGAAGGACAAGGAGACGATCCACCACAGCGGAAACAGCACCCAGGCGATGATGAGGAGGTCGGCGCCACCCCAGGCGGCCCGCTCTCTGTGGGTTACGACGGCAGGCATGTCACACGTCCGATCCGGGCACGGCAGCGCCGAAGAGCTTGACGTAGAGGAAGGCGATAAAGCCCACGATGATGAAGATCAGCACCGAGACGGTGGAGCCCAGGCCCAGGTTGAGGTTGGTAAACAGGTTGTCGTAGGCCAAGATGGATACCGAGCCCGTCTTGTTTTGCCCCTGGGTGAGTATGTAGATGTTGTCGAATATCCGGAAGGCGTCCAGGGTCCGGAACAGCAACGCCACCAGGATGGCCGGCTTCATCAGGGGGAGGATGACCTTGGTGAAGCGCTGCCAGGCGTTGGCGCCGTCCACCCGGGCGGCCTGGAGCAGGTCGTCAGGTACCAAGGACAGACCCGCCAGTAAAAGCAAGGCCATGAACGGCGTGGTCTTCCACACCTCGGCCAGAATGATGATGGCGGTGGCCTGGAAGGTATGGGTCAGGGGTGCGCTCCCACTCGGGAGCAGGTTGGCGAGGTAGCCCGTGCCGGGCGTCCAGGCGTACTGCCAGCTGAACGCGGCCACCACGGTGACCAGTCCGTACGGGATGAGGATGATGGTGCGCACCAGGCCGCGGCCCACCAGGGTCCGGTGCATCACCAGGGCGAAGGCCATGCCAATGACGAGCTCTATGGCGACCGAGATCACGGTGATGACCACCGTGACGACAAACGCCCGCCACCAGTACTGGTTGGTAAGCACGGTGCCGTAGTTGGAGAAGCCAATGAACTTGGCAGCGCTCGGGAAACGCAGGTCGTAGCGCTGCAAGGACAGGTAGATGGCGTAGCCCATGGGAAAGGCCGCCACGGCGAGCAGCACGATGACCGAGGGCAGGCAGAGGAGCCAGCCCAGGTGCTCCTCGGCGCGGGCGCCTTCGGAGAGCCGGTGGCGTTCCTCCTTGGTTAGTTCCTCTCGTACGGGGGCGTCGGCCGTAGCCGTGGGGGCGGTGACGGTCATGGGATCAATCCCTTCTGCGCCAGGGCGTCGCGGATCTGACCAGTGAGCGAGTGGAGGTCTGACTCGGGATTTATGCCACCTGGGGGTGACAGGGTGTGGGAGATGTAGATGGAGACGGCCTGGTATTCCGGCGTCTTCGGTCGTATCGAACCGTTCGTGAGTTGCTGGAGGATGTCTTGGTAGAAGGGATACTCGGCCACGAACTCGGGGGTCGGGTTCTGGTACAGGGATTTGAGGGTGGGAGGCAGGCCGCCCTTGATCGCCGCCTCCAGCTGGTTGGCCGAGTTGCGCAGGCAGAGGGCGGCTTGCTCCGCCAGGGCCTTGTGCTTCGAATAGGCGCTGACCGTCAGGTCAATACCTCCAATGGTGGGCCGGGCGGGGTTGGCGGAAGTCACGGCGGGATAGGTCGCCCATTTGAAGACCTTGAACAGCTGGGGCTTGTCTGACTTCATGGACGGGTACACGAACGGGTAGTTGATCTCGAAGGCGGCCGAGCCCTCTTCCATGGCCAGCCGGTTCTGGTCCTCCTGTTGGACAGCCAGCGACGGGTCCGCGGCGGGCGACTTGGCCAAATTCTTCATGGTCTGCATGGCCACCAGGGCGGGCTGACCCATCGAGGGCGCCGTCGAGGTGGCGTTGAGGATGCTGCCGCCGGCGCTGCTGATCAACGAGTTGAACCACACCGTCAGGCCCTCGTACTGGGCGCCCTGGATTTCGATGTAGTGCGGTTTGCCCTCCTTGGCCAGCTGCTCGGCATCGGCGATCATCTGGCTCCACGTCGTCGGCGGGTTGGGTACCAGATCGGACCGGTACCAGAGCAGCTCGGTGTTGGAGCTCTGCGGCACCGCCACCAGCTTCCCCTGCCACTCGGCCGTGCTCAGCGGGCCGGGCAGCGTGTCGGACTCGACCTGCTGGGCGATGGCACCTGTCCAGGGGATGATCCAGCCCGCCTCCGCGAACTCGGCCTCCCAGGTGACGTCCAGGCCCATGATGTCGATGCTGGAGTCGTGGGCCGCCAACCGGCGCACCAACTGCTGGCGCTGCAGGTCTGCCGAGCTGGGCAGCTTGATGTAGTTGATCTTGTAGGCCCCATGGGATGCGGCCGAGCAGTTGTTGGCCGCATCCTGGGTGGCCGGAGAGGAGTCCGGCTCGTTGTAGTAGCTCAGGGTGGGTGTCTGGGCACTGGCGGACGAGCAGGCCACCAGGGCCACTGCCGTTAAGGCGACCGCCAGCCCGATTCGGAGTCTCGCTCCGCCTGTGCCTCGCCGGGCCCTGAGCGCTGCGTTCCAGATGACGGGCATGCCAGCCTCCCCCCAGAAACAACGAAACAGATCAGTCCTTACCCCACGAAAGGCATTCTGTAATCATTGGGTTACGCGGTATTTCCTCTCTGTTTCGCAATCGTACACTTCCGTCCGAGTTTGGGCAGCCACTATGGGTGGCGTGAGGCACCGTGGCACCACCCACCGCGGCCACCCGGCCCAGGGCGGCTGGGATCGGCGCGTGCAGGCGGGCCTGGTGACCCTGGCCGCGGCGCTCGTCGGGGCCCTGGCCGGCTGCAGCAGCGCCCGTCCTTCCGCCTCGTCCACCACTCCCCCGACCCGGGCGGCGCCGGCGTCGACGGCCCCAGCCAGCACCGGGCCCCCGACGTCACCGTTGACGGCGCCTCCGACCACCCGCTGGACGCCCGCCGCCCCGCAGACCAACCCCGACGCCGCCGCGGCCGCGCTGGTCAACGCCTGGGCGGGCGGCGACCGGGCGATGGCGGCGACCGTCGCTATGCCCCAGGCGGTGGCGGCGCTCTTCGCCGTTCCCTACCCCGGCGCCGACTTGGCCATCTCACGCGGCTGTTCGGCCGGCTTCCCGCCGATCGTGTGCACCTACGGGCCTCCGGGGGGAGCGTCTCCCACGGACTCGATCTACGAGATCTCCGTGGCGCAGGACCCGACCGGCTGGTACGTGACCTCGGTAAACGTCCTGGCCTGAGCACCGGCCGATCATCGAGCGGCCGCCCGGCCACCACGACATCGAAACAGGCGCCGTTCACGTATTGCTCCTTCGGAGTGACCCTGATTTCATGAGATCTTCGCCGCAGAAAAGAGCCCTGGTGCTGTACGCCGCCGGTGACCGCAACCGTTTCGCCCAGCAGCTGTTCAGCCCCTTGCCCGGGCGCTATGACCGGCTGGCCGAGGTGCTCTCGTTCGGGCAGAACCGCAGATGGCGGCGCACCATGGTCGACCCGGTGGTGTCGGCCGCACCAACTCGCGTGCTCGACGTGGCGACCGGCACCGCCGGGGTGGCCGTGCAGTTGGCCGCCAGGACGGGCGCCGAGGTCGTAGGCGTCGACCTCACCGAGGCCATGCTCGCCACTGGCCGCCAGCGGATCGCCAGGGCCGGAGCCAGCGAGCGGGTCCAGCTGCTCGCCGGGCGGGCCGAACAGCTGCCGTTTGGCGACGGAACCTTCGAGGCCCTCACCTTCACCTACCTGCTGCGCTACGTCGCCGACCCGCAAGCGACCCTCCGGGAACTGGCCCGGGTCGTCAAACCCGGGGGCGTCGCCGCCAGCCTGGATTTCCTGGTCCCGCCTCGACACTTCTGGCACATCTGCTGGTGGTTGTACACCCGGCTGGTGCTGCCCGCCGCCGGGTTGGTCACCGGTGGGCGGGCCTGGTTTCGGGTGGGCCGATTCCTGGGCCCCAACATCTCTGCCCACTACCGCCGGTATCCGCTGGGCTGGACCGTGGACGCTTGGCGGGCCGCGGGCTTCGATGACATCCAGGTGCGATTGATGAGCCTCGGCGGAGGATTGGTGATGAGCGGAACGCGCCGCCGTGATTGACGAGCCCAGCCACGCACAGACCGGCGTTGGACCAACGCCGGCTCCCGCGGCGGCCTTCTACGCCGCCCGTCCCGGGGGTTGGCGCGACTGGTGGAACCTGCTGCACGTGCCCTACACCGGCTGGCATCTCGCCTACGTGGTGATCGGCGCCTCGTTGGCGCCACAGCTCGATCTCACCCGGCTATTGGCCACGTTGCTGGCGTTCTTCTGCGCGGTTGGCGTCGCCGCCCACTGTCTCGACGAGCTGCGGGGTCGACCGCTACGCACCCAGATTCCCGCCCCGGTCCTGGTGGGGGTGAGCTCGGTGGCGCTGGCCGGTGCGGTCGCCCTCGGCATCGCGGGCCTGTCCCGGGTCGGGTGGCCGTTGCTCCCGTTCCTGGTCATCGGGCCGCTGCTGGTAACGGGGTACAACCTGGAGGCGTTCGGCGGGGTGATCCATACCGACGCCGGTTTCGCCGCCGCGTGGGGCGCCTTTCCGGTGCTCACCGCCTACGTGGCCCAGACCAGCCGCCTGTCCCTGGCCGCCGTGCTGGCGGCGGGCGGCGCCTCCGCCCTCTCCTACACCCAGCGGCGGCTGAGCACGCCGGCTCGTTTGGTTCGCCGCCGGGCCATCTCCGTGGAGGGGCGCATGGTGGTCGCCGATCAGCCCGAGGCTGGCGAGCTTCCCATCACGGCCAGCACCCTGCTGGCGCCCCTCGAGGAGGCCCTCCGGGCCCTGTCTTGGGCCGTCATGCTGCTGGCCGCCGCCCTAGCAGTGGCACGGCTGGGCTAGTCCTCAAGCCCGCGTCGCCGTGTCCACCAGCCGCCAGTGGGATGGCTCGCCGACTTCCTCCCGCACCGCCCCCAAGCTTTCCAGGTAGTGGAGGTGGGCCAGGGTCTCGCCGATGGCGGCCCGGCGCATGAAGCCTTGAATCTGATCCCACGGCCTGCTCCATGTCATCCGGCCGGCCAACCCCCACGCCGTGGTCACACCTTCACGGATGGCTGCGATGACCTCATCGAAACGGGCCTGATGGTGAGCTTGCAGCTCGGCCACCCGCCCGGCGAGATCGGCGAACCGGTGCTCGTGAGCCGGCAGAACCTCCTCCACGTCACGGGCTGCCACTTTTTCCAGAGACGACAGGAAATCGGCGAGCGGGTTGGTGCCGGCTTGCGGGTGGAAGGAGATGTTGGGTGTGATGCGAGGCAGCACGTGGTCACCCGACAGCATCAGGCGATGATCGGGCACGTAGAAGCACAGGTGCCCCGGTGAATGCCCGGGCGTCCATATGGCGGTCAGATCCCAGCCCGGGACCTCCGGCTTGTCCCCGTCCTCGATGAGCACGTCGGGAGGGACGGGCGACACGAGGGAACGGACGGGCATGGACGCCTGCTGGAGGCTGGCGACCTCCTCAGCCGGGGTGCCATCCCGCCGCAGCATGGCCTCCATCTGCTTTAGGAGGTGTTCGGGATGCTCGTAGCGGGCGTCGATCAGACGCGCGTCCGCCGGGTGCAGGGCGACCCACGCGCCTGAGGCCTCCCGGATGCGGCCGGCCAGACCATAGTGGTCCGGGTGGATGTGGGTGACCATGACACCCGTGACATCGTCGATGGCGAACCCGGCGTGCCCCAACCCGGCCAGGAGCGTTTGATAGGCGTCCTCGGTGTTCCAACCGGCGTCCACCAGGTACAGGCCCCGGTCGGTCTCGAAGGCGTAGACCAAGACGTAGCGCAGCGGATTGTTCGGGATCGGTACCGGAATGCTCCACAAGCCGGGCCGGACTCGCTCGACCGGAGGAAGGGGCAACTCGACGCGGGGGGGCTCGGCCATGACCCCAGCTTGCCAGGCCCCGGACCGAATCCGCCCCTTCTGGCGGTCGGCGGGGCCAGGCTGCGCAGGCGCAGAGGCGGCGTCGGGCGCGTACGGGCTGTCGGGTAGCGTCGCCGTCGTGGCCGCCCCGGAAGTCCGTGAGGTGCATCGCTGGCGCCGCCGCCGGTTGTTCGTCGACATTCCGTTCCGCATTCACGGCGGGGATCCCGAGTGGATCCCGCCCCTGCGCCTGAGCGTCTACGACCGGCTGTCACCGAGGCATCCGGCCATGTCCCACCAGCAGGTGGGCCTCTGGGTCGCCTACCGCCGCGACCGGCCGGTGGGGCGGATCGGAGCCTGCGTCGACGCCTTCTTCAACGAGTACCAGAACGTGCGGTGGGGCTGGGTGGGTTTCTTCGACACCTTCGACGATCCTGACGTGGCCGGCGCCCTCTTCGACACGGCCTGCAACTGGGCTGCCGAGCGCGGGGCCGAGGTGTGCGTCGGGCCGGCGTGTTTCACGACCAACGACGAGCTCGGTCTGCTCGTCGACGGCTTCGACGAACCTCCGACCCTGCTCACCCTGCAGAACCCTCGTTACTACGAGACGCTCTGGACGCAGCACGGCTGGGAGCCGGCCATGGACCTGTGGGCCTGGCATTTCGACAAGACGCGCACCAAGCTCTCGGAGCGGCAGCGCCGGACGTTGGAGCGCATCCAGCAGCGGGCCGCGGTGACGGCACGCGGCATCAGGATGGATGACTTCGACGCCGAAGTGGGTCGCTTCATCGAGGTGTACAACGCGGCCTGGAGTCAGAACTGGGGGTTCGCCCCCATGCCGGGGGCGGAGATCCGCCACCTCGCCAAGCAGCTGAAGCAGATCATCAACCCCGACTGGGCCTTCGGGCTGGAGACCGCCGACGGTCAGGTCGTCGGGGTCTGCCTGGCTTTGCCGGACATGAACCTCTTGATCCGCGGTGTCCGGTCGGGCCGGTTGCTGCCCTTCGGCTGGTACCCGCTGTTACGGGGGCGCCACCGATTGCCCCACGCCCGGGTGTGGGCGCTCGGAGTCCGGCCCGACTACCAGCACCTGGCCCTCGGGCCCTTGCTGTACCGGGAGATCGTGGATCGCCTGGCCGCGGACCCCTACATTCGCAGCGCCGAGGCATCCTGGACGCTTTCCACCAACCATCGCATCAACGACCAGCTCGCGGCCATGGGCGCAACCAGGTCCAAGGTGTGGCGTCTCTATCAGCGGCCGGCGGCGCCGGCCGGGTGAGGGGCAGGCCCTGGGCTGGTCGTTGATCGTCGGCGGGCCGGGATCCGCGCCATCTCGGTAGCCTTTCGCCGTCAGGAACCTGGCACGGCCCGGAGCGCCCGCTCGAAGCCGACCAACGCCCGGTTGATGTCGTCCTCAGTGTGGGTCGCCATGACGGAGATGCGTAGGGCAGCCCGGGGTACGGCGGGGGGAATGGCACAGTTGGTGTACACGCCGTGCTCGAGCAGGGACTTCCAGAGCAGCCCGGCGGTCCAGTTATCCCCCACCTCGGCTGCGATGATCGGACTCTCTACCTGGTCGGCTACCTGGTACCCGAGTTCGGCCAAGCCGGTCCGCAGCTGTCCGGTCCGGGCCAGGACCGTCTCGCGACGCCAGTCTTCCACCTGGGCGATCCGGGCGGCGGCCAGCGCCGCCGCCAATGAGGCCGGCACGCCCGAGGCCGTGAACATGAGCGGCCGGCACGTGATCTTCAGGTAGTCGACGACCTGCTGCGGTCCCGCCACGAAGCCGCCACAACTAGCGAGCGCCTTGGAGAAGGTCCCCATGATCAGGTCGGGTCGAACGCCTGTGGCGGCAGCCGTCCCGGCGCCGCGGGGTCCAACGACGCCGAGGGCGTGGGCCTCGTCGACGAGAAGGCGGGCGCCGAACTCCCGGCACAGCGCCGCGATGCCCCCGAGCGGCGCCCAGTCGCCGTCCATCGAATAGATCCCGTCGACTGCGACCAAAGCCCCTCCGGCGTCCGTTTGCTCCCGCCAGGAACCGAGCGTCCGGCGCAGGCTATTGATCCGGTTGTGCCGGAAAGCACGAAGCGTGCCCGCCGAGTAACGAGCGCCATCGACCAGGCTGGCGTGCGCCGCCGAATCCAGAATGGCGGCGTCGGTCGGCCCCACCAGCGCCCCGAGCGCACCCAGATTCGCCGCATAGCCGGTTGTGAACACCAGCGCAGCCTCCTGGCCTACCCAGTCCGCCAGCAGCGCCTCGAGCTCCCGGTGCATGACCAGGGTCCCGTTGAGCAGCCGGCTGCCCGTGATCCCGGTGCCGAACCGGCTGATCGCCGCCACGGCCGCGTCCCGCACCCGGGAATCTGTGGTGAGACCCAGGTAGTTGTTGGATCCCAGCATCACGACCCGCTGACCACCGAACAGAGCGGTCGGGCCCACCTCGCCGTCCAGCTCCCGGTAGAACGGCAGGACGTCCAGCGATTCGGCTAGCTGGTACGCCACGAGCCGCGGATCGTCGACCTTGGCGAAAATGTCAGCCATGGGCTTCGCCGGCTCCGGTTGCGGTCCGGGTCTCGGGCTGGCGTTCGTCACCGGCCTGCGCCGGCCCGCCGCGCCGCAAAACCGCGCTCCCAGGCCTCGTGTCGTTTACGAGCATCCCGGATGTAGGGAGACCGGCTGATCGCCCAGATCAGCGCCCGGTTGAGCTGATCCGCGGGCGGCTTGAGGGGCCGGAGGACATCCATGAAGAGGACGACCCGCACCCCGTCTGTTTCGTTCCAGGCATGGTGACGATAGCCGTCGTCGAAGAGGAGACTCTGACCCTCCTGCCAGTGCGCGACCTGACCACCCACCGAAATGCCCGCTTGCCCGAGTGGCTCGGGCACCCGCAAGGCCAGGTGGTAGCGCAACACCCCACGCCAGGGACCGCGGTGCTCGCTGATACACCGGTGGGGGGACAGGATGGAGAAAAAGGCGGTTGTCAGGCTGGGAACGCGTTCCAGCAGTGCGGCCGTGTTTGGGCAACGGGCGCAGTTGGCGTCGGCCCGGAAGCCGTACCCACGGAAAAAGTAGGTCTTCCAGGCGTCATCGCTGGTAATCGAGGCCTGGTCGATGGAAATGTCCTGAAAGTTGGGGAGGTCGTCGCGGTAGCGCAGAACCTGGTCGAGCTCGGCCCGAATGGTCGTCCAGTTGGACTCCAGCTCCGAAATCCAGTCGAACGTGTCGAGCGGGAGGAACGGCGTGGTCGGCACGAGCGAGGAGCGCACGACGAAGCGCTCCACGCCGTGCAGCAGGCGGGCGCCGGTGTCGTTAGCAACCGCCACGGCTCGCTCCCGCGTCGTCGACATGGCGGGTCAGGCTAGTGCTCGCCGCAGACAGGACGGTGGTTCGGCTTCAGGCGCGCCAGCAGGGGGCCGGGGACCTCCTTCTCGCGCTCCGGCTGGTCAAGCCGGGAACGGCTCAGCGAGCCTTTCAGTGTTGTCTGGCTTTGCCGCCCCGGAAGAGCTCCCTCCAGTCATGCTCGGACACCTCGATGTCGTAGCGCTTCGCCGCGCCGAGAATGCGCTTCCACGCTTCGTCCCGCTCCGCGTCGGTGACGCCCTCCACCTGGTCGAAACGGGCGATGGCGTTGCGTACGTGGGCAGCGTCCGAAAGTGGTTCCTTGCGCTCTTTCGGAAAGGCGAATTCCTTCTCATCCATGCGGTTCTCCTCCGCACTACTCAGACCCGAGGTTTGGCGAGTGACATTCTGACCGTGGGCCCGGGCACTCTGCGCTTGGCGGGCCTTGACCAGGTTGCGCCGGGCGGCTTCTTTCTGTCTGGCAGTGGCCATGTTCGCGCCTTACCCCGACCGACACCGAGGCCAAACATTGTCCTGGCCACGATGGCTGCTCGGCGCGGAACCTATGAGCGACTCCTGCAACCGGTGGCGCTGGGCCACCAGTTCGGCGGATGCTTCGGCCACATCGCGCCACACGCCTGCCTGGGGGTCGATGGCCTCCGCCAGGGCGGCTTGCAACGGATTGGGTCGGCCGCTCGCCGGCGCCAGGACCTGAGGCGGGTCGGCGGTGCCATCGGGGCTTTGGCGGTAGAACAGCACGGTCGCCCCGTTGAGATCGTCATCAAGCAGCACGGCCGCACCACCCTGGGTCGGTGCCGGTTCGGTCGTGTCCACGACCCAGCCGCCGGTGTTGCGCACCCTTACCGGCCCGGGGTAGTTGGCGACCCACCAGTCCTCGACAAAGGGCTTGTGCGTATGGCCGAAAACGAACCCCACCTCAGGTGGTAGGGAGCCGACCTCTTCCACCAGCTGCTGGCGGAGCGGACCTTCGAGGTAGTGCCGCAGGCCCAGCCGGGTCTTGGGGCTGAGGGTCACCCCAGGTGTACCCCGCTCGCTGCCGGCGGCGTGGCGGACTTCCCGGCACACAATCCTCGAAGCCAGCGCCATTTCGAGAGGTTTCACCCAGCCCGGGCTGTGGCTCATCCCGACGAGGCCACGCACCAGATTGTCGGCCAAGATGTCGAGCTTGGCGGCGCTACTCAACTCGGCGTAGATCAACCCGACGTCGACTCCCACGTCACCGGAGCGGCCCAGGGTGGACCAGAAGAAGTCGATCCAGGCAAAGTTCTCGACTTCCAGGTTGGCGACCGTGGTTCCTCCGGCCGGACCCGGCTGGTCCGGGAACAGGATCTCCCGCAGGGTGGACATAAGACTGTAGATGGGCTCGGTGAAGTGGCCGTGGCTGACGACACGGCCGCGTCGACCATCGGCCGCGATCAGGGCCAGATTCGGGTAGACGACGCGCACGGCGACGTCGGCTGAACCGGGACGCCGCTGGATGAGCGTGGACATCAGATCGCTGGCGGTCCACGGCGGCTGCCGGCCCGGGTGCAGGCTCGTCGTGTGCCAGGGGGGCTCGATCGACTGGGTCGCGGCCAACTGGCGCAGATACTCGATGTACTGCGCCTCGCGAGCGGCTTCCCAGAGGTGATGATCGTGATTGCCGGGCAGATAGTAGACGGCCGGCTCGAACGCCCGGCCGGGCCCAGCAAACGCGGCGTCGATGAACGCGCCGAACGCGGTAGCGGCCACTGCGTCCGGGGAGAGAGCCAGATCGAGAACGTCGCCGGCCAGGATCAACGTCGGCGCGGCGTCCTGCCCGCCCGTCAACTCTCGCAAGGCCGCCACTAGGGCCTCCATGAGTGGACTGGGGGTAGCCGGGTCAACGGCGAACGTTCCGCCGCTGGCCGAATCTTCGGTCACCGACGTCATCACGCTATTGGCAGCTCCGAAGTGCAAGTCGGAGAGGATCACGTACCGGATCCCGGCCACGGTTAAGGCGTCCTGCGCAGGGGGTCGAAGACCTGCCACAGCTCAGCGACAAAGAGGCGAGCGAAGGCGTCGAACGCCTGGAACTCCCCCATCCGGTCCGGTCCGTGGACCCGGAAGGTACTGAGCTGCCAGGCGAAATCCAGAGGACGGATGCGCAGCACTCCCGATCCCACTATCCCGTTGGTGGCCTCGGCACCGCCATCGGTAACCGGGACATGGCCGGCCAGCACGCGCACGTACAGCGTCGAGGTCTCCGGCCAGACTCTGGTGATGGGTCCGGGTCGGACGTCTTTGTATCCGGCGAGGGTCAGCGGTCGGCCCGTGGCGTCGGAGAAATACAGCCGGTAGAGCATGTGCCGGGTTCGCAGCCCCTCATCGACGAACAGGTTGAAGGCACCTGCTTCGACGGTGCGTCGCCCACCGAGGGCATCCGATTGCACGTACCCTTGCGCCGCCGCCAGATGGCCACCATCGGCAATGAAGGCGTACACGTCGTCGGTGGCGATGGTGAGCCGGAACATCAGGCTGCTCCCGCCACCGCGCCCGGCGGCATAACCGGCTCGATAATCCGTCTCACCGAACGTGAAGGCGCCGGTCATCTTCTCGGTGAACTGGAGCCGGTAGGTCATCTGCCTCCCTCCTCGACGATGTGAGCGGCAGCCCGTTCCGCAAAGGCAGCGATAGTGAGCGAAGGGTTGGGTCCGACCGGCCCCGGCATCACCGACCCGTCGACCACGTGTAAGCCTGGATAGCCGAAGGCCTCGCCCCAGCTGTCGACAACTCCCTGATCCGGCCCGGCTCCCATGGGGACGCCTCCTAGGGGATGCACCGTAATGACTCGCTTGAACAGCCACAGCGGGGTGTTCGCCAGCTCGGCGCCCAGCGCCTGACTCAGTCGGGCCAGCGTCTCCTCCACCCGGTCGAAGTACGCGGCAGAACTGGCGGTCGTCCATTCCAAAGCCAGATCGCCGCCGCGAAGCCGCATGGTGCCGTCGGGGATATCCCGGCCCATGCACAGCACTGGCAGCATGGTGGCCGACGTGGTCCCGCCCGCGAACAACGACGAGATGTTGGCGCTGATATTGGCCCGGGGCTGGCCTGTGATATGCGCCCAGAAGCGCCGACCCAGAAACATCGCCAGCCGGGCGCCGACCAGCGGCGCGCCCGCACTCTGGGCTACCCAGTCGAGAAACTGCGGGTTGCCCCCGTCTTCGATGTAGAAGCCGCGCCCCCCGTCGCCCTGTCCGTCCAGGGCGTCTGGTCCGCGGATGGCGCTGGTGATCACCGGCCCGAACTCAGGGTTGAAAGGACGGGGCACCGCGGCGCCCTCCACCCGGGCCCGGCCGTGATGCAGGAAGGTGAGCAGGTCGCCGTTGCCCGAGAACCTGGTGCCAAGGGCGGGGCTGAGGCGGGGAAAAGCCGCCCGATTACGCAGCAGCAGATAGGTGGAGCCGAAGGTGCCCGCGCCGACCAGCAGCCGATCGCCGGCCACCGTGCACCGCTCGTCGCCAGCCCCGGGCCCCCCGTCCGGTTGGTGACGGACGTAGGTGACCACAAAGCCGCCCGCCGGGTCGGGATCGATGCGACGCACCTCCGACAGGGTGCGGATTTCGGCGCCCGCGTCGGCTGCCCTCGACAGGTAGGTGTAGTCAAGGGTGTTCTTGGCCCCGTCGTTGCAGCCGATGTCGCACTCGCCGCAGAGACGACACGTGCGGCGCGGGAGTCCGTGCAGGTTCGGGTGCTCTTCGATGAGGGGCTCGCCCGGCCTGGCCGCCGCGCCGGGGTTGGCGAAGGTGACCGCGAGCGGCGGGAGTTGCCACGCCAGGCCGAGTTGGGCGGCGGCGTCGCGCATGGCTTGCGTCTTCGCGGTCGTCGAGTAGGGCGGCACGTCGAACGGATAGCGCTGGGCCCCGAGCATGGCTTCCGCCGCTTCGTAATACGGCTCCAGGTCGTTGTAGGTCACCGGCCAGGGGCGTTCCGCCTGGCCCGGCGTGTCATCGACGAACCAGGCCGGGTCCTTGCGCAACAACACGTTGGCATAGATGAGCGATCCGCCACCGAGCCCGCTGGACACCAGGGCCTCGATCCCCGGAAAGGCCCAGACGTCGAACATGCCGTAGAGAGCATTCTTGGGATCCCAGAGATTTTGCGAGATACCGCGCGGGCTGCGGGGGAAAGACCCGGGCGGGTAGCTGCGACCCCGTTCCAGGACCAGGACCGACCGTCCGGCCTGGGCGAGTCGGCAGGCGGCGGCTGAAGCCCCGAATCCGGAGCCCACGACCAACGCGTCGAAGCGCTCAGGTGGGCGTGCCATCACTGGAGGGCCGCCACAATGGTTGGGAAGACGTCATGGGCGGCGTCTTTTCCCATGAATATGTCCAGGTGGCCGTACTCCGGAAAGACGTGAAGCGCATAGCTGCTCGGGCCAGAGCCCTCCAGGAAGTCGTACGTGCGCACCTGGCTTTCGGGGATGAAACAGCGGTTTTCAGCGCCGGCAAGCAGGATGATGCGGGCGTCTGTCCGCGGCGGGGCGCTGGCGAAAGCCGGCGGCAGCTCGGAAAATCCGTCGGTCGCCACCAGCTGACCAGCCCGGATGCAACGCGATATCTGGTCGAAAAAGGTAAGCGGTACGGGGCCGAACTCGCCGCGCAGCCAGTCGTGAGTCGCCTCGTTGAGCAAGGCATGCGACCACAGCGTCGGCTTACCGACTCCGTACGTGAAGCTCGCCAGCCTGCACACGGTGTTCTCGCATTCATGATGAGTCGCCCGGACGTAGCCCACCAATGCCGTGGCGATCACATCGGGCGACTCGATGCCCCATTGGGGGTTGAGGTAACGGGTGACGCCCTTGATGGGCTTGTGGAAGCACTCGATTTTCCAGCGGGCCAGCGGAGGCACGATGGGGTGCAGGGAAACCGCATTCGACACGATGGTGGTCACCCGCGGCAGGAGGCCGGCAACCGCGGCCATCATGAAGCTTGTCGAGCCCTGACAGTGAATCACCGCCTGCACGGTGTCTGTGCCGGTCTGGGCCAGCACGACGTCGACCGCCCTCGGGTGGTCGTAGACCGCCGCTTGATCGAGTGTCCATTGGCTGGGGCGGAGATCAAGACTGGCCCGCCAGTTTTCCAGCCAGACGTCGAAGCCGTCGTCCAGCAACACGTCGACGAGATTTTCCGCTACCGGCGCGCGGAAGATGTTGGCGCGCACGCCGGCTCCGTGCACCAGGAGGACCGGGCCCTTCGTGGTCGGTCGGTCGCCAACGACGTGGATGAGGTTCGCCGCCATACCGTCGCCCGTCGTAAAGGGCACGATTTCGTCGTGGTGCATGGGCCGCCCCTCGGGATCTCACTGGTGCTGGCCTGCACCGTATAGGCCGGGCGTGCCCACCGCACGGACAGTGACTAATGGGCTAGCGGGTACAACTACAGGTATGCCCGTTCTCATCGGGACATCCGGCTGGCATTACCAGCACTGGCGTGGCCTGTTCTACCCGAAGGCGCTGGCGTCCGGGAGTTGGCTGGAGTGGTACGCCCAACGCTTCGCCACCGTCGAGATCAACAACGCCTTCTACCGTTTGCCCGACGCCGCGGCCGTCGCCGGTTGGGCGGCCGCCGTGTCCGACGACTTCGTGATGGCGGTAAAGGCCAGCCGGTACCTGACCCACGTGCGCCGCCTTCGCGATCCGCAAGAAGCAGTAGACCGCATGCTGCAACGGTTGACCGGCCTGGGTCCCAAGTTCGGACCCATCTTGCTCCAGTTGCCGCCGAACCTGCGCATCGACACGGCCGCCCTGGGCGCCACCCTGGGCGCCCTGTCGGAACGGGCCGTCGCCGTGGAGTTCCGGCACCCCAGCTGGTACACGCCCGAGACCCGGCGGCTGCTCGAGAAGTTCGGCGCCGCCCTCTGCCTCACCGACTCCCGAGGGCCGCAGACGCCATGGTGGCGGACCGCGGACTGGGGCTACGTGCGCTTCCACCAGGGGCGGGCCCAACCCCCTTCCTGCTACGGCCCGACGGCCTTGGGGACTTGGGCGGACCGGTTGGCAGAGCTGTGGCCCGACCGCTCGACGCTCTATGTGTATTTCAACAACGACACGCACGGCTGCGCGCCGCGCGACGCCCGCCAATTCGCCGCGGCCGTCAGGCGGGCGGGGCTGACGCCGGCGCGGGTGCCGGGTCCCCGCCAGACTCCGATCGCCTGACCGGGCGCGGTCGCCCAATTCCGCAGCGGTACGGTGGTCCGGTGCCCTCCACGGATGAGCCGGGGCCGCCCCGTTCGTCGCTCCGCTACGGCAACCCGTGGGCGGAGCCGCCCAGCGAGCACGATCCGGTCCGCCAGGTCCGGGCCCGGCTGCCCGCCCCGGTGACGATCTGGACGGCTGGCGACGACGAGTGGGCGGGGCTGACCGTTTCTTCGCTGATGCTCGCCCAGGGCGCGCCGGGGCGCTTGCTGGGCTTGATCGGGCCCGACTCCGATCTGGCGGAAACGCTGGAGCGCACCGGTGCTTTCGTCGTCCATCTCTTGGCGGACCGCCCGGACCACCGGCGGCTCGCTCAGCATTTCGCGGGAACCCTGAGTGCCAGCCCCGATCTCCTGCAGATGGATGCATCCGCACATGGCCCCCGCTTGCGGAACCGCGCCCGACCAGGTGGCCTGCCGGCTGACCAACCAGCACCCTTGCGGCTGGTCCGACCTGGTCGAGGCCGTCGTGGAGGAGGTGCGCTGGGCCACCACCCCGCCGACATCCCGCCCCGGCCTGCTCTGGTACCGGGGCGCCTTCCGGCGGTGGGGGGAGTGAAGTCGCCGGCTTGGTCGTCGGTGCGGGCCGGGCGCTCAGGCGCCGCCGCCCGGTGAACCGCCGGCTACTTCGTAGGACCACAACTCGGACGAAACCGACACGGGACCGCCGTGCGGCGCGGGCCGGTCCGCGCCAGCGTGGCCATGGGCGAACGCCGGCGACTTTACCCAACCCTGGAATGCCTCCTCGTCCCGCCAGCGGGTGACGACCAGCCACTGAGTGCGGCTATCGGTGGGTCGCAGCAGCTCGAATCCCTCGAAGCCCTCCTGGCCGTCGACGGCGCCCGCCCGGCTGGCAAAACGCCGAGCCAGCTCGTCTCCTGACTGCTCCGGCACGGTGATGGCGTTGATCTTGATAACTGTCATGTCGCGATTGGATCAGATTCGCGGGCTGGCCGCCTCCTAGCGCCGTGTTCGGCCCTACCCTCACACCGCTATACGATCAGCGGACGCGGCTGGTTCTGAGGCTTCCGGAAAGCATGAAAATCGCTGTCACAGCGCCTGTGAGGCGGCGGGGTGTCTGAGGTTGCCAACCGGGCCGACTGGCAAAAATGTAGAAGAGTGAACCGCGAAGGGAGAGGTACCACATGGCCGACAACGCCCTGTCTGTGGGCTGGGAGCAGCATGACCATCCGACGATGGTGCACGCACACCGGCACTGGCATGTGACCCACAATCACAACGAGTACACGGGCGGGTTTGAGCACCTCAGCTCGGTGCACGATCATGAGCACGACCATGCCACGGTGAGTCACACGCGCACGCGCCGCACCTGAACTTCGAGCACGAGCACCAAGGCGAAGCGCACGTCCACGACCACGCGGCCCCGGCGAAGTCCCCGACCGCCACCAAGTCGGCGACCCCCAAGAAGGCCAGGCAGCCGGCCAAGAAGCAAGCCTGACGGTGCCCTGACCCGAGTGGCGCGGTTCCGGACTGCCCGGGCTCGAGGGCAGCGTTCCACCCGATGTGGGTGACGCGTCACGAAGAGGTCCTTTTTAGGATTCGGGCATGTCCGTTGACCAGACAAACCTCGGGATGGGTACCGCGGGGTTCCCGCCCATCGCTGATTACGCCTTTTTGTCGGACTGCCAGACCAACTGCCTGATCGCGCCAAACGGTTCGGTGGAGTGGCTGTGCCTGCCCCGACCGGACTCCCCCAGCGTGTTCGGCGCCATCCTGGACCGGACCGCGGGCGGGTTCCGATTCGCGCCGACGAGCACGCAGGTGCCAAACCAGCGCCGGTACCTCCCGGGCACAATGGTCCTGGAGACCACGTGGCACACCCCGACGGGCTGGCTCGTGGTGCAGGACTTCCTGGTAGTACGCCCGCTGGAAGCCGATCAGCGGCGACCCGACTATCGCCACGCTCCTGGCGACACGGCCGCCACGGGCACGCTGGTCCGCATCGCCGAGTGCATCGAGGGCCGGGTCGAAGTGCTGGTCAACACGGCACCCAGCTTCGAGTACGGGGCAGCCGGCGGGGTCTGGGACTACGACGGCGAAGGCTATGGCAGCCTGGTGGTCCGCCCACCAGTCGGGGATCCTGCGCTCAGCGTGCACTCAAGCGTGCGCCTGGGCGTCATCGGGCCGCGCTGCTACGGGCGCACCACGCTAGAGCGGGGCGAAACCGCGTTCGTGG
Organism: uncultured Acidimicrobiaceae bacterium; assembly: GCA_963834775.1. Classification (GTDB taxonomy): domain Bacteria; phylum Actinomycetota; class Acidimicrobiia; order Acidimicrobiales; family Palsa-688; genus PALSA-693. Next base: position 235,533 of record CAWICR010000011.1, read on the forward strand.
CGCTCAGCTGGGGCGACCCCCCGCCTACCTCGATCGAAGAGGCTCAGGCCCAGCTCCGACATACCGTCACCTATTGGCGGGACTGGCTGTCGATGGGCAAGTTTCCCGATCATCCCTGGCGCACCTACATGGAGCGCAGCGCCCTGACCCTCAAGGGGCTGAGCTACGCCCCCACCGGCGCCATCATGGCGGCGGCCACCACGTCCCTCCCCGAAACTCCCGGCGGGGCGCGGAACTGGGACTACCGCTATACCTGGATTCGGGATTCGTCGTTCATGCTGCGCTCCCTCTACCGCCTGGGCTTCGAGTGGGAAGCGATCGAATACTTCTTCTTCGTCCTCGAAGCCGCGGCCAGCTCCACCGACTCGGACTGGCCCCTGCAGATCATGTACGGGATCGCGGGCGAAAAGGACCTCACCGAGCACACCCTCGACCACCTCTCCGGCTACCGCGGATCCCGCCCCGTCCGGGTCGGCAACGGTGCCTGGGACCAGCACCAAAACGACGTCTGGGGCATGATCCTCGACGCCGTCGACATCTACGTGCGCCAGGGCGCAACCCAGATCGTCCCCCAGACCTGGGAAAGCATCGCCCGACTGGTCGACGAGGCCATCAAGCACGCCGGCGACCCGGACCAGGGCATCTGGGAGATACGCGGCGAGCCCCAGTACTTCACCGCATCCAAGGTCCTGTGCTGGGTGGCCATGGACCGCGGCAGCGACCTGGCCCGGACCCGCCAGGACCTCGAACGGGCCAACCGCTGGCGCCAGGCTGCCGACGAACTCAAAGCCGAGATCTTGGATCGGGCGTGGATGAGCGGGGCCGCTTCCGCCAGCACTACGGCAATGCCGAGCTGGACGCGTCCCTGCTACTCCTCCCGATCCTGGGGTTCCTGCCTTCCGACGACGAACGGGTGCGCAACACCGTGCTCGCCATCGCCGACGAGCTGAGCGAAGACGGCCTCGTCCTGCGGTACAAGGTTGACAGCACCGATACCGGCTTCGAGGGCAAAGAGGGCACCTTCACCATCTGCTCGTTCTGGCTGGTAACGGCGCTGGCCATGGTCGGAGAGGAGGAACGGGCCCGGGACCTCTGCAAGAAACTCTTGTCCTTCGCCGGCCCGCTACATCTCTACGCCGAGGAGATCGACACGACGACCGGCGAGCATCTGGGAAACTTTCCGCAGGCCTTTACCCATCTGGCGCTCATTGACGCTGTCGGCCGGCTGATCGAAATGGAGCAAGTCAGCGAGCTGCGGGCTGAGTGATCGGTGCGGGCCCGCGCCTCGGCATCTTGGCAGCCCCAACGGGATTCGAACCCGTGTTTTAGCCTTGAGAGGGCTACGTCCTAGGCCGCTAGACGATGGGGCCGAGCGGCGTTCGAGCAGTCTAGCCGCCCGGCTTTGCGCCGCCGGGGGAGCAGCCGGCTCCGGATCGGCCCGGCGCGCGCAGCTGGCGCGGAAGGGCCGGTCCGCCTTACCAACCCTCCCTTGCTGCTCCCTCTCGGAGGGCGAAGGTAGACCACCGCCACCAGCACGACAAGTGATGCGGCAAGTGCGGTCGGCATCTGCGCCCGGCGGAACCAATCTCCTACGCTCAGGCTGGAGGTCCAGCGATGAACACCACGCCGATCATCCGCAGCGAGTTCGCTGACGGAGTAACCACCATCACCCTGAACAGGCCCGAAGCCCGCAACGCCCTCAACAGCGCCCTGCGGGCGGCGCTGGCCGAGGCGCTGGCGGCGGCTGACCAGGACGAACGGGTGAACGCCGTTGTGCTGACGGGAGCCGACCCGGCCTTCTGCGCCGGGCTGGATCTCAAGGAGCTGGGGTCCACTGCGAACGATCTGGGCAGCGCCTCAGGTGAGCGGAACGCCGAGCGCTTGACGTCGATTCCGTTTCCGGTCATGACCAAGCCGGTCATCGGCGCCATCAACGGACCGGCGGTGACGGGCGGACTGGAGATCGCCCTCCGATGCGACTTCCTGGTGGCGTCGGAGCAGGCTCGCTTCGCGGACACCCACGCCCGGGTCGGCATCATGCCGGGTTGGGGCCTCACGATCTTGCTTCCAGAGGCCGTCGGTGTGCGGCGGGCCAAAGAAATGAGCCTCACCGGTAACTACGTCGGCGCCGCGGAAGCGCTCGCCCTCGGTCTGGTCAATCATGTGGTTCCTCATCCCGACCTGCTGCCCACGGCGCGCGCGCTGGGTCGTGATATTGCTTCCAACGACCCTGACGGTGTGGCCGTGTTGCTGGCTTCCTACAAGGAAGCGGCTCTCACCACTGCCGCCGAAGGCCTCCTCATCGAGCAGCGGGTGTCGCGGGCGTGGCGGGAAGGGCATTTCGACCCCGAAGAGATCGAACGCCGGCGAGACGCCGTCGTGGCCCGGGGGCGGGCCCAGGCCACCTGACCGCGACGGGCGCACCCACCGGTCCGCCGTCCCCGGCAGGCTGGGTCCTCTGTCCCGCCAGTAGGATGACGGCATGGGCTTTGAGATGGTCCTGGTGACTCAGGAAGGGCCCTTTTTCACCATAACCATGAACCGTCCCGGGCGCCGCAACGCCCTGTCGCTGGAGCACATGCGGGAACTCACAGCCGCATTTCGCCTGGCTGGTGAGAGCGACGCCCGGGGTGTGATCCTCGCCGGCAACGGCCCGGTGTTCTCGGCCGGGCACGACTTCGCCGATATGGTCGGAGCCGACTTGGTTGCCATGCGGGAACTGCTGTGGACCTGCACAGAGCTGATGACGACCATGCAGCGCCTGCGCCAGCCGGTGATTGCTCGGGTGCACGGATTGGCTACCGCGGCTGGTTGTCAGCTGGTTGCCAGTGCCGACCTGGCCGTGGCGGCCGAGGGTGCCGGCTTCGCCACGCCGGGCGGCCGGGGCGGATGGTTCTGCCACACCCCGATGGTCGCCGTTGGCCGCGCGGTCGGACGCAAGCAGGCCATGGAAATGGCGCTCACCGGCGACCCCATCGACGCCCAGACAGCACTCCAGTGGGGTCTCGTAAACTGCGTGGTGCCAGCCGATCAACTCGACCAGGCCACGCGGGACCTCCTCGAACGCGCCACCCGGGGCAGCGCCATGTCGAAAGCCCTCGGCAAACAGGTCCTGTACGCCCAGCTCGAGATGGACCAGCAGCAGGCGTACACCTATGCCGTGGAAGTGATGGCAGCCAGCAGCCAAACAGCTGATGCTCAGGAAGGGATGGCGTCCTTCCTGGAAAAGCGTCCGGCGAAATGGGTCGATCGATAGCACCCGGCAGGGTGTCTACGAACTGCCGTCGTCCTGCTCGCGGAGGAACTGCTCCAACTGGGCAGCCAGGACGTCGCCGGACGGAATCTCGCCGAGGTCCCCGAGCGGCGGTGCCGCGTCGCTGCGCTGCTCGAGATCCGCGACATACCCGGCAATCTCCTCGTCGGCAGCCACGGCCTCATTGACCTGGCGCTCGTAGGTCTGCGAGGCCCGTTGCAGATCGACGGTGGCCACCCGGGCCGGAATCAGACCGCATACCCGCTCGACGATGGCGAGCGTGGCCTTCGGCGACGGGGTGCCCGGGATGTAGTGGGGCACCTGAGCCATGATCGAACCCGCTGGGATCGTCACCTTGGCGAAGGCGTCCTGAAGAACGCCGACGATGCCGGTCGGGCCCTGGTACTGGGGTCGGCGCAAGCCGAGACGCTCGGCGAGGCTGCGATCCGCGGTAGAGACTCTGACGGGCGATGGCCGGGTGTGGGCCACCTCGCCGAGCATGGCGCCCAGCGTAAAAACGGACTGTACCTCCAGCTCCTTCGCCACCGACGTCACGCAATCGCAAAAGGATCGCCACCTCAGATGGGGCTCGGTCCCGATCATGATGACAACGTCATGCCCTTCCCGGGTGGTAGCGGAGAGAAAGCGGTTGTCCGGCCAGACGATCTCCCGGGCGCGATCGGTGCCGAGCCGCACCTGAGGCCGGCGCTGGGTGAAATCGAAGAACTCCTCGGCCTCGATGCTGGCAAAGGGCTCCGCTCCCCACCGGTTCGACAGGTACGACGCCGCTCCGGTGGCGGCGCTGCCTGCGTCGGTCCAGCCATCGAAGGCTGCGATCATCGTGGGCTGACGAAGCTGTGGTCGATTGTCCCATTGCAGGGCGTCCATTGACACCACCGTACCCCGATCGTGCTAATCGGTGTCGGTGGCGAGCACTGGAGCGTCGAAGGGCGTACGCGTCAGCTGGCGAGGAGTTTCGCCTTCTGGGCCGCGAACTCCTCGTCGGTAAGGATGCCCTGATCCCGGAGATCGGCCAGCTTCTTGAGCTGATCAGCGACGTCAATCGGTGCGGCGGGAGGTGCCGTTGCCGGGGGAGGAGCGGCGGCTTCGGGCGGCGGGGCCGCAGGCGCCTCCTGGGCGTATCTCGCTTGCTGCTTGGCGGCGACGTGGCCGCTCACGGCGGTAGCCGTCCCGGCGATGACGGCAGTCCGGCCCACGGTGCGGGCCACTCCTCGGGTGCGGCGAAGGGGCATCAATCAACTCCTCTGGCGAAAGGTACGGGGATGTTATCGAGCAGCGCGCAGCCGGTCAGTCGTCGAGATCAGCCATGGCCGCGTCGATGAGGTCCGGTGGGATGCGAGCTCCCTCCCGGACGATGCCTCCGGCGCCCCGCACGGCCAGCGCCAACTCGGTGGCCCACGTGTCCTCCCACACGATCACGGCCGCGGAGGAGTTCGGAGCCAGGGCCGCGGCCGCGTAGTCGACATCCTCTTGGTTGAGGAGGGCGCCGACCTCCCCCTGGAGGTTCGCGAAGGGGGCCAGCTCGTCGAGCTCGTCGTACTCGTACGTGGTGACCTTGCCGTCTGCAGCTTTCAAGATGAAGACGAGGTCGATGATGCGAACTATTTCGTTCTCGACCAGCTTCGCCATGGCTGGCACGATGTCGCCCCGGAAGTTGTTCCCGGGGAACTCGATGATGATGTATTCGACCGGTCCTATCGCCACCCGAACACCTCCTTGCAGGGTGGCGAGATCCTACACCTCTTGGCCCGTTGGAAGTGACGAGCTCAAGGGTTCGCGATTGTCGTGTTCGCTCCGGCGCTAAGGTCTGTTCACAGGTAAAAGAATGATCTCGTCGACCATCCTTCGTCGCCGTCTCGGCACCGCAGTCATCGGCATGATTGTCATGTCCGCTGTGGTGGCATGCTCGTCCGCACCGTCTGCCCAGTCCCGCGCCTGCAGCGCCAGATCAAACTTGCAGACGTCGGTCGGTCAATTGCGTAACTTCGATTACGTCAACGGTATTGCTGCTGCACTGGCAGAGCACCTGGACTCGGCGCGTCAGGGCCTGGTCGGCATCGAAGCTGCCGTCCCGCTGCCGCAAAACTCCGCTCTGCGGCAGCTGGGTGGACTTTCCCGCATTCGTCAACTCGAAGCAGAGATGAGAACTTTGGCGGCCAACGTGCGGAGTGGCGGAAACGCTCAAGTGTCGTCCGTTGAGAATGCCGTCCGGCAGCGCGCCGCTGAAATGCAGCAGGTCGCGGGGGCAGTGGCCGGTTGCTAGCGGTAATCTGAAGCCGCCCGGTTCGGGTTCTGCATACACGACTGTCGAACAGGCCTCCGTCGACGGCGGTCACGGCTGACTGTTCAAGGCGGTGGTGGCATCGGCCTCAGCGTCTGCCTCGCTGACCGGCGGAAGGCTCGGCTGGCTGAGCGCTTCATCGGCCCGGATAATCTGCATGACGGCGCTGATGAGCGCCAGGTGCGAAAAAGCTTGCGGGAAATTCCCGAGATGGTGCCCCGTGTGGGGATCGATCTCCTCGGCGTAGAGGTGGAGTGGACTCGCGTAGGACAGAAGCTTCTCGCAAAGGGATCGCGCTCGTTCCGTCTCGCCGATGAGGGCCAAAGCAGAGACCAGCCAGAACGAGCAGATGGTGAAGGTGCCCTCTTCGCCGCTGAAACCGTCGTCGGTCTCTTCCACCCGGTAACGCAGGACCAGCTCGTCTTCGGAAAGCTCATCGGCGACGGCCAGAACGGTCGCCCGCACCGGGGGTCATGGGGTGGTAGAAAACCGAGCAGCGGAATCAGCAGAACAGATGCGTCGAGCGAAACCGAGTCGTAGTGCTGGCAGAAGACCCCGCGGTCGTCGGTGGCGTGAGCACAGACGTCGGCGTGGATTTCGTCCGCCGCCTTGCGCCAGGCGGCCGCCTCGGTGGTCTCGCCCCGAAAGTCGGCGAGCTTCGCCCCTCGATCCAACGCGACCCAGCACAGCACCTTTGACGACGTGAAGTGCTGGGCCGGTCCCCGTACCTCCCAGATGCCCTGGTCAGGTTCCCGCCAATGGGCCAAGGCCTCCTCGACTTGATGCTTGAGCATTGGCCAACGCTGTTCGTCCAGCTGATCACGCGATCGGGCGTGCAGGTACACCGAGTCGAGGAGCACCCCCCAGACATCGTGTTGACGCTGGTCCCACGCCCCGTTGCCGATCCGTACCGGCCGGGCCCCGTTGTGGCCGGAGAGATGGTCAAGGGTGGATTCGGGCAACTCGCGCTCGCCACCGATGCCGTACATGATCTGGAGTGCGGGGTTCTGCTCAGCGAGATCGGCCAAGAAGTAGAAGAAGTCGTTCGCTTCCCGGTCCAATCCGAGTTCGTACAAGCCGGACAGCATGAAGGTGGAGTCGCGCACCCAGCTGTACCGATAATCGTAGTTGCGGTTGCCCCCGGTGTCTCGGGCAGGGAGGTGGTGGCCGCCGCCAGCAAGGCGCCAGTGGGGGCGTAGATGAGCCCTTTCAAGGTCAGCGCCGATCGCTGCAGGTACGTACGCCACGGATGGTCGGGAAAGCGGCCTTTGCTGATCCATTCGTGCCAGAAGTCGCCGGTATGGGCAAGCTGGGAATGGGCCTCCTGAAAGGTCAGCGGTGGCGAGGCGTCACCCCAGGACAGGGCACAAAAGACCTGTTCTCCGGCGCGTAAGCGACGCCGCGCCAGGGCCCGGCGCCCCTCGAAGCCCAGATTCAGGTCAGTGGTCAAGCGAATATCGAGGACATCTTCTTCTGGCCCCGCCGCCGCCTGTCCGTAAGAGTCGCCGATATGACGCCACTCGGCGCGTCGGCGGCCGTAGTCGAAGACCGGCTCGCATTCCAGGATGAAGTCCATGGTTCCGCTGAGGCAGCGAACCGTGCGGACCAGCACTCTCTCGGCCGCGTGGTCCGACGGAACTCGCTTGTGCGTGGTGGATCGGGAGGCGCCGTGCCGCCATGGCCCGACAGCGAGGACATCCCGGACGACGGCCCAGCCTGTGGGCGTGTCCCACGTCGTCTCGAGCACCATGGTGCCCGGCAGGTAGCGCCGGCCGGCCGGCACGGTCGCTTCGGCCGGTCCCAGCCGAAACCTGCCGGCCCCCCGGTCCAGTACAGCCCCGAACACGCTGGGGGAATCCATCCTCGGCAAGCACATCCATTCCACGCTGCCGCTCGGGGCTACTAATGCGCACGTCTCGCAGTCCGAGAGGAACCCATAATCGCCAATCGAAGGGAAGGGACTGCCGCGCAGGGTGGAATGGGTCCCCGGCCCGGCCCGATGAGGCGCCAAAGTCACGAGCTTTCCCCTTTGCCGAGGCGACGGCCCAGTATGTCAGGGTGCAAACCCCCGGACAATTCCGCCCGACCCTGCTTCCGCCCAACTCTCCTGCTCAGTCGGGTGGCGGCCGCAGGCGCACGGCGGCGAGCGGCTGAGCTTGGTCTGGCCCAATGGACGGGGCGTCGATCAAACCGGAGAGGGTGACGATATTGCCGGGAAAGAGCAACGCAAGGATCCAGTCGCCTACCACTCCTATACGGCGGGATGCGCCCGGAACCTGCATGAGGTGGACACCGCGCGCCGCCAGCCACCCGGGTAGCCCGCTCAGACGAATGCCGAACATGTCGGCGATCCCCTCCTTCCGACCCAGCGTGGCCACCTGCCCGAGCGACCGAAAGCGATGGGGCTGCAGGGCCCGCCCCGCCTCCAGGGCCTGAATATTGCTGCTCAAGCGGCGGGCTTGCCGCAGGGCGTGCTGGCTCGTAGGCGGATCAAACTGGCCTGGCGTGGCCGAGTTGGGAACGGCGGCGCAGTCCCCGAGGGCCCACACGTTGGGGTGTCCGTCGACCTGAAGCGTGGGCCCGACCCGGACCCGGCCTCGATCGTCAAGGGGCAGCCCGAAGCGGGCGACGATCGGATTGGCCTTGACGCCAGCGGTCCACACCAGCAGTCCGGCGTCGATTTCGGTTCCATCGCTCAACGTGACCCGGCCGTTGGCGACCTTTTCCAGGCGGGTATTGAGCCGCAGGTCGACGCCTCGCTGGACCAGCAGGTCGCGAACGTATTGACCCAGCCTGGACGGGATCTCACCGAGAATCGACGGGGCGGCGTCGACCAACACCCAGTGCTGGGGTTCCTGGCGGAGTGTTGGGTGGTAGCGCAGGGCGTCCTGGGCGAGGTCGCGTAGCTCGGCCAGCGCCTCGACGCCCGCGTAGCCGCCGCCCACGAAGACAAAGGTGAGATGCCGGCGGCGCCGCTCCGGATCTGGTTCGACCGCCGCCGCCGCCAGCAGGCGCAAGAGCTGGTTACGCAGATACAGGGCGTCGAGCACGGTGGCGCAGCCCACGGCGTGCTCGGTCAGGCCGGGTATCGGGAACGTCCGGGGGACGGCGCCCACGCCGATCACAACGTGGTCGTATTCGAAAGTGAGCTGCAACCCACCATCGGTCTCCACCCCGGCACGGCGCTCCGCGAGCATCAGATCGGTCACCCGTCCCGGAATGACCTCCGCATGCGGGCACATCATGGCCAGCGGTGTCATGGCGTTGCGCATTTCGATGATGCCGGCAGCCACCTCGGGGAGCATGGGCGTGAAGAGCATCGAGTTTTGGGCGTTGACAATGGTGGCGCCCCGTCTGCCGAGCAGACGGGCGACCGACGCGCCTCCGAACCCGCCACCGATCACGAGGATCCCGCCTCGAGCTCGTCGCGCCCCGGGCGCGGAAGCTGCACGCATACCAATCGGCTCAGGAAGGTTCCGTGGCCGGCACGGGCGGGATGACAGCAATGGGGACCGTACTGTTCGTAACGAGATAGCTCGCCACGCTCCCCATCCGCAACGCTCGCACCGTCCCCTCGCCCCGCCGGCCGATTACGAGCAGGCTGACCCCGAGGCGCTGGGAAAGATCGACAAGTTCCATGCGCGGCTCGCCTTCGACATCGATGGGGCGCACCGCAGGGCTGGCCTCTTGCGCCCATCCCTCCACAGACTGGCGAGCGGCCGTGCTGAGGCGTTGCTGGAGGCGAGGCCGCACCTCGGACGACCCTGTCTGCCAGACGTGGGCGGCGATGACCTCCGCGCCAGTAGACCGGGCCAGGTCGACTGCCCACTCGAGGGCGAGCCCTGCGCTCACGCTGCCGTCGTGGCCGACCAAAAGGGGCGCGGCCAGCGGTGAGACGGGCTCTTGCCGGATCAGTATCACCGGGCAGGGCGCGTGCTCGATGCACTCGCGGCTGACCGAACCCAGCAGTAGTCCGGCGAAACCACCGCGGCCTCTCGATCCCAAGACCAGGCCACTCTCGGGAGTCACGCGCTGGAGCAGGGCCGCGGCCGCGGAGCCCCGGAGCGCTTCGAAGCCGATGTCCAGCTGGGCTGTCAGGTCACCCAGCGCCGCAGCCGCGCCGTTGGCAAGGTCGTTCTTCACCCGCTGGTCGGTTTCGTCCACCCGGCCCGGGTCGCCGCCGGTCCACGCCTCGACAACGACAAGTCTGGTGGCCATGGCCCGGGCCACTTCGGCAGCCCAGCGCAGAGCGAAGCGGCCCTGCTCCGAGCCGTCAAAGCCGATGATCAATTCGTTCACAAGACGTGTCCCTCGGTGCGGCGGGTGATCTATTCGGTTCTGGCAATTCGGTTCTGGCAATTCGGTTCTGTGTTGATGACGCTCAGGATGCAGCCACTTTCCTAGTCTTCTAAACCGAAGGCTGCACGGAGTTGGGCTTCCTGTGCGCTCGACATGTTGGTGCTGATCAGCTCGGCTTCGAAGCCCTGGAGCTCGGCGGCCAGCTTGTCGTAGACCTCGTCGGAGCTCAGGAGAAACAGCGCCGAGGTACCCGGCGTGACCTTCTCACGAACCTCACGGATGAAGTCGTCGCTGATGCCCACGTCGGTAAGCGATCCCGCCAGCGCGCCCGCCGCCGCGCCGATGGCTACCCCGAGGAGGGGCACGAAGAAGATCAGGCCGAACAGCAGGCCCCAGAATCCCCCACCGAGTGCACCCTTACCCACCGCCGAATTCTCCTCGCACGTCCAGGGCTTCTTTCGGCCCTCAGGCCAGCTGACAACGGCGGCGTCATGTATTTGAATCAATGCTTGGTCCTCGAGCTGCTTCAGCTTGAGCAGGACCGCATCGGCGCCGGTTGGCGTGTCGAACTTCCATGCTGTGAGCGTCGCCACACTACTCTCCTCTCGCCACCAGCAGCCGGTTCAGGACACAAGATAGCTTTAATCCGCGTACGGTGATGGACCCGAAGCCCGTTGGTCACAGCCGCCTACATGGAACTCGGGACGGCTGCCGCGGCGTCTAGCTGGGCGGCTGGTCCGCGAGCGTCTGCGTCGACTGCTGCCCGTTGTGGGCGATGATGAGCGGGATGTTCTGGCTGCTGTTTCCAATTGCCGAATTGCAGCTCGGCTTGGACTCCACCTGCTAGCGCGATGCCGTTATGGTCGAAGACCTGGACACCTTGGGCGCTCGACCGATCTGGCGCTGCAAGCTCTCGTTATTGCCTGTGGCCAAACTGGTGGTGGCGGTTGCCCCAGGCTGTTGGCGGTCACCTTCCCGTCCTACACCAGTTCGGACAAGACCGAAAAGCCGAAACAGTGACCCCCTGACATGGCCTGGTTGGTGTCGTTCAGCCAGGCCTGGGCTTCGGGGATCAGGTCGCAGCGGCGCAACGTGGCGTCGGCACACACTCCGTCACCGAAGAGCTTTTGCACATCGGCGGCGGTCAGGTTGACAGGGACGGACCCGTCAGACAGCTCGGCTCCATAGTTCTGGAACGGCAAACCGTTTGCCGCGGGCCGGAACCCCGAATCGGCCACCGTGCCGATCGGTGGGCTCGCCGGCGAACCACCACGCCCCACCGCCACCACCAACGACAGCGGCAGCGTCAGTCCCACTGCGACCAGCCCTCGCCATCCCCTGATCATCGTCCGCCCATCGAGCCCACTGCCCAGCAGACCTCATGTCTGGAGGGAGGCTACCCCGGGGCTAGGGAAGATCGGCCAACGGGGCACTTTACGATGGAGTCCGAGCCGGGCGTTCCCCCCCGCCATAACCAGCGCCACCTCGGCATGACGAACCGGCCCCGGACTATTCCTTGCCCACCATCACCTCGGTGGCCTTGATAATGGCGGTCACCGCATCCCCCTCGGCCAAGGCCAACCTCTCGGCGGAGTCCTTGGTGATGGCGGCCACCACCTCCTCGCCGCCCTGCAAGCGGATCACCACTGTGGCCATGACCGCCCCGAGATCAACCGAAGCCACGGTTCCGGCCAACTGATTGCGAGCACTCAGCCTCATGTCGATGACCCTACCTCTTGGTCCGACGGGCCCCAACGCCGGTGGCCATTCCCGCCGCCTCTGGGCCGCCGGCAGTCAGCCGTGACGAGGGTTCGGGCGTTACAGTCCGCCGGTGGGCATTCGAATATCTGAGCACTCTTCCAGCCCGTCGCCAGCGCGGCCTCGGGAGATACCTCGCGTCCCAGCGAACCCGGGGCGGCGACCATGTTGACTCGCCGACCGCTTCAGTTCCTGAGCGCTCTGCTCATCGTCTATTTGGCTTTCCCTGTGGTGGCGTTCCTGGACCGGTTCGCCACGTCCCGGCAGCGGGGGTTCGGCGTGCCGGGCCTCTGGCCTGCGCTGGCGGTCTCGATCAAGACCGCCACCATTTCACTGGCCATCAGCACCCTTCTCGGCGTGCCCTTGGCTCATGTGTTGGCGCGAGCCCGGGGCCGCTGGGCCACCGTCGCCAGCGTGGCGGTCCAGTTGCCTCTGGCCCTGCCCCCCATCATGAGCGGCATCCTGCTCATCTACCTGATCGGCCCTTACACCGTCCTGGGCCGCCACGTCGACCAGCAACTGACCAACTCCTTGACGGGCATCGTGATCGCCCAAACGTTCGTGTCCGCTCCGTTCGTGGTCATCGCGGCCCGTTCGGCCTTCGAAGCCATCGACCCCGCCCTCGACGGCTTGGCGGCCACCCTGGGCCACCGGCCGTTAGCGCGGTTCTGGCTCATCGATGTGCACGTAGCCCTCCCGGCTATCCGGGCCGGTATGGTGCTGACCTGGCTGCGAGCCTTCGGCGAGTACGGAGCGGTGGTCATCATCGCGTACCACCCCTTCAGCCTGCCGGTCTACACCGAGCAACAGTTCTCGGCCACCGGGCTGCCAGCCACACAAGCTCCCACGTTTCTGGCCCTGTGCTTCGCGGCGCTCGCCATCGTCATAAGTCAGGTGGGTTGGTCGCGTTGGCGGCGCAGAAGCACCCCCCTCTTCGCGGCTGAGGCACCCCCTAAAGCCCCGTCCACTCGGATGACGTTCGACCTGGACACCACCGTGGGTTCGTTTCACCTCCGCCTGGCCTACCAGGCGACCGGCCATCGCATCGCCATCGTAGGGGCGTCCGGATCGGGTAAATCGCTCACCCTCCGGGCCCTGGCCGGACTCGTACCCGGGGCTGGAACGGTCTGCTACGGCCCACAGGATGTGAGCGCCCTGCCACCCGAGAACCGCCGCATCGGCTACGTGCCTCAGGGTCTCGGTCTCATCCCCGGGAGGAGCGTCTGGCGGCAGGCCGTTTTCGCTGTCGACGCCATCCCGGCCCGGGCTGCCTGGTGGCTGCGCACGCTCCACCTCGAGGACCTCCCGGACCGCCTCCCGTCCCAGCTGTCCGGCGGCCAGCGCCAGCGTGTGAGTCTGGCCCGGGCCCTCAGCCGCGACCCGGAAGTGGTCCTTTTGGACGAGCCCTTCTCGGCCCTGGACAGCCCTGTTCGCCAGGAACTCGTGCGAGAGATGCGGCGACTCCAGCAACAGGCCGGACTGTCCACCGTGCTGGTCACCCACGACCCCGACGAGGCCGCCATGCTCGCCGACGAGATTCTGGTGATCGGAGAGGGCCGTCTGCTTCAAGCGGGACCGTGCGCCGAGGTATTTCGACGCCCCGCCTCACCGGAGGTGGCCCGCCTGCTGAAAATCGAGAATCTGCTCCCCGGCACCGCCGTCGGTGACGGGATCATCGACGTGGCCAGCCAACCCGAGCAGGGGCATCGCTACATCAAAACGGAAACCGACCTGTCGGCAGGAACCACGGTCTTGTGGAGCGTGCGCCCCAACCAGGTCACCATCACCCAGGACGGGGGCTACCCCGCCCATGTCACCGACGTCGTCCAGCTCGGCACCTCAGCCGCCGTCACGGTGCAGCTCGACAACGGCCCCGACCTTCAAGCCTGGATGGCAGACTCGGATCGCGTGGAAGTAGACGCCCCCTGCACCGTGACCATCGACCCTCACGTGATAAGCGTATGGACTGCTCCATGAGGTCGCAGCCGACTTCCGGCTGGCCCAACAGGAGCTGGGCAGCCAGTGGTCAAGGTACCTGGAATGCAATCATCGGCACGATCATCGGCGTGACCGGCTGTAGGCCCTCGGCGGCGACGATCGGCCCGAGACGCGAGGCGAAGTCATTGAAGTCCGCTTCGCTCTCCCAGACGTCGAAGATGGCGATCCCGTCGCCTTCGCCAAAGCAGCTGTGCATCTTCATGCCCTTGGGTTCTACGCCCGAGGCTCGCAGCTGGTCATCGATGCGCCGGTACTTCTCCTCGGTCAGGTCCGTGGGCCGGATATAGACACCGATCATCGTTTCCACCTTTCGCTCGTGGATGGCAATGCTACGAGGCAGACGCAGTGCGCTGCCCTGGCGGTCACCCCATAACTGCCCCAGTTCGTACTACCGGGTGGGCGGTTCACACAACGCGTTTTACCCAACGCAGCAAGGGCGCTGACTGTGGTCAGCGCGTCCATCGCCGCTCAGGTCGCTCCTCGCGGTTTAGATATGAAGCTCGGGGGGGAGGACTCGAACTCCTAATGGGCCCTTCCCTGGCCTTCCCCGGAAACGACGAACTAGCTGCTCAGAGCCCGTTTTCGAGAGGCGTTCCTGACGCCTTGGAGAGGTCTGTACCGGCCAATCATGGCGCGTTTGTGATCATTCTGTGATCGCGAGAAGGCGTGTCTGCATTTCGGGCAACAACGAGCGCCAGGCGCAGGGCGGAGCAATCTGCGCATACATTCTGACGCAGGTCAAAACGCTCTCAGCAACCGTCGCCTCTGGACCCTTCAAGATGACAGCGGCCGTCCAGGGAGTTCGCGGTTGTCGGGCCGCCCCTGAGCACCACCGCGAGGCATGGATGCTTCCGCCTGTAACGATTACTTACGGATGTCGCCTCTAGCTGTAAATCAACTGTACGTCCCGCCACTCCCGCCGGTCCTTCCACAGGATCACACCTCCCATCGCTAATCCCGCGACGAGCCCCGCCGATTCCGTCGATCGGACTGATAAGGGACCGGGGAGTGGTTTTCGTAACAACCTGGAGAATCAGAGTGCCCGATCCCAGTCCGCGGCTGTAGTTGACGTAGGCGTCAACAATCGCGTTCGCGAGTTGCATCGCCGCGTCTGTGCTTGGCGCTTTCACCTGGATGGATAGCACCTCGCCATGAGCTACGACCCTCACCCACCTCGCCAACTTTGACACGCTAACTGGGGGGAATACCGACCGGCTGGCTGCGGCGAGGACACGCTGGCTGGTTACGACCTTGACAGCCTCTCTGGTCGCCAACGGAGCCGTCGAGCCGCCCGCGGAAGGTGGCGAGGGAGCCCTTGCGGCGATCAAGGCGAAGGTGCGGGTGCTAACACAGGGCAACACCGATCAAACCCTCGCCAATCTCTTACAGCGGCTCAATCCGATGCTAAGGGGTTGGGCCAACTACTTCCGGCACGGCGTGTCGGCGAGGACCTTCGACTATCTCAACGTGTGGAGTTGGCGTCGAGTGGTCAACTGGCTTCGCCGCAAACACCCCAAATCCGGGTGGAGATGGCTCCGACGGGCCTACCTGCCCAGGCGGCGCCCTACCGACGGGAAGGAAACACCGTTCACCCAGCCACGATCCGAATCACCAGCTATCGCTACCGGGGAACACGTATCCCCACGCCGTGGAAAGGTTCGACGACATCGACGTCGCATAACCCGACGGCATGTGCTCGTGGAGAGCCGGATGCGGGGGAACTCGCGCGTCCGGTTCGGGAGTGCGGAACGAGGAAACGAACCAGCCGGAAGGCGGAGATCGCGCTTCGGTCCGACACTCACTATTGGGCTGCCGATCTTCTCCAAGCAGAGGGTGCTCGGGTGCGTCCCATTCAGGGTGAGGTTGCGGTCGTCGAGGCGCGTCGGGACGACGCCTTCGTCCGGCAACCTCGCCACGCGATCAGGATCTCGAACCCCCGCCGCTTCCTCCGTACGGTTAGCGCTGCAAGCACCTAATCGCGGGCGCCGCCGACGTGCTGGCGGAGCGGGCCCCCTTGACGGCGAACGGCAACGGCTATATAGATGTGACGAACAAGAGACGTCGGCGAGCCGGGGACACCTTGAGCCGTGGAGGCGATATGACCGCGACAGAACGGGCACAAATATCGGCTGAGCGGCTCCAGTACCTGCTCGACCGCCAGGATATCCTCGACTGCATCCACCGGTGCGCCCGGGGCATGGACCGCCACGACCCCGAGATGATCGCGTCGGCGTACCACCCCGATGGTCACGACGACCACGGCGTCTTCCGGGGGGGCGTGCCCGAGTGCGTTGCCTGGCTCAACGGCACCGACACCGAGGAGGGCGTGCACGCCGCCATGTTGCTCACACACCAGCACCTGGTGACAAACAACTACGTCGACATCGATGGCGACGACGCCCACAGCGAGACGCACTACCTGTTCGTCGGCCACCTGCGCCTGGAACCCGCCATCCAGATCACTGCCGGGCGCTACATCGACCACCTTCAGCGGCGCGACGGCAAGTGGAAGATCGCCGTCCGCCGGGTCGTGATGGAGTGCTGCACGCTGCTGCAGAACCCGGAGGACATGTCGGCCGGAACGCGAGCGCTCTTCACCCGCGGCGCCTGGGACCGGTCCGACGTCTCCTGGGAGCGCCCGCTGACGATCCGGCCGCCGGCCTGATCCAGCCCGCCTGTAGGGCGGAGGGTGGAACTTCAGAACGCGGCCGGCGCGGCAGCGACCGAGATGTGGGCCTCAGCGGCCAACCCGCGCTCAGGGTTGGCGCCAACGATGCCGACGCTGATCGTCTTCGGACTCACGACCCAGCCGCCCCTCACGGGCCAGAACCCGCTCCGGGTGACGGACTGACTTCATCAGGCGCTCGCTCTTGGTCGCGGCAACCAACAAGACTAGCGGGGCGGCCACGCCCGAACTCAGACGGGCGGTCGGATCGACAACGGACGCTCGTAGGACACGTCGCTGGCATCCCAGGCCCCCCGGGTGAACAGGTTCAGGGGCTCGGCCGACATGTCCATCGGTTTTGGGAGCTCGGTGATGCACTCCATCACCACACGGCGAGCCGCGATCTTCCACTCGCCGTGGCGGCGCTCGAAACGGTCGATGTAGCGGCCGGCGGCGATCTGAATGGCGGGAACGTCGCGCTTGTGCCCCACGAAGAAGTAGTGCGTCTCGCTGTGCGCCTCGTCGCCGTCGATGTCGACGACGTTGTTAGTCACCAGGTGCTGGTGCGTCAGGAACCCCCTGGCGTGCCCCCCTTCGTCTGTCTCTGTCCCGTTGATGTACGCGATCCAGTCGGCCACCGGACCGCGGAAGGTTCCGTGGTCGTCATAGCCGTCGGGGTGATAGGCCGATGCGAACAGCTCGGCGTCATGGCGGTCCATGCCCCGGGCGCACCGGTGGATGCAGTCGAGGATATCCTGGCGGTCGATCAGGTATTGGAGCCGCTCAGCGGGGATCTGGTCAGCTGATGTCTCGGTCATGATGGCCTCCAAGTCGTGCCGGCGGCGCCCGGCCTGAACTGGCCCATTTAATCCCCGCGTGACCACGCCATCAAGAGCGATCGATCGGAAACCTAGGATCGGCGTCAGTTAACGCGCCTCTGCTTGTTCCTGTTGTTCCTGTTGTTCCTGCGCTTCTCGTTGTCGGTGCCGGTCCTACCTGCCAGCCGGGGGACGAGGTCTCGCAGAAACTGACTCCAGGCCGCAACGAACTCTGGATCGGTCGGGCTCATGCCGCTGACAAAGCGCGCCACCTGGGGAAAAGCCAGTGGAAACATTATTAGGGCGAACTCCAACAGCAGTAGCTGAGCAGTGCCCAACTCGGACGACAGTTGGCCGAGCCTTCTGTTGCTGTCGAATCTGCTCGACGAACTGTCGGGTCAGCGCGTGGCGAAGGCCCTCTTCTTCGAGAGGCTGATCCTTGCCATACTCGAGCGCCTCCCACATCAGAAGCCGGATGCCCGATTCCGACACTGTTTCGTAGTAGCCGCTCAGATCGTCAGGCTCCGGCCATCGTTGCTCTCCGAGTAGGCCGACATACCTCTCGACGCGGCGGCGCAGGACCTCTCGCCACAGGCCCTCCTTCGAGTCGAAGTAGTAGTAGATCATCTGCGGACTGGCGCCGGCGCGCTTGGCGATGGCGTCGACCCGAGCTCCTGCGACGCCTTTGGCTGCGAACTCAGCCCACGCAGCAGCAAGGATACGGCCCCTGGCATCGCCATCACCATCTTCGATTGGCATAGACGCCGACTCCTTCCGCCTTGACATTACCGAGTAACCGTGGTTGCATGTTCGATCAAACGTTTGATCGAACACCGCTGGTGAGAGTGCGCGGGCGGGGAGCATTTTTGGACGAAGGCTTCGGGGGATGTTGTATCGGTGAGGGGGAGGGATTCGATGCGAGGTGTTGGTCGGCTGAAAGCGTTGGCGGCGGTCGGAGCGGTGGCGCTGGTGATCTCGGCTTGCAGTAGTTCGAAGTCGACCAGTGCGCCATCCACGGTGTCGCCGACCACTGGATCGGCAGGCTCGTCGCCTACTACTGGATCGGCAGGCTCGAGTGCGCCTACAGCAGCGTCGTCGCAGCCGACGGGGACCCCTTACAAGCTGATGTGGACCATAACGCCGTCGACGGGCGGCGCTAAGTACGCCGCGGTGATCGAGAAGGGTGTGAATGCACGCGGCGGCATCGATGGCCACCCGTTGCAGGTCGTGGTCTGCGACGACAACAATGACGCCAACAACGCCACAACATGCGCCCGACAGGCCGTGGCGGACCCGAACATGCTGGGGATCATCGCGGACTCCTCGACGTGTAGCTCGCAGCTCCTGCCGATTCTGGCCAAAGCCCAGATGGCGGATATCAACGCTGACTACTTCTGCCCGGAGGACTTCAAGTCTCCCGTGGTCTTCCCCTTCAACTCGGGGACCTTCGATGACGTGGGAGCGTCGGCGGTGGGCGTGAAGTATTTCAAGGACCCAAACGTGGTTGTCACGACAGTGGATCTCCCCGCGGGCCGCGAGTATCCGCCCTTGGTGCAAACCGCTATAAACCCGGTCGGCGGCAAGGTGGTGGCCACCGTGTACGTCCCCTACACCACCGCGGATATGGCCCCGTATGCTGCGCAGATCGCGGCTCATCAGGGCGTGCTGCAGGAGGGTAACCCGACTCAGCAGGGTATCCGACTGGGGCAGGCCCTCCAGAGCATCGGTTATAACCAGCCAGTTATCTATAACTCGACCGTTTTCGATCCGGCGACCATCAAGGCCAGCTTCGGGAACCCAACCAACGCCTACCTTTACGTGTACTACAACGAAGCCTCACCTGGTTGGCAGATGTTCAACTCCGACATGGACCAATATGAGCCGGGGGTGACCTACCGAGCCAGTGACCTGGTCGACGCCTGGCTGGCCGCCAACGTGGTGGCTCAGATAGCCAAGTCGCTTCCCAGTGTGTCGGCCAAGGCCATTTCCTCTTACCTGTCGAAGGCAACGGACCTGACCACATTCGGGATGACTCCGCCGCTCAACTTCACCGTCCCCCAAACGGCCATCGGAGGTCTCATCCCCCGAGCCGTCAACCTCGACGTGGCGCTCTACCATTACGTCAACGGCACGGCCGTCCAGGTGACACCCTTCGAGAACTTCCTGCCGTAACGCCAAACGTTCTCGCCCCGAATTTGACTGAATCACGGTCGATCCCGCGAGATGAAAGCCTTCTGGTGCGGGCGTTCTGTTCTGACTGAGCTCGGTTGGCAAAACCAATCTCGCCTAGCCGCCGCTGGTTCCGGAACGGAAGGGTGATCTCTTGCCCGGCTCGTGATACTTCGGGTCTTGACCTGGGAAGCTTTCTTTCGAGTCGGTGACCAGGGTGAAGCGGATTTTGCTAGTGTTCACGTCAGACGGGGAGAGAGGAGATCAGTGTGAGCGTCGATACGGGAACACCGATTTCAGAGTTTCATTTGCAGATGGACCGCATGACGTGGCGGGATCCATTTGTGGCGATGGAACCATTCCACGAGCTGCCCCCCTTCTGGTGTGACGAGTACGGCGGGTTCTGGGTGGTGACCCGCTACGAGGACGTCCGCGAGCTGTTGCAGAACGCTCACACGTTCTCGTCGGTCGATGGGACTGTCCCGGAGCTATCGCTTGCGAATCCGTTACTGCCCTCGTTCAGTGACCCGCCGGACACCCAGAAACTCCGCAGCGTCGTCCTTCCCCATATGACACCCAAGAAGGTCGACCCGCTCGAGCCCAAGATGCGCAGGGTGTGCCGCCAGTTCATCGCCGAGTTCAAGAATCAGGGTCGCTGCGAAGCCATCCGAGACTTCTCCCAGCAGTATCCGATCCGGATGTTCGTCGAGTTCTTCGGTCTGCCCGTCGATCGCCAAGAAGAGTTCCGGGACCATTCCGAGACCTTTCTGCACGACTGCGAGACAGCAGGCCGAGTCGTGGTCGTCGATCCGGGCCATCGTGCGCGAGCAACTCGAAGCCAAGCGGGTGTCACCTCAGGAGGACCTCATGAGCGCCATCGTCAACAGTGAGATCGACGGGAAGCCGATCGAACTCGACGTGGCGGTCAACCTGGCCTCGACCGTGTTCCTAGGCGGCCTCGACACCCTGGCCTCCAACATCGGCTGGACCCTGCGGCACCTGGCCGGCCACCCCGAGCTTCGCCATCGCATCGTCGAGGAGCCCTCCGTGGTACCCGCCGCCGTCGAAGAATTCCTGCGGCTCTACACCGTGACCGCCCGCGAGACCCGCCGGGTAGCCCGCGACGTCGACTTCCACGGTGCCCAGATGAAAGCCGGCGACAAGGTCTCGGTCATGACCGGTTTGGCCAATCGAGACAGCTCGGAGTTCGAGGATCCTCTGGTGGCTAACTTCGACCGCAAGAACAACCGGCACATCGCCTTCGCGGTCGGCCCGCACCGCTGCCTAGGGTCGCACCTGGCCCGTCACGAGCTCGAAGTGGCCCTCGAGGAGTGGCACGCCGCCATCCCCGACTACCGGGTCGTTCCCGGTGAGCAGATCCTCTACAGCGGAGGCAACTTCACCATCGAATACCTACCCCTCGAATGGGACCGCTGATGGCCATGCAACGCCGAGGACGTCTTCGAGGTACTGGGGACAGCTCGGGCCATGCGATACTTCAAGCCCGATCCTATCCCGCCCGAGTTGGTCGAACGATTGGTGTGGGCTGCCACCCGGGCGCCCAGCCCGGAGAACTCCCAACACTGGGCTTTCATCTGCGTAGACGACCGCGCCGTGCTCGAACGGATCCAGGCTGCAACCCAGGTCATCGCCCCCGTCCTCGCCCAGATGGACCGCCCAGACCGTAGCCACGACCGCATGCTCAACGGCGCCAGCCACCTCGCCACGAACCTGGCCGAGATACCCCTGGTGATCTTCGTGTGCGGGCAGCTGGCCTATCCGGCCGAATCGCCTCAAGAGATCATGACCTGGTCCGCGCTCTACCCGGCAACCCAGAACCTCCTGATCGCGGCCCGGGCTCTCGGGCTCGGGGCCGCCTTCACCATGTTGCACCTGTCGGCCGAACCGGTGATCCGGGCCGAGCTGGCCATCCCTGACGACATGCTCATCGCCGCGGTCATCCCGGTCGGCTTTCCCGCAGTCAGCGGCGGAGAAGTCAACCGGCGCCCAGTCGAAGACGTGCTCCACCGCAATCGATGGAACGCCAGGAGGTAACGGCACGACCTGACGAGCGGCGGGAGGGCCGAGAGCAGTTCCCTCTCGCCGACGGGCCGAGCGAGAAGTCAACAACCTGATCAAAAGGGTCAGGCGCATCCAGGTGAGGGTTTTCTGGTTCCACCCCGACGTTGGACAAAGGAACAAGTGTGAGTGTCGATACGGGAACACCGATTTCGGAGTTCCACTTGCAGATGGACCGCATGACGACGCGGGATCCTTTTGGCGCCATGGAACCCTTCCACGAGCTGCCGCCCTTCTGGTGTGACGAGTACGGCGGGTTCTGGGTCGTGACCCGCTACGGCGACGTCCGCGAGCTGTTGCAGGACGCCCACACGTTCTCGTCGATCGACACCACGGTCCCGCGTATCACGCTCCAGGACCCGTTGCTGCCTTCGTTCACCGACCCGCCCGACACCCAGAAACTCCGCAGCGTCGTCCTTCCCCATATGACACCCAAGAAGGTCGACCCGCTCGAGCCCAAGATGCGCCGGGTGTGCCGCCAGTTCATCGCCGAGTTCAAGGATCAGGGTCGCTGCGAAGCCATCCGAGACTTCTCCCAGCAGTATCCGATCCGGATGTTCGTGGAGTTCTTCGGTTTGCCGGTCGATCGCCAAGAAGAGTTCCGAGCCCATTCCGAGACCTTCCTGCACGACTGGGACCACAAGCCCACGGCCTGGTCGTCGATCCGGGCCATCGTGCGCGAGCAACTCGAAGCCAAGCGGGTGTCACCCCAGGAGGACCTCATGAGCGCCATCGTCAACAGTGAGATCGACGGGAAGCCGATCCAACTCGACGTGGCGGTCAACCTGGCCTCGACCGTGTTCCTAGGCGGCCTCGACACCCTGGCCTCCAACATCGGCTGGACCCTGCGGCACCTGGCCGGCCACCCCGAGCTTCGCCATCGCATCGTCGAGGAGCCCTCCGTGGTACCCGCCGCAGTCGAAGAATTCCTGCGGCTGTACACCGTGACCGCCCGCGAGACCCGCCGGGCGGCCCGCGACGTCGACTTCCACGGTGCCCAGATGAGAGCCGGGGACCGGATCTCGGTCATGACCGGTTTGGCCAATCGTGACAGCTCGGAGTTCGAGGATCCTCTGGTGGCTAACTTCGACCGCAAGAACAACCGGCACATCGCCTTCGCGGTCGGCCCGCACCGCTGCCTAGGGTCGCATCTGGCCCGTCACGAGCTCGAAGTGGCCCTCGAGGAGTGGCACGCCGCCATCCCCGACTACCGGGTCGTTCCCGGTGAGCAGATCCTCTACAGCGGAGGCAACTTCACCATCGAATACCTACCCCTCGAATGGGACCCCTGATGGCCGCGCAACGCCGAGGAGGACGTCTTCGAGGTGCACCCGAGCGCGGTTGGGGGCTTTGTTGGCGCGGCGCCGAGCGCCTGCGACGAGCGACGACATCACGTCGGCGGTCGGTGATCTGTAAAAAACGCTACATAATGCGCGTCCTATCCACCGTCCAGCCATGCCCTTAGACGGGTCTGCAGGGCGGTGCTCGACCAGATCGCTAGCACGCTGCGTACCTCGCCAAGCATCCCAAATTGTTGATCGGAGCAGATAATGCTCTGTCGCAGGCACTCGCCATCCGTTCGGAGCGACGGTTCGGCGCTCGCCCCGGGGCCCCGGTGGTCCCAGCTTTCGGATGCGGTCGGGCTACAGGCTCAGCTCCGGGCCTGGTGGAGTGGCGACGTTGTCGATCTCAGGGTGGCGCTGGGCCTGTTGGGGTTGGGTGATCCGCCGGTCGATCGCTGCTTGTAGGTTGATGTTGCGGTGCAGCTCGTCGCGTAGGGTGGCGGCCTGCTCTCAACGGGTTCTATACGCACCTCCTCGATCACGGGCGGCTCCTGGGGAAGCAATCAGCCGGACTCAAGCCACGGACTGTCCGCTACATCCACACCATCGTTCATGCCGCCCTGGACGATGCCGTCCGCTGGCGACGCATCAAGCTCAATCCCGCAGACCAGGGCAACCCTCCATCGTCCTCTGAGTCGAAGCCGCCAGAGATGAAGGCCTGGACACGAGAGCAGTTGCCGAGCTTCCTGAAGCAGTGCGAACCCGACCGGTACTACTAGCCCTGGTTCTTCCTGGCCACCACCGGCTGTCGTCGAGGAGAAGCGCTGGGCCTTCGGTGGAATGACGTCAGTTTGGCCGAGGTGCCCGCCCACACGACCATCCGTCAGGAGTGCATCCCGCTGACGAAGCCAAGCGGCAAGGGGCGAGAGGGCCGCATCGTTCCCAGGACCAAGGGCGAAAAGCCACACGTTATCGAACTGGACACCCAGACCGTCGCGGTCTTGAAGACCTGGAAGGCCAAGCAGGATCGAGAACGCGAGCTGGTCGGAGCCGGCTTCGATGACCACGGGTTGATTTTCTGCCGGCCCGACGGCACGCCGTACCACCCCGAGGCCTTCTCCAAGACCTTAGACCGTCACCTCTCAAAGGAGCGGTTTGCCGGGCTGCCCAAAATTCGACTCCATGATCTGAGGCATACCTGGGCGACCCTCGCACTGGTTGCAGGTGTCGACATCCGCATGGTGTCCGAGCGGCTCGGCCACTCCAACATCTTGATCACCTCGAACACCTACCAGCACGTGATCAAAGGAATGCAGGCGGGCGCCGCGCAGAAGGTGGCCGATCTGATCTTTGGGCCAGAGACCTGACCCCATCACGGCAAGATCGCGTGCGTCCCGACCGCCAGCCAGATCACGTGCGTCTCTCCGGGGCGTGCCTCGTTCCCGTACGTGAAGATCGCTCGCCCGTCAGCCTCCCAAGTCATCTCGAAGCACCCCGGCATCCCGACTCTGCCTTTTTACCCTGAGACCAGCCCGGAACTGCCCCGCTTGGAGATCGGCCACGAAGTGTTCAACTGCACGCTTGAACGCAGTGCCTTGCGCCGCCGTCAGGCGCCGGTACTCGCGCCAGAACCGCTCGGTAGCCTCGTACGTGGGCACGAGGAGCCGCTAGAGCGAAGCCAGGAACTCGTCGGTGCTATCAAAGCGGCGAGTGCGGCCCTCGGCCAGCTCCGCCAGCGACGAGCGCAACTGGTCCTGCCATTCTGTCGTCCAGACCCACGCCTGCTCGGGATCAACCTCGCCGCGAAGTACACGCTCGAGGAAGAGCCCAGCTCCCTCGACGGCTTCGTGGGGCAGGGCATCGACCAGCTGGTGGAGGTCGGCTTTCGTCATGGCCCACTTATTCTACGGCGCGAGCGGTCCGTCATCCTCCAGCTTCACGAGCCGAAGGTGCGGACTCGGGCCGAAAAGCCAATCGGCAACACGCTGAGCCGCCTCGGCTTGCTGGCCGGGTTCAAGCCGTCGGTTCAAGAAGGCGAATACGGTCAAGCCGTCGGACGAAAGCATCGCCCGTACGGGTTGGCCGAGACTCCGTCCGGCGAGCCGGGCCGCCTTGCGCCACCGTTCGATGTTTCCCACGTCGTCGACATCGGCCACGAGCGGCCCGCGCTCTTCCAGTCGCGGTCGGAGCTCGATCGCCAACCTCTCGACCGTCCACACTTCCAGGTCGATCACGGTCATGGCCGAGCCTCTCAAGTGTCAAGACCCGGTACCCGCCTGACACTTCGACCCCGGTACATGCACGACAGGTCAAACCCCTTAGGCAGCATTGATGCGGTGGGGTCGGCCGCCGGGGTTGGCCAGGGCCCCGTGCTCGCGGGTGCGGTCGTGCTTGACTTTGTGGGAGCGGATCAGCTCCTTGCCGAGGGAGATTTCCACGGTGTCGCCGACCACGGCCACCTGGACTTGGCGGCGCCGGTAGGTGTTGCCGACCCGGTAGGCGGTGCCGGCGAAACACACGTGGCCGGAGCTGTCTACCTTGCGCGTCACCGACGCCGCCGTGGCGGTCGGCCGGGAGGGACGCAGGGTTCTTCCCCGAGCCAGGCCGGCGGTCTGCTTGTCGACGGGGTGGCGCCGGGCGTGCGTGGCGACCAGGACGCCGCGGTGGAAGATCTGCACTAGACCGCCGTCGCAGACCACCTCGACGGTCTGGCCAGCCAGCCACCGGCCGCCAGCCTTGTAGCGGGCGGTGGCAAAACTGATCGTCCCGGCGCTGTTTACCCGCCGGGTGGTAACCGGACCCGGATCGATGGCCATGTCCGCCTCGGGCGTCTCCGCGGGCCCGGGCTGGACCTGGGCCAGCTGGAAGCGCTCGAACGGCGGCACCTTGCCGATGGCCTGATGGGGCCGGCGGTGGTTGTACTCCTCGACCCAGGCGTCCAGAGCGGCCTGGGCCTCGGCGATCGAGGTGAACACCTTCCCGTTGAGGAACTCGGCCCGCAGGGTTTTGTGGAAGCGCTCCACCTTGCCCGTCGTGGTCGGCGAGTGCGGCTTGGTCAAGATGTGGCTGATCGAGTTGTTGGTACAGATCCGGTCGAACAGCACCCGCCCTGACCCTAGGCCGAACCGGTTGGTGAACACCTTGCCGTTGTCGCTCAAAATCTGATCGGGACAGCCGTAACGGCCCAGCGCCCACTCCAGCGCGTCACACACCGGCCGGGCCGTGGCCCGGGCCACCACCCGGGCGCACACCACAAAGCGCGAGTGGTCGTCGATCCCGGTCACGATCTTGGCCTCCCGCACCTGGCCCGTCTCGGGATCGACGACGGGCACCCCGCCCACGATGTCCATCTGCCACAACTCCATCGAATGGGACCGCTCCCACCGGCGATAATCCGCCCGGCTACGCCGCCGTTTCTTCGGCTCGACCAGGCCGTGGCGGATCAGGCAACGCTCCACCGACGTGCGCCCCGGCAACGCATCAAACCCCTCCATCTGTAGCCAATACAAGATCGTGCGCGGCCCCCACCCCGGATGCTCCCGGCGCATCTCCACGATCCGGGCCTCCACCACCGGGGCCATCTGATGCGGACAGCTCAATGGTTTCGAGCTCTTATCCGCCAGGCCCGCCAACCCCTGGCTGGCATACCAGCCCAGCCACACGTGCACCGTCTGGCGGGCCACCCCAAACCGGCGGGCCACCTCGGTTACCGCCGCCCCCTCGAGCACCTCCAACACCGCCTGATAGCGCTGTTCCACCAACCGCAACTCCACCAACATGGAAGGGCCTCCTTCGGACCTGTAGGCGCGAACAACCCACAGCGAAGAAGGAGGCACCAGCACAATGGTGGACCCCGAGCCCAACCCAAGTGTCAGGCACGTACCGGGACAGTGTCGCCCAGGTACCGGGGCCGCGTCCCCAAACTGTCAGGTAGGTACCGGGGCCACAGTGTCAAGTATGAACCGGGTCCGCACACCGAGCCTCTCAAGAGGTTGTGATCAATCCGTGATCACTAGCTGCACGTCAAGTCATCTCAGACCGGGCCACAAACCTGTGACCTGCGGCTTTTATCCTGAGATGAAGCTCGGGGGGGAGGACTCGAACCCCCAATGGCAGGGCCAGAACCTGCTGTGTTGCCGATTACACCACCCCCGAAGGGCGACGCAGGATGTTAGCCGCCGGCCGCCGCCCACTGCATCCAGCCGTTCACCCCGGTTAGTCGCGGTAACCCGAGATGCGGCGTCCGGGGTGGAATTATCGGCTCGATCTCCGCCACCGCATGCCCGCCGCCGCATCCCCGCTACCGCATCCCCGCTACCGCATCCCGCCACCGCATCTCCCGCGGCCAGCGCGGGGATCCGCCTGACCATCACCGGCTCTGGGTATTCGAGGCTGCCCGGCGCAGGGCGTCCACCAGCCGTGCCAGGGTGCGGTCCCGGCCGAGCACTTCCAGCGACTCCCACAGGGGAGGACCAACCGACCGCCCCGTAACGGCCAGCCGAATCGGTTCCTGGGCCTTACGGATCTGGGTTACCCCGGCATCCTCTCCAGCGGCCACGGTGGCGGCGTGGATATCCGCCGCTGACCACTCATCGAGGGCCGCGTAGCGTTTCGCAGCCGCCTCGAGCACTTCGGCGAAGGCAGGATGCCGGCGCAGGCTGCGCTCCCACTCGTCGGGTTCGATCATGACCGATGGAAGGTAGAGGAAGTCGGTCAGGGCGTAAACCTCGCCTAGGGTGCGGGCCCGTTCCTGGACCAGCGGCGCGAGCGGTTCCCATCTCGCCTGTACCCAGTCCTGCGCCCGCTGCACCAACTCAGGGGTTGGCAGGGCCCGCAGGTACTCCGCATTGATGGATTGCAGCTTGCGCTCGTCGAAGATGGCACCTGCGCTCTTGACATCCTCCAGACGGAACTCGCTGATCAGCTCGTCGAGGGTCAGCATCTCCCGGTCGCCGCGGGGCGACCACCCGAGCAGTGCCAAGTAGTTGCGCATGGCTTCGGGCAAGTACCCCTCGTCCCGGTAGTCCTCTATGGCAACCTTGTCGCGGCGCTTGGAGAGCTTCTTGCGGGCCTCGTTGTAAAGCAGCGGCAGGTGGGCGAACAGCGGGTCGAGCGCCGTAACCCAGCGCCTCCCAAAGTAGGACGTACTTGGCCGTGTTCGAGATGTGGTCCTCGCCCCGGATGACGTGGCTGATCCGCATGTCGGCGTCGTCCGCGACGTTGGCCAGGATGAAGAGCGGACCGCCGTTCGACTTGCGAATCGCGAAGTCTTCGATGTTGGCGTTCTGTACCGTCACGGTGCCGCGCACCACGTCGTCGAAGGAGGTCTCCCCTACATCCGGGGTGCGAAAACGTACCAGCCGCCCGGGGCTGGCATCCAGGTTGCGGTCCCGGCAGTATCCGTCATAGCCCGCCGCCTTCTCGCCCGCGCCCGGGACCGGGCGGCCGCCGTCTCGGGTGTGCAGTCGCACGCGTAGGCGATGCCGGCGGCGAAAAGCTCGTCGATAGCCGTGGCGTAGAGAGCGCCCCGCTGCGACTGAAAGTATGGGCCTTCGTCCCAGTTGAGACCCAACCATTCCATGGCCCGCACGATGCCCTCGATGTGCTCGGCCCGGTTTCGGGCCGTGTCGGTGTCCTCGATGCGCAGGACGAAGGTCCCCTCCTGCTGGCGGGCGTACAGCCAGTTGAACAGCGCTGTCCGCGCCGTTCCCACGTGAAAGTACCCCGTCGGAGAGGGGGCGATGCGGACGCGGGGGGCTTCGGTCACCGCTGCTCAGGCTATCTATCTGGTGGTAGGGCCATCTTGGTGGTAGGGCCATCTTGGTGGTAGGGCCATCTTGGTGGTAGGGCCATCTTGGTGGTAGGGCCATCTTGGTGGTAGGGCCATCTTGGTGGTAGGGCCACCGGGTGGTAGGGCCACCGGGTGGCGGGGCCAGCGGGTGGCGGGGCCGGCTGGTGGCGGGGAGCCGCGGCAACTCCGGCTGCGAGTCGACCCGGGCCAGCGGCTCTAAAGCGTCCACGCTTCGCGGCCCTATCCCGCGCCACCGCGAGGCGTGGACGCATGGGCGCGCTACCAGGCGTTACTACGTCCACACCTCGCGACGGCCGGCCCACTGCCGCGAGGCGCGGACGCGTGGCTGCGCTC
Source organism: uncultured Acidimicrobiaceae bacterium (assembly GCA_963834775.1). Taxonomy (GTDB): domain Bacteria; phylum Actinomycetota; class Acidimicrobiia; order Acidimicrobiales; family Palsa-688; genus PALSA-693. The sequence continues at coordinate 264,302 of CAWICR010000011.1, forward strand.
GGGGGCGCCTGAACGAATGGCGGCGCCCCGGGCCATCGGGCCTGAACGCATGGCCGCGCCCCGGGCCATCGGGCCTGAACGCATGGCCGCGCCCCGGGCCATCGGGCCTGAACGCATGGGGCCCTTCGGACCATCGGGGCCGGGCGGGCCGGGTTGCACGGAAGCGGAACACGACGGTGCTCGGGTCAACCGGTGCCTGGATGCCGCCACCCGCGCCCCCCGGACGGCGTCCGCGCTCAGCCCGTCCCGTCACGCGGCCGGGATCCCGCCGAAACGACGGTCCCCTAGCCGCCACAAGTACCGCCAGCGTTAGCTGGCCAGCAGGTCGTGCGCGTCGCCGCCGGCGAGCTGACGGCGCAGCTTGCCGAGGGCGTCCCGCTCGATACGGCGTACCCGCTCAGCCGTGAGCTGGAGAGCTTGGCCCACCTCGCCCTGGGTGCGGGGCTCGCCGCGGTCGAGGCCGTAGCGCAGCTCCAACACCTGGCGTTCCTCGTCAGAGAGACGAGCCAGGAAACCGGCCACCTCGGCCGGCAAGAGGCTGCTGGCCACGGCTTCGAAGGGGGACTCAGCGGAACGGTTTACAACCAGGTCCCCGAGGCTGGTGTCGCCATCCTCGCCGACGGCCACGTCGAGGCTCATGGGGTCGGTGTCGTAGCGGAACAGCTCAGAAACGGCCGTCTCGGTGGTGCCGAGCGCCTCGGCCAGTTCGGCCAGGGTCGGTGGCCGCCCGAGCCGGACTTCCATCTCGGCCTGCAGCCGGCGAGCTCGGCGGATCTCGTCGCCCACGTGGGCAGGGACCCGCACGGTGTGGGCCGTGTTCTCCACGGCCCGGCCGATGGACTGCCGGATCCACCAGGTGGCATAAGTCGAGAACTTGAAGCCCTTGCGCCAGTCGAACTTCTCCACGGCGTGGATCAGCCCGAGGTTACCTTCCTGGATGAGATCCCCCAGGGGCAAACCGGACCATTGGTACTTACGGGCCACAGAAACAACCAGCCGAAGGTTGGCGTTGATGAAGGCGGTGGTGGCCTGCTCGCCAGCCACCACCTTGTTTCGTAGCTCACGGCGCTGCTTGGAGGACAGCTTCTCGCCGCTATCCAACGTCGCCTGGGCAGCTTGCCCTTCCTGGATAATCTGGCCCAAGCGCATCTCGTCGGCCTTGGTGAGTAGCGGGAAGCTACCCGCCTCATCGAGGTACAGACCTAGCAGATCGGGAGAGTATGAGAGCGTCTGGTTCATTGCATAGTGAAATAACCCCAGAGGGTGCACCATTATGCCGAAAATGCTGACGTTTCGGCTGTGACACCCGACACAGTCGCCCGTAGGAGGCCTGCATGAAAGACGCCGAGATCGTCGAGCGGATCGACAAGCTCGTTGACGAGGAGCATTCCCTGGAACGCGACCACGGTGAGCGCGAGCTGAGCGAGCAGGAGCGGAGCCGCCTCGGTCAGATCGAGGTCCAGCTCGACCAGTGCTGGGACCTGCTCCGCCAGCGCCGGGCTCGTCGCCAGGCCGGGCAGGATCCCGCCGACGCCCAGGTTCGAAGCAGCGACGTGGTGGAGCACTACCAGCAATGAGCGACGCCACCCGAACCCCAGACGCGCCGGCCGGCGACAAGCAGGCCGCCGACGAGCGCAGGGTCGTCGACGCCGTGCCGGCACAGCTGCTCATCGACGGCGCCTGGCGTCCGGCGGCCAGTGGCGCCACCCTCTCCGTCGAAGACCCGTCTACCGGGCAGACCTTGACCGAGGTGGCCGACGGGGACGCCTCGGACGCCCTGGCTGCCCTGGACGCCGCCGACCGGGCCCAGCCGGCCTGGGCGGCCACCCCGCCCCGGGAGCGGGGCGAGATCCTGCGCCGGGCCTTCGAGGCCATCACCGCCAACGCCGGGGACCTCGCCCTGCTCATGACCTTGGAGATGGGCAAGCCCATCGCCGAATCGCGGGCGGAGGTCACCTACGCGGCGGAGTTCTTCCGCTGGTACTCCGAGGAAGCCGTCCGCATCGGCGGCGACTATCGGGTCGCCCCGGGTGGCGGGAGCCGCCTGGTGGTCTTGCGCCAGCCGGTGGGACCGGCCCTCATGATCACTCCCTGGAACTTCCCGATGGCCATGGGCACCCGCAAGATCGGTCCCGCCATCGCAGCTGGGTGCACCATGGTGCTCAAGCCGGCCACCCTCACTCCCCTGTCGTCACTGGCACTGGCGCAGATACTTATCGACGCCGGTCTGCCGCCCGGGGTGCTCAACGTGGTCACGACCAGGCACGCGGGCGCCACCACCGGCCCACTGATTGCCGATCCGCGGCTGCGAAAGGTGTCCTTTACCGGCTCGACCGACGTGGGCAAGCGTTTGATACAGGCCTCCGCCGAACAGGTGTTGCGGGTATCCATGGAACTGGGCGGCAACGCCCCGTTCCTGGTGTTCGCCGACGCCGACCTCGAGGCTGCGGTGGACGGGGCGATGCTGGCCAAGATGCGCAACGGTGGCGAGGCCTGCACCTCCGCCAACCGATTCCTCGTGGAGCGGCCGATTGCCGAGCGGTTCGCGGCGCGGCTGGCTGAGCGCATGGGCTCCCTCAAGGTGGGGCGCGGTACTGAGGAAGGCGTGGGGCTGGGACCGCTGATCGACGACAGTCAGCGCGCCACCGTGACCCGCCTGGTTGACGATGCGGTGGCGAAGGGGGCCCGGGTCCTCTGCGGAGGTTCGAGAGTGGAAGGTCCTGGCTACTTCTACGCGCCGACTGTTCTTTCCCCAGTTCCGGACCGCGCCGACCTACTGCGGGAGGAGATCTTCGGACCAGTGGCGCCGGTTGTCGCCTTCGACGGCGAGGAAGAAGCGGTGGTGGCGGCCAACGGGACCGAGTACGGCCTGGTGGCGTACGTCTACACCAGCAACCTGGACCGGGCCGTGCGGGTGGCCGAGGGCATCAAGGCCGGCATGGTCGGCCTCAATCAGGGGATCGTGTCGAACCCAGCGGCCCCCTTCGGCGGCGTCAAGCAGTCCGGCTACGGCCGGGAAGGGGGCCGGGAGGGCATCGAGGAGTACCTCGACGTCAAATACGTGGCGCTCAAGGCCAGCAGCTGAGCCGAGTTGGAATTTTCGTCACGAAGCTGCCAGGGTGAGACCCGTGATCGAGACCAAGCCCGGTACCAGGTTGCGCTCCGACGTCTGTGACGTGGAAGTCATTGTCATCAAGGCGCCGTCGGGCCCGGTCGACCTGCGCTGCGGCGGCCATCCCTTGATCGCCATGGACGCCAGCCGCTCCAACGGGGCGAGTGCCGAACCGGGACTCGACTCGGGAACCCAGCTGGGGAAGCGCTACACCAACGAGGACGGAAGCCTGGAATTGCTGTGTACCAAGGCGGGATCGTCGTCGTTGTCGATCGGTGAGGTGCCCCTGCACCTCAAGGAAGCCAAGCCGCTCCCGTCGTCCGATTGACGGAGCGGACTGAGAGAAGGAACCCCCGTGCACCTGGCGATGCTCCTGCAGATGTCCGCCGAGGGCATGCCCGACCGGGTGGCCTTTGGCACGCGGGCCGACCCCATGACCGTATCGGAGGCCTCTGAGCGGGCCAGACGGATCGCGGAGTTCTTGCAGAGCCAACCCGGGGAAAGAGTCGGCCTTATCGACCTGAACTCGCCGGCGATACCACTCACGCTGTTCGGGGCAGCACTGGCCGGCAAACCGTTCGTGCCCCTCAACTACCGCCTGACCGATGAGCAGCTGCAGGCCTTGGTCCGCCGCATCGCCCCGGCGGTGGTCGTCGTCGGGGAAGGCGTCGCCCCGAGGCTGGGCGCTATCGAGGGCATTGACCTGGTCAGTCGGCAGGAGCTGCTGGAGCTCTCCGGCGACACCAACCGGGGCCTGGCTGATCCATACGGCGGCGATCCCGATGACATCGCCGTCCTGCTCTACACGAGCGGTACCACCGGCGAACCCAAGGCGGCAGTCCTGCGCCACCGCAATCTGGCGTCCTACATCCTCTCCACCGTAGAGTTCTCCGGTGCCGACGAGGTGGAAGCGGCCATCGTGAGCGTGCCGCCGTACCACATCGCCGGCTTGTCGGCGATCCTGTCGTCCACGTTCGCCGGTCGGCGAATCGTCTACGTCGAGGCGTTCGACCCGGCCGGTTGGGTGGCGACGGTGCGGACCGAGGGGATCACCCAGGCCATGGTGGTCCCCACCATGCTCAACCGGATCCTCGACGTGCTGGAGGAGGACGGCCAGGGGCTGCCGAGCCTGCGATCTCTGTCCTACGGCGGCGGACCCATGCCGCTAGCCGTCATCGAACGAGCCCTGAAGTTGCTCCCCGATGTGGATTTCGTCAACGCGTACGGGTTGACGGAGACCTCCAGCACCATCGCCCTGCTCGGACCGGACGACCACCGCGAGGCGTTCGCCAGCTCGGACCCGGCGGTACGGGCCCGACTGGGTTCGGTCGGTCGGCCCCTCCCTTCGGTAACGGTGACCATCCGGGACCCGGACGGCAGGGAGGTTGCGACAGGGGAGCGGGGTGAGATCTGGGTGCAGGGCGAACAGGTCTCGGGCGAGTACCTGGGCCGGGGCGGGGCCGGCGACGGCTGGTTCCACACCCGCGACGCCGGCCACCTCGACGAGGCCGGCTTCCTTTACGTCCACGGCCGTCTCGACGACGTCATCGTTCGGGGCGGGGAAAACCTCTCGCCCGGGGAGATCGAGTCCGTTTTGCTCGAGCACCCGGCCGTGTTGGAGGCAGCGGTCGTCGGCGTCCCCGATGTCGAATGGGGCGAGAAGGTGGTGGCCGCGGTGGTACCGGCGCCGGGCGTTGACATCGACGAAGAAGAGCTACGCGACTTCGTCCGGGCTCGCCTGCGGTCGACCAAGACGCCCGAACGCATCCAGGCCCGGGCCGATCTGCCCTTCAACGAGACCGGCAAGCTGCTGCGCCGGGTGCTTCGAGACGAGCTGGCAGCCGCCTTCGCCACTTCCGGCCGCGCCTGAGTCTCGACCCGGTCCGTCGGGTCAACCGTACTGCTGGTTGGTAGTCCGGCCCCGGCGGACAGTACTAGCGCGACGGTGACCCCCGGCCCGCGCGGCCCGGGGGTCACCCTCGGGAGTTGACCTGCGCTGAGCACGGTGCCAATTGAGTCGGTGTCGCGACCGGCTATCGAGGTCGATCGGCATGCGCTGGTGGACTTACGCCAAGCGGTGCAGGGCGAGGTTCGCTTCGACTCAGGGACGGGCGCCGCTAGCTCGACCGACGCGTCGAACCTCCGGCAGGTTCCCCTGGGGTGATGGACGGGGCTGCGGGGCGCGGTCTCGGGCGCCGCCAGCTCGGGGGCGGCCGGCTCGGGTCCGCGGCCATACGCGACTTCCGGCCGTTTCCGGCGCTGGTTTAACGGAGATAACTCACGGCAACGAACAACCGGTTTCGGCCGCTGCCCCTAGGAGCCCTGAGCCCCGTGCTACTCGCCTGTCTCGTCGCCTTGCTCGTCGCCGCATCGATGGTGTTGATGGCGATGCCTTTCGTGCTGGTGCGCCGCGCCCGTCGAGATGAGAACGCTCCTGTTGCTCAACTCCTACCGGATTCGGTGCGAGAGGCCCAGGAACCTGTCTAAGTGGTCAGCCCCGGCGGTATGAGGCGGCTGGGCGCTCGGCCGCTGGGCCCGGTGGGCCGCAGAGCCGCAGGGCCACTGCGCCGCTGAGGCCGCTGCGCCACCGCCGCCACTGCGCCACTGCGCCACCGCGCCGCTGGGGCCGCTGGGCCTCTGGGCCACCGCGCCGCTGGGGCCTCTGGGCCACCGCGCCGCTCGGCCACTGGGGCCGCTGTGGCAGTGGCCCGCTATGCGTGTGTCGGCAGTCACCGCGCCACTTTGTAACGCTCGCTTGCCGGTCGACCGCCATCAATGTGACGTTGTGGCGACGGGTTGCACGTCTTGTCACATCGGCTAGCTCGGCGGTGACAGCAGCTGTGACGTTGTGGCGATCCGGGGTCGAGACCGGTTGCTGCCGGCAGGCTCGTGACGTCTACCCCGGGAGGCGGGCGCAACTAGGCGCCGCTGGAGCTGGCGCTCGCTGACCTCTCGGCGCTTTCATGCCCGGTGGGCCTCGTCGGGGCCGGTCACGCCGGACCGACCATCGCATAGTACGTGTCTCCCCAGGTCGTGACCGTTGGTGTCGTCGACGGGGCGATTTTCCCGGCGCGCAGGCCCCGGTTATGGAGCATGTTCACAATGGCCGGTAGGGCTTGTACTGCCGGGTGCAGTCGTCGTGGAACAGCAGAATGCCGCCCGCCGCAATCGTCTTCACAACAGGTCTCCTTACTGAGACTTCGACCCGGTCGGGTCAGCGTCGACTTAGCCAGTCCGCACCGGGCGTACGGGCCAAGAAAAATACTGGCTAGCTCTTCGGTTTGCGGCGCACCGAACCCAAATTGGAAGCCTTTATTCGATCGTTGTGATACCGAATTTATGAGCGTTATCGGTCGCCCAGGAAACCCCTTCAGGTACAGGTTTTGTCGCAAGATTCTGGCGATGACGACCGGTTGCAATCTGATTCGTGCCTGCGCCGATCTGGGTGCTACGTCTGCCCCATATTGTCCATACAGACGACAGCGTCGTGCCGGTACTGGCGGACAGCCGCATCCGGTCCTTGGCATGCGGATGGAATGAATCGTTAGGGCGGAGAACACGGATGCTCTACTTTGACCAGACCTGAACCTATTCGCGGGTTCATCGTTTCGCCAGGCCGGTTTCGCCGCCATTGGCATTGTCCGTTGTTGGACAGCGAGGGGGCGGGGCTGGCGGCGGCGAGCGGGAGCGCCCACGACCGGCGCCAACCCCAACCCTCGCCCCGCCGGAGGGGGGTACTCCGGCAGGGTGCCTGGCCGTCGGGTCAACGCGGACCGGCCCGTTTGGGTGCGATCACGTCGCAGCCTCTTCGAGCACGGCCAGGTCGCCATGACCCATGGACACCGGGGTCAAGAAGCTGCCCGGTCGAGGGTCGTAGAAGGTCATTCGCCGTAACGGCGGTGAGTAGACGTGCAGGGAACGGGCTTCGAACGGCCCCGGGTTGGACAGTTCGTGCACCCGGGTGGCCGGCACGATAAAGGTCTCACCGCTCCCGACCAGGCGGGTGCAGAGGGGGTTCCGCCTGTCGAGGTCGGTGTAGGTCTCGACCAGCCGCCCGGCGGCCACGACCACGACGCCCTGAGATCCCCCGTGGTCGTGGAGCTCGAGACCCGATGAGGGTGACCACTCGATCAGCCAGGCGTCATAAAGGGCCGTGTCGAGCAGGCAGGTGTAGCGGCGGCGAGTTCCATTTGTCCATACCGGATCGATCCGGGCGGAGGTCTGAGCCAGGCCGGACGCGATCACCTCCAGCGCGTCGGCACCAAGCCCCCCTCGGCCACCCCCACGCCCGGCTGGGTGGGCCAGGCGTCCAGCCGTAGGCCGAGAGGAAGGCGCACTATTGACTGCAGAGAAGGTGGGGACCAGCGCATCCGGGCGAAACACGAGCGTCGACAAGTGAGAGACCTCCGAAGTTGCGAACGAACGAGACAGTGGGGGGTTGGGACGGTTCTGCTCAGCGACAGCGCTCGTCGAACGACAAGCGGCTGGCCTCACCCCACGGGTCGTTCCACGCCGGAGAACACCGCACGGTCACCACTTTATCCCATAATCCTGATCGAGCAAGTCATATTTTCCTTCTCGTCCCGCTCGGGGAGCCGGCTTGTCGGACCGCTACGGCGCGCCGCGCGCCAGTACGTCGTCGACGCCAGCCACTTGGGCCAAGATCCGACGGGCCGACAGCGGCAACCAGGCGGATGGCACGGTCGAATGGCACGGTCGAATGGCACGCTCGGATGCGCACGGTCGGACGGCACGGTCGGCTGGTCGGCGACGGACAAACACGCAGCCCTCGGCCCGACCGGCGGCCACGCCGTCCTCCAACTTGCTCTAGAACGGCAGCCTCTAGAGTTGCCTCACAGCCAAATCCGACCAAACACGGAAGATTTCTGAATCGCGAAGTTACCAGCCTTCCCAAACCCCGTGAACGAGACGTCGGCCCGCCTGGTCGCCGGCGGAATGGCCGCCATGGCAGTTACCTCAGTCGCAACTGACCAGGCTTGGCTGCTGGTACCGCTCACCTACGGCTTTGCTGCCCGGGCGCTGGCCGGTGCTCGTTACAGCCCCCTCGGCCTCCTCGCCACCCGAGTAGTGACGCCGCGGCTCCACCGCAACCATCGCTATTCCCCCGGGCCGCCCAAACGGCTGGCGCAAGCTATCGGGCTCGCCATCAGTGCGAGCTGCTCGTATTGCGTTCTCACGGGAAAACGACGTACCGCCGATCGGCTGCTGACCCTGCTCATCGCCGCCGCGGGCCTGGAAGCGACGGCGGGCATCTGTCTCGGCTGCAAGCTCTTCGCCATGGCCATGCGCTTCAGGCTGGTGCCGCAGTCCGCGTGCCGAGCCTGCGAAGATATCTGGTCGCGTTGTCCAGCGGCCCGGCCCCGGAACTCAACCGCGGACGATCACCTCTGCCACGTTGACGGACTGTCATGTCCGTCTTCACTGCTTGCGATGCCCGCAACGGACAGGCTTGACGTCTGTTCGGATTGTTGACCGATCTTATCAACTTTTAGAACTACGGTGGGATAGCCTCTGCCGATGGTTAACCAATCGAGGGCGGCGCGCACGGGGTCTCGCATTCGTGTGGGTGTGGTGGGTGCGAACCCGGACAGAGGGTGGGGTTCCGCTGCACATCTGCCCGCTCTGCGAGCGCTCGACGACTACGAGATCGTCGCCGTGGCGACCACGCGGCTGCAGACTGCTCGAGCCACTGCCGACGCCTTCGGGGTTCCGCTGGCGTTCTCCGACGTCAGAGATCTGGTGGCTCATCCTGACGTGGACGTCGTGGCTATCGCGGTGAAGGTACCCGAGCACGACGCCCTGGTCAGGGCGGCGCTCGGGGAACGCAAGCACGTGTTCTGCGAGTGGCCGCTCGGGGTGGACGCGGACCAGGCCCGCCGGCTGGCCGCGCTGGCCGATGAAAAGGGCGTCGGGCACATTGTCGGCCTGCAGGGCTACCACGCGCCCGGGGCGGTGTTCGTGAAAGAGCTGATCGACCAGGGGGCGATCGGTACGCCTGTGGCGGTCAGCGTGGTCACCGGGGAGGCCCAGCAAGGACGCGGATACCGGCGGCCAATCGATACGCCACGGACGTGGCGGCCGGCGCGACAGTGCTGAGCATCTCGGCCGGCCACGTCCTCGCCACCCTGGCGCGGGCCCTAGGTCAGCCGCGCTCGCTGAGCGCGGTGGTGGCCTCAGTTAACCGGGAGGCGACCATCCTGGAGACCGGAGAAACGGTGGCCGTGACCGCGCCAGATCAAGTCGTGTTGGCCGGCCGTCTCGACAACGACGCGGTCGTTTCCGTGGCGATACAAGGAGAGGCGGCTCCGTCGGGCCCTGGTTTCGAGGCGCGGATCGTTGGCAACGAGGCGACCATTACCGTGCGCCCCGTCTCGCCCGGCGCCATCCAGATCAGCGACTGGGCCATATCCATCGCTCGGGCGGACGGGTCGGCCAACGACCTGTCCGTGCCTGACCGGTTGGTACCGATCCCCGCTTCCGTGCCTGCCGGCCCGCCTCGCAACGTCGCGGTCCTATACCAGGTTCTGGCCCAGCGGATCGAACACGGCTCGCCGATCCTCCCCGACTTCTCGACTGCGGCCGACCAGCACCAGCTACTCGAAGCGATCCAGAGGGCTTCCGACACCGGTACCGTCCAGCATCTGGAGTATGCCCTGGGAGCCCCGAAACAGCACTCCTGTTGAAGGACCCACGCTTTCGGCGCAGCAGCCTGCACCGGGCTGGCATGGCGCCCGCCGCTAACCGGTTCGGTCCAGATCTTCCTCTCGAAATCGGTCGACCGAGTCATGCGAGACATCGTCGGTGTCCGACGCGGGTTGGCCGGGCTCGATCGAGGTGCCTTGATCAGGTTCGATCGAGACGAAGTGCACATCGTCGCCAATCGACACCTGCATGGGCTCCGTGTAGATATTCGGATCCCAGCCGCCCTGTCCCGGAGGGAGAGTGATGCCCGTGTTGCCAGACAACTGAGTTGTGCCCAGCCAGCTCAGCTCGGCATAGACCACCGTGGCACTGGTCGGGACGGTTACCGTCGCCGAGGATGAGTTTGTCGTGGTAATGCTCCCAGGGACGCCAGCCGGTGCCCGGGTTTGGGGCCACGTTCAGATATTTCGTGATGACCTGATTGTTGTAGAAGGGCCGGTTCCCAGGACCATTCGCCCGTGTACCCAACGCAGTCTGCCAATCCCGGACGCACCCCCCGCCGGCAGCGCGTTTCCATTTGTCAATGTCGAGCAATCGAGATTGGTATTACCAGCCTGGTCAAAACCGCCCACCAGGGTTTGGCTGAAGACTGGACTGATCGCGAGCTGGGTGTTCCGGACCGGGTGGGGTGGGAACAACGACGGAATCGCGGCCCCGGCTATCGCCGGGGCACCAAGCGCCGGCGCCAAACCGACCAGACCGGCCGCCACTAGAAGCATCGGAACTACCTGGCTCAGCAGACCTTGCCTAAGGGCCATGACCGTCCTCCGGCTGTCGGGACGGCGAGCCATGCTTGCTAGCCCGCCTTTGCCGTCCACACGGTCTCATATATCGGACGCCGTTGGCAATGGAATGCTATGGAATGAGCTGCCTGCGGCCAGGCCACGGGCTGGTTGCACGTCGCCCGCAAGAGCCCATCTGCTGCTTCCTGGCAGGCCGCGATCTGACCCACGCAATAGGGACGGCCGGTTCGGACAGCCTTCGGGAAAGCCGGCTGGAAGCCGAAAAGCCCTTATCGCAGAAGGTTTCTGGCGATCACGACCCGCTGGATCTGATTGGTGCCTTCGTAGATCTGGGTGATTTTGGCATCCCGCATGAACCGCTCCATCGGGAAGTCAGTGGTATAGCCATATCCGCCCAGCAGCTGTACACCGTCGGTGGTGACCTCCATCGCTACGTCGCTCGCGAAGGCCTTCGCCATGGCGCCGGCGGCGTTTAGCTCGCCATCCGGGTCGCCCTGATCGATCAGGGCGCAAGCCCGGTAGGTGAGCACCCGGGCCGCCTCGATTTTCATGGCCATGTCGGCGAGCATGAACTGCAGCCCCTGGAAGTCGGCGATCGGATGACCGAAGGCCTTCCGCTCCTTGACGTAGCCGACGCCGAAATCGAGCGCGCCCTGCGCGATACCGACCGCCTGGGCCGCGATCGAGGGCCGGCTGCGATCAAGCGTGTGCATGGCGATCATAAAGCCCTGGCCTTCGGCGCCGATGCGATTGGCAACCGGCACACGCACGTCATCGAGAATGACCTCGCCCGTCGGGCTGCCATGCATGCCCATTTTGCGCTCCAACTTGCCGATGCGCAGGCCGTGCTCACGCTCGACGAGGAAGCAGGAAACGCCCGCGGGGTCCGGCTGCGGAGTCGGTCTTGGCAAAGACGACGTAGATGTCGCTGATGCCGGCATTTGTGATCCAGTGTTTGGCGCCGTTGAGGACGTAGGAATCGCCGTCGCGTTCGGCTCTGGCCTTCATAGCGGCCACGTCGCTTCCGGCGTCCGTCTCTGAGAGGCAGTAGCTCGCCTGGACCTCACCGCTGACGATTCTCGGCAGGTAGCGGGACTTGAGTTCGGGGCTGCCCAGTTGACGATCGGGGTGACGGACAATCCGTTGATCGCCATCATCAGGCTCGTCGACCCACATACCCGGGCGAGTTCCTCCACCATGATGGCCCGGGTGACGTTGTCGGCGCCCGAACCGCCGTACTCGGGCGGGATCGCCAATCCCGGCAGATCCATCGACACGCAGTCCTTGAAGTTGTCCCAGGGGAACTCGCCTGTGGCGTCGACCTCGGCAGCCCGCGGCGCGAACCGCTCTTCGGCCAGCTGGCGCAGGGCCCCTCGAAACGCTCGCTGCTCGTCAGTCAGAGTGATCGGCTGCATGCATCCATGATGACACGGATACCGGCATTTGCTAGGAGGTCCAAGGATCGAAAGGACGCGGCTCTCCCAGGGGCAAACGTCCTCGGGGTGGCCCGGAGGGCGATCCCACGACGGGCTGATGCGACCGCGGCGAATAGCGTCGGGCGCGTGCTCGCCCTCCTTTTCCCCGGTCAAGGCTCGCAGCGGCCCCAGATGGGCGTCGCCTGGCGCGAGCATCCGTCCTGGCAGCTCGTCGGGGTGATCTCGGAGACGACCGGCAGGGATCTGGGGCACCTGCTCACCGAGGCGGACGCCGCCACCCTCACGGCCACCCGTAACGCCCAGCTGGCCGCTTTCGGACTGAGCCTGGTGATCCTGGACGCCGCTCGCACGGGAGGGGGGCTCGGGGTCGAGCGGGTCCGGGCCGTGGCGGGTCACAGCCTGGGTGAGTACACGGCCCTGGTGGCTGCCGGCGTCCTGAGCCCAGAGGGGGGCGCCCGCCTGGTGGACGCCCGAGGCGAGGCCATGCAAGGCGCCGCCGATCAACGGCCGGGGACGATGGCCGCCATTCTGGGTCTGGAGGCGGAGGGAGTCGCTCGAGCCTGCGGGGAGGTAGCCAACGCGTGGCCCGCCAACGACAACGCGCCCGGCCAGGTCGTCATCGCCGGCACACCGGAGGGCGTCGCCGCCGCAGGGGAGGTGGCCAAGAAGCTGGGCGCCAAGCGGGTGATGCCGCTGCCGGTCGGCGGCGCCTTCCACTCCCCGCTCATGGCACCGGCGCAGGCCCGCCTCGACGCCGCCCTGGCGGCTGCGGGCTTCGGGCCCGCCGCCACGGACGTGGTCGCCAACGTCGACGGCGCAGCCCACCGGCAGGGTTGGGGCGACCTCCTGTCCGCTCAGCTGGTATCGCCGGTGCGCTGGCGGGAGTCGCTGCTTACCCTGGCGGACCTGGGCGCCACCCACTTCCTGGAGCTGGGGCCCGGAACCGAGCTATCCGGCATGGTGAAGCGAACCGTCGAGGGCTCGGTCCGGGCCAACGTCGCCACGCCGGACGACCTGTCGGCCTTGGGTGCGTTTCTGGCGGGTCTCGATACCGGTCCGGCCGATTTTGCTATCTAAGCCCGCTAGAACACGTAAAAGATACCAGAAGCCCGTGTAACATCAGTCGGCGTCGACCAGCTCGTGGTGCAGTTGGCGATTCAGTAGCTTCCCCGCCGGATTTCGGGGCAGCGGCTCGTCGACAAACCACACCTGGACCGGCACCTTGAAGGCGGCCAGGCGGGCGGCTACGTGCTGGCTCATGGGCAGCGGCTCATGGGCGCTCACGGGCATCGGGTCATGGGCGCTCGGGTCATGGGCGGGCCGACCTTCGCACGAAGCCCGCGCCGCATACGCCTCATACGATCAGCAGGTCCTTCCAGGCTCCCGAGCGGACCCGCTCGTGGACCTGCGCCGGGGTCAGCCGGAGGGTCTCGGGTCGGACGGCGTCGACGATCCGGCGCTGTTGCCAGTACTCGTCGGCCGCGCCGCGGAATAGCGGCACCCGCCAGGCCACCAGGTCTTCAGGGGCGCCGCCCAGATACCCCCACAGGGTGTACGCCCACTCCATGTCGTAGATCACCGGCGCTCGCCCGAACTCGGCCGCTCGCCGACTGCCGCAGAGAAAGCCGCCGTAGAAGGCGTCGTGACGGCGCTCTTCCAACGCTAGATGCAACTTGGCCTCGAAGCGGCGCGCCAGCTTGAGTCCGTAGCCGAGGTCCGGGCCGGTGAAGCCGAAGCGGGGCCCTTCCGGGCGCCAGGGTAGATCCCACTCGGCCGGGCGCTGCTGGAACCAGGCGCCCGGCGGCGGCAACAACGACGACGGCCGCACCCGATCCGTCTCCTGCAGGGGAACGTGTGGCGGCTGAGTCATCCAGCCGAATTGTGCTGGGCGGTTCCGGCGTGGAGCAAACCGAACACGATGGAGTCCTCCAGGGCCGCCCAGGAGGCCTCGATCACGTTCTCCGACACCCCGATGGTCGTCCACGTCCGCTCACCGTCGGTCGAGTCGATGAGCACCCGGGTGACGGCGGCCGTGCCCCGGCTGGTGTCGAGCACCCGGACCTTGAAGTCGGTCAGGTGCACGTGGGCCAGATCGGGGTACACGGGGCCGATGGCCTTGCGCAGGGCGGCGTCGAGAGCGTTGACAGGCCCGTTGCCCTCAGCGGTGGCGATGACCCGGTCGTCCCCGACGATGACCTTGACAGTGGCCTCCGTGACGAAGGCGCCGTCCTCGCGCAGCTCGGTGATGACCCGGTGCGACTCCAGGGTGAAAAACGGCTGCTTCCATCCCGTCGCCGACCGCATGAGCAGCTCCAGCGATCCGTCGGCCACCTCGAAGTGGAAACCGCGGTGTTCGAGGTCCTTCAGCTTCTCGACGATGTCCGCCAGCACGGTGTCATCCAGGCCGACTCCGAGCTGTTCGGCCTTGAGCGCCACGGTCGAACGGCCGGCCATCTCGCTCACCACGAAGCGGGTGCCGTTGCCCACCCGGTCCGGCGGCACGTGCTCGTAGGCCTGCCGGGAACGGGCGATGGCACTGGTGTGCAGCCCGGCCTTGTGAGCGAAGGCGGAGACCCCGACGAAGGGCTGGTGGGGATCCGGGGCAATGTTGACCACCTCGGCAATGTGGTGAGCCACGGGGGTGAGTCGCGCCAAACGGTCCGAGCCGATGGTGCGCACCCCCATCTTCAGGGATAGGTCCGGGACTGCCGCGGTCAGGTCGGCGTTGCCGGTGCGCTCCCCGTAACCGTTGACGCACCCCTGGACCTGGGTGACTCCCAGGCGGACCGCCTGCAGCGAGTTGGCGACGGCACATCCGGAGTCATTGTGAAAGTGGCAGCCGAGAGGACTGTCCACCAGATCGCGCACTTCACCCACGACGCGCTCGACCTCGAACGGCAGGCTGCCGCCGTTGGTATCGCACAACACCAGCACCTCGGCGCCGGCGCGGGCCGCCGCTCGCAGCACGTCAGTACTGAAACCCGGGTTCGCCATGTAGCCATCGAAAAAGTGCTCCGCATCCAGGAACACCCGCCGCCCCTGCGACACCAGAAACCCGACCGAGTCCGCCACCATGTCGATGGCCTCCGTCAAGTTCGTCCGGAGCGTCTCGGTGACGTGCCACTCGGCGGACTTGGCGACCAGGCAGACCACGCTGGTCTGGGCAGCCAGGAGGTCGGCGAGGACGGGATCGGTCTCGGCCCGGCCCCTCACCTTGCGGGTGGAACCGAAGGCCACCAGGGTGGCCGTTTCGAGCCGGAGCTCGCCCGCAGCCGCCCGCCGGAAGAATTCCTCGTCCTTGGGATTCGCGCCGGGCCACCCGCCCTCGACGTACTGCACACCCAGGTGGTCGAGCTGCTCGGCCACCCGCAGCTTGTCGTCGACGGTGAGCGATAGCCCCTCCTGCTGGCTGCCGTCCCGCAACGTGGTGTCGTAGATGTCGACGGCCTCAGGCAGATCCCTGGGCACCTCGTGGGCGTGGCGGGCGGGGTCAGCCGACATGCTCCACCCAGTCCTTGTACCGGTCGACCTGGCCCCGCACGGCGGCCTGGTAGACCTCCTGGATGCGCCGGGTGATCGGTCCGGGACGACCGTCGCCCAGCACCCGATCGTCGACTGAGACGATGGGCACCACCTCGGCGGCGGTGCCCGACAGGAAGGCCTCGTCGGCGGTGTATAGGTCCGACCGGAGGATATTGTCCGCCTCCGCATCGAAACCCAGATCACGAGCGATGGTCATCACCGAGCTCTGGGTGATGCCTTCGAGGGCACCCGCCGACAGCGGTGGCGTGAGGATGCGTCCCTTGCGGATGATGAAGATGTTTTCGCCGGTGCACTCACTGACATAGCCCTGGGGCGAGAGCAGGATGGCCTCGTCGTAGCCGGCCTTGATGGCTTCGATCTTGGCCATCGAGGAGTTGATGTACATGCCGGTGCCCTTGGCGGCGGGCGGCATGGCGTTGGGATCGTGGCGGCGCCAGGCGCTGATCTTGGTTCGCACTCCGTTGGCGATCCCGTCGGAGCCGAGGTAGGCCCCCCACGGCCACACGGCGATCGAGACGTTCACCGTGCAAGGCAACGGATTGAGACCCATCTCGCCGTAACCGAGATAGACGATGGGGCGGATGTAGCACTCCGGCAAGCCGTTGACCCGCACCGTCGTCTTGGTCGCCTCGATGAGGTCTTCGGGGGTGAAGGGGATATCGATGAGGAAAATCTTGGCGGAGTCGAAGAGACGGGTGATGTGATCGGTTAGCCGGAACACGGCGGGCCCGGCATCGGTCGCGTAGGCACGAATGCCCTCAAACACTCCGCACCCGTAGTGGAGCGTGTGGGTGAGGATGTGGATCTTGGCGTCGTCCCAATCGACCAGCTCTCCGTCCATCCAGATTTTCTCGGTCTTGGTGATCGGCATGGGATTCAGACCCTTTCTGCTGCCTGGGCGTGTTGGGCAATGGTGTCCCCGACCTGAGACGTCGACAGCCGTTCGTCCGAGGTGAAGCTGCTGACAGCGGCGGTGATGCGGCCGGCCACGTCGGCAGCGCCGAGGAAATCGAGCATCATGGCGGCCGAGACAATGGCCGCGGTGGGGTCGGCACGGCCAGTACCGGCGATGTCGGGAGCCGAGCCGTGGACAGGCTCGAACATCGACGGCCCGGTGCGGTCGGGGTTGAGATTGCCCGATGCAGCCCGGCCGATGCCCCCGGCTATGGCCCCGCCCAGGTCGGTGAGGATGTCGCCGAAGAGGTTGTCGGTGACGATCACGTCGTAGCGTTGCGGCGATTCGACGCAGTAGATGCAGGCGGCGTCGATGTGGTTGTAAGCCACGGAGACCTCGGGATACTCCAGGCCGACCTGGTCGAAGGTGCGCTGCCAGAGCTCGCCGGAGAAGGTCAGGACGTTGGTCTTGTGCACCAAGGTCAGGTGCCTCCTTGGCCGCGCCTGGGCCAATTCGAAGGCATACCGGATACACCGCTCCACCCCGAAGCGGGTATTGACGGATCCCTGGGTCGCGATCTCCTCAGGGGTGCCTTTGCGCAGAAAACCACCCTCCCCAGCGTAGGCCCCCTCCGTGTTTTCGCGTATCACCGCCATGTCGATGGGCACCCCGGCGCCAACGCTGGCGGCCGCCACGAACGGACGCAAATTGATGTACAGGTCCAGTTCGAATCGCATGCGGAGGAGCAGGCCGCGCTCCAGCACGCCAGGGGGCACCTCGGGAGTCCCCACCGCCCCCAGCAGGATGGCGTCAGCGGCGCGCAGCTCGTCAAGGACGCTGTCAGGGAGCACCTCCCCGGTGGCCAGATAGCGCCGGCCGCCGAGGTCGTACTCGGTCGTGTCCAGCTCGGCCCCAGCGGCGCGCGCCACCTTGAGCGCCTCGGTGATGACCTCCCCGCCGATTCCATCACCGCGGATCACCGCGATCTTGAAGGGATTCACAAGTGGTCTCCTAACAAGGGACTGGACACAAAACGACCGCCCCATCGGGACGGTCACGACGCGCACCGGTTCGGGAGCCGATGCGCTACATGATAATTACGACGGCGAATGCGAAGCTGGTCACGGTCCGGACAGTTTCGCCGATGGCGGGCCCGGCGTCAACCGCCGCTACCCTGGTTGCGCATGCCTGCCACGCAACTCTCACAGGAGGCCTACGACCGGCTCCAGACCGAGCTCGACGATCTGCGCACGCGAGGGCGGATCGACATCGCCCGGGCAATCGAGGCGGCTCGGGCCCTCGGCGATCTGTCGGAGAACGGGGACTACCACGCCGCCAAGGACGCCCAGGGGAAGATGGAGGCCCGCATACGCCAGCTGGAGGCCATGCTCTCGGATGTCCGTATCGTCGACACGACCGCGGCCACAGGTGGCGAGGTCAGTACCGGGACGGTGGTTTCCCTGCGCTACGTAGGAGACGCCGACGTCGAACGCTATCTGGTGGGCTCGATCGAGGAGCGCCGCGAAGGGGTGTCGGTGGTCTCCCCGAACTCGCCGCTAGGCCAGGCCTTGATCGGCAAAAGAGAGGGTGATCGCTTCTCCTACGACGCGCCCAGCGGACCGCTCGAGGTGGAGGTCGTGGCGATCGGCGCCTAGCCCGGGCCCATCCGGCGGTCGCGGGTAGCAGCACCTACCCGAGTGTCGTGACGCCACACATCGTTTTCGGTGCCGAGAGTGCGATCTGACGCCTATCTGACCCCGAGAACGCCGGCCGACACCGAGAAGTGACCTCGGTTTCCTGCTCCCCTCCCCCCGGCGTACGGTAGGCGTACGGTAGAGAGAAAAAATATGACTGCTTCCTCCCCCCACCTTGTGGACCCGGACTTCCTGGCCCTGCCGCTCACCCGGCTGGCCGACGCCGCTCTGACGGCCGCCCGCCGGGCCGGGGCGAGCCACGCCGAGCTACGGGTGGAGCGCGAGCGAGCATCCGACGCCCGGGTACGCGATCAACGGCTCGAGGGCGCCGCCGAACGGGACGTGGCCGGTCTGTCCGTCCGGGTGCTCTACGACGGCACGTGGGGGTTCGCGGCCACCACGGAACTGACGGCCGAGTCCGCCGCTCGGGCTGCCGGCGAGGCGCTCGAGTTGGCCCGTACGTCGGCTGCCCTGCGTCGGGAGCGCATCGACCTGGCCGACGAGCCCGTGTACCCGGCCGGGACCTGGGTGTCCGCCTATGACGTGAACCCGTTCGACGTCGTCACCGCGGCGCGCACCGAGCGCCTTCTGCAGTGGACCGCAGCCCTCTTGAGCCATCCCGCTGTTGACCACGCCGACGCCGCCGTGTTGGCCGTTCAGGAAAACAAGTTCTACGCCGATCTGGCCGGCACCACCACGGTGCAGCAGCGGGTCCGGGTGCACCCCACTGCCACCGCCGTCGCCATCAACAAGGAGACGGGCGAGTTCGACACCATGCGCACCCTGGCGCCGCCGGCGGGCCGCGGCTGGGAGTACCTGACGGGTACCGGCTGGGACTGGGAAGGCGAGCTGGCCGCGTTGCCCGACCTGCTGGCGGAGAAGGTGTCCGCCCCGCGGTGCAAGCCGGCGCCTACGACGTGGTCATCGATCCATCCAACCTGTGGCTCACGATCCACGAGTCGATCGGCCACGCCACCGAGCTGGACCGGGCCCTCGGGTACGAGGCCGCCTACGCCGGGACGTCGTTCGCCACGTTTGACCGGCTCGGCACCTTGCAATACGGCGCCCCTTTCATGCACGTGACCGGCGACCGCACCGTGCCGCATGGCCTGGCCTCGGTGGGCTGGGACGACGAGGGTGTGGCCGCCCAATCGTGGGACCTGATCCGAGACGGCATCCTGGTCGGCTATCAGCTTGATCGCCGCATGGCCGCCCGGCAGGGCTTGGGCCGATCCAACGGATGCGCCTTCGCCGACTCGAGCAGCCACGTGCCGCTCCAGCGCATGGCAAACGTGTCCCTCGAACCGGCACCCGGGGGTCCCACGACCGAGGAGCTGATCGGATCCGTCCGGGAAGGCATCTACATCGTCGGCGACAAGAGCTGGTCAATCGATATGCAGCGCTACAACTTCCAGTTCACCGGTCAGCGTTTCTTCCGCATACAGGACGGCCGGCTGGCCGGACAGCTGCGGGATGTGGCCTACCAGGGCACCACGACCAACTTCTGGGGCTCCATGGAGGCCACGGGGGGCGAGTCCACCTACGTGCTGGGTGGTGCCTTCAACTGCGGGAAGGGACAGCCCGGTCAGGTGGCGCCGGTAAGCCACGGCTGCCCGTCCGCCCTGTTCCGGCAGGTACGCATCCTGAACGCCACTGAGGAGTCCGGAAGATGAGCGACGGCGCACCCCCCCAGGAGCTCGTGGAGCGGGTCCTCGACCTGTCGAAGGCCGACTCGTGCGTGGTCATCGGTGAGGTGGTAAGCGACGTCAACTTGCGCTGGGCCAACAACACCCTGACAACCAACGGGCTCACTCACCGCAACCAGCTAACGGTCATCGCCGTGACCGGCGGAGCCGTCGGAGTGGTCGCCCGCAGCGGGGTGACCGTCGACTCGCTGGAGTCGCTCGTGCGGGCAGCCGAGCAGACGGCGCAGACGAGCCCGGAGGCCGAAGATCAGGCGCCGCTGGTAACGAGCGAGGTCGCGGCTGGCGGGTGGGACGACCCCCCGGCTGCGACGGGGACTGCCGTGTTCGGGCGCTTCGCAACGGAGCTGGGCGAGGCCTTCTCCCGGGCCGGCGACCGCTGGCGAGCTGCTCTTCGGATACGCGGAGCACGAGATGCGCACCACGTACCTGGCCTCGTCGGCTGGGCTGCGGGCCCGCTATGACCAACCGACGGGCCACGTGGAGCTGAACGCCAAGTCCGCGGACTTCAGCCGTTCGGCGTGGGCGGGCGTGCCGACTTCCGACTTCGCCGACGTCGACATGGAGCCGGTGACCGCCGAGCTGAGCCGGCGGCTGGGTTGGGCCGCGCGCGAAGTCGAGCTACCGCCCGGCCGCTACCAGACGATTCTGCCCCCGAGTGCGGTGGCGGATCTGCTGATCGACCTCTACTGGTCTGCGGGCGCCCGCGACGCCCACGACGGGCGCACGGTGTTCAGCCGGCCCGGCGGAGGGACCCGAGTCGGCGAACGACTCACGGATGTACCGCTGACCCTGCGCAGCGACCCGGGCGCGTCTTTTCTTCAGTGCTGGCCTTTCGTCGTGGCCCACGAATCCAGCAGCTTCTCGTCGGTGTTCGACAACGGCCTGGCTCTGGAGCCGACCTCGTGGATCTCCGAGGGGGTGCTGGCCGCCCTGGTCCAGACCCGCCACTCGGCCCAGCTCACCAACCTGCCCGTGACCCCGTATATCGACAATCTCATCCTGGACGGACCCGCGGGCGGCCCCAGCTTGGACGCCATGGTCGAGACGACCGACCGGGGACTGCTGCTCACCTGCCTCTGGTACATCCGGGAGGTGGATCCCCAGACGCTCCTCCTGACCGGCCTCACGCGTGACGGGGTGTACCTGGTCGAGGGAGGGGAGGTGGTCGGGGCCGTCAATAACTTCCGCTTCAACGAGAGCCCCGTGGACATGCTCGGCCGGGTGGCGGAGGTCGGCGCCTCCGTGCGGACGCTGCCGCGCGAGTGGACCGACTATTTCAGCCGGACCGCCATGCCCCCGCTCCGCGTGGACGGCTTCAACATGTCCTCAGTGAGCGAGGCGTCCTGAGCCCTAGGCCCAGCTACGAACCAGCTCGATGAGGGTTCGGGCGCCCCAACCGGTTCCGCCCTTTGTCAGCCAGCCATCCTCGCTGTCGGACCAACTCGGGGCGGCGATGTCGAGATGCGCCCACGGGCGTCCGGCGGTGAACTCCTTCAGGAAGAGCCCGGCCATGATCGCTGAGGCCGACGGCTTGGTGGTGACGTTGCGCAGGTCGGCGACCTCGGAGTCCAGCTGCTTGCGGTAGGCGCCCACGAGCGGCAGTTCCCAGGCCGGCTCACCGGCGGCGGCGCCGGCGGCGATCACCCGGCGCACCAGGGCCGGGTCCGTGCCCATTACGGCCGCCACACCCTCCCCGAGGGCCACCCGCTGGCCGCCGGTCAGGGTGGCGACGTCGATGATGGCATCGGGCGCTTCCTCGGCGGCCAGCGACAGGGCGTCGGCTAGCACCAGGCGGCCCTCGGCGTCGGTGTTCAGGACCTCAATGCTGGTGCCGTTGCGAGCGATCAGGACATCGCCGGGGTGGATGGCGGTACCGCTGGGCATGTTTTCGGTGGCGGCCACCCAGCCCACGACCCGCACGGGCAGCGCCAGCTGGGCGCAGGCGATGGTCGCGGCGATCACGGCGGCGGCGCCGCCCATGTCGCCCTTCATGGTCATCATGCCGGTTGCGGTCTTCAGGGACAGCCCGCCCGAGTCGAATGTGATGCCCTTTCCCACGAGCGCGACCGTCGTGTCCGCCCGGGCGGGTTCGTAGGCGAGACGGAGCAGCCGTGGCGGCTCGGCGGCGCCGGCCGCCACCCCGAGCAGGCCGCCGAGGTGCTCGGCTGTGATGCGCGGCACGTCCCACACGTCCACGTTGACGCCGGTCCCGGCGGCGCCTTCGGTGGCGACCCGGGCCAGTTCGCTGGGCGTCAGGTTGCGAGCGGGTCGGTTGACCCAGTCGCGGGCCCGCCAAGTGGCGTCGACGGCTACCTGGGCCCGGACCAACGCCGTCTCGAGATCGACGGGCCCTTTGGCCCAGGCCGGGGCGACTACAGCCACCCGGTCGACCCGGGCCGAGCGGCGATTGCGGTGGGTACCGTCATAGCCGTAGGCGCCGAGGCCGATGCCCTCCAAGCCGGCGACGACGCCATCGAGATCGTGAGCTGCGGCGGGGAGAGTGGTGGCCACTTCGGTGGCGGTGCCGACCTGGCGGGCCAGCGCCGCCCCGGCCCGGCGCAGCCCGTCCGGGTCGACCCTGTCACGGCGCCCGACGCCGAGCGCCACCACGGTGGTGCCGTCGTCGGCCCAGACGGCCTGGGCCTGTCCGGGCTGACCTTCGAACCGGCGCTGCGCCAAGAATTCGCGGGCCACCGCGGCGCTGGCCCCGGCGGGGGTGGACAGATCGGCGAAGACCGGGACTCCGAGCACGGCAACCCCGGCTGGCACCCGCCTGACGAGTTCGAAGCGGGGAGCCGTCACCGGCTGGCCTGCCCGACCCGTCTCGAGAGCAACGACTCCCCGTGCTCCTGGCAGCGGGCCAACGCCCAGAGCACGTCCGACAAACGGTTGAGATACGGCACGACCTGCGATCCCTCGGCCGCCGGGGCCAGGGCCTCCCGTTCAGCCCGGCGCACCACCGTGCGGGCCACGTCGAGGGCGGCGGACACAGGATCCTGACCGGGGATCACGAAATCCGTGAGGGGCGGGAACCGCGGCGTTACGGCATCGATACGGTCCTCGAGTGCGGCGACCATGGCGGCGGTAACGAGCGACACCCCCGCTTGGAGCTTGCTCCGATTGGCGGGCGCCGTGGCGAGCTCCGCCATGAGTACGTACAGGTCCCGCTCGGCGCCGACGAGGATCTCGTCTAGCTCCGAGCCCCGCTCGGCCGCGGCCCGGGCGACGCCGAGGGCGGCCTGCGCTTCGTCGACCGCGCCGTTGGCGGCGATCATCGCCGAATCCTTTGGGACGCGGCCGCCATACAGCAGGCCGGTGGTTCCGTCGTCGCCCTTGCGCGTGTAGATCTTCATGGCCGAGGCGAGCCTACTGCCAGTACTCCTGCACCCGGCCCAGTCGACAATAAGCGCCCCGGTTCACCGTGACTGCTTCGAGCAGCCAGCGATCGTGGGAGTTGAGTTGAGCAGAAACGTCCCGCTGAAGCCGGCCAGCGCCTCCTCCACCTGTTCGACAGGCGGCAGGTCCAGGTGATTGCTGGTTCATCAAGAACCAGACAGTTGGTAGGGGTAGCCACGGGGCGGCGAGCAGGGCGCGGGTGCGTTCGCCAGGTGACAGGGCGCGGGGCGGCTGCCACACGTGACCGGGCCCGTCGGGACCGCGAAGCTTCGTGGACACTGGTGGGCGCCAGCCAGCTGGCTGGTCGAGGGATTGCGCCGCTCCGGCCACCTGCCACGGGGTGGCCCGTCGGATCACGCCCCGCCGAGCTGCGCCTCCAGGTGCTCGAGGGCGGCGCGCAGGTCGATCACTTCGCCGCGCAGATCCGACACCTCACTTCGCAGGTCCAGGACCTCAGCCCGCAGCTCGACCACCCGGGCCTCCAGCAGGGCGACCTCCGCCCCCGCCGACGGGAGGCCAGGGGGCGGAACCGACGGGAGGCCAGGGGGCGAAACCGACGGGACGCCACCGAGTGGAACCACCGCCGACAGGCCGGTGGGCGCCTCCGCCGCCCAGGGCGCCGGCGACCGTCCTGCACCAGACGAGGCGTCCAGGGCGTCGACCCAGTCCGCACGTTCCGCCGGCAATTCCTCGCCGACCTCCATCAGGAGCTGCGTCCAGCGCTCCTCCTTTTGGCCCGGACGGCGCGGCAATCTGGCCACCAACGGCTCGGCGCCCTCCGCCAGACGGGCCAGTTCGGCCTCCAGATCAGTGGTCCCCGCGAAGGTGGCCATACGGTCGGTGCGGGACCGCAGCTCACCGGCAGTCTGCGCACCGCGGAGCAGGAGTACGGCCACCAGAGCCAGCTGTCGGACGTCGAGCCCCAGCCGCTCTTCGAGAACCTGCCGGTACCGCGTGACCGACCGGCCGTGCGACGGGTGCACGAAGCGCACCAGACCCGCCTCTTTCAACGACACCAGGGTTTCGTCCACCACCCGGTCGCCAGTAATTGACAACTGGGTTCCGGTTCGAAACCTGATTGCAGGCCTGGACGAGGGCGTTCAGGCTGAGCGGGTACTGCTGGGGTGTCGTCAGCTGCTTCTCGATGAGGCTGCCAATCACCCGCCCCTGCTCGGCGCCCAGGCGCATGGCGAGATCATAGAAGCGCGACGGGTGCGGGCCGCGGCGGCTCTCGCAAAACCCGCGTAAGAACCAGGGTGGCCGTTGGCAAAGAGCTCGTGACTCCACAAGTACAGGTGAGCTTTGCGAGCGAACGGCCGGCCTTGGTCTTGAAGCTCCGTTTGCGACAGCCTCCGGGGCGGCCAGACTGGCGCCGCCATGGAAACCGACCCGGACACCTTCGAACAGCTAGTGGCAGACGCCCTCGATCAGATACCCGCAAGTCTGGGCCGCCTCATGGAGAACGTGGTCGTCATGGTGGAGGACTGGCCGACGCCAGAGCAGCTGTCGGGCCGGCGGGGCACCCTGCTCGGGCTCTACCAGGGCATCGACCTGACCCGCCGGTCACCCCTTTCGTATGCCGGGGTGATGCCAGACCGCATCACCATCTTCCGCGGCCCGATCAGCCGGCTGGCCCGGACCGAAGCAGAACTGGTCGCGCTGGTGACCACCACCGTGATTCACGAGGTCGCCCATCACTTCGGGATCTCCGACGAGCGTCTCTCCGAACTCGGCTGGGCGTGACGGCGGTGGGGCGCAAAAATCGCTGGGACGCATGGCGCCTGTCCTTGTAGCGTCGCCCCCGTGATGGGCATCTCCCTCCGCACTCGCTGAGTTGACGCCGCCGGCGTCCGCCGGCGCCGTCAACCGGATCGAGCCGTGCCCTGGGTTCGTCGCGGAGGAACGAAGAGATGAGCAATAAACCGATGCGGACCGAGTTGGCCGGGCGCGCTGCCCCTGGAGGTGCGCGGCCTGACCAAGACTTACCGTCCGGGATGGCTGGGCTCAATGGCGCGGAGGCCCCGACAGCGGCGGCAGCCGCACGTCGCCGTGGACAGCGTCACCTTCAGGGTGAGCCGAGGCGAAATCTACGGCGTGATCGGAGCCAACGGATCCGGGAAATCGACCCTCATCCGCATCCTCAGCACCCTCCTCCTGCCCGACCGCGGTGAGGTGCGGGTATTCGGGCACGACGCCCTGCGCCACCCGCAGGCGGCGCGGCCGCTTCTCAACCGGGTCTCCGCCGACCCGTCGTTCTTCCGGGCCATGTCGGCCATGGAGAACCTGCTGTTTTTCGGGCGAGCCTACGGCCTGTCGGGATCCGAAACCCGGCAGCGCAGCGCGGCGATCCTGCGCCGGTTGCACCTCGGCGAGGGCCACGCCAAGCAGCCGATGCTGCACCTCTCTCGGGGCCAGCAACAAAAGGTGGCCGTGGCGCGGGCCTTCCTGAGCCGCCCTCGCCTCATGCTGCTCGACGAGCCCACCACCGGTCTGGATCCGCGCAGCAAGCGCGACGTACAGCAGTTCGTCAGCGACGTGCGCGCCGAGGACGGCGTGACCATTCTGCTGACGACGCACGACATGGACGAGGCGGAGTTGTTGTGCGATCGCATCGGCTTCATCTCGGGCGGCCGGCTGGTCGCCGAGGGCACCCCCCTGGCGCTACGGCGCCAGGTCGCCGCGGGCCGGCCGGTCGACGAAGTGGACATGGAAGCGGTCTTCATGGCGCTCACCGGCCGCCGCGTCGAGGAGGACGAAGAAGAAGTAGACGGGAAGGAAGAGGAGGAGAACGCAACGATGGATGGAGTACCGCAGTGACGATCGCCGACCTCACCCGAGAGGCGGGAGCCTCCGCCCCGGCGGCGCCACGACGCCCGCCTGGCCGGATCGCCCTCGGCTGGGCCTTCGTCGAACGACAGACCAACCTGTGGAAGCGCCACTGGGCGTGGGAGCTCGTCTGGTTGGTGTACGGGGTGGTCAACACCCTGGCCATCACCTTCATCGCCAAGGAGGCGGCCCAGGCCGGGGCGGTCAAGGAGGCCCAGCTGGACCGGCTCACGCTGTTCCTGCTGATCGGGACCCTGGTATGGGCCTACATGTCGGCGGTGCTCGACGACATGAGCCTGGTTGTCATGTGGGAGCGCTGGGAAGGCACCATCGAGCACACCCTCATGGCCCCGGTTCCCCGGGTCGTGCACCTGCTCGGCATGTCGGTGTTCGGCGTGTTGCACGGCCTGATCCGGACCAGCTTGATCCTGGCCTGCTCGCTGCCCTTCTTTTCGGTTGATTTGGGCCACGCGGACTGGGGCGCCGCCGCCGTGGTCGTCGCCATTGGAAGTATCAGCCTGGTGGGGCTGGGCATCTTGTCGGGCATCCTCCCGCTGCTCTACCCCGAGCGGGGCGAACAGATGTCATTCATGGTGCAAGCCCTCGTTCTCCTAATCTCTGGCGTCTACTACGCCGTCAACGTCCTGCCCGGCTGGCTGCAGGCGGTGTCTCACGTCTCCCCTGCCACGTACTTGCTGCGCGGCATCCGGGGCACGGTCATCGACGGGCGCGGCTTCGGTCCAGAAGCCGGCACCCTGGCCACGCTGGCCGTCTTCGGCGTGCTCTTGATCCCGGCCGCCCTGATGGCGTTCTCGGCCGCGGAGCACTGGGCCAAGAAGACCGGCCGCCTCAAGCGACAGGGCTGAGAGATGCAGCCCTTGTACGCTGGAGCGGTGCACCCCTACCTGGACGCCGTGCGGGAAGGCGTGGTCGTCTTCGACGGCGCCACAGGCACCAACCTGCAACTGCGTCACTTGGGACCTGACGACTTCGGCGGCTCCGCCCTGGAAGGCTGCAACGAGGTCCTGGTCGACACCCGCCCCGACGTCGTCGCCGACCTGCACCGGTCGTTCTTCGACGTCGGCTGCCACGTGGTGGAGACCGACAGTTTCGGGGCCCTCCCGTGGGTCCTCGCCGAGTACGGCCTCGCCGAGCGCACCCACGAGCTGGCCACCAAGGCGGCCCGCATCGCCCGGGACGTCGCCGGCCCACCGGGCACCGGCGATCGCTGGGTCGCCGGATCGCTCGGACCGGGAACCAAGATCGCCTCCCTCGGGCAGATCAGTTTCGTCGATCAGCGGGACGGCTATCAGGAGGCCGCCGCCGGGCTCCTGGCGGGGGGGGTGGACGTATTCGTCATCGAAACCGTCCAGGACCTCCTCCAGGCCAAGGCGGCCATCATCGGTTGCCGGCGAGCCATGGCCGACGCCGGGCGCCACGTGCCGATCCAGGTCCAGGTGACCATAGAGACCACCGGCCGCATGCTCATGGGCACCGAGATCGGCGCCGCCCTGACGACGCTCGACGCCCTGCGGCCCGACGTCATCGGGCTCAACTGCGCCACCGGCCCGGCCGAGATGAGCGAGCACCTCCGCTACCTCTCGCAGCGCAGCCGGGTGCCCATCTCGGTGCTCCCCAATGCCGGGCTGCCGTCTGTTGTCGAGGGGCGCATGCACTACGACCTCACGCCCGCCCGGCTCGCCGAGCACCACGCCCGCTTCATCACCGAGTACGGCGTTCGCGTCGTCGGGGGCTGCTGCGGCACCACGCCCGAGCACCTGCGGGCGGTGGTCGAGGCCTGCGCGGCGCTGACCCCGGCCGCCCGCCAGCCGGAATGGGAGCCCGGCGTGGCCTCCATCTACAGCCACGTCCCGTACGACCAGAGCCCGTCCTTTCTCGTGGTCGGCGAGCGCACCAACGCCAACGGGTCCAAGAAGTTCCGGGAGGCCATGCTCGCTGACGATTGGGACACCTGCGTGGCGATGGCGCGCGAGGCGGTCAAGGGCGGCGCCCACGTGCTCGACGTGTGCGTCGACTACACGGGCGAGGACGGCGTAGGCGACATGAAGGAGGTGGCCAGCCGCTTCGCCACCCAGGCCACTTTGCCGATCATGCTGGACTCCACCGAACCGCCGGTTATCGAGACCGGGCTGCAGCTCATCGCCGGCAAACCGGTGCTCAACTCCGTCAACCTGGAGGACGGCGACGCCCTCGGAACCCGCCTGGACCGGTTCCTGTCCCTCGCTCGGGAGTACGGCGCCGCCGTCGTGTGCACCTGCATCGACACCGAAGGCCAGGCCCGCACGGCGGAGTGGAAGCTGCGGGCGGCCACCGCCATCCGGGACCTGGCGGTCGACCGCTATGGGCTGGCGCCCGAGGACCTGCTCTTCGACCCCCTCGTCCTGCCGATCTCCACGGGCATGGAGGAGAGCCGGCGGGACGGGATCGAGACTATCGAGGGGATCCGCAGGATAAAGACCGAGCTTCCTGGCGTGGGCACCATCGTGGGACTTTCGAACGTCAGCTTCGGCCTGGCCCCGGCCGCCCGGCACGCCCTCAACTCCGTGTTCCTGCACGAGTGCCAGGAAGCCGGCCTGGACGCGGCCATCGTCCACGCCGCCCGCATCATGCCGCTGCACAAGATCGACCCGCGAGTGGTCGAAGTTTGTCTCGACCTGATCTACGACCGCCGCGACGCGTCCACAGGCTACGACCCGCTGGCCGAGCTGCTGCGGCTCTTCGAGGGCGTGGCGTCATCCGAACTGGCGACCGAGGACCGCAGCGGATGGCCCGTCGAGCGGCGGCTGGAGCAGCGCATCATCGACGGCGACCGCGACGGCCTGGAAGCCGACCTCGACGAGACGCTGCGCCACGGTTGGGCGGCGCTGGACGTCGTGAACGGGCCGTTGTTGGGCGGCATGAAGGTGGTGGGCGAACTGTTCGGCTCGGGCCAGATGCAGCTTCCCTTCGTGCTCCAGTCAGCGGAGACCATGAAGTCTGCGGTCGCCTTCCTCGAACCGCACATGGAGAAATCCGACGCCGGCGGCAAGGGCCGCATCGTGCTCGCCACCGTCAAAGGCGACGTGCACGACATCGGCAAGAACCTGGTCGACATCATCTTCACCAACAACGGCTACGAGGTCCGCAACCTGGGCATCAAAGTGGCACTGGCGGACATGGTCGACGCAGCTCGAGAAATGGGCGCAGACGCCATCGGCATGTCCGGCCTGCTGGTGAAGAGCACCTTGATCATGCGGGACAACCTGCTGGAGATGAACGAGCGGGGCCTCTCCGACCTGCCCGTCATCCTGGGCGGGGCCGCCTTGACGCGCACCTACGTCGAACGAGACCTCCGATCCGAGTACCAGGGCCGGCTGTTTTACGGCAAGGACGCCTTCGAGGGCCTGCACACCATGGACCGCCTCATGGAGATCAAGCGGGCCGGTGCGGACGACCCGGACTTCGGGCGGGCCCTCGGCGGGCGGGAAGGAGCCCGACCCCGGGCGGCCCGGGAGGCGGCCAGTGAGAGCGACCGGGCTGCCGATGCTGTCCGCCCGGCGCGGGCCCCGTCGGTGGCCAAGGACAACCCCGTGTTCGTGCCGCCGTTCCTGGGTGCGCGGGTCGAGCGCGGCATCCCCCTCGACGACATCGCCGCCTACCTCAACGAGACCTCCTTGTTCCGGGCTCAGTGGGGCTACCGGCCGGACAAGAGCCGGCAGGAGACCGATCCCGAGTTCAAGGACCGCATCCGCGCCGAGTTGCGGGCCCAGCTGGCCGCGGCCCGGGCTTCGGGCGTGCTTCAGCCCGCCGTCGCCTACGGCTACTTTGCCGTCAACTCCGAGGGCGACGACCTCATTGTGTGGAAAGACGACGCCCGCACCTCCGAATGGCTGCGCTTCACCTTCCCCCGGCAATCGGCTGACCCGTGGCTGTCGATCGCCGACTTCTTCCGATCCGCCGCCTCCGGGGAGGCGGACTACGCCGCCTTCCACGTGGTGAGTATGGGGGCCCGGGTGTCGGAGGAGACGGCCCGTCTTTTTGCGGAAAACCACTACCAGGACTACCTCCATTTGCACGGCCTCGGCGTGGAGATGGCGGAGGCTTTGGCCGAGTTCTGGCACCATCGCATTCGCGACGAGTGGGGATTCGTGGCCGAGGACGGGCCGACGCTGGGGGGTCTGTTCCGGCAGCAGTACCGGGGCGGGCGCTACTCGTGGGGCTACGAGGCTTGCCCGGACCTGGAGGATAACGCCAAGTGCGCCGAGCTGGTCGGGGCTGATCGGATCGGCGTCGAGGTGAGCGAGGAGACCTCGTGGCAGTTCCATCCCGAGCAGACGACTGCGGCGATTGTCTGCCACCACCCGCAGGCCAAGTATTTCGTGGTCCGCCGCCCCTGAACACTCCGGGCCAGCGCCGGGAGCGATGGCGCTAGGTACCGGCCCCCAACAGCTGGCGACCCCGCAACAGCCCGCGGCGGTCCAACACCGTACGCTCGAGCCGGGAGAACACCAGGTCCATCAGCAGGCCCACCGCCAGGATGGCCATCATGATGGCCAGCACGTCCGCAGCCAGACTCTGGTCCTGGTAGGCGCTCAGCAGCTGCCCCAACGACGTGCTCCCATGGCTGGGAACGATGAGCTCGCCGGCCATCAAAGACCGCCACGCGAACGCCCAGGCCTGCCGCATGCCGGCGACGTAAGCGGGCAGGGCGGCGGGCAGCACCACATGCCGGTAGCGGTTGACGCCCCGGGCGCCCAGTATCTGCCCGGCTTGCAGCAACGATGGCGGCACGGTGTCAATGGCCGCCACGGTCCCCACGATCACGGCCGGGATGCTGCCCGCCAGGGTGACGAACAGGATCGCTTCGGGCTTGATCCCAAATAGCAGGATGGCTATCGGTACCCAGGCCACGGATGGCATGGTCTGCAGCCCCGTCACCAGTGGGGTCACGGCCAGCCGTATGGCGTTGACCCGGGTGATGGCAATGGCGATGAGCGTGCCGATGGAGAGGGCGGCCAGGTAGTACTCGACGGCCCGGCGCAGCGTCGTCGCCGTCCCGCTCAAGATGGCGTGCCGGTCTTCCCAGATGTGGTGGAAAACCGTGGCCGGCCCGGGCAACAGGTAAGTGGGTTTCCACCCGCTCCATACGACCAGCTGCCACAACCCGAGGCCGATGGCGACGGCCGCCAGTTTGGGCCACGTCACCCGCCAGATCCGGGTGGCCAGCGAGGGCGTACGCGGCAGCTGCAGCTCCAGCTGGTCGAGGCCTTCCAGCTCTCGGTCCAACCGATCCTCAACGACCGCCATGTCGCGCCACCTCCTCCCTCAAGCGATCCGTGATGGTCGCGGCCTGCGCCGACACATCGGGCGACTCGATGCGCCGCGGGCGCGTGACTTTCACCGGATAGGTCTCCACGATGCGCCCCGGCCGGCTCGACAAGAGGACCACCCGGTCGGCGAGCCGCACCGCCTCGCGCACGTTGTGGGTCACAAACAGAACCGTCAGGTCGGATTCCCGCCAGATCCGTTCCAGCTCTTCGTGGAGCAGGTCCCGGGTCATGGCGTCCAGCGCCCCGAAGGGCTCGTCCATCAGCAGGATGCGGCGGTCCTGGGCCAAGGCCCGGGCCAGGGCCACCCGCTGGCGCATGCCGCCAGACAGCTCGTGGGGTCGCTTCTCCGCGAAGCTCTCCAGCCGGACCAGGCGCAGCAACTCTGCGGCCCGGGCGTGCCGGGCCGCCCGGCCCACGCCACGCAACTGCAGGGCGAGCTCCACGTTGCGGGCCACGGTCAGCCACGGGAACAGGGCGGCGTCCTGAAACATCAGCGTCGCCTCACCGGCGGAGCGCTCGACGCGGCCGGCGGTGGGCCGGTCCAAACCGGCGACCAGGTTGAGCAGGGTGCTCTTGCCGCACCCGGAGGCGCCCACCAGGCACACGAACTCGCCGACGCCGACCGTCAGGGAAACGCGATCGAGCGCAGGAACCGCCGCCCCCACCCGGCCGTACACCTTGGACACGCCGTCGAGCACGATCGCCGGCGCCACGGCGGTGGTGTCCAAAGCGGGGCGAGATGAGTCGACGATGGTCACAGTCCCGAGACCGGCGGATCGCCCTTGGCCGCCAGCACCTGGTTCAGAAGGGACAGATTGTAGATGCCCGCCAGGTTGCTGGGCGGCTTGAGCAGGCCGACGGCCACGCCGTGGGCCACCTGGGTCTGGAGGGTGTCGGCCAGCGGATCGGCGGTGAAGGTCAGGTTGCTCCACGCCTCGCTGAGCACCTTGGCGGACAGCGCCTTGCCACCCTGCAAGGTGGCGATCTGGGTGTTGAAGGCGGCCTGGGCGGCGGCGGGCTGGTCCTGGATAGAGGCCAGGGTGTCGACGAGGCCTCGCAGGAAGCGCTCGACGGTGGCGGGGTGCTGCTGCAGGAAGGCCGTGCGCACGACGACATTGGTGGTGGCCCACTTGCCGCCGGGCCATAGGGTGGCCTCGTTGACGAGCAGGTGGCCGCCCGCCTGGATCATCTCCGTTTCGTAGGGTTCCGGCATCCAGGCGCCGTCGATCGAGCCGCCCTTGAACTCGGTGACGACGGTGCCGTTGCCCGTCGAGGAGGGCTGCACCGAGACGTCGCCGCCGCCCGACTTGGTCGTGGTGTATCCCTGGGTCTTGAGCCAGTAGCGCAGCGCCACGTCCTGGGTGTTGGCCAACTGCGGCGAGGCCAGCGTCTTGCCTTTCAACTGGTCGGGACTGGTGATGGAGGCCTTGGTGACCAGACCTGCCCCCCCGGAGGCCGCCCCGGCCACGATGGCGACGGCGCCGTGGGAGGATGAGTAGGCGGACAGGGCGGAGCTGGGTCCTTCGAAGGCGATGTCGAGGGAACCCGACAGCAGGGCCTGATTTTCCGCCGGGCCAGCCGAGAAGGTGGCGGTCGAGAGGGTATCGGGGGCGAGATCCTTGGCGAATATGCCCTGCGCCACACCAACCAGCGCGGGGGCGTGGGTGAGGTTCGGGAAGTACCCGAGGTGAACGGTCACCGGTTTGGCGGCGGTGGCGGTGGCCGCCGTGCTCGAATTGGAGGTGGGGCTGGTGGATGCGTGGGAGGAAGAGCCACACGCAGAGGCGAGCAGAGCCAGGGCTCCCAGTCCGACCGAGCTGACCAGGGCCTTTTTCCTAAGTTTGCCTCTAAATATGACGGACTTTCTCGACATTGGATCGAGATTACCGGGGATTGGAACGGACGGTCAAGGCGGCTCCACCTCGGTAAGCTCCGCCAGATCCGGCCAGGTGCAGAGGGGAGAAGCACGTGAAAGAGCTCGTGTACCACCGCTACCTGCTGCCCACCACCGCCCGCCTGTCCGACAAGACCTCGGTGCTGGACGGTGGGGTGACGTTCACCTACGCCGAGCACCTGGACCGGGTGTGCCGCCTAGCCGGCGGGCTGCGTGGCGAGCTGGACTTGGGGCGCGGCGACCGCTTCGCCGTTATGGCCCTCAACGGGCACCCGTTCCTGGAGCTCTACCACGCCAGCCTCCTCGGCGGCACGGTCATCAACCCCCTCAACCTGCGCCTGGCGCCCAAGGAGCTGTCCTTCATCATCCAGGATTCCGAATGCCGGGTCTGTTTCACCGACGCCTTCTTCGCCCCTCTGATCGACTCCGTACGCGCTGAGGCCGGCATCGCCAAGGTGGTCCTGATCGGCGGCGGCGACGTGCCCTACGACGTCGGCTACGAGGACGTGGTCGCCGCAGGGTCCCCGGACCTGCCGCCTGAACCGGAGGAAGACGACGTCGCCATCCTCATGTACACGGGCGGGACCACAGGGCTGCCAAAGGGGGTGGTCCTCGACAACCGGGCCCTGATGCTCGACATCTACAAGGTGGCTACCCGCTGGAACATGGACGAGGACTTCGTCTACCTGCACCAAACGCCCATGTTCCACGCCGCCTCGCTGGGCGCCGTCCTGGCCGTCCCGGCCGTAGGCGGGCAAACGACCTTTGTTCCGGTGTTCCAGCCGACAGCCGTCCTCGACGCCATCGAGCGTTACCAGGTGAGCATGACGGTGATGGTGCCCACCATGGTGGCCATGCTCCTCGACCATCCCGACTTCAAGCCGGAACGACTGCGGTCGCTCGACATTCTGACCTACGGCGCCTCGCCCATGCCCACCGCCCTCGTCGAGCGGGTGCTGGACATGTTCCCCGACATGCAGCTGTTCCAGGGTTACGGCATGACAGAGAACTGCGGTCTGCTCACCTGCCTCGGCCCCGAAGAGCACCGCCGGGGCGGCAACCTGCTCCGTTCCGCGGGCCGACCCATGCCGGGTTCGGTGGTCTCTATCCAGGATGCGGACGGCCGCATCCTGGCACCGGGCGAGAATGGCGAAGTCTGCGCCCAGGCCGGCAACTACATGCAGGAGTACTGGCACCGGCCCGACGAGACCGCGGCGGCCTTTCGGGGGGGGTGGTATCACACTGGCGACGCCGGCTACCTCGACGAGGACGGCTACGTCTACCTGGTCGACCGGGTCAAGGACATGATCGTCACGGGTGGTGAGAACGTCTACTCGGCCGAGGTCGAGAACGCCATTTCCAGTCATCCGGCGGTGGCGCAGGTCGCCGTCATCGGCATACCGTCCGAGCAGTGGGGCGAAGCCGTGCTGGCGATCGTGGTACCCAAACCCGGGGCCGAGGTGAGCGAGGACGACATCAAGGCCTGGGCCCGCGAGCGCATCGCCGGGTACAAGGTGCCGAAGTCGGTTGCGTTCCGAACTGATGCGCTGCCGCTCTCGGGCGCCATGAAGGTCCTCAAGGGGGAACTGCGGGCCGCCTACTGGGAGGGGCGGGACCGCGCCGTTCAGTAACGGTTTGGAAAAAGGTGAGCCGTGGCACGTGTCGGTTTGGTGCTGGGAGCAGGCGGAGCGACAGGTGGCGCCTTCCACGCCGGGATGCTGGCAGCCCTCCAAGAAGGCGTCGGGTGGGATGGGCGGCGAGCCGATGTCATCCTCGGCACGTCCGCCGGGTCGCTGTCGGGAGCCATGCTGCGAGCCGGCTTCAGCGGAGCTGACCTGGCTGCCCGGCTCGAGAACCGTCCGCTCAGCCCGGAGGGGGCCGTCCTACTCCAGTCGATGGGATTGCCACCCGGGACGCCTCCGGCCACCGATTGGCGCCACGGCCCGGCGCGCCTGGGTCCGGCCAACCCGTCGGTGCTATTCGCGGCGGTCCGGCGGCCCTGGGCGGTGCGCCCCATGTCCGTGGTGGCCGGCCTGATCCCCGAAGGCCGGGTGTCCTCGCGGGCTATCTCTGACGCCGTCGAGGCCATGCTCGGCGACCGGTGGCCGGCGCAGGCGTTATGGATCGCGGCCGTGCGCCTGGACGACGGCAGGCTGGTCGTGTTCGGGCGCCCCGAAGCCCCGCCGGCGACGCCGGCCCAGGCGGTGGCCGCATCGTGCGCCATACCGGGTTGGTTTGCGCCGGTACGGGTGGGCGAGAACCGTTACGTGGACGGCGGCGCCCACTCGTTGACCAACCTCAGCCGCCTGGCCGGCGCGGGCGTCGACCTGGTCATCGTGAGCGCCCCGCTCGGCCGGGCCGGCCGCCGCGGTTACCACGGAGTCCTGCGGCAAGCGGCCCGGGCCCAGTTGGCCATGGAAGCCGAGGTGCTACGACGCCACCGCATCCCGGTGGTGGCGTTCCAGCCCACGGAGGCCGATCAGTCGGTGATGGGGCCCGACGCCATGGACGCCAGCCGTCGGGCCGCCGTGGTCCGCCAGGTCCGGCGCTCTACCCTCACCCGCCTGCGCCAGCCCGAAGTAGCCCGCCGCCTGCGGGCGCTCAGGCGGGGTTGACCTAAGCCACGGGCCGGGCCCGGCGGGTCGGTCGCTTGGCGGGGGTGGCCCTGGTGGCGTCGGTGGCGTCTACTCGCCTGGTGAGATCGGCGCCTACCGCCTCGGCCAGGGTGACGATCTCTTCGATGAGCAGGTCGGCCAGCATCTCTAGGTCGGGAACCAGTTCCCGGCAGGCCACCAGCCCCCAGTCCAGGGTGTCCAGGTAGCTCTGGACGGTGATGTTGAGGCCCTGGCCGTCGACGATCGTCGACACCGGGTAGTAGTGGAGCATCCTCGCTGTGTGGAGGTAAAGCGGGTGACGGGACCCGGGAACGTTGGAGATGACCACGTTGACCGGGAAGTGGAAGCGGTCCGCCAGCCGCAACTGGGCCGAGACGCGTGCCGCCCGGATGAAGAGGGCGGGCGGGGCGAACTCGGCGTACTCGGTGAGCACGTCTGCAGGAACGAGGGAGAAGCGCTCCTTGGCGTCGTTCATGGTCAGCTGCATCTGCCGGAGGCGCTCCGCCGGGTCGGACGAAAGCGTGGGCAGCACCGGGAACATGGCGGACACCCGGTTCGTCCACGGGTCGGCTTCGGCGCCGGTGCGGGTGGAGACGGGCACCATCGCCACCAGCGGTCGGTCCGGGAGGGCTTCCCGCTCGATGAGGTACCGGCGCAGGGTGCCGGCGCATACGGCCATCACCACATCGTTGACGGTCGTGCCCGCCGCCCGCTTGATGGCCTTGATGTCGTCCAGCGGCGTGGCCCGGACGGCGACCCGGCGATGCGGCGTAATGGCCGCGTTGAACGGTGTGGGTGGAGCGGCCGCCTCGGGCGGTGGAGGGGGCCCATCGAAGCGGGGTTCTCGCCAGGCCGCCATCCGGGCGCCGATGGGGTTGGGTACGGTCCGGGCCAGGTCGGCCAGGCCGGTCAGGCCGCGGTTGCGGGTCAGTTCGCCGAGGGCGCGCAACGCCCGGATCTGCAGGCGCATGAACTTGTCCGGCTTGCGCACCATGCCGCGCAACGCCCAGGACAGGGCGACCGCGGGGCTGGGCACGCCCGGCGCGGGGGGCAGCCTGTAGCCAACTTGCTCGGCGTCCGCATGGCGCTCGCCGGGCTCGGTGGTGTAGACGATCTTCATCAACTCGGCGCCCGACGCCCCGTCGATGGTCGCATGGTGCAGCTTGGTGAGGATGGCGAAGCGGTTGTCGGTCAGCCCCTCGATGACGTACACCTCCCACAGCGGGTGGGCCCGGTCCATGGGCCGGCCGACGAGCCGGGCCACCAGCTGGACGAGCTTGTCGTCGGTGCCCGGCGGGGGCAGGCCGGAGTCGCGCACGTGGAACTCCAGGTCGAAATCGGGGTCCTCGATCCAGAAGGGATGGTCCAGCTGCAGGGGTACCTCGACGAGCCGCCGGCGCAGGGGTTCGAGTTCGGGCAGCTTGGCCGCCAACCGATCGCGTGTCACGTCATACGGGCGGAAGCCGGGGTCATCGGGGCGCTCGAAGATCCCGAGGCCGCTGACGTGGCCAAAGGTCCGGCCGGTCTCCATGTAGAGGAAGCTGGCGTCGACGCCGCTGAGCTGTTTCACCTCGCCCTCCCACGGCAGGCCGGCGCCGGCGTTGGCGACGTCACCGCCCTCACAACAACCCCACCGTCATCGCCCCGTCGACGGCGACCGCGGTACCCGACATGAACTTTGCCGGCTGCGAGCACAGGAACGCCACGATCCGGCCGAAGTCGGCGGGGTCACCCATCGCCGCCGGATCACCGCCGAGCTGGCGCATCCGGTCGGTCGCATGCGGACCGGGGCAGGCCAGGTTGAGGGTGACCCCCGAGGGAAACAGGTCGGCCGCGGCGGTCTTCGCCCACGCCCACAGCCCGGTCCGAGCCAGATTGGACAGCGCCAGGGTCGGTAGGGGCTGCTTGATCGAATAGGACGTGATGCAGCAGATCCGGCCCCACCCGCCGGCTTGTAAGAGCGGTAAGGCCTGGCGAACCAGCCGCACCGACGCGGTCAGGTTGGCGTTGACCGCCGCCTCGATCTGGGCATCGGCGACCTCCATGGCGCGTGCCGGCGGGGGACCGCCCGCGTTCGGTACCAGGATGGAGAGGGCCCCGAAGTGGGCGCGTGTCTCCTCCACCAGCCGGGCCGGCACGGCCGGTTCGGTGACGTCCGCAACGACGGCGTGCACCTGACCTCCGGCGGCGCGAATGGCGGCCGCGGTTTCGCGCAGGCGCTCCTCGCCTCGCGCGCTGATCACGACCCGCGCGCCCTCGGCGGCCAGGGCCTCGGCCGCGGCCCGTCCCAGCCCCCGCGACGCCGCCGTGACTAGGGCAACCTTGCCGTCGATGCCCAGGTCCACGCCCTAGGCCTCGACGACGGTGAGGTCGTGCGTGACGAAGTTGAGGGGCCGGGGCCCGGCTGGGGTGGCGATCACGATGTCCTCGATGCGAGCGCCCACCCGCCCGCTCAGGTAGATGCCGGGCTCCACCGAGAAGGCGTGGCCGGGCGCCAGGGGCAAGGCGTTTCCCGCCACGATGTAAGGGTCTTCGTGTTCTTCGAGTCCAATACCGTGGCCGGTGCGGTGGATGAACGCGGGCCCGTAGCCCCCGGCGCTGATGACCCGCCGCGCCGCCTGGTCGACAGCTTCGCACGCGGTGCCCACCTGGGCCGCGGCGACCCCCAAGCGCTGGGCCTCTTGCAGCACGGCATAGAACTCTTCGGCCTCACTTGTCGGCTGGCCGGTCCACACCGTCCGGGTGATGTCCGAGCAGTAGCCGTCCATGGTGCCGCCGAAGTCGCAGACCACGGCCTCCCCTGCCTCGATGATCCGGCCGCCTGGGTCGTGATGCGGGCTGGCCGAATTGGGGCCGCTACCGACGATGGCGAAGTTGACCCTCTGGTGCCCCTCCGCCACTAGACGTCGGCCCAAGTCCTGCGACACCGCACGCTCGGCTCGGCCGATGAGCGCAATGTCGCCCGCCAGCAGCTGGGCGGCGACCCGGTCGGCGGCCGCCGACGCCGCGGCCAAGGCGACCACCTCGTCTGCGTCCTTGACCGCCCGCAGCGGCCCGGTCACCGCCGAGGACTGCCGCCACGTCGCCCGAGCCAAGCGGGCCTGCAGGGCCAGCACGAACGTGGCCCAGGTGCGATCCGAGACGGCAACCTGGTTGGCCGCACCGGCCAGACCAGCCACGATCGCCACCGGGTCCTCGGTCTCCTCCCACGGGCGCAAGACGAACACGTCGGGCTGCTCGATCACCCGGGGCGCCTCCAGCCGGGGGACCACCAGGGTCGCCACAGCATCCACGGGCACCACCAGCATGGTGAGCCGTTCGAGCGGCGGGGCCTCGTAGCCCGTCAGCCAGGGGAGGTCGGCGCCAAGCGACAGGAGAAGGGTGTCTACGCCCAGGTCCACCATGCGCCGGCGGACCCGCTCGAGGCGGTGTACCCGGGCCTGGCTCACGAGATGGACCTGGCTTCCCCACGCCCAGCGCCCGATCGCGGTCCCGCCCCGGACCCCAGCCCGGCGCCCGCAGCCGCCCCGGACCCCAGCCCGGCGCCGGCAGCGGCTCCGCCGCCTCCGCCGCCTCCGCCGCCCGCCGATGCCACGGCCCGCTCAACACCGGTCCGGCCTGACGCCGCGGCCGCAGCCTGGCGAGCGTGGTAGCTCGAGCGGGTAAGCGGTGACGCCTCGACATGCGGGATCCCCAGCGCCTGGCCGGCCAACCCGACTCGGGCAAACTCCTGGGGCGTCCACCAGCGCGCCACTGGCAGATGATGCGAGGTCGGGCGCAGATACTGGCCGACGGTCACGATGTCCACGCCGATCCCGTGCAAATCCGCCAAGGTGGAGAGCACCTCCTCGAAGGTCTCTCCCATACCCACGATCAGTCCGGACTTGGTGGTCAAGCCGGCCGCCTTGGCCCGGGCCAGCACAGCCAGGCTGCGGGCGTAGGAGGCCGACGGGCGCACCGCTCGTTGCAAGCGGGGCACCGTCTCCACGTTGTGCGCCAGCACTTCAGGCCGGGCCGCGAAGATCGTGTCCAGGGCGCCCGGATCGCCTTTGCAGTCGGAGATCAGGACCTCGATGGCCGTGCCCGGCACCCGCCGGCGAATGGCGGACACGGTGGCCACAAAACTGGCGGCGCCGCCGTCCGCCAGGTCGTCGCGGGCCACCGTGGTGATGACCGCATGGGCCACACCCAGGCGGGAGACGGCCTCCGCGACCCGCTCAGGCTCGTCGCGGTCCACCGGCTTCGGCTTGCGGGTGTCCACCAGACAGAAGCCACATGCCCGCGTGCAGCGGTCGCCGTTGATCATGAACGTGGCCGTGCCGTCAGCCCAGCACTCGTAAATGTTGGGGCAGCCCGCTTCCTCGCATACGGTGACCAGGTCGAGCTGACGAACGGTGCGCTGCAGGGACCGGTACTCCTCACCCATGCGAGCCTTGACGCGCAGCCACTCCGGCTTGCGATCACGGATGGTCACGCCCTGGGCAGGATCGACGCCCGCCTGAGCCAGGCGCCGATCGAGCATGCGGACCGGCACGGCGCCGGGGCCTTCGCCTCGGCTGAACGGCGCCAGCTCTTCCGGCGTCACCCGCCATGCCACATCCTGCCGATCGACCCGCTCGTAGGCCCAGGTGGTCGCGGCTCTGGCCACTACTGCGTCGACGACACGGGCCAGGGGCACGTCCAGGCCCTCGGCGGCAAGCGACGTTACGGGTTTGTCAGCGATGCCGCACGGGACGATGCGGTCGAAGAACGTCATGTCCGGGGCCACGTTGAGCGCAAACCCGTGCATGGAGCGATGCCGCGAGACTCGCACCCCGACGGCGCAGATCTTGCGGGGATGGTCGCCGTCCGGTTCGACCCAGACGCCGGGATAGCCGTCCAGGCGGCCGGCTCCCGGCAAGCCCAGATCGGCGAGGGCGTCGATGATCAGCTGCTCGATGCGGTCCACGTGCCCGGGCGAAGCCCGGCGGCCCATGGGCACCGACAGAATCGGGTAGCCAACCAGTTGACCGGGCCCGTGATAGGTCACGTCGCCGCCCCGGTCGGCCCAGGCCATCTCGGCACCGACCGTCTCCGGATCGACCAGGACGTGTTCGGTCCTGGCCCGGACGCCGAGGGTATACACATGACGATGCTCCAGGAGGAGCAGCCAGTCGTCGACGCCGGAGGACCACAAGGCGCGCTGCAGGGCCACGGCGTCCTGATAGCGCACCCGGCCCAGCCACCGGGCCCGCAGCAGCGGCCGCGACGTCATAGCTCCGTCGCCCAGTCCCTGGCCTCGATGATGCCCTTGACGGCTGCCATGAAGGCCGCCGCGTATGCTCCGTCGAAAGCCCGGTGGTCCCACGACAAGACCAGGTTGCCGACCGAACGCACCGCGATCCCGTCGGAGCCGTCCGGCAGCTCGATGGCGACGGGGCGCTTGCGGACGCCATCGGTTGACAAGATGGCTACCTGGGGTTGATTGATCACGGGGACGGTGAGGAACGTGCCGAACGGCCCGGCGTTGGTGATGGTGAAAGTACCGCCCGAGATGTCGTCCATCGTCAACCGCTTAGCTCGGGCCTTGGCGGCCAGGCCAGAGATCTCGCGGGCAAGCGCCCGCAAGCGCTTTCCGTCGGCCTCGTGGATGACCGGAACCAGCAGACCCTCGAAGTCGAGGTCCACCGCGATCCCGATATTCAGGTCGTGATGGACGATAAGCAGATCCTCGCCGACCGAGCTGTTGACGTTTGGGAAATCGCTCAACGCGTCGACGACCGCTCTGGTCACGAAGGGCAGATACGTGAGGCTGAAGCCCTCGGCTTGCCGGAACTTCTCTTTCTCGGCCCCGCGCACCCGCTCGACGCCCGAGAAGTCGACCTCGAAGGCCACCATGGTGTGGGCCGAGGTGTGCTTCGAGCGCACCATGTGCTCGGCGGTCCGCCTCCGGATGTTCGTGAAGGGCACGATCGTGTCGCGCTCCCCGCTCACTGCCGGCGGCGTAACCGGGCTCGGTGTGCTGTCCTGCGCCGCCGCGGGAGGCGCCGCCGGGGTCGCCGCTGGTGCGGCGGCCGGCTCGGCTGCGGGAGCGGCGGTGGCAGAAGGGGCGGCCTGGCGAGGCGGCGCGCCCCCGCCGTTGCGACGGTCGATGAGCGCCAACACGTCCGAACGGGTGATCCGCCCACCGGCACCGGTGCCCTCGATCTGGGCCGGATCGAGATTGTGCTCGGCAATGAGCCGGCGCACCACGGGGGAGAGGACACGGCTGGCATCGCTGCCGTCGCTCGGGGCGACAACGGTGGTAGACGCCGGCGCCGGCGCGGCAACCGCCGGGGCGGGGGCGGCCGTCGCGGCCGGCGCCACCGGTGGCTGCGGGGCAGGGACGGCCGTTGCGGCCGGCGCCACCGGTGGCTGCGGGACTGGGCGGGCCCCGGGTGCGGACTCGGGCTCCACAGGCGGCCCCGTGTCGGCGCGGTTCGGCTGCGCCGCCTCAGCTGGCGCCGCCTCAGGTTGAGGCGCAGGGGCGGGCGCAGGTGCGGGGGCAGGCGGCGCTTCGGGCGTCGCCTGCGGGGCGGCGTTGGCCGCCTCGCCCGTGTCGGAAATCACCGCCAGCTTGGTTCCCACGTCGACGGTGTCCCCCTCGGGGACCAGGATCTCGGTGACGACGCCGGATACCGGCGACGGGACTTCCGAATCCACCTTGTCGGTCGATACCTCGAAGAGCACCTCGTCCTCGTCGACCTTGTCGCCGACCTTTTTCGCCCAGCGCGTGATCGTGCCTTCGGTGACCGTCTCCCCTAGCTGCGGCATGGTGATGTCAGCCAACGTGCAGACCCCTTCCGGTCAGGGCGAGCATCGTCTCGCCGAAGGTCTCCGACAACGTGGGGTGCGGTTGGATGTAATGGGCGATCTCGTGGGGCGTCGCCTCCCAGTTGACCGAGAGATAGGCCTGGCCCAGCTGCTCGGTCACCCAGGGGCCGACCATATGCACGCCCAGGACGCGGCCGGCTTTCCCGTCGGAGCCCTTCTCGCAGATCACCTTGACCAAGCCTTCCGGCTCGCCCACGATGAGGGCACGTCCGTTGCCGCCGAAGGGGTCTTTCTTGGTGACGACCTCGAAGCCGGCCTGGTGCGCCGCCTCCTCCGACAGCCCCACGAACGCCACCTCCGGGTGGCAGTAGATGCACCAGGGCACCTTCGAGTAGTCGACGGGCACCACCCGGTCGCCAAGGATCTGATCGATGATCAGGACACCTTCCGCAAAGCCGACGTGCGCCAGCTGCGGGGTGTCGACCAGATCCCCCGCCGCGTAGACCCCGGGCTCGGCGGTGCGCATGTACTCGTCGACCTCCACAAAGCCGCGGCCGTCCAACTGGACTTTGGTCCCCTCCAGGCCCAGATTCTCCGAGAGGGGGCGTCGCCCCACGGACAGCACCACGGCCTCCACGGTGACGTGCTCCCCCTCGCCGAAATGGACGGTGGTGGACGCGCCATCGTCGCTCGGCGTGTGGCCGGTCACCACCACCCCGGTACGGACCTCGATACCTCGCCGCTTAAAAGAACGGAGCACGACGTCGGCCACGTCCTTGTCGCAGCCGGGCAGGATCTTGGGAAGGGCTTCGAGGATGGTGACCCGGGCGCCCAGGTCCGACAGCA
The DNA here is from genome assembly GCA_963834775.1 of uncultured Acidimicrobiaceae bacterium. GTDB lineage: Bacteria > Actinomycetota > Acidimicrobiia > Acidimicrobiales > Palsa-688 > PALSA-693. The sequence goes on from CAWICR010000011.1 coordinate 307,853, forward strand.
TGGATGCGAACTCGCAGCCGATGGCTCCGCCACCGATCACCACGGCCGACGCCGGAAGCGTCTCGAGATCGAGGATCTCGTCGGAGGTCAGCACCAGGTCCCCGTCCACCGTGAACCCGGGGATGCTGCGAGGCACCGATCCCGACGCCAGGATGACGTGGGTGCCGACCAACTCGGTCCCGTCGTCGACACGGACCACGTGATCGGGACCGAGCGTGCCGGTGCCGATAAACGTCGTAATCTTTCTTCTCTTCATCAGGCCCTGCAGGCCCTTCCAGAGCTGATCGACGACCTTCTGCTTGCGAGCTTGGGACTGACCGAACTCGATGGCGGGCGGATCGACTGCGATCCCGAACTCCTTGGCACCCGTGACCGTCCGGTACACCGATGCCGTCTCGAGGAACTCCTTGGCCGGAATGCAGCCGCGATGCAAACAGGTGCCGCCGACCTTGTCCTTTTCGACCACCGCAATGTCGAGCCCGGCCAGACCACCGTGGAGGGCCGCGGCGTAACCGGCGGGGCCACCACCGATGATCACGACATCGAACTGCTGGGCCGTGGGAATCACCTCCTCGAAAGCGCTCTCCAATGTAGGTCCTCCCTGTGACTAGCTCGTGAGAGCCGCAGGGCGCCGGGTAGGCTAAGCGTCGACAACAGACGCAGGGGAGCTCGGCGCCACCGGGCTGAGAGGTCGGCTGCCCGGTCGGCGACCCTCATCTTCGACCGGCCCGGTAACGCGGGCCAGGGAGCGTAGGACATGACCGCAGACGACGACCTGGTGATCGCGGATCGGACGTTCCGGTCCCGGCTGTTTCTGGGGACGGGGAAATTCCCATCCGGGGAGGCCTTGCGCGACGCCATCGAGGCGAGCGGCACCGAGGTGGTGACGGTGGCCTTGCGACGCATCGATCCCACCGCCGGCGAGGACATCTTGCAGGCCATCCCGGAGCCGGTCCTCCTCCTCACCAACACCTCAGGTGCCGTCGACGCCGAAGAGGCCACTCGGCTGGCCCGGCTCGCCCGGGCCGCCGGCCTGCCGACGTGGATCAAGCTGGAGATCACCCCGGATCCCCGCTACCTGCTGCCGGACCCCGTCGAGACGCTGCGGGCGGCCGACGCTCTGGTGCGGGATGGATTCACGATCCTCCCCTACTGCCCGGCAGATCCGATCCTGTGCCGGCGCCTCGAGGAGGCGGGCTGCGCCACGGTCATGCCCCTCGGCTCGTGGATCGGTTCCAACCAGGGCCTGCGCACTCGCGCCGCGCTGGAAATCATCGTGGAGCAGGCCGGCGTGCCGGTGGTGGTCGACGCCGGCCTGGGAGCGCCCAGTCACGCCGCCGAGGCAATGGAACTGGGCGCCTCGGCCGTTCTCGTCAACACTGCCATCGGAACGGCCGGGAATCCCGGGGAGATGGGCCGGGCCTTTCGGTTGGCGGTCGAAGCGGGCCGGTCCGGGCGGCGGGCGGGCCTGCCGTCGATCGGCCGGGTGGCGGCGGCGTCATCCCCGTTGACGGGCTTCTTGTCATGACCATCTCGCAGGTGGTGCTGGAATCGCGACCGGACCGCGTTCCGGAAGGCACGGCGGCCGCCGATGTGGTGGCTACCGACGTAGCCGGCCTCCGCCAGCTGGTCAGATCGGCGTCCGACGCCGACGTCGACCGGGCTTTGGGGCGGTCCCACCCAACCCTGGCGGACTTTGCCGTCCTTCTGTCAGGCGCCGCCGCCGACCGGCTCGAGGAACTGGCCCAGACCGCCCACCGGATGTCGCTGGCCCGCTTCGGGCGCGCCGTGCGGCTCTTCGCGCCGCTGTACCTCTCGAATGAGTGCGTCTCGACTTGCACGTATTGCGGGTTCTCGGCGGGCAACACCATCGCCCGCCGCACCCTCTCTGTCCCCGAGGTGGCGACCGAGGCCGAAGAGCTGCACCGGCGCGGCTTCCGGCATTTGCTGCTGGTCTCCGCCGAACACGCCCGCATCGTGAGCCGCGACTATCTGGTCGACTGTGTCGGCGCGGTCGCTCCTCGTTTTCCGCAAGTGAGCATCGAGGTGCAGGTGTGGGACACGGACACCTATCGGCGGCTGCTGGGAGCCGGCTGCGACGGGGTGACCGTCTATCAGGAGACCTACGACCCACGCACGTACGCGTCGGTGCACCTGAAGGGCAAAAAGCGCAACTACGCCTGGCGCCTCTCGGCACCGGACCGGGCCGCCGAGGCCGGTATGCGACGCCTGGCCATCGGAGCCCTGCTCGGACTCAACCCCGACTGGCGGGCGGAGGCGATCGCTCTGGCCGCTCACGCCCAGGCGCTCGTCCGGCGCTGGTGGCGCTGTGAAGTTTCCCTGGCGCTGCCACGGCTCCGGCCTGCGGCCGGCGGCTACCAGCCGAGTGAGGCAGTGCATGACGCCGCCTTTGTGCAGCTCCTGTGCGCCTTGCGCATCGCACTTCCCGACATCGGCATCAGCCTTTCGACCCGCGAGCCGGCCACCTTGCGGGATGCCCTTGTCCCTCTCGGCGTGACGACCATGTCGGCCGGGTCGCACACCGAGCCGGGCGGCTACGCAGCCGAAAGCGACGCCGAGCCGCAATTCACCATCTCCGACCAGCGCAGCCCCGCCCAGGTGGCCGCCGCGCTGCAAGCCGCTGGTTACGATCCGGTATGGAAAGACTGGCAGCGCACCTAGCTGTCCGATACCAACTCGACCATCAGAGCACGTGGCCAGGCGAGGGGACCGGCCGCAACGGGTGGAGACTCCACGCGGCCCGAACGGACCGCCCCCCTGAGATCCCGGGCCGTGCCGCGCTTATCGATGCCCAGGTCGGGAGCCGGGCGGCCGCCTCGAGGAATGGACGCCTCCTACCCGGTCATATAGGGTGGTTTAGGTACAATCGTCTGACGTGGCGCCGCACCTGACAAGGTGCCAGGGCCGACGGTTGGCGCTGCCGGAACGTGGGGGGTAGGGATGACGACGCAGCGGGTGGCGGGTCCCAGACAGAAGTTGGCTCGAGCAGGGCGCCGCCGGCCTGGCGGTACCGTGCCGCCGGCCTGACCGGGACACCGCCCAGATCGAGCGACGGGGTCGGGCCGCCCCCCCTGGCTCCGGCCCTGTCGCTCTCCCTTTCGCCGCCCCGTCGCTCTCCTTTTCCTCCGAACCGGCCCCGCCCGCGTCGCTTTAGGAGTCCGCCGCCTGTCCCTGCCCCGGCGAGAGCCCGTCGGCAACCTGGTCCAGCTCGGAGACTTCCGTGGCGGGGCTGGCATGTCCGTTGGTGAATGACTTATCAAGCGAACCCGTCACGCCACGCAGCAGCCCGGCCAGCTCGAGGGGTACGACAAACTTGGTCGCCGGTGACGTCCCCAACCGCTTCAAGGCTTCGAAATACTGCAAGGTCATGGTGTTGGCGTCCAGGCCGTGGGCGGCGGAATAAATCTGTTTGAGCGCCAACGCGAACCCCTCGGCTTGCACAATGGCCGCCTGCCGGTCGCCTTCGGCCGACAGAATTGTCGACTGCTTCTGCCCCTCGGCCACGGTGATGGCCGCCTGCTTGGTGCCTTCCGCCTCCGTCACGATCGCTCGGCGGCTGCGCTCGGCTGACATCTGGCGGGCCATGGCGTCGAGGATGGCCGGAGGCGGGTTGATCTCGCGAACCTCCACATTGGTGACCTTGACGCCCCATCGTTCGGTCACATCGTCAAGCTTGAACCGCAGGACGTTATTCATCTCTTCCCGCTTGGACAGCACTTCGTCCAGGCTCATATCGCCGACGACGGCCCGGAGGGTGGTGGCCGCGATATTCAGGCCCGCGCCGCGGAAGTCCTTGACCGCCAGGACCGACACGACCGGGTCGAGCACTTTGAAGAAGATCAGGAAGTCGATGGCGATCGAGGCGTTGTCTTTGGTGATGGCCACCTGGTGGGGGATCTCCAGGAATTGTCGCGCAGGTCTACGGTGACGACCCGGTCAGTAACGGGATTGATCAGCACCAGCCCGGGACCACGAGCGCCGGTCGAACGACCCAGCCGGAACACGACCACCCGCTGGTACTCCCGCACGATTTTGATGCCCGCCGCGGCCAGCACCAGGAGCGCAACGACGATTACGACGACGGCGACAATGACTGCGATCACGATTGATCCTCCTCGATACCCAACATCCTGCCGTCCGGGACCTTGCCCATCTCGGACCACACCTCGAGGCGCACGCCCCGTACGCCGAGCACGTGCACCGGCACCCCGGCCGGGAGGGCCCCACTGACCGATTCGGCAGTCCATTTCTCACCGGCCACCTGCACCACCCCGACCGGGTTCAGCGAAGTCACCGCCACGCCGTCCGTACCCCGCAAAGGCGGCAACCCGACCAGCGTGCCCCGCAATCGCTGACGCAACGCCGTGCTGGCCACGACCAACGCCACCCCGCTGGCAAAAGCGCACAGCGCGACGAGAGCCCAGCTGGATTCCGAGGAGCTCGTCGACGCGGCGAAGGCCCACACCACGGCCAGGACGAGAGCGGGCAGCGGCACGAACCAGGCATGGCCGCCGGCGTGGACTGAAAGCAGTACCGCCGCGACCAGGAGGACCAGCAGAAGAACGCCTGTCCCCCAGCGCACCGCCGCCGGAGCGGAGACCGAGGCCACGGCGAAGGCGATCCCGCCCAGCACCCCCACCACCGCAACCGTGAGGGCCAGGCGACCCACCCGGGCCAGGCGCGACATCGTCAGCAGCTCGCTGAGGTCGGCGGGGCGCAGCCCGGGGGCGGCCATCCTGGTCCGGCGGTCCGAACCATCTCCCGCCTCACTCATGGCGCCCTCCCTTCCTGGTGCTGCTTCGCCAGACGGGCCCAGCGCCGGCACCGGCCGTCCACCCGGCTCGGCGCCCGGCGGCCAACTCAGCCGGGCGCCCAGCAGTCAACTCAACCTGTCGTCCCGCCTCGCCGGCAGTTCGAAGTTCGGGAGCGGACACTCCCATCTGGGCCTCCATAGGGTTGCTACCAGCAGACCACTTCTACACAGTTAACACGCGTCACCTGCTCAAGACACTTACGATGGCGCACATGAACAACCCCGAGACCTCGCAGAGCGCCCCGGTGGTGGGCGTGACCGACCCAGACGAGGACGTCGAGCTTGTCGAAGAGGACCTGCTCGTAGAGGAGATATCCATCGACGGGATGTGCGGCGTCTATTGACGGAACGCCGATGACCGACTTCGACCCCGCCGGCCGCTACGGACTGGATCCGGACGTGGCGCTTCGACCCGAGCCGTTCGGGGCACTGGCGTATCACTATGGGAGCCGGCGCCTCACTTTTCTGCGTTCGCGCCTGTTGGCCGAGGTCGTCCGCAGCCTGGAGCAGCACGAATCCGTCGAGGCTGCCCTGACCGCGGCGGTTCCCGACGCCGAGCGACCCGCCTACCGCCGGGCGCTGGCGGCGCTCGCAGATTCGAGGTTCATCCGTGCTTGCTGAGACCAAGAGTCGTGGCGGCCTTGTCGATCAACTCAAGGGCGGCCTGGACGCTCCGATCTGCCTGACCTGGGAGATCACCTACGGGTGCAACCTGGCCTGTATCCATTGCCTGTCATCCTCGGGCCGGCGCGACCCCCGCGAGCTGTCCACCGCCGAGGCCATGGCGGTGATCGACGAACTGCACGAACTCCAGGTCTTTTACGTCAACATCGGCGGGGGCGAACCCACCATCCGGGCCGACTTCTACGATCTGGTCGACTACGCCGTGTCGCAGGGCGTCGGCGTCAAGTTCTCGACCAATGGCTCCACCATCACGCCCGACCGGGCCCGCCGACTGAGCGGGGCCGATTACGTCGACGTGCAGATCTCCCTCGACGGAGCCGATGAGGCCACCAACGACGCGGTGCGTGGCCACGGCTCCTATGCCATGGCGAGGCGGGCAATGGACTATCTGGGCGCGGCGGGGTTCGGTCCGTTCAAGATCAGCGTGGTGGTGACCCGGCAGAACGCCGGGCAACTCGACGCCCTGGAAGGGCTGGCGGCCAGCTACGGGGCCCAGCTGCGGCTCACCCGACTGCGACCCTCGGGCCGGGGCGCGGACTCTTGGGCCCAGTTGCATCCCACGGCGGAACAGCAGGTAGCCCTCTATCACTGGCTGGTGGGACGGCCCGGGGTGCTCACCGGGGATTCCTTCTTCCATCTCTCAGCCCTCGGGGAGCCCTTGCCCGGACTGAACCTGTGCGGCGCTGGCCGGGTGGTATGCCTCATCGATCCGGTAGGCGACGTGTATGCGTGCCCCTTCGTGCTCCATCCCGAGTTCCGGGGAGGAGCGTGCGCGATCCGGGCGGGTTCACCCGCGTATGGCGTGAGTCCGACCTGTTCCTGGAGCTGCGTCAGCCCGCCGCGGCCGGGGCGTGCGCGTCCTGCGGCTCCTACGATGCCTGCCAGGGCGGCTGCATGGCGGCGAAGTTCTATACCGGGCTGCCTCTCGACGGCCCCGATCCCGAGTGCGTAAAGGGCCACGGGGAAACACTGCTGCGCCAGGTAAAACCAGGCGCGGCACCTTCGCCCGGAGTGGGACACTCGGTGCCCGTGCGACTCCGTTGGCGGAGGTGACGGATCTCGCCTCCCTGGCCTGGCCCGACGCGGCGGCTCGAGCGGCCCGCACCCTGATCGCCGTCCCGGTCGGATCGACCGAGCAGCATGGGCCCCATCTCCCCCTTTCGACCGACACCCAGCTGGCAGTCGCCCTGGCCCACCGCCTGGCTGCCCTTCGCAGCGACGTGGTGGTCGCCCCCGCCCTTGCCTACGGCTCCAGCGGTGAACACGCCGCCTTTCCGGGCACGCTGTCGATCGGCCAGACCGCCCTCGAACTGGTCCTGGTCGAGCTGATCCGATCGGCAGACGCCTTCGTCGGCTCGGTGCTCGTTTCGACCCACGGCGGCAACTCCCGACCGGTCGCCCGGGCGGTCGAGCGGTTGACCGGTGAGGGGCGCCGCGTGCCGCGTCTGGCAACCCCCAACGACCGACCCGACCGACGCCCACGCCGGCCACACCGAAACCTCTCTGCTACTCGCCCTACGTCCCGCGGACGTCCGGCTCGACCGGCTGGAGGCCGGAACTCGCCAGCCACTCGCGGAGCTCTGGCCGGCGTTGCACCAGTCCGGCGTGGCCGCAGTGTCGGCGAACGGCGTGCTCGGTGACCCGACCGGGGCGTCGGCGGCAGCCGGCGAACGGCTCCTGGCCGAGTGGACCGACGATCTGGCCCGGTCTGTAGCCGGGTGGCCATGACGCCCCCATCACATCGCGTCGCGCTCATCACGGGGGCGGCCCGGGGCGTCGGCGCGGCCACGGCGCGGCGCCTGGCGCTGGCGGGCTGGCGGCTGGTGCTCGTCGATCGCTGCCTGGACGACCCGGCTCTCGCCTACCCGTTGGCGACCAAGGCGGACCTCGACGCCACCGTCGCCGCTTGTGGGGGCCCGGCTCAGGCCGAGGGCGTCGTCGCCGACGTGCGGGACCAGGCCGCCCTCGACGGTGCGGTGCGCATCGCCAGGGCGCGCTTCGGCGGGCTGGACGCGGCCCTCTCCATCGCTGGTTGTATCGGAGGCGGCGTAGAAGCCTGGAACACTTCCGACCGGCTGTGGTCCACCCTGCTCGCCGTCAACCTGGAAGGGACGTGGCGGCTGGCCAAAGCGGCCGTCCCGGCCTTGTTGGACCGGCCGATCCCCCGGCAGGGTCGGTTCGTCGCCGTGGCCTCCGTGGGCGGGACGGTCGGCATCTACATGCTCGCCGCGTACAGCGCCGCCAAGCACGGGGTCATCGGGTTGGTGCGCAGCCTGGCCGCCGAACTCGGTCCGCACGGCGTGACCGCCAACGCCGTCGCCCCGGGATCGACGACAACCGCCATGCTCGACGCCAGCGCGGCGTTTTACGGCCTGGGCGCCCCGGCCGAGTTCGCCAACCAGCACCTGCTGCCGCGGCTGCTCACTCCCGACGAGCCGGCCGCGCTCATCGCCTGGCTGTGCGGCCCGGACAGCAGCGGCATCACCGGCGCCGTACTCCCCGTTGACGCCGGCATGACCGCGCGCTGAGTGCAGGCGCGGCGTGCCTAACCCCTCGCCCCCGCTGCCCGCCGGGTTCCGGGTGGTCTTCGACCGCGCCGCCCGCCGGCCTCGAGCCGAGGTGCTCGTCGGGGGGTCGCCGGTGCGGGTGATCCGATTGCGCCCGGCCGGAGCGGCGGTCCTGGACCGGTGGATCGACGGTGAGCCGGTCGGACCCGGGGCCGGCGCCCAGGCGCTGGCTCGACGTCTGCTCGACGCGGGCATCGTCCACCCCCGCCCACCGGCGCCAGCCTGCGGCCCAGTCACGGTCGTCATCCCGGTCCGCGATCGGGCTGGCGGGCTGATGGCGACGTTGGGCGCCCTGGGCCCGGTCCAGGCGGTCATCGTGGTTGACGACGGGTCGACGACCCCCGTCGCCGCCGCGGAGGCGGCCGTCATCCGGCACCCGTCGCCCCAGGGGCCGGCGGCGGCGCGCAACGCCGGCTGGCGGGCGGCGAAAACGGAACTGGTGGCGTTCGTGGACGCCGACTGCGAACCGGCGCCGGAGTGGCTCGCCCTGGTACTCCCCCATTTCGCAGACGGAGCGGTCGGGGCGGTGGCGCCGCGCATCGTGAGCCGGGGTTGCGCCTACGAACGGCAGCGCTCCCCCCTGGACCTCGGCCCGCATGAGGCGCTGGTGGCGCCGGGTCGCGCCGTGGGCTACGTGCCGACGGCCGCCCTCATCGTTCGGCGGGAGGCGCTCGAAGACGTGGGGGGATTCGACGAGGCGCTGCGCTTCGGGGAGGACGTGGACCTGGTGTGGCGGCTGGGCGGGCGGGGCTGGCGGGTGCGGTACGAGCCGGCGGCGAGAGTCGTCCATCCCGACCGGGGCCAGCTCACCGGCTGGCTGGAGCAGCGCTATCAGTACGGTCGTTCGACGGCGCCGCTCGGCTTGCGTCACGGGCAGGCCGTGGCACCAGTGTCGATATCGCCAGCGAATGCGGCTGTGTGGGTGTTGGCGTGGGGCGGGCATCCGTGGCTCGCCGCAGGCGTGGCGGGCCTCTCGACGGCGGCGCGGATGCGCCGGGCCGGTTCGGACCGGGCCACGGCCTTCACCCTGGCCAAACTGGCGGTGCGCGGCCACCTCGGCGCTGGCTGGGCCCTGGCCACTGCCATCCGGCGGTCCTGGTTGCCCCCGGCGGCGGTCTGCGGCGGTCCGAGGTTGGTCGCAGCCGCGTTCACGATCCCACCGCTGGTGGAGTGGGCGGGCGGACGCGCCGGCGGGATGGGCCCGTTGAGGTGGCTGGTGGCCCGCGGCGCCGACGACCTGGCCTACCAGGCGGGGGTATGGGCCGGAGCGATCGAGAGGCGCACGGCGGTCGGTCTTTTACCTACGTGGCGGCCCGGGACACTTCTCGACGGATCCCGCGCCGGGCCAGCAGCCAGTACACCAGGCCGCCCACCAGGACCCCGGTGAACACGCTGAAATCAGCCCCGCCCCCGCCGAACGCCCGGGCGATCGGCCCCACGTAGAAGGCCTGGTTGAAAGCCAGTACGGATGCTGCCGTGCCGCAGGCCTGGGCCACCAGGGCTGGCCAGTGCACACCGCCCCGTCGCCAGTAGAGACCGCCGGGGTCGGTCCGCTGGAGCTCGAGGGGCTCGTAACGGCGGCGGCGCAGCCACCAGTCGACGAGAAAGACGGCCATCCAGGGGGCGATCCAGGCGATCACGGCCGCCACGAAGTCGCTCAGCAACCGGCTGAAGCCGGCCGAGAACACGGCGTAGGCGGTAATCCCGCAACAGATGACGGTGTCGACGAGGACGGCGTTCCAGCGTTTGATCGGCAGCCCGAGGGCTTGCAGCGTGACCCCGGACGAGTACAGGTCCATGCTGTTGATGGCGAACAACTGGACGATGGCGACCACGAAGAACGGCACCAGGAACCAGCTGCTGAAGGCGTGCGGGAAGCTGTTGAACGGGTCCTTGCTGTCGATCTGCACGTAGGTCGCGACCGCGGCGCCAAGCAGCATAATGGCGGTCTGCGGGATGGCAGTGGCCAAGAAGACCGAGCCCGACGATGCTGTTGCGGCTGGTAGTGGGGGGCAGGTAGCGGGAAAAGTCGTTGCCGGACTCGACCCAGCCCAGCCCGGTCAGAGCGATGGTGAAGGCCAGACCGCCCATCATCGTCTGCCAGTTGGCGCCGGGGTGGACGCCGCCCGGGTTGGCCTTGCCGATCGTGAGGCACGCCAGGATGACATACAGGGCCACGAAGGGGATCATCAGGGCCCGCAGGACCTTGACGATGGTGGCGTAGCCGAGGAAGGGTACGACGGCCTGGATGGCGGCGGCGGCCAGGATGAACACCACCTTGAGTGGCGTCCCGGCGTGATAACCGGCCTTGGCGGCCAGGGCGATGCCGCCGAACACGATGAGGATCAGACCCTCGGCTTCGAAGCCGACCTGGGTCGCCCAGTTGAACAACGCGATCAGGCCGCGACCCGTTGGGGCCGAAAGCGGCCCGGTTGATGGTGAAGGCGGTGGTGCCAGCTTCAGGGCCCTGCAGGCTGCACACGCCGAGCAGCAGATACGACAGGTTGCCGACCAGGATGAGCAACACGGCCTGGCCGAAGCTGAAACCGAACGTCATCAGCACGGCCCCGTACACCAGGTATTCGAACTGGACGCTGGCGCCGGCCCACATGCCGAACAGGTCCCGCGGGCCGGCCCAGCGCTCGTCTTCGGGGATGTACTCGATGCCGCGCTGCTCGACCTGGAACGCCTCGTCGGGGCGGGCAGCGGGTTCGAGGATAGTCGGTCACGGCCGGGGTATCCGCCCGGCGGACACCAGCTCTGCGGCCAGACCCACGTAGACCTTGCCGGGGTGAGGGCCAGCAGACCGGGCTTCGGCGTCAGCCGGAAGTCGAAGGGTGCGCACAAAGGCCCGGACCTCTTCGGCGTCGACGTCCTCACCTCGAGTCAGGTCCTTCAGCTGCTCGTAGGGCTCGGGCAGGCCATAGCGGCGCATCACGGTCTGGATGGCCTCGGCCAGCACTTCCCACTCGTCGTCGAGCTCGGCGGCCATCACTTCCGGCGTCGGGCTGACTCGGGCCAGACCCCGGCGGGCGGATGCCAGTGCCAGGCCGGAGTGACCGAGGGCCAGGCCCATGTTGCGGAGGGCGGACGAGTCCGACAGGTCACGTTGCATGCGCGAGATCATCAGCTTGGTGGCGAGATGGTCGAGGAGCGCGGATGAGATGCCGGCGTTGGCTTCGGCGTTTTCGAAGTCGATGGGGTTGACCTTGTGGGGCATCGTCGACGAGCCGACTTCGCCGGCCACCAGCGCGCTGCCGCAGGTAGCCGCGGCTGATGTATTCCCACATGTCCCGGCAGAAATCGATGAGCACGGCGTTGAAGCGAACGATAGCATGGAACACCTCGGCCAGGGCGTCGTGAGATTCGATCTGAGTCGTCAACGGGTTCCAGGTCAGCCCGAAACTCTCGACGAAACGCCGGCTCGGGTAATCCGATCCAGTCCGACTCGGGGTAGGCGACGGCGTGGGCGGCGTAAGTGCCGACCGCGCCGTTGAACTTGGCCAGCAGCGGCACGGACCGGATGGTCGCGATGAGGCGCTGCCAACGGACGGCGAAGACGGCGAGCTCCTTGCCAAGGGTCGTCGGCGACGCCGGCTGGCCATGGGTGTGACTCGGCATCGGTAGGGCGGCGTAAGCGTCGGCCTGCGCCCACACGTCATCGATCAGGCCGTCGGCGAGCGGCAGCCAACCCGTGGCCAGACCCTCGCGGAGCATGAGGGCGTGGGCGATGTTGTTGATGTCCTCGGAGGTGCAGGCGAAGTGGACGAACTCGGCGCCGGGGCCGAAGCCGATGGCCGCCAGCTTCTCCTTGAGGAAGTATTCGACCGCCTTGACATCGTGGTTGATGCGGCCGCTCGATCTCCTTGATCCGGGCCACCTCGTCGGGCCCGAAGTCGGCCACCCACCCTTCGAGGATGGCGGCCGTCTCTCGGCGGGAGCGGCGCCAGTTCGGGGATCCCCGGCTCGGCCGCCAGGGCCAGCAACCACTCCACCTCTACGGCGAAGCGCTGCCGGAACAAGGCCTCCTCGGAGAAGCTGCGGGCGAAGGCTCGACCTGGCCGGCGTAGCGGCCGTCGAGGGGGGAAAGGGCGTCGGCGGCGTTCATGCGTTCATGCGTTTCGTGCGTTCATGCGTTTCGTATGCGTTTCGTGCGTTCATGCGTTTCGTGCGTTATCGTGCGTTCATGCGTTCGTGCGTTCGTGCGTTCGTGCGTTTCGTGCCGGGCACGAGCCGGTACCGGGTCACTTCCTGCGGACTCAGGTCGGGGACTCGCCTTCATCGGCTCCATCGGGGAAAGGGTCAGACGGGGAGCCGGCTCCGGACCAGGTCGGAGACGGCATCCAGACCGCTGACCGGCCGGAACCGGTCGCTAGCTTCGCGGAGGCGCTGGTCGTCCTCGTCAGTCAGTTCGAGGTCGGCTGCGGCCGCGTTGGACTCGAGCTGAGCGACACTGCTGGCCCCCGGAATGACGACCACGTTGGGCTGTCGGATGAGCCATGCCAGGGCGACCTGAGCCGGTTTGGCGGCGTACTTGTCAGCCACGTCGCGCAGGACTCCGAGGAGATCCTCGGCGAGTTCGAGGTTCTTCGGGAAAAAGAGGGGCTTCATGGCCCGCATGGCCGTGGGTCGCCTCCGTGCGGAGTATGCACCCGAAAGGAGGCCCTGGGCGAGGGGGCTGTAGGCGATGATGAGTCGGTCGTTGTGCTGGGCCCAGCCCACCAGGTCCCGCTCTGGGCGGCGGTCCACCAGGCTGTACTGCACCTGGTTGGACAGGATGGGGCCCCCGAGGGCCCGTTCCGCCTCCTGCCATTGTGAAAGCGAGTAGTTACTCACGCCCACATGGGTCACGATGCCCTCTCGTTGCAGCCGGCCCATCGCCTGGAAGAGGGGGCCAAGCGGAAACACGGGGTTGGGCCAGTGGGCCTGGTACAGATCGATGTGGTCAACGCCGAGCCGGCGCCGGCTGGCCAGCGCCCGCTGATGGACGATGGGATCAAAGGGCACGACCGGGAGCACTTTGGTGGCAACGAAGACCTCGTCCCGGCGCCCGGCAATGGCCTTTCCGACGGCGCGCTCGGACCGGCCCAGGCCGTACAGCTCCGCCGTGTCGATGAGGTTGATACCCAGGTCCAGGGCCCGCCGGGTGATCAGCAGCGCCTCGCCCTCGGCGAAAGCCCGGCCGTATCCCCACTCCGGGGATCCGAACTGCCAGGTTCCGAGGCCGACCACAGATAGCCGGACGCCACCGACCTCGACGTAACGCATGCCGAGAAGCTATCCGAGCCAGGGCCCCTGGTGCGGATCCGGACGGTTGCGAGCAGCGGCACACCGCTCACTGCTTCCGCCCGTCATGGCGCCTGGAGTTCGTCGGACCTCTCCGAGTGGCCTCCGGATGCGGCGACCGGCGGGGATACTGGACTGGACCCGAGGGCTCGACAAGCATGGCCGGGTGGGTCAGCGCGGACAGTTCTATGACCAGGACGGCGAACCCCCCGACGCGGGCGCCCACACCGCTCCCAACCACGCCGGCCGGGGCATGCTCTACGACCAGGACGCACCGGCCCCGCGCAACCCGGCCGAGCTGTCGATCAAAGCCCGGCGGCAGCGGGTCCTGGACCAGCAGCGGGAGCGCGAGATCGACTTGCGCCGGGACCTGGAGTTCGAGCGGGTGCGCCAGGAACGGCGCCGACGGGCACGCGAGGATCAGCAAGACCCGGCGCCGGCCATCCGGATCAGTTCCCGGCCCGGCGACGCTGCCAGTTGTGCCGGCTCGCCCTGGATTCCCCCCGTGGCGCTCCCGCCGCCGCCGCCGAAAGCACCGTCGCAGGCCGCCCCCGAGGTGGCTCCGGTTGCGAAGGCGGCGCCCGCAGCCCGCGCCGGGCAGCCGCCCGGGACCGGCCGGTCCGCCCCGGCCGCCCGCGCCGGTCCGCCCGGCGCGCCGGGCCGCCCCGGCGGCTGAACGCCCGGCCCAGCCACCTTCCGGCCCGGCGGCCCAGCCACCTTCCACCCCGCCTGGTAGCGCCCTTCCACCCCGGCGGCGAAGGCACCTTCCGCCCCGGCGGCCAAGGCACCTTCCGCCCCGGCGGCGCAACGTCCCTCCACCCCGCCTCCTGGGCGCCCCTCTGTCTCGCCCGCTGAACGCCCGTCCACCCCGGCGGCCAAGGCGCCTTCCGCCCCGGCGGCCCGGTCCAGTCGCGGTGGGCCGGTGCCGTCCCAGGCTCCGGCCGAGAACGCTTCCGGAACGCCTGCCGCGGTCGGGGCTGATGTCCCGACACTGGCTGGCGCCGCCAACGGCATCGCGGCACCAGCAGCAGGCGCCCCTCCGAGCCGAGCCAAAGCCCGACCATCGTGTGGACGAGAGCCGACGGGCGGCGGGACCGCTTCGACGGGTCAGGCAACCGCAATCCTGGCGGCCGGGACGTTCGCGTCGCGGCTGACCGGTTTCCTACGCGTCCTGGCGATCGGATACGTGCTGGGCGTCACCTCGCTGTCCGACGCCTACAACTACGCCAACGGAGTTCCCAACATCATCTACGACCTGCTCCTTGGCGGGATTCTGTCGGCCACCCTCATTCCGGTCTTCGTCGATCAGCTGAAAGATGAAGACCGGGCCCGCAGCATGAGAGCGATTTCGGCCGTCGTGAGCGCCATCACGGTGGCACTGGTTTTTATCACCGGGCTCCTTTGGCTGCTGGCGCCCTGGGTCATTCACTTTTACCTCTTGCTCAATCCGTCGACCACCGGAGCGGCCGAGCGGGCTCTCGCCACCCAGCTGCTCCACTACTTCGCCCCTCAGGTCTTCTTCCTCGGAGCGATCGTGGTCTCAACGGCGTTACTCAACGCCCGCCGCCATTTCGCGGCGGCCGCCTTTTCTCCGGTCGTCAACAACCTCATCGCCATCGCCGCCCTGCTGGCCACCAAGGCAGTTGCCTCAAGCATCCTGACCAGCAAGACCTCCAGCCCCGGCGCGGTCCTGCAACGGATTAGCCACGACCAGCACGCCATCTGGATCCTGGGCATCGGCACTACGGTCGGCTACGTCGCCCAGCTGCTCGTTCAGCTTCCGGCGATGCAGCGCGGCCGGCTTTCGGCTGCGCCCCGTGTGGGATCTCCGCCACCCTGCGGTACGCCGGGTGGCGCGCCTATCTACCTGGGTCATCGGCGTGGTGATTGCCAACCAAATCTCGTTGGCACTGGTGATGATTCTGGCCGGCAAGGAGCAAGGAGGTGTGACCGCCTACCAGTTCTCCTACCAGTTCTTTCAGTTGCCGTACGCGCTGATCGCCGTCTCGGTGGCCTCGGCTCTGATGCCTGACCTGTCCGAGCGCTGGTCGAGCGGCGACCGCCGCGGCTTCGAACGACAATCCGTCATCGGTCTGCGGGTCACCCTGGCGGTTCTCACGCCGGTTGCGCTGGCGTACGCAGCGATCGCCCAGCCCTTTATCCAGTTGGCCGTCGAGCATGGTCGGGTCACCGCATCAGGAGCCCATCTGGTCAGCACCAGCCTCGCCTTCTTCGCCGTGGGACTGCCGGGATTTAGCGCCTTCTACTTGTTAATGCGCATGTACCAGGCCATGCAGAACGCCAGAATCATGTTCTGGCTCTACGTCCTCGAAAACGCCCTGACCCTGGTGGCGGCCCTTATCCTCGACCACCTGTTGGGAGTGGCGGGACTGGCCTTGGCCTGGGTCGCTCCCTACACAGTGGCGGCCATGGTGGCCGCGTGGGACCTGCGCCGCAGGGTCGGCCCCCTGGGCGGCAAGCACACGGTCATGGCCCTCGTTCGCATACTGGCAGCCAGTGCGGTGACCGCTGGCGTCGTGATCGCCGTCGGTCGGCTCTTTCCCATGCATGCCGGCGACACCGTACTGATCGCCAGACTCGTCGTGCAGGTGGCGATCGGGACGGCCGTCTACCTGGCGCTCGCCAAAGTCTTCGGCATCAAGGAGCTCCGCCCGGTGGCCCGCCTGGCCCGACGTTTGGTCGGCGTCACCCCGTGACTGCTCAGGTGGCCGTGACGACAACTTGTGCGCACTTGTCGTCGACACCCGGACCGCCGCCGCCATAGTGTCCGGTGCTCCGCTCCGGCGGCTCCGCTGGTAGTGATCACGGCGGTGTCTGATCCTGGTGTGGTGCTCGGTGTGCCCGGCGGGACGGCGGATTGTCGACCAGCCGATTGCGAGCCGATTACTCCACGTTGGAGTAGGACCGGAATGACCTCCTCATCGCGGACGTGCGACCGATCAGCGAATCGGCGGGAAAAACTCTGACTACCGCAACCAAGCGGTCACGCTGAGTTGCCGGGGACGGCGGTTTCCCGGGGCGCCGCCAATCCGACCCGGGAGTGAAACGGTCCTGTGACTCGTCGATGACGGCTGCGATCCGACGTGCTGCGCCCGGTTTGGTGTCGTCACCCACCCTTTCTTGGTGCTGCTGGCGTTTCTCGGGGCCAGAAGTGTCTTTTATCGCACTTCTGGCACCGAGAACTGAAAGAAACCCCGAGATCTTCGCTGGATCCGTGATGCGACCGGGCCGCGGCCTTCTGGAGCGCTCGCTCCCTGCTCCGCCCGCCACGTTGCGTGGAAATGCGGGCGGCCGCCGGCGCACCTGGCATTACGGACCGGCTTGTTGGGCGCAGCGCCAAATCTTTGACGGCACTTCGCGCGGGCTGGGCCGCCGGTGGCACGGCCCATAAGGCCAGGTCGACGCGCCGGCGTCCACACCTCGCGACATTGCTCCCGCCACCACGACGCGTGGACGCCCGAGGGCCCTAATCCGCGCGAGGACGTCCGCGGCTCGCGCCACTTTGTCAATCGGCCGCGAAGCGTGGACGCTGGCAAGCGCCCGGGGAAGGCTGGGCGGGCCCGGGCGGTTTCGCACGTCACCGTCGATGCTTGGACGGCCGCGACTGGCGGCCCGACTGACCCCCGGGCGGGACGGAGGACGTTGGAAGGCGGTGATGGTTGGCACACGGCGCGCGGGCTCACCGAAAATGGCAGCCGGATGTCAGGCGCCGACCCGGTAGACAAACACCCGAGCGGGAGCCGCGGCCGCGACACGTGAGCCCACCAACCTCGAGGCGGACACTCGCGCCGGGTCAGGCGTATGCCAGTTCCTCATACCGTCCCGCAGCCGGCTTCCCCGGTCGCGGGCAGACAGCCCGCTCAATGTGACCTTGGCGGTCTCCCGTGGGTAGTGGTAATACGGGCGCCGGCAACGACATGCCGTCCAGCCCCGCATATCCCGAGGAGAGAGATGAACGAGTCGAGCCTCGACCCGACGTTCTATCGCAGCGCTGCGGAGGCGGCGGCCGCGCCATCGGAAAAACTTGCCTATGTGGTGGCCTTCGACCGCGCCGGCCAGCTGCCCGACGCCCTGACTGTCATCGACGTGGACGAGTCTTCTCCGGAGTTCGGCCGGGTCGTCGGCTGGTCCGACCTTCCGAGCCGCGGCGACGAGCTGCATCACTTCGGTTGGAACGCCTGCTCCAGCGCGCTCCGACACGCCGGGCACGACATGGGCGAAGACGGCCTGCAGCGGCGCTACTTGTTGTTGGCGGGCCTGCGCAGCTCCCGGATCACGGTCTTCGACACCCATCCTGATCCGCGCTCGCCCCGGCTGCACAAGGTCATCGAGCCGGACGAGCTGGCGGCCAAAGCCGGCTATTCGCGTCCCCACACGCTGCATTGCGGCCCCGACGGCGTCTATGTCACGTGCCTCGGGGGCGCCAACGGCAGTGACGGTCCGGGCGGGATCGCCTTGCTGGATCACAGCAGCTTCGACGTCCTGCGGGCATGGGAGTCCGATCGGGGTTCGCAGTACCTGGCGTACGACGCCTGGTGGCACCTCAATCAGAACACGCTGGTATCCAGCGAGTGGGGTACTCCAAACATGATCGAGAACGGCCTGGTGCCGGAGTCGCTCCTTGGCGGCCAGTACGGCCATGCCCTGCACTTCTGGGACCTCACCAAAGGGCGTCTCTTGAAGACGATCGACCTAGGGCCGGAGCACCAAATGGTTCTGGAACTTCGTCCCTCACACGATCCCGACGCCAGATGGGGATTCGTCAACGTGGTGGTGTCCACGGCGGACCTGTCGGCGTCCGTGTGGCGTTGGCACCGGGACAATGGCGACTGGCAGGCCGACAAGGTCATCACCATCCCGCCGCAGCCGGCGGAACCCGCGGACCTGCCGCCCGCGTTGGCGCCTTTCGCCGCCGTGCCCCCGCTGGTCACCGATATCGACCTGTCGGTCGATGATCAAATGCTGTACGTGTCCTGTTGGGGTACTGGCGAGCTGAAACAATTTGACGTCTCCGATCCCGCTGCTCCCAAAGAAGTGGGCTCGATTGAGCTCGGTGGAATCGTGCGGCGCGCCGCCCATCCGGCCGTCCCGGCCGAACGGCTGGCTGGAGGACCGCAAATGGTCGAGGTCAGTCGGGACGGGCGTAGGGTTTTCCTTACCAACTCACTGTACGGAGCCTGGGATGACCAGTTCTTCCCGGACGGCGTAGGCAGCTGGCTGGCCAAAATTGATACCGATCCCACCTCCGGCGGCCTGAACGTCGACCAGCGATTCTTTCCTCACGGCGACGACTTCCGCGGCCGCCGGGTTCATCAGGTCCGCCTGCAGGGCGGAGACGCCTCGTCGGACTCCTACTGCTACCGGTGACGGCGAGTCGTACCCCTTTGCTGCCCCCTTTACTGCCATGAACGCCCGGGCCAGCGGTAACGACGAAGCAGAAGATGGGGTGTCCTTTACCCATCTCGACGAGCCCCTCTTCGACGGATCTGCCGCCATAAAGCGCGACCTGGTGGACTACCTCGATGCGGTGTCCGACCGCATCATTCCAGGACTCGAGGACCGGCCGTTGTCGGTTATCCGAGTGCATCGCGGCCAGGAAGCGTTTATGCAAAAGAACGTTCCGAAATACACGCCCGCCTGGATTCCGACCGTGCAGCTGTGGGCCGAAACGTCCAAGCGGGAAGTGTCGTACGCCCTCTGCAACGATCGGCGCACGCTGCTCTGGTTCGCCAACCAGCGCGCCGTGGAATATCACCCCACCCTGGTGCGAGCCGACCGTCCCGATCGCGTCACGCATCTCGTACTCGATCTCGACCCGCCCGACGTGGGCGCCTTTCACCAGGCCGTGGGGGTGGCTCAACTGGTTCGCCAGGCGCTGGCCGGTGCCGGCCTGCGTGGCGCCGTCAAGACCAGCGGCGCCAAGGGGTTGCATGTCTTTGTGCCCGTCACGGATGCCTCGCCGCTGGATGACTCGGCGGCCGCCACGCGAGCGATAGCGGCCCGAGCCGCCGCGCTCGACCCCGACCTGGCTACGACCGCTTTCATGAAGGAAGATCGGGGCGGGAAAGTATTCGTCGATGCCACCCGGGTCGGCGGCGGCGCGACCGTGGTTGCTGCCTACAGCCCTCGAGTCCGCCCCGGTGTACCGGTCTCGTTCCCGGTGTCCTGGGCCGACCTCGATCGCATCAACCCCACGGACTTCACCATCCACACCGTGCTGGGCGAGCTCGACCACCCCAACCTGTGGGCGAAGGAGATGCCGAAACCCCAGGCGTTGCCGGCAGACCTCATCGCCGAGGGTCACGCCATTCCCGGTGGGCGGGTCGACGCCATGCACGAGGGTAGGCGTCGGGCCCGTTCTCGCCGTCAGTGACCTGCCACCCGAAGACCGCAAGCCGCACCCGAGCCGCACCCGAGCCGCACCCGAGCCGCACCCGAGCGGCAGCCAAACCGCACCGGGCCGCACCGCCCCGGGCCGCATCGCCCGCCGCGGCGACCTTCGTTCAGGAGCGTAGGCGGCCGAGCAGCGGAATCGACTGGATTTTCTCCTCGGTCAGCTCGTCCCAGCGGATCGCCGGCCGCTGGCGACGACCGGACTGCCGGCGGAACCGGATGAGGCGCTCCGGGGTGGCGATGAGTTCGACCCGGAAATCGTGCCCCGTCACGGGAATGCGGCCTGGTTCGAGCACCTGACGCTCGTGGACCGTGGTGGCGATAACCGTGGCCGGCCCGATGAGGCCCGCTTCCCATGCCAGGGCGTATTCGAGGTCGCTGAACCCGCCGCCCTTGCCCAACCGGGCGCCATCGCTTGAGACGGCCACACAGCCGGCCACCACCAGATCCACCGGGCGGAGGTCCTCAAGGTCGACGGGACGACCGTACCGGGCCGCCCCGGTGATGGAGGCAGCCCGGCGAGCAGGCACCGACAAGACTTCCGGATCCAGAGCCAGGAATGGCTTGTCGGCAGCCAGGCGGGGGGCTGCCATGAAGACCGTCTTGCCATCCTCCAGGGCCCGCTGGCGCACCGGCAGCTGTGGTGAGTCGGGATTGGCCTTGAGGGTGGCCGCCTTTTTCCATTCGGGCGTAGCCCGGAGGAGGTCCGCTGCGGCTTCGGCCCCGACGAAGTTCGGGATCCGGCCTTCCGCACCGGGAAAGCGCGCCACTTTGGCCTGCTGTAGGGCGGACCACACGGCCTGGCGCAGGTCAGCCTTGGCGGCGAGCAGCGTGGTGTCTCCGCCGGCGTCGTGGTCGTGGGTCCGGTTACGGCGCGGCACGGCCGGGGACCATACCTGCCGCAGTCAAGAGGCGGGACCGCAGCCGCCCACGACCCGATCGCAGCCGTATCTTTTCGCAGGCGTGCCGGTTCTCGCTCGGGCCCGTCAACCGGCGCCACGGCCGCCGTCGGCCGGAAGGGCGTCGCCTGTCACGGCGGAGCCGCAAATGCGAGCACGAAGCCGGTGACCGCCAGCACCACGGTTCCTAATGTCATCAGCCGAAAGACTCGCCGGTCCATCACCGCTTGCGCGGCATGACCGGACCGGGCCGTGACGACCCCAAGCAGGACCAGCGCCCACACGATGGCTGATGCTGCGATCAGGCCCAAGGCCAGTGTCTGGGCCTCTCCGTGAAGCGGCCAGATCCGGCGCAGCAGAACCGCGATGCACACCACGGCGGCGAGCCCGGACCGGTTCCAGGCCAGCACGGTGCGCTCGCGTGCAAGGCCCGCATCAGGCGCCGGGGTACGCGGATCCGGGTCCGTCATGCCGTGCCCATGGCCGCCACCACGACCGCCAGAACCCCCACCACGAATACACCCACGGCGAGGACGAACGGCATGTAGGACCGGGGCAGCGGCTGGCTTCTCCGCATGGCTCGCTCGTTGGCCTTCCAATGCCGGAAGCTTTCGCCCGCCACGATGGCGCCCAGGGCAATCAGGGGGAGGCCCAGGAGCCGGCGCCCCCAGGTCACATGCAGTTTGGGCAGAAGTTGCGTGGCCGCCACTCCGGTGGCGATGAGCGCCAGCGCGGTCCGGTTCCAGGCCAGGAATGTCCGTTCGTTGGCATAGGTAAAGCGCACGTCCGGTTCGTGCTCGACTGTCGGCTCGAGGTCGGAGGACGATTGCTCGACACCGGGTGGCGACCAGTGGTCTGGGACCGGGCCGCGTTCAGCGCGGCTCGGGTCCTGGGTCATATCAGGGTGACGAGGCGACGCGGCTGGTCAGCGCGTCGACGGCCGACAGCGGCTTGGCGAGGTCGGGCGGGAGGTCGTACCGGCGAGCCAGCCAGTCGGCCGTGAGGTACGACATCCAGGTCCCGCCGTCGTCGTCTGTCCAGACCAGGACTTTCAGGGGCAGGTCGAGGGCGGCGAGCGGCGCCGCCACCATGACGGGGGTACCGCCCTGGGGACTCCCGAAGATCAGCACGCTGGTGTCTCGCAACGACTGCCCGACCCGGGCTGCCTCGGCACTTTGATCGATAACAGCGAACACCTTGGCGCCGGCGTTTTCGATCGCATCTCTTAGTCGCGCCACGGTGTCGGCGACCGGCACCGGACTGGGCCGGTTGACGATCCCGCTGATCTGGTGGGTCCCGGCTGGCCCTGCGCCCGTGTCTGGCGTCACCTGGTCTTCTCCAGCCTGCGCCGGGCTGCCGAGGTCAGCCCCGAACGCCGGAGCCAGCTGGGGGTGAGCCCCTCACACAACCTCTCGCAGGGTGCCTTTCTGGACGTCATAAACGAAGCCTCGCACATTCTTGTTCGGAATGAAGGGGCTGGCCTGTATTCGGGCAATCGACTGGCGTATATCGTCGTCGAGGTCGGGGAACGCCTCGAGGGCGAATGGTGGCCGTATTCCAACGTCTGCGGCGATCTGGGCCTTGATGGCGTCGTCGGAGAAGGTGAGCATGCCGCAGTCGGTGTGGTGGATGAGCACGATCTCCTTGGTGCCGAGGAGTCGTTGCGAGATGGTCAGCGAGCGGATGACATCGTCGGTGATCACGCCCCCGGCGTTGCGAATCACGTGGGCGTCGCCTTCTTTCAACCCGAGCACGCCGTACACGTTGAGTCGGGCATCCATGCAGGCTACGACGGCAACGCCTTTGCCAGGAGGCATGGGAAGACTTCCCTGGGTGAACCCCTCGCTATAACGCCCGGCGTTGCTGACCAGTTCGTCGGTAACAGTCATCGACGGCACCTCCATGTTCTTTCGTCAGCGGGTTCTTTCGTCAGCGGGTACTTTCGCCAAAGGGTTCTTTGGTCAACGCGTTCTTTGGCCAACGGGTTCTTTGGTGTACGGCGTGACCGTAATTGCTTTAATCTTGAGTGGTCAAGTCAGGAATGGGGCCCTGCAGCCCAGGCTCAGTTCCACTGGCCGGCAAGCACGGCCACCAGCGACTCCATCTCGCGACGGGTAGAAATGGCCTCGAGCACGCAGTCGGTGAGAGCGCGAAAAAACGGCTCGCCTTCGGGAGGCGACCAGTGCACACCGAGCTGCTTCAGCTGGTCGTCGGACATGCGATCGATCCGGGCCCAGGCATCGACAAGCCGTTCCACCTCGCCAGCCTCGGCCCGGGCCGTCCAGTAGAACTCCTCGGTCGCGGCGGCCAGCTGGCGCCACGTCTCCAGCAACTCGCCGAAGACATCCAGCAATTCGTCCGGAACGGGCTCGTCCAACACCTCCGGATGGGCGCGCAGGGCGGCCAGGATGCGCTCGGTGTTGTCGACCCACACCCTGGCGGCGCCGGCATCGACGGGTCCGAGGCGGAGTTCAACCTCCACTTCCGGGCTGGCCAGGTGGCCGAGCAGGATGTCGGCTAGTCGTTCCACGATCGACGAGCCCACGTCCAGCTTTTCGAGCACAGCCAGGGCGCCGGCGGCGAGGGCCCGCCCGGACACAAAGGGATCAGCCCCGGCGGAGTACACCACCACGGCCGTCGCCGGCGCCAGGCGGCGGATCTCAGGCAGGGCATCCACCCCGTTCAACAAAGGCATGTGGTGGTCGAGGATCAGCAGATCAGGGGGGTCGCTGGTGACCAGGCTGATCGCCTCCTCCCCGTTGGCGGCCTCCCCCACCACCTCGAAGCGCTCGTCTGCCCGCAGGAACAAGTAGAGGAGCCGCCGAATCTCTGTGGAATCATCGACAATCCCGACGCGCACCCGCCGCGGTGGGCTGCGGCCGGCGCGCTCAGCCACCCACGCGAAACAGCCACTTTCGATCCAGGCACGAACAAACGCTACCAGTGGTTCGGAGCAACGACCGGGAGGCCGAGGTAGGTTTCCCGGTTGCCATGCAGTCCAAGCGGCTGGTGCTCCTCCGTCACGCCAAGTCGAGTTGGGCCGACCCGCGCCTCTCCGACCACGACCGACCCTTGAACAGAAGAGGGCGCCATGCCGCCGCTCTGGTCGGACGGCATCTGCGCCACGAGGGACTCGGTCCAGACCTGGTCCTGTGTTCGTCCGCAACGCGCACCCGGCAAACTCTGCAGCTGCTGGAGCTGGCGAAAACCAGCGAAGTCGTCATCGAAGATGAGCTCTATGGCGCTTCGGTAGCGGACCTGCTTTCCCGCGTCGGCCGAGTGCCGGCTCGGTATGGGACCGTCTTGCTGATCGGTCACAACCCCGGTATGGAGGACCTGGCCCGCCTGCTCGATCGCAATGGCCTTGATTCCGTTGAGAAATTCCCCACCGCGGCGGCGGCGGTACTGCGTTTCGCCATTGGGGCCTGGGGAGAGATCAGGGCTGGAGCGGGGGAGCTCGACTCGTTTTTCACTCCAAAAGAGTTGGCGCCCCCGGATTTTCTTGGGTGATTCGAAAAGGGCGTTTTAGTGGCGGCGCTAACGTGCCTTTCGTGTCTGCAACCGTTGATCCGCCTGCCCGCATGGAGTTCGTAGGGCGTGACGGCAACCGGTTGGTGGCCGACGTTGCCGGGGCAGAGGATGGTCCTCCAGTGGTGCTGCTGCACGGCGGAGGACAGACCAGGCATTCGTGGGGTACCACGCTGACAGCGCTGGCCGCTCGCGGGTGGCGGGCCTATTCGGTCGACCTGCGAGGCCACGGTGACAGTGACTGGGCGCCCGACGGCGACTACAGCCTGGATGCCTTTGCCGGCGACGTGCGGGCCGTGGCCGCCGCCCTGGGCCGGCCAGCCGCCCTGGTGGGAGCTTCCCTGGGTGGCATCTCCTCCCTAGCCGCGGCGGGCGAGCACCCCGAGGATGGCATCGGCAGGGCGCTGGTGCTAGTCGACGTAGCGCCCCGCATCGAGGAGGGAGGCCGCAATCGCATCGGGCAGTTCATGGGCGAGCATATGGACGACGGGTTTGCGTCACTGGAGGAGGTGGCCGACGCCATCCAGCGCTACAACCCGCACCGGCCCCGACCCCGGGACCTCGCCGGGCTGCGCAAGAATCTGCGGGAGCGGGACGGGAGGTGGTACTGGCACTGGGATCCGCAGTTCATTCGAAGCATGCCGGCTCCGCCTGATGAGACGCGCACCGCACTTGGCGACCCCCAACGACTCGAAGCCGCCGCCCGCAACGTCCGTGTCCCCGTTCTCTTGGTGCGCGGCCTGGTGAGCGACCTGCTGAGCGAGGCGGGCGCCCAGGAACTGCTGGCGCTTATCCCCCAGGCCCAGATGGTGAGCGTGGAAGGAGCGGGCCACATGGTCGCCGGCGACCGCAACGACCTGTTCAACGACGCCGTTGTCCGTTTCTTGTCGGGGATCGGCAGCTAGAGCAGGCCGAGGGCGGCGGCGCACGCTGGCCACGGACCCCAGCCCTGTTCCGCTTGCAGCTTCATGGCCGCCTGGTCCTGCGCGCTTGGCGGCTCCAGGTCCGGACGCCCGGGATACCCAAGACCCGACCAGGTCTGCTGGCTGAACTGATAGGCGCCGTAGAAGCCATTTCCGGTGTTTTCCTGGTAGTTGTCCCCTGACTCGCATTCCCGTAACTGCAGCCACACCCCCCCGGCCCCGCCGGCGCTCGATGGTGGTGCGGGGGCTGGGCGCGGCGGCGGTGGAGCCGGCGGCGCGGTCGTCGGCGGCGGTGGAACCGTGGTGGCGGTGGTGGTCGGGGTGGGCACGGGTGGCGCCGCCGTGGCAGGGGGAGCCGTCGGTTTGGGGCCCGCGGCAGGCGCAGCGGCCGGTGGCGACGCCGGGGCCGCGGCGCTGCCAACGACGGTGCGGACCACGGTGACAATGCCGTTGTTGACGGGGAGCCCCTGGGTGGCTACCGCGGGCAGCGGTTTCGACTGGCCGGTGCCCGTGGCGGGCTCGGCGGCTCGGGCCGTCTCTGCGGCCGCCGCGGCCCGGGCGGCCCGGGCGGCCTGCGCCGCCTGCGCGGCGGCCGCAGCTGTGACCAGCTGCGTAAGGCGGCCTTGCAGGGCGTTGACCTGCGCCTGCTCACTGACCGCCTCGTTGAGCGCCGCCAGCCGGACCTGGTCCACTGCGGCGGCCGCCGTCTGGCTAGCCCGCTCCTGAGCCGCCAGAGTGGCCGCCGCGGAGGCCACCTGTGCGCGCGCCAGGCGGTACTGATCGACCACATCCTGCAGGTCGCTGGCCGCCAGACCGATGTACACCGCTCGCACCGACGGGTCGGTGGCGGCCTGCCCCGAAGCGTCACGCCCCGTGGCCGGTACGCCCCGATAGCCGCCCACGTAGCTGACAATCGCCTCATGCCGCAACGACACCTCGGTACCGGCCAGCTGCGCCTGTAGCTGCCCGAACTGGACCCGATCGGCGCTGACCTGCTGCGAGAGGGTGTCCGCCTGCA
Source organism: uncultured Acidimicrobiaceae bacterium (assembly GCA_963834775.1). Taxonomy (GTDB): domain Bacteria; phylum Actinomycetota; class Acidimicrobiia; order Acidimicrobiales; family Palsa-688; genus PALSA-693. The sequence continues at coordinate 334,006 of CAWICR010000011.1, forward strand.
CGCTCGCCTCTTGGTAGGCGACCGTCAATTGACGGATCCGCGTCGCCCCGGCCACGACCGCAGCCTGGAGGGCGCCGATCTGATCCCGGGTGGCGCTGATCTGGTCGGCACCCGCCGGAACCACCAGCCCGGGCAGGCCCACGCCGAGCAGGACAACGGCGACACAGGTGCCGACCATCGTCCGCACGGCGAGACCAGGGCCCGGACGGCATCCGGCTCGTACCCGCTTCGCGATGACGCTCAGGACGCCGGGGGACCTTAGCCGGGACCACCGTGAGCGTCCAGGGGGCGCGCCCGCTGTGCCAGGATCCGGCCGTGAACGTCTCGAAGGCAGCGCTCGGAGCCGCCGCGGTCGGGGTCTGCGCCGGGGCGGCCCGCATCGGGCTACACCGAGCAGCCGCCGCCGTCCAGACTCGATCCGATCCCCGCCTGGATCCCCTCTACGACCTGCCCGCCGACGTGGCCCACCACCAGATCGACGCCGTCGATGGTGGTTCGATCCACATCCTCGAGCGCGGGCAGGGCCGCCCGCTGCTCCTGATCCATGGCATCACCCTTCAGGCTGCGGTGTGGTCCCCGCAGCTGCACGTGCTGGCCGACCGCTACCGGGTGCTGGCCATGGACGTCAGGGGGCACGGCCGTTCTCGGGCAGGGACCCAGGGATTCGGGCGGAAGGCGGCAGCCCGGGACGTGGTCACCGTGCTGGAGCACTTCGACCTGCGCGGTGCGGTGATCGCTGGGCACTCGATGGGCGGCATGATCCTGATGGAGTGCGCCGCCGACTTCCCCGAGGTGCTGGATACGCGGGTCGCCGGGCTCGTCTTCATGGACACCGCTGGCTACCAGATCCTGCCGCCTCCCGCCCTGGGCGTGGCCCGGGCGGTCGGGCGCCGGCTGCGGACTCGCTTCGAGAGCGGCCGACGGGTGCCGCACCGCCCCTTCGGCGAGGACGACCTTTCCTGGCTGCTGGCCCGCCTGGCGTTCGGGCGGCGTCCGTCCGGCCAGGCGGTCGGGCACTTTCGCCGCTTCTTGGAGGAGGTTCCCCAAGCCACGTCCCTCCCGTCGGCCGTCGATCTCCTCGATCACGACGCCCGCCAGACACTGGCGAGCACCCGGATACCGTCGATGGTGGTGGTCGGATCCGCGACCTGCTCACCCCGGTGTGCGCCGCCCGCCGCATCGCGTGCTTCCTGCCCGAGGCCCGTCTCGCCGTCCTCGAGGGCGCCGGCCATCAGCCCATGCAGGAGTGCCCCTACGAATTGGCTGCCCGCCTCGACGACTTCGTCGCCGGCCTGCCGGCCACCGGGGCCTGACCGCCGAGCCCTTTACGGGGGCCGGCCCCAACCTCCGCCGCCCGGGGCGAGGATCTGCACGGCGTCGTTTTTCTCCACCGCCACCGTCACCTTGTCAGCGAGGCGAACCCGGCAGCCTTCATCTCCCCCCGGCCACAGCCAGTTCTCCCCCAGCGCGCCCGGCTCTCCGCCTCGCAGCCCCCAGGGCGGACGCCGGCGCCGCTCGGTGATCAACGACACCGTGGCCGGCTCGAGCACCTGGATGACCCGCTCGATGCCATCCCCGCCGTTCGCCGCCCCGGGACCACCGCTGCGGTCCCGCAGCCGGTAACGCAACACCCGCAGGGGATAGACGCGCTCCAGCGCTTCTGTGGGCGTGTCCATGGTGTTGGTCATCCCTGTGTGCACGCCGTTCATGCCCGCCCGACCCGGCCGGCCCCCCTGCCCGCCGCCGACGGTCTCGTAGTAGACCCACCCGGAGCGGCCGCCGATGATGAGGTTGTTCATGGTGCCTTGTCCGGCCGCCCCCACCCGGCCGGGCGCGGGGCCGGCCAGGGCGCGCAGGCAGACATCGGCGACGCGCTGACTGACTTCCACGTTGCCGGCGCCGACGGCTGCCGGGGGGGAGGCGCCCACCACCGAAGCGGCGGGGATGATGATCCGGACCGGCCGCTGGGTGCCCCCGTTGGCCGGGATCGCCGGGTCGCTGACGCTGCGCAGGGCCCAGGCGACGGCGCTGGCGGTCACGGCCGCCACCGCGTTGACATTGCCGCGCTGCTGGGCATCCGTGCCGCTGAAGTCGAACACGGCGGCGGACCCCTCGATCGTCAAGCGCAACCGAATGGTCACCGGTTGCTGCTGGTCGGGGTCGGGGCCGGTGGAATCGAGCACGTCCTCAGCCGTCCACGTCCCGTCCGGGAGAGCCTCCAGAGCGGCGCGCATGCGGCGCTCGCCGTAGTCCACCACTTCGGCAAAATCGGCCCGGCGCGCCGCCAGGGCAGCCAGCCGCCCCACGCCCACCCGGTTCGCACCCGCCTGGGCTTCCAGGTCGCCCCGGCGTTCGACCGGGGCCCGCGAGTTGGCTTCGAGCAGGGCGGCGATTTGCGGAGTGAAGCGCAGCGGCGGAATGCGCAGGCCCTCCTGGTAGATCTCCGTGGCCGCCGGGGGGATCGAGCCCGGCGTCATGCCGCCGACGTCGGCGTGGTGAGCCCGGTTGGCGACCCACCCGATGAGCCGCCCCCCGGCGTGGCAGGGCGCCACCAGCGTGATGTCGTTGAGATGGGTGCCGCCCGCAAACGGGTCGTTGAGGATGACCTGCTCGCCGGCCCGCAGGTCCAGGCCGGTGTCAATAGCGGCCGCCACTGAGGCGGGCATGCTGCCGAGGTGAACAGGGATGTGCTCGGCCTGTACCAGCAGTTCGCCGCGGGGCGTGAACACCGCCGCCGAGCAGTCGGCCCGCTCTTTGATGTTCGGGGAAAGAGACGACCGTCGGAGCACATCGCCCATCTCGGTCGCCACACCGGTCAGCTGCGAGATGAGCACCTGGAGGGAAGCGGCGTCGAGCACTCAATCCCCTTTCGTGTCCTTTCTGAGGCCCCTTTCGTCTTTCTGAGGCCCCTTTCGTCTTTCTGAGGCCCCTTTCGTCTTTCTGAGGCCCCTTTCGTCTTTCCGCATGAGGCCCCTTTCGTCATGAGGCCACTCTCGTCATCAGCCAGGACCCGGTCGGATGGGCGGCGGCCCGCCAACCCGGCGCCACCCACACCGTGCAGTCCGCTTCGGCGATCACGGCCGGACCGACGACGGGACCGGTCCGCTCCGGGGCGGGAAGGGCGCTCGATGTCGATCGGCGATGGCCACCGGGCGGAAGCCCGGATGGCGACGACCTCGATCGGGGTCCCGTCGAGGGTGAAGCCGTTGCGGCGGGCGTGCTCGGCCGAGAACGCGGCCACGGCGGCCACCGTGATCTCGTAACTCTGGCCGGCGTAACGGCAGTCGAATGCCACCTCTACGTCGGCGGCGTCGCTTCCCGCCGACGCGGCCAGGTCCGCCGCGGCCCGGGCCGCGCCCTGATGATCGGCGGGATCGGCCCAGGAACGCACCAGGTCCACCTGGCGGGGGGCGCCGACCAGACCGACCGCCGACAGCACGCCTGCCCGGGGCGGCACCACCACGGCCGGCATGCCAAGGACCTCGGCCAGGGCGCAGCCGTGCAGCGGACCGGCTCCGCCGAAAGCGACCAGGGCCAGGCGGCCCGGGTCCACGCCGCGCTGCACCGAGACCGCCCGCACCGCCTGCACCATGGCCTCGTCTACCACGGCGATGACGCCGGCCGCGGTGATCCCCTGGGCTTCCAGGGCCCGCCGGGCGGCCGGTGTATCCAGGCGGCCCAATCCGGCCAGCCCGTCTGGAGGGATGCGACCAGCGACCAGGTCCGCGTCGGTCACCGTGGGGCTGGTCCCACCACGCCCGTAGCAGACAGGCCCGGGCTCCGCCCCCGCGCTCTGAGGGCCGACCGCCAGAGCACCGCCCGAGTCCAGGCGGGCGAGGGAACCACCCCCGGCCCCGATGGTGTGCACGTCCAGCGAGGGCATGCGGATCGGCAGGCCCGCCACCCGGCGTTGGGCGGCCGGTTCGGGCCGTCCGGCCCGGATCAAACACACGTCGGTGCTGGTGCCTCCCATGTCCAGCGTCACGCAGTCGGCGAAGCCGGCTGCGGCTGCGGCCTGCGACGCGGCCAGGACTCCGCCGGCCGGCCCGGACAGCAGGAGAGCAACCGGGCGAGAGGCGACCTCGTCGAGGCCCACGAGGCCACCCGCCGACGTCATGACCAGCACCGTTGAAGCGACGGGTCGCAGGGCGGCCAGATAGTCGGTGCACGGCCGGCGCAGGTAGGCGTCGACGACAGTGGTCACCGTGCGTTCGTACTCGCGGTACTCAGGAGAGACGTCGCTGGAACACACCGGAGTCTGGCCTGCGAGGGCGGCCGCCACGGCGTGCTCGTGATGAGGATTGCGGTCGGCGTGGAGGAGGCAGACGGCTACCGCGTCCAGCCCGGGTGGCAAGGCGGGGACGGGCCCGAGCGGCGCGATCTCCCTTCCCTGGGCATCCAGGCGGCCGCCAACTTCGAAACGGAGAGAGCGGGGCACCAGTGGCTCGGGTCGGTCGGCCATGATGTCGTAGAGCGACGGCCGGGACTGACGGGCAATCTCGATCACGTCCCGGTGGCCCGCGGTCGTGATGAGGGCCACGCGCCCGCCCCGGCGCTCCAGCAAGGCGTTGGTGGCCACCGTGGTGCCGTGGGCCAGCACGGTGGCGCCTCCCGCCCTCCGGACGCCTTCGGCAACGGAGTGGCTGGGGTCCCGGGGCGTCGAAGTCAACTTCAGGCTCTTCCCGCTGGCGGTGACGACGTCGGTGAACGTGCCGCCGCTGTCAACCCCCACTCGGGCCGGGATCACGAACGGCGGGCGGGCCGATCTGGTGCGCCCAGGCCCGCCGGGCTGCCCTCCCCTTGGCGCCCCTGTTGGATCGTGGCGGCCTCGACGGCGAGCCGGTCGACGAGGTCGTTGAAGGGGTCCTCGGCGTGGCCCTTGACCCACCGAAACCGCACCCGGCTCGGATCGGCCAGATAGGCGACGATCAGAGGCTCCCACAGGTCACGGTTGGCAACCGGTTTCTTCTGGCTGTTGATCCAGCCCCGGGCCAGCCAGCGCTCCCACCACCGGTCCCGAAAACAGTTGACGACGTAGGTTGAGTCGCTGACTACCTCGAGTGGACCGTCCAACGTGGTCACGGCTTCGAGGGCGGCCTGGATCTCCATGCGCTGGTTGGTGGTCCGGGGTACGGCGCCGCTGGCGTAGCGGCCGCCCGGCACAGCCCAGGCCCAGCCCCCCGGACCGGGGTTCCCCAGGCAGGCGCCGTCGGTGTACACCACGGTGGAGGCAGGCATCCTTTGATCCTGGCACTTCGCGACGTGCAAGTGGCGCAACCATGCGGCCTTTCGGCCCGGGAGCGGGACCCGGGCCTGCCAGGCTCGTCCCACCCGCCAACTGCGCCCCAACCGTGGGGAGGTAAAAACCTCACCCAAGTCGGACGCGGCTACGGCAAGAGCGCCGCGGGCGCGGTGGACAGCGCCAGGGCCGGCACGGGAGCAGGGGCGACCGGCGGGTCGGCCGCGGCGACGGCGGGCGGAGCCAGGGACCCCGGCGTGCCGGCCGCGGCGGCGTCCGCCGGGTAGGGGCGACGCCCCGCCAGCAGCAGCAGGGCCCCGCCGGCCAGGGGCAGGAGCATCAGCAGGAACGTGTCTCGCAACGCCACGGCGTGGGTGTGCCCGGACCGGGTCAGGGTGGTGGCCACCAACCCGAAGGTGATCGGTCCCAGGGCGGTGCTGGCCAGGGTGAGCAGCCCTTTGGCGGCCTCGGCCCGACCGCGAATGTCGGCGGGGACGATGTCGAGACGCACCGCGTCGCAGCAGGGGCCGGCGGCCCCGAGCACGCTCGCTCCCAGCAACAGCAGCCCGCCGGCTGCCACCACTGATCCGGTCAGAAGCGCGACCGCAAAGATCGCCGCGCCTGCCAGCTGGCACCCGGAGGCCACCACCAGCCGGGTACCACCACCGGCCCGGCGCGTCAGGCGGTCGCCGAGGCGACCTCCTGCCAGGATGCCCACGATCACCCCGATGGCAATGAGGGGAGCCAGGGCGTCGACGGTCGCGGTGGACAGGCCGTAGCGCTCCGTGATGAACAGTACCGAGAACGACGCCACCCCTGCGAAGAAGAAGTTGCTCACCGAGTCGGCGGCGAGCACCACCCGGTTGGTCGGGATGCGCACCAGGGTCCGCAGCACCTTCCCCAGGCTGGGCCCGGGGGGCGGGACGGCACCGGATCGTCAAGGTGGCGCGCCGCTATGGCCAGGATCAGCCCAACCGCGGCCAGGCCCCAGAAGAGGTAGCGCCACGAGAGGAACCGCACCGCCACCGCGCCCAGCAGGAAGCACACCCCGGTGCCGGCGGCCTGGCCGGCATCAAGGGCGGCCAGGACCCGACCCCGGTGTTCGGGGTGAAACATGTCGCCGGCGAGGGAGACCGAGACGGGCCGGGCGACGCTGGCCACGCTGCCGCTCAACAGCCGCCCAGCGGCCAGCACGGCAAAACCGGCCGCCAGGCCGGCCACACCGAGCGCCAGGCTCCACAGCAGCACCGCGACACCGATGATGGTCCGGCGGTGCCGGCGATCCACCAGCCCGCCGGCCGGCAGGGCGCACAGCGCGCCCGTGGCGCTGGACAGAGCGGCCAGCAAGCCGAGTTGGGCGTCCGTCAAGTGCAGGGCAGACCGCAGGGAGGGCGCCACCACCCCGATCGTCGCCGCATCGGCCTTGGCGAGGGCGACCACCCCCACGATGACCAGCCCGTTGCGGGGCGAGGCGCCCAACCGCAACCCCCGGTGGGGCCGGTCGCTGCGGGTGGGCAAAGATCGTGGCACGGTTGCGAAGTCTTGCACCGGTGGCGCCAAATTGGGCGCGACGATGGAAGAGTGATTTTCGACGGATTCTCACACCAGCTGCCCGACATCGATCCCGAAGAGACGGCCGAGTGGGTCGACTCCTTTGACGCCATCCTGGACGCCCGGGGCAAGACCCGGGCGCGGTTCCTGCTGATGAAGCTGCTGGAGCGAGCCCGGGAGAATCAGGTCGGCTTCCCTGCCACGGTCTCCACGCCCTACGTCAACACCATCCCCCCCGACCAGGAGCCGTGGTTTCCGGGCGACGAGTACATCGAACGACGCATCCGGGCCTACATCCGCTGGAACGCCGCCATCATGGTGGTCCGGGCCAACCACGCCGCCGAGGGCATCGGCGGCCACCTCGCTACCTACGCCAGCTCGGCCAGCCTCTACGAGGTCGGCTTCAACCACTTCTTCCGGGGCAAGGCCAATGGACAAGCCGGTGATCAGGTCTACTTCCAGGGCCACGCCGCGCCAGGCATCTATGCCCGCGCCTTCCTGGAGGGCCGGCTCAGCGAAGATCAGCTCAAGTACTTCCGCATGGAGTTGCAGGGCCGTCAAGCCGGCTCCGGTGGTCTGTCGTCATACCCCCACCCCCGTCTCATGCCTGATTTCTGGGAGTTTCCCACGGTTTCCATGGGACTGGGTCCGCTCAACGCCATTTACCAGGCCCACTTCAATCGGTATCTCCATAACCGCCGGATTGCCGACACCTCACAAAGCCGGGTGTGGTGCTTCCTGGGCGACGGTGAGTGCGACGAGCCCGAAACGCTCGGCGCTCTGTCCCTGGCGGCCCGCGAACAGCTTGACAACCTGATCTTCGTCGTCAACTGCAACCTTCAGCGCCTCGACGGTCCCGTGCGGGGCAACGGAAAAATCATTCAGGAGCTGGAGGCCACGTTCCGGGGCGCCGGATGGAACGTCATCAAGGTGGTGTGGGGCAGCAAATGGGACGAGCTGCTGGCCCGAGATGTCGACGGCGTCTTGCTCAATAAGATGAACACCACCGTCGACGGCGAATTTCAGAAGTACGCCACCGAGGACGGCGCCTATATCCGACAGCATTTTTTCGGACCGGACCCGCGCCTGCGAGCCCTGGTGGAGCACCTCTCGGACGATGAGCTGCGGAACCTGCCGCGCGGCGGCCACGATTACCGAAAGCTGTACGCGGCCTACACGGCGGCCACCGAGTCGAGCGGCCAGCCGACCGTGATCCTGGCGAAGACCATCAAAGGCTGGACCCTCGGACCGGAAATCGAGGCCCGCAACTCGACGCACCAGATCAAGAAGATGAACGGCAACCAGCTTAAGCTCTTACGCGACCGTCTTTATCTGCAGGAGGAGATCCCCGACTCGGCGCTAGAGAGAGGCGAACCGCCGTTCTATTTGCCGCCCGCCGACTCGATCGAATACGAATACATGATCGAGCGCAGGCGGGCCCTCAATGGCTCCCTCCCCCACCGCGTCGTACGGTCCAAGCCGCTGCCTGCCCCGGCCGAGAAGACGCTGGCCGAGTTCAACGCCGGATCGGGCAAGCGCGCCGTCTCCACCACGATGGCGTTCGCGGTGATGCTGCGCAACCTGTTGCGCGACAAGGGCCTGGGTCAGCGGATCGTGCCCATCATTCCCGACGAGGCCCGCACCTTCGGAATGGACGCCCTCTTCAAGGAGGTCAAGATCTACGCACCCATCGGACAGCTGTACGAGCCGGTCGACTCGAAGCTCATGCTGTCCTATTCGGAGGCCAAGGATGGCCAGATTCTGGAGGAGGGGATCACCGAGGCGGGCAGCATGGCCGACTTCACCGCCGCCGGGACCGCCTACGCCACCTGGGGGCAGCCGATGATCCCCTTCTTCATCTTCTACTCCATGTTCGGGTTCCAGCGGGTCGGCGACCTCATCTGGTCCTGCGGCGACATGCGCGGCCGTGGCTTCCTGCTCGGCGCCACCGCCGGCCGCACGACGTTGCTCGGAGAAGGATTGCAGCACGACGACGGGCAGTCGTTGTTGCTGGCATCCACGGTGCCCAACGTGCAGGTGTACGACCCGGCTTTCGCCTATGAGGTGGCGGCCATCGTGTCGGACGGCATTTCCCGGATGTACGGGCAGGAGCCGGAGGACATCTTCTATTACCTCACCCTCTACAACGAGAACTACCACATGCCCCCGAAGCCCGACGGGGCCGACAAGGGGATCGTGCGGGGCTTGTACCGCTTCGCACCCGCCCCCGAGGGTCCGTCGCGCGCCGCCACGGTGCTCTTCTCGGGTACGGCGTCGCAGGCCGCCATCCAGGCCCAGCAACTGCTCGCCGAGCAGCATGACGTCGCCGTGGAACTGTGGTCGGCCACCAGCTACAAGGCGCTACGCGAGGACGCCCTCTCGGTCGAACGGTGGAACCGCCTCCACCCCGGGTTGCAACCCCGTTCGCCCTACGTGACCGAGGCTCTCGACGTCGCCCGGGGACCGATCGTGGCCGTTACCGATTTCATGAAAGCGGTCCCCGACCAGGTCGCCCGCTGGGTTCCGGGTCACTTTGTGCCCCTCGGCACCGACGGGTACGGCCGGTCGGATACCCGGGAAGCCCTGCGCCGCCACTTCGAGACCGACGCGGCCCACCTGGTGGTGGCGGTGCTCGATAGCCTAAGGGCTCTGGGCGAGGCCAAGGCCGCTGAGGTGGAGAAGGCCATTGCCCAGTACGGGATTGACGCCGATGCGCCCGACCCGCGCGTCAGCTGATCCAAAATAGCTGTATGCCCAAAGCCTCCCTCGCCCTGTCGGGCAATGCCGACGCCGACCAGCTGCTGTCCGACGATCCCCTGGCCTTGCTCATCGGCATGGTCCTCGACCAACAGATCCCGTTAGAGCGAGCTTTCTCGTCCCCCCTCGACCTGAAGAACCGCCTGGGCGGCCGGCTGGACGCCGAGGAGTTGGCGTCCATGGACCCCGACAAGCTGGCCGCCGTGTTCTCGGCCCGGCCTGCCCTGCACCGCTTTCCGGCCGCCAATGCCAAGCGGGTGCAGGAGCTGACCCGCATCATCGTTGACGAGTACCACGGTCGGGCCCAGGACATCTGGGAGCAGGCCGCAACCGGCGACGACCTCTATCGCCGGGTGCGGGGTCTCCCGGGTTTCGGCGAGCAGAAGGCTCGTATCTTTGTGGGCTTGCTGGGCAAACAGCTCAGCGTGCGGCCGCCAGGGTGGGAGGAGGCCGCGGGCCGGTTCGGCGCGCCGGGCACCTTTTTCTCCGTTGCCGACATTGTCGACTCCGACTCGCTGTCCCGCGTTCGGGCCTACAAGGCGCAGCTCAAGGCGGCCGCCAAACCCGCAGGCTGAACGGTGCAGGTCATCGCCAACGGAGACCCGGTGACGCTGGCCGACGGCGCTCGCTTGACTGACCTGCTCGCGGCGCTGGGCCTGGGCGAGAAGTGGGTGGTCGCCGAGCGCAACGGCGCGGCCGTGGACCGGGCCGACATGGCCGCCACGCACCTCGCGGAGGGCGACCGCATCGAGCTGGTGCGCGCCGTGGCCGGTGGCTGACCTCCGCGGCCGCCGGCTGTATCTCTGCACCGGCGACCGTCCCGACCTGGAGGAATTCCTGACGGACTGCATCCGGGGCGGCGTCGACGTCGTCCAACTGCGGGAAAAAGGCCTCGAAGCGCGGCCGCTACTCGCTCGGGCGGAAGTGGCCGCGGGGATCTGCGCCCAGTTCGGCGTGCCGTTCATCCTCAACGACCGGCCCGACCTGGCGCTGGCGTGCGGGGCGGACGGCGTACACGTTGGCCAGGACGACACCCCGCCCGAGGTCGCCCGGCACATCCTCGGCCCGGACGCCATCATCGGCTTCTCGACCCACGCGCCGGCGGAGTGGGACGCGGCTGCTGGCGCGGTCGCCGACTATCTGTCCGCCGGCCCGGTCAAGCGCCACCCCGACCAAGCCGGGCCGGCCGGGCACCGGACTGGCCTACCTGGCGTACGCGGCCGGGTCCGGCGAGCGCCGGCCGTGGTTCGTCACCGGTGGGGTCACGCCCGAAACCGTGCCAGCCATGGCCGGGGCCGGCGCCCGCCGATTCGTGGTCGTCAGGTACCTGACGCAGTCACCCCAGCCCGCCGAGGCGGCCCGTCGGCTCCGGACCGCCATCGCCGCAGCGGTCGGGGACTGATTGCTCAGACCCGCTGGCGGCGCTTACGACTGCTGGCGGTCCAGCCAGCCGATAAGGATGGCGATGGCCCGCGGGTCGTGTCGGAGGCGGTGAGCCGCACCCGGCAACACCCGCAGTTCGACCTCGCCGTGGGCGGCGTCGGCCAAAGCCCGGGCGTCGAGAACGGAAACCACCTCGTCGTTCGCCCCGTGCACCAGCAGAATGGGCCGGGGCGGGATCTTGCCGATCAGGCTCAACGGTCGCACCTCGCGCAACTCCCGAGCCCAGGCGTCCGGGTCCGGCGGAAACCCCGGGTCCCGGATGACGCCCGCGGCCCGGGCCTGGGCTACGAAGCGGCGGGCGTCCACGGCTCGTTCCGCGAAGTCGGCCGGGGCCGAGAAGGCGGCCACCCCCCGGATGCGGTGGTCCTCGCCTGCTGCGCAGAGGGCCAGCGTGCCCCCGGCGGTGAAGCCACAGGTCCACACGGCGTCGACCCCCGGCGAACGGATCAGTACGTCCGTCGCGGTCTGGAGGTCGGTGAGCCACCCCCCGAGAGAGAAGTTGCCCGTGGAGCGGGCCGTGCCCCGGAAGCTGAATGTCAGCACCACCCAGCCGGTGTCCGCGGCGAGCCGGTCGGCCAGGTCGTGGTAGGTGCGGTCGGGGAGTCCGGATTCGGTGGGTTCGACCGGGAACCCATGGCAGAGCACCAGGCCATGGCGGCCGGCGCCACCCGCCGCGGAGGGGGCCGGGCGGGCCAGATACGCAGCCAGCACCACCTCGCCAGGGCCGCTGACGTGGATCGGAAACGATCCGCCTGTCTCGGGCGCCGGCTGACTCTCGGAGGTGCTCACAGATCTACTCTCGTCTACTCTCGCGCACTCGGACACACGCACACTCACACCGTCGCGCCGCAGGGCCGCCCGAAGGCGACCCTGTGGCAAAACTTCGCTGGATTACAGGCCGACCGTTTGAATGTCGGGGGGGACCATGCTCCCGACCGGTACGTGCCCGGGTAACTGGTGTGGATTGACCGGGTGGTCCAGCGGCCGCCTAGCGACCAGCCACCTCCGAGGTCCCACATCGTTCACTGCTCAGCTGGACCACCTCCTTTCCTCGGTGAGCCCGATCCTACCCGCGCCGCCGGGCCGCGCAAAAGCATTCCGGCGTCATCTTGCTCGCCTGCCTAGATGCCGATGCGTTGGGCGAGCAGCTCGCGGTGATAGGTCGGATCGCCGAAGAGCAGCTCGGAGCTTTTGGCCCGCTTGAAGTAGAGGTGGGCCGGATGCTCCCAGGTGAAGCCGATGCCGCCGTGGATTTGGATGTTCTCGGCGGTGGCGTGAAAGTAGGCCTCCGAGCAGTAGGACTTGGCGAGGCTGGCGACCACAGGGAGCTCGTCGTTGTCCTCCGCCGCGGCCCACCCTGCGTAGTAGGCAGCCGACTTGGCCGACTCCACTTCGAGGAGCATGTCGGCGCACTTGTGCTTGATGGCCTGGAAGCTGCCAATCGGCCGGCCGAACTGGACCCGTACCTTGGCGTACTCGACGGCCATCTCCAGAACCTTCTGGGCCCCGCCGACCTGCTCCGCGGCCAGGGCCACGGCGGCCAGATCGAGCATCTTGGAGATGGCAGCCCAGCCCTGGTTTTCCCTGCCGATCAGCCGGGCCGGGGTGGCGTCGAAGCTGACCCGGGCCTGCTTGCGCGTCTGATCCATGGTGGAGAGTGGCGTGGTGGTCAGCCCGGAGGCACCCTTCTCCACCGCGAAGACGGAGACATCGGCGCCGGTTCGAGCCGCCACCAAGATGAGATCGGCGATGTGGCCGTCGAGGACGTAGAGCTTCTCCCCGGTGATGGACCAGCTGTCGCCCGAGCCGGCGGCGCTGATCGTCACGCCCTCCTCATCCCAGCGCCCGGACGCCTCGGCCAGCGCCACGGTGGCGATAGTGGTGCCGCTGGCGATGCCGGGCAGGTAATCCTTCTTGGCGGCGTCGTCGCCCGAGGCCAGGAGGAGGTTGGCCGCCAAGGCCACACCCGCGAAGTACGGAGCGCACAGCAGGGCCCGACCCATCTCTTCGAGCACCACGATCAACTCCACATACGAGTAGCCTTGGCCCCCGAACTCCTCGGGGATGGCAAGGCCCTGAAGGCCCAGCTGTTCGGCCATCTGCGCCCAAACGGCCGGGTCATAGCCCTCGGTGGTCTCCATCAACCGGCGCACCTCGGTTTCGGGGGACCTGTCTTCGAGAAAGCGGCGAACCGCCTTGCGTAGCTCTTCCTGCTCTTCACTGAAGGCGAAATTCACTCGGACCAGTCCCCCTTGCGAAACCACGTCATCGTGGCGTTCTTTTTAGTCCATAGGCTGTGGACGATGCATTACGACGACGCCCAGGCCGAGATCCACAAAGTGGTGGTCGGCCCCATGGACAACAACGTGTACGTCCTGCGCTGCAAGGAGACCGGCGAGGCCGTCCTGCTCGACGCGGCCAACGAGCACGACAAGCTGCTGGAGCTCTGCCGCCGGCTCGGCGTCCGGCAGGTCCTCGAGACCCATGGCCACTGGGACCACATCCAGGCGGTCCCTGCCGTCCGCGACGCCGGCTACGAAGTGGGCGTCACGGCCGCAGACTCGGCCATGCTGCCCTCTTACGACTTCGTCCTCGACGACGGCTCGGTACTTCAGGTCGGCCGGCTGCGGCTGCACACCATCGCCACGCCCGGCCACACGGCGGGCTCGATGTGCTTCCGGCTCGAGGGGTCGCCGGTGCTCTTCAGCGGGGACACCCTGTTTCCGGGCGGACCCGGAGCCACCAAGTTCGCCGGTGGGGACTTCCCCACGATCATCCGATCCATCGAGGATCGGCTGTTCGCCGCTCTGCCGCCAGACACCCTCGTGCTGCCGGGGCATGGTGCCGACACCACCATTGGTACGGAGTCGCCGCACTTGCAGGAGTGGATCGACCGGGGCTGGTAGGACCGTTCCCAGTTCGAGCCGTGGGCACAGCCGCCCGCTGGCTGCCGTCGAGGCCCTCGATGCGCCGTGCGGCCCGGTCGATGCGCCGTGCGGCCCGGTCGATGCGCCGTGCGGCCCGGTCGATGCGCCGTGCGGCCCGGTCGATGCGCCGTGAGGCCCGGTCGATGCGCCCCGGGGCGGCCAATGCGACACCGCGTCTGAACCAGGGAGCACAGCCGGCGGCCACCGCCGGGATCGAGAACGTCGGGACCCTTCAAGACGCTTGGGGGTGCCGCTGACCCGGATCCGGGCGCGTCCGAACGTCCACGCTTCGGGGCCGATACGAACGTGGGCGCGAAGCGTGGACGTCAGAGCGCTCAACTCAGCTCCCTCCGCTCCCCGCCTCGCGTCCGGGAAGATCGGCGGCGCGAAGTGTGGACGGATCAGCGCCTGCGGGGCGCCCAGGTGGCCCCGCCGGCTGCGTATCTGCCCCGGGGTGCCGGCGTCGGACCGCCCCTGGCCGGCGATGCGGCAAATGGCCCTGGTCCCTTGGCCCAGACCTCTTGGCCCCGAGCCCGGCAAGGAGAGAAGCTACTTGATTGTATTTAAGTGGCTATCAAACATGAGTCTTTGGTACAAAACTGCGTCTGTGTCGCAGAAGCGACACGGTTCGTCACCCTCGTCCCACAACTACAGAAATGTCCCGCAAAGCGCTCCCGCGGTGGCGGGACGGTCCCAGCCCGGGAACGGGACGCACGGACGGGACGGACCCAGCCGGAACGGGACGGGACGGACCCAGCCGGAACGGGACGGGACGGACCCAGCCGGAACGGGACGGGACGGACCCAGCCCGCACCGGGCCCCGGCAGGCGGGTCCACCAGGGCCATCGGGGGAAGCGGGGGTTTCGAGCAGAGGCAGGCCCCGCCGGCGGCACGCGGGCAAGATGGCGGCATGCCCCTGAGCTGGGACGAGATCACCGACCGACTGACGGCGGCGCGTAACTACTGGCTGCACACCACGACGCCATCCGGAGCGCCGCACGCCGTACCGGTGTGGGGGGCCGTAGTCGACCAGCGTTTCCACGTGTACACCGAGCGGTCAAGCGTGAAGGCCCGCCACGTGGCACGTGATCCGCGGGTTCTTGTCCACCTCGAGGACGGCGGCGACGTGCTCATCGTCCACGGCGTGCTGGCCGACCTGGGCGTTCCCACCCGGGCCCACGGCGGTCATGGACGCCTTCGACGCCAAGTACGACGCCGACTGGGAACGGTCCTTCCTCCCTCGCCAGGACCCCGCCTTCGACGTGCTGTATGTCCTCGTCCCTGAGCGGGCGATCACGTGGACGCTTCCCGATTCGGCCGCATCCACCCGGAGGTGGTCGGCTTACGACCCCGTGAGCGGGTGACGCGGCGCGTCGACGAGCTCGAGGTCGTCGGGCAGGCCGTCCACCGCCACCTTGTCACCCTCGACCGCCACCGAGACCCGGGCGCCGGCCAGAGGAATGCGGCCCACGTACAAGCGGCCGATCTGCTCGGGCAGCGCCGGGTGGAGCCACACCTTGCCTCGCGGCACCCAGGGATCTAGCCGCAGCAGGGTGCGCAACATCAGGAGCGGCGAGGCCGCAGCCCAGGCCTGCGGCGACCCGGACGTCGGGTACGAGACCACCAGGGGAAGTTCCATCCGCTCCAGCCCGCTGAACAGCTCGGGAAGCCGCCCGCCCTGCTCCAGCGCGGCGTCGAGGATGGACATGATCACCCGCTGCGCCTCCCGGACGTAGCCGTAACGCATGAGCCCGGCGGCCACGATGGCGTTGTCGTGGGGCCACACCGACCCGCAGTGGTAACTAACGGGGTTGTAACCGAGCATGGACGCGCCGAGCGTGCGCACCCCCCAGCCGCTGAAGAGGTCCGGACCGACCAGCTTCCGGGCCACGGCGTCGGCCTTGTCGGCGTCGAGGATGCCCGTCCACAAGCAGTGACCCATGTTGGACGCCAGGGCGTCGATCGGGCGCTTGTCGCGGTCGAGGCCCATGGCCACCCAGCCCTTGTCCTCGAGCCAGAAATCCCGGTTGAAGGCGGCCTTCAAGGACGGCGGCTCGGGCCCGCAGCTCCGCCGATCGCGCCGCGTCGCCCTGCTCCGCGGCGAAGAAGGCCCGGGCCAGATAGGCCCCGTAAGTGTAACCCTGTACTTCAGCTAGAGCTATGGGCGGGTCGGCCAGCCGTCCGTCGGCGAAGCGGATGGCGTCGGCGGAGTCCTTCCAGCCCTGGTTCCGCAGCCCTCGGTCCGACGTCCGCTGGTACTCGACGTAGCCGTCGCCGTCGCGATCCCCGAAGTGCTCGATCCAGTCGATGGCCCGATCGGCGTGGGGCAGCAGTTCGTCGACGGCTTCTCGGGCCAGGCCCCAGCGGCGTAGCTCGCCGAGCAGCATCACGAACAACGGCGTGGCGTCCGCGGTTCCGTAGTAGATGGTGCCGCCGCCCAGCGACAGCGAGGAAGCCTCGCCGAAGCGCATCTCGTGCAGAATGCGGCCGGGTTCCTCCTCGTTGTAGGGCCGGACCTCCCGGCCCTGAAAACGGGCCAGCGTCTGGAGGGTGCCCAGCGCCAGCTCCGGGTCGACCAGCAAGGCCATCCAGGCCGTGATCAGCGAGTCCCGCCCGAACAGCGTCATAAACCAGGGGGCCCCCGCAGCCACCACCGTGCGCTCCGGGTAGTCGGGATCGAAGATGCGGAGGGCACCAAGGTCGTCGGCGCTGCGCGCCACCACCGCTCGCAGGCCCTCGTGGTCGGTGTCGAGCACCGGCACGTTGCGCCGCCAGGCGGCCAGCCGCTCGGCCGGCTTGGCCCGGGCGACGGGCTCGCCGCACAGCCACCTGGGTTCGATCTCGTCATCGTCGATGCCGCAGGTGAACTGTTCGCACAACGACCATGTCCCCCGGGAGGCGATGATGAGCTCCCAGCGGGCCAGGTTGCCCTCCAGCACCGCCGGTTGGGAGAAGGAGACGCGGAGGCTGCGACGCCGGGAGCCGTTTTTGTGGCGGAAGACCAGGGCGCCGTTCTCGTGGGCGACGTCCCGTTCGCCGCTGGCACTCACCCGGGCTTCCTTGACGGCGAAGAGGTCGGCGAAGTCCGCTCCGTAGTGCAGCTCCACGGCGCAATAGGCAGGCTCCTCGCCGAAGTTGCGCACGACCAGGTCCTCGCGCATGCCGCGGCCCACGTAGCGGCGGCGTTCCACGACGAGGTTGGAGTCGGCGTGACCCGGACGGGGGAGGGTCCTGGCCACGAACGTGGCCGAGTAGGGGTCGGAGACCGATTGGGCGAGCGCTTCCACGGGTTGCCCGTTGATCTGGAGGGACCACCGGGACAGGAAGCGGGTATCCCGGAAGAAGAAACCCTCGGCCGACAGCGGGGATATGTCGCCGTCTGGAGAGGAGATCACGAAGGCGGACCCTTCGACCATCGTCACGCGGTCTCCCGGTCCATCCAGTGGAGCGCTCGACTGCGACGCCCAGGGGTCGGCCATCGACGCGGCAGGCTAGTTGGAGAAAGGGGAGCCTCCGCGCAACCCGGCCTCGTATTTTCCCCTATGGCCGTAGTGGTAATACAATTGGCCTGTGAGTCCCCCGCTGTTCGAGGTCGACAATCTCCACGTGGCCGTGGATGGCGTCGAGATCCTGAAGGGCGTCGACCTGGTCGTGGGCGCTGGAGAGGTGCACGCGCCTGATGGGGCCCGAACGGGTCCGGCAAGTCGACGCTCGCCAACGCCCTGTTCGGGCAATCCCGCTTACCAGGTGACGGCGGGGCGGGTGCTGTTCAAGGGCGAGGACGTAACCGAATGGCCGCCTGACGTGCGCGGCAAAGCGGGCATGTTCCTGGCCTTCCAGTACCCCGAGGAGATCCCCGGCGTCCCGGTCGCCCAGTTCCTGCGCCAGGCCTTGTCGGCCCGGAGGGGGATGGACCTGTCCGTGCTCGAGCTGCCGCGTCTCGATCATGGAGTGGATGAAGCGGCTGGGGATGGACCCCTCCTTCGGGGACCGTTATCTGAATGAGGGCTTCTCGGGCGGCGAGAAGAAGCGCAACGAGATCCTCCAGCTCGCCATCCTGGAGCCGGAGCTTGCCATCCTCGACGAGACGGATTCGGGCCTGGATATCGACGCCCTTGGGCGTGGTCGCCCGGGGCGTGGAGGAGGTGCGGCGGGTCCGCCCGGAGCTGGGCGTCGTGGTGGTGACCCACTACCAGCGGATCCTCGCCGCTGCTGCAGCCGGATTTCGTCCATCTATTGATAGAAGGGCGCATCGTCACCAGCGGCGGGCCCGAGCTGGCCCGGCAGCTGGAGGAAGAAGGGTACGAGGCATGGCGCTAGACGTCGCCACCATCAAGAAGGACTTTCCGATCCTTGACCAGCAGGTGCATGGTCACCGCCTGGTGTATCTGGATTCGGCGTCCTCGTCGCAGAAGCCGGTGGCGGTGATCGAGGCCATGTCGCACTATTACGAGACGACCCACGCCAATGTGCACCGCGGGGTGTACGCCATCGCCGAGGAGGCGACCCGACTTTTCGAGGCGGGGCGCGCCGCGCTGGCCCGCTTCATCGGCGCGCCGGCTCGCGAGGTGGTGTTCACCAAGAACGTCACCGAAGCCATCAACCTGGTGGCCTACTCCTGGGGGCGCGACCAATCTGGCGCCCCGGGGACGTGGTCGTGCTCACCGAGATGGAGCACCACGCCAACCTGGTGCCGTGGCTGGCCCTGAAGGCGGAGCGGGGCATCGAGCTGCGCTACCTGCCACTGACCGACGACGGGCTGCTCGACCTGATCGGACCTCGGGCCGGACGCTCGACGGCGCCAAGCTCCTCGGCGTCACCGCCATGTCGAATGTGCTCGGCACCATCAACCCCGTCGCCGGAGCTGGCGGAGGCCGCCCATGCCGCCGGGGCGCTCATTCTCGTCGACGGCGCCCAGCAGGCCCCGCACCTCCCCACGGACGTGCAGGCCATCGGGGTCGACTTCTTCGGCTGCACCGGGCACAAGATGCTGGGCCCGACCGGCATCGGCGGCCTGTGGGCCCGTCGGGAGCTGCTCGATGCCATGCCCCCCTTCCTGGGCGGCGGGGAGATGATCCGTGACGTCCGCCTCGACGGGTTCACCGACCAACGACGTGCCCTGGAAGTTCGAGGCGGGCACGCCGCCGATCGCCGAGGCGTCGGGCTTGACGCCGCGGCCGTGGACTACCTGAGCGGCCTGGGCATGCCGGCGGTTCGAGAACACGAGCGGTCACTCACCGAGTACGCCCTGGGCGTGCTGACCGATCGCTACCCGATCTGATCATCCACGGGCCACGCCAGGCGTCCGGGCGGGGGGGCGTCATCTCCTTCACCTACAAGGACGTCCACCCGCACGACGTCTCGCAGGTGCTGGACGAGGCCGGGCGTGTGCGTTCGAGCCGGCCATCATTGCGCCAAGCCGCTCATGCGCCGGTTGGGGGTCGGGGCGACGACCCGGGCGTCATTTTCCGTGTACAACGACGAGGCGGACGTGGATGCCCTGGTGGATGCCCTGGCGACCGTCGACCGCCTCTTCTCTTGACTCCAGACGCCGTCTTGAATAGGGTGCGCCGCTGATGCCAGGCCTCGAAGACCTCTACCGGGAAATCATCCTTGACCACTACCGCAACCCGCAGAAACCGGGGCGAGCTGCCCACGCCCCCGGCCTATGCGGAGACCGGTTTCAATCCCGCTGTGCGGGGACGAGATAACCCTCTACGTGCAGGTCGGAGGGCGACCAGCTGGCGGACGTAAAGCTGACCGGGCAGGGCTGTTCGATCAGCCAGTCGTCGGCCTCCATGATGTCGACGGCCGTCAAGGGTAAAAGCCTGGCGGAGATCCGCGCCACCATCCGTACGTTCAAGTCGATGATGTCGATCCACGAGCAGCGCCTCGACGGTCCGAGCGGCGAGGACGGCGCGGCGATGGGGATGGCGCCGACCACGGACGCCGCGAACCGAACAGAGCGCCGGTGGCGCTCGGCGACCTGGAGGCCCTCCAGGGCGTCGTGAAGTTCCCGGTTCGCATCAAGTGCGCCACTTGTCCTGGAACACGCTGACCCAGGCTTTGGATCACCTGGAAGCGCAGCGAGTAGGACGCCCGCGGTCGCGCCGGGCCCGCCTACGCCGGCCTGGCGTCCACGCCTACCGGGGGCGTCGGGGCGCAGCCCGGTTCCTCGATGGTCGGTGTCCTTGTCCGGGCGGGAGCGGGGGCCCCGGTCTCGGGCCGCCTCCACCTCCGCAAAGGCGGCCCGAAGGTCGGCGATCCACTCCGTCTCGTTGTCGCCGACGAGGCGCACGCACCAGGCCAGCGCCTCGCTGCGGCTGCGGGCCACGCCGGCATCGATCAGCGTATCCAGCACCCGGCGTTCCGGCAGCCGCAGGCGGGTCATGACCGGCACCGAAGCGGTCGTGAAGACCACGACCATGTCGCCGGTCCGGGCTCCCCACGACACCTTGCGGCCGAAGCGTTGCTCGGCCGCGGCCGCCAGTGCCATGCGCTCATCACGCGTCGATTCCCGAAAATGGCCGGAGGCCGCCCGGTTCGGTGGCCAGGTCGACCAGGACCAGAGAATCTCGTCCTGGTCGCCGACGACATCCAGGCCGGTGGCGTTCCAGTGCGCGGGATTCGGGCCGCGAACCACTCCTCGATCCCGGCGCTCACGCCGCCATGGTGACACGCCGGGGCCTGCCGGCCCAGGTGGGCCGGTCGGCCTGAACTGGTCGGTATCGTCTGGGCCATGCAGCGGCACGCCGTGGTGGTGGGAGCTTCGCTCGGCCGGCCTGCGGGCCGCCGAGTCGCTGCGTCGGGGCGGCTACGACGGCGCCCTCACCATCATCGGGGCGGAGCGCCACCTTCCTTACGACCGGCCCCCGCTCTCCAAGCAGATCCTGACCGGCAAGGCCGGTCCCGAGGACCTGCCTTGCGCCTCGACGCCGACCTTGATGCGGAGTGGCAGCTGGGGATCGAGGCGACCGGGCTGGACCTCGACCGGCGCCTGGTGGACGTCGCGGCAGGCGACGATGTGCCCTTCGACGGCTCGTCATTGCGACCGGCGCCCACCCCCGAACCTTGCTCGACGCGGAGCCGGGGGCCCGGCGTTCACTATCTCCGCACGGTCGAGGACGCCATCGGCGCTGCGGGACGACGCTGGCGGTGGCGAGCCGGGCCGTGGTGGTCGGCGCTGGTTTCATCGGTCTGGAGGTGGCGGCCAGCGCCCGGACGCTCGGAATCGACGTCACCGTCGTCGAGGCGCTGCCCGTCCCGCTGGAGCGGGCCGTCGGCGCCCGGATGGGGCTGTGCCTCGCCGATCTGCACCGCCGCCACCAGGTGGATGTCCGGCTCGGCGTCGGCGTGGAGGGCTGGTCGGGGCGGACCGGGTCGAGGGGGTGCGGCTCGTCGGACGGGGCGTGATACCCGCCGAGGTGGTGGTGGTCGGAGTCGGGGTGGCGCCCGACCACCGCCTGGTTGGATCGATCCGGCGTGGACCTGTCCGACGGGGTGCTGTGCGATGACCGACTGCGGGTGCTGGTGGACGGGCAGCCCCGGCCCGGACGTGGTGGCGGTCGGGGACGTGACCCGCTGGAGGCATCCCGGCTATCGGCCGCAGCCGTCCGGGTCGAGCACTGGACCAACGCCGCCGAGCAGGGCGAGGCGGCCGCTCGTACCCTGCTCGAAGGGGAAAACGCCCCCCGTACGCGCCGACGCCCTACTTCTGGTCCGACCAGTTCGGCGTTGAAGATTCAGTTCGTCGGAGAGACGCCGCCCGGGCGACGAGGTGGCCGTCATTGAAGGCGACCCGGCCGAGGATCGGTTCGTGGCGGCCTACGGCCGGCGACGGGCGACTGGTGGCCGCGCTGGGAGTGCGCCGGCCGGCGCCGCGTCCTGGCGCTGCAGGCGCTGATCGGGGCTGGGGCGCCCTTCCCCCTCGAGGGCTGAGGTTCCTGCCGGGCGCTGGCGCGGATCCGAACCAGTCCGACAGAGCAAGCCGGGTGTCGACGGCGGCCATCCGAGCGCAGGCGGCCCTGCCCCGGCCGCGCCGGCGGTCAGCCGGCCCCTGCGCGACCTCGACTGATCCCGCCAGGTCCCTGCTGCCCAGAGGCGCCACCTCGCAGAGCCGATGCGCCTAGCCCGCCGGCACCTGCCAGCCCTGGGCCTCGGCGATCTCTTTGCAGGTCGGGCACAGGGGATATTTCGTCGGGTCCCCGCTCGGCACCCAGATCTTGCCGCACAGGGCCCGGACGGCGGTGGCGTTTACCATGCCTTCGACCACAGATGGGCCCGGCGGACACGAACTCACCTTCGTCCGGCTCGAAGCCTTCCAGGACGATGTGGGCCATGCGATCGTGATCCGCCGTCGAGAGCCGGATCAGAGACGATCGGCGAAACGTTCAGATCAGTCACGTCTCGGCAGCGGATCGGCCGTCGGCGCGGCTGCCGAGGCGCCAGGGGCGCCGGGACCGGTGATCCACGACGGGTGACGGGGAGATCGTGAGGCGAGCGGCCGGCCTCTTCCTTCGGGCCCGCCCAGGGCCAGGGTCTGGCGCGGCCGCTTCGCCGCGGACTTCGGGTAGAACTGGGTCGCAGCCGGGTCCCACCATCGCCCCGGCACGAACCCGCCAAGGAGGACCATGCCTGAGGCCGTCATCGTCGCTAGCGACTCGCAGCCCCATCGGCCGGGCGTTCAAGGGATCGCTGGTCTCCCTCCGGCCCGACGACATGGCCGCCCAGATGGTCAAGGCGGTCCTGGCCCAGGTGCCTGCCCTCGACCCCGACCAGGTGGAGGACCTCCTGCTCGGCAATGCCCGCCCGCTGGCGAGGCGGGCTACAACATGGCCCGCGTCGTGGCCTTCCTGGCGGGCCTGCCCTCCGTTCCCGGGACCACCGTCAACCGCTACTGCTCGTCGTCCTTGCAGACCATCCGCATGGCGGCCCATGCCATCAAGGCCGGAGAGGGCGACGTGTTCATCGCGGCCGGGGTGGAGGCGGTGAGCAGGTTCGGGCAGGGGGCGGCTGACGGCATGCCCAACACCCACAATGCGGCGTTTCAGGGAGGCGGAGGAGCGCAGCGCGACCCGGGCCTCGGCGGAGTCGGAGCCGTGGACACCGGCACCCGGGCTTCCCGGACATCTACATCGCCATGGGGCAGACCGCCGAGAACGTCCGGGAGCTGGAGAAGGTCAGCCGCCAGCGACATGGACCTGTTCGCGGCCCAATCGCAGCGAGCGCGCCGTCGCCTCCCAGGAGAGTGGCTTCTTCGAACGGGAGATCACCCCCTTGACCTCGCCGACGGCACGGAGGTGCGCACCGACGACGGCCCCCGCCCGGGGACGACGGTCGAGAAGCTGGCCGAGCTGAAGCCCGCCTTCCGGCCCGACGGCGAGGTCACGGCCGGTAACAGCTGCCCCCTCAACGACGGGGCCGCCGCGGTCATCGTCATGAGCGACCGCCAGGCCCAGCGACCTGGGGATAACGCCGCTGGCGCGGGTCGTGGCATCCGGGGTGACAGCCCTCGACCCCGAGATCATGGGCCTGGGGCCGGTCGAGGCCTGCCGGCAGGCCCTGGGCCGGGCGGGATGACGATCGACGACATCGATCTGGTGGAGATCAACGAGGCGTTCGCCGCCCAGGTCGTCCCTCGGCCCGGCACCTGGGCATCGATCCGGACAAGCTCAACGTGCACGGCGGCGCTATCGCCCTCGGCCATCCCTTCGGCATGACGGGTGCCCGCATCATGACGACTCTTATCAATGGTCTGCAGACCGAGGACAAGACCATCGGCCTGGAGTCCATGTGCGTCGGTGGCGGCCAGGGCATGGCCATGATCGTCGAGCGGCTGAGCTAGCAGCGAGCATACGGTCGAGGGGGCCGACCGGCATCGGCGTCCTCCGAGGCAGTCGCGTCGCAAAACGGGAAAAACCCTTGTCGATTGGCGGTCGTTTTTCCATAGGCGGTCGGAGATCAATTACCTGGTCAGCCCCGTGCGTGAGGGCGCGGCCGGACCGTTCTCGGGCCGCAAAGGCTTGATCACGGCGAATCGGTTGGCCTAAGGTAACCACCCGTTGTGACTACGTGCACGTGGATTTTCCGTCGGCACGCGCGCCCGGTCATCGGTGTGGTCTGTGCGATCACTTTGGCCTCGGGCTTCGCCGTTCCTCGAGCGTCCGCAGATCAGATCTCGGACCTCAAGGCGCAGGCGGGCGCGCTTGCGTCTCGAATTCAAGACCTCGGCCGCCAGGAGGCCGCCCTCAGCGAGCAGTATGACGCTGACCAACTAGCGGTGCAGGCGCTGGAACAAAAGGTGTCGCAAGCCGCAAAACAAGTGGCCGCCGCCCAGCGCCGGGGCCCAGCGGGCCCGGACGGCCTTGCAGGCTGACGCTATCAATGCCTACGTCCAGGGGGGCAGCAACCCGCTGACCGCGGGCGGCACGGCGATCACCGAACGCAACCAACAGCCTGTTGCGAGCCGAGTACGTCAACAGCCTGGCCACCAACCAGAGCGACGCCATCGACGAGTACCGCCTGGCCGCCGTGGTGGAGCAGTCCGCCAAGACCAACCTGCAACAGCAAACGAACGCCGCCCAGGCCGAGGTGAAGCAGGTCGACCAGCGACCGCCAGGCCGTGATCCAGTCCCAAGGCCAGCTGCAGGCAACCCTCAACCAGGACACGGGGCGCATCGCCGTACTGGTCGCCCAGCAGCAGGCGGCCGCGGCGGCCGCCGCAGCTGCGGCCGAACGGGCTCGGATCGCAGCCCAACAACAGGCGGCGGCGGCAGGCCGCCGCGGCGCGCCAGGCCGCCGCCAACCAAGCGGCTGCACAGCAGACTGCGGCCCACACCGTGTCGGTCAATGCGACGACAGGCGACCAGGGCAGCTCAGCGCCCGGCGACGACGGGGCCCGCCACCACCTCGGCTCCCGCCGCGCTCGTCGCGCAACCAGCCGCTAGCGCTCCGGCCCCAGTGGCGGTGTCCGCACCGCCGGTGGGTAGCGGCGCAGGCGGAGCGGTGGCAGCCGCCGAGAGCGCCGTGGGCACCCCTATGTGTGGGGTGCAGCCGGGCCGCCGGGTCCCCAGGGAGGTTTCGACTGCTCCGGCCTGGTGATGTGGGCGTATGCCCAGGTTGGGATCTCCCTCCCGCACTTCAGCGGAGCCCAGTACGCGGACACCACCCACATCCCCATGTCGGACACTAGAACCTGGCGACCTGGTCTTCCCCTCGGATCCCGGCCAGCACGTGGCCATGTACGTCGGAGGCGGCATGATCGTGGAGGCGCCGTACACCGGCTCCCGTGCATGTCGTGCCCATGGGCTCCTGGTTCGTGCTCGCCAGCCGGGTGGCCTAAGCCCGGAAGCGGCCTTCCCCAGCCACCCTCTCCTCACCGCTCGCCTCAGCCTGAGCCCGTCGCTGGTGGCGCCGAGCAAACCGCACATGTCGGTGAGCGGCCCTGACAGCTCCGGCTTGTGCCAGCCTGCCTACGCGCCCACCATGGAGCGGTGCGAGTAGAGCGCTGCTTCGCTTTCGTCGATCTCTGTGGTTTCACCGCCTTCACAGAGCACTTCGGCGACGAGCGCACCGTGGTGGTGCTCGCCAGCTTTCGGACCCGGGTCCGCGAGATCGCCGCCCGGCGCGGGCGTGCGGGTGACCAAATGGCTCGGCGACGGCGCCATGCTCAGTTCGGTGGACACGCAGGCGGTTGTCGCCATGGTGCTGGAGATCGACGCCACCACTCCCGCCACGCTGCCGCTCGAGATCCGGGCCGGCCTGGCCCGGGGCCCGGTCATCATGTTCGAAGGCGATGACTACATCGGCCGGGCCACCAACGTGGCGTCCCGCCTCTGCGACCTGGCCGCCCCCGGTAAGGTCCTGGCCACCCGCGAAGTGGTCAGTCACGTGCCCCGCTGGGTGGAAGCGGTCGACGCCTCGCTGTACCCTGCCCACGGCTTCGACCGGCCCCTCGAGGCCAGCATCCTCCGGGTCGGCACCGGTGCCGCCTCGGTCACGGATCCGTGGTGCGGGCTGGTCTTGCCCGTAGTGACCGGCCTCGACACCCGTTTCGGGCCTGATGGAAGCGTGCAACGCTTCTGCTCGACGGCCTGCGCCCTCTCGTGGGAGGAGAGCCAGCGCGATCCACCGGCACTGGTTCGTGTGGATTGACCGTTCGCAGGAGGCGACAACCCATTCGGTAGGCGAATCGCGGCCCCGACACCAGCAGATCCGGTGACCGCCGCCTTCATGACCTCTTCTTGACGTACCTTGCTTTCTTACCGGCACGAAAAGATGGGAGGCCCGCGTGAGCCAGCTCTGCCCGCACGGCTTTGCGCCGTCGGAATGTCTCATCTGCCGCACCCTGGGGACTCAACCTCAAGTGCAGGTTCAGACAGGTCGATCGTCCGTTCCCAATGAGACCGCAAAAGGAACCAGCTCGTCCCCGAACAGGCGTCCGGAGCGGGCACGCCCGGACGCAGTCTACGACTCTGAGGCCCGGAAACCGGGTCGGTCCCTGTCGAGTTACGCAGTCCTCGCCCTCTTGGGCGTGATCGTGGTGGTGGTGGCGGCCTGGCTCGTGGCCGGCATCGTCGTCGGTCTGCTGCACGCCTTGGAGCTGGTGATCGTGGCCGTCCTCGCCGGTTGGGTCGGCTACCGGATCGGCCACTATCGCGGCCGCCGCCAGCGATCGTGAAGGCGGCCGGCGCAGACCACCAGCGACTGACGCCGGAAGGGTGCCGCCCCGCCGAAGACCTGGGTTTGCGACCGCTCACGGCCCGGTCGGTGATTCTCTCGGTTTTGCTCGGCAGCCATCCTCCCCTCCTGCCGGTTCGGTCCCTGGTCCGCACGGCGGCGCTGTTCGGCATCAACGAGGGCACGACGCGCGTGGCGCTGTCCCGTTTGGTGGCCGACGGCGAGGTGGTGGCTGACGGGCGCCACTATCGGCTCAGCGACCGGCTGATCGATCGCCAGCGCCGCCAGGATGAGAGCCGAACGCCGGCCACCCGACCCTGGCGGGGCCACTGGGAGTTGGCCCTGACCGACCCCGCAGCTACCGGGCAGCCGGAGCGGGCCGCTCTGGACGCCGAACTGGCCGGCCTGCGCCTCGGTGAAGTGCGGGCCGGCGTCTGGGCGCGGCCCGCCAATCTGCGTCGTCCCTGGCCGCCGCGACTCGAGGTCACCGCGTGGTGCTTCGAGGCCCGCCGCGTCGGCTTTGACGGCGACGACCAAGAACTCGCCTCCCGAGTCTGGGACCTCCACGGCTGGGCCGATCGGGCGGAAGCGCTGCTGCAGGCCTGGACGAAGACGGATCGCCCGGCCGAGCGTTTCGTGGTGGCCGCCGCCATGGTGCGGCATCTGCAGACGGACCCGCTCCTCCCGCCCGCCATGTTGCCGGCGCGGTGGCCAGGCGGCCGGCTCCGGGACGCCTACGGCCGCTACGAGCGAGAACTAGGAGAACTCCTGGGCCGGCAGCGGGTCGGCTCCAGTTAGAACGCGGTCGGCGCCTGTCCAGGGGATCGGTCGACCCCGGCCGAAGCGGGCGGCTTGCCTTCCCTGCCTCCAGCCGGGCCGGACACCGGCTCGAGCGAATCCTCAGCCGGACGCCAACGTCCGCCACAGGGCGAGATAGCTCGGATACTCCAGATCGGGAGTGATCCAGCCGGCGTCCACGAGTTCGTTGTGAAGGGCGGGCAGGCGCCGCCACGGAATGCCGCTGTCGACGTGATGAGCCAGGTGCCAGCCGGTGTGGTAGGGCACCAGCCAGAAACGGGCCAACGGCCGCTGGCGTACCACGTGGGTCGTCTGCCGCCGATCGTCTGATCGCTCATACCGCCGTGCTCGGCGATGGCCCGCAGCCGGTTGAGCACGCGCCACACGGTGAGCCACGGCGCCAGCCACAGCAACGGATACAGCCACCATTTGCCGCTCGCCAACCAAAATGCGGCCCAGATCACCACTTGAACGCCAAGAATGCGCAGCGCCACGGGCCGCGACGGCCGTCGGGTGGTGGCCTGGAGCAGCGGGGCAAGGTTCTTCCAGCCCGACATGCCAACCGCATCGCGGCTCAGCTTGCGTCGCATCGATGCCGTGGTGATCGGATACCCGGCGTACAGGCGGGTGTCGGGCTCGTCGGGTCCCAGCTCATCGCGGTGGTGGGCCATGTGGGCTCGGCGGTAGACGTCGAAGGGTGTGAAGGCCGGATAGGCGAGGAACCAGCGCCCTACGAAGTCATTGGGGCCGCGCCGGGCGAACAGCAAACGGTGCGCGGCTTCGTGGCCGAGGATATTGAGGAGCGCGAAACCCCGGCCCACCAGAAAAAACGCCACCACATAGCCCCACCACCGGTCGAGGGCGGCGGCGGCGGCCACCACGCCGAAAGATTGCATCCAGGCGCCCAGCACCGTGAGGACGTTGCGCCAGCTCGGTACGTGGCGCCAGTGCTCACGCAGCCGTGGCGACGGGCGGCCGGCGGCCGACAGGTGTTCGGTCGGCAGCACATCAGGCAAGCGTTCCCGATCCGGAACCATGGTGGTAGCCATCAACCCACAATGTTACATGGATCGCAATGCCTACGTAATAGGTGTAACAGCAAAACCCGGTCCCGTCACCGCCCGCCGGGACTCGTCAAGGAATCGCTCGAAACTGGCGACGTCGGCGACCAGGCGCCGCCCGCCCTCTTTTTCCTGATCCACGAGACCCGCTTCGCGGAGGATGCGCACGTGGTTCGACACGGTCGGCTGGGCCACCTCGAGCTCGCGGGCCAGTTCACCGACCGTTCGGGGCCGCCGAGCCGTGGCCTGGAAGATGAACAACCGGGTCGGATCACCGAGCGCCTTGTGCCGCCGAGCCCGTTCCCGGGTCTCCTGGCGCAGACCCGTCGCTCGGGTGGGGGTCGGCGGCCCGTAGAGAAGACACGTGGTCAGCGCCACCAGCAATCCATTTCGGCCCAGCCAGGCGGGGGCGATGATCACCGGCAGACCCGCCAGGGCGCCGTCGCCCACCAACTTGGCCAGCAGGCCACCAAAGTCGCAGCCCTGCACGACCGGCGCCATGTCGGCGTACAACCCCACTTCGGGCAACTTGGCGCGCATGTCCCACGCCAGGCTGTCGGCGACGTCGCGGCCACCCGCGCGCCAGTCGCCCTCCACCGCGGCCCACACGTCACCGAGCAGGTCGAGCCAGCGCCGTCGGTGTTCGGGGTCGTCGTGCAAGCGGGCCAGGCGAGCGCGGAACCGGCGTTGATCTTCCGCAGTCTCTGAACCCAGGGGCTCGAAGCGCGGCGGAGCGGCGGCCCCCGCGGCCAGACCGGCCCAGAGACGGTGACGGTTCGGTCTCGAAGAGGACTCCGCCTCGTTCGGCGATGACGAACGTCTCGGTGAAACAGACCTCGCCGTCGCCCCAGAGGGCGAGAATGCGTTCCTCCATGCCCGGCACAGCACGAAAACCGGCGGCCCGAGCGGGAAACTCGGCTTCCGATTCATCAGGCTTGATCGAGAGCGCCCACACCAGCTCGATGACGATGGAGGTCCGCACTTCCAACCGCACGGGCGGCGGGATGAGGTTGGGGCGTGGTGGCGTTCGCAATAGGCATAGCTAGATGACTATATCATGAAAAATGGATTGCGTTGGCAGACAACTGGCCATACCATGAGGGTCAACAGGACTCCGATAGAAGTAGAGGGCACGAAAGGAGTCCGGATGCACCCCTGGATGATAGAACAGGTGGCCAGAGAACAACGCCGGGAGCTGCTGGCCCGGGCGGCCCGTCCCCGTCCGGCGCCCCACTCGGACGTGGCGAAGGGTGGCGAGCTATATGGCTATCCTTATCAAGCCCCGCCGCCCGGTTCAGGGCAGGACAGTCGCGGGCCGCACGCCCCGGAACACGGCGCCGACCCGGGGCGCGGTCGCGAGCGTGGGCGCCACGGCGGGACCCGGCGGCCGGGCGGCGCCAGGCGCGGCGGTAGCCGCGGTGGCCGCCACGTCGGCCGCTGGGGCGGCCAGTTGCCCAGCCTGAGCCCGGCCGTTCGCGCTAGGCCAGCGGATCGGCGAAGGGATCGGCGCCGCGGCCAAGCCCAGCGGGGGCCTCCGGGTCGCCAAGCGAACCGGTGATCACGGTTTCCGTCCTCGGCCCAGCCGGCGTAGCCGGTGCCGCTCGAGCTCATCGGCCAGCTCCGGGCCACCCTGGCCGACGATGCGGCCCCTGGAAAGCACGTGGGTGAAGTCCGGGCGCAACTCGCTGAGCAGAGCGCGTGTAGTGGGTGATCGCCAGCACGCCGAGGCCGGTCTCGGTCGTGGCCGCCTCGACCCGGCGGGCGACCGCCCGTAACGCATCCACGTCCAGGCCAGAGTCGATCTCGTCCAGGATGGCGAAGCCCGGGCGCAGCACGCCGAGCTGGATCGTCTCGTTGCGTTTGCGCTCCCCGCCGGAGAGGTCGACGTTGAGCGAACGGGACAAGAAGCGGGCCTCGAAGCCCACCCGGGCTGCCTCAGCTCCGACGAGCGCCGGCACCTGCCCCGGATTGCGGCCCCCGGCCCGAAACGATTCGGCCAGCACGTCGACCAGCGACACCCCGGGCACCTCGATCGGATATTGCATGCCGAGAAACAGGCCGGCCTGGGCCCGCTGCCAGGGCGGCAACTCCAGCAGATCCACGCCGTCGAGCCGGACGCGGCCGGACGGTCACCCGGTAACCCGGGCGGCCCATCAGCACGTGCGAGAGGGTGCTCTTACCCGAGCCGTTCGGCCCCATCACGGCGTGGACCTGCCCGGAGCAGACGCGGAGGTCGATGCCCCGCAAGATCTGGCGGCCAGCCACCTCGGCATGCAGGCCTTCGATAAGCAGCTCGCTACGGTCGGCGGCGCTCACGAGGGTTTCCGTCCGTCACCACGATGTCGTCACCCTCCGCGGTGCACCTCGTACACCGGGACAGGCTGCGTGGCCGGCAAGGACTGGGGCGAGCCATCCTGCAACGAGAAGGCGCTGCCGTGCTTCCAGCACTCGATCGAGCAGTCCTCGACGTCGATGTCGCCCTCGGCCAACGAATAGTCGCGCGTGGCTGCAGCGATCCCCGATGGCGTAAAAGTCATCGCCGATACGGACCAGGCACACGCCGCCCGGCGCCGCATCGAGGCGCACGGCGTTCCCGGCTCGACCTTGGCGGCAGCGATGCGAGCCGAGCTCCGGCATCAATCTTCCCCTCGTCGTGAGGCCCGACGCGGAGGCGGCTCTCGGCGGAGTCGGCGGCGTCCAGCTTGGCGGCCAGCACCCGGCGAAGGGTGTCGACGACCGCGGGCACCGGGAGTTGCTCCAGCACCTCATCCAGAAACCCAAGGGCGATCAGCCGATCGGCGGCGTCGGGCGGGACTCCCCGGCTCTCCAGATAGAAGTGTTGGTCCTCGGCGATAGGCCCGACGGCCGAGGCGTGGCTGCAGCGGACGTCATTGTCCTCGATCTCGAGGTTTGGGACCGAGTCGGCGTGGGCGCCCTCGTGCAGCACCAGATTGCGGTTGGTCTGCATGGCGTTGGTGCCGGCCGCGCCCTTCTCGACCCGGATCAATCCGCTATAGACCGAGCGGGCCGAGTTGGCGACGGCGCCCTTGTAGAGCGAGGTCGGACCGGGTCTTCGGCGCCTGGTGATGCTGCACGGTTCGGAAATCGTGCATCTGATGGGCGGCGGCGAAATACAGCGGCCAGCAGCCGCCCTTCGGCGCCCGGACCGACCAGCGCCGAGTCGGCGCGAGTCGGGCGTAGTCGCCTCCGAGCGCAACGGCCGCCGCGACCAGCGACGCATCCTTGGCTACCTGGCTGGCCTGCACCGCCAATTGCCAGGCCTCCTGGCCGAGCAGCTGCAGGTCGCAGATAGCGCAGACGGGCGGCGGCCCTGACGACCAGCTCGGTCACCGGCACCACCAGGGCGGCGCCGGGACCGGCGACGACCTCCAGCAGGGAGCCTTGGCGCCCCGTCATCCAGGTCGACCAGCAATCGGGGAAAGACGGCAACCTGTCGGTCTGCACCCGGTGCACCAGCACCACCGGCGCCGAAACGGCGCCCCTGGCGATGCGGATGCGAACCGGCGCCGGAGCGAACGCCAGGTTGAGGGCGGTGAAGGCGTCAGGTTCTCCGGCGACGGCGCCCAGGTCCGACGTCGGTCGGCGTCCGGGTCGGAGAGCGAGGTCGACGGTGACGTCGCCACCGGCCGCTGGCCACCTCCGGTGACGTGCCCGTCCCGGGTCTCCACCACGGTGAGGCCGGACCCGAGGGCAGCAAGGATCGCCTCGAGGTCCGGGATCGCCGGCCGGGCCCCGCCGGGATCGGGGGGCGGGGCCGGCTCGATAGCCGTCGAGGTCGAGGGCGTCGATGCGGCTGTAGCGCCACTCTTCCAGGGCGTCCGTGGGAAGGCTGCCCGCGGCGAAGCGCGCACGCGGCAGCGCGTCGCTGCGTGCGCAGCCAGGCCGGCCCGCTCACGGCGGCCGCAGCTTCAACCGTGAACTTCGACAGGAGGACTCCCTCGCCGGCCCGGCGCTAACGGGCGGCGCTTGGTCATGCGGCCATTCAATCGCTGGGCAGATCGACCACGATGCGGGTCCGGTCGTCCTTGTCGTAGCGCACCGGCACGGTCCCGCCCACCTTGACCCGGGCTCGCGGGCTGCCGGCGTAGGAAACGCCACCCGGGTGGTCACCTCGAAGGCGGGCCCGTCGTCCGGCCGGACCTGGAGTGTCAGCCGGCTGCGGGTTACCGGCCCGATGGTGCGTTCGTCGACCACGGCGATGACCTTGGCCTCGGCGGCGACGCCCGAGCGCAGCAACTCCGGGACCCTTGGACTCCGTCTCGGTCGGATCAGGAGGCAGGGGCGTCTCCGGGGGTGTGGCGCGCGGGCCGCGTCGCTCACGGGGCCGGCGGGGGCCGGCCGGGCGCGGTGGACGGGGCGGGCCGGGGGCCGCTCGACGACTGGGCGGTGCGCTGACTCTGCATGGCCAGGCTCGAGCCGGCCACCGCGATGACCAACACCACCGCCAGCGCCACCGCCCCTGTCAACCGACCGACCCCTCCATCTGCAGCTCGATCAACCGGCTCCACTCCACGGCGTACTCCATCGGCAGGGTCCGGGTGACCGGCTCGATGAACCCGTTGACGATCATGCTCATCGCCTGCTGCTCGGACAGCCCCCGGCTCATCAGGTAGAAGAGCTGGTCGTCGCCCGACCTTGGACACCGTGGCCTCGTGGCCGACCTGGGCGTCCTGCTCCCCGAACTCGATGTACGGGATAGGTGTCGCTCCGGGACCTGTCGTCGAGGAGCAGAGCGTCACAGCGCACGAAGCTCTTGGACTTGTGGGCGCCTTCCTCGAAGCGCACGAGGCCCCGGTAGGAGGTGCGGCCGGCGTCCTTGGAGATGGACTTGGAGATGATCGTCGAGGAGGTCTCCGGTGCGGCGTGAACCATCTTGGCGCCAGCGTCCTGATGCTGGCCGGGGCCAGCGTAAGCCACCGACAGGACCTCGCCGGAGGCCTTGGGGCCCATCAGGTAGACAGCCGGATACTTCATGGTCAAGCGGCTACCGATGTTGCCGTCGATCCACTCCATATGCGCCTCGGCGTCACAGCGGGCTCGCTTGGTGACCAGGTTGTAGACATTGTTGGACCAGTTCTGGATGGTGGTGTACGTCACCCGGCTCGACGCCTTGCACACGATCTCCACCACGGCGGAATGCAATGAGTCGGTGGTGTACACGGGCGCCGAGCAGCCCTCGATGTAGTGCACCTGGGCGCCCTCGTCGGCAATGATCAGCGTGCGCTCGAACTGTCCCATGTTTTCGGCGTTGATGCGGAAGTACGCCTGCAAGGGCATCTCAACCTTCACCCCGGGAGGAACGTAGATGAAGCTGCCTCCCGACCAGGCGGCGGTGTTGAGGGCGGCGAACTTGTTGTCATTGGCGGGGATGATCGTGCCGAAGTACTGCTTGACCAGCTCGGGGTACTCGCGCAGGGCGGTGTCCATGTCGCAGAACAGGACGCCCTGGGCCTCCAGGTCCTCGCGGTTGCGGTGGTACACAACCTCGGACTCGTACTGGGCGGTGACGCCGGCCAGGTACTTGCGCTCAGCCTCGGGGATGCCCAGCTTGTCGTAGGTGGCCTTGACCGACTCGGGCAACTGGTCCCAGGCATTGACCTGCTTGTCGATGGGCTTGATGTAGTAGTAGATGTCGTTGAAGTCGATCCCGGACAGGTCGCCGCCCCAGGCCGGCATGGGGCGCCGCTGGAAGTACCGCAGGGCCTTGAGCCGCCGGTTCGTCATCCAGTCCGGCTCGCCCTTCATCCAGGACATCTCCCGGATGATCTGCTCGGACAGGCCCTTCTTGGGCTTGTAGACGTAGTAGTCCTCGACGTCACTCCAGCCCAGCTTGTAACGGTCCAGATCCAGAGCTGTGGTTGCCATACGACGTCATCCTTCTGTAACTAGCCGTCTCGAAGAAAGGGGGATTTCTCCTACGTAGATAGTAACAACCCGGCCGGAGTAGCCGCGACGTCGGCGGCGCTTGTGGATACAGGCTGGCGTGAAGGCCGGACAGTTGCCGGACAGTTGATGGAGGCGAGGGCGGGGCTGCCGCCAGACGGTGGCGGGCCAGACGGTGGCGGGCCAGACGGTGGCGGGCCAGACGGTGGCGGGCCAGACGGTGGCGGGCGAGACGGTGGCGGGCCAGACGGTGGCGGGCCAGACGGTGGCGGGCGAGGCGGTGGCGGGCCGACGGTGGCGGGCCGGATGGTGGCGGGCCAGACGGTGGCCGACGGTGTCCCGGGGTCTGGCGTGAGGATCGGGGGCGTTCGTCCCCGGATGGGATCCGGCCCGAACAACGCTCAAGCAGACGGCAGAAGCTTGCTGGCTGCGACCGCCTGCTGAGCCGTTGCGGTCGGCGGGGCCGCCACGACCACATGCGCTCCGGGCCCGGCCCCGTGATCGGCCTCGGCGGCCGCCGCGCCCAGTGTGGCGGCCAGCCACCGGCCGTCGCCAGGCCCGGACAGCCAGTCGCCCACCCGACGGCGGGTCGCACGGGAAACCTCTCCCCGGGGCCGGGCGTCCATGGGGTTGAGGCCCATGGCGTGCGCCACCTGCCGATCCGGCTCGATGGTCACGACCGGCACTCCGGCCCGGCGCAGGGCTGCTACCTCGCTGCGCAGCCGGGCGCGCAAGGGACTGGCGCAGCAGGCTGTCGGCGCGGACGGCCGGCCACCCGAGCCGCCTGGGACATCGGCGCGCTCACGATGACCAGATCGAGCCCCGATCCGGCGACGAGATCCATGTTGGTGAACGGAACGCAGACCCGCCGTCGACGTAGCGCCGGCCCCCGATCGTCACCGGTCTGAAGTAGCCGGGTACGGCGCAGGACGCCGCCACGGCCTGGCCCACGCCCGCATCGGGCGATCCCGGCCGGCCGAAGACCACCCGTCTGCCCGCTACGAAGGGCCACAGCGCACAACCAGAGCGGCTCGGCGGGCCAACCACCGGCGAACACGGCGTCGATGCCCACGGAGATGGCGTCGGTCGGGATCCCTCCCGCCGGCAGGATGGCCGCCAACAGGGCTGCCGGTGCGTGGGTGACGGGGATGCGCCAGTCCGTGCACGACCCCGAGGAGATCGGCGACGGGCCGCACGTGCAGCAGATCAGCCGGGACTTGGGCCGGGGGTGGTGTGGCCGTCCGATCCCGGCCAGATGGGTGCCTTCCGGGTGAGAGGGGCAGGTCCTCGCTGATGTGCATCAGGTCCCCGGCCGTGACTCCGGCCCGCAGCATGGAGCCGGTGATGGCGCCTGCGGACGTGCCCACGATGATGTCGGCCGTGCGCGGATCCCACTGCGTGGCCTCTTCTCCAGCGCGCCGAGAATCGCCCCGTGGTAGGCGACGCCTGCGGACACCTCCTGCTCCCAGGACCAGCCCGATGCGCACGCCCGCAGCGTTACCGCCGTTCACCCCACATATCGGTGATAACAGATACGAACCATCACAACCGGCAAAACCGGAAGCGGGCGGGCTCGGCCAGCGCCAATTGCGCCGCCAGGCTGCGGGGCCGCGGATCCGCCCGCAGCGCCGCTCAGGTGGCGGTCCGCTTGGGCCGCAGACCGGCCGCCACGAGTGGCGAGCACCATCACCACCCCTACCCCGAACACGATCCACCGGGTGGTATCCGGCTCAACCCAGAAGCTGCCGACGATCGGGGAGGCGGCCATCAGAAGCGCAAAGAGCCACTCCCCGGGAGCGTCGAGGGCGATCGGCCGCATGCGACGCAGCATATTCCGCGCCACCCGGCGAGGTCCAGTTGGCACGGATGTCCGCAGCTATGCGGCCAGTTCCTTTACCTGAGCGATGAGGCTGGCCGGGGTCTGATCCCCTGTCGGGATCGGCAAGACCTGCAGATGGGTCACGCCCGCCTCGCCGCATGGCGGCGATGCGTTCCGCGACCCAGCTCCGCGGCCCGACGAGCGACGTCAGCTCCAGGAACTCGTCGGGGACCAGGGCGGCTGCTTCCTCCTTGCTTCCCCCCAGGTAGAGCTCCTGGATCTCGGCGGCTTCCTTCTCGTAGCCGTAGCGGCGGGCCAGGTCGTTGTAGAAGTTCCGGCCCCTGGCCCCCATGCCCGCCGACGTAGAGGGCGACGGTGGGCCGGGCCAGCTCTCGCAACCGGATCACCTCTGCGCCCTCGCCGATGGCCAGCAGACCGCCCGCCGAGATCTGCAGAGGTCCCAGGGCGGGGTCCCGCCTGGCTGATCCCCGGGCCAGCGCACGACCCCATACGTCCTTCGCCTTCTCCGGGATGAAGAAGAACGGCAACCAGCCCTCGGCCACCTCGGCGGTCATGGCGACGTTCCGCTCCCCCAGGGAAGCCACCCAGATGGGAATCCGGGGCCGCACCGGGTGGCCGATGATCTTGAGAGGCCGGCCCAGACCGGTCCCCTCGTCCGGCTGGCAGCGGTATGTGGTACTGCGGCCCGTCGTGGATCAGGGGCGCCTCGCGGGCCCAGACCTTGCGGCAGATCTCGACGATCTCGCGGGTGCGCCCGAGCGGAGCGTCGTAGGGGACGCCGTGCCAGCCCTCGATCACCTGCGGCCCCGAGGCCCCCAGGCCCAGCTGGAACCGGCCTTCCGACAGGGCGTCGACGCCTGCCGCGGTCATGGCCAGGAGCGTCGGCGTCCGGGTGTAGATCGGCAGAATGCCCGAGCCGATGCCCACGCGTTCGGTCAGGGCGGCGAGGTAGCCCATCAGGCTGGGGCCGTCGAATCCGTAGGCCTCGGCCACCCAGACGAGGTCCAGGCCGGCTTTCTCCATTTCGGAGACCTGGCGAGCCGACTCCCGGAAGCCGCCGGCGTAGCTGAGCGTCGTGGCGATTTGCATGCGCGGAGAGTACGTAGGCGGTTCGCCTGCTGCGCCGGCCCGCCCGCAGACCGACCGGCCCGCGCTGGCCCCCCGAACAGCTCGGCAGCTCAGCCATCGACAGCTGAGCCACCGGACAGCTCAGCCAACAGCTCAGGATCCGCAGCCAGCCCCACCACGCACCGCCACGGCGACGGCTCGGGCGACCCGACCAGCCGGCCAGACGGCCGGGGCCGTCCGGAGCGGGACTAAGCCCGGGCCGGCGGGGTCGGCCACCAGCACCACGTTGATCCCCCGGGCGACCAGCGCGGCGGCGGTCGCTGAGCATTGTCGACCACGCGGTGCCGCCACGCGGCCGGAGCGTACCGAGGACGTGCCATTGTCGTGGCGTGGCGAATCCGACGGCACCGAGACTGTCTCGAACGCAATCGGACAACCGGACGTGTCCACGGACGCACTCCGGGCGCTGTGGCCGGGCCGACACCGACCGCACCCAGGGCGCCCCGGCGGCCCCATCGCCTGGAGGCCCACGGAGCACATGCGCATCGACGACTGGTACTGGCTGACCGACCGTGCCAATCCGGAGGTGCTCGACTATCTCCAGGCCGAGAACGAGTACGCCGACGCCGTGCTGGCGCCCACCCGCTCCGCTTCAGCAGCAGCTGTTCGACGAGATCAAGAGCCGGGTGGCGGAGACCGACGCCGGACCTCCGACCCGGCATGGCCACTGGTGGTACTGGTCCCGAACCGTCGAGGGCAAGCAGTACCCGATCCTGTGCCGCCGCCCCGACCCCGATGGTCGTCTGACGGCCGAGGAGGTCGTGGCGGACGCCCGGAGCGACCTGGCCGGCCGCGGCTGACCGGCGAGCAGGTCCTGCTCGACGAGAACCTGCTCGCCGGGTCCAGCGCCTACCTCTCGGTCGGCGTCTTCGACATCAGTCCCGGATCAGCGCATCTTGGCCTACGCCACGGACCTCGACGGCTCGGAGCTGCACACCCTGCGAGTTCCGCAACCTTGATAGTGGCGAGGACTCTCGACGACGTCATCGAGGGCGTCTATTACGGTTCAGCGTGGGCGACCGACAACCGGACGTTCTTCTACGTGCGGCCTGACAAGGCTATGCGGCCGTGGCAGGTCTGGCGCCATGAGGCTGGGAGCCGATGCCGGCCGAGCCGATGCCTGGTGTACCAGGAGGACGACGAGCGGTTCTTCCTTGGCCTGGGCCTGACCCGCTCGGAGCGTTTCGTCGTCATCCATGCCGCCAGCAAGACGACCTCCGAGGCGCACTGGATCGATGCCGCCGAGCCGTCGCGCACGGGAGCCGGAGGTGATCCTGCCCCGGCAGGCAGGCGTCGAGTACGACGTTGACGACGACGGGGTCGGTTGGCTGGTGCGGACCAACCGGCCCGGGCCCCGACGGCGCACCCCGGCAACCAACTTCGCCCTCTATCAGATAGCGGCCGGCAGCCAGGCGGCGCCGATCTGGAGCCGGTGCTGCCGCACCGGCCTGACGTGATGCTGGAATCGGTAGAGGCGTTCGCGGGCCACACCGTCCTCGGCGAACGGTCACAGAGTGGATGGGCTCGAACGCATCCGTATGCTCTACCCGGACGGGACGCCAGCGGGTCGTCGAGCAAGCCGGAACCGGTGTACAGCCTGACCGGCGCATCCAACCCGGAATGGGAAACCGGTAGCTACCGCTTCGGCTACACGTCGCTGGTCACTCCCCGTTCGTCTGTCGAGCTGGACGTCGCTTCTCTGCGGGCTCGTCCGGTGTGGGTCGCAGCCCGTGCTCGGCGGCTACGACCCCGGGCGTTACCGGACCGAGCGGTTGTGGGCTACGGCGGGCGACGGCGCCCGGATCCCCATCTCGATCGTGGCCCCGGCCGGACGGCCTCACGACGGCTCGGCGCCGTGCTTGTTGTACGGGTATGGGGCATACGAGTCGAACAGCGAGCCCTCCTTTTCGCCGGCCCGGCTCAATCTCCTGGAACGCGGTATGAGCTTCGCCATCGCCCACGTTCGGGGCGGCGGTGAACTGGGGCGGAGTTGGTACGAGGGGGGCCGAATGGCGCACAAGATCAACACGTTCACCGATTTCATGGCGGCGGCCGAACACCTGGTCGCTACGGGATGGACCGGCCCGGACCGCCTGGTCGCCC
Organism: uncultured Acidimicrobiaceae bacterium; assembly: GCA_963834775.1. GTDB lineage: Bacteria > Actinomycetota > Acidimicrobiia > Acidimicrobiales > Palsa-688 > PALSA-693. The sequence goes on from CAWICR010000011.1 coordinate 373,435, forward strand.
GAGGTGCCAGCGCCGGAGGTCTGCTCATGGGGGCGGTTGCCAACCTGCGCCCCGATCTGTTCAAGGCCATCGTGGCCGAGGTGCCGTTCGTCGATGTGGTGACCACCATGTCCGACACCTCACTTCCGCTGACAGTGACGGAGTGGGAGGAGTGGGGCGACCCGGTGCACGACCCGGAGGCGTACTACGCGGATGCTGAGCTACTCCCCATACGACAATGTCACGGCGGCGCCGTATCCGGCCCTGTACGTGACGGCAGGACTCAACGACCCCCGGGTCGGCTTTTGGGAGCCCGCCAAGTGGGTGGCCAAGTTGCGATCCGTTGGGGCGGGTGGCCCCGGGCGGCCGCCGGTGCTGTTGCGGACCGAACTCGGGTCCGGGCACCAGGGATCGACCGGCCGCTATGACGCCTGGCGAGATGAGGCTCGGGTCCAGGCATTCATCCTGACGGAGGTGGGGCTCGGTCAGGTCGCGGCCGGCGAGTCGGCCGGTCAAGTCGCGGCCGGCGGGTCGGCCGGCAGCAGCGACGCCGACTCGTCCTGAATTTCGTTGTCGCGCAGATCGACCACCTGGGCGGCCTGGCCGGCAGCCGGGCCGGCGCCGGACGAGCCGTCCGGGCCGGCCGAACCGGTCGCCCGGGCTTCGGCTGCTTCGAGCGCCGCCACGATCTCCGCACCGATCAGCTCGTCCCTGGCGAGCAGCGCATCCCGCAACGCCTCGACCAGATGGGGCCGGCCCGACAGCAGGGCGCGCACCTCGTCGCGGGCGGCATCGAGAAGCGCATTCACTTCGGTCCGGCAGGCATCATCGGAGAGTACGGTGGCGGCCAGATTGGGTCCGCCCGCAGCCCGAACCGATTCCAGCGAAATGAGCGAACGGCCCATTCCGAAACTGCCGACCATCTGGATGGCCGCATCGGTAGCCGCCTGCAGGTCGCCGGCCACCCCGCTGCTGGTATCACCGAAGAACAGCTCCTCGGCAACCATTCCGCCCATCGCGATACGCATCAGAGCCTGGATCTCCCGGCGCGTGCGGGTCCAGCGCTCCTCGGGCTCTGAGTGGGCGAGCAATCCCAGGGCCGAACGGCGTTTGACAATCGAGAGCACTTCCAGCGTGCGTTCGGGCGCAACCAGCCACGCCACGGCGGCGTGGCCGGACTCGTGCGTGGCGATCATGTGTCGTTCCCGCTCGGCGTAGCCGACCGGCTGCGCCAGGCCCAGCTCCTCCGTCATCTTGGCCTTCTGGATATCCGCCCAGTTGAGCCGGACGGCCCCCCGGCGGAGCGCCCAGACCAGGGCTTCGTCGAGCAGATGCTCGATCATCACTGGCGAATAGCCGAAAGTCGAAGCAGCCAGGAGGTCGCGGCGCGCCGTGTCGTTGAGCTCGGCGGCGTGCGCCTTGCGGGCCAGGTAGTAGTCGATGATCTCGCGGCGCCCGGCGCGGCTTGGCAGATCGACGGTGATCGTACGATCGAACCGGCCGGGCCGCAGCAAGGCCGGATCCAGATCGCCGGCCCGGTTGGTGGCCCCGATGACGAGAATGTTGGCATGAGGGGATACGGGCTTGCACAGCCGCCTCCCGGCGGGAAGCCAGCGATTCAGGCCGTCGACAACGGCGCCTTTTAGCCGCACGCCGGGCGGCGGCTGGTCGAACGACTGAAGCTGGACAAGCAGTTCGTTGACGACGCCGGCGATCCCTTCTCGACCGGTCCCGCTCCCGAAGCCCGAGCGGGCGGCGCCGATGGCATCGATCTCCTCGATGAAGCCGATCGCCCCGCCTTCCTGGCGAGCATGGGCCCGCAACGCCTTGAAGTAGGAACGGATCTTCCGGTTGGTTTGGCCGTAATACATCGACTGAAACGCCGACGAAGACACAAAAAGAAACGGGACTCCCGCTTCCGCGGCCATCGCCTTGGCCATGTACGTCTTGCCCGTCCCAGGCGGACCTTCAAAAAGAACCGCCCGGCGTGGGGTACCCCCCATCCGCTCCTTGAAGGTGCGGTGGGCAAGAAACAGATTGAGGGTCTTGACGACCTCATCCACCACCACCCCGGCGCCGACGACGTCACGCAGCCGGACGTCGATCTCTTCGGGCCGGTAGAGCACGTGCGGCGACCGCCCGGCCGCCAGCAACGGGACCGCCAGGACCGATCCCAGCACAAGTATGAGAATCACCGACGGCACGTAGGTGCCCGCACCGGCCGGCAAGTGGGGCCACGGCCACCGAAAGGCGGTGGCCGCCCCCCGGAGATCGCCGCGGGCGTAGCGCACACCGCCCACCAGGGCGCGGACCCCAAGTGGCACGGCGATAATGACCAAGAGCAGCACCAGGCGGCGCAAGCGGCGCTGACGCGCTCGTTCCCGGGATTCCGTGACGTCCCCGGCGCCGAGCACCTGCGACTGCGACAAGGTCAGGGCGTCCATACGGTTTCCTCCGGCGCATCCTGGGAGCGGGGCGAACTCCGCCCTCCCACCGCTACACGCTAGGTACCTCGATCGTCGTCTGGGCCCGGCCTTCCCAGAGTTCGTTGTCGCCCGCTATGCGGGATTTTTCGGGTTTTGCCTACGGGTGCGGAAGTCCCAGCCGCCACGTCTACAGCGTCAGTCGCAAGCCCTCGAAGGCAGCCAGTATCTCGGGCGCGTTGACCCCGGCCTGAGCGTGGGCCTCAACCACCAGCCGATCCAGGTCGTCATCACCGTGCGAGGGATCATGGTGAAACAGGACGACCCGCTTGGCATGGGCCTGGCGCCCGACGTTCACGGCGTAATCGATGGTGCAATGACCCCAATGGGCCTTCTCGGCAAATTCAGCCGCCGTGTACTGAGCGTCGTGGATCAGTACATCAGCACCCTCTGCCAGCTCCAGCACGGTGTCCGCCACGGAATCGAGATCGAGGGGAGCTTGATGGTCGCTGATATAGGTGACTGTCACACCCGCCCATTCGACCCGGAACCCGACGGTCGGCCCGCAATGCGGAACCGGTCGGATGAGGATCTTGGCTCCTCCCACACTGACCTCGTCTTTGAGGACGTCGTGGAAGACAATGTCGCCCCGCAAATCCGAGCACGTGACCGGGAAGTAGGGGGGGCGGATGAAACCGTCCATGACCTCACCCAGGGTGCCCTGTTGCTGCTCCGGGCCAAAGACATCGAAGTGGGCGCCGGGTCGATCGGCGGGCGGGAAAAACGGTAGACCCTGCACATGGTCCCAGTGGATGTGCGTCAGCAAGGCGGTGCCCTGGAAAGTGCCATCGAGCGGCTGGGTCTCGCCGAACGGCCGCAGACCGGTACCGAGATCAAAAATGATGGGGTGCGCACCGGGAACCGTGACAGCCACGCATGCGGTATTCCCGCCATAACGCCGGTTGGCGTCCGAGGGACAAGGGCAGGATCCCCGCACTCCGTAAAATGTCACGTCCACGCAGTCACCCCCAGGCTCGGGTGCCCCTGAGCCTACCTACGCGGAATTGGCCGCAACCATCGGTGTGACCGATGCCACTAGGTCCGGGTCGGGCGGCTGCCGGGGAGGGTCAACGCGCCGTCCGGCTCCATGTCGGCCAGGCCGTCCGCGACGAGGCTGCGCGCCGCCGCCGAGAGCCCGTTCGGGCTCGTCGGGCCAGCCGGCCGCCGCAGGCACCCCGGCGGCGGGGATCCGCGTTCGAGCCCGAAGCTCGCACCGTCGCCAGGGCAGCCAGCAGGCGGCCCCGCCCCTGCCGGTTGGATCCCTCAAAGCGCGACTGCGGCCGGGAGGTGCCAGCCGAACCGACGGCCGGATCCGGCGCGGGGGCCGACCGGGCCCAGCGGCAAATCGGCGGGCCCGGAGCGGCGCCGCCGAGGGGGCAAGCTCCGCACGCCGGCCGTCGGGCGGTGCATACCGTGGCGCCCAGGTCGAGGACGGCCTGGTTCCAGGCCCAAGCCCGTCCAGGCGGGACCAAGCGGTCGGCCTGGCTTTGAGCCTCGGTACGAGACAGGGGACGGCCGGCCACGGCCCGGGCCAGGACACGAGCCGCGTTGGTGTCGACCACGCCCACCGGCCGGTCGTAGGCGAACGCCAGTACGGCGCGCGCCGTGTACTGACCGACCCCGGGGAGAGCCGTGAGGGCATCCAGGTCGGCCGGGACGGCACCGCCGTGTTGGTCGCTGATCACGCTGGCGGCCCGGTGCAGCTGCACCGCCCGCCGGTTGTAGCCGAGTCCCGACCAGGCTGCGATTATGGCCGCGACGGGCGCACCAGCGCAGGAGCGGGCCGTGGGCCACATGGCCATGAACTCCTCCCATCTGGGAATCACCCGGGCCGCCTGAGTCTGGGCCAACATCACCTCGCTGACGAGCACGGCCCAGGGATCTCGGGTTCGGCGCCACGGCAGGTCGCGTCCAGCCCGCTCCGCCCATAGCAGCACCGCCGATTGGATGGTCAACTCCAGATGTCTTCGGAGTATGGGCGCTGCCGGGCCGGGGCGCCGTCGCGCTTCCAGACCAAGACGTGCCGGCGGAAGTAGCAAACCTCCTCCGCCCGCTGATTGATACCTTTCGTCTCCACGGTGACCACGCCGCGGTCGGGCTTGGTCTTCGACTCCCGCTTGCCGAGGACCCGGGTCTCGGCGTAGATCGTGTCACCGTGGAAGGTCGGACGTTTGTGCGTGAGCTCCTCGACTTCGAGGTTAGCGATGCACGATCCGCTCACGTCCGGAACGCTCATGCCGAGAACCACGCTGTACACCAAGTTGCCGACGACGACATTGCGGCCATGGACGGTCTCATGCTCCGCAAACCAGGCGTTGGTGTGCAGCGGGTGGTGGTTCATGGTGATCATGCAGAAAAGGTGGTCGTCGTACTCGGTGATCGTCTTACCGGGCCAATGCCGGTAGACGTCTCCCGGGACGAAATCTTCGAAATAGCGCCCGAAGGGGCGTTCGTAAGTCGTCATCGCCGTCCAACGCTAGTGAGTGCTCGTATCGTCGCCAGCGTGATCGAACTCGAGCTCCGCAACGATGTGTACCGACGACCGCTTGTGACCGCCCTGGACCGGCTGGGCTTGCGCGAAGGCTGGAAGTGCGCCGACGTCGGCGCCGGCGGCGGCGATGTCACGGTGGCGCTCGCTCGAGTAGTGGGACGGGACGGCCGGGTGTACGCGGTTGACTCGGATCCGGCCCGGCGAGATGAGGTGGCGGCCGCGGCGGCGACGGCCGCCCAGGCCCAGGTCGTCGCCCTCACTCAGTCTGGTGAGGAGCTGATGTTGCCGGAGCCGCTCGATTTGGCGTTCTGCCGGTTCGTGCTTCTGCATGTTCACTCCCCTGTGGCCGTCCTGCGCCGCATGCGAGCCGCGGTGCGACCGGGCGGCTGGGTCGTTGCCCAGGAACCTGTCAGCAGCGCCGGGCGTATCGGCGGGATACCGCTCTCCATGCCGGAGGCCCGCCATCCTGATGTGGGCGCCTTGCTGCCCGCGATCGCCGTGGACGCGGGCCTCCAGTTGGTCGACGCCTGGGCCGAGGCGCCCGCCTGGGCCGGGCCCGGCCCCGTCGCCGAGTACTTGGAGGCGATGACCGACGTGTCCCCCGGGGACGAACCGGTGCTTCTGCCCCCGCTGGTGACCGTGGTGGCCCGCCGGTTGCCGTCCGACGCCGACCCAACAGGACCCGTGGCGGCCGGACCAAAGTAGCCTCCAGACGTGCCTGAAGGCGACCCTTATCCGCCGGAGTTACCTCATCCGCCAGATTTAATTGGCGCCGGCGCGGCTGTCGATCGGGCCCGATCAATAATCGACGGGGCGGCCCGTCGCCTGAGCCGACTCGGCCCGGACGTCGTGGACGCCCAGCAGGTGGTCGCCTACGACCTCGCCCACAGCGCCGCCGCCATCGGAGCAGCCCAGACCGCTCTGGTCTACGGAGCGCGGGGGCCGATAGAGGCCAACCTGGCTGCGGCCTTCGCGGCCGACGCAGTATGGGAGCTCGCCAGTCGCCTGCTCGGGCGCGAGGCGCAATGGGGTATCGAAGCCGGTGCGCTGGCACCGTCGGTCGGTTTCGTGAGCCGCCCATCGCGATCCCGCCTGGCTGGCCGGCCTGGCAGGCCAGACCGGGCCCAGGCACCTGGATCCGGACTTCGAGATGGTGGCCGATACCTTCCAGCGGTTCGCGGCGGAAAAGATCACCCCGGCGGCCGAACGCATTCACCGCCACAACTGCAGATATCCCCGAGGGGATCATCAGCGGGCTCGGCGAGTTGGGTGCCTTCGGCCTGTCGATCCCTGAGATGTACGGGGGCTTCGCCACCGGCGGCGAACACGACTACCTCGGGATGGTGGTGGCGACCGAAGAACTCTCCCGAGCATCGTTGGGGGCAGGCGGATCGCTGATCACCCGGCCCGAGATCCTGGCCCGCGCCTTGCTACGGGGTGGGACCGAAACCCAGAAACGTCACTGGCTTCCGCAGGTTGGCATCCGGGGAGATCATGGTGGCCGTGGCCGTGACGGAGCCGGACTTCGGGTCTGACGTCGCCGGTATTGCCGTCACCGCCACACCGACGTCTGCCGGCGCACTGGTCTATTAACGGCACCAAGACGTGGTCCACCTTCGCGGCCCGGGCCGACGTGTTGATGCTGCTCGCCCGAACCGATCCCGATCGCGGTCCTCGGGCATCGCGGGCTGTCGATCTTCGTCGTGCCCAAGGCCCGGGCCGACGGCAGGGGCTTCGTTCTGACCCAACCGGGTGGGGGGCGCCTTGAAGGCCGCCCTATCGACACCATCGGCTACCGGGGCATGCACTCCTACGAGTTGTCGTTCGACGACTGGCACGTGCCGGCGGATCATCTCATCGGCGAAGAGGCCGGGTCAGGGCCGCGGCTTCTATCTCCAGATGGAGGGTTTCGAAAACGGACGCCTCCAAACCGCGGCCCGCGCCGTAGGCGTCATGCAGGCCGCTTACGAGGCGGCCCGGTCCTACGCCGGCGGAGCGGCGCGGTGTTCGGCCGGCCCATCGGTGACTACCAGTTGACCCAAGTCAAGCTGACCCGGATGGCAGCCATAATCCAGGCCTCCCGCCAGTACATGTACACCGTCGCCAAACTCATGGCAAAGGGCGAAGGCGCCCTGGAAGCGTCCATGATCAAGGCCTACGTGTGCCGGGCCGCCGAGTGGGTCACCCGGGAGGCGATGCAGATCCACGGCGGGATGGGCTATGCCGAGGAGTTTCCCGTCAGCCGGCTGTTCGTCGACGCCCGGGTCCTGTCGATCTTCGAGGGCGCCGACGAGACGCTGGCCCTCAAGGTCGTGGCCAGGCGATTGATCGAAGTCAGCGGCATAGTCAGACGGCGCGCTCACGAGCGGGCCAGGCCGGCCCGCTCGCCCCGGGCGACGAGCGTGACCGCCACCTTGCGGGACGCCTCATCGATCATCTCGTCCCCGAACATCACCGCGCCCTTGCGTTCGCCTTCGGTCGCCTGCCGGTAGGCATCGAGGATCGCCCAGGGCCCGGTCGAACTGCTCCTGGGTGGGCGAGAACACCTCGTTCAGGATCGCCACCTGGTCAGGGTGCAGGCTCCACTTCCCGTCGAACCCGAGGATCTGCGTTCGAGCGGCGTAGTGCGCGGAAGCCCTCGAGGTCGCGGATCTTGACATACGGGCCATCGATCACCTGCAGACCATTGGCCCGGCCGGCCATCAGGATCTTCATGAACACGTAGTGGAAATAGTCCCCGGGATATTCAGGGATGAGCAGCCCGCCGGCGAAAGAGGGCATGCCCATCGACGCCGAAAGGTCGACAGGCCCGAGGATCACGGTCTCCAGGCGGGGCGAGGCGGCGCAGATCGTCCTCCACGTTGATCAGGCCCCGAGCCGTCTCGATCTGGGCCTCGATCCCGACGTGGCCGGGCGGGAGGCCCGGTGTTGATCTCCACCTGGGTGAGGAGCAGGTCCATGGCCACGACCTCGGCGGCGCTCTGCACCTTGGGCAGCATGATCTCATCCAGCCGGGGGCCGGCCTGGCCCACGACTTCGATCACGTCCCCGTAGGTCCATCTGGTGTCCCAGGCGTTGACCCGGACGCACAGCACGGCGTCCTCCAGTCCTGGTCGGCGACCGCGGCTACCACCTTCGCACCGGGCCGCCTCTTTTTCCAGCGGGGCGACGGCGTCTTCGAGATCGAGAAAGAACATGTCCGCGCCCAGGCTCGGGGCCTTGGCAAGGAACTTCTCGTTGGACCCGGGACGGCGTGGCAGGAGCGCCGGGGCAGGTGGCGGGAGCGTTCTGACATGGCCGGATGCTACGGCGGGTGCTTTCTGAGGCCGCTAGACGCGGTCCCGTCGGCACCGCTCCGGTGACGACGCGATCGGATGGTGGTCAGCCTCCGGCAGTGCTGCGGCCCGGACCAGCCGGTGAGACGCAGCAGCTCGGGGGCGGTCGGGACAGGTGGCCGCGGCCAGGCCGTCATCGACCGCAACGTCATGCCATCCGGGACCGACCACACCGGAGAGGAAGGACGCCGGGACGAGTTCGGCGGGCCGGGACCAGGGTTCGCCCGCCGTCTCGTCGAAGCGGGTCACCAGCGCATCCCAAACCGCTCCGGGAGGACCCGGCCGACGCCCGTCACGGCCCACACGGGCACGCCCAGCTGGGCGCCCACCGCAGCCGCGCCCAGCGACCCCGGCGTGGTCGAGGACCCCGGAGGGACCGCCTGCGTGAGCTTCGAGCAGCGATCAAGTCGGCGACGGCGGCCGCCGCGCCCGCCGCCCGACTCGGGCACCACCGACGACTCCCCGCCGCTATCGTGCAGCCGTCGGGCCAGCACCGCCCCTTCCCCGCCGGCATCAACAACCAACGCCTCGATGTCGCCACGAATGCGCAACGCATCGCCTGCGAGGTCCGGCCAGCCCACGATCAGGACAGACGCGCCGTCCGGCAGCGCAGCCGCGAGCTGGTGGGCCGTGGAGTCCCGAACCAGCTCCCGCGCCGACTTCCCGGGCGGCGCGGCGCTGGTCGTCGGCGGCCAGAATGCGAGCCGACAGCCACCAGACCGGGCCGGAAGTCAGATGCCGCTCGACCAACCGACGGCAGGCCGGCACCAGCCCGGCCGGCTCGATCTCGGCCATGTGGGCCAAGGCGGCGGCCGCCTCCGTGGCCACCAGAGCCGGATCGGCCCCGGTCGCCCGGGCCACATGACGCAAGTGCTCGATCGGGTGCATCAGCTCCCCGGTTTGAAGACCATGAGGTAGACCGCCGCGGCCACGACCACAGGTTAAAGACGCCCCAGCCCAACGCCACCCGTTTCTCGAGGGCGGCGAGCGCGGTCAGCTGCGGAGGCCGGGTACCCGCCCTCACCGCCGGTCTCCTCGACCTGGCCCGGACCAACGCGTGTACTGCCGTTGAAAACGCCGGATCCAGCCGTGCAGGATCCCGATATCCACGAGGTACAGGGCGAAGGCGGCGGAGACCCATCCCTGGCTGAACTTCACCTGCGAGTTGCTGGCGGTGACCGCGCCCACTCCGAAGACCAACGCCGCGTAGATGAGCAACTCGGCCAAGCCCGAAACCAGGGTGTTGACTTCCAGCACGGCGCTCGAGCCAGCCGCCCCGGGCCGGCGCTGGGCCAGGCTGGCGTAGAGGCCGTTGTAGGCCACGGCGCCGAAGCCGCCGATCACGCAGATGAGATGCAGCATCACCAGGATGCGGTAGCCGGTGCTCACAGGGGGCGACCGTAGCGTTTCTCGAGCCCTTACTGAGGCCCCAGTCAGGAGGGGCCAGACGCTCGGGGACGAGCGGGGGCCGGTGAGGGCGGAAGGTTAGGGCCGGTCGGGTGTGCGCTGCCCGTCGGCGAGCGCGGGCCCGCCGGGCCGCTCCACCCACCTCGTTGCGGGACATCCGGCGAGTTGTGGCACAGGCACGACAGCCGTTGTCGCCTGTGTCCCAGAGGCGCACGAATGTCCCACGAAGCGGCCGCGACCCGCGTGGACTGCCAATGAGCCGGCCGGACCTGTCCTGGACCGGCCCTGGACCTGCCCAACGACAGAGGGGGCTGGCGCGTCCAGGCCACCCGCATCAGCGAGGGGAGGGAACGGGGCGGGCGGTGGATCCCGTGGCGCCCCCGCCGCCGGACGGAGGGCGCTTGCGGGCGTCGGGCGCGCCGGCGCCGAGCCCGCCATCGACCCCAGCGCCGACCCCAGCGCCGACGCCGGGGGCGAGGGACCCAGCGGGGCTACCGGCCAGCGAGGGCACGACCTTCAGCCGGCGAGGCTGGAGGACCGCGTCCACGAGGCCGTATTCGACGGCGTCCTCCGCGCCCAGGATGTAGTCCCGATCGGTGTCCGCGGCGACCCGCTCGCGGGGTTGTCCGGTGTGGAACGCCAGGATCTCCTCCATGCGTCCCCGGAGGAAGGCGATTTCGCGGGCCTGATTCTCGATGTCGATCGACTGGCCCTGGGCGCCGCCGTGCGGCTGGTGGATCAGCACCCGGGAGTTCGGCAGGGCCAGCCGCTTGCCCGGGGCCCCTCCGGCGAGCAACACCGCCGCGCCCGAGGCGGCCATGCCGAGACAGACGGTGGAGACGTCGGGCCCGATGAGCTGCATGGTGTCGTAGATGCCCAGGGTGGCGGTCACCGATCCGCCCGGGCTGTTGATGTACAGGCAGATGTCCCGATCCGGGTCCTCGGCTTCGAGGTGCAGCAGCTGGGCGGTGAGGAGGGTGGCGCTGGCGTCATTGATCTCGGTGCCGAGGACGACGATGCGGTCTTTGAGAAGGCGGGAGTAGATGTCGTAGGCCCGTTCCCCTCGCGGTGACTGCTCGATGACGGTAGGGACGAGATAGCTCACGGCGCCGGCCTCCTTGGCTGCTAGATGGTCGCTGATGTGCAACTGTCCAGTTGCAGATTAGACGCCCAGTGGTCGAAAATGTGCAACTCTGTTGTTGCACTATGTCAGGAGGTTCGCAGATGATCCGGCGCCAAGTCGTCGTGCCCGTCACCCCGGAGCGGCTGTGGGAAGCGCTTGACCGACCCCGACCAGGTCGCCGGCTGGTTCGGGGGGCGCAGGTGGAATGGGACCTGCACGAAGGCGGGGCGGCGACGTTCCGGGGCGACGACGGCGCGGCCCGCCGGGGACGGATCGAGACCGTCCGTCCTGGCCGGCACTTGCGCTTCGTGTGGTGGCCGGCGGCTCCGAAGCAGGGCCCTACCGGCGCCGGCCGAATCCCAGGATGACCGGGTGTCCGAGGTCAGCTACCTGCTGGAACCACTGGACGACGGCACCCGGCTCACGATCCAGGAGCGGCAGCTCGCCGGCGGCCGGCGCCGGCGTCGGCCAGGCGGCCGCGCCCCGCCAGGCCGCCTGCGGAAACGGCGCATGACATGGACGGCCTGGGACGGGCGCCTGGCTGGGCGCCTGGGCCGGCCTGGTCGCGACCCGGCGTGCGCACTCCGCCCGGTTCGTAGCGCCTCAGGGCACGGTGGCGGACTCCTGGGGCCAGACGTGGACGCCGTGTTCTCCGCCCTCGCGGACCCCACCCGGCGACGCCTGCTCGACCAGCTCTCCGCCGAAGGCCCGCTGACCGCCACGGAACTGGCGGCGAGCTACCCGGTGACCCGGCAGGCGGTCGTCAAACACCTCGGCGCGCTGACGGCCGCCGGTCTGCTTGACGCGCACCGCACGGCCGCGAGGTCCGCTACGGCGTCGTCGCCGGCCAGCTCGGCGGGGCGTCGGCGTGGCTGGCCGACGTCGGAAAGCGCTGGGACGACCGGCTCGCCGCCCTGCAGCGCCAGCTTGGCGGCCCCGGTCCGCGCCCGCCCACGCAGTAGGGCGTTTCCTGGACGGCGGAGTGATCCCGTCCCGCCCACCCGAGACGACCCGCCAAGCGCATCGACCGCCATTTCGTAACAACTGGTCCGGCCGCTCCGGCGCCCGTTGTTATGACGTGTGCACTATGTCGCCACAGGGTCACGACCGCGGCAACTCGGGACGCTCCAGTTGTGACATGGCGGCGTCACGCTCAGCCGACGATGCCGCCCCGCGTCATCGCCTCCACGTCCAGGGCCCGGTCGACCTCTTCCTCGGACAGCAGTCCCCGCTCCAGCACCACTGTCCGCAGGTCTTTGCCCTCCGCCTGGAGGCCTTGATGACCTTGGCGGCCTCCTCGTAGCCGATGTAGGGGTTGAGGGCCGTGGCGATCGACGGCGACGAGAGCGCGTACGCTGCGGCAGCGCTCCTCGTCAGCCTCGATGCCGGCGACGCACTTGTCGGCGAACAGCCCGGATACCGCGGTCAGCAACCGGATGGACTCCAGCAGGTTGCGGGCCATCACCGGAAGCATGACGTTGAGCTCGAAGTTGCCGGCGGCCCCGGCGAAGGCGATGGCCGCGTCGTTGCCGACGACCTGGGCCACGACTTGCGAGACGGCCTCGGCCATGACCGGGTTGACCTTGCCGGGCATGATCGACGAGCCGGGCTGCAGGTCCGGGATGCGGATCTCGGCCAGTCCGGTCCGGGGGCCGCTCCCCATCCAGCGCAGGTCGGTCGCGCACTTGTACAACGACACCGCGATCGTCCGCAGGACCCCCGACGCCTCCACCAGGGCGTCGCGCGCTCCCTGCGCCTCGAAGTGGTCACGGGCTTCGCGCAAGCGGCAGGTTCCGTTCCTCGGCCAGGCGCCGGATCACACCCCGGGCGAATCCCCGCGGCGCGTTGATGCCGGTGCCGACCGCCGTCCCGCCCGAGGGGCAGCTCGGCGACCCGGGGCAGGGCCGCCTGCAATCGTTCGATGCCGAGCTCGACCGCCGTGGCGTAGCCACCGAACTCCTGACCCAGCGTGACCGGCGTGGCGTCCATCAAATGGGTGCGCCCCGACTTGACGACGCTCTTGAAGGCCCGGGCCTTCCTGCGCAGCGCCCGCGCCAGGTGCTCGAGGGCCGGGATGAGCCGGTCCTGGATCTCGGTGGCGGCGGCCAGGTGCATGGCCGAGGGGAACACGTCGTTGGAGGATTGCGAGGCGTTGACGTCGTCGTTGGGGTGCACCCGGTGCCCAGGCGCTCGCTGGCGAGGGTGGCCAGGACCTCGTTCATGTTCATGTTGGTGGAGGTGCCCGAGCCGGTCTGGAAGACATCGAGGGGAAATTCCTGGTCCCAGTGGCCGGCGGCCACCTCTTGACCGGCCTGGTAGATGGCGGCTGCCACCTTCTTGTCGATCGACCTTGAGGCGAGCGTTCTCCAGCGCCGCCGCCCCCTTGATGGCGGCCAGACGCCGAGATCAACGACCGCTCGACGGTGGTGCCCGAGATCGGGAAGTTCTCGACGGCCCGCTGCGTCTGGGCCTGCCATTTGGCTGCTTTGGGAACACGAACCTCGCCCATGGAGTCGTCGCTCGATGCGGTACTCGCGTCTCGCTCATGTGGGGACGGTACAGCACCGATGGTGGCCCGGTTGAACCTCTCCTGTTGCCCCTGTTGCGCGATGTGGCCCATGTGAGTAGAGTGAATTGCACGGTGAGGGCGTGCTAGCCGACTGACTGGTCGCCAGCGCTCTGAGCGCGGCGCTGACGCTGGGGACCTCGGCCGCGGCTGCCGCGACGCTGCAGCCGGAGCGCCGGGGCCGGCGGCTCCACCGAGCCCACGGAACGCCCTGCAGATCCAGGCCCAGGAGCTGGCCGGCGAGATCGAGGCAGACGGCCGCAACCTGGACCAGCATCGCCGAGACCCTCGACGCCGCCCAGATCCGCAGCCAGCAGTTGACGACCCATCTCGGCGCCCTGCGAGCGACCGTGGCCCGGACCAGCGGCCCAGGTGGCGGCGGCCAGGACGGCCCTCCGGGAGCAGGCAGTCGATCTCCTATGTCGCGGGCGGCGCCACCTTGATCACCAACGTCCCCGACCGGCTGGGTCCACGATCCCAGCGTGACGGTGTCGTACGCCGAGATCGTCGCCGGCGGCCAGCGCCGGGCCGTCGCCGCCTACCGGGCCGTGCTCGCCGTCCAGACCCACCAGTCGAAGCAGGTGGCCCAGGCCAGCGCTCAGGCTGCCAGAACCGTCGTCGAGCTGCGGAACGACCGGAGCCGCCGCGGCCGCAGCCCTGTCGGCCCGCCAGGCGGCGCTGGCGCAGGTCCAGGGCCAGCTGGCGGTCCTCGTCGCTCGAGGTGGAGGCTGCCCAGCAGCAGGCTGCAGCCGGCCGCGGTGCGAGGCCAGCCTGGCCGCCCAGGATCAGGCACCGCCGCCTGCGATGGCCGCCCGCGGGTCAGCCCGCCTACGTCGATGGACGTCCTCGCTGGCCGCGGCCGCCGGCGTCGGTCACCGGCTCGGTCCGCATCGCGTCCCGGCCCGAGCGCCAGCTGCCCACGCCACATCCGCGCCCGCGCCACGAACAGACCCCGACCGACGGCCGCCACCTCTCTCGCCCCCACCCGCGCCGGCACCTGCGCCGCACCTCCCCGCCGTCCACGCCGAGCCGGCGCACCGCGTCCCGGCCACCCTAGCGCCCGCACCGCCTCACGTCGAACCAGCCCGCCGCCGACCTCACCTCCGCACCACCGCCCCAGCCCCCCCGCCGCCCGCCCCTGTTGGCAATGCCCCGCCCCGGGCTGGGCCACCGCCTTGCACTACGCCTACGCCCAGCTGGGCAAGCCGTACCAGTGGGGCGGCGCCGGTCCCAGCTCCTTCGACTGCTCCGGGCCTGACGATGATGGCCTGGGCGACCGCCGGGGTGTACTTCCCGCATCTGGCCCAGGCCCAGTACAACCTGACCGCACGCATTCCGCTAGGAGAGGTGCTGCCCGGCGACCTGATCTTCTTCGGCACCCCGAGCAACGTGTACCACGTCGGCATCTACATCGGCGGTGGGGAGATGATCGACGCGCCGTCTACCGGTCTGACCGTTTCCATCTCGTCGATCTACTGGGCTGACCTGCTCGGCGCCGGGCGAGTCCGGAACTAAACCGGACCTGTCGGCCGCCAGCCCCTAGCATCCGCCCTATGCCATTTGGAATGCCGCTCTGCAGCAACCGTTTGTCCGGACCGTTGAGCGTCTGAGCGCGCCGTGCGTGCCGTCGTCGTCTCCAACGGTCAGCTCGAAGTGGCGGACCGACCCGATCCCCAACCCCACACCGGGCAAATCCTGGTGGCCGTGCGTGCCGCCGGGCTCAATGGCGCTGATCTCCTCCAACGCCGAGGCGGCTATTCGGCCCCGCCCGGGCGCGCCCGCCGACATTCCCGGCCTGGAACTCGCCGGTGAGGTCGTCGAATGCGGCCCGGGCAGCGACCCGCTTCTCGGTCGGCAGACCGGGTCATGGCGGTGGTCGGCGGCGGCGGCCAGGCCGAGCTGGCCGTGCTCCACGAGCGAGAGGCCATGCCGGTGCCCGGATGGGTTGGACTGGTTGCAGGCGGGCGGATTGCCGGAGGTCTTCACCACGGCCCACGACGCCCTGTTCACCCAGGCCGGCCTGGCGCCGGGCGAGCGGCTGTGCGTGCACGGTGCCGCGGGTGGCGTCGGCACGGCCGCCGTCCAGCTCGGTGTGATGGTCGGAGCGCGGGTGACAGCCACGGTGCGGGCCCCGGAGCGCCGCGCCCAGGTCGCGGCCCTCGGCGCCACGGCCGTGGTCGACGTCCGAGGCTGGCCCAGCACGGGCCCTACGACGTCGTTCTGGAGCTGGTCGGGGCACCCAACATGGGCGCCAACCTCGACTCGCTGGCCATCGGCGGCCGTATTTCCGTCATAGGCATCCGGGCCGGGGCGATCGGCGAGATCAATCTCGGGCGTGCTGATGAACCGGCGGGGCCGGATTCACGGCTCGACCCTGCGGGCTCCGGCCCCTGGAGGCCAAGGCGGCCGCCGCCCGGCTGGTAGAAGCCCAGGTTCTGCCCCTCTTCGAGGCCGGGCGCCTCGTCGTGCCGATCGACACCACCTTCCCGCTCGAGGAGGCGGCGGCCGCCTACGACCATTTCACTGCCGGCAAGAAGTTCGGCAAGGTGATGCTGACGATGGACTGAGCCGGGCCTAGGTCGCCGTGAACCCGCCGTCGACTATCAGGGCGGCTCCGGTCACGTACGAACTGGCATCGCCCGCCAGCCAGAGCATGGCGCCGTCGAGCTCATCCTCCCGGCCGGGCCGGCCGAGGATGGTCTTGCGACGGATCCAGGCCAGGGCCTCCTCATCAGCGAACATCTCCGACGTCATCTCGGTCGGGAACCAGCCCGGGCACAGAGCGTTGACGCGCACACCCCGCCGTCCCCACTGGGCAGCCAGATCGCGCGACAGGTTGATGAGCCCAGCCTTGCTCGCCGCGTACCCGGCCTGCGGGATCTGACCCGAACTGACCACGCCGAGCATCGACGCCACGTTGATGATCGTCCCCTGCCGCTGGGCGAGCATGAGCCGGCCGATGACCTGGCAGAGGTGAAAGGCTGCCACCAGGTTGACATCGACCGTGGCCCGGAATCGTTCCAGCGGCTCGTCCTCGGCCGGGATGGCGTCGTTGACGCCGGCGTTGTTGACCAGGATGTCGATGCGCCCGAATCGCTCGATGGCCGCGGCGGCGGTGGTGTGGACGTCGGCCGGTCGGGTCACGTCGGCCGGGACCACCAGAGCGTCCCTGAGTCTGGCGGCCAGCGCGTGCAGCCGCTCGGCCCGGCGAGCGACGAGAACCAGGCGGGCCCCGGCGCTGTCCAGGATTTCCGCGAACCGCGCCCCGAGTCCGCTCGAAGCTCCGGTCACTACGGCGACTCGATCCTCGATGCGGAAGCGGGCGAGCGCATCGAGAGAAGGACGCGGCTGATCGGCGCATGCGGTCATCGGGGGCAGCGTAGGGTGCGGCGAACTGCCGGCGTAGAAGGCTCAGGTGGAGGGCGACGGGGCTGGTCCCCGCAAGGAACGGACCGCCTCCGACCGGGCCAGCAGGAAGACGCCAGCCGACATCGCCGCCAGTGCCACACTTCAGCCAGACACGTCCGCCGGGCCGGCCGCGATGCTTTCCCCGAAGGCGAAGGCGCCGATCACGATGCTGACGATGGGATCGACGACGCTCATCGTTGGCAGCGACGCATCGAGCGAGCCGGCCTGGAACGCACTTTGGGCGATGACCATGCCTCCGATGCCGGCCACGAGCAAAGCGTATGGCTGCCAATGGGCCAGCAGGAGGAGGATGCCCTGATCAAGGAGATGCGAGCTGGTTTTGGTGAGTGCGGCCGTCACGCCGTAGACCACGCCGGCCGCCGCCGACAAGAGCACCGCCCGCTGCCAGGCCGCTCGGCCATCGCTGGCGGCCGATGAGATCCGAGAACGGCGGCCCCCGGAGGTGGCTGAGGAGGAGGATCCAGACGAGGGGGCGCACGTTGTTGTGGCCCGCTTGCGGGTCGGCAACGGCTGAGGAACACGGCCAATCCGGCGCAGACCAGCAGGCGGCGACCCAGTCTCGCTTGCGCAGTTTGCGCCCCGCCCAGGCTGCCCCGAGGGAGGGCGAAGAGCAGACCGCAGACCATAAGGGGCTGGACGACGACGAGGGTGCCGTGCCCGAGGGCGATGAACTGCAGCACGTAGCCGAGTGACATCGCAGCCAGACCGAGCACCCAGCCCGGATTGCGCAGCAGGCCGGCCAGAAGGGCCAATCGGAGGGCCGGTGGGCGGGCTGGGCGGCCGCACCCCGCTGCTGCAGTACCGAGGCGAAGGCGTACATGAGCGCACTCCCAAGGGCACTCACGTATCGCCAGCACCCGGTGCAGGCTAGCAAGCGGCTGCCCGGGACCGGGGTTGTTAGCGCCACGCGGCCGGGGCCGGCCGTGGCGCAGCCGGCTTCCAGCCGGTCCCGGTGGCAGACTGCGGTCCCTGGGCGCGTGGTGGAATGGCAGACACAGCGGGCTTAAACCCTGCGGCCTTCGGGCATGAGGGTTCGACTCCCTCCGCGCCCACGCCGACGGGACGGGAACCAGTTCCTTTCGCAACCGGTTAGTGACAGTCGCCGAGGGTCCACGCTTCGCGGCCGATCAACCCGCCGCCCCGACGCGTGGAACGAATCGGACCGGACCCGGCACATCAGTGTCCACCCTTCGAGAACCGTGGCTTCGCGGCCACGAAGCGCGGACAGCTGCCTGCGTCGGGCGGCAGCCACGACGGCGCCCAGCTCCGTGGCAGGCCCGCCTCGAGGAGATCCGCCGGGACCGACCACTCGCGCCACCGCCACTCGCGGTCCAGACGCGACGCCCACGCCTTCGCCGGGGACCCGGCAGGGGGCGGTCTAGCCAACCGGATGCGGCCCGGGGCTCTCCGGGCGAACTCAGGCGATTTCGGCGGCGGCGGGTGAGGCGGCGCCGGCTCGGGCCATCGGCCCGGCGTCCCGGGCCCCCGGGACCGAGGAACCGGGGACGGCGGGGCCGGCCCGGCCTGCGGGGGCGGCCGGCGCCGGTGTAGATGCCCGCCAGGACGGCGAATCAGTGGCGCCTGCCGGCGTGGAGGTATTGCGGGCGTCGTCGGGCCAGCTGGCATCGATGCCGCGGCGGTAGCCACGTCCCGCGGGTAGGTGCGGGTCGCCCGCAACAGGATCACGCCGCTCGCGGCCATGGAGATCAACATGACGCCGAACGTCCACTGCATCCCGCTGCGACCTCCCCCGAACACGTGGTCCGAAACCGCCCCGAAGATCACGGGCGCCAGCGACTGGGCAAGGGAGCGCAGCAGGGTGCGGATGGCCTCGGCGCGGCCCCACAGCAAGGCGGGGACGATGTCGAGGCGGGCGGCGTCGATCGGCGGGTTCTGGGCGGACAGCATGAAGCCCGCCAGCGTCAGGTACGGCAGCGCGGTGACGGCGCTGCGGGTGGTCAGGGCCGGGACGAACAGCAAGGTGGCGCCCAGGGCGGCGACCGCCGCCACCACGATGCGGGAGTTGAGAAAGCCCCGTTTCAGGAGCCGGTCGCTCAAGTTTCCGGAGAAGAGCGTGCCCAGAACGGCGCCGCCCCCGAGCACCAGGAGCAGCAGGTTGGCCAGGAACTGGTCGACCTTGAACTGCTCCTTGACGAACTCGGCCGCGAAGGTCTCGATCCCGGACAGGTAGAAGTAACCGCAAGCGCTGGCCACGATCAGGATGACGTTGGTGCGGATGCTCAGCACCGCCCGGGCCGCCTTCGATCAAGTTGAACGACTTCGAGCCCAGCTGGTCCCAGTCCAGGATCCTGTCGGGATCGGGCTGCACACCGCGGCTCTCGGCGATCAGCTGGGCGTCGGTCGGGCGTGGGTGCGGTGTCGTCTTCGCGCCGTCCGGCGCGGCCGGCGCCTCGCAACCGGGCGCTCGGCGCCCTCCGGAAGGAGCGGGGCGATCGACCACCGCGATCGGGTTCGGGCAGCCGGAGCACGACCCAGCGCCAGCGACGAAGGCCGGCAGGGCGAGAAGCACGAAGGACGCCCGCCAGGACAAGGCGGCCATGTCGCCGGTCACGGCGAAGCCGAGCGCCGGCGCCCAGAAGCTCCCCGGTCAGGATGTAGCTGTAGATGCGGCCCCGTTCGGAGCCCTCGAAGTAGTCGCCGACGAGGGAGGCCACGATCGGACGGCCGCGGCCGCGGTGACCACGCCGAGGGCCAGGCGGGCGAGGAGCAGCTTGCCGAAGGACGACACCGTGGCGCTCCACAGCATGGCCACGCCCCAGGCCACGATCGGCCAGCCCGAGGGTTCGGGTGCGGCGGAAGCGGTCGGCCATCACGCCGAACGGGCAGGGTCGCCACCGCCGCCACGAGCGAACTGACGGTGACCAGCAGCCCGATGTCGGTGTTGCTGATGTGCAGGGAGCTGGCGCAGGTAGACGGCAGACGCCCCGACGGTGGCCGCGTCGGCGCTGCCAGGGCCAGCACGCAGGCCAGAGCGACCACGACCCGGGCCCGTTCCCGGCCCCCGAGCGTCTGCTGCAGATGCTGCGCTGGTGCGGCGAGCGACGCGGGAGGCACCCCGTTGCACCTGACTGGCTAGGCCGGGCCTCTGGTTGGCTGTGCCGGGAGCTTCCATCCCTACTTCCACCATCGTGGACCGCCTGGACCGGGGTCGGCCGGCGGGCGGGCCTCACCCACCCACCGCCGGAGCCCTAGCGGTTACTTCTTAGTCTCCCAGAAGATCCGATCGATCTCGGCGATTTGGGCGAGGAGATTGTTGGCGACCGCCACGTCGGTGGTCTTCTTGGCGGCTCCCGGCCGTCTTCGTGGCGTTCCAGAACAGCTCGTGGAGCTGGGGGTATACGCTCCAGGTGGTGCGGCGTGAAGTAGTCGGTCCACAAGCACCCAGAGATGGTGCTTCGACCAGCTCGGCGCGCTCCTCCTTGATATGCACGGCGCGCGTCTTGAAGACGTTGTCATCGGAGTCGTTGAACTTCTCCATGCATGCCCTTGACCGACTCCGCCTCGATGCGGGCCTGGGCCGGGTCGTACACACCGCAAGGCAGATCGCAGTGGGCGTAGGATGGTCTGCGGCTCGCTCCACCGGTCGGCAAAGCTGAGCAGGCGAGCAACGATCGTCATCGGTGAGGCTCCTTGGTGATGATTCACGGACAGTCATCACCCTACCCAGAACGCACCGCGACCACCCGCCAGACGCCCCGGCGCCGGTGGAAGGCCTGGTCGGCCGGAGTGCGACGGTCCTGGCCTCTGGTGGCGCTCGCCGGGCGGCCAGCCGGGCCGCAGGCGCCGTCGAGTCCAGGTGGCGGGTGACAGCATGCTGCCGGCCTTCCGGCCCGGTGACCGCCTCCTGGTCGGTCCGCCGGCCGCATCCGCCCCGGCGCCGTGGTGGCGCTCCAGGATCCCCGCCCAGGCGGGCGTCTGATCGTCAAGCGCGTCCAGCCGGGCGGGTCCCACCTGGGTGGATGTGCGGGGCGACAACCAGGCGGCCAGCACCGACAGCCGTCAGTTCGGCCCGGTGGCGCGGTCGCGGCTGGCCGGTCGCGTCGTCTACCGCTATGGCCCCGCGGAGCGGACCGGCTGGTGGCCGGGCCAGGCGCGGCCGTTCTCCTTCCGCCCCGATCGGCGGGCGGCAGCAGCCGGGTAGCATCGGGTCGCATGCCATCGGGCCGGGTGACTGATCAGCCCCGCAGCACCGGAGTCGCTCCTACCGATGCGGTCGCCAGCCCCCGGCCTTCCCGCCGCGAGTCAGGCTTCAGGACGTCGACGAGTGGGGGCGTTCGGAGCGGGCCCGGACGCTGCTGCGCCGCCTCTTCGACCCCGTGTACCGGGACTGGTTCCGGGCCGAGTGGCAGGGCCTCGAGAAGATTCCCCGGCAGGGAGGCGCCCTCCTGGTGGCCAACCACGCCGGCGCCATCCCCGCCGATGCCCCCGTGATCATGCACGGCATCGAGGAGGAGGTCGGGCGGGCCGGTCTACGGGTTGGGTGACTACCTTTTCCGGTCGGTGCCGGTGGTCGGCACGGCCTGGTCACGCGGCGGCGGCGTGCCGGCCCACCCCGACAACGCCTACCGCCTCCTCAAGGACCAGCAGCAACTGGTGCTGGTCTTTCCCGAAGGCACGAAGGGCACCGGCAAGCCTACTCCCAGCGCTACCGCCTGCGCCGCTTCGGTCGGGGCGGGTTCGTGGAGATCGCCATGCGGGCCGGGGTGCCGGTGGTCCCGATCACCGTGGTCGGCAGCGAGGAGGCCATGCCGATCGTGGCCAGGGCGCCGCGCCTGGCGAAGCTGCTGCGGGTGCCCTACGTTCCGCTGACCGCCAACATGCTCGTCTCGGGCCGGTGGGCCTCGTCACCTACTTCCCGGCCAAGTTCATGTTGCGGGTCCTGGACCCGGTCCAGTTCAACGTGCCGCCCGACCAGGAGCGGTACCCGCGCAGCCGGGTGTTCGAGGAAGCGGAGGCCATTCGCCAGCGACATGCAGGCAAGCCTCTACGACATGCTCCGGCACCGCCGCAGCGTCTGGTTCGGGTAGCGGGCGTTGGGCAGGCGGGTGCTGATAACGGGGCTGTCGTCCTTTTGGGGCGGGCGTCTGGCCCTGGCCTTCGAGCAGGACCCGAGCATCGACGTCATCGTCGGCATGGACACCGCCGATCCGGTCGTCGCCCTCGAGCGGACCGAGTTCGTGCGCACCGACGAGAGCTACTCGATCCTGGCCCGCCTGGTTCGGGCCACGCAGGTCGACACCGTCGTGCACGCCGCCCTGGTCGTCGACTCGTCGGCCTGCGACAGGGGCCGCAGCGTCCACGAGTTCAACGTCATCGGCACCATGAACCTGCTCGCCGCCGCGGCCGCCGACGACAGCCAGGTGCGGTCGCTGGTGGTCAAGTCCTCCACGCTGGTGTACGGCTGCTCCAGCCCGTGACCCGACTTGGTTTCGGGAGGACACCCGCCGCCGCAGCACCGCCCCGCACCCGGCTGGAGCGGTCGTTGGTGGAAGCGGAGAGCTACTTGCGGTCCTTCGCGACTGGAGAATCGCCACGTCAAAGTGGCGGTGCTGCGCTGCGCCAACGTGCTGGGCGACGACCTCGTGACACCGCTCTCGCGGGCGTTGACGTCTGCCCCTGACCCCGACGATCGCGGGCTTCGATCCGCAGCTGCAGTTCGTGGAGCAGGGTGACGTCACCCGGGCCATCGAGTTCGTCGTCACCCACGAGCTCGAAGGCGTCTACAACGTGGCTGCGGACGGGCGGCTGCCGTGGTCCGAGGTGCAGGCGCATCGCCGGTCGGCGCCCCCTGCTCCTCAGCCCGGTGCTGACTGAATGGCTGCTGCGCCGCTGGCTCGCCTCGCGCCTCGTGAACCTGCCGGCCGAGACCCTGGACCTGCTGCGCTTCGGCCGGGGCGTGGACAACCGCAAGCTCAAGGAAGCCGGCTTCACCTACCGGTTCACCACCGCCGGCGCCGTGCAGTAATTTCGCCGAGGCGGAACGGCTCCGGCGGGTGGTCGGCGAGAACCGAGCCGACCTACCGTTACGAAAGCGACGTCGAATCGTTTTTCCGCCATTCCCCGTGCGAGTGCGTGCGGAGTCTGACCGCCAGGTCCGGCGCTCACTCAAGCGGGCAGGATCCAGTCCCGCAGATACTGGTCTCTCCGCTGCGGCCCAGTCCTCCGCGGTGATGGCGTAGCGAGTGTGGTCTTCCCAGACCCCATTGATCTCGAGGTAGCGCAGGGCCGATGCCCTCGTTGCGCAGGCCCAGCTTCTCGGCGACCCGGTTGCTGGGCCCGTTGCGGGGGATGATCGAGGCCTGCAGGCGGTGCAAGGCCAGGTCCTCGAAGGCGAATCGGCACAGCACCACGAAGGCCTCCGGCATGTAGGAGTTCCCGGCCGCGGCCTCGTCGATCCAGTAGCCGACATAGGCGTTCTGGTAGGGCCCGCGTTGCACTGACGACAGGTTGATCTCCCCCACGAACCGTTCCATGCGGGGCCCGGCGAAGATGCCGAAGCCATAGCCGTTGCCGAGCTGGCGTTCCCGCTCCCGGGCCCCGCAGCGGGCCGCGAACACCCGCCGGTCGGCCGTGGCGTCGGGCTGGCCGGGCAGCGGGCGGGGCTCCCACTTGACCAGCCAATCGCGGGCCCGGATGCGGACCTCTCGCCACGCCTCGAAGTCACTGACCGCCAGCGGACGGAGCAGCACCCGCCTGCCGGTGAGCTCCGGCCAGCCGGCTCGGCCGGGGCTACCCAACGTCAATGCTTCCCCCTTCGAGCGCTCGGCGAAGAAGCAGGCCTGAACGAGAGACGGATGAGGACGGATGGCGTGGATGGGAGGCTCCGCCGTTCATCTCGACACCCCTCGGTCAACAGCATCCCTCGCCTCCTTGTCGTGTCGCGGAGCTCGCTTTTCACCGGCGCTAACGCCCGAGGGTCTCCGCCAGGGCGGCCAGGAGCAGAGTCACATGGCGGGGCCGGGCCGTGTGGCCCATGCAGCCGATGCGCCAGATCCGGCCCAACCAGGGGCCGACGCCACCGCCGATCTCGATTCCGTAGCGCTGCAACAGCGTGCGCCGCACGCACGGCGTCATCGACCCCTTCGGGGACGCGGACCGTGGTGAGCTGCGGCAGCCGGTGCCCTTCGGGCGCCCACAGCTCCAGGCCCATCTTCTCGAGGCCCTCCTGGAGCGCGGCCCCGCACGCCGCGTGCCGGGCCCAGGCCGCCTCCAGTCCCTCGTCGAGCAGGGCCCCGAGGGCGGCGTGCAACGACATGATCATGGCCACCGGGTGCGGTGTGGTGGTACTTGCGGGCCGGGCCCGACGTGTAGTCGCCGATCATGCCCAGGTCGAGGTACCAGCTCCGGGGGGTGGGGATGCGGCGTTCCCAGGCCCGCGGGTTCAGGGTGAAGGGGGCCAGGCCGGGCGCTACGCCCAGGCACTTCTGCGTCCCGCTGTACGCGAGGTCCACGCCCCAGCCGTCGACGTCGACCGGGATCCCACCGAGGGACGTCACGCAGTCCGCCAAGCAGCAGAGCGTCGCCTTTGCCGGCCGCCACCGCGGCCACGTCGTTGCGAACCCCGGTGCTGGTCTCGGCGTGCACGAGGGCGATCATCTTCGGGGTGCCGGATGGGCGTCCAGCAGGGCGCCGGGATCGAGTGGCCGTCCCCACGGCGCGTCGACGCGGACCACCTCGGCGCCACAGCGACTGGGCGACGTCGCACATCCGCTCACCAAACAGGCCGTTGACACCGATCGACGACCACGTCGCCCGGTCCGACCGTATTGACGAAGGCCGCCTCCATGCCCGCCGACCCCGTACCCGATACGGGGAGGGTGAGCGGATTCGCCGTACTCCATACCGTGCGCAATCGCTCGCAAGTCTCGTCGAGCATGAGCCAGGAACTCGGGATCGAGGTGGCCGAGCAGGGGTCGGGCCAGCCCGGCCGTGGCTTCGGGGTAGGGATTGCACGGGCCCGGGACCCATGAGGACGCGATCGGACACCACCATGAGCGGAGATCGTAGACGGTGCACCGTGTCCTCACGATACGAGGAGGGTGCTGACCAGGCCGTCGAGAATGTCGGCTTCGGACGTGAGGCACGTGTCGAAACCGAAATGGCGCATCAATTCGGCCAGTACCACCGTTCCGCCCGACGATCACGTCCGCCCGGTCGGGCTCGACTCCCGGGCGCCGCCGGCGGGCGGCGCTGGGCTCGCCGGCGAGGCTCTCCAGCAGACCGTTCGACCGTGGTGCGGGTCAGGCGGTAGTGATGGACCCGGTCGCGGTCGTAGGTGCGCAGGCCCTGGTCGATGGCGGCCAGGGCGGCGACCGTCCCGGCCAGGCCCACCAGGCTGGCTGCGGACCCGTAGGCCGGCTGACCGGCGCTGACGCTGGACCAGCAGCTCGGCGACGAACCGGCGGGCGGCGCCCAGCTCCTCGCCGGTAGGGCGGGTCGGAGGGAAGAAACCGCTCGGTGATGCGAACGCAGCCAATGTCAAGGGACATGATGGCGTCCGGGGTGCCGGCTGGAGTCCGAACCGACGATCAGCTCCGTCGAACCGCCTCCGATGTCGGCCACCAGCCAGGGGGCGCCGGCCGGCGTCCAGCTCGGCAGTGGCACCCCGAAACGACAGCCGACCTTCCTCGTCGCCATCCAGCAACTCGGGCCAGCACGCCCACGGCCTGGGCTCGCGGCGGCGAAGAAGTCTTCCCGGTTGGCGGCGTCGCGCCCGGCCGAGGTCGGCGACCATCCGGACCCGCTGGACACCGTAACGGTCCAGCACGGACCGGTACTCGCGGAGGGCCGCAACGGTGCGCTCGATGGCAAGCGGGTCGAGACGGCGGTCCCGGTCGACGCCCTGACCCAGGCGGGTGATGCGCATGCGCCGCTCGAGGGTCCGGCCGTCCGGATGCGGCGATGAGCAGACCTGGTGGAGTTGGTGCCGCAGTCGATGGCGCCGACCGGTCGGCCGAAGCGGCTACGGCCAGGCGGTGCGCCACCCATCGCCCTACCGGGTCGTCGCCGCCGGCCAGATACCAGGCGTAATGAGCATGGAGGCACTTCACGCCCCGGCGGGTGCCGCCGACCCTCCGGCCGGCCGGGGCCCCGTCCAGGCCGGCGGAATCTCGGCGTCGCGTTCCGCCGCATACTGGGCGTGGGCCGCCATCAGCTCGGCCGGAGTCGACGGCCGATTCCGCGGCCCGCACGCCGCCCTGGGCTTCCAGCCGGTCGACGGCGGCCCGTTCGGCCCGGCCAACCAACCAGTACCGGGTCGGCATGGGCGTGCCATCGTCGAGTAGCGGAGCGTTGCGGATCACGGTCGGCGATCCGGCGGCGTCGCGGACCACCACGGTGAAGGCCCCTTTCGGGGCCCGCCCGAGGAGCCGGGCGACGGCCTCCGCGTCGCTGGCCTCGATTGGTGGTGGCCCGGCGGTCAGCGGCGGCGGCGGAGCGCCGCCTGGACGTCGGCGACCCGCAAGATCCGGAAGGTGACCGGTCAGCTCACCGACCGACGGCAGGTGCCCGGTCACCTCGCTCACTGGCGGCGAGGTGCCCGGCCACCTGGGACACCGAGGGCAGGCGCCCGGTGATCTCCTGCACCGACGGCAGACCGTCCGCCAGGCGGGTCCGCAGCGGACAGAGCGCCGGCGGGTCCGGGCCCGCCGGCGGGCCAGCAGGAAGACCAGTCACGGCTGCCAGCCGCCGGGGCCAGTGGAAGCAGCCGCCGGACCACCGAGTCCTTGCTGACGGCGAACAGGTCGACCGGCTCAGCTTCCGGGCCGGAGATGGTGCGCACCCCACTGCTCGCCGCTCCGTCGCCCACGGATGACGAGGCCGGCCTGGCCTCGGCCCCCGGGCCGGCTCCGTTGTCGGGCGCCACTACCGACGCGTCCGACCGGCCCGTGGACCCGTCCCCCGGGGCCTCGGACTCC
Source organism: uncultured Acidimicrobiaceae bacterium (assembly GCA_963834775.1). GTDB lineage: Bacteria > Actinomycetota > Acidimicrobiia > Acidimicrobiales > Palsa-688 > PALSA-693. The sequence goes on from CAWICR010000011.1 coordinate 400,186, forward strand.
GGCACCCCGGACTCCGGCGCCCGGGACTCCCGCGCCCCGGACTCCGGCGCCTGGCCCGATGCCGCGATATCCGCCTCCAGGGCGTCGGCGAACTGCCCGAGCAGCTTGGCGCTGACCTCCGCCAGCACGCCCCGCCCGAACTGGGCCACCTTGCCGCTGATCGTCAGGTCGGTGACGACCGAAACCGGGTGCCATCGCCCTCCGGGGTCATGGTGGCGCTGATGAGCGCCGTGGCGTTGCCTTGACCGCGGGTGTCCCGACCGGCTGCCTTGAGGACGACCCGGCCGGCTTCTTCGTCGCGCTCGACAAAGGTGGCCTGACCCTTGTACTGGGCCGTGATTGGCCCCACCTTCACCTTGACCACGCCGCGGTACTCGTCCCCCTCGACTTCCTCAGCTGGGCGCCTGGCAGCATCGGAGCGATCCGCTCTACGTCGGTCAGGACCTTCCAGGCTTCGGGCACCGAGACGCCCACCCGGAACTCGTTGGTCAGCTCCATCGCAGTAGATCCTCCCTGGTGTCAATGTCGGCCGGGTCGCCCTGGCAAGGTACCTCCTGGACGAGATCCGGGCGTTCTTCGATGAGCAGGCGGGCTCCCTGGTCACCGCTGGTAGGCACCAGGTCCCACACTCGTGGCGGCCAGGCGCACCGGATTGCGCCGGCGACCATCGTAGGTGGCCACCGCGATCGGCGCGTCGCTGCGGGCGACCGCCGACCACGCCTCGGGCGGCACCAGCGGCTGGTCGCCGAGACCGACCACGAGCGCCGCCAGCCCGGCCGCCCGGGCCGCCCCCACCGCGACCTGGAGGGAGGTGGCCTGTCCCTCGGCCCAGCGGGGGTTGGGCAGGATCGTGACCTCCGTCGGGGAGCGCGCCGGTCAGGTCGACGGCCCCGGTCACCACCCACACCGGGTCCAGGCCCGACGCCACGGCGTGGGTCGACGGCCGACCACACCAGGGGCCGGCCCCGCCAAGCCGGCGAGCAGCTTGTGGGCGGCACTCGGGCCCGGCGGCGAAGCGGGACCCGCCCCCCGCGGCGAGCACGGCGGCCCCGACCGCGGGCTCAGGCCGGCCCCCGGACGCCGGCCAGATCCCGGTGGATCGGGCCGTCCCGATCGCGCAGGGACGGGGCGTCCCGTCCCGTGCGCAGGGCGATGATCTCGGCGCAGATGGCCACGGCGGTTTCCTCGGGCGTGCGTGCGCCGATGTCGAGGCCGATGGGACCCATCACCCGGGCCAGCTCCTCGTCGCTCACGCCCGCCTCCCGCAAGCGGGCCGTGCGATCCTCGTGGGTGCGCCGCGAGCCCATGGCGCCCAGGTAGCCGACGTCGGTCCGGAGGGCCGCCACGATGGCGGGCACGTCGAACTTGGGGTCGTGGGTCAGCACGCACACCGCGTCGCGGGCCCGCAGGCCGGCTCCCGCCTCGGCCAGGTATTTGTCCGGCCAGGCCACCACCACCTCGTCCGCCATGGGAAAGCGGGCCCGGGTGGCGAACACCGGGCGGGCGTCGCAGACCGTCACCCGGTAGCCCAGGATCTTGGCCACCTTCGCCAGGGCGGCGGTGAAGTCGACCGCCCCGAAGATGACCATCTGCGGCGGCGGGGCGAACGACTCGATGAACACCGACACCTCCCGTGCCCCGGGCTTCGCCGTGCCGCCCGTAGTGGCGGGTGCCCGTCAGCCCGGCGGCCAGCTCGCCCTGAGCGTCGCGGGCGATGACCCGGTCGAGGTCGGGATCACCGACGCTGCCGAGCACCTCCAGCGGCGGGCCCGGGAAGCAGCAGCAGCTTGCCGCCCAGCAGCTCGTCCGGTCCTTCGATGATCTCGGCCAGGGCGGCGGGCTGATCGCGGCGGAGCGCCTCGGCCAGGGCGTCGAACAGGGAGCTCACCAGTCGAGCGGTTCCACGAAGATGCGGATGGTGCCGCCGCAGGTCAGGCCGACGGCGAAGGCCTCGTCGTCGGAGTAGCCGAAGGTGCACAGTCGGGGCCGGCCTGCGCCGGCCAGGACGTCCAGGGCCTCGGTGACAACCGCGCCCTCCACGCAACCCGCCGGACACCGATCCGGCTACCTCGCCGGCATCCGATACGACCATGGCGGCGCCCGGCAGGCGGGGACCGGAGCCCTCCAGGCCGACAACCCGGGCCAGCGCCACCCGCTTGCCCTGCCCGCGCCAGCGTTCGATGTCGGTGAGCAGGTCTCTCATGGGCGGGGCTCCTTTGCTTGGTTGCCGGCAATGATGTCGGCCAGGCGCTCGAGTGACGACACGGCGTGGCCTTCCACGAACTGATCAACATACGGCAGGGCCGCCGCCATCCCGCGGGCCAGGGGGGCGTAGCCCGGGGACGCCTTCAGCGGGTTGACCCAGACCACCCGGCGGGCCACCCGGGACAGGCGGCGCATCTCCGAGCCGATCAGGGCGGGGTCACCGCGGTCCCAGCCGTCACTGCAAATGACCACGATGGCGCCCCGGGCCATGCCCCGTATCCCCCAGCTCGTCGTTGAATTCCTGGAGGCTCGCTCCCAGCCGCGTCCCGCCGGACCAGTCGCGTACGGACCGGGCGGCCCGGGCCAGGGCGGTGTCGGGGTCGCGCCGGGTCAGCTCCCGGGTGATCCTGGTGAGGCGGGTGCCGATGGTGAACACCTCGACCCGGCCGGACCGCCTCGACATGACGGCCGCGTGGGCGAACCGGGCCAGACCCCGGGCGTACGGCTCCATGCTGCCGGAAACGTCGAGCAAGCAGCACCAGCCGCCGGGGCCGCTCCACGGGCGACCGCCACGAACGGTGGATGGGGATGCCCCCGGTCGTGCATGTTGCGCCGGACGGTGGCCCGCAGGTCCGGATGGCCGCGCCCCGGCGTCGCGACGGCCGGGTGCGGCGCGACGGGCGCAGCTCGGACGCCACGCCCGAGCGCCGAGATGAGCCGCTGGGCCTCCACCCATTCCTCCGGGGTCAGGGCGGACAGGTCCTGCTGGCGCAGCACCTCCACCGCTGAGTAGCGCACCGTCAGGACGTCGCCCTCCGGCGCCGTGGGGTCGTCGGACGAGCTGGCGTCCGGCTCCGCGTCGTCGTCCTCGTCGACGGCCAGCGTCAGCGGAGTCGAATCCATCGGCGGCCCGAGCATCGTGGCCGCCTGGTCCTGCCAGTAGGCGGCGAACACCTGGTCGTAGACGGGCACGTCCTCGCTGCGGCGCACCAGGGTGGCCCGCCCGGCCCAGTAGACCCGGCTCGGGTTGTCGACGCCGACCAGCGCCAGCGCCTTGGCGAACAGCACCGCCGTGCCGGTCGGCACGGACAGCCCGTTCGCACGGAGGGCCCGGGCGAACCCGGCCACGATCCGTTCGGCGTCAGCCACCTCGCCGCCCCGGGCGTCAGGCGCCGCGCTGGAGGGCAGCGCGCACCAGCTCGTCCACGCCCACGGCCCGCACCCGGGCCTGATCCTCCTGGTACTTGAGCACGGTGCCCAGGGTGAGGTCCAGGCTGCGCTCGTCGATCTGGCGGCGGCCGAGGGCGGCCAGGGCCGCCGCCCAGTCGATGGACTCCGCCACCCCGGGCGGCTTGTACAGATGCTGTTCGCGGAGGGCTTCCACGGCGGCCGCCACCTGGCGGGCCAGCTCCGGGGCCGCCTCGGGGGCGCGCAGCCGGATGATGGCCACCTCCCGCTCGAAGTCCGGGTGCTCGACCCAGTGGTACAGGCACCGCCGCTTGAGGGCGTCGTGCACGTCGCGGGTGCGGTTGGACGTGATGATGACCGGCGGCGGCTCGACGGCCCGGAAGGTGCCGAGCTCCGGGATGGTGACGGCGTACTCCGACAGGAACTCGAGCAGGAAAGCCTCGAACTCGTCGTCGGAGCGATCCACCTCGTCGATCAGGAGCACCGGCGGTGGGCCCTCGGCGTGGTCGATGGCCGCCAGCAACGGCCGGCGCACCAGGAAGCGCTCGCTGTAGACGTCGTCCTCGTCGGCGCTCCGGCTCCGCCGGCCTCCGCCGCCCGCAGGTGCAGGAGCTGGCGGGCGTAGTCCCACTCGTACACGGCCTGCGACACGTCGATGCCCTCGTAGCACTGCAGGCGGAGCAGCTCGCCGCCTCGCCAGGCGGCCAGCACCTTGGCGACCTCCGTCTTGCCCACTCCGGCCTCGCCCTCGAGCAGCAAGGGGCGGCGCAGGGCCAGGGCCAGGAAGATCGAGGTCGCCAGCCCCTCGTCGGCCAGGTAGCCCTGGCCGGCGAGGGCGCCGGCAACCTCGTCGACGGTGAGCTGGGTCTGGACGGAAGCGGTCACCCGCTCCAGGTTAAGCGTCAGCCGCCAAGCAAGCGATTTGACGGGGAAGCGGCCGAGTGGCCGAGGCCGCGCCGGGCCGGCCCGACCGACACGGATTCAGGCAGTCGTCCCTGCCGCCATCCCTCCCTGGCCGCTTGGCGCCCGTCCCTAGGGGACCCCGGCCTCCTCCAGCGCCCGGCGCACGAGCACCTCGAGCCAGGTGGCGCCGGTACTCGGGGCTGGCGTTGAGGTCCGCGGGCGGGTCGAGGCCGTCGGCGGCGTGGGCGGCCGCCTCGCGGGCCGAGGCCCCGCCGGCCAGCGCCGCCTCGACCGCCGCCGGCCCGCAAGCGGCACCGGCCCCATGTTGACGAGCGCGACGCCTGGCGAGGGTCCGTTGACGGCGACCACGCCCACGATCGCCCAGTCCTGGGCCCGCCGGTTGAACTTCTGAAACGACCAGCCCGGCGCCATTCGACCTTCGGCACCCGGATCTCGGTCAGGACCTCGTCGGGCTCGAGGGCCGTCTCCAGGAAGCCGCGGAAGAAGTCGGTGGCGGCGACGCGGCGCTCGCCCTCGGCTCCCCACCAGCGTGAAGGTGGCACCCAGGGCCAGGCAGGCGGCCGGCAGATCCGAGGCCGGGTCGCCGTGGGCGACCGAGCCTCCGATGGTGCCCGCGGTGGCGCACCTGGGGATCGCCGACCTGGCCGGCGACGTGGGCCAGCACCGGCACCTGGCGGCGCAGGACGTCGCTGATCTCGAGGTCACGGTGGCGGGTCAGGGCGCCGATCACCACGTGGTCGCCGTCCTCGCGGACGTACGACAGGTCCGACAGGCGGCCGATGTCGATCAGGAGCGACGGGGTGGCCAGGCGGAGCTTCATGAGCGGCAGCAGCGAGTGGCCCCCGGCCAACAGCTTGGCGTCCTCGCCGTTCTGGCTCAGGAGGCGTCACCGCCTCGTCGACGGTCCGGGCCCGCTGGTATTCGAAGGCCGCCGGGATCATGCGGAGACCCCCGCCGCGCTCGCCGCCGGCACCTCGGCGGCGGCCAGGATGGCCTTGACGATGTTGTGGTAGCCCGTGCAGCGGCACAGGTTGCCCTCCAGACCTTCCCGGACCTGGGCCTCGGTCGGGTGGGGTATCTCGGCCAGCAGCGAGACCGCGGCCATCACCATCCCCGGGGTGCAGTAGCCGCACTGCAGGCCGTGGTGCTCGCGGAACGCCTCCTGCATCGGGTGCAGCCGGTCCCCGTCGGCCAGGCCCTCGATGGTGGTGATGTCGACGCCGTCGGCCTGGGCGGCCAGCACCGTGCACGACTTCACCGACTCGCCGCCGATGAGGACGGTGCAGGCCCCGCACGATGACGTGTCACAGCCGATGTTGGTGCCGGTCAGCCCCACGTTGTCGCGGATGAAGTGGACGAGCAGCGTGCGCGGCTCGACGTCATGCTCTAGCCACCTCACCGTTGACGCGCATCGATATCTTCATGCGACCCCCTTGTCCTTGTCTCCAGGCTGCTCTCCACTGGCCGGAGATGCCTCGGCGGAGACGACTCGTGCTTACGGCAGGCCCAGGCACCGCCGCAGAACGGCTTCGAGGCCCATCGACGCGGTCGTGGCTGCCCATGGACCCGGTCACGAAGGCCAGGGCATAGCCCGCCGTCGACGCTGACCCCGGCGTAGTTGCCGCCCAGGCCGCCCAGGCCGAACCCGGTCTCGTCGAGCCCGAAGCCCAGCCCCCAGGCCCGCTCTCCGCCGAAGACCAGGTCCGGGCCGAAGCGTTGCACCCGGGTGGCCTCGGCGAGCAGGTCGCGGCTCAGGATCCCGCCGCGCGCCAGCGCGTCGTAGAAGCCAACGAGGGCCCGGGCCGTGCCGTGGCCGTTCACGGCGGGAATCTCGGCGCCGCGCCAGCTTGTCCCGTTGACGACCCGGGCGTCCTGGGCGACCCGGGCGGATTCGAGATGGCCCGCTCGTACAGCTCGGGCCGACCGGCCGCCGTCTGCTCCCGGAACTCGTCGTCGAGCCCGGTCAGCTCGACAGCGCGGGCCTGATCCGCGTGGGGCGAGCCCGAACCGAAAGTCGAGCTCCAGAGGCCCGCACAGCTCCTCCCACAGGAACCGGCCCAGGGCTCGCCCGTCCACCCGGCGCAGCACCTCTCCCACCAGGTGCCCGTAAAAGAGAGCCGACTCGCCATGGGCGGTGCCCGGCTCCCACAACGGCTCCTGGCGGGCCAGCAACCGCACAGAGGCGATCCCAGTCGTAGAAGGCGTCGGTCGGCACGGGTTCTTCGATGGCCACCACCCCGGCCTGGTGGGCGAGCAGATGGCGGACCGTGGCCGGGGCCCGGAACTCCGGCCAGTACCGCTGGACCGGCGCGTCGAGGTCGACGCGGCCGGCGTCGACCAGCCTCAGGGTGCAGGCCGCGGCCAGCGGCTTGCACACCGAATAGGGCTGCACGATGCTGTCTCGCTCCCACTCCGAGCGGCCGCCGGCGTCGGCGGCCCCGCCCCAGATATCAACCACGACCCGGCCCTCGCAGGAGACGCAGAGCGCCGCCCCGGAGCCGGCCTGGGCGCTCACCACCGCCCGGAACCGGTCCTCCACCGGCCGGAAATAGGCGTCCGCCGACGCCTCCGACCAGGACCATGGGGCGCGACGCTAACGCTGCTGTGTGCGTCTTCGGAGCGGGGCGGAGTGGTGGTAGTCGTGGTCGTGGTGGTAGCGGCGGGGAGCAGGATCCCGTAGGCCTGCTCGCCGGGCATCACCAGGCCGAACTCCTCGCGGGCGAGTCTGCTCCACGTAGGCGGGACTCTGCAGCTGGGCGACCCGCTCCGCCAGGGCGGCAGTTCTCGCTGGGAGAGGGCGGCATCCTGGCGCTGGGCGACGGCGCTGGCCCGACCCTGCGCCAGCCAGTCCGGCCCGGCAGGACGAAGAGGAAGACGATCCCGCCGACGGCCACCGCCACCAACAGGACCCGGACGGCCCGCCTCATCTGGACCGGAACACGCTCCGGCCCCCGTACCGCGCCGCATCGCCGAGGCCGCCCTCGATGCGCAGGAGCTGGTTGTACTTCGCCACCCGGTCCGAACGGGCCGGGGCCCCGGTCTTGATCTGCCCGCAGTTGGTGGCGACGGCCAGGTCGGAGATGGTGGTGTCCTCGGTCTCACCCGAGCGGTGGGAGATCACCGATGCATACATCGCCCGGGAAGCCCGGCCGATGGTGTCCAGCGTCTCGCGTGAGGGTGCCGATCTGATTGACCTTGATCAGAATGGCGTTGGCGACGTGCTGCTCGATGCCCCGGGCCAGCCGCTCCTCGTTGGTCACGAAGATGTCGTCGCCCACCAGCTGGATGCGATCCCCGAGCCGGGCCGTGAGCGCCGCCCAGCCGCTCCAGTCGTCCTCGGCCATGCCGTCCTCGACCGAGATGATCGGGTACCGGTCGCAGAGATCCGCGAGATACGACGTGAACGCCTCGCGCGTCGAGAACGCGGTTCTCGCCGGCCAGGTGGTACCTGCCGTCGCGGTAGAACTCGCTGGCAGCGGCGTCGATGGCGATGGCGACCTCGTCGCCCGGGGCCCGCCCGGCCGCCTCGATGGCCTCGACCAGCACCCGCACGGCCTCCTCGTTGGAGGGCAGGTTCGGGGCGAAGCCGCCCTCGTCGCCGACGGCCGTCGACAGACCCCGCTCGTGCAGCACCGTCTTCAGCCGGTGATAGGTCTCGGCGCCCCATTGCAACGCCTCGGAGAAAGAGGCGGCCCCGACCGGGACGATCATGAACTCCTGCAGGTCGACGTTGTTGTCGGCGTGAGCCCCGCCGTTGATGACGTTCATCATCGGCACCGGAAGCACATGGGCGCCGGCCCCCCCGACGTAGCGGAAGACCGGCAGGCCCGCCTCTTCAGCGGCGGCCCGGGCCACCGCCAACGAGACGCCCAGGATGGCGTTGGCGCCCAGGCGGCCCTTGTTGGGCGTGCCATCGAGGTCGACCAGGGCGGCATCGAGACCGCGCTGGTCGAGCGCCTCAAGGCCCTCAACGGCCGCGGCGATCTCGCCGTTGACGTGCTCGACGGCCCGCCGGACGCCCTTCCCGCCGTAACGATCGCCTCCGTCGCGAAGCTCGACGGCCTCGTGGGTCCCGGTCGACGCCCCCGAGGGCACGGCAGCCCTCCCCGTGGCGCCGGAGGTCAGCAGGACCTCGGCCTCCACGGTTGGATTGCCCCGGGAGTCGAGTATCTCCCGCCCGATCAACTGCTCGATCTCACTCATGGCTCGTCTTGGTGGTGTTGTGGCTGCTGTGGCTGGTGTGAAAACGGTAGCCGCTCCCGCAGCCCGACCCGGGTCATGGTCGCCGGCGCCGCCCGCCCGGCTCCCTCAGGCCCTGTCGCGTCCGCTCAGCAGAGGGTTCCTTGACGAAACGTAACGGGCTTTCGCCAGCCGCCTCGCCACTGTGACGGAGCGCGCGCTGGTGACTTGATCAAACGTAACGCCAGACCGGGCCCCGGCCACGGAGCGCGTTACGTTTCATGATAGAACTGACAGCTGGCGGGCGCAGCCGGCGGGCGCGCAACCGGCGGGCGGCAGCCGGAACGCGACCCGATGGCGGGCCGGGGCGTCAGTCGGTACCGGGCCGCCCGGAGGCGAGCTTGACCTCGTCCCAGAGGTCGTCGGAGACGCCACACCCCGGGCGGCGGCGAGGCGTTCCATGGCCACGAAGCGTCCTCGAAACTTGGCCGCCGCCTCCCGGAGGGAGGACTCGGGGTCGAGGCCGAGGTGGCGGGCGACGTTGACGACCGAGAACAGCACGTCGCCCAGCTCCTCGTTCACGGCGGGACCGGCCCCCGGATCAGCGGCCAGCGCCGCCTCCAGCTCGTCGAGCTCCTCGCGGATCTTGGGCCACGCCCCGGCCGCGTTTTCCCAATCAAAGCCCGACAGAGGCAGCCTTGCCCTGCAGCTTGAAGGCGTACAGCAGCGACGGCAGATTGCCAGGAACGCCCTCCATGACGCTGGCCCGGCCCTTCTCGGCCTTCTTCGTCTCCTCCCAGTTGGGCATGGGCTCGCCGGCCGGCCCGAACACGTGGGGGTGGCGGGCGACCAGCTTGTCGTGCACGGTGCGGGCCACGTCCGACAGGGTGAACTGCCCGGCCTCGGCGGCCAGCGTGGCATGGAAGACGACCTGGAACAGCAGGTCGCCAAGCTCCTCCTCGAGATGCGCGTAGCCGGCGGGGCCGCCATCAAGCTCGTCGATGGCCTCCAGCACCTCGTAGGTCTCCTCCAGCAGGTGGCGGGTGAGGGAACGGTGGGTCTGGCGCTGGTCCCAGGGGCAGCGGGCCCGCAGGGTCCGGACCAGCTCCACGAACCGTTGCAGCTCGGCGGCCACCGGCTCGGCCAGCCGGCGGGATCCACAGGCAGGTGAGGTGGTCGGGACGAACGACTCGATCGAGGTCGGGCCAGGCCACGGTCACCACTCGTTCATCGGGGAGCCCCAGGCGCTGGAGGACCGTCACCTCAGGCCCCTCGTCGACAGCCAGCTTGATGTCGGACAGCACCAGGGCACTGTCGCACTGCGCCACCAGGAGGGGGCCCGTCTGGCCGGCGGCCTCGACCGCGAAGCGGTGGCCGTCGATCAACCGGACCCCGGCGCTGATGGGGTCGATGCCCAGGCGGGCCCAGGCCAGGTCGAGAAAGGACAGAGACGGGATGAGGTCGACCTCGACGCGGCGGTCGGCGCGCAGCAGCTCGACCGAACGCTCGGCGACCAGCGGGGAACCGGGCACGGCATAGAGCACTTCGCCGTGAGCGATGGCCGCCGCCACCAGCTGCTCCACCACGGCGGCGTAGACCTCGTCCAGGGACTCGCATCGCTCGTACAGATCGTCGAACGACGTGGCCGGCTCGACCAGGCCGGCGCTGGGGTGGCGGGTGGTGCGCACGAAGCGGACGGCACAGGCGGCGATGGCCTCGGTGGCGGCGACGCTGACGAGCCCCGGGTCGCCCGGCCCGAGGCCGACGACCACGACCCGCCCGGTCACGTGCCGGAGGCGGGAGCGGGCGGCGGGACGACCTGAGCGGATTGCCAGCTGCCGTAGGTCGGGTTGACCTGCACGTGCGCCTTGGCCACCAGCGCGTCCAGGGTCGGGTTGGGGCTCCCCTCGGCGCTCAGCACCGCCGTCGAGAGGACACGCTGGACATCGGGCGTGAATCCCTGCTCCGTACGGCTGACGACCTTGACCACCAGGTAGCCGAACAGCGTCTTTATCGGGGGCGCCGTCTTGCCGACGCTCAGGCCCAGGATGGCGTTCTGGAAGCTGGTGGGCTGGGCGGTGAAGGCCTGCTGGTCGTAGCAGGCCAGATGTCCGTTCGGGACGCCGCTGGCCTGCAGGGCCTGGGCCTGGGCCTGATTGAACGCAGCGGACTGGACCGTGCAGATCTGGTTGAAGAAGTAGCGGGCGTACTGGTTGTATACGTTGCGCAGGGTGGCGGCCGGGACGGACGGCGCGGTGAGCACCGACTCGTCCGCGAGACGGGCTTCCAGGGTCTGGCGGAAGCCGGGCGAGAACTGGTCCCATCCGATCTGGCTGATGGCGTTGACCGAGTAGGCGGCGGCGTCGACACCCGGGCTCGGCGTCTTCCCGATGGCGGCGAGCCGCTGGCGGAACACGGAGGCGTCGATCATCCCGCCCAGCACGCTGGACACCCACTTGGTGCTGTAGGTGCCGGGCGCCTGGCCGGCCACGGTCACGCCTGTGGACGAGTTCGAGTTGTTGAAAGCGGCAACGTAGTCGCGACTGCCTGACCACTGCTTCAGCTCGACGTTGAGGGCCGTCTGCTTGATGACCTGAGAGTTGACATGGGCCGCGTACGGGCGACGAGTCGCAGGCCGTGGCTGACAATGACAGGGCCAGCAGGCCGGCCGTGCCGGCCAGGAGACTTCGGAGGGGTTTCACGGCGCCGGTGATGCTACCGGGGGCACCAGCTGGGCGAGCAAGGCGGCCAGGTCGGCCGCGGGATCCGACCCGCGCGGCAGAGGCAGGACCAGCTGGCCGATGTCCTCCTTGAACACCGCCTTCGGGAACAGCCGGGTCAGCCGGACCCGCTGGCTGGTCTTGAGCGTGAGCGGTGACAGGCGGGCCGTGAACGCCCCGCCCGAGAGCGCGGCGCCGCCGGTCACCACGGCTACCTCCCTCACCCCCAGGCGGGCGCACTCGGCCCGCAGGTGCCCGATCCGGAGCAACGCCGCGGCCGGCTCGGGCAGGGGGCCGTACCGGTCCAGCCACTCCGCTTCGATGTCGTCGACCTCGCCGTGGGTGGTCACGGTGGCGAGGCGGCGGTAGGCCTCCAGGCGAGGTCTTCGCGGGACACGTAGTCGGCAGGGCAGGTTGGCCGTCAGCGGCAGGTCCAGTTTGATCTCGGCCGGCGGGCGCAGCTCCTCGCCCTTCAGCTCGGCGACAGCCTCGCTGACCATCTGGACGTAGAGGTCGTAGCCCACGGCCGCGATATGGCCGGACTGGTCGCCGCCGAGCAGGTTCCCGGCTCCCCGGATCTCCAGATCGCGCATGGCGATCTTGAAGCCGGAGCCCAGCTCCGTGTGCTCTCCGATGGTGCGCAGCCGCTCGTAGGCCTCTTCGGAGAGGACCTGGTCGGGCGGGAAAAGGAGGTAGGCGTAGGCGCGCTGCCCGGCCCGCCCCACCCGACCACGCAGCTGGTGGAGCTGACCGAGTCCGAGGCGGTCGGCCCGGTCCACCACCAGTGTGTTCACCGTGGGCATGTCGATGCCGGACTCGATGATGGTCGTGCAGACCAGCACGTCGTAGGCGCCTTCCCAGAAGTCCAGGACGACCCGCTCCAGGGCGCCTTCGTCCATCTGCCCGTGCGCCACCGCGATCCGCGCCTCGGGGACGAGGGCCCGCAGCTCGGCCGCCACCTTCTCGATGGTGGCCACCCGGTTGTGCACGTAGAACACCTGACCCTCACGCAGCAGCTCCCGCCGCAGGGCCTCGGCGACGGCCCGGTCGTCGTACTCGCCCACATAGGTCAGGATCGGTTGGCGGTCTGCGGGCGGAGTGTGCAGCAACGTGAGGTCCCTGATCCCGGTCAGGCTCATCTCCAGGGTGCGGGGAATGGGGGTGGCGGTCAGGGTCAGCACGTCCACGTCAGGGCGCAGCTTCTTGATCGACTCCTTGTGTGAGACCCCGAAGCGCTGCTCCTCGTCGACGACGAGCAGGCCCAGGTCCTTGAACGCCAGGTCGCCCGAGAGCAGGCGGTGGGTTGCGATCACCACGTCCACCGACCCATCGGCGAGGCCGTCGACCACCCGGCGGGCCTGGGTGGGGGTGAGGAACCGCGACAGCATCTCCACCCGGACCGGATAGCCGGCGAAGCGATCGGAGAAGGTCTGGAAGTGCTGCGAGGCCAGCAAGGTGGTCGGGACCAGCACCGCCACCTGCTTGCCGTCCTGAACGGCCTTGAAGGCGGCCCGGATCGCGACCTCCGTCTTGCCGAAGCCGACGTCGCCGCAGATCAGCCGGTCCATCGGAGACTCCGCCTCCATGTCGGCCTTGACGTCATCGATGGCTTTGAGCTGATCGGGGGTCTCGTTGTAGGGGAACGCCTCTTCGATCTCGCGCTGCCACGGCGTGTCCGGCGCGAAGGCGTGGCCGGGCGAGTTGATGCGCTTCTGGTACAGCACGACCAGCTCCTGGGCGATCTCCCGGACGGCGGCCCGGACCCGGGACTTGGCCCGCTGCCAGTCCGCCCCGTTGAGCCGGTTGAGCGGCGGTGACTCCCCGCCGGTGTAGGGGCGCAGCAGGTCGACCTGGTCCGAGGGCACGTACAGCTTGTCCCCGCTCTTGTACTCGAGCAGCAGGTAGTCGCGCTCGACGCCGCCGATGGACCGGCGCACCATTCCCCCGAAGCGGCCCACCCCGTGCTGGTAGTGCACGACGTAGGAGCCGGTGGTGATGTCGTCAAAAAAAGTCTCGGCGTTGCGGGCGCGTGGGTCGGGGCCGGCGGTGGGCTCGGCGGCGGCCGGTGACGTCGCCCTCGGCCAGGATCGCCAGCTTGAGAGGCGGGTAGAGGAAGCCTCGCTCGAGGGGCTGGAGCACGACCCGGACGCCCGGGTCGGTGAGCTCGGCGGCGGTGGGCGGAGCCTCGTGGAACGGGGCGGCAAAGCCGTGGTCGCCGAGCAAGCCCGCCAGCCGGGCTCCGCTGCCCCGACCCTCGGCGCACACGACGATCCGGTAGCCCTCGGCGCCGCAGGTTGCGCAGCTGCCCCATCAGGCGCTCGCCGTCCCCGACGACGGGGTCCCAACCGGCGGCGGCCACCACGTCGGTACCGGGACCCTCCGGCGCGGCCGTGACGGTCAGGACGGCGGCGTCGGTGTGGGCCAGCAGGCGCTCAAACGGCAGGTGGAGACGAGGGAACTCCTCGCCCATCCGCGCCCCAGGTCTGGGCCAGCGTGCCGGCGAGGGACGCCTCCTCGTCAAGCAACTCCTCCGCCCGGTCGCGCATGCGCCGGGGCTCGACCAGGACGACGAGGGCGTTGGCGGGGAGGAGGTCGACGAGCAGATGCTCCTCGGCCGTCAGCCAGGGCAGCCAGGACTCCATGCCGTCGAAGACGAGGCCCTCGCCGAGGCGCTCCCACTGCTGGCGCCCCCACGGCGCCTCACCTACCAGACGGCCGGCGCGCCGGCGGACCTCCTCGGTGGGCAGCAGCTCGCGGCAACCGAACAGCTCGACACTGGCCAGGTCGTCGGTGGAGCGCTGGTCCCCGACCGAGAACTCGGTGAGACGATCAACCTCGTCTCCCCACAGGTCGATCCGCACCGGCGCATCAGCCGTCGAACCGAACACGTCAACGATCGAGCCTCGCACGGCCAGCTCGCCCCGATGCTCGACCTGGTATTCGCGCCGGTAGCCCATGGCACCAGCCGGGCCACCAGGCGCCGAGGTATCGATTTGCTGGCCTTTCTGCACGACGACCGGCTCGACGTCCTCGACGTGCGGGCCCAGCCGCTGCAGGAGGGACCGAACCGGGGCCACCAGCACCTTGGGAAGACGATCCGGATGACCCTGAGCGCCGCTGCGCAGCCGCCACATGGCCCGGAGCCGGCGGCCCATGGTCTCCACGCTCGGGCTGACCCGCTCGAAGGGCAACGTCTCCCAGGCGGGGCACACCTCGACCTGCTCGGCGCCGAGGAACGCCGACAGGTCCTGGGCCAGGCGCTCGGCCTCGGTGAGGGTCGGGACGGCTACGAGCGTGGGGCGCCGGCGGGCGGCCTCGGCGACGCCGGCGACGGCGAACGCCCGCGCCGGCTCGGGGACAGCGACGATCCCGGACCGGAGATCCCGGAGGGCCGACGAAGGTGTCATCGCTGCGTAGCAGCGGCAGGAGGGGCGCCAGGACGGCGGCGGGGCCGTCGGCACGTTCGAGAGAGCTTCGTGTCGGGGGCCACCTCACCCATTGAACCGGTTTTGGGCGGCCGCGACGCCGGCGCCGAGGATGCACTCCACGGCGTCGGCGGCCACCTCGATGCTGACCTGCAGTTCGGTGCGGTCCCGGCGCGACGGCGGCCGTGCAGGACGTGGTCGGCGCCGTACTCCTTGCCGCCGGGGGGCTTGCCGATGCCGATGCGAACCCGGGTGAAGGCGTCGGAGTGAAGGTGGGCTTTGATGGAGCGCAGCCCGTTGTGGCCGGCCAGACCGCCGCCGGCCTTCACCCGCACCGTGCCCAGCGGCAGGTCGAGCTCGTCGTGCACGATGACCAACCGGGTCAGGTCCGTCGATCCCGTAGCGGCGGACGAGGGGGGCGACGGCGCGGCCCGAGTCGTTCATGTAGGTCTGCGGAAAGGCCAGCGCCAGGCGGCGGCCCTCGACCCGGACCTCGGCGCTGAGGGCGTGCTCCTTGGAGCGCTTGAGGCGGGCCCCGTGGCGGGCGGCGAGGAGGCTCACGGTGTCGGCCCGGCGTTGTGCCGGGAGCCGGCGAACTCGGCGCCGGGATTGCCGAGGCCGACGCCGAGAAGGTCGGCGGGCGTGCCCCGGCGCGGCGCCTGGTCCGGCGGGGGGAGTCCGGGATCGGCCGAGCAGCTAGCTCTCCCCGCCGCCCGCGGCGGCGCCGGCTCGCCGGCGCCCCTCGCCGCGCCGGACTGGCTGCCGCCGCTCGCCTGCGGTTCGTCCCTGCCCTCGCCACGGGCCGGGGCTGCGCCGCCCGTCCTCGGCCTCGGCTTCGGCTTCGGCGGCTCCTCGGCCCGCTCGAACTCGATGGCTGCCCGGCTGATGGTGGCCAGGACGACCGGCTCGTCGGCGCGAGAGGTCGGTCGGTGACGCCCGGAAGGCAGCCGGAGGTCGCCGACGCGGACCGCGTCGCCGACGGCCAGCCCGGAGATGTCGACCTCCAGATTGGACGGGGATGCGGTCCGGGGCGGCGTTGACGGCCAAGCTGGTCAGCTGCTGCTCGACGATGCCCCTGCTCCTGCTCGACGGCCTTGGCCTCGCCGACCAGCACGATCGGGCACGTCGGCGGCGATGACCTCGTCCCGACGCACGATCAGGAAGTCGACGTGGACGACGGTGTGTCGCACCGGGTGCCGTTGCAGCGAACGGGCCAGGGCCAGGTGGGTCTCCGAACCGACCTGCCAGCGACAGCAGCTGGTTGAGACCGGCGTCGCCCGACAGGGCGTGGCGCAAGTCCCGGGCATCGACGGACACGGCGGCCCCGGCTCGTCCGTGCCCGTAGACCACCGCGGGGACCCGGCCCGAGGCGCGGAGGCGCCGAGACGCCGCGGACCCGGTCGGGCGACCGGGCTCTGCAATCAGGGTGACCTCAGCCATCGACACGCGCTCCCTGCCACGAGGGGACCGAGAGAGTCTAGCGGCGCCGGTCAGGTCTGGTCTGCGGAGGGGGACCGCTGGGGGGCCGGGGGGGCCGGCCGAGTGAGCGGGGGCGACGGGGCGGCGGGGCGACGGGGCGACGGGGAGGCGGGGCGACGGGGAGGCCGGGCGACGGGGAGGCGGGGCGGCGGGGCGGCGGGGGCGGTGCCGGTTGCGGGGGGCAGAGTGTTTCGGCCGGCTGGGTGGATCGGGTCCCTTGGCGTGCGCGCTGCTCGTTCAGGGGGGCTGGTTGAGGCCTGGTCGGGATGCGGTCGGGATCTGCCGTCGGGATGTATCTGCAGTCGGGATGTGCGGTCGGGATCTGCGGTTGGGGCCCGGCGTCGCGGCCCGAACGGGTCCTCGACCACAACGTAACAACCGCTTCCGACCGGCCCGAGGTGACCGTTACCAAGTGGCGATATAGCGGCGCTGACGTCACAACTGCTCGTGGGCAGCGCGGCGCGGTTGTGACGTTGTGGCCAAGCGGCCGAAGGCGTCAGGTCTGGTTCTCGCCGCCGAAGATCTGGGAGACAGATCCGTCACCGAACACGGCGTCGATGGCGTCCGCAAAGATGGGGGCCACCGACACCACTTCGATCTTGTCGATCTGCTTCTCGGGGGGCAGCGGAAGGGTGTCGGTCACCACAACGCGGGCGATCGCCGAGTTCTTGAGACGATCGGTGGCCGGGTCGGACAGCACGGCATGGGTGGCCATCGCCCACACCTCGGTGGCGCCCTTGTCGAGCAGGATGTCGGCCGCGGCACAGATCGTGCCGGCCGTGTCGATCATGTCGTCGATCAACACGCACATGCGGCCGTCCACGTCGCCCATGACGCCCAGCGTCTTCACCTGGTTGACCGTGTCCGTGGGTCGGCGCTTGTAGACGGCTGCCACGTCCACGCGTTCGCCGGCATGGCGGGCCGCCTGCTCGGCCACCTTGGTCCGGCCGGTGTCCGGTGCGCAACCATCACGAAGTCACCAGACGGGGCGTGCAGGCGCAGGTAGTCCGTGAGCAGTGGCACTGCGGTCAGGTGGTCGACCGGGCCGTCGAAGAAGCCCTGGATCTGCCCGGAGTGGAGGTCCACTGAGATGATGCGGTCCGCCCCGGCCGTGGCGAAGAAGTCGGAGACCATGCGGGCCGTGATCGGCTCCCGACCCTTGGACTTGCGATCCTGGCGGGAGTAGCCGTAGTAGGGGCACACGGCGGTGATGCGCTTGGCCGAGGCCCGCTTGGCAGCGTCGATCATGATCCAATGCTCGAGAAGCGAGTCGTTGACCGACCGCCCGGGCGTGTGCCCGTGCGACTGGATGATGAAGACGTCCGCCCCCCGCACCGACTCCGAAAACCGGGGCCGCACCTCGCCGTTGGCGAAATCCACCAGGTTGGCGTCCACCAGCTCCACCCCGAGGTGGGCGGCGATGTCCGCGGCGAGCGCCGGGTGGGTGCGACCCGTGAGCAGGTGCATCTTCCGGGTGGGGACCAGTTCCATCGAGCCTGTCCTCTCGGGGGGCTAGCAGGTGTCATGGGGCGTCAACGTCCTCGACGCCTCCAGTGAAGCACGGACCGGTCACGAACCCGGCCGGGACTCGGTACCGGGAGGGAGGTAGGCCCAGGGACCTACCTGGGCGTCCGACCCCACCGTGGCGTTGCGGCCGATGGTGGCGGTCACCACGGCCCGGGGCCCCACCGTGCAATCCGACAGCTGGGTGTTGGGACCCAGCTCGGCGCCGTTCGGCCACCACAGTCCGGCCCTGCAGGTGGGTGCCGGGGTAGAGGACCACGTCGGGGCTGAGTTCGACCGTGGTGTCAATGTAGGTGTGCTCGGGGTCGACCATGGTGACCCCCCGGCGCATCCAGCGCTCGTTGATCCGGTCCCGCAGCTCGGCCTCGGCGACGGCCAGCTGTTGCCGGTCGTTGACCCCCGCGGCTTCCATGGGGTCATCGACGACCACCGCCTCCACGCCGTAACCGGCGTCGTGCAGCACGCCGATGGTGTCAGTCAAGTAGAACTCCCCCTGGGAATTGTCCGGGCTCAGGCGGCGCAGGGCCGGGGCCAGAACGGAGCGCCGAAAGACATAGATGGACGTGTTGACCTCGTCGACCGCAAGTTCCTCTTCGCTGGCGTCGGCCTGCTCGACGATGCGTGCCACCCCTCCGCCCTTGTCCCGCACCACCCGCCCGTACCCGGCCGCGTTCGCCAGGCGAGCGGTCAGCACGGTGGCCGCCGCGCCCGCTCGGCGGTGAGCCCGAACCAGCGAGGCCAGGGTGGGCGGCCGTAGCAGGGGGGTGTCGCCGGGCAGGACCACGATGTCGCTGTCGTCGGCGTCGTCGTCCGGGAACGCGGTCAGGGCGACCAGGACGGCGTCTCCCGTTCCCCGCTGAGTGCGTTGCTCCACGAAGTCGAGGTGGAGGCCCGGTGGCGGCTGCTCGGCGACCGCCTTCGTCACCCGGGCGCCGCCGTGTCCGACGACGACCACCGCTCGGTCGAGGTCCAGCTCGGCCAGGGCGTGCAGCACGTGCAGCACCATGGGCCGGCCACACAGCCGGTGCAACGGTTTCGGGCGCTCGGAGCGCATCCGCGTCCCCTCGCCAGCGGCAAGCACCACCGCGGACAGGGCCGTCGAGTTCGGCGCATTGGCACGGCGAGCCATGGCAATGTTCTACCAATCCCCACGCTTGTGATCTGTCCGCGGCCAGACTTTTGTGCGACGCTCTAGATCCCGCCGTGGCGGGTAGTTCAATCGGCAGAACACCGGACTTTGGATCCGGATGTTGGAGGTTCGAGTCCTCCCCCGCCAGCCACCAGACCACACGTGAGCGCACTCAGGCACCGAGAGGCCGAAGCGCCCGGGCATCGGTCCGGGGGGCGGCGCATCACGGGAGCCCCGCAGTGCCCTTCACCACGCTGAGAGCGAGCTCGGTGACGCGTTCCTTCGTGAGGGTGGCAAGGGCGTCCCTGGCCTCGGCCAACAGGCTGCGCTGAACCGCGTCCGGCTCGGTCTCCTCGGCGCGCTCCAACACGTCCAAGAGGACATCGCCGGCGTCCCCTGACGGCCAAAGCCCTACCACACGGGCGCCCCGCTCGCTCAACTGGGTCGGTATCAGGTACCACAGCTCGGGCTCGCCACCGGAGCTCAGCTTTCGGAATTCGCCGGCGAGATAGCCGCCATCGACGAGCCGCTGCAGCTCGATTGCCACAATCACGGCGTCGACACCGAGCGCGTCCACCAACGTCCTGACGTCCACCGGGTCGAGCCCCTCGTGGCCGCCGATCCAGTGAAGGATCGGAAAGGCCACGCCGCTCCAGGTGTCACTCACGGTCATGTTTCCCAACGAGAGATACTGCCGGGCTCAGTTTCCTGGCTGGGAGCGTCCCCATGTTCGGGGTGCTGGCTATGTGCTCTAGGGCCAAATTGACTGCGGCCTCCTGGCGGTCGCAGGGATCGCCAACGTCACGTCAGGAGCAGCAGGGCACCATCCACCGGGAGCTGAGCGAGTTCTCCACGAACTGATCCGGACCGGTTCCCGGGCGCGGTGAAGGTGCAGAGGCATCGGATTCGGCCTTTCCTAGGGCGCTTAGGGCACGTCAAACCGAGGTTGGCGAACGCGTCTGAAACGAAATCTAATAACAGCGTTATCTTCCGGCTGTCGGTCTCAGGTGAATCTCAGCTTTGTCGCTATGGCCCTGGACCGGGTGCGCAGCGCGGCGACGGGATCGTCAGTCGAACGGAAGGCCGCCGCGTCGCCTCTTGGGACACTGCCAGATTCCACGGCGATCAGACGATTCCGCCGGCTGCGCTGCCCAACCCCACGAGACCCTCAGACCAACGACCGCCAGGGCACTTTGGACGCCAATGTCGGAGGTTCGGAGGTTCGAGCCTCCCCGCCAACCACAGACCTGCGAGGCAACGAGGCCGGGCTGATCGAGGTGCCCTTCGCTACCTGCACTTGGCCCTCACGTGACCCGAAGAGACGCATCGCTGTCCAGACCCGGCCAAGGTTGACACTCGGGCCGATTGACGGCTACCAAGCCCAGATGGACAAGATTGCCGCCGACGGCGGCCCGGCGCCGCTTGGCGATGCCCGCCCTTCCAAGAAGGTCATGCGAGAGCGGCGATGGCCCCGGTTGCCGGTCAGAACGCGGCAGCGGGCGCGGACACTTCAACGACGTGGGCTGCAGCATCGCGGATCAGGACAGACCCGCCTACAGATGACCACACCTGAGGAGCCGACCGGCACCGCCCAAAGGTCGGCCCTCGTGTGACGCGACTACGTGAGAAGCATACCTGGTTACTGCCGGCAAAACCCTTCAGCAGTCAGACAGCGTAACGCTCTAATTCGAACAGGGAAAGAATCCGAAACACCGCGCCGAACCCACCTCGATATCCAGTGGAATAGACGGCACTGCCTTTCCGGGTGAATAAGCCGTGAAGGACGACGAACAAATCAAACCGGCAGCGCCAAAGGGCCACGAACGAGAGCGGGCTCATCGCACGCGCCACAACGACACAACGACTGCGTCTTTTGGCCTCGGTTGACTGCCCGCGGGCGGCCTTGTAAGTTTTCGTCGTGCCCAACACCTGGATCAGCGACGACATGCTCGACGCGGTCGGTCGAGTTATCGGCGGCGAACGCCGGTCGTTTCCGATTTCGGCGTCTGACATCCGCAAGTGGGCGCACGCTGTCTACTACCCCGAGCCGCCACCGTCATACTACTGGAACAAGGCGGATGCAGAAGCGATGTTCGGTGGCTTTGTCGCTCCCCAAGAGTTCAATCCGTTTGCCTGGATGCTGGCGGATGGGACGAAGACCGATTCGTCCGCCGATCGGACGGCTCCCGTCGGCCCTGAAGCACCGCTGGGCGTGTCGCCGCCGGCCACTAAGGATCGTCTCAACGGCGGTGTGGAGACCGAGTACACCACTGTCCCAATCCGCGAGGGCGATGTGGTCGTCGCCCGCACGAAACTCGCAGACTACCACGAGCGGGAGGGCCGACTCGGGCTCATGCTCTTTACCATCACCGAGCAGGAGTGGACAAACGACCGAGGTGAGCTCATAAAGGTGCAGCGAGACACGCTAATCCGCTATTAGCAGCAAGCAATCGCAGTCGGCACAGATCAGGAGTGAGTTACTGGTGAACGATGTCGAAGTCGGCCAAAGCATTCCAGCGTATGTTCGTCAAACTGGCTTTCACGCCTGGAACCGCTACGCCGCGGTCAACAGTGAGTTCGTTGACATACATATGGACGACGAGGCGGGCAGGCAAGCCGGTTACCCGGCCGCGTTCGGAATGGGGAACCTTCACTGGGCGTGGCTGCACTGCATGCTTCGCACCTGGCTCGACGGCCGTCGAGGGGCGGATTGTCGCGATGGGTTGTCGGTTTCGATCTCCGAGCCTCAAGGACCGGACTGTTTCGGCCAAGGGAACGGTGACGGGCATCCGCCCAGGCGAAGCAGAGAGGTTTGTCGACCTTGAGGTGTGGACCGAGGATGATGACGGAACACGACTCACCACGGGCACAGCTACAGTAGCCTTTCCTTCGTCCTGAAATAGCCAGGTTGGCAGCGCACTCGATATAACCAAATGCGGGCAGCACGGTGAAGTCATCGCGAAGCAGGCCGGGTCGAGAGGCGCGGGTCGCGGGTCCGACCGGCTACCAGAACAAGGTCATGACGCCCGCTTCGCCGTGACAGCGGTAGTGAATTCACTGTATAAAGGATGCCCATGCCGATCCGCGAGTTCTTCCACCTTATGCAAATAGTCGATGACTTCGACCAGACCGAGCTGCAGTATCGACGCCTGCTCGCCCCCGAGACGTTCGCGCCAAAGCACTGGTCGGACTTCGACAAGCGCTGGGCCTCTCTCGCCGTCATCGGACCAGACTTCGTACTCGAGATCATGGAGCCAAGCAAAGCGTCGGCCGACCTCGACGCGCCATTGCCAAAGTTCCGCACCCGTCACGGGGAGCACTGGCACTCGATGGCGTGGTTCGTCGATCCTGATGACATACCATCGCTGGCGGACACGATGCGCCAGAGCGGCGTACGGGTCTTCGCCCCGTATGGCTCGTTGGAAGCAAGCGGGCCCGGACCACGGACCTTCTTCACGCACCCGAAGGACACCTTCGGCCAGATGCCGTTTCAGGCCCTGTATGCCGATACGCAACGGGATCCACACGTCCAGGCCAGTTGGACGGGTGCCTACTGGCTCGACGAACACCCGCTCGGCATAGAGCGGACGTCCCATATCACGACAATCGTGTCCGATTTGGATAGAGCTTGCGCCTTGTACTCGGACTTGTTGAGCGCCCCACCGTTTCACCTAGAGGAGACGGCAGACCGGCGCAGCGCCTTCACGATGGTCGGCACCGAGTCCGTCGTCGAACTCGCAGAACCCAAGTCACCCGACAGTCGCCTGGGGCGTGACCTTGCCGATCACGGCGAACTGCCGCACGCCGTGACGTTCAAGGTGCGCGACCTAGATGCCGCCGTCGCCCACGTCGGCGCAGCAGGCATGGCCATTCTGCAACGCGACAAGGAGACCGCGATGGTGAACCCTACCGACTTGTCGAATGCGATTGTCAGCTTCACCACACGGGCGCTACCCAACGACCCGCGCCAGTAGCCGACTCGGCTCAGTTCAGGCGTGCACCCAGTAGGCGCTGGACCACTTGGGGGTTCGCCTTGCCTTGGGACGACCCGAACCACCTGGCCGACGAAGAATCCCATCAGGCCCGTCTTGCCGGCCCGGTACTGGTCGACCTTGTCCGGGTTGGCGCCGAGCACCTCGTCGACGATGCCGGCGATGGTGGCCTCATCGCTGATCTGGGCCAGACCGCGCTCGGCGATGATCTGTCCGAGGGTCGCCGCCGGTCCGGACCATCTCCGCGAAGACGTCCTTGGCCGCCGGTCCGGTGATCTCGCCGGACTCGACGGCCTGTATCAGGGCGGCGAGTCCTCGACCCGTCAACGGGGTCTCGTCGAGGGGACGATCGCCGAGTTCGCGGGGCAGCTCGTTGATGATCCAGCGGGCGGCAACGTCGGGCGGGGCGCCGCTGCGGACTGCCGTCCTCGAAGAGGTCGCCGGTGGGCCGGTCGCCCGTCAAGAGGTCCACCTCGTCCTGCGGCCAAGCCGTACGTCGAGGGCCAGGCTGGCGAAGCGATCGGCCAGCAGTGGGTCTCGGACCCGGGCTTCCGCCCGGTATTCGATGCGGCTCTTCTTCGGAGGGCGGGTGCTGGTCCGGGCCTGGCCGCGTCGGTTCGCCGGGCGCCGGTGGCGCCTGGCTGGTCGCGGCCGCTGCCACGAATCGCGGAGCGTCACGATCCGGTTCAGGACCGGCGCATCGGGTTGCGAGTCGTCGGTGTCGAACACGAAATAGCCGACCCGTTCGAGCTGCCAGCGGCTTCCCGGCTCGGCGGCGGCCAGACTGGGCTCGAGGCGGGCGCCGCTGCACCACCTCCACCGAGTCGGGGTTGAGTTCGTCGCTCGGATCCGTCCTCCGGGTCGAGCGTCGCGAGAACAGGCGGTCGTAAAGGCGGACTTCGGCGGGCAGCGACTGGGTGGCCGGCACCCAGTGGATGACGCCCGAGACCTTGACGCCGGCGGGTTCTTCCCGATCGAGTCGGGGACGTGGTGGCAGCGGAGTTCGACCACCTCGTCGCCGTCGGTGACGACCTCATCACAGGTGATGCAGGGGCCGTAGCGCGAGCCGGACCGTGCGGCCCGGGGCCAGGCGCTGATACCCGGGGGGCGGGTCGAGCGAGAAGTCATCCCGGTCGATGAGGATCTGCCGCTCGAACGGGATGGTGCGCTCGCCCGGCTTGCCGACGTCGGGCGGAAAGTAGGGGCCGGTCAAGGTCTCCACCTCGGTCCTCCGGCCACGAGGTGATGGTGACCGGGAGCGGGCGGAGCACGCCCAGGACGCGGGGCGCCGTCCAGTTGAGATCGTCCCGGACGCAGAACTCCAGCTTCTCGATGTCGACCGTGGAGTTGACCTTGGCCACGCCAACCAGGTCGGCGAAGGCCCGGATCGCTTCCGGGCTGATGCCCCGGCGGCGCATGGCGGCGATGGTCGGCATCCGGGGATCGTCCCAGCCGCTCACCTGGCCCTCGTCGACCAGCGCCAGGAGCTTCCGCTTGCTCATGACGGTGTAGTCGAGGTTGAGACGGGCGAACTCGTACTGGTGGGGCCGGCTGAAACCGTGGCGTTCGGCGACGCCCGTGTGTGTCGATAACCCAGTCGTAGAGCTCCCGGTTGTTTTCGAACTCCAGGGTGCAGAGCGAGTGGGTCACGCCTTCGATGCCGTCGGAGATGGGGTGGGCCCAGTCGTACATCGGGTAGATGGGCCAGGCGTCGCCGGTGCGGTGATGGCGGGCGTGGCGGATCCGGTACAGCAGCGGGTCGCGCATCTTCATATTGGCGGCGCCGAGATCGATCTTGGCCCTGAGCACGCAGCTGCCCGTCTGGGAGGTCGCCCGGCCCGCATCTGGCGGAAAAGGGCCAGGTTTTCCTGCGACCGTGCGATCCCGATAGGGCGACGGGCCGCCCTGGTTCACCGAGACTGCCGCGATAGTCCCTGATCTCCTCCTCGCTGAGATGGTCGACGTATGCCTTGCCGGTCTGGCGATCAGCTCCTCCGCCAGCTCGATACATCTCCTCGAAATAATCCGACGCGTAACGGGGCCGATCCCCGAACGAGAAGCCCAGCCAGTTCGACGTCCTGGATGATGGAGTCGACGTACTCGGCGCCCTTCGGTCAGCGGGTTGGTGTCGTCGAAGCGAAGGTTGCAGTGGCCGCCGTACTGCTCGGCCACGCCGAAGTTGAGGCAGATCGACTTGGCGTGGCCGATGTGCAGATAGCCGTTCGGCTCCGGGGGAAAACGGGTCACGACGCGGCCGCCGTGCTTGCCCGTGCGGAGGTCGTCCTCGATGACCTCGCGGATGAAATCAGAGTGCCCCGGGCCGATCCGGTCCTCGCCTGTCACACCTGCCACGTTACCGGCGGACGCCGGTCTGCCAGAGTGGGAAGCTGCACCGCAGCCGCAACACCGGGCACGCCGGCAGCGGTCCGCGCATTGACGCGGAGCGTGCCCTGGACTCTGCACCGCGCACCGCCGACCAACCGGACGGGCCGTGTCGGACGACGTCCACGGTTCGCGCCGCGCCGCGTTCGGCCGCGAGGCGTGGACACCCCGGTGCGCTGGCGCGCCGGCTGACGTCCATGCTTCGCGCTCACTGGAAGCCGCGCAGGGAAGTGTGGACATTGACGGGCGCTCGCCGCGGGTAGCCGATTCGAACCCGCCAGTGGGCGGGGGGGCGGACCGGCTGCGCCGAGGTGGCTGACGAGCTCCCGGACGCGCCTAACTTCCCCGAGCCGCCCGCCAGAGCGAAGCAGTAAGACTAAAATCGTCTCGATGTCTCACAGTGGCAGACAGGCGGGTGCGGCTGCGCCCAGCGGACAGGCTGGTGCGGCGGCGCCCCGCAAACGGGCGTGGTGCGGCTGCGGCTGGCGACCCGGGCCCGGGCCCGGACCGACTGGAAGCGATCAGGACGGACCGCCACGCAGACCGGCCAGACGCGGCCAGGACGAACCGCCACGCAGACCGGCCAGACGCGGCCAGGACGAACCGCCACGCAGACGGGCCAGACGCGGCCAGGACGAGCCGCCACGCAGATGCGCCGGGGGTAGACACCGCAAGGCCCAGACGGCCAAGCGAGGCGAAGCATCCCGTTGCGGCGTCGGGATGGCCCGCCCGGCCACTCGGGCCGCGCTCGTTGCTGTGGCGCTACGCCGGCGACCGGCGGCTGGCGTTCACGGGGCTGTCGGCCGGCATCCTCCAGCTCCTGCACCCGGGCATCGGCGCAGGCGTCAGCGAACACTCCAACTTCTTCACGGACCCTTGGGACCGGATCCTCCGTTCCATCCCTCAGATCCTGAGTGTGATCTACAGCCGTGAGCCCGAAGCACTCGGACGAAGGGTGCGGGACCGCCACCGGGGCATTGCGGGCGTCGACCACCGGGGTCGCCCTTATCACGCCCTGGAACCAGCCACCTTCTGGTTTGCCCATGCCACTTTCCAGCACGCCGTAAAACAGATCGTCGATCGATTTGATCGCCATCGTCTGAGCGCCGACGAGCGGGAGAGCCTGTACCTCGACGGGGTGGAGTGGTACCGGCGGTACGGGGTGAGCATGCGCCCCGTACCAGTGGACTATGCCGCCTTCCGGGTGGAATGGCGGCGCCAATGTGAGGAGGTACTCGAGATGACGCCTGCGGCGGAACGGGTCATCGACATCACCCTGCACGGTCGCGGTCAGGAGTTGCCATTCCTGCCAGGTTGGACACGGCCTTTCCAGCCGCTGGTGGTCACACCAGCCCTGCGCTTGACAGCTATCGGCGGGCTCCCCGACGCCGTCCGCAAGCGGCTGGGCATTCCCTGGCGGCTGGACGAGGAGGCTGAGTACCGGGCCCTGCAGCTGGCCGTTCGGGAGGGGTTCCGCTGGGTGCTCCCAGCATTCCGGCAGGGGCCGACGGCCGCCCGCAGCCGGCGGCCCGCCTCCTGAGTGCCGGCCAGGAGACAACCCGACCGAAAGAGAAGGCCGCCACGAATGCGCAAGACTCGACGCCCCGCTGCTGGACCCGGAGCTATCAAGATCGCCGGAGCTATCAAGATCGGCCGTCGCCGACCCTCCGGTTGACATGCCCCGCCGCATTGCCGGTCTGCGGGCCGAAGCCATCATCGCCGGCATGGCGGTTGGCGCCGGCGAACCGGACGAGCCGACGGACGCCTTGCTCGACGCCACCAGTCAGCTGCTGGCCGCACACGGGCTGCGGCGCTGGAGCATGGAGGACGTGGCCGCGCGGGCCGGTCTGGGCAGAGCGACTCTTTACCGCCGCTTCGCCAGCCGGGACGACCTCGTGCACGCAACTTTGGGGCGAGAAGCCCGGCGGTTTTTCGCAGCCATAGCCGAGGCGGTGGCCGGCCTCGACACCGTAGAGGACCAGGTGGTCGCCGGCTTCCTGGCTGGATGGCGGGTGGTGCGGGCGTCGACGCTGGGTGAACTGTTCGCAACCGACCGCGCCGCCGCCGTCTCATTGCTCGCCGCAGCCCCCGTCCTCGAGCTGGCGCGCGACCGCCCTGGTAGAGCGTTACCAGATCCTGATCGGCGTGGCCCTCCGGGCCGCGAAGCCGCGGACGCCGAGCTGGTCGCAGAGACTCTCGTGCGCCTGGGTCTGTCTTTTGTCCTGATGCCGGAATCCGTCATCGAGCTAGACGACACCCAGGTGGCCCAGCCAGCGCTCCGCCGCCTCCTCGAGCCGCTGCTCAACTGGCGTCAAAGCGGACGGTGACCTCAACCTCGTCCGCGCCTCGCACCACCCGGAGTGACAGCGTTCCCGCGTCCCCCACGCCATCAATGGCCGCCTGCAAGTCGTCGACAGAGCTCACCGGCTGGCCGGCGGCGGCGACGATCAGGTCGCCCCGTGTCAGGCCAGCGGCCCCGCCTGGCCCGTCGTCGGCGACCTCCCGGATGAGCACTCCATCCCGGGCGGGCAGGCCCACGGCGGCACGCAAGCGGCGGGCCACGTGCGGCGGGCGCCAAGGCCACGCCCAGACGGCGACGGGTCGGGCTCTCACCTCGAGCCAGGGCTTCGACCCGGCCGCGCCAGCGCCTCCGTCACGGGCAGGGCCAGGTACAGGCCGTCCCCGGGCGATGGGTATTGATGGCGAGGAGCCGGCCCTCGGGATCCACCAACGGGCCGCCTGACGAGCCCCGCCCGATAGGGGCGGTGTGCTCGATGCCGTCGGTGATTAGCCGGCCCCGGGGGCCGCGGAAGCTGCGGCCCGACCGAGGAGATGGTGCCGAAGGTGATCCGCACCCCGGCCCCCCCGCCCGGCAGGGCCAGGGCCAGTACCGGCGCACCCAGCGCCGGGGCTGCGTCTGCCCAGCTGATAGGCGCCACGTGCCCGGTGTCGACAGCGATGACCGCCAGGTCACCCTCCACGTCCACTCCCTTGACCGTGCCGGTTGCCGTCGACCGTCGGCGAAAGTAACCGAGACCTCGTCGCCGCGCAGGTTGTGGGCGCTGGTGAGCGACCGACCCGGGTGCGAACACGATGCCGGCCCCCCGACCCTGCGCCCGCCCAACGCGGACGACGGCGCCGCCGGCGACGTCCAAGACCCGCCCGGTGGCAATAGTGAGTTCATCGAGTAGCGACATGGCCTACACTCCTTAGCCGAGATGCTTGTAGCTTGTTAGTTGCAAGTTACTTCGGTTTGCGGAACAAGAGGAAGGAAAAAAATGGCCGCTGCCACTGCCGACGCCCTCTCCGGTGCCTTGGCCCGTGTCGGGGACCGCTGGTCGCTGCTCGTGGTGGAAGCACTCAGCGACGGGCCCCGTCGGTTTGCGGACCTGGAGGCGGCCCTGCCAGGGATCGCCACCAACGTGCTCGCCCAGCGGCTGCGCCGGCTGGAGGCCGATCAAGTAGTGATGGCGGAGCCGTATTCGACAAGGCCCCGTCGGTTTGTGTACTCGCTGACCGAGGCGGGCCGGGCCCTCGGCGGGGCGGTGCGACTGTTGGCCCAGTGGAGTGCTGAGCATGGCGACGGCGACGCCGAGACGCCGGCCCATCCGGACTGCGGCACGCCGCTCGTGGCCCGGTGGTGGTGCCCCACCTGCGATCGGCTGAGCGAGGCCGGGCCGGCCGAGGTGCTGTGGGTGTAAACGCCGATCACCCGTCCGGTCGGCGGAGCGCCCTAGTGTCGCGTGGCACTTATGTCGACACAGTGGTCTGACCCCACCTCCAACGGCGTTCCCGTTCCCTTCGACGAGCGGCACTTCGCGCCCTTGCGGGACAGCTCGCCGGTTCGGAACGACCCGGTGGAGCTGCAGGCTCGCTATCGCGACGACGGCTACCTCTATCTGCGAGGCGTGCTAGATCGGGCCAACGGTCATGACGATCCGCGAGGCGTACTTCGCCACCTTTCCCGCCGGCTATCTCCGCCCAGGAAGCCGTCCCGTAGATGGCATTTACTCCGGGGAGCGACCGGCCGGGCTCCCGGCCCACGGCACAGAAGGCCATCCCGCCCACGCCTTTGTCCGCAGCGCCGGGTTCGCGTCGTTCGCCGCAGATCGTCGCCTCGAGCGGCTGGCCGCCGACGTCCTTGGCGGACCGGTGGAGCAGCTGCCTCGCGCCATCGTCCGGCATTTCGACCGGTCGACCCCGTTGTCTTCCCGGGCCCATCTCGACTACAGCTATCTCGACCGGGGTAGCGATCAGCTGGTAACCCTGTGGATGCCCCTCGGCGACTGCCCCCGGCCAACCGGGGGCCTTGTCTACCTGGAAGGCTCGCACCGGCTCGCCCGGTCGAGCTTCGACCGGCTGCACACCGTTACAGACCGCCCCGACGACGGTCGGGCCATCAGTCACGACTTGGCCTGGGTAGCCGAGGAGCTGGGACGCCGATGGCTGTGGGCCGATTACCAGGCGGGCGACGTCACGATCCACTCTCCCTACATCGTGCACGCCTCCCTCGACACCACGACCGCGGCCACGCGGCTATCCGCGGACGTGCGGTTCTTGCGGCAAGGCGAACGTCCCGACGCCCGGTGGCTGCGAGCGTGGGCAGGCGACGACGGCAACTGAGCCAAGGCCGTCTGACACCGGGCCTTCCGGCAGTCGGGTGGACGGGCGGATGACGGAGGCGCCGGGATCGAGGATCCCGGCGCCTGTCCAGATCAGCCGGCCTGCAGGACCGCTTCGACCTCGAGGTTGATCTTGATCTTGTCGCCCACCACGACGCCGCCGCCTTCGATGGGCATGTTGAAACTGATTCCGAAGTCGCCCCGGCTGATCTCGGTGGTAGCCGAGAAGCCGGCCCGGGTGCCGCCCCACGGATCGGGGCTGATGCCATTGAACTCCAGACTCCAGCTCGACCTGACGGGTGACGCCCCGAATGCTCAGGTCACCGGTCACCACATAGTCGTGGCCTTTGGGCCGAACCGCCGTGGATACGAAGGTCATGTAGGGATACTTCTCGACCTCGAAGAAGTCGGACGAGCGCAGGTGGTTGTCCCGGTTTTCGTCCCGGGTGTCGACCGAGAAGGTCTCGATGTTGGCCTCAACCTTGGAATCGAGGGGATTCGGCGCGATGCTGATGGTGCCGGTGAAGGTCTTGAACGTGCCCTTGACCTTGCTGACCATCAGGTGGCGGACGGTGAAGCCCACTTCGGAGTGGACGGGATCGATCGACCAAGTTCCGGCAACCAGGCCGGGTATGTCAACAGCGGCAGAGCTCATGAGGGGACCTCCAAGGGAGAGAGCAGGACTGTTGATATGTCAACAATCAGAATACCGGCTGCCGGTTGATGTGTCAACCATTTACAATGCAAACGTGGAAACAACCCGATGGCTGACTCCCGACGAGGACCGGGCCTGGCGCGCCTGGCTGGCGATGTACGAACGGCTCCGGGCCCAGGTCGCCCGCGACCTGCTCGTGGACTCGGGTCTGTCGGAGGCCGACTACATGGTGCTGGTCAACCTGTCCGAAGCCAAGGGGCACCGCATCCGCATGAACGACTTGGCCGCCCGCCTCAACTGGTCGAAGAGCCGTCTCTCCCATCAGCTGGCCCGGATGCAGGCCCGAGGGCCTCGTGGAGCGGGCCGAGTGCCCATCCGACGCCCGGGGCGCGTTCGCCGTGCTGGCCGGCGCGGACTGGCCGAGATCGAGCGGGCTGCACCCTGGACATGTGGCCAGTGTCCGCCGCCATCTGATCGACATCCTCGATCTCGAACAGCTGGCCCAGTTGGCGGACATCGCCGAACGGGTCGATGGAGCACTTCGGCGGCGAGAGCGTGTGCGCTGGGGTGAGCGGCGAAGCTGAGGTGTCGTGCACCCCTCAGCTAGCCTCGCCGGAGTGACCGCAACTGAGACCACGCCGAAAGCGGAACGATGGCGGGCCCAGTGGGCTGAGCTTGTTCACCGAGGTAGTGACCAGCGGGCTGTGCACCGGCTGCGCCGGCTGCGTGGTGGCCTGCCCCCACGACGTCCTCGGCTACGACGACACCAATGGCGTGTACCGACCGTTCCATCTCGAGGACGAGCTCGGGCCGGGCGATTGCGGGCATGGGCAGCGCGGCTGTACCAGCTGCACCCGGGCCTGTCCCCGCTTCCGAAACTGGGAAACCGAGATCGACACCTATCTCTTCGGGCGCGAGCGCGACCCCGAAGAGATCGAAGGCGTCAGCAAGGACGTCTTCCTGGCCCGGGCCACGGACCCGGAGCTGCACAGCCACGGTCAGGACGGCGGCCTGGTCTCCGCCATCCTGCTGTGGTGTCTGGAGAATGACCGGATCGACGCCGCGCTGGTGTCGTTCCTCGAGGGTGACGGAACAACCTGGAAGGCCAATCCCGGGCCTGGCCCGGACCCGCGAGGAGATCCTGGCCTCGGCCGGGTCCCGTTATACCTACTCGGCGAACACCCTCGCCTATGCCGCCGCCGTCGAGGCGGGTGCCGAGCGGCTGGCCCTGGTCGGCATGAGCTGCCAGTCGTCAGTGCCACCGGTCATGCGGGCCCGCAAGGCCGGCAAGGTCGGGCGGCGCCTGGCGCTATCGATCGGGCTGCTGTGCTCCAAGACCTTCGATGACGCCATCTTCGAGGAGCTCTTCGAGGCCAAGTACGGCCTGGCCCGGGCGGACATGGTGAAGATGAACATCAAGGGCGTGTTCCAGATCTGGATGCGGGACGGCTCCTACCACGAGATCCCGCTCAAGGAGTGCCACGCCTGGACCCGGGAAGGGTGCAAATCGTGCCCGACTTCGCCGCCGAACACGCCGACATCTCGACGGGCGGGATCGGGGCGTTCAACGACTGGACGCTCACCCTCGTGCGGACCGACCTGGGCCGGGAGATCATCGCCGGCATGCTGGCCGATGGGGTGATCGAGACCCGTCCGGGCGACGACGATCCGGGTGCCATCGCCCTGCTGCGCAAGCTGTCGGCGGTGTCGCGTCGGCGCTGGCCCGAGACGGCTGTGGCGGCGCCCCGGTTGGGAGTGGCGCCGACCAAACCGAAGGCGTAGCGGGCGGGCCAGAGGGCCGGTCTGGGGGCGCTCCCCTATCGGCCTAGTGGGCTCCGAAGGGTCCGGCCGCGCGTCTGGGCGCCGGTACCCGTTGGGCCGCCACTTTGTAACAATCACTCGGAGCTGACCCCGGGCTGAAGTGGCGTCGTGGCGACATAGTGCACGCCGCGTCACAGTTGGTCGACTTCCGAAAGAGGCGACTGTGACAGTGTGGCGATCCCGGCGCCGACGAGGGGCCATGTCGGTCGCCGCCGGCCCCCAGACAACCGGGCCGGGTTGGCGTCGGACCACGCTCCGCTGTCCCCCAGCTACTGACCGCGTCCCGCCCTGACCCGCGTTCCTCACGACCCGGCGGGCGCCAGCCCGGGCTGGCTGGCTGCATCTACCTCAGGCGGCTAGGTTGGCCCTCCGGCATGGGATCGCTCATCAAAAAGCGCCGCAAGCGCATGCGGAAGAAGAAGCACAAGAAGATGCTGAAGGCGACGCGCTGGCAGCGCCGCGCCGGGCGTTAGTCGACCCCATACCCGGCCCAAACACCGTTGGGCCCCAGGGCGTTCACGCAGAACCAGGCTCCGGCCGGGCCACGTGCACCACGCGGCGGCCGTCGCCGGGATAGCTACCGGGCACGAACCACGTCCCGCCGCTGCCGGCGAGGACCGGGGTCTGCCCGGTCGCCTCACCGAGGCCATCGCGCCAGGCAGCCAGCGCCGGTTCCACTACGAGGGCAGCCGGTTCGAGATCGTTGGGGCCCGCCGCGGATCGGGCCGCCGAGCCGATCCCACGCCTGGTAGACGAGCGGCGTAGCGACCGCAAAGGGCGGGGTCAGCAGCGTGTAGGCCCGGCCCGCGACGACCTCGAACGGCAGCGGCTCCACCAGTTCGCCTATCCCTCGCACCCGGGCCCGACCCCGACCACGCAGAAGGGCACGTCTGCGCCCAGGCTCGCGGCGAGCTCCAGGTCGTGGATGCCCGCCCAGCGAAGGACGGCGGCCGCGTCTGCCGAACCGCCGCCCAGACCCGCACCGGCGGGAATGCGCTTATGCAGACGGATGGCAGCCCGCCGGCCGATGGCCGCGAGCGTCTTGGCGACCAGGTTGTCGGGTCCGGTCGGCACATCGGCGCCTCCGGCGGCCGCCCCGGCCGCCACGATCTCCAGTCCGTCGCCGGGCGCGAACTCGAGGGTGTCGGTGAGATCCAGGTTGACCATCTCGGCGTCAAGCAGGTGGTAACCGTCCGGCCGGACCCCGGTGACGCGTAGAGAAATCGTCAGTTTGGCTAGCGCTTCGACGACAGCGGACGCCACCCGCGCTAGCTGTCGGGTCGGGCGTAGGCCGACTGCTTGGGGCCGCTATCACGGGCCGGGTTGGCGTCGCCAGAGGGAGCCGGACCGATATCGGGGTCGGTGTCGGCGGGCGTGGTCGGGGCCGGGTCCGACTCGGGCGCGCCGGCGCGAAGGGGTCGCGTCGGTACCGGGCTCGACGGTCCCATTAGAGCCGGACGCAATCGGCGGGTACTCCGCACCGGGCGCGTCCCGCAGTCACGGCGACGTCCGGGACGTCCGCGAGCGTCCGGGACCTCCCGAGCGTCCGGGGCGCCGGGGGCGTCGAGGGCCGCGGACGACTCGGCGGCCGTCCAGGCCGGTGGACGCGTCGCGAGGCCGGGCCGGCATCCCGGCCGACCGGTATGACGCCCGGGCCCGTAGCCGCGGCCACGGCAGCCGCCAGCCGGCCCCAGGCGTACACGTCGAGATTCTCGGCCCGGCTGTCGGGGCGCACCTCAGCCGCCTCGAACGCGCCCGACGGGACGAGGCCGGCCAGGGAGCGGCGCAGCATCTTGCGCCGCTTGGCGAACCCGGCCCGCACCAGGCTGGAACAGCAACTCCGGCTCGACCTTGTCGGGGTCCACGGCTGGCAGGGCCCGGCGGCGGATCGATACCAGCGCGGAGTCCACCTTGGGCCGGGGCACGAACACGGTCGGCGGCACGTTGCCGACCAGGGTGGCTTCCGCCCAGTAGGCGACCTTGACCGACACCGCGCCGTACTCGCGATGCCCGGGCAAGGCCACGAGCCGGTCGGCAACCTCGCGCTGGACCATGATCACCAGCCGGTCGACGCCGGGAACCTGATCCAGGACGGTGGCGACGAGCGGGGTGGCGATGTTGTAGGGCAGGTTGGCGACCAGGACCCAGCCGGGCTCGGGCCCGAGCAGCTCGGCCCAGTCCATGCGGAGGGCGTCGGCTCGCACCACCCGAACCGGCAGCGGCGCCGAGCACTGCTTCGAGCAACGGGAATGAGGCGGCTGTCCACTCAACGGCGGTGACCTGAGCGCCGGCATCGGCCAGGGCGACCGTCAGCGAGCCCAGGCCGGGGCCGATCTCGACCACCCGGTCGCCCGGCGCGATCTCGGCCAGGCGGACGATGCGGCGCACGGTGTTGGGATCGTCACGAAGTTCTGGCCCAGGGCCCGGCTCGGCCGCAGTCCGTGGGTCGTGAGCAGGTCGCCGACCTGGCGGGCGGTCAGGGTCACAACCGCACTCACCATCGCGGGCAGGCGGAACACCGCCTCGGTGTTGGCCCAGGTGGCCTCCTCGATGACCCCCGGCGCCACCCGCGGGCTGCCGCCACCGCCGCCCCGACCACCGGGACCAGCGCCGGCCGGTTGGTCGGCCCCGGTAGGGCACGGGCGCCAGGTACGGGGTGTCGGTCTCGACCAGGAGCCGGTCGAGGGGACACAGCGCGAGCGGCGGCGCGCACCTCGTCAGCGGACTTGAAGGTCACGATCCCGCTGAACGACAGCATCGCCCCCATCTCCAAGCCCCCGCTCCGCTTCGACCGGGCCGCCCGTGAAGCAGTGCAGGATCCAGCGTCGCGGTCGGGCCTCGCTGGCCAGGATGGCGAAGGTGTCGTCCCAGGCCTCGCGGGTGTGGACCACCAGGGTCAGGTCCAGCTCCGCGGCCAGCCCCACCTGGGCCGCGAAGACCGTCCCGCTGGACGGCCGGGGCGAGTGGTCGTAGTGGTAGTCGAGGCCGCACTCGCCCACGCCGACCACGACGGGGTCCGGCTCGGCCAGCAGCTGCGCCACACCGTCCACCCCGTCGACGGCGTCATGGGGGTGCAGGCCGACGGTGGCCCAGACCCCGTCGTGAGCGGCGGGCCACGTCCACTCCGGCCGCCGACGGCCGAGGCGTTGGTGCCGACGGTGATCATCCGGGCCACGCCCGCGGCCTGCGCTTCGTCGATGACCTCCGGCCCCACTCCCTCGTACGGGATATGGCAGTGGCTGTCGGCCCACATGGTCCCTAGTTCAGTCGCTTCGTGGCGATGGTGCCAGACTGGCGGGGAGAAGTCCGCTACAGTCGCTGATCCGCGCGGGAAGAGCGGGCGCGCCCCTCGCTCTGACGCGGTCAAACCGCCGCGGGTACGCCGCCCCACGCCGCCGCCCCTCGGGCAGCCGCTGGTCGTCGACCCGTCCGGCCAGGCCCAGACGGCGCCAGATCTCCTGGGCGGCCCGGCTCAGGGCCGGGCTGGCCAGGATGGCGACGATCCGCAGCGCCTCGAGGGCGTCGCCGAGCACGGCGTCGACGGCCGGGCCGGGCTCGGCCTTCCACGGCTCGGCAGCCTCCAGGGCGGCGTTGGTCTCGCGCACCAGACGCCAGGTGGCCTCGAGCGCCTCGCTGGGGGCGATGCGGGCCCAGGCGCCCGGCCGCCGTCTCATAGGCGGACGCCGCCACCACGGCCAGGCGGCTGTCGGGGTCGGGGGCGGGCCCGACGCCGCCGCACTTGCGCTCGACCACGGTGGTGACGCGTGCCAGCAGGTTGCCGAGGTTGTTGGCCAGGTCGGCGTTGTAGCGGGCGACCATGCCCTCGTAGGAGAAGTCGCCGTCCGGGCCGAAGGCCTGGTCGCGGAGGAAGTGGTAGCGGAAGCCGTCCACGCCGAAGTCGGCGTGAGATCGGCGGGCGCGATCCGGTCAGCGACGACTTGGACATCTTCTCGCCCCCCACCAGCAGGAATCCGTGCACGGCGATGCGGGCCGGCGGCTCGATGCCGGCCGCCATGAGCAGGGCCGGCCAGTACACGCAGTGGAAGCGCAGGATGTCCTTGCCGATGAGGTGATGCACGGCCGGCCACCAGGCCGCGAAGCGGTCCGGCGTCGGCGCCGTAGCCGATGGCGGTCACGTAGTTGATGAGGGCGTCGTACCAGACGTAGAAGACGTGGCCGGGGTCCCACGGCACCGGCACGCCCCACGTGATCGACGTGCGGGAGATGGAGATGTCCCGCAGCCCGCCCTTGATCAAGCCGATGGCCTCGTTGCGCTTGGACTCGGGGGTCACCGCCGCCGGATGGGTCTCGTACCACTCGAGCAGCCGGTCGCGTGAACTCGGACAGCTTGAAGAAGTAGTTCTCCTCCGCCAGCAGCTCGACCGGCGTGCCGTGGATCGGGCAGCGCAACGCCGTCGAGCAGCTCCGACTCGGAGTAGTAGGCCTCGCACGACACGCAGTAGAGGCCCTCGTAGGGGCGCAGCTCGATCCAGCCGTTGTCGTAGGCCGTCTGCATCAGGGCCTGGGTGGCCTGGTGGTGGCGGGCTTCGGAGGTGCGGATGAAATCGTCGTAGGAGATGTCGAGCTCGGCCCACGTCTGGCGATAGCGGGCCGCGGTCCGGTCGGCCTGTTCCTGCGGGCGTGAGGCCGTTGGCCTCGGCGGCCCGCTGCACCTTCAGCCCGTGCTCGTCGGTGCCGGTGAGGAAGAAGACGTCGTCGCCGCGCAGGCGGTGCCAGCGAGCCAGGGCGTCGGCGGTGACCGTGGTGTAGGCGTGACCGATGTGGGGGGCGTCGTTGACGTAATAGATCGGTGTGGTGACGTAAAACCGGGCCACGGGCATGGAGGGTACCGGCTGTCGTTCAGGTGGCCGGGTCGTTTAGCGGACAGGGCCAGGCTGGTACACCTCCCGCTTGGGAAGGTGCAGGTCGTGGGCCACGTCGGCCACGGCCTGGCGGCGATCGGCGCCCGCGGCCAGGCGGTCCTGCAGGGCGGCCAGGATCTGGGCGTCGCTCGGGCGGGGCCAGCTCAGCCGGTGCCGGGCCCACGACCAGAACCCACTCGCCTCGGGGTGTGGTGGCGTCAACCCAGGCGGCCGCCGAACCCAGCGTGCCCGGTCCACACTCCTCGTGCAGCTTGGTCAGCTCGCGTCCCGCGGCGAAGGGCCGATCCGGGCCGCACGCCGACAGCAGGTCGGCAACGGTACGCGGCCACCCGGTGGGGGGCCTCGAAACAGGACTGACGTGCACTCTCGGGCGGCAATTTCCCCGAGTCGTTGGCTGCGTTGGCGGCCTTTGCGGGGCAGGAAGCCTTCGAAGCAGAAGCGGCCGGCCGGCAAGCCCGAGGCCACCAGGGCCGCCAGCGCCGCGGACGGGCCCGGCACGACTTCCAGGGCGATGCCGCCGGCGTGGGCGGCCCGGACCACCCGCTCTCCGGGGTCGGAGATGCCCGGCATGCCGGCGTCGCTGACCACGGCCACGGTGGCGCCGGAGCCGGCCAGGTGTACGGCGTGCTGGGCGGCGGCCTCCTCGTTGTGCTGGTGCATGGCGAGGAGGCGGCGGGCGGGGATGCCTGCCGCGGTGAGCAGCTTCCGGGTCTGGCGGGTGTCCTCGCAAAAGATCACGTCGGCTCCGGCCAGGGCGGCGGCGGCCCGGGGCGACAGGTCACCCAGGTTGCCGATCGGCGTCCCGACCACCACGATGCGGCCCGCCGGCGACGGTCACGCCTCGGCGGACTTCGAGACGGTCGCCCACCTGCAGGCGCCACCGCTCGAAGGTGCCGGCCGGGGCCACCACCAGCCCGCCGCCCCCGAGGTGCGGGAACCGACGACCCGGTAGCGGCGCGACGACGGCGATGCGCCGGACACGCAAGACTGCGAGCTGCCGACCTCCGCCGGGCCGCACCAGGCCACGTCGAGTGCCCGGGCGTGCGAAGGCGTCAGGGTGTGCACCAGCGCCGGGCCGCGCAGCACCACGGCGCCCTGCAGGCAGGCGGGCCAGCCGCGGCCGGCGCTCCTCGACAGCGTCGCCAGCACGTCGCCGTCACGGAGCAGCCAGGACATCGCCGTCAGACGTTGAAGCGGATCTCGAGGACGTCGCCGTCCACGACCTCGTAGTCCTTGCCCTCGACGCGCAGCTTGCCGGCGTCCTTGGCCGCCTGCCACGAGCCGAGCCGGAGCAGTTCGTCCCAGCGGATCACCTCGGCCCGGATGAAGCCCCGCTGCAGGTCGGAGTGAATCACGCCGGCGCACTCCGGCGCCCTGGCGCCGGCCCGGAAGGTCCAGGCCCGGCTTTCCTTCTCGCCGGTTGTCAGGAACGTGCGCCGGCCGAGCAGGTGGTAGGCCGCGGCGGGCCACGCGGGGCAGGGCGCCCTCTCCGAGACCCAGGCCCTCGAGCAGCTCGGTCCGTGACGCGGGGTCGAGCTGGGCAGCCTCGGCTTCCAGTTCGACGCTGACACGCCAGGACGTCGCCGTGCCGAGCCCAGCTCGGCGGCGACGGGCTTGACGATCTCGTCGGCGTCGGCGACCTGGTCCTCGCCGAGGTTGACCACCGCCAGCACGGGCTTGTTGGTCAAGAGGAAGAAGGGCTTCAGCAGGGCCCGCTCGTCGCCGGTCAGCGCCGAGCGATAGATCGGGGTACCCGCCTGCAGCTCCGATCTGGGCGCGCTCGAGGGCGGCCACCTCGGCGGCCAGCGACTTGTCGGCCCGGGCGGCCTTGCGGCGCTTGTCGATCTGGCTCTCCACGGTGCCGGCGTCGGCCAGCACCAGCTCCAGCTCCAGCACGCCGAGGTCGGAGACCGGGTCGGTGTCGCCGGGGACGTTGTCATCCTCGAAGGCCCGCAGCACCAGGCACAGGGCGTCCGCCTCCCGGATGCCGGCCAGGAAGCGGTTGCCGAGTCCCTCCCCGGTCGAGGACCCGGCGACCAGGCCGGCGATGTCGACGAACTCGACGGTGGCGTGCACCACTTTGCGGCTGGCGCTCATCTCAGCCAGGGCGTCGACGCGGTGGTCGGGCACCCGGGCCACCCCGACGGTGGTCTCGGTGGTCGAGAACGGATGGCGCGGCGACGGGCGCCGAGCCGCCGGTCAGGGCATTGAACAGACTCGACTTGCCCGAGTTCGGCAAGGCCAACGATGCCCAGTCGCTCCATCAGCGCCTACGAAAAATTCAACCGGACAGAGCCGGACAGAGAGGACAGAGCGGAGGCGGCGACGATGCCGCGCACGGTCAACCGGGCCTCGCTGTCAACGCTCTCGCCTCTCTCGCCGAACAGCATCCGTCGCCTCCTCCTCGCTCCCGCAGCTGGGTTTTTTTTGCAGGCACCCGCCTCGCAGGGTACCGGCCGGCGCAGTAGGGTCTCCCGGCATGTCAAAACGCACCCACAAGGCGCGCAGTCGGGCCCGGCGCAAGCGAGCCAACCACGGGCGTAAGCCGAACCGCGGCCGCTAACCGCTTTTGTGCCACCCAAGTGGCCAGGGGCTGCTGGGGCCTCGCTCCCAGGTGGCCAACAATCTCGGCGGCGGCCAGGCCGCCCAGGCGGGCGCTCGCGCTCGGCACCGAGGCCCCGAACGAAGCCAAACAAAAACCCGGCCGCGTAGCTGTCCCCGGCCCCGGTCGTGTCGATGACCTGGCTGCACCGGCACCGGCGGGCACGGAGACGACCTTCCCCTCCGCGGCCACGACGGAGCCGTGCTCGCCCCGGGTAACGGCCACCGTCGAGGAACGGCGCGCCAAGGCCGCCAGGGCGGTGTCGAGATCGTTCGTCCCCACCATTCCGCACGCCTCTTGCTCGTTAGCGAACAGCAGGTCCACCCGGTCGAGGAGGCTGTCCAGTGCCGCTCGGTGGAGCTCGACCCAGAACGGATCGGACAACGACAGGGCCACTTGCGTCCCCGACGCCTGCGCCAGGGCGATCGCTCGCTCCACGGCAGGATTGGTGGGCCGGTCCCCGTACAGGTAGCCCTCGAGGTAGAGGACCTGGGCTGCGGCAATGACGGCGCCGTCGATCTCCTCAGGTGCCAGCAGGGCGCCGATACCGAGATTGGTGCACATGGTTTTCTCGGCATCGGGAGTGACCATGATGAGACAGCAGCCCGTGCTCGGGCCCTCTGCACGAGGTGCGATCTGGTAGTCGACCCCGGCGGCTCGGATGTCGTGGCGGAAAAAATGGCCGAGAGTGTCGTCCCGCACCTTTCCGATGAAGGCAGCCGAGCCGCCCAACGAGGCCAGACAGGCGGCCGTATTGGCGGCCGAACCACCGGAAACCTCGGTTGTCGGACCCAGGGAGGCGTAAATCTTCTGGGCCTGGGCGTCGTCAATAAGGGTCATGGTGCCCTTCTCGAGGCCGAAGCCAGCGACGAGCTCGTCCCCGGAGAGAGCCAACACGTCGACAATGGCGTGGCCTACCGTGACCACTTCCGGGGTGCCGTCCATTGATTTGAGGGTAGTGGCGGTTGGAGGGTAGTGCCGCTTCGAGGGCAGTAGCTCCCGGTAGCGTGGCAGGTTCGAGGATCCTCGGAGGAGGTTGGGAGTGACGGACGACAGGGCCGAATACCGGCTGGGAGGAGGGGCCCACCCACGGCGCTACGAGATCGAACTGACCCCTGACCTAGCTGCCTCCCGGTTCGAAGGCTACGAGGTCGTGACGCTCGACGTGCTCGAACCGCGGCGCCAACTGGTCTTGCACGCGGTCGAGCTGCAGATCCTGGAAGCTCACCTGGAGAAGCCGTCCGGGGTGGGGTTGCCCGGACAGGTGGCCCTCGACGACGAGGCGCAACGGGCCACCATCACTTTCGACGAAGAGCTCGAACCGGGCGCCGGCTATCGGCTAGCCCTGCGGTTCACGGGGGTCCTCAACGACCAGCTGCACGGCTTCTACCGCAGCACGTTCATGGCGGACGACGGCACCGAGCAGGTCATCGCCGTCACCCAGTTCGAGCCGGCGGACGCCCGGCGGGCGTTCCCGTGCTGGGACGAACCCGAGTTCAAGGCGTCCTTCGCCGTAAGCCTGGTCGTCGACGACGCCCTGACGGCTCTCTCGAATGCCCGCGTGCAAAGCGAGGAACCAGTCGAGGGCGGGCGGCGGCGGGTGCGCTTCCACGAGACCATGGTGATGTCCACGTACTTGGTGGCCTTCGTGGTCGGTCGCTTTGAGCTGACCGCCCCGGACGACGTCGACGGCGTCCCGCTCCGGGTAGCCGCGGTGCCGGGCAAACTGTCTCTCACCCCGTACGCAAGGGAGGCGGGCGCGCACGCCTTGCGCTTCCTGTCCCGGTATTTCGAGCTGCCTTACCCGGCCGACAAGATCGACCACGTGGCCATCCCGGATTTCGCTTTCGGCGCCATGGAGAACCTGGGCTGCGTCACCTACCGGGAGAACGCTTTGCTGATCAACCCCGCCCAGGCCTCCCAGCTGGAACTGCAGCGGGTAGCGACCGTCGTCGCCCACGAGACCGCCCACATGTGGTTCGGAGACCTGGTGACGATGCGCTGGTGGAACGGCATCTGGCTGAACGAGGCCTTCGCCACCTTCATGGAGCTCGCAGTCAACGAGCACTTCCGACCTGAGTGGCAGGTATGGACAGCGTTTGGGCCGAGCAAGGCGGCCGCCTTGGCCACGGACGGGTTACGCAACACCCGACCCGTTGAGTTCCCCGTCGGTCGGCCCGAAGAGGCCGAAGCCATGTTCGACGTGCTCACCTACCAGAAGGGCGCCGCAGTCCTGCGCATGCTCGAGCAGTATCTGGGCGCGGCGACGTTCCGCAAGGGCATCAGCCATTACCTCACCGTGCACGCCCACGCCAACACCGAAACAAGCGACCTCTGGGATGCCATCGAAGCGGTATCGGGCGAACCGGTCCGGGCCATCATGGAGACCTGGATCGGGCAGGGGGGCTACCCGCTGATATCGGTCGCGCCAGGTGAGGACCCCGGCTCGATCCGGCTGTCGCAGCAGCGGTTCCTCTACGACAACGACGGCGCCGAGCGGGAGGACGGGGGCGCGCGCTGGGCGGTGCCCGTGAACCTCCGGGCGTCGGTCGGCGGGGTCGTTCAGCGCCAGCGACTACTCGTCGACGGGGACTCCGCTTCGATCAACTTCGACGGGCCCGTCGACTGGGTCGTGGTCAACGACGGCGGTTGGGGATTCTACCGGGTGCGCTACGACCCGGCTCTTTTGGGACGGCTGTCGGCCACCGGGCTGCCGAGCGTGTGCGACGCCTTGGAGCGAATGGGACTGGTCGTTGACGGCTGGGCAAGCGTGGTGGCCGACCGTGCGGCCCTCGACGACTGGGTGCGAGTCGTGCTGTCCCTCGCCGAGGATGAAGATGACCCCGACGTATGGGCTGCCGTCGGCAGCGCCCTCGGCCTGCTCGACCTCATCGCCGCCCCCGGCCCTGACCGGTCCGCCCTGCAGGGGTTCGTGCGGCGCGTGGCCGGTCCGGCCTGGGTCCGGCTGGGGTGGGATCCTCGGCCCTCCGAGACGGAGCGACTGGGCATCACTCGGGGCCGGCTGGTGGCGGCCCTGGGGCTGCTCGGCGAGGACCGCGACGTCCGCCAGGAGGCGAGGGCCCGCTTCGAACGATTCCTCTCGGCGCGGACCGGGCTGGCTCCGGACCTACTGACCCCGGTGGCGAACGTGGTGACGGCCTCGGGCGGCGAAGACGGCTGGAACCTCATCTTGCAGCAGTACCGCTCGGCCGTCACTCCTCAGGACAAAGTGCGCTACCTCCTGGCCTTGCCCTCCACACCCGACCCTGACCTGCTGGCTCGCACCCTCGATCTGGCGCTCAGCGAGGAGGTCCGCTCCCAGGACGCCCCCTTCCTGGTGGCTGGGGTTATGTCCAACCGGGCCGGCGGACCCCTTGCCTGGCATTGGGTGGAGGAAAACTGGGCGTACCTGCAAGAGCGCCTGCCACCCAGCCTGGTCGCCCGGATCTTCGAGGGCATCACGGCCCTGGTGGACCCGACCGTGGCGCAGGCGGTTCACGCCTTCGCCGCCGCCCACGACCTGCCCCTCGCCGGACCGCGGGTTGATCAGCTCCTCGAGCGGATGGACATCAACGTGGCCCTCGCCGGCCGCCTGGGCCAGGCGATCCATCTCGCCTTGGGCGCAGGCGGGCCCTCCTGACCACCTCGGTGGTCCCAGGGGCTGTCGGTCGTGGGGTCCGCTAGCCGTGGCCGCTGACATACCCCACATCGACGTCTTCGCGGTGGAGGACCGGGCGGTCCAGATCTGCTGGCCTTGGTTGCCGGGGCCGGAACTGATCCTGGAGGTTGGCGGGCAGGAGGTGGGTGTCGGTACCGAAGCACTCACCTGGTACGAGGGCCAGGGGTTGCGGGGCGAAGCCCGGGCGATGGCCACCCGGGTCGACCCGGCCGGCGCCGGGCCGACCCGGCGGGGTGTCCGTTCGGAGGGCGGACCCGGCTGGCTCGCGGCGGGGGGAAGCGGCGGTCGCGCGATTGACCGTGACCGCGGCGGCCAGACCAGCAGGTCCCGGCGCCCTGACCGTCGGCGGGCTCGAACCCGGGACAACGTACGACGTCTGCCTGCGGGGTCCCGGACGGCCCCGGACCCGGGTCGCCTCGGTGACCACGCTGCCGCCCCCACCTGGTCGGCTTCTCAGCCGGTTCGCCACCATCAGCGATTGCCACATCGGCGAGCCATCCATCGGCCCGCTCGGGCGCTTTCGGGACCCGAAGCCCCGACCCCCGGCCTAGCCCCGTACGCCATGCGCTGCGCCCGGGCCGCCATCGCTGAAGCGGAGGCCTGGGGGGCCGAGCTCCTGGTCGCCAAGGGTGATCTCACCTATAACGGCGCCATCGACGAGGTCAACGACGCCGCCGAGGTCCTGTCCGGTGCCTCCATCCCCGTCGAGGTAATCCTGGGTAACCACGATGTCCGCGGTCCTGCCGATACGGCCCGGCTACTGTCCGCTCGCGGTCTGCCCACGACGGAGCGCCCGCGTGCTCGGGAGCTGCCCGGGGTGCGGTTGGTGCTCGGGCACAGTCCTGTGCCGGACCGCCATGCCGGCGCCGTCACGCCTGAACACGCCGCCGAGCTCGCCCGCCTCGCCGGCGCCACCGACGGCCCGGTCGTGGTCGCCCTCCATCATCCGCCGAGCAGGTGGCCGGTCCAGACCCACTACCCGCCGTCCATCGTCTGGCGCGACACCACGCGCCTCGTCGACCAACTGGCCGCGGCCAATCGGGAGACGCTCATCGTGGCCGGGCACACGCACCGCAACCGGCGCTACCTGGTCCGGGGCCTGACCGTGGCCGAGGTGGGCAGCACCAAGGACTACCCGGGGGTGTGGGCCGGCTACTCGGTCTACGAGGGAGGAATCCGGCAGGTCGTGTACCGGGTGGAGCAGCCCTCGGCGATCGCCTGGACGGAGGTCACCCGGCGGGCCATAGGCGGCATCTGGGGCTGGTGGAGCCCGGGGCGTCTATCCGACCGGTGCTGGACGCTGGCGTGGCGCTGACGGGCCGCGGCCCGGCTAACGGGGGCGGGCCGTGCTGTCCGGGGCCTCCCGCCGCCCACGAGCCTCGCGCCTCGCAGCCTCGCAGCCTCGCAGCCAGTGAAACGGGTTCACAGTTTCTCGGTGCAACTTCACTTTCTCGGGGCCAGGAGTGCGGTCGGGCGCACTTCTGGCCCCGAGAACCACGAATCGCGCCGAGATCCTAAGCCGAGAT
Source organism: uncultured Acidimicrobiaceae bacterium (assembly GCA_963834775.1). Taxonomy (GTDB): domain Bacteria; phylum Actinomycetota; class Acidimicrobiia; order Acidimicrobiales; family Palsa-688; genus PALSA-693. The sequence continues at coordinate 445,121 of CAWICR010000011.1, forward strand.
CCTAAGCAGCCAGTGGCCGGGGTGATGCCGAGCCGAATCTGTAACGATCCGGAAGCGGCCACAGCGGGCGTGGTGCGGGGCCTGGGGCCGGGCGGGGCCTCGCGTGCCGGGCCAGGGCGGGGCCGAGCGGACCACAGCCGGCGTGCCGGGGCGGGACGGGGCCGGGTCGTGCCGTGCCAGGCCGGGCGGCGGGCGGCGGAGCGCTGCGCGCGGCGCGGCGGCGCTTATCGAGGTGAGCCGCTCTCTGGTGCAGGCCGGTCCGAAGCGGCCAGGGCTTCGACTCGGGCCTGGACCTGCGCCAGTCGTTCCGACGCCAAGGCGTGCAGCCGCTGGGCCTCTTCGTAGAGGTCAACGGCTGCTTCGATTCCGAGGTCTCCAGCGGCCAACCGCCCGGTCACCTCTTCCAGGGCGCTCATGAGCTCCTCGAAAGTCCTCGGGTCCTCAGCCACCGGCGTCTCCGTCCTGGGCGTCCACCTGCGTAACAACCGCGCCGATGCTGCCAGCCGCCAGACGGACGGCGATCGGATTCCCAACGTCCAACGCCGTGGCCTGGCGGATCACTGCCCCGCCGGGAGTGGTCACGACCGCGTAGCCCCGCTCCAGGGTGCGGGCCGGCGACAGGGCCTGGAGGTGGCGCAGCTCGGCGCCGAGACGACCGTCGGCCCGGCCCAGCAGCTGCCAGAGGGGCCGACGCCAGTCTGGGGCGCGCAGCCGAGCCTGGCACTCGACGATCCGACGGCTCGGGTGGACCCCGAGCAGACGATCGGTGACGCGGTCGAACCGGTGGCCGGCTTGCTCTACTCCTTGCCCGAGCGCCCGGCGGGGCTCCACCTGGCCCAGTCGAGCCCGGCCGGTCTGTAGGCGAGCCTCCAGGGCGGCGCGGGCTCGCACCAGCTGTCCGTCGACCCCCAGGAAGAGTGCGGCTCGGTCCGGGACCACCGCGGCAGCGGCGATCGAAGGTGTCCCGCACCGCAGATCGGCGACCTCATCGCAGAGGGGACGGTCCGCCTCGTGGCCGATGGCGGAGACGACCGGCACCGGGCAGGACGCCACGGCCCGACACACCTCGTCGCTGCTCCACGGGAGCAACGACGGGCCGTCGCCGCCGCCCCGGGCCAGGATCACCACCTCCACTCCGGGCTCGGCCACCACGGCGTTCAGGGCCTCCACGATGGCAAGTGACGCGCCCGGGCCGGACACCGTGGTCTCCTCGAAGCAAAGCGGATAGCCGGGGAAGCGCGCCGCCGCCACCGACTCGATGTCCTTGCGCACCGCGGCGTCGGCTCCGCACACCACCCCGATCACGGCAGGCAGACACCGGAATGGGTCGCCGGGGGCGGTCGAGCAGACCCTCCGCCGCCAGCTGCCGGCGGGTCGTCGGCAATGAGCTCGGCGATGGCGCCCTCTCCGACCGGCGTGACCTCCTCGGCCACCAGCTGGACCTGGCCGCGCTCGTTGACCCACTGCAGGGTGCCGACCACGCTACCCGTTCGCCCGACACCGTCCGGCTCCGGCGCGCCTGGCTGGCCGGGACCCTGACGTCGATCTGGGCCGCCCGATCCCGCAGGGTGAAAAAGACCCAACCGCCGCGCGACACCGTCGGCCGGTACACCTCGCCTTCGACGGCGATGCGACCGACCCCGCTCAGGGCGCGGGCGATCTCGCCGGCCAGGCGCACCAGCGTGACCTGCCGGGCAGCACCCCGGGCCGGCTCGTCCCACAGCTTCATGCTCATCGGGCTGCAGGCTAGCGAGGGCCTGCGACAGCTAAGGGGCTCTTTCGCACTAGAATGTCATGGCGTGCCGGATGACCGTTCGGGTCGTCCGGGTGGTGCCGTGCCTCGGCCAGCCACGTCCGGGAGCCGCCCGGTCAGCCCCCAAGCAGTTACAGGAGCACGTTTGCAAAACATCGAGCTAGCCGGCTCGTTCGCCGCCCTGGGGGTGGCGCCCGACCTGGTGAGCGCCCTCGAATCCCAGGGCATCACCGAGCCCTTTCCCGATCCAGGCCCTGACCATCGCCGACGCCCTGGCCGGGCGGGACGTCTGCGGCAAGGCCAAGACGGGGTCCGGCAAGACGCTGGCCTTCGGCGTCCCGGTCCTCCAGCGCCTGAGCATCCAGACCGTCCGGCCCTGACCGGCCGCGCTCGCCGCGGGGCCTGGTGCTGGTGCCCACCCGGGAGCTGGCCCGCCAGGTGGCCGAGGTGCTGCGGCCTCTGGCCGAAAAGACCGGCCTGCGAGCTGACGGCCTGCTACGGCGGAGCCGGCATGGACGCCCAGATCCGGTCGACTTGGCCGACGGCACCGACGTGGTCGTCGCCACCCCGGGCCGCCTGATCGACCTGCGCCAGCGCGGCGACGTCGACCTCGACCAGATCGAGGTGGTGGTGATCGACGAAGCCGACCGCATGGCGGACATGGGCTTTCTGCCCCAGGTGGAGTGGCTGCTGCGCCAGGTGGACGGGTGGCCACCAGACCATGCTCTTCTCGGCCACGCTCGACGGCGACGTTGACCGGCTGGTCCGCCACTATCTGACCGACCCGGTCCGCCACGAGGTGCGAGTCGACCCAGCCGACGGTGAGCGCAGATGACCCATCGTTTTCTCCTGATCCATCAGATGGACAAGGTGAAGGTGGCCGCCGCCATCTGCCGGCACACGCAGCGCGCCTTGGTGTTCTGCCGGACCAAGAGGGGGGCCGATCGGCTGACCGAGGCCCTGCGCAAGGAGGGCGTCGACGCCCGGGCGATCCACGGCGACCTGCGGCAGCAGCATCGGGAACGGGCGTTGCGCGCCTTCGGGCAGGGCCGCCTGCCGGTGCTGGTGGCGACCGACGTGGCGGCCCGGGGCATCGACGTCGACGGCATCGACGTGGTCATCCACTTCGATCCGCCCGAGGACCACAAGGCGTACCTGCACCGCTCCGGCCGCACGGCCCGAGCCGGCCGGGAAGGGCTGGTGGTGTCCCTGGTGCTGTGGAACGAGCAGCTCGACGTGGAGCGCATCCAGCGCCGGCTGGGCTCTGGCCGTGCCGGTCGTGGAGATGTTCTCCAACGACCCCCGCCTGCGTAATCTGCGCGGCTGGGACCCGGTCGCCGCCCAGGTGGCCTGAGCTGCCACGACGGCTCGGTCCAGCCCGCGCTCAGTGGGCGCCTGACCGGTAGCCGCGGCCTCCGATGCAGGCCGCGCTCGACGTGCTGGCCTTCGTCGTCGGCGCGGTCCCTGGTCGCGGCCGACCCTGCTCTCGGCGGTCCGGGCCACGATCCTGCCCCGGGCGGTGCCGAGCCGGGTCAACCGGGTGGCCTGACCGGATCGGTGCGGGCCGTGTTCCGCTTGCGGGCCGATCGCGTCGTCGAGCTACGAGACCCGCGACCGCATCATGGCCATGCTTGGGCCCGGTCTCCCTGCTCGTCGCTGCTGGCCACCTGGCTGACGCTGATCCTGGCCGGCTACACGCTCATGTACCTGGCCGTGACCGACCGGGTCGCTGGTGCGATCGATCGAGCTGTCCGGGTCGTCGGTCTTCACCCTCGGGACCACGAGCGATCCGCATCTCGGGCCCCTGCTGCTCACCTACACCGAGGCGGCGCTGGGCCTGCTGCTGCTGGCCCTGCTCATCACCTACCTGCCCAGCATCTACGGGGCCTTCGTGCGCCGGGAGAGCGGCGTGTCGCTGCTGCAGGTGCGGGCCGGGAGCCCGCCGCGGGCGACCAACATGCTCATCCGCTACCACCGCATCGAGGAGCCCCGCTACCGGCTGACCGAGCTGTGGCGGCAGTGGGAGGCCTGGTTCGCCGACATCGAGGAGTCCCACACCACCTTCCCGATCCTGGTGTTCTTCCGCTCGCCGCAGCCCGAGCGCTCGTGGATCACGTCGGCGGGGGCCCTCCTCGACGGGGCCAGCTTCTGGGCCGGGGCCATCGAGCATCCCAAGGACCCGGACGTCCAGCTGTGCATCCGGGCCGGGTACCTGGCCCTGCGGCGCATCGCCGACCTCTTCCGGGTCGCCCTACGACGCCGATCCGCCGCCGGACGATCCCATCAGCGTGTCCCGGCAGGAGTGGGACGACGCCATGGCACGAGATGGAGGCGGCCGGCGTGCCGGTGCTGGCGCGACCGCGAGGAGGCGTGGAGGCGTGGAGGGGCTGGCGGGTCAACTACGACGCCGTGCTGCTCAACCTGGCCCGCCTGGTGGAGGCGCCGCCGGCCCCGTGGGTGTCGGACCGCAGCCCGATCAGCGCGTCCCCTCGGCGTCGCGTGATCCGCCGCGCCGCCGGAAGACCAGACGTGTAAGGGCGATCGCCACCACGATGGCCAGCAGGCCGAGGGCGATGCCGTAGAAGTCGGCTCCGTCGTTGTGGGGGCCGACGATGCGGGTCATCGGGCGCGTCGGTGATCACGGTGGCGTGCCCGGCCGTGGTACCGGCGTGGTGTCGAGAGCTCAACGCACAGCCCACATTTACCAAACGTCCAGAGCCGGAGCGGCACGCGCGGGCTACCCTGGCACTGCGTGTCGGACGCCTGGCTCATCGAACCGGCCGGTCCGCTCCGCGGCGAGGTCGAGGTCCGGGGCTCCAAGAACGCCGTCACCAAGCACATGGTCGCCGCCATCCTCGGGCAGGGGCCCAGCACCATCACCAACGTCCCCGAAGTCGGCGACGTCGACATCACCGCCGGCATCCTGGCGGCCGTGGGCGCCAGCGTCGAGCGAGCCGGTGCCTCGTTGACCGTCATCGCCGCCCACAGAGGTCAATCCGGCGGTGCCGCTGTCCTTCAGCGGGCTCAACCGCATCCCGGTGCTGCTGCTCGGCCCGCTCCTGCACCTCGCCGGCGAGGCGTTCGTGCCGCGAGTCGGCGGCGACCAGCTCGGGAGCCGGCCGGTGGACTTCCACGTCAACGCCCTGCGCGCCCTGGGCGCCGAGGTGGAGGTGACCGACGAGGGCATCTCGGCCCGCTGCGGTCGCTTGCGGGGCGCCATCATCGAGCTGCCCTACCCGAGCGTGGGGGCCACCGAGTCGGCGTTGTTGTCGGCGGCCCTGGCCGAGGGCAAATCGGTCATCCGGGGGGCGGCGACCGAGCCCGAGGTCCTCGAGCTGGCGCTGTTCCTGCAGCGCATGGGCGCCCGCATCGAGCTCAGCCCGGACCGCCGCATCGTGATCGAGGGCGTGCCGAGGCTGCGCGGCGCCCGCACCCGCCTGCAGGGCGACCGCAACGAGGCGTTCAGCTACCTGGTGGCCGGCCTGCTGACGGGCGGCCAGGTGCGGGTGGTCGGGCTGCGGCCAGGACCGCCTGGTGACCGCCATCACCACCCTGATGCGCATGGGCGCCCAGGTCGAGGTGGACGACGCCGGCATGACGGCCTCCGCGCCCGACGGTCTGCGGGCCGCCGCGGTGCAGACCGAGGTGCATCCCGGCTTCATGACGGACTGGCAGACGCCGCTGATGGTGCTGTTCACCCAGGCGGAGGGGATGTCAGTGCTGCACGAGACGGTCTACGAGGACCGGTTCGTGTACGTGCCGGCGCTGCAGGAGATGGGCGGCGAGATCGACCTGTTCGCCAGCTGCCTGGGCGGGCCGGCCTGCCGCTTCCACGAGACCAGCAACCTGCACTCGGCGGTGGTCCGGGGCGTGTCGAAGCTGCGGGGCGCCGAGGTGGAGATCCCCGACGTGCGGGCCGGGTTCTCGAGTGTGATCGCGGCGGCGGCCGCGGAGGGCCGGAGTCTGTTGCGGGGGGTGCACCACCTCGAGCGCGGCTACCACCGCCCGGCCGAGCAGCTGCGGTCGCTGGGGCTGGACCTGCAGACGACGTGAGATTGCTGGCGGCCGCAGTAGCGAGTTAGGGACGGCTCTGACCCCAACGATCGCGGCTGCTGGGTCGGTAGCCTCGCCGGGTGGCCGACGCGTTCTACGAGCGCCATGGCGACCTGGTGCCGGGACCCCTTGACGGTCGGGCCCTGGTCCCCTGACGCCCAGCACGGCGGCCCCGTGGCGGCCCTGCTGGCCCGGGCCGTCGAAGCGGCGCCGGCGCCCGGGCCCATGCAGGTGGTCCGCCTGACGATCGACCTGCTCCGTCCGGTGCCGCTGCGGCCCCTGCGGTCTCGGCCGCGGTCACCCGGCCCGGAAAGAAGGTGCAGATCGTCGAGGCGAGCGTCTCGGCGGACCAGGTGGAGGTGGCCCGGGCCCGGGCGCTGCGCATCCGGGTGGCGCCGGTCGGCCGTGCCCCGCAGCCGCCGGAGCCCCCGAGCCCGCCCGCGCCGACCGACCCGGCCCAGTCGCAGCCAGGGGACCCTGCGGACGGCGTTCGCCGAGGCGTTCGACCTGCGCTTCGCTGCAAGGCGGCTGGGACGACCTGGGCCCGGTGACCATGTGGTCCCGGCTCCTGGTGCCGGTGGTGGCCGGCGAGGCGCCGTCCCCGCTGCAGCGGGTGGCGGCGGCCGCCGATTTCGGCAACGGCGTCAGCCGGATCGTGGACTTCGAGACGCACATCTTCATCAATCCCGACCTGACGGTGGCGCTGGCACGGCTGCCCGTCGGCGAGTGGATCGGATTCGACATGGTGTCCCGGCTGTCCGAGCGACGGCTTCGGCCAGGCCGAGAGCCTGATCTTCGACGCCGGCGGGCCCGATCGGGCCGGGCCGTGCAGTCGCTGCTCGTCGAAGCGCGCTGAGCATCCCGGCGCCGGGGACTGCCACGGGCAAGCGGCCGCCACGGCATGCCGCCCTATGCTCCCAATCTCATGGGTGTCGTCGAGCGGATCATGACGCACGCGGACCGGCTCACGGCCACGGAGCGCAAGATCGCCGAAGTGCTGGCGAGCGAACCGCAGACGATCGCCTTCGGCACGGTCGCCCAGGTGGCCCAACGGGCGGGCACGAGCGGGCCATCCGTCGTCCGGCTGGCGGTCAAGCTCGGCTACGACGGGTTCGTCGGGCTGCAAGCAGACGTGCAGGCGGAGCTGGCCCGCCAGCTCGGGCCGGCCCGGGATCGCATCCGGCAGCGGCCCCCGACCGACTTGCTGACCCGGGTGCAGGCGGCCGAACAGGACAACATCGTGCGCACCCTGCACGGCGTCGCCACCGCGGCCCTGAACCGAGTCCATCATCCGGTTGGCCGACCGGCATCGTCAGGTATGGGTTCTGGCCGGCGAGATGACCGCCCCTATCGGCGACCGTGCTCGCCGGACAACTCGGTCAACTGCGCGACGGCGTGACCCTGGTCTGGAGGGCTCGGAGGTGGCGGTCAGCCGCAGCCTGGCGGGACTCGAGCCACGGCGACACGCTCGTGGCCATCGACATCCGCCGCTACGAACGATCGCTGGTGGCGCTGACTGCGGCTCCGCTGCCGAGCGAGGCGCGGCCATCGTGGCCGTCACCGACAGCCCACTCTCCCCGCTGGTGGCGGGCGCGACGGAAACGTTCTTCATCTCCGCCCAGGGCGTGGGGCCCTTCGACAGCGTGACCGGCGGCGATCGCCCTGGCGAACCTCCTCTGCGCCGGCGTGGCCGCCCGCTTGCGCCAAAGTGCGCCCGCCCGCCTGGACGCCATCGAAGCGGCCTGGTCGTCGGTCGGCGCCCTGGTGGCCGAGCCCGGCGGAAACGGGCCTCTGGCGGGCGTCGACCGAATCGCGCACTCGCAGCCGGCCGCGGACGACGCCAGCGGTCGAGGCCATGGACGCACCGGACAGCGCCGCCGGTGCTGCGATCGCCGTCCGGGAGTCGCCGAGTCGCCCCGAACCTGACCAAGCGGCCGAGCGGTACGTGATCGGCGCCCCGTCACCCGCTTGCGATCGGCCCAGATCAAAGGCCAGCTGCAGCCGGCGCAGCACCAACGCCGCCACGGCCAAGGGTCGATCCCGAATGGCGTGGCCCGGCTGAGCAAGCTGGGCCGCCCGGTTCAGCTCAGCCTGGTGAGCCGCCTCCCACGCCGCCACCGCCTCTGCCGGCGATCCCGGGAGGCTGAGCGGCCGTCGGCGGCGGCGCGGCGTTGCCAGGCCCGGAGGTCGTCGAGTCAAGCGCCCGACCCTGCCAGGCGGTTAGCCGGCTCGGCGCCGGAACGCCGGCCAGGGCGGCCCGGATGCCATCGACCAGCCGGTCCAGCCCGGCCCCTTGCCGATCAGGTCGACGGCGACCGCGGCCTCGTTGACCGGGCGGCCCGAGAGCCGGCGCTACCGGCCCGGCCTCCCCGATCTCCGGCGCACGGCGGCGTCGACCACGAACCCGTGGGCTACGTGCGCGGTCGACGCCCAGGGCGACCAGGGCATCCTCATCGGCCTTGGTCGCGTCGGACGAGACGGCGGGCGCGCAGCGAGGCGGCCAGTGGGGCGTCGCGCCGGATGGTCTCGCCGACGGCCACGGCGGCCCGGGCTGGTCAGAGTAGGCGCGGGCCAGACCGCGACCACGGCGTCGCTGACGGTGGCGTGCAACGCCGCCTCGGCGTCGGCGGAGACGTGAGGTCGACAGCAGCTCCAGCTCGGTCCACCGCTCACCGGCGCCGACCACCTGGCGGGCCGCCCAGAACGCGGCCGCCACCTCGGCGACGTCGCGGCCGAGTTCGGCGGCCGTCTCGTGTGCCCACACGATGCCGAGCTGATCGACGATCTCGCCGGCCAGGTCGGTGGCCGACCAGCTGCGGGTACAGGCGGTGATGCGGGATCAGATCCGCGAACGGCTCGCGGATCGGACCCGGGAAATACGGGACCACCGCATCCAGCAGCGCCGGATCGGCCAACCACGTCGGAGGCTTCGATTGCGGCCACCAGATCCGACTTGGCGTAGGCCAGCAGCACGGCCAGCTCCGGGCGGATGAGGCCGGCGCCCGCCTCCCGACGGACTCGCAGCTCCTCGGCGTCGGGCAGGACCTCGACGGCCCGGTCCATGCGGCCCGCCTCCTCCAGGGTCGTCCATCAGCGCCTCGTAGGCGTCGAGTTCCCGGGCGCTGCCCGGCACGGCCCGGCTCAGGGCGGCGACGCTGTGGTCCACCTGGCGCAGCACCTCGCCGGCCACCTCGTCCGCCGACTCTGCCAGGTAGGCGTCGCGCTCGCTCGGGTCCAGCCGGCCGCGCTCGATGGCGAGCGCCAGAAGAATCTTCAGGTTCACTTCGCGGTCGGAGGTGGCGACGCCGGCTGCGTTGTCGATGAAGTCGGTGTTGATGCGCCCGCCTCGCCGGGAGTACCGGATGCGGGCTCGCTGCGTCACCCCCAGGTTGCCGCCCTCGGCGATGACCCGGGCCCGCACGTCGTCGGACGTGATCCGCACGGCGTCGTTGGCGTGATCGCCGACCTCGCTGTCGGGCTCGTCAGGCGCCTTGACGAAGGTGCCGATGCCACCGAACCAGAGCAGGTCGACCGGGGCGGCCAGGATGGCGGAGATCAACTGCGGCGGGCTGAGCGACTGTCGGCGACGACACCCAAGGCCCGCTGGGCGGCGGGCGCCAGCGGCACGGCTTTGGCGTGCCGGGGCCACACGCCGCCACCCCTGGAGATCAGGTCGCGGCCGATAGTCGGCCCAGCTGGAGTCGGGCCAGGCCGGCCAGGCGTTTTCGCTCCGCGAACGAAACGATCGGGGTCCGGGTCGGGGTCAAGGAAGACGTGGCGGTGATCGAAGGCGGCCACGAGCCGGATGGTCTTCGAGCTGCAGCATGCCGTTGCCGAACACGTCTCCCGACATGTCCCCCACTCCGACGACCCGGATGGGATCGACCTGGACGTCGATCCCAAGCTGGTGGAAGTGGCGCCGCACCGCTACCCACGCGCCGCGGGCCGTGATGCCCATGGCCTTGTGGTCGTAGCCGTGGGAGCCGCCCGAGGCGAAGGCATCGCCCAACCAGAAGCCGTACTCCTCGCTCAGCGAGTTGGCGAGGTCGGAGAAGGTTGCCGTGCCTTTGTCTGCCGCCACTACCAGGTAGGGGTCCGGACCGTCCCAGGTCACGACCTGCGGAGGATGGACGACCTCGCCGGTGACCAAATTGTCGGTGACGTCGAGCAGGGCTCGGACGAACGCCTCGTAGGCGGCTCGCATTTCGTCGTGGTCGGGCCCGGCCCGCCGTCGGCGGGGGAAGGCCGGCGGCAGACGAATCCGCCTTTGGCGCCAGTCGGGACGATGATGGCGTTTTTCTTCACCTGGGCGAACGCCAGGTCGAGCACCTCGGTCCGGAAGTCGCGGGCCGCTCGCTCCACCGCAGCCCGCCCCGGGCGATCAGACCGGCGCGCAGATGGACGCCCTCCACCGCTGGGGCCGTGCACGAACGCCTCCACCCGGGGCGCGGGGCACGGGCAGGTCCGGCACACGGCCGAGCTATCGAACTTGAGGGCGAGGACCGGGAGTGGCCGGCCGGCGGCGTCCGATCTGGAAGTAGTTGGTCCGCAGCGTGGCATCGATCAACTGCAGGTAGCCGCGCAGAACCTGGTCCTGCTGCAGCTGCGGCACCAGGTCCAACTCGCTCATGCAGCGGGCCCGCTCGATTTGCTCCAGCGGCATTCCCCTGACGCCAGCTGGTGCCGCGCCGTCACTGGCAACGGGTGGCAAGCCGGATCGAACCGAGCCTGGAAGTAGCCGATCAAGGCCCGGGCCACCTCCGGGAAGGTCACCAGCGGATCAGCCAGATCGTCGGCCGAGAACGACGTGTCGCCTTGCAGCCAGTACCGGAGGTAGGCCCGCAGCACGGTGATCTGCCGCCAGTCGAGGCCCGCCACGGTCACCAGCCGGTTGAGCGAGTCGACCTCCGTCTCGCCTCGGGCCACGGCCTCCAGGGCCGCCACCAGACGGGGGCCGTGCACCTCAGGAACGAAGCGCAGAGCTTCCGGGCCGTGGGGTGACTCGACCCGCACGCCCGACGTCGTCGATGTGCACGGCGGGCTGCGCCCGGCGCCACCGGAGCCGACCCGGTAGGGCACCGACTCGACCACCACCAGACCGAAGCTCTCGAGGATCGGGAGGAACTGCCGACAGCTCGATGCCATGCTCTCCGTACCGCCGGATCCGGAACGTGGAGTCGTCGCCGGGTCGCGCCGGGCGGACGGCAAAGTCGGTGATGTCCGCCGAACGCCGCTTCAGCCGGGCCGGCGGCGCATCGCCCGGTACGCGTCGACTCGGCCAGGGCGGCCAGCTCGCCTATGTCGAGGGCGGCCTCCTCGGGCGGCGTGCCCTCCCGATAGCTGGTGGGAACCCGGCCGGCAAAGCTGGCCGCTCGGCCTGCCGCGTCAGGCCCCTCAAGCCGCGATGCCAGGTCGCGCGCCCAGGCCCAGCTTTCCTGGTCGAAGTCAGAGGAGCCAGCCGGCGCGGTCACAGAGGGCAGCTTCGCGCAGCGAGGCGCGGATGCGGCGGTCTACCGCCCCAGGCCCAGTCCGGGATGGCGGGGCCGGGAATGCGGCCAGGCGTCCGGTGTCCTCGAGACGGCGGTGGAGCTCCAGGACACGGACCCGTGCCCATGCCAGGTCGAACCCATCGCCAAGGACCCGCACGGCGGCCACGTGACCGCGGTGCGGGGACCGGCGTACATCGCCATGCCAGCGTGCGCTGCCGCCGAAGTAAGGCCGCTGCCCCGGCCTGTCGAGAACGACCGTCGCCGCCTGGCCCTCGGCCTGCAGCAGCTTGTTGACCACCGACCGGATTCCAGGGGCGTGGCCCCGGCCTTGATCCCTGCTGAGCCACGACTTGACCTCCACCGGGATGCCGCACACCAGAAGGTCAGCGGTCCGGCCCCGTCCGGGCCGCTCCGCCAGGGCGTAGACCTGGTGGCCTTCGGCGGCCAGTTGGCCGGCCACGGCGAACTCCGGATGGGAAAGACGTCGGGCCGATTCGTCCAGCCGCCCCGCCGAACCGCCATGGTCGCGGCCGCACGAGAGGGCGCCGCCGGCGTCGGCGGGCCGCCACGCCGAGGAGTCCTCACGACGCCGCTCTCGGACCCGCGCTCGCCTCGCCGGAGTCCGGCTCCCGGTACTGCAGGTCGTGGACCAGTAGCACCGGCCAGGTGGGTCCTTGCTGGATCTTCTGGGCCACCCGGCGCAGGAGGGCCGCTTCGGCGGTATCATGGGGACGGACGTCGTTGGACACCCGGGCGGAAAGGGCGAACCGGTAGCGGGTGAAGGGCAGGTCCCCGTCGTCGCAGTAGGGGTGCTCGGCCAGCGTGGCGCGGGTATCTCCCTCCTCGAGGACCCAGCGGGCCTGATCCGGCTCGGGGACGAGCGGGCGAGCCGGTATGGCGCCCCAGGGCGCCCGCCAGCTCATCCAGCGGGATATCGGCATCGATGAACAGAGTCGACAGAACGTGACATTCAGCATCTCCTCGGTTCGGGAAGCCAGGCCGGCTGGAGCCGGCGACCGGGCACGTCCGGAACGTGCGAAGGAGAAGCGGCGCTTCCCGTAGGATACGCCATGACTTTTCAGTCACTATCATGACGTCCTGGGTGCGACGGTGGCAAGGGCCGGCAGCCAGAGGGGCGAATGGCTGGACGAACGGCTCACCCAGGCTGCAGGACGGCGGCGGGCCGCCAAACTCGGCGGGATGAGGACAAGCGGCGCGGATTCCGAGCGCGGCCGCGCCGGGGGTCTGGGCACCCGGACTGCGCTTGCTGACGGCCGCGCTCGTCATGAATGTCACCGTCGTGGCCTTCGAGAGCCTGTCGGTGGCCACTGTGCTTCCCGTCGTGAGCCGAGCATCTCGGTGACATCCGCCTGTACGGCTGGGTCTTCAGCGCCTTTTTCCTGTCCAGCCTGGTGGGCATCGTCGTCAGCGGCGCCCTTTCGGACAAGCGGGGAATCGGCGTGCCGCTCATCGGCGGTCTCCTCATCTTCGGCGGCGGGCCTGGCCGTCGCGGGCACGGCCGGCAGCATGCCCGTCCTGGTCGTAGGCCGGGTCGTGCAGGGCTTCGGCGGCGGCGCGGTGCCCGCCACCGCATACGCCGCCATCGGCCGCGCCTATCCGAGCCACGTGCGCCCGACGATGTTCGCCATCCTGTCGACGGCCTGGGTGGTGCCCGGGCTTGCTCGGGCCGGCGCTGGCCGCCCAGGTGGCCAGTCACTTCGGGTGGCGATGGGTGTTCCTCGGGCTGCTTCCTCTGGTGGGCGTCGCCTGCGTCTTGACCGTGCCGGCCCTCGGCGCCGTCCCGCCGGTCCAGTCAGACGATGACGCGCCGGTGCCCGTGCGGGCCGCGGTCCGCCGTGGCGCTGGGCGCCAGCATGGTTCTCGCCGCCCTGACCGTGGCCCAGCCTCTCGCCTCCTCGTTGCTGATCGCAGCAGGTGCGGCGCTGCTGGTGCCGGCTTTGAAGCGCCTGGCCCCTGCGGGCACCTTCCGGGCCCGGCCCGGGCTGCCGGCCGCCGTGCTCACCCGGGGGCTGCTGACCTTCGCCTTCTTTGCCGGTGACGCCTACATACCGTTGATCCTGACGTCCATTCGCCACACGTCGACCGACGTACGCCGGGTTACGCTCACCGTCTCCACCGTGGCCTGGACGGCAGGCGCCTGGGTCCAGGCCCGGGCAATCGCCCGGCGAGGTCCACGGCTGCTCATCGCCAGCGGACTGGTCCTGATCATCGCCGGACTGGTGGCGATGGCGAGTCTGCTGTGGACGGCCGTTCCGATCTGGGTCGCTCCCGTGGCATGGACGGTTGCAGGCTTCGGGATCGGCGTCGCCTACTCGCCGATCAGCGTGACGGCCCTTGCCCTCGCCAAACGCGGCGAGGAGGGCCGTGTCAGCGCCTCCGTCCAACTGTCCGACGTGCTCGGGACGGCGTTCGGTACCGGGCGTGGCCGGAGCCGCCGTGGCGATCGTGCACGCCGCACGGGTCCGATCCCCGGCTGGGGTTTGGCCTGGCGTTCGCCGGTCGCGGTCGCCGTGGCGCGGTTGGGCCTGGCCGTCACGCCGCGGCTGCCTCGCTCGGCAGCAGCCCGCCCGAACTGCCAACGACACCACGGGAAGAGACGGCTTGACCTCGGGGTTGGACGGAGCGATGAGCGAAACTCGAGAAACTGCCGACTTCTGGTTCGATCCGCTGTGCCCCTGGGCCTGGATCACTTCGCGCTGGATGGTCGAGGTCGAGAAGGTGCGGCCGATCGATGACGCGATGGCGCGTCATGTCGCTCGCCGAACTCAACTCGGCGCGCGAGGACCTGCCCGACGATTACAAGGAACGGATGAAGGCGGCGTGGGGTCCCGTGCGGGTCTGCACGGCCGCGGCCCAGTTAAAGGGCGACGGCGATCTTGGGTCCCCTGTACACGGCGCTGGGCACCCGGTTCCATGACCGGAAGCTTCCCCGGGATCGTGAGACGATCGTCGACGCGCTCACCGAAGTGGGGCTTCCCGAGTCGCTGGCCGACGCCATGGACAGCACCGAATACGACGAGGCGCTCAAGGCGTCGCACCACGCCGGCATCGACCAAGTCGGCCTGGAGGTCGGGACCCCGATCATCAGCTTCGGCGGTAACGCCATCTTCGGGCCCGTGGTAACGCCCATCCCACGCGGCGAGGCAGCCGGGCGGTTGTGGGACGGCGTTCGTTTGGTGGTGGGGACGGACGGGTTCTTCGAGCTGAAGCGCAGCCGCACCCGCCGGCCGGCGTTCGACTAGCCGCCGGCGGGGCGCAGGTCGGGCGGCCGCAGAGCGCCGGTCGGGCGGCCGCAGAGCGCCGGTCGGGCGGCCGCAGAGCGCCGGTTGGGCCAACACGCCACGATCAGGGAGGCGGGGCAGCCGCTGCATCTCGACCGCGATCGGTCACGCACCGCGCGGGAACGTCCACACTTTTCGCCCACCCGGCGTTGGGCCGCGATGCGTGGACGCCGGGGCGCGTCGACTGGGGGGTTTCGGTCCATGCTTTGCGGCGGGCCGGGATGGGCCGCGAAGCGTGGACGGATTGGTGCCCCGCCGGCGCGCGAGAGCCCCCGAGCGGACAGTGGTTCGAGTCGAAATCCCGCGGCGGTGCCCAGCCTGCGTGGCGGGATGCCTGACGGTGGTGGTCGGCGGGCGGCCGCGGGGGGCCGGTTCGGGCCAGCGCGCCACGGTCCGGGCGGCGGGGCAGCGGCTCCATCTCGACCGCGATCGGTCATGCACCGCGCCGGAACGTCCAGACTTTTCGCCCACCCGGCATTGGGCGGCGATGCGTGGGCACCGGGGGGCGCCAACTGGCAAGGATTCGGTCAAACCCCCGCGGGTCGCGACGCGTGGACGTATGCCGACACGACCTGGTGGCCATCCTCTCGGGCGGGCGGCGGAGCGGAACCCGCCCCGCCAGCCGGCTGGAGACCAACGAGGCCAACTACACCAACGAGGTCTAGCCGGGCCGGGTGACCACGCGATCCAGGGGCTCTCGGTTAGAAGTTGATGACCCCACGCAGGTTGCGTCCCTCGCGCATGTCCTCGTAACCGTGGTTGATCTCGTCGAGGGGGTAGGTACGGGTCACCAGCTCGTCCAGTTTGAGCTGGCCGTCCGCGTACAGGCCGAGCAGCTTGGGGATGTCGGCGCGCGGGTTGGCCGAACCGAACAGCGATCCGACTACCTGCTTCTCCATCAGCGTCAGGTCGAGGGCGCTCATGGAGACTTCCACCTCGGCGGCGGGGTGGATGTTGGTGATCACGACCCGGCCCCGCTTGGCGGTGAGGGCCAAAGCGGCGGCGATACTGTCGCCCGTGCCGACACCCATCGTCATGATGACCTTGTTGGCCATGCGGCCGCGGGTGGCGTCCCGGATCACGGTGAAGGCCTCCGCCAGCGACGGGATGGTATCGGTGGCCCCGAACGCCAGCGCCTGTTCCCGCTTGAAGGGCACCGGATCGATGGCAAAGATCCGGTGCGCCCCGGCCAGCTTGGCGCCCTGGATGGCGTTGATGCCGATGCCGCCGACGCCGACGACCGCTACGTCGTCGCCGGGAACCACGTCTGCGGCGTAGACGGCCGAACCCCAACCGGTCACCACTCCGCATCCGAGCAGGCAGGCCTTGTCGAGCGGGACGTCGGGGTCGACCTTGATGCAGCTGGCCTCGTTGACGACCGTCCGCTCCGCGAAGGTGCCGAGCAGGCACATGAGGCCGAGGTCGGCGTCGTGGGCATGGTGGCGGGCCGTGTGGTCGCTGATCTGTTTGCCCTCGCCGAGATACATCGCCCAGGTCGCACAGATTTCGATTGTCCGGCGGCGCAGGACGGGCAGCTGCCCGCAGGACGGAATGAACCCGAAGATGACGTGGTCGCCTACCGCCAGCCCGTCCACCCCGGGACCGACTTCCTCGACGACGCCAGCCCCCTCGTGGCCACCGATGATGGGCAGCGCAAACGGCAGGTCACCAGTCACCAGGTGCTCGTCCGAACGGCACAGCCCCGAGCCGACCAGCCGGACCAGGACCTCGCCGCTACGAGGGGGGTCGAGGTCGATCTCCTCGACACTCCAGTCCTTGCCGACCTCCCACAGGATGGCAGCTCTGGTCTTCATGGGTTCCTCCCTGGCTAGCGGCCTTCTGCATGCTGTTTCTACTACCACCGGCGGCCTAAGGTCGGGGCTCGTGTCTGTCACTTATGCGATCCAGGACCAAGTGGCCACCATCACCTTCGACGACGGCAAGGCCAACGTGTACACCCACGACGTCCTCGACGAGTTGGGGAAGGCTCTGGACAAGGCCGGGTCGGACGCCCGGGCCGTGCTGCTGGTGGGCCGGCCCGGCCGCTTCTCCGCCGGGTTCGACCTGGCCACCATGACCGCCAGCCCCGAATCATGCGCGGGCTGGTCGCCGCGGGTGCCCGCTTCGTGGCCCGACTTCTGCTGGAGCCCCTCCCGGTGGTGGCCGCCTGCACCGGGCACGCCCTGGCCGCGGGCGCCCTGGTGTTGCTGGCGACGGACCACCGCATCGGCGTGACGGGCGAGTGGCGATCGGCCTCAACGAGGTGGCCATCGGGCTGGCCCTGCCCATGTGGGCCGTGGAGCTGGCCCGGTATCGGATGCCGCCGTCTCAGTTCGACCGCGTACTTTTCGGTGAAATAGGTGGCCCCGAGGAGGCTTGCGCCGCCGGTTTTCTGGACCGGGTGGTGGGTCCCGACGACCTCCTGGCCGAAGCGACGGCGACCGCCACCCGGCTGGCCAACTTGCGCAGCGGAGCGGTAGCCGGCACCAAGACCCGCGCCCGGGCCGAACTCGCCCGCCGCATGCTCGATGACATAGACGAGCCGATCTGGCCACGCTCAGCCCTCCAGGCTGAGCCCGGCCGCGATGGCCCCGCCCAGCTCTCGGGCGGCCTCGAGGTCACCCGGCCGAGGCTCACCGGTCACCACCAGCGGAGCCTGCGCCGGCCGCCATTGCAGGCCGGCGGTGATGGCTTCGAGGGCCCGGAGGGCGCCGGTGGCGTCGTTGTTGGCGTGCAGGTACACCCCGAATGGGCGTCGGCGCGTGGCGTCCAGGCACGGGTAGTAGATCTGGTCGAAGAAATGCTTGAGGGCGCCGGACAGGTAGCCCAGGTTGACGGGGCTTCCCAGCAGGTAGCCGTCGGCCTCCAGGACCTCGACAGGCGCGGCGACCAGGGCAGGGCGGACCACCACCTCGACCCCGTCGATGGACGGGTCCTGGGCGCCTTCCATGACGGCCAGTATGCAAGGCGTGCGTCGCCGGCGAGACGGTGTGGTGCACCACCAGCAGCGTCTTTTTCAACGGGTGACCGCGCTGGCGGCTGCGCCGGCGTAGAGCTCCGCGGCCCGCCAGCAGTACCACGCCGCCACCGACCGGAACGGGCGCAGCTCGTCGCCCCGACGGCTCCAGCTCCTTCGGCGTCGGCATTGGTATCCCCCAGGCCAGTCCGTAGCCCCTGCGCACGCCGAGGTCGCCCGGTCGGCCACACGTCCAGGCGGCGCAGCTGGAACATCAGGAACATCTGCGCCGTCCACTCCCCGATGCCCCGCACGGCGGTCAGGCGGGCGATGACCTCCTCGTCGGACTCCCGGGCGATGCCTTTGGGGTCGAGCACGACGGTGCCGTCGAGCACCTTGGCGGCCAGGTCGCGCAACGACGCCGTCTTGTTGGCCGACAACCCGGCACCCCGGAGCGCTCGTCCGGGAGGGCCAGCAGGGCGGCTGGTTCGACGTTGCCGTCCAGGGCCGCCACCAGCCGGCCGTGGATGGCCGCGGCCGCCGCCCCGGCCAGCTGCTGGTAGGTGATGGCCCGGACCAGGGCGGCGAAGTGGCTGTCGTGGGGCGGCCGGACGCGGATCGGGCCGGCCGCCGGCGACCAGGGCGGCGATCTGCGGGACCCGGGCCGCCAGCTGCTCGGCCGCGGCCTGCGTGGGAGATGCGGGGGCTCATGGCCGGACAGACGGGAGTCGGGCGGCGCGCAGAGCCGACCGGCGCATCTTGCCGGCGTCGTCGCGTAGCGGTTCGGGGCTGCGCTCGAATGCCCGAGGCAGCTTGTAGCTGACGAGACGAGCGGCCAGGTGGGCTTGCAGTTCGTCGTCGCTCACCTCGCGGCTGGTCTCCACGATGGCGTGCACGACATTGCCGTAGTCCTCGTCGGGCAGGCCGATGACACACGAGGACAGTACGGCCGGGATGCTCGTCGAGGGCCGCCTCCACTTCGGCGGGATAGACGTTGGCTCCGCCGACCAGGATCATGTCGGTCTGGCGGTCGGCCAGGTAGAGGTAGCCGTCCTCGTCGAACCAGCCCATGTCACCGAGGGACTCCCAACCGTCGCGGGCCACGGGCTTCGGCGCCGATGTAGCGGTAGGTGGTGCGGTCGGCGGCGGTCGCATCCAGATCTCGCCGACGGTGCCGGGTGGGGCTTCCTCGCCGTCAGGTCCGAAGACGCGCATCTCGCCGATGACCACCCGGCCGACCGAACCCGGCATGGGCGAGCCACTCGTCACCGTCGATAATGGTGGTGGCTTGGGCTTCGGTGCCGGCGTACAGCTCGGCGATCACCTCCGGTCCCAGCCAGTCGATCCAAGCGCGCTTGACGTGCGGCGGGCAGGGGGCGGCCAGGTGGAAGGCGGTCCGCACGGAGGACATGTCCCGGGGCAGCCGCTCTTCGTCGGGAAGGCGCAAAATGCGGGACATCATGGTCGGAACCAGGTACATGTAGGTGACCCGGTAGCGCTCGACGAGCTCCAGCGCTCGGCAGGGTCGAAGCGCTCCATGACCACGAGGTGACCGCCGAGAAGGAGGGCGGTCATAGAAAAAAGGAACGGTCCGTTGTGGTACAGGGGGCCGGTGCAGAGCAGCGTTTCGCCTGGCCGATCCGGATCAGCGGTGCGCCGCCCACCACGAACTCGGTGATCGCCGGCGTGGTGGTGACGATCAGCTTGGGCCGGCCCGTGCTGCCGCCGGAGGTCATGGCCTTCCAGGTGGGCGACACGGCCGGCGGAAGAGGACGGTCGTCGAATCGGTCGAGAGGTTCACCTCCTGGCAGCCAGGCGCGACCGTCGGCGGGGTCGAGGCCGATCACGGCCTTGGGGTTCGCCACTTCGATAAGGGCCCGCAACTCCGGCGAACGGCAGCCGGTAGGGCACGGGCTGGGGCACGGCGCCCAGCTTCCAGGTGGCCAGGGTGGCCTCGAAGAACTCGACCCCATTGGGCAGCCCGATGGTCACCATGTCGCCGGCGCGAACGCCGAGGGCTTGCAGCCGCCTCGCCAGCTGGTTGGATCGGCGCGCCAGCTCGACCCTGGAGACGGTGCGGCCCCGGAAGGTCACGGCGGCGGCGGCGGGCGCCTGGGCCGCCAGGCGATCGAAGCCGTCCCCAGCGGGGTCCGCGTCGCCGGCTCGCCATCGTCACCACTTCCCCGGCGGGCCCCGTGTCCTTCGGTCATCGGGGCAGCAGCGTACCGGCCGGGTTGGGGTTCACCACGATCCCAGAGCGTGTCGGTGCCCTGCGACATGGGAATGAACAAGGGTGCCCGTGCCTCCACACGAGCCGACAACGCAGTGATCGACACGAGGACCGGAACGTGCCAGACTCAACCCCACGGGACGCTCGGCACCGTCGACGACCGAAGCCGCCGCACTGAGAGACGAGGTCCATTGTCCACTACCGAGGCACTCCTCGCTCCCGTGCCCGCAAACCCACCGGTTGCCCCGGAGGGCCCGAAACCACCGAGTACAAGACCCTGACGGAGCAGTTCACCCTGGCCCTGTTTCTGGTGGTGCCCTTCCTGGCGCTGCTTGCGGCCGTGCCAATTTGTGGACAGTGGGGTTCCTGACGTGGCGGGATGCCGTCATCGCCGTCTTCATGTACGTCGTGACCGGTCACGGCATCACGGTCGGCTTCCACCGCTATTTCACCCACCGGGCTTCCGGGCCCGCGGTGGCTGCGGGTCACGCTGGCCGTGCGGGCAGCATGGCCATCCAGGGATCGGTCATCCAGTGGGTCTCTGACCACCGCAAGCACCACCGCTTCTCCGACCGGGACGGCGACCCGCACTCGCCCTGGCGGTACGGCAGCGACTTCAAGGCGCGCTCACCAAGGGCTTCTTCTACTCCCATGTCGGCTGGCTGTTCGACTGGGAAAAGACCTCCGAGAAGCGCTACGCCCCCGAGCTGCTGGCCGACCGCGACATCAGCTGGGTGTCGAGGACGTTCACCCTGTGGGTGGTGGTGTCGATGCTGGTCCCGCCGCTGGTCGGCGGCCTGTGGTCCTGGTCCTGGTAGGGTGCGCTGACCGCGTTCTTCTGGGGCAGCCTGGTGCGGGTCGCCCTGCTGCACCACGTGACCTTCTCCATCAACTCGGTGTGCCATATCACCGGGCGGCGTCCGTTCAAGACCCGGGACCGCAGCCAGAACGTCTGGTGGCTGGCGCTGCCGTCCTTCGGCGAGTCCTGGCACAACTTCCACCACGCCGAGCCGACCTCGGCCCGCCACGGCGTGCGCCTGTTCGAGATCGACACCAGCGCCATCGTCATCAAGGTGATGGAGAAGCTGCGCTGGGTGCACGACGTGCGGTGGCCGGACGCCGGCATCATCGCCCGCCGGCGCTGGGCGGCCGCTGCCGGCTGACCGCCCGGACCGGCTCCGGTCTCGATGCAAGACCACCGCCGCCGGGGCGCGACAGCCGGCCTATCTCAGGATCAGTGTTGGGGCATGGCTTGGCGCCGGCCGAAGTCCAGCCGCTCGAGCGGCATACCCGACACGCCCGGCCTCGGTGCGCACGGCCAGCACCTGGTGCAGCTCGATGCGGCGCTGGACAAAGCCCAGCCGGGAGGCGGCCAGGTAGAGGCGCCACACCCGGGCTCGGCGCTCGCCGACCTCGGCGACCGCGTCGTCCCAGTGGGCGTCCAGGTTGGCGCCCCAGGCCGCGCAGGTCCGGGCGTAGTGCTCGCGGAAGTTCTCCTCGTGGCGGACCTCGAGGCCGTTGTCCTGGAGGGCGGAGATGATGGTGCCGACGGCTTCCAGCTCCCCGTCGGGGAACACGTAGCGGTTGATGAAGCCGCCGGTCCGGGCCGGCGCCGACGGTCACCGGGCGGGTGATGCAGTGGTTGAGCAGCCGGCCCTGCGGGCGCAGCTTGCCGGCCAGGAAGCGAACATAGCCGGGCAGGTTCTTCGCCCCGATGTGCTCGGTGAGGCCGATGCTGCTGATGGCGTCGAAACCGGATTCGGTGACGTTGCGGTAGTCGTCATGGCGGATCTCGGCCAGGTCCGAGAGCCCCAGACTCGGCCATCCGCTTCTGCCCCTACTCCGCCTGCTGGCGTGACAGCGTCACGCCGATCACCCGGACCCCGTAGTGCTGCGGCGGCGTGCAGAACCATCGTCCCCCAGCCGCATCCGACGTCCAGCAGGCGCTGGCCGGGCTGCAGGTCGAGCTTGCGGCAGACCAGGTCGACCTTCTCCTCCTGGGCCTCCTCGAGCGAGGCACCCGGCGTGCGGGTACACCGCGCAGGTGTAGGCCATCGTCGGCCCGAGCAGCCACTCGTAGAACCGGTTGGAGACGTCGTAGTGGTGGCTGATGGCCCGCGAGTCCGGCTCAGCGAGTGGCGGAGACCCCACCACAGCCCGGGGCGGACTCTCCTCCGGCGGCGGGGAGGTGGGCGCAGGATCCACGGGCCCGAGCCGCCGCAGAACTTCGATCGCGCTCGCCCCAGGTCAGGGCGCCGATGTTCGTCGCCGGCGAGCGCCTGCCAGGGTGGCGAACATGTCGCCCTCGACGTCCAGATAGCCCCACACGTAGGCCCGGGCCAGGCCCAGGTCACTCGGGGCGGTGGCGATGTAGCGCAGGGCCCGGGGGTCCCGGACCACGATGCGGCTGATCGGGTCGGCGGGACCGGCGGTGCTGCCGTCGTAAGCCGCCACCGCCACCGGGCTCTCCGGGCCGACGACACGGGCGAGCACGGGCGCGATCTGCGAGCGAGCGTGGCATCGGTGCTTGAACCTCCTGGCGGATGCGGAAAACCAGCCGGGCTTCCGTGATGCGGTTCGGTCATCAGCGGTTGCGGACGCACTTGGCGTACAGGTCGAGCAGCCGGCCGTCCGGGTCGTAGCGCTGCTTGAGCTGGCGGTAGACCGGTCCGTTGTACAGCTCCCAGAAGCGGTCCTCGTCGTAGAAGACCGTGGAGTACAGCGACTTGCGCCCACCCAGGCGCTCCACCTCCTCTTCTACCCAACGGTTGTGGTGGGCGGTGTCCATACCCGGCTGCAGGCGGCACGCTGGACCAGAACCCGACGTTGACGTAAAGGACACGTCGGGTCGAGGCGGTAGAGCTCCCAGACGGCCGCCAGGGTTCCGCTGGCGCAGCGGGCACAGCCAGAACGGGCGAGATGGGCACCTCGCGCTGGAAATCCGCCACGAACTCGGCCAGCCGGTCGACGGGAACTTCCACGTCCTGGATGACGTTCTCGCGGGGCGGCAGGCGCCGCCAGCCGGTCGAGGGTGGCCTTGGGATGGTAGCGCTCCTCGAAGGCCAGCAGCCGCCAGTAGACGTCGCTGCGCAGCCAGCGCGGTCCGGCCAGCCGCCGCACCCAGGGCCGCTGGGCCCCGAAGGCCCGCGAGCACCAGAACCAGTCCGTGTCCCAGCGCCACAGGTAGTCCCGTACCGTCAGCCAGTCCTGGCGCCGGCTCTGAATGGACCGGTAGTAGATCTCCGATCGGGTGTAGTCGCTGGTGGCCGGGGACGTCGTCGCACCACGAACCCAGCGTGAGGTAGCACTCGTCGGGGGAAAAGACGGAGCCGTCGATGAAATCGACCGCCTCGCCCGCATAGGACCGGGCGGCGCAGACCTGCGTCAGGGTCTCGACGAGGGCCGGGAAGTTCGCGAAGGGCAGGTGGCGGAGATGGACGTACGGCGTGCACCGGCTCGAGTTCGATGCGGGCTCGCAGCGGCGTAGCCGAGGGTGCCGTAGGAGTTCGGGAAACCCGTAGAAGAGATCGGCGTGGTCGCCCTCCGGCCGGGCCGTGACGACCTGCCCGTCGCCGGTCAGGATGTCCATCTCCAGGACCGACTCGTGCGGCATGCCGTTGCGAAACGACGAGCTCTCGATGCCCAGGCCGGTGATGGCGCCCCCCAGGGTGATGGTCTTGAGCTCGGGCACCACGAGCGGCATCAGGCCGTGGGCCAGGGTGGCGTCGACCAGATGCTCGTAGGTGGTCATGCCCTGCACGTCGGCGCGTGCGGGCGCCGGCATCGACCTCGATCACGCCGTCGAAAGCCGCGACGTCGAGACCCGGGCCCGCTGGCCCGCACGCGGGGCCGGAACAGGTTGGTCGTCTTCTTGGCCAGCCGCACCGGCTGGCCGGCCGGGATGGCGGCGTACTGGGTCGTGACGCCTTGGACCCGGCCGCGGTAGGCGGCCCAGGCGGCGTCCCGGTCTGTTGACATGCCCGTCGGGGCGGCAACGGTCATCCTTTGCAAGCTACCTCGCCGGTATCGCGGCCTAGGCGACCGCCGGCCAGTACCCGCGGCTGGTCGGCCCCGGCCGGTGCACTCCGATGGCAGTATCCTTTCACATACTGGCATTTCTGCCACTCGTCAACATCGGCGACCGGCCGCAACATCGAAGGCATGATCCCCGTGGCCTTTCCGGCGAGCCCTCGCCGAGCAGCACGCCGCCGATCTCCGGCAAATGGGCGCACCGGGCGCCCGCCGCCGCCGTGGGAAGAAGCCCGCCACACCGGCTCGGCCCCGACGGGCGGTTGGGCGCCGGGCTGGATGCCTGATGGAGGCCGGCGCGTCCTGCGGGACGCAGGCGCCTGCTGGCCCGGTCCGCCGGCCGGACCGTCCTGGGCGTGACCCGGGCCGACGCGTGGCTGCGCCGCGGCCCACAGATAGGTGGCCGCCAGCGCCCGCCAGGGCCGCCACCGATCGTCTGGCGGGCGGTCCGGAGTTGGCACCGGCTGACCGCAAGGCCGGCGCGGATGCCCGCGTCCGCGGGCCGGAAAGGCGTCCGGCTCGCCCAGGCGCAGCGCCACGTAGTGCGCCGTCCAATGACCCAGCCCCGGAATGGCGGTAATAGACGCCACCAGCTCGTCCAGGCCGGCGCTGCGGTCGAGGCGGACGCTACCGTCTGACGACGGCCCGGGCGAAGGCGCGAATCGCCGACTGGCGGGCCTGGGTGAGGCCCAGCCCGCCGAGGTCGGCCTCGGCCAGGCTGTCGGCCGGCGGGAAGCTGTGGGACAGGCGCAACGGTCCCAGACCGGGGATCGGGATGCCCCGCCCGCGCGACCAAACGGCCGGTGAGGGTGGTGGCGGCTGGGACGGAGATCTGCTGGCCAATGACGGCCCGCACGCCGGTCTCGAACGGGTCCCAGGTACCGGGCGGCCGGCGGCCGGGATAGGCAGCTACCAGCGCACCCAAGAGCGGGTCGCGGGACAGCTGCGCCTGCGGTTCGTCCAGGTCGAAGTCGAGGCTGGGGATGCGGCGCACCCGGTGCACCAGGTGAATGAGCTGCTCCCAATGGGGAAGGTGCGCTCGCAGCAGGAGCTGGCCGGGGCCGTCCGGGAGGAGCTCGATGACCCCGGGATCGCCCGTCGACGACGACGGTGCGGCGGTACACGTCGCCATCGACTGCCTCCACACCGAGAATCGCCCGGGCCTCGAAGTAGGCCAGCAGGGCCTTCCAGTCGAGGTCGCCCGCATACGGCAGGCGCAGCGACAGACCGCCGTCAGCGACGAGCCGATCCGTTACCCGGCGGCGAGCCCGCAACTCGCCGGGCGCGGCCCGGAAGACGTCACGGCACGCCCGGTTGAGCTGTCGGACGCTGCCAAATCCGGCCGCAAAGGCCACGTCGGTGACAGTCAAATCGGTGTCATCGAGAAGGCGGCGGGCGAAGTGGGCCCGTCGGGACCTAGCCAGCTGGTCAGGCGTAAGTCCCAGCTCGCCCACGAACAGACGGCGCAGATGGCGGCCCGATACCCCCAACCGGCGCCCCAGCTGGTCCTCGGTCCCGCCGTCGAGGGCGCCATCGGTGATCAGTTGCACAGCGCGGCACACGATCTCCGGCCCCGACCAGGACAGCGGCTGGGCGGCGCGGTAGGGCCGGCAGCGCAGACAGGCTCGAAAGCCGTCGGCCTCCGCCGCCGCAGCCAGGGCGTAGTCGCGAACGTTCCCGGGATGCGGACGTCCGGCACAGCCGGGGCGGCAGTAAATTCCCGTCGTGACGACGGCGGAAAGAAGCTCCATGCAGCAGGTATACCGGGCCGCGGGTCGGCCGCGTCGGACGGATCCGGACATGGCCAGCAGCCTGTCCGAATATGGCAGACGGACCGGCGCCCGGGTGGACCACGATGGGATTATGAGATATCGCTACGTGGATTCACCGGTAGGCCGCATCCGCCTGAGTGGCCAGAACAACGGCGTGCTGACGGGGCTGCATCTGGCCGACCATGACCGCTGTCCGCCTGCCGGGGCCGGGTGGATGCGTGACGACGACATTTTCGACCGGGTGCGCCAGCAGCTTGATGAGTACTTCGCTGGTACCCGCGCCGGGTTCGACGTGCCGCTGGAGCTCCGAGGCCGCCCCTTTCAGGTAGACGTCTGGACGGCCTTGCGGGCCATTCCCTACGGCGAGACCACCAGCTATGCGGGCGTCGCTCGGGCAGTAGGGAGGCCGGACGCGGTGCGCGCCGTGGGGGCCGCCAACGGCCGGAATCCTATTTCCATCATCGTTCCCTGCCATCGGGTTATCGGTGCGGACGGCAGCCTGACCGGCTATGGCTGGGGTCTGGAATGCAAAGCCTGGCTCCTGCAGCACGAACGGATCGGCAGTGGGCAGGCCCTAGTGCTCGGGTAGGGGGCCTGGGTAGGCGGCTTCGGCCTTGACCGCCAGCCGGCCGGCCTGCTGGCGTATCACCACGATGACGACCACGATGACGACGGCCGCCACCACTCCGAGGACGATGTTGAGGACACCGGATACATTGCGGAGCGTATTGCCGACGGCATAGGACCCGAAGGTGTAAATCGCCGACCAGATGATCCCGCCCGCGGCGTTGAAGACCAGAAACGTCCGCCAGTGCATTTTGTTGGTCCCGGCCAGGAAGGCGGCGTAGGTGCGCAAGATAGAGACGAAGCGCCCGAAGAAGACGACCTTGCCGCCGTGCCGGTCAAAGATATAGCGACCGATTTTCATCTTCGATTCGTCGAAGCGCACGTAGTGGCCATACCGGCGCAACAACCGGTACCCGCCCTTGTCCCCAATCCAGTACCCGAGGTTGTCGCCGATGATCGCCCCGGCGGCGGCGGCGGCGAAAATTCCCCACGGCGACAATTTGTGGGTATGCCCGGCGTAGGTTCCGGCCGCAATGAGAATGGTTTCACCCGGAAGCGGAATACCGAGGCTCTCCAGGCCGACCACGAGAAACACGGCCCAGTAGCCGTAGGTCTGCACGAGGTGATCGACGTTCACGGTGCAGGCTACCCGGCCTAGTCGTGCGTACCCGGCTCGTGGTCAGCGTGACTGGCCGGTTCGAGCTGGAAGGTGGAGTGCTCGACGTCGAAATGACCCGCCAGGCAGCGCTGCAGCTCGTCGAGAACTTGCGGAGCATGGCCGTCGAGAAAGCAGGAGTCATCCACGACAACGTGCGCCGAGATGGCCGGCAGATCAGACGTGACGGTCCACACGTGCAGGTCGTGCACGTCGCGGACGTGCGCCGGTTCGAGGAGGTGGGAACGCACGTCGGCCAGGTCCACCCCCTCAGGGGCGGCCTCCAGGAGAATGCGCGATCGAGGCCTTCAGCAGGCCCCACGCGGCCCGCAGCATCAACGCCACCACGACCAACGAAGCGATGGGGTCGGCCCGCGAATACCCGGCGACCAGGATGATCAGCCCGGCGATCAGCGTGGCGATGAACCCGTAAAGGTCGGTCAGGATGTGCTGAAAAGCGCCTGCCACGTTGAGACTGGAACGGTTGCTCTGGGAGAGCACACCAACGGCAGCCAGGTTGACGATGATGCCCACGCTGGCTACCACTACAACCGTGAGACCGTGCACGTCGGGTGCGTGGATGAGCCGGTCGATCGATACCAGGGTGACGACCGCGGCTACGATCAGGAGCAGGATCCCGTTCCCGGCCGCGGAAAGGATCTCGGCCCGTTTGAAGCCGAACGTCCAGGCGCCCTGGGCGGGTCGCTGGGCCAGGTGTAACGCCCACAGGGCGGCGGCGATGGACCCCACGTCGGCGAGCATGTGGCCGGCATCGGCCAGTAGCGCCAGCGACCCGGCCGCGGCGCCGGCGACGACTTCGACGACCATGAATCCTGTGATCAGGGCCAGCGCTACGACCAGGTTGTTTCGGTGGGCACCGGCATGCGGTCGGATGTGGTCGTGCTCGTCCACGGCGCGGAGGTTAGGGGCTGCTCACCGTCGCTGCGGTCCGCTCACACCCAACGGTCAGGGATCGCGACCTCAGCAGTTGCGCGTCGCATCCCTTCGCTACCTTCCCGAACGCCCTCTCACGGTGCGACAGGATGGACGATGAGCGGGGTCGGCGCAGCCCCGCCTCCGGCCCCAGGAAGGGATGGATTGTCCGCACCGTCAGCACTGCTCGACCCGAGTGAGGCCGTAGCCGCCCTGGCCCGGTCTGGCATCGTGGCTCTCACCGGCTGGCCGGCCGGTCCACCAGTTCTGCCACCCTGGCAGCTGGCGGCCCAGCTGGCTTACCTCGTCAGCGAGCTCCATGAGGTCACCGCCGGCCAGGGCCGGCCGGTGCGGGTGTCGTGGGAGGCGGCGGTGGCCGGCCGGGCGGTTCTACTCGGCCTCGGGCGCCAAGGGCAAACCTCACCGAATGGATCCTGCCGGCTCCTGCGAACGCCCGACGGCTGGGTTGCGCTCAATCTGCCCCGGCCGTCCGATGCTGACCTCGTGGCCGCCCTTAGCGGCCGGCCCGTCTCGGACGCCTGGAGCGCGGCCAAGGCCCTGGCGGAAGTCACTCCGGCCGCCGAGTTCGTAGACCGGGGCCGCCTTCTGGGCCTGGCGACCGCACCCCTCCCTCCCGCCCCGACGGCCGCCCCCGGTCGACCCGAGGCACACGCCTACAGCAGCGAACGCCGGTGGAGCCCCGGTCGGACCGACCCCAAAGACGTGTGGCAGGTAGTCGATCTGTCTTCTCTCTGGGCTGGTCCGCTGGCAGCCCGGATCCTGGCGGAAGCGGGAGCTGCCGTGACGAAATTGGAGTCGGCCACCCGGCCCGACGGGGCCCGGGCCACTCCCGCCTTCTACGGTTGGGTGCATCCAGGAAACGAGACCGTGGTCCAGGTCGACCTGGCCACCACGGCCGGGCGCCAACGGGCGGCCACGCTCATCGGGGCTGCTGACGTCGTGATCGAAGCTTCCCGGCCGCGCGCCCTGGAACAACTGGGACTCGGGCCCGAAGACCACCCGGATCGGCCAGGCCGGGTGTGGCTCAGCATCACCGGATACGGCCGGGACCACCCCGGCCGGGACTGGATCGCCTTTGGAGACGACGCGGCCGTCGCCGGAGGACTCGTAGCCTGGCAGGGGGATGGGGGTCCCGTCTTCTGCGGGGACGCCATCGCGGACCCCCTGTCGGGGCTGACCGGCGCGCTCGCCGTCCTGGCTGCCCGCCAGGTGGGCGGCGGCGTCTTGATCGATCTGGCCATGAGCCGGGCCGCGGCCCTCGGCGCGACCGGCGGGCCGGCCGGCGCCGGGCCGCCGTGGGATCACTCCGGTGGCCCGACCAAGTTGGAGCCCGACGGGACGGGCTGGCGGGTTCGGGTCGGCCGGCGGTGGGAAAGCGTGCGCCCCGGCCCCGAATCCCTCGACCTCATCCAGCCGATCCGGGCCTGACGACCTCACCGCCGATGACGGTGGCGATGACCGGCACGGGCCCGTCACCCGCGAGGGCGTCCGCCAGCGGCGCCGCCAGCACCACCAAGTCCGCCGGTTCGCCGGGCTCCAGCCGGCGGGGACGGGCGGGGGCGTTCGGGTGCCCGGACCACCACCGCAGCGCCATCTCGGGACCAACCGCCTCCGCGGCGCCCAGAACCTGGCCCGAATGGGTCCGGCGACGCATAGCCGCCCGAACGGCGAGCCACGGGTCGGGCGAACCGAAGGGGGCGTCGCTGCCGGCAGCCGTGGCGACGCCGGCCGCAGCCAGAGAAGCTCCTCGCCACAGGTCCGGCCGATCCGAGATGGGGACCTCGCGCAAATATTGATCCCCGCGTTCGGCCACGAAGTTGGGTTGGGTAACCACGGTCACTCCCGTGCGGGCGAGGCGGGACAGCGTTTCCGCCGGGATCACGGCACCGTGCTCGATCCGGTCCCCGGGCCCCACGCCCGCGCCGTCGAGGGCCGCCAGGGTCAAGAGCAGCTGCACCCGCGTCACGCAGTGGACGGCCACCGGCCGGCGCTTCCCGTGGGCGGCGGCGATAACGGCGGTCAGCTCGTCCAGTCCGGGAAGAGTCGGGTCGTCGAGCATGATCTTCACCGGCCCGGCCGTGACGCCCACCTCGGTCATCCGATCCTCGGCGCCCTGATCAGCGCTCGAGGGCAGCATGAGGTGGAGCCGCTGGCGCAGGGCGCCGGATCCGACGGCCTCGAGCAGGAGGTCCGTTTCAGGGCCGCCACGTTCGGGGGTGGCGTCGGTCCAGCCCGTGATCCCCAGAGCGGCCCCGGCGGCGCTCAGCCCGGCCAGATCGAGACCGGTCGACCCCGCCGCCTGCAGCTGGGCGCCCAACCAGGCGTCCATTCTCCACAGTCGGCCGGTGGGACGACCAGTCGCATCCCGCTCGACGCCGGCATCGCCGGCGTCTTCCACGTGGAGAGCCGCCAGGCCCGCCGAATTGCAGATCCAGAGCGCACCGCTGCGGTGCTGGACCCGAACGGGATGATCAGGCAGCACCCGGTCAAGGGCGTGGCGGTCGAGCTCGCCGGCGACGGAGTCGTGATAGCCGATAGCTCGAATCCAATCGCCCGGAGCCCGCTCGGCCCCGGCCGCCGCCAGGGCCGACGCAAAGGCCGTCGCATCCCCGATCTGCGGGGGTCCGACCCGCACCGACCAGGCGGACGCCGCCAAGGCCAGGAGGTGTACGTGATGATCGTGAAGGCCGGGTAGGACGGCGCCGCCAGCGGCGTCGAGTTCCTCCTCCCCCGCCGCCCGGCGCAACCGGCGACCGACACCCGTAATGCGGCCACGCTCGATCCGCAGATCGGTCTGAATCGAGCCCATCCGAGCCCCGCGCACCACCAAAGCCGGCACCACGACAGGCCACGATACGCTCGCCTGGATGTCCGACCTGCTGAGCGCGCCCGAGGCGGCCGAGCTCCTCGAGGGGCTGCAATCCGGGCGCGGCGATGTGGGCGCCGCCGTTGACGAACCGGTCGTGGTCGTCGATCTCGACGCGGGGCGAATCGCGGGCCGCTTGGAGCCTCCCCCGGGCTGGCCCGGCGTCGTCATCGCCGTCAGCCAGACCGGCTCGGCCCCGCCTGCACCTCGCGGCCCCGACGTGCTGATCAGCGCGGCGCCAGACCCTCCGGCCCCCTGGGTCGGTGGGGGATTGGAGGCGGCCCGGACAGTCGAGGCGGCCGTGCGACGCAGCCCCCTGGCCGCCACCACGTTGGCCCAGGTGTTACGCGCCGGCGCAACGCTTGGCGTTGGCGGCGCTTTGACGATGGAATCGTTGGCCTACTCGACACTGCAGGCGGGGCCCGAACACCGCCATTGGCTGGAGACCCGGCGTATACGAGCCGTGGACGGGGGGCGGGATCCGGCGGTGCGGTTGGAAAGGCGAGGAGACGCCCTCTGGCTTACGCTGGACCGGCCCGAACGGCGCAATGCCTACAGCGCCCGGATGCGCGACGAGCTGGTAGCCGGCCTGGAGGTCGCAGCCTTCGACGACACCATCACGGCCGTGCACCTGGCCGGAGCCGGCGTCAACTTCTGCAGCGGCGGCGATCTGGCCGAGTTCGGCGCCCTCCCCGATCCGGCCACTGCCCATAGCATCCGGACCCAGAGAAGCGCGGGCTGGCGGATCAGCCAGCTGGCGGACCGGGTGACAGCGCACTTGCACGGCGCCTGCGTGGGGGCCGGGATCGAGCTGGCGGCCTTTGCCGGCAGGGTGGAAGCGACCGAAGACGCCACCATGGCGTTACCGGAAGTTGGCATGGGTCTCATTCCTGGCGCCGGGGGAACTGCCAGCTTGCCGCGCCGCATCGGACCGGCTCGCACCGCCTGGCTTGCGCTCAGTGGCATCCCACTCGACGCAGCGACCGCCCGCGGGTGGGGACTGGTCGATCACCTTGTCCGCACCGGGCGCGACGTCGGAGGCCCGGGCAAAAAAGGCTAAGCCAGGCCGCGGGCGTGCTTCGCCCTCTAGCGTGGCAGCCATGGTGGATCCTGTCCATGCCCTGGACCGCATCGCCTACCTCCTGGAGCGGGGACGGGCGGAGACCTATAAGGTGCGGGCCTTCCGCCGGGCCGCCCGATCGCTGGCCGCCCTCGATCCCGAGGAGGTCGCCCGGCTGGCCGGCGCCGGGCGGTTGCGGGAGCTCGACGGGGTCGGTGACACCATCGCCCAGGTCGTGATGGAGGCCCTGGCCGGTGAGACTCCCGGCTATCTCCAGACACTCGAGCAGCGCGGCCCGGCTCCGCTCTCAGACGAAGCCCGCCGGATCCGAGAGCTCCTCCAGGGAGATTGTCATAGTCATTCGGATTGGTCCGACGGGGGCAGTCCCATCGAAGAGATGGCTGCTGCTGCCGCCGCCCTCGGCCACTCCTATTGGGCCCTCACCGACCACAGCCCCCGGCTGACGGTCGCCCATGGGCTCGACCCAGCCCGTCTGCGGGCCCAGCTTGAAATCGTGGCCGACCTCAACGACCGCTTTGCCGGGCGCCTGCGCTTACTGACCGGCATCGAGGTGGACATCCTGGAGGACGGTTCCCTCGACCA
Source organism: uncultured Acidimicrobiaceae bacterium (assembly GCA_963834775.1). GTDB lineage: Bacteria > Actinomycetota > Acidimicrobiia > Acidimicrobiales > Palsa-688 > PALSA-693. The sequence continues at coordinate 477,410 of CAWICR010000011.1, forward strand.
GGAGGAGGAGCTGCTCGGCGCCCTCGACGTGGTGGTGGCCAGCGTGCATTCGAAGCTCCGCATGGAAGCGCCAGCAATGACCGAGCGGATGCTGGCGGCCATCGAGAGTCCGCACACCGACATCCTGGGCCATTGCACCGGGCGCATCCTGGCCGGACGGGGCCGGAAGCCGTCGACCTTCGACGCCGACGCCGTGTTCGCGGCCTGCGCCCGCACCGGCACGGCCGTGGAAATCAACTCCCGGCCCGAACGCCGTGACCCGCCCGCCGATTTATTGCGGACGGCGGTCGACCACGGCTGTCTGTTCAGCGTGGACACCGACGCCCACGCACCCGGCCAACTCGAGTGGATCGGACTGGGCTGCGAGCAGGCAGTCGAAGCCGGCGTGCCACTTGAGCGCATCGTGAACGGATGGGACATCGGTCGGTTTCTGGCCTGGATATCGGACCGGCAGGTGGCGTAGACCCGGGCTTGACCTCAACTTCGCCTCAGGTTCTATGGTCGAAAAGGTGAGGACTCGAGGGCAAACGTCGCCCAACGCCGTGCTAGCGCTGGCCTGTCTGGCCCAGTTCATGGTTGTTCTGGACGTATCGATCGTCAATGTGGCGCTGCCGCAGATCGGTCGCCAGCTTCACTACTCAGCGGTCGGCCTCCAATGGGTTGTGAACGCCTACGTGCTGACGTTCGCGGGATTCCTCTTGCTGGGTGGCCGGGCGGCTGACCTGTTCGGGCGGCGCCGGGTCTTCCTAGCCGGACTGGGCCTGTTCTCCCTGGCCAGCTTGCTCGGTGGCCTCGCCCAGACTTCGACAGAACTGACGGCGGCCCGAGCCGTCCAGGGCCTGGGAGGCGCCATCTTGTCGCCCGCGACCCTGACGATCATCACGACTACGTTTGTCGACGGCGCCGGACGCAATAAGGCCCTCGGCATCTGGAGCGCCGTAGCTGGCGCGGGAGGGGCAGCCGGAGCGGTGATCGGCGGGCTGCTCACCGGCTACCTCTCGTGGCGCTGGGTCCTGTTCGTCAACGTCCCCGTGGGCGTGGTGGGAATCGTGCTCGCAGTTTCGCTTCTCGACGAACAGCGCCGGCCCGGAAACCAGGGCAGCCTGGACGTTGGCGGGGCGGTCACCGGAACCGCCGGTCTCGCTCTGCTCGTGTACGGCATCGTGGGGACGGACACCTACGCCTGGGGCTCACTGCACACCCTGCTGATCCTGGCCGCCGCGCTCGCCATGCTCGCCCTGTTCTTGTGGCTGCAGGCCCGGGTCGTGGGCGCCCCCCTGATGCCGCTGTCACTGTTCCGGTCCCGCACGCTCTCCGCAGCCAACGGCACCATGCTCCTCACAGGGGCCGCCTTTTTCTCGATGTGGTATTTCCTCACGCTCTATTTGCAGGACGTCCATGGCTTCGGCCCGCTGAAGGCCGGCTTGCTCTTCCTGCCGATGGGCATCTCCATCATCATCGGCGCCCAGATCGGATCGCGACTGGTGCTGCCGCTCGGCGCCAGACAGGTGCTCATGACCGGATTGACGCTCGCCGGCGGCGGCTTTTTGTGGCTGGCGCAGTTGAATGCAACCAGCTCCTATGCCGCCGGCGTTCTGCCGGGCAGCCTTCTCACCACGTTCGGCATCGGTCTGGCGTTCACGCCTCTGGCGGCCGCCGCCACGAGCGGCGTCCCTGTCCAGCAAGCAGGCCTCGCTTCCGGAGTGCTCAACACCTCTCGCCAGGTCGGCGGGTCGATCGGCCTGGCGGCCCTCGCCACCATCGCCACGTCGCGTACCCACGAGGTCGCCACGTCTGCGTCAAGAGCAGAAGCACTGACGGCCGGTTTCGATCGCGCCTTCCTGGTAGCCGCCGTTTTAGCCTTCGCGGCGGTAGCGGTCGCCTCCATCCTTCCGGGGCGAGCCCGCCAGCCAGCCGGGGAAGTGCCGGGCGCGGCGGAGCCGGCGGTCTCGGGGTGACAGAGGGCTCTACCCGGACTGTTACCGGGTCTGCAGAGCGGCCCGACTGAAACGCAGGATGTGCGCGGCGGCTTCGCGACGGGACAGCTTGACTTCGCCCGTACGCGCCCAGTTGGCCGCTTCAGCCGTGATAGCCCGGATAGCCCGGGTGTCGAGGTCGGGTCGGGTCGCCGCAAACCAGCCCGTGGCCGATCCCTGCTTCAGCACCGACCGGAGCGGCTCCTCGAGTAGACCGGTGCCCAGGTGCTCGGCGGCTGTGCCGGCCACGACGCGCATGACCATCGGGGAGCTCAGGGCGGCCACCCGCTCGGCCCGGCGGCGGTCGTATGCCAGGCCCAGCATCTCGTATACCCACACGCCTAACGCCTCGTCAGGATTATCCGCAGCCTCGACCCGCCGTTTGAGGTGAGCCCCAAACGAGTGGGCGTCCCGCTCGAACAGGGCGCATATGACATCTTCCTTCGTTTGGAAATGCCGGTAGAAGGCGCGCGTCGAAAGACCAGCCTCTTGCAAAATGTCCGCCACGGTGACTTCTTGTCCACGGTTGCGACGGAGCACATCGAGGGCGGCCGCCACGATGAGGTCCCGCTCGGCGCCCGGTTCGTAGAGACGAGGTCTGCCCGCTGATCGCGGCCCGGCGGCGTCGGGAATTCGGCCAGAAAACATCGGTTCAACTATATGGTGCTACCCCTGCGGCTCCGGGGGAGGGCCGTCGGCACCAGCAGATCGTCAGGTCGCTCAGGCTTGGACGCTTTCGTGGCGGGGAAACCGGAGTGGCCGGCTGGAAGCGGGCCAGCCAGCCAGCCGCCGCCGCGGCATGGTAGCCGCTTAGGTACCTCCGGCTGTTACCTGACCAGCCGAAAAAAGGCCTGAACATCTGACACGAAAAGATCAGGTACCTCCATGGCCGCAAAGTGGCCGCCGCGTCCCGCATAGGTCCAGTGCACGATGTGGTAGCGCCGCTCGGCCCAGGACCGTTCGGAGCGGCCGATCTCGGCCGGAAAGTTGGCGACGCCTGTTGGCACTGATACCGGCGCTTGTGGAAGGGCGGCCCGACCCGCTTGGCGCATTTCCCAATACAGCCGGGCGGCGGATGTCGCTGTCCCGGTTACCCAATAGAGCATCACGTTGGTGAGAAGCTGGTCCTTGGTAAAGGACCGTTCGGGGTCCCCGCCACAATCGCTCCACTCGCGGAATTTCTCCACGATCCAGCCGGCCAGACCGGCTGGAGAGTCGTCAAGGAGATAGCCGATCGTCTGCGGCTTGGTGGCCTGAATCTGCTGATATCCGCTTCCTGTGGCGGCGAAGCGCTCCGCTGGCTCGTGCGGCGGACCCTTCTCGCCGCGGGGCGGCGGCACGTTCAAGAAGTTGACGTGAAGGCCGACCACTCGCTCGGGCTCCAGGTCCGCCATGTTGCAGGAGATCAAGGAACCCCAGTCACCGCCTTGCACCCCGTAGCGTTCATAGCCCAGTTGGCCCATGATCGTCCCGAAGGCGGCGGCGATGCGGCGGGGCGTCCAGCCCGGGCCGGTCGTGGGCCCGGAGAACCCATAGCCAGGCAGCGACGGCACCACCAGACTGAAGGCGTCCGCTGGATCGGCTGGGTTGGTCAAGGGTTCAATGACGTCCAGGAACTCGACAATGGAGCCGGGCCAGCCATGGGAAAGCACAAGCGGTAAGGCGTCGGGGTGCGGGGACGGAACATGCAGAAAGTGAATACGTTGACCCTCGACCTCCGCGAGGTATTGCGGGTAGGAGTTGATGCGGGCCTCGGCGGACCGCCAGTTGTATTTCTGGCCCCAATAGCGCACCAGCTCTTGCAGGTAAGCGAGGGGCGGACCCTGCTCCCAGCCCGGGGCCGTAGCCTCGTTCGGCCAGCGGGTGCGGGCCAGTCGGTCGCCCAGATCCATCAGGTCATCGTCGGGGACCTCGACGCGAAAACTCTTCATGCCAGGCAACACGATTCAACCTTCCCTCGAGACGTCGGCGATATGGACTTCCTGCCCGCCACCGGGTCAGCTACCGGCATGGACGAAGTCGCCGAGGCCGGCGGCGCGCCCCTGTCGGTCCCCTGGCCGCACCCCGTGATCACGGCTGCCTTTCCCCAATGGTCGTGCATCAGTTCGCGGCCTCCCCTATCAGGGCCCGGGCCGCTTCTGCCGTCCGGGCCGGGCTCGTGTACCAGGCCAGGCCGGAGCGGATGAGCGCGTCCACGCTCGCCGGCCCGGGCTCGGTGTAGGAGTACACCAGGACCGGCTTGGTGGTCCCGTCCACAACCGCCCGGATCTCGTCGTGTTCGCGCTCGAGCATCTGCGGCCCGGCGAGCGACGCCACCAGGAGGACGGTGTCGACTTGCGGCGATGAGGCCAGGAGCTGCAAGGGCCGGGCCACGCCGGCCCGGCTCACCACTTCGGCGGTCACATCGACCGGATTGCGGGTGGAGCCGTAGCTCGGCAATAACGGACGCAGCTCGGCCTGTAGGGGAGCGTACAGTTCGGGCACGGCCAGGCCGCGGGCGACGCAGGCGTCAGCCAGCCACACTCCCGCACCTCCGGACGTGGTCAGGATCCCTACCCGGTTACCGGCCGGGGTCCGCCGCCGCGACAGGGCGAAGCAGACGTCGAGGAGACTTTGTTGGTCGTCCACATGGACCACGCCGAGTCGACGGAAGTCCATTTGGTAGTCCCGGTCGTTGCCGGCGTCGTGGGCCGTATGAGCTGCTGCTGCGGCGCCGCCGGCCAGTGACCGGCCCAGTTTGGCCACGACCAGCGTCTTGCCGAGCTCGGCAGCCCGGCGGGCGACGGGCTCGAGACGCTCATCGGTCCGGAAGCCTTCGACCACCAGGGCCACCACGTCCGTGCGGGCGTCTTCGACGAGGTCGGCCGCAATCTCGAGCGCACCCAGATCGCACTCGTTGCCAGTGCTCACCACGAAGCTCGAACCCAGGCCTACGGCCTGACCGCCGTTGAACAACGCGAAGCCCAGGCCGCCGCTCTGCGACACCACGGCGACGTTGCCGGGCAAGAGACGGGTGAGTCCCCGCTGGCGGTCGACGGTAGGGCTGAAGGAAAGGGGAATGCCGTCGTGCACATTGAAAAAGCCCTCGGCGTTCGGTCCGAGCACCCGCATGCCGACCGCCCTCGCGGTGGCGGCCATGGCCTCCTCCGCGGCGCGGCGCCGTCTTTCCCCTCTTCTGCAAATCCGGAGCTGAAGATCACTGCACTGCGGACGCCGGCTGCGGCGCACTCCTGCAGTATGCGGGGACCAGGGCGGCGCGCACGGCGATGGCCGCCACGTCCACCGGGCCTGGCACCGCCGCGATGGCGGGGTAGGCAGCGCAATCCGTTTACGATCTCGTGGCGGGGGTTGACCGGATAGATCTGGCCGCGGTAGTTGTGCTGCAGCAAGATCGGCACGATGCGGCCGGAGAGGTGGCTGGCGTCGTCCGACGCGCCAACGATGGCGATGTGTTGCGGCGACAGCAGAGCGTTCAGCGGCACTGGTCCTGTACTCCCTCTCAAATGAGCTAGCTGCTTCTTTCCCGGCGCTCTGCGCCCGCAAGGAAACAACGTAGCGGGCGTTCAGGCTGCTTCGCCCTCGGCGTGACTTGTCCAGGTCCGGTACATCTCGGCGTAATGACCACCTAAGCCCACCAGTTCGTCATGGCTGCCGCTCTCGACGACCCGGCCGTCGTCGATCACCACGATGCGGTCGGCGCGCATGGCGGTGCTCAGGCGGTGGGCGATGAGGATGGCGGAGCGGCCCTGCAGGAGGACGTCGAGGGCCGCCTCGATCTTCGTCTCCGACAACAGGTCGAGGTTGGACGTGGCCTCGTCGAGAACCAGGACGCGGGGCCGAGCCATGAAGGCCCGGGCCAGGGCGATGAGCTGGCGCTCCCCGGACGACAACGACTGGCCCCGCTCGTGCACCACCGTGTCGATGCCGCGGGCCATCCGCTCGACCACCTCGACGAGGCCAACCGCCCGCACGGCATCCCACACCTCGTCGTCGGTCGCGTCAGGGCGGGCGAAAGCGATGTTGTCACGGACTGTGCCCGCGAACAGGAAGGGTTCCTGCGGCACCACCCCAAGCTGTCGGCGCAGCGAGCCGACCGTGACATGGCGCAGGTCGTAACCATCGATCAGGATGCGCCCCTCCGTGGGGTCGTAAAAACGGGTGACCAGCTTGGCCATCGTCGACTTCCCGGCTCCGGTGGGGCCGACGAAGGCGACCGTCTCCCCGGCGCGGACGCGCAGGTCGATGTCGTGGACGACCGGAATGGCCGGGTCGTAGCCGAACGAGACGTGCTCGAACGCAATATCGCCGTCGATGGGCGGTAGCTCGGCCGCCTGGGGGTCCTCGGGTACGTTGGGCTGGACGGCGAACAGCGAGCGCAGCTTTACCATCGATGACTGGCCCTGCTGGTAGGTGTTGTACTGCGCCACCAGCAGCTGGATAGGCAGCATGAACCGACTGACGTAAAGGAAGAAGGCGGTCAGGTTGCCGATGCTCAGCGACCCGTGCAGGACGAAGCTGCCACCGATGGCGAGGATGGCAGCCTGGGCCAGGTAACCGAGCATCTGGGTGCCCGGTCCGTACACGGCGTTGATGTGGGCCGTGTAGTTGTTGGCGTCCTGATACTCGCCGACGACGTTGCGGTGGTGGACGATGTTGCGGGCCTGGCGGTTGTGGGCGGTGACGACCCGGACGCCGTGCAGGCTCTCGGACAGGTCGCCGAGCACGTTGGCGATCCCGTCCCGCACCCGGTCGTAGCCGCGCTGCGAGGCCCGCTGAAACCACAGCGATCCGACGGTCAGCAACGGCACGATCAGCAACACCGTGATGGCCGCCAGGACCGCATCGGTGGCGAAAAGAATGGCGGCGATGACGATCATGGTGAGGGCCTGCACGGCGAACTGGGCCAGGCCGTCCTGCAGCAGCTGCTGCAGGTTCTCGATGTCGCTCGTCATCCGGGTCATGATGACGCCGGCCTTCTCTTCGGTGTAGAAGTCGAGTCCCAGGCGCTGGAGGTGGGTGAAGACGCCGACGCGGAGGTCGTTCATGACCCAGGCGGCCAACCGGCCCGTGACCTTCACCATGGCCCGTTGGGCGACGGCGGTTACACGCGATGGAAACCAGATAGAGGACCGCCGCCAGCACGACCACGGCCATGTCGGGGTTGATCATCCCGTCGTCGATGGCATAGCTGACGAGCTTCGGGCCGGCCTGGTTGGCCACGCTGACGATGCAGACGAACAGCACGGCCAGCAGGCCCAGATGCCAGTGCCGGAATATCAGGGTCCGGAGAGTGGGGTTGTGAAACTCGCCGGGGCCGGCCCGGTAGGTGAACTGGACCTGCGGGATCGCCATGGTCCGGTTCCTCCGCCAGCAGGCGGTCGACGCCGGCTTGCATTTCCGAGGGAACGCCGGCGAACGGAAGCCCGCCGCCAGGGTTGGCGGCGCTGCGAGAACCGCCGGCCATCGGTCCGCCGATCATCATCGGCCCACTCGCCATCATGAGATGGGTTCCTCCTCGCCGAAGTCGGTGTCGTCGAGCTCTTCGGCCTGGGCGAGCACCTCGACGTAGAGGGGGACGGTGTCAATCAGCTCGGCGTGCGTGCCGTCCGCCACCACCCGGCCCGCGTCCATCAGCACGACCCGATCGGCCAGGCTGATCGTGGACAGCCGGTGGGCGATGATCAGGGTGGTGCGCCCCACCATGAGGCCCTGCAAGTTGCGGTGGATACCCTGCTCGACCTTCACATCGATGGCGCTGGTGGCGTCGTCGAGCACCAGGATGGGGGGATTCAGCAACAGGGTGCGCGCGATGGCGACCCGCTGGCGTTGGCCGCCCGACAGGGTGTAGCCGCGCTCGCCGACACGGTGTCGTACCCGTCGGCGAGCTCCCGGATGAACCCGTCGGCCCCGGCGGCCCGGGCGGCGGCCTCGATGTCCGTGAAGTCGGCGTCCGGCTTCCCGTAGGCGATGTTGTCCCGGATCGACATGGAGAAAAGGAAGGGCTCGTCGAGCACCAGCCCCACGTGGGCCCGGAGACTGGCGAGGGTCAGGTCGCGCACGTCGTGGCCGTCGATCCGACCGCTCCGCCGGACACGTCGTAGAAGCGGTCGAACAGCCGGGACACGGTGGACTTGCCGGCGCCGGTGCGGCCCACCACGGCCACCGTTTCCCCTGGTTGCAGGTGCAGGTCGAAGCCGTCGAGCACGGGCGGCCCGCCCGGCTCGTAGGCGAAGGTAACGGACGTCGAAGCGGACGTCGCCGCGGCACTCGACGAGGTCGACGGCGCCGGGCCGGTCCACGACCGTGGGCTGCTCGTCCAGGACCTCGTAGATCCGCTTCGCCGACGCCGACGCTCGCTGCCCCAGCATGATGAGCATCCCCAGCATCTGGAACGGTGCCTGCAGCATGACGATCCAGAAGCTGAAGGTGAGGATGGTGCCGACCTGCAGATGCTGGTGGACGACCAGGTAGCCGCCGAACAGGATGACCAGGGCCAGCCCGACCTGCGAGAGGTTCTGCACCACCGGCGTGAACTGGGCCCGGATGTCGGCGTCCTTGACGTAGGCCCAGCGCAGCCGCTGAGCGGCCCGGGCCAGGGCGTGGAGCTCCTTGTCCTCGGCCGCGAAGGACTTGACGATGCGGACGCCGTTGATGTTTTCGTCGACGATGGTCGCCACGTCGGCCAGCCGCGACTGGATCAGCCAGGAGACAGGAAACAGCACGTTCCGCATGCGGACGCTGGCGATGAAGATGAACGGCATGGCGGACATGGCGACCAGAGGCCAGGCAGCACGTTGATGTACAGCATGTAGGCGAAGGCCACCACGGCCACCAGGCACTGCACGATGATCGACGGGCCGAACGTCAGGTACATCTGCACCGAGCGGATGTCGGAGTTGGCCCGGGAGATGAGCTGCCCCGATTGCACCCGGTCGTAGAACCCGAAGGACATACGGCTCAAATGGGTGTACATGATGTTTCGCAGGTCGAACTCGATCTGATAGGCGGTCTTCATGAGAAGCAGCCGGGCCACGTAGCCGCAGATCCCGGCCACCACGGCCAGCACCAGCACGATGCCGACGTAGTGGAACAGGATGTGCTGGATAATGGGACGCCGGGAGCTGCTGGCCGGCGGGGAGGCTGGACTGCTGCACGAAGGGCACCAGCGCGCTGTCCAGGGCCTTGGAGCCGAGCAGCTGCGGTATCTCCACCTGGAGGACCAGCCCGATAAAGGACATCACCGAGCGCGTGATGAACATGCGCTTGTGGGCCACGACGATCGGCAGGCCCGCCGCAGCCAGCTCTTGCGTCGGGTCCGGGTCGATGCTGCGCCTGCGGCGGGTCGTAGCGGAGGTCCGGGCGGCGGGCACCCACGGTGACGCGACGTCGGGAAGCGGTATGCGGCGCGGCGCCGCCTGGAGAGGTGACCAGGCTCACGAGGCGGGACCCGTCCATGGCGCTACGCCGCCCGGTAGGAGTCGAGCGCCTGGCGCCAGCACGTCGAGACCGCGCGAGCGCCTCGTCGCACCTGCGCCTCGTCGTCCAGGTGGCCGGCGATCGACCCGCAGCCGGGCGTCGACGCTCCGATCCGCCTCCTGCAGCAGCTGCCGTCCTGCTTCGGTCAGGGCGTGGCCGACCCGCCGGCGGTCCTGGTCGTGAGGGCGGCGCTCGACCAGGCCCCGGGCCACCAGGCCGTCGACGACTGCGGTGATCGTGGGCCGGCTTACCGCCAGGTGATCGGCGAGCTTGGAGGCAACCGTGGCGCCCTCGTCGAGGAACATCAGGATGCGGTATTGCGGTAGCGACAGGTCGACCTGGCCCAGCCCCACCTCCACCTGGCGGGCCAGGCGCGCCGCCACCCGGCCGGACGCCACCGCCACGGGGCTTAGTTCACGCTCCACATGGTTAGGGTATCGAATAGTTAGCTTCAGGCGCGACGCCGCCGCCGTCGTCGCGGTCCTTCGCCCGGCACAAGATCCTCGCCACGCCACGGCGCCCGACGCTCGACGCCCCGCCGACCGGGGGCGGATGGCGGCGGCGGCGCCCCCGCCGATTGCCGATCGCCGCTCACACTTCGCGTGGAGCCTTCCCACTGCCCTGGGCGTAACGGCGCGTGCGGGTGACGGCAACTTGGGTGGAAGCGACCTGCGTGCCTACCCTTCTTCGCGGATGGAGCTTCGTACCGTGCTGCGCACCACCCCGTCGACCCGCGCTTTCACCGACGACGAACTGCCCGACGACGTGCTCTACGAGATCCTGGCCGATGCCCGATTTGCTCCGAATGGGGGCAACCGCCAGGCCTGGCACGTCATCGTGGTGCGGGAGCCCGACACCAAACAACGCATCGCCGTGCTGTACGACCTGGGCATGCGGGAATACGCCGCGCACCGCGACGCCGGGCTTATCCCCTTCGTCGCCTCGGAAGTACAAGAGCGCACCGCGCCTGGCTCCCCCTACCGCCCGGCCGTGGATCTGGAGCTTGCGCGCCGGACCCCGCTCGCCACCGGCTTTCCGCAATATCTGTCGGACGCTCCGGTGCTCCTAGTGCTCACCCTCGACCTGAGCAGCGCCTCGGCGGTTGACAGCGGCTTGGACCGCCTCGGCATCTCGGTCGGTGCATCGATCTACCCCTTTGCCCACAATATTCTGCTCGCGGCCCGCGATCGCGGCTACGGAGGGCATCTCACGTCCGTGTTGGCCCGGCAGGAGTCGGCGCTCCGCCAATTGCTGCGCCTGCCCCCTGACCACATCCTGGCCACCATGCTCCCGCTGGGCCGGCCCGTCAAAGAGGTCACCAGGCTGCGTCGCATATCGGTCGAGGAGTTCACACGGCGGGAAACCGCAGATGGGCCACCGTTCTCGCCACCCTTCGCGTGACATCGGGCCCGGGGCAAGTCCGGTCCGGCGCGGGGGGAAAAGGCGCCGGATGCGGTCGCCGTTTCTCTTGCGTTCTGCGACGCAGGATTTGGGACCGCGACGGGTCTGACGATTCAGGCCCCGCCCGCCTTCTTGAGACCGGCCACCACCAGCGCGGTGCGGCTCCGCAAGGCACCGCTGAGGTCGGCATGGCCCGCCGCCCAGTCCAGGATGGAATCCATCGCTAGCGCCACCAACATCTGCGCCATCTCGGCGGGAAGAATGTCGGCGCGCAGCTCGCCTTGCGCCTGGGCTCGAGCGAACAGGGCCGAGAAGCCCTGGATGATCCCGGGCCGACCAGACGGGAGATCGGTCGGCGGGGTGCGGCGAAACTCCGCCACGGCCCGGCCCACCGCGGCAGGCGGGGCGGCCCGCACATGCCGGCTTACCGCACCCATCACCCGAACCAAGGAGTCCTCCAGGCCTCGACCCGCCTTGAGGCAGCGCCGGACCTCTTCATTCGCAACGGCCGCCGTTTCCCATCCCATTTCCAGGAGGATCTCCTCCTTCCGGGCGAAATGAAAATAGAAGGTTCCCTTGGTAACGCCCGCCGCCTGCACGATTTCTTCGACGGTGGTCTCCTCGATGCCGGTCTCGAAGCCCCGCTCGGTCCACAGATCAAGGGCGGCCCGCACTAGTGCCTGACGGGTGCGCCGCGACCGCTCCTGCACCAGCCCCGAACGACGCCGCAAGGGTCGTTGATCAACCATCTGCGCCCTTCCGGCATCGCCGTCCGTCACCGTGTGGCCAGCTCCGCCAAATGGTCAAAGGTGCGAGCCCGATCGTCGTCCGTTCCGCACGGCACGGCCACGAAGTCGGTGGCGCCGACGTCTTCGAGCCGCCGGAGCTGCGCCGTCACCGCAGACTCGTCTCCGACGATCGAAACGTCGGCGGGCGAGGCCACCCCCTCCCGATCCAGCACGGCCCGGTACACGGGCATCTGCCCGTACCCCTCGAGCTCGGCGTCGGCCTTCTGGCGACCGCTGGCCTCGTCGTCGGTCACACAGCACGGTAAGGCCACGACGATCCGGGGTGGCTCCCGGCTGGCGCCTGCAGCCGCACTGGAGAGGAGGGGAACGATCTGCTGCTCCAGGGTGATTGGTCCCGTGCACCACGTGATGGTCCCATCAGCCAGCGAGCCGGCCAGACGGAGCATGGCCGGCTGGAGAGCAGCCAGGTAGACCGGCGGCGACGTGGCGCCCGGGATCGATAGTTGGGCCCGACCCACCAGCGTGGCGCCCCCGAAGTCGACCCGCCCGGTGGCGAGCAGAGGAAGCAGGATCGAGAGGTATTCCTTCATGTGCCGAGCAGGCCGGTCGTAGGAGATGCCGTAGCGACTTTCCACGGCCGCACGATGCGACAGACCGATGCCCAAAGCCAGCCGGCCCCCAACGGCGGCATTGGTCGTCAGGGCCTGGGCCGCCAGCGCCACCGGGTGCCGGGGATAGGTAGGGACGACCGCCGTTCCCAGTTCAATGCCGGGAACCTCGCGCCCGATCACGGCTAGAGCCGTCAACGCATCAAAGCTCGAACTCTGCGGGAGCCAGGCGGATTGGAGGCCCGCAGCGGCAACCCGAGCGGTCCGGGCGACCATTTCGTCGAGCAGCCCGTACTCCCGGCTCGGAAAGAACACACCGAAGCGCATCGTGGGCAGCGTATCCCCCGACCCTTGGCCCAACACGGAATGGGATTTCTACTCGACCTCACGTCGATTCCATACGGCCTGGGCTCTTCGAGCCCGACACGGGTGGCTGCCCGGCGGTGTCATCCGGGGTGCCCGACAGGCGGCAGGTAAAGTGAAACCGGTTGACACGGACCGGCCAGTGGACACGGACCGAATGGAGAGCCCGCCCCATGCCACGTCAGCAGGGATCCCTGAGCGATGGCCCACGGCGCACGGCTCTTGCCCAGGATCGTTCCAAGCAAACCAGGCGCCGGCTGGTGCGGGCTGCCGTTCGGTTGTGGACCGAACGAGGCTTTGACCACGGCGTCGAGGAGACCACCGTCGAAGAAATCGCCAATGCCGCCGGGGTCACAAAGGGAACGTTTTATTTTCACTTCGCCCATAAAGAGGACGTGCTGTTGGAGGTCGGCTGGGGTACGGCGGAGGCTCTATACGAGGAAGCGATCCGCGGCGTGGCCACGCGCCGGCCCGGTCTGGCGCTGGTACGGCAACTCCTGGTTTCCTTGGCCCGACAGGTCGAATCCGTGCCCCCCGCCGCGGTAGAGCGCGCCGTGACGGGCTTCTACGCCAGCGGCGCCCCCCGTCCCGTGCCAGGCCGCCGAGATCTCCAGCAGGGACTGGCCGTCGCCCTCGACGCGGCGCGTGGCTCAGGGGGAGCTGCCGGGAAGCGCCGACAGCGATGAACTGGCCCGCATTCTGGCCGCCCTGGCGATGGATGCGATCCTGCGGTGGGCGCGAGGCGACGCCCGCCGGCTCCGGCCCTGGCTCAACAGTCGGACGGACGTCATCCTGGCTGGGGTCGCCTTCGTGGGCACCAGCCAGGCCACCGGCCGGTGCTCGTGAAAGGTCACCGCTCGGCCGCGGGTCGCCTCTTCGCTAGCGATGCTGGGGGAAGCCGAGGTCTATGGCGCTTGTGGCCGGATCCGGCCAGCGCGACGTGACCACCTTGGTTCGCGTGTAGAACCGGATTCCATCGGGACCGTACATGTGGGTGTCGCCGTACAGCGACGCCTTCCAACCCCCGAAGCTGTAGTAGCTGACCGGTACCGGTATGGGCACGTTGATCCCTACCATCCCCACTTCCACGTCGACTTGAAAGCGGCGGGCTGCGCCACCGTCACGAGTAAACAGGGCGACGCCGTTGGCGTACCGGTTGCCGTTGATCAGGCGGAGGGCGTCGTCATAGCTGTCCACTCGGACGACCGACAAGACCGGGCCAAAGATCTCGTCGTCATAGACCAGTGTGCCGGGCTGGACCCGGTCGACCAGGCTGGGACCGAGGTAGTACCCGGGCCCGGGGGGCTCCATGGCCCGCCCATCAACGACCACCTCGGCGCCACCGAGCGCGTGTTCATCCAGGTAACCGCGTACGCGTTCTCGATGCTGACTTGTGACCAGCGGCCCCATCTCCGACGCGGGGTCGTCCCCTGGACCGACGCGGATGTCGGGAATGCGGCGAGCGATCGCCTGGATCAGGGGGTCCGCCACAGAACCCACGGCAACGATGGCCGATATCGCCATGCAGCGCTCCCCCGCCGAGCCGTACCCGGCCGACACTGCCGCGTCGGCGGCGACATCCACGTCGGCGTCGGGGAGGACGACCATGTGGTTCTTGGCTCCACCGAGAGCCTGAACCCGCTTTCCGTGCCGAGTTCCCGTCTCGTAGATATGACGGGCGACAGGAGTGGAACCGACGAATGAGACTGCAGCGATTTCCGGATGCTCGAGGATGCGGTCGACGGCGACACTATCGCCTTGAATCACATTGAAAACGCCGTCCGGTAACCCGGCTTGTCTCCAGAGGTCGGCGAGCAGCAGAGATGCGGAGGGATCCTTCTCGCTCGGCTTGAGCACGAAGCAGTTTCCGCAGGCGATGGCGTTGGACATCATCCATAGAGGGACCATGGCCGGAAAGTTGAAAGGGGTGACGCCGGCGACCACCCCGAGCGGCTGGGGGATCGAGTGCACGTCGACACCGGAGGAGACCTGTTCGGAGTAGGCACCCTTGATGAGGTGTGGCACGCCGCACGCGAACTCCAGGTTCTCCAACCCGCGGGCGACCTCGCCTTCGGCATCCGACAGCACCTTGCCGTGCTCAGAAGTGACCGCCGCCGCCACCTCCTTTCGGTTGGCATCGAGCAGCTCGCGGATGCCGAAGAGGACTTCCGCTCGCCGCGACAGACCGGTCGATCGCCAGGCCGGGAAGGCCGCCGCCGCAACTCGCACCGCCAGGTCCACCTCTTGCACCGAGGCCAGGTCCACCTCGGCGGTCTGTTCTCCGAGGGCCGGGTTATAGACCGGTCCGGCCCGGCCGGACGTGCCAGCGACGATCCGGCCATCGATCCAGTGGCTGATGCGCTTCACGGGACTCCTATCTCTCATCTCTGTTCTCTGTCGTGCTCAACGCGGAACCCAGTTTGACACCCGGCGCAGTTCGCGTCCCTCGAGCCGCAACACGCTCCGTCCGTTGGCGGAGATGACACAAAAAGGTGTGAGAATATGGCGGTTGACACCTGGGCCCTAAAAGTAGACTAAGTACGATTTCGTCGTCCACTGGGGGTCCACCGATTAGCGAAGACAACTTTGAGGTCCGTATGATTTCGGATGTGCGGTCTGGAATATTTCACGCACCGGCCGCAGTACGGTCGCGGCAAGGGGCAGGCGTGGTTGGGACCGGTGAATCGCTGGGTGCAGAGGAGGCGCAAGGTGAGGAAAATAGTGCTCGTCGGCGAGCGGCCCGGGCGGGCACTCGACCCGATGCGGGTCCACGCATGGGCCCGCCGATGCGGTGCCGGTTGAGCGCATGATCTCGGTCACCGACTTCAGGAACCAGGCCCGAACGTGGTTGGCAGAAAATGCGCCGCATTTTGCCCAGTTCGATTCCACCGACCTCCAGACGGGCCGGCCGTTCCGACGGGCGCTGTGGGACGCCGGTCTGCTCGGTATCACGCTCGACCCAGCTTATGGCGGTCAGGGTCTCAGTCCCGAACACCAGAAGGCGTTCGCCGAGGAAGCAAGCTGCTACTCGCTGCCGCCCATGGGCGAAGCTGTCACGACCGGGATCTGCGCGCCCACGCTCCTCGACTTCGGATCCGAAGCCCAAAAGACCCGGCACGTGGCCCGGATGATCCGTGGCGACGAGGTCTGGACTCAGCTGCTGTCCGAACCGGGCGCCGGCTCTGACCTGGCCGGCTTGCAGACCCGGGCTGTCAGGGATGGGGATGAATACGTCCTGAACGGCCAGAAGGTGTGGACCTCGAGCGCCCAGCAATCCGACTATGCCCTTTGCATGGCGCGGACAAACCCGGACGTGCCGAAACACCAGGGCCTGTCGATGTTTGTCGTCGACCTCAAAGCCGCGGGCGTCACCATCCGGCCGCTCCAGCAGATGACGGGCGACGCCCACTTCAACGAGGTTTTCCTAGACGACGTCCGCGTCCTCGAGTCGGACCTGGTCGGCCGCCGGGACGACGGCTGGCGTGCTCTCACCGCCATGCTGACGCATGAGCGCCTGGCCCTGGGCGCCGGGACGGGCGCGGGCGGCAGCGGCCAGGGTTGGGCGAGACCGGCTTTTGCTGGCTTCGTCGAGATGGCACGACACAACGGGTCCAACCACGACCCGCTCATTCGGGAGGAGCTGGCGAAGCTCTATATCGCCGAACGCGTCCTGGTGTGGATGGGCCAGAAAATGCGCGACGAGATCGCGGCCGGCATCGCCGTAGGCGCAAAGGGCTCGGTGGCCAAACTGGCGACAGCTTTACTCGCCCGTCAGTCGGCCAGCCTGGGTATGCATATTGCCGGAGCGGCCTCGCAGGCGTGGCTACCGTCCGATCCAGGCGGTGGTCAGCTAGCCAACGCCCTGTGCTTCTCCCCCATGAGAGCGATCGCCGGAGGAACCAGCGAGATCCAACGCAACACTATCGGCGAGCGGGTGCTGGGACTACCGAAGGAGCCGCAGGTAGACCGCGACATTCCCTTCCGGGACATATTGCAAAACCCCGTCAGGGCGGGCGCGGTCGCGTCGGCAGCCGCCCGACTTTGACCGCTGCGAATCTGGCTCCGCGCCCCGCACGTGAGCAGCCCCATGATATGGTTGGTGCCAAAAAATTCGGTAGTCAACTCTAAGGGTGACCCCGGAAATAGTGCCGTTTTTAGAATACTGAGGGATACGTGTTAACTGGAATTAAGCCCGGAACCAGGTTGCGTTCGGTCGTTTGCGACGTGGAAGTGATCGTCATCAAAGCCGCTTCCCCGGAGCTGGATCTTCGCTGCGGTGGCCGGCCCATGCTGCTGGTGTCAGAGGAGCGACCCGCCGACGAGACCGTCGCGCCCGGCTTCGATAAGGGCACCTCCATCGGCAAGCGCTACGTCGATGAGTCGGGCGACCTGGAGCTGCTCTGCACCAAGGGCGGCTCCTCCTCTCTCGGTCGGCGAAACCCTGCTGCAAGTCAAAGAAGCTAAGCCGCTTCCTTCGTCAGACTGACTGCCGGATTGCTCCGCCCCTCCGAGGCGTGGACGTAATGTCGGGTGCCCACTGCTCACCCGGTGCTCGTGCATCGGAAGCCCGGCCCACCCGAAAGCCCATATCTGATGGAGGATTCCGTGACCATTGAGCGGTTCCCGGTCGAGGCGACCCATATCTTGATGTTTGCTCGCGCAATCGGCGACCCGAACCCGGCCTTCAGCGACTCCGCCTCGCCTGAGGCGAACGAGGTCGGTGGCATCGTGGCACCTCCGACGTTCACCATGGCCGGTTCGCAGTTCGATCCCGACTACCCGCTCAGGCCCAAGTACGGGCAGCCCTGGTTGGGTTCCGGCAAGACGGCATCCGGAGTGACCCGCCAGGGCAGCAGGGGCCTCGGCGCAGGCTTGCACGCCGAGCAGTCCTTTGAATATCACCGGCCGATCCGGCCGGGCATGATGCTCAGGACGAACAGCCGCCCGGGGGCGACCTGGGAGAAGCAAAGCAGGCGAGGCGGCAAGCTGTTGTTCTCGGAGAACATCACCGAATACATCGACGCCGCCACCGGGGAGCTGGTCGTAACCGCCCGATCGGTCGGCGTGAGGACCGAACGGCCCGTGGACAGAGAGGCCCGGGCATGAGCGTACGAGCGGACGCCATCAAACCGGGTGACGCCCGATCAGAAGTGATCTTCGACAATCTGACGCGTACGCAGATCGTTATGTACGCCGGGGCATCCGGGGACTACAACCCGCTCCACAGCGATGAACTGTTCACCAAGGAGGTGGCCGGCTACCCAAGCGTGTTCGCCCACGGCATGTTGAGCATGGGGGCGACCGGACGCCTGCTCACCGACTGGTTCGGGGTGGACCGCCTGACACGCTACGGGGTGCGCTTCGTCAGCCAGGTATGGCCCGGCGACAGCTTGACCGCCACGGTCACGGTCGATGGAGTACGCGAGGAAGATGGGCAGCAGTTGGCGGACCTCGTGGTCGTGACGACAAACCAGGATGGCCAGACGGTTGTCTCCGGGACCGCCACGGCCCGGCTAGATCCCTAGTCCGAGGTAGCGCCATCGGCGATCACGTCACCCCGGCGGCGGCCAACAGGTGGCTCCGGTGGGGGGGCGCGGCGATGGCGGCCAGACGGCGAGCCCGCTCGCCGTCATCGACCCCGCGGAGGTCAGCGCGGCCGTGCTCGGTAACCACCACGTCGACGTCGCAACGGGGCGTGGAAACCACGTCCACCTCGGTGACGATCGTTGACGCCCCCGATCGGGTGGTGGAACGCAAGGCGATCACTGACAGTCCGCCCACCGAATGGGCTGCGGCTGCGCTGAAGTCGGCATGGCCCCCAATGCCGGCCACCAGACGATGGCCGATCCGCTCCACGTTCACGGACCCGTCGAGACCCACTTGCAGAGCGGTGTTGCAGGCGACAAACCGATCGATGTCACCCACCCGGCCGATGTCGTGAGTTTCCTCGACCGGCCGAAGCTCCAGCAGACCCGCCCGGGCAATGTCCAGAATGGCGGCTCCGCCCCACACGTAGCCGGCCGTGACAGATGCCTTCAGCAGGCCCCGCCGGTGCAGGCCCGCCATCGCCTCGGTGACCAGCCCCGACCAGATACGCACCGGACGTTCCAGCGCCGCCACCACGCCTGTACCGATGCCGCCCGGCCCGAACTGCAGGGTCGGCTCATCTGGCAGGACGGCCGCCACCTGCCGACCGATGGCGAGATCGATCTCGTCTACCGCTCGGGGGGCGGGCGGTGGGCGGTCCCGGGGGGACGCTCAATTGTCGCCACGATGGGACCGTCGATCGGGGGCGCACCCAGGTCAATACCGTGCGAGTCGACTTCGACCACCACGACGCGAGCAGCGCGCGCCGCGGCCGGACCGAACCCGACGGTACCCGCGTAGACGAGATCGGGACCCCGGCGGATACCGCTCACCACCGCGACGTCGGGGCGCACTCCGATCAGGAACCGGGGCATCGTCGAAAGGCGGACCGGGAGATAGGCCAGCCGCCCATCGGCAACGGGGGCCTCCAGGGCGTAACCGGCCATGATCGTCCGGCCTCGCAAGTCCGGCGACGAGAGCCAGCCGCGGTCCGCCGGAGTCCAACCCATAAGCACCTCCGCCCGGTCGGAGTCAGCCATCCCGCCGGCGGCGGCGACGGCGGTGGGCGCCGACCGGGCGCTGTCCACTCCGTCCGAGTAGACCACAAGCAGGGGCGGCGAGGCGTCGCTCATGCGCGTACGGTAGGTCCGCTCTACCGTCCGATGGAAGAGGGACCGACACCAGTGACCGCCACGCATCTGCAATTTACGGCGACCGAGTTGACCCTTGAGGAGCGGTCCCTCCAACAGGAGGTCCGGGAGTTTCTCGACATGGAGCTCCCGCCTGGATCCACGGAGCCAGGCCTCGGGATGGCTGCGGGCAGTTCCCCGGAGTTCTCCCGGAAGCTGGCCGCCCGGGGCTGGGTGGGCATGGCCTTGCCGAAGGAGTATGGAGGTGGCGACCGCACGGCCGTGGAACGCTTCATCGTGGTCGAGGAGCTGCTCCGCCGGGGCGCCCCCTTAGAACATCACTGGACCGCCGACCGTCAGTACGGACCGCTGATCTACCGATATGGCACCGAGACCCAAAAACGCTACTTTCTGCCCCAGATCTGCCGCGGGGAGATCAGCTTCTGCATCGGTATGAGCGAACCCGACGCGGGGAGTGACCTGGCCTCGGTGAAATCCCGCGCCGTCAGAGCGGAAGGTGGCTGGGTGTCTGACGGGCACCAAGATCTGGACCAGCAACGCCCACCGCGCCGACTACTGCGTCGTCCTGTGCCGGACCGCCGAAGCACCCGACCGCCACCACGGTCTCAGCCAGCTGATCGTCGACTTGCACAGCGAAGGGGTAACCATCAACCCCATACCATTCTTGGATGGCACTTCGGAGTTCAACGAGGTCGTCTACGACAACGTGTTCGTGCCCGATGACCGGCTCCTCGGCGAACCCGGACGGGGCTGGGCTCCAAGTCACCTCCGAGCTGAGCTTCGAGCGAGGCGGTCCCGACCGGTGGATGTCGCCCTTTCAACTGGTCCAGACGTTCCTCAGCGAGCACGGTCCCGACGCTGCCGGCAGGAGCGGCGTCCTTCGTCGGCGAATCCGTGACGCGCTGGTGGGCGCTACGCCAGCTGTCGCTGTGCGTCGCCCGGATGATCGACGAGGGCCGGGCGCCGTCACTGGAAGCGGCGATCGGTAAGGACCTCGGCACACAGTTCGAGCAGGAGCTGATCGCCCGTATCCAAACCTTGATGGATCTGGAGCCCTCACCGGAGGCGCTCTCGCGGTACGAGCGGCTGCTCGCCAAGGCGGTGCTCATTTCGCCGTCGTGGGCTATCCGGGGTGGGACGAACGAGATTTTGCGCAGCGTCATTTCCCGGGGGCTGCGATGACCGACCGTCTCTTGCTCGAAACCGCCGAGAAGGTCTTCGCCGACACTTCGACCTACGAAGCCGTCCAGGACGCCCAGCGCACGGGGTGGGCGCCCGCAGTCTGGGACGCCGCCGCGGCTGTAGGCCTGCCCTGGATCAGCGTGCCTGAAGGAGCGGGCGGCGTCGGCGGCACGCTCGCCGACGCCGTCGCCGTTCTGCAGATCGCCGGCCGCTACGCGGCGCCTATACCGCTGGCCGAAACCGGGGTACTGGCCGGTTGGCTACTGGCCGCAATGCGGTCTCCAACTGGGCGAAGGACCGCTGTCGGTGGCCCCGGGCCGGCCCGAAGACGACCTGCGCCTCGATGGCAGTCGAGTGTCGGGTTCTGTCCACCGGGTGCCGTGGGGCCGATCGGTGACCCGGGTCGTCACCGTCATCGGCGAACGGGTCGTGGTCCTGGCACCGGCCCAGGCCAGCCGCATCGACGCGCTCACCAATGTGGCGGGCGAACCGCGCGACACGATGTACTTCGACGGAGTCAGCGCCGAGGCCGTCGCCGACGCAGCCGAGGGTGTCAGTACGGTCGGGCTGCAGCTGCGTGGCGCGCTCGACCCGGGCCGCCCTCATGTCCGGCGCCTTGCAGGCTGTGGCGCAGATGACCGCCAGCTACACCGCCGAGCGCAAACAGTTCGGCAAGGCGGTCGGCGCCTTTCAGGCGGTGCAAGCCCACGTGGTAGCCGCGGCCGAAGAAGCCGCCCTCGTCGACGTCGCCGTACAAGTGGCCGCCCGCGAGGCTGACCGCCACCCGGCCGCCTTCGAGATCGCCGCTGCCAAAGCCGTCGCCAATCAGGCCGCCCGGGTCGCCACCCGGGCCGCCCATCAGGCCCACGGCGCCATGGGGATGACCCAGGAGTACCCCTTACACCAATTCAGTCGCCGGCTCTGGGCCTGGCGGGCCGAGTACGGCGACGCCGTGTGGGGCAGCCGCGTGGGACAGGCGGCGGCCGGTCTCGGATCCGACCGGCTTTACTACGCCATCGCAGACGGGTCGGCGTCGGGCATCCCCCTCGCGGTCTCCGACACGTCCTCTTGATATGGGCCAGGGAGGAGGAGACCGGAGGAGGCGACGATGGTGGGGGCCGCCCTCGGTCCACTCGAGGACTTGGACGGCATTCATTGTGTCGACGGGCACCAATGAGGTGGCTCCTGTCAGCTCGGAGCGGGCAGCCGACCGGCCTGGAATGATCCGCCACCACTGAGCCGTTATACTCCGCCTATGACTGACGGCACCGATCACGATCACGAGATTGCCATCAAGGGCGGGTCGTTCGAACTCAGCGATCTCGGTCATTTGTTGCCGGGCATGGCGGAGATCATGCCCCTCGTTGGTGAGCGGATCTGGAAGTGCTATTACGCCGGCAAAGCGCACAATAAGGTCCTGGCCCGGTTCCAGCTGTCGGAGGCGGTCAACCTGATGGAGAAAGGGGCTATCCTGCGACCCAAATACACCGAGAGGATGGAAGAATTCATCTCGGAGAGTGTGGCGGCCGTGCAGAAGGCAATCGAATCCGAGGACTGGGACGGCTTCGAGGCGGCCTTCGCCACTATGGTCGAGCAGGCGAACGCCAACCACGAGTTCTACGACAAGTCGTTCCTCCGCTGGAAGGTGCCGGATCAGCCGCCCCCTGATCTGGATCTGACTGCCACGTAGTTCGGACGGGGCCGCCCCCGAGGCGCGCGCGGCGCGGCTCGGTCTGGGGCACGGCGCTAACCGCGCCGCGGCCCCGATTCGTGTCCGGCCGCCGACTGTCTGGCGCCACTTTGTCACGATGGCGGCCATCGGGGAGGCTGGCGATGTGACGTCGTGGCGACATAGTGCACGCCGCGTCACGACCGGTCACCTCGGCGGCAGAGTAACTGTGACGTTGTGGCGAACGGACAAACCCCATCGAGCGCCGCACGTGGGTTTGACCCCGACCGGACAAACCCCGTCGAGCGCCGCACGTGGACTCGAGGCCAACGGACAGGCGCCGCCTACGTGGTGGTGTACTCCGGACCCGAACCGCCTTCGGGTGGGGTCAGGCGCCCGCCCTTGGCGGTGATGGCGCCGCACTGGACGCAGTTCGAGGCGGCGACCTCCACGGTGACCAGGCCGTCATCGCCGAGCGGGCCGGCCGAGTACACCTGGGCCGGACAGGTGTGCACCCACATATTCGCCACATCAGGGGCAACGCGGTGCTGGATGCGGATGTGATCGGGCTGGTCGTCACGGGTCTTGTTGCCGGACGCGAACACCGAGGAAAGCTTGTCGAAGGTGAGCTTCCCGTCTGGGGTCGGATAGCGGGCCGCCTGGTCGGTACGCAGCAGGGGCTGGGCGGCGTCGGGTTCGGTGCGCATCTTGCCCACGCTGACACGGCCCTTGGTGACATTCATCAGGCCCGCCAGAGCGCCACCGAGCAGGAACCCTCGGCCGAACACCTGGCGCATGTCTCGCACTTCGTGGAGGTCACGCCAGATGAAACCCGACCGAACCCGGTCGTCGTACTCGGCCAGATTCGCGATGGCGCCAGTGCCGTCTTGGTCTCGCTGCAAGGCCGTGAACGTCGTCTCCGCAGCCAGCCGTCCGGACTCGATCGCATAGTGGATGCCCTTGAGCGTGGGAATGTTGACCATGCCAGCGCCGTCACCGCAGATCAGTAGCCCCGGGGCGTGCAGCCGCTTAGGAAGGGAATAGAAACCCCCGCCAGGGATGGTCTTGGCTCCCCACTCCAGCCGCTCGCCGCCGTCGAGCATTTCGCGGATCTTGGGGTGCGTCTTCAGCTCCTGCAAGCAGGTCGTGGACGCTGAGGCTTACATCGCGGTAGTCGAGACCGACCACCATCCCGATGGCCAGCATGTCGGCGCCCATCGGGTAGATAAACGACCCGCCAAACTCCCGGTATTTGGCCCCTGGCCGCAGAGGCCAGCCCATGGTGTGGATGACCCGGTCGAGGGGGTGGCTGACTCGCCACACCTCTTTTACGCCCAGTTCCCAGACCTGCGGATTGTCAGGCCGAAGGCCGAAGTGCTCGAGGGCCACTCCGGTCAGGTGACCCTGGGTCCCCTCGGCCAGCACCGTCAGCCGGGCGACGATGTCATTGCCGGGCTCGAAGTTGCTCAGCTCTTCGCCATCCGCGCCGCGGCCCTTTGTCGCCGGTGCGGACCCCGACGACCTGTCCGTCTGCGACGAGCAGACGGACGCGCCGACGTTTCGGGCAGCATCATGGCCCCGACCCCTTCGGCCTGCTGGGCCAACCAGCGGCCGAGCTGGGACAACGAGATGACGACGTTGCCCCGGTTGCGCATCGTGCGGCGGGGTCGGGATAGGCAAGGCGGCCCGACGGGTCAGCACGTAGACAGACTCATCGGGCACCGGGCCGTAGGACGGGAGCTGCTCCAACACCGGGCGCCCGGCGAAGAGCCGCTGCAGCGAGCGCGGGTTGAGGACGGCCCCCGACAGCAGGTGGGAACCGGGCTGCTTGCCTTTCTCGACCACGGCGAGCGGAACGTCGCCCAGCTGTTCGGCGAGCGCCGGGATCCTCCGCGAGGAGCTGCCCGAAGCGGATGGCGCAGGCCAGGCCGGCCGGCCCGGCGCCGACGACCAGCACTCCGACCTCGATGCGTTCGTCGGGCGGATCGCTGGGCTCGACGACGAACTCGCTCGGCTGGGTGGGCGGCGGGAAGTCCGAAGCGCGCACCATTAGCGTCCGGTTCGCTGGCGGAGCAGCTCTGTCAACTTGGGCACGATCGCCTCCACCTCTCCTACCACGGCGAGATCGCTGACCTCAAAGATCGGCGCGTTCGGGTCCTTGTTGATGGCGACGATCGTCTTCGAGCTCTGCATGCCAACCTTGTGCTGTACGGCACCCGAGATGCCCAGCGCCACATAGAGGTTCGGCGATACGGTCTCGACCCGTCTGGCCGATTTGGGCGGAGCGCGGATACCAACCGGCGTAGACCGCGGCTCGGGTGGCGCCTACCACCCCGCCCAACACGGCAGCCAGGTCCTCGGCCAGCGAGAAATTCTCGGCAGCGCCGAGGCCCATGCCGCCGGCCACGATCACGTCCGCGTCGTCGAAGCTGGGACCGCCGCCGCCCTGGCCGCTCTGGCTCACCAAGGTGGCGCGGCGTGAATGTTCCTTTAGATCGGTCGCCACCTGTTCGACTTCGGGTTCGACTGCCGAGCCGGCCATCGGATCGAAGGAACCGGGCCGGAAGAGGGCGATCCTTTTTTCCGATCGCCAGCCGACCTCGACAAGGAGCGAGTCCTGGAAAACGAGCCGCTTGCCAATCAGGGTGCCGTCGCGTTCGACGACATCGACGAGATCCCAGTTGAGCCCGGCATCCAGACGGGCCGCCAGCCCGGCTGCCACATCGGCCGTAAGCACCGAGTTGGAGAAGAGGACCGTGTCGTAGCCGGACGTGAGGACGATGTCCTCCAGCACGTCGACGCGCGGCTGGGGCAAGGGTGCATCGAGGTCCTCCCCCTCGGCCACGTACACCTTGCGAGCGCCGAACTGCCCGGCCTGGGTTACGAGCCCGCTCACCGTCTCACCGCCGATCAGCACCGCAGCCACTTCGTCGGCGCCGAGCGACATGGCCCGCCCCAGTAGGCCGAGCGGCCCTTTGAGAAGGTCCTTTCCGTTGTGTTCGAGGAAGATCAGGACCTTCATACGAGCTGCTTCTCCACGAGGAAGGCCACGATGGCCTCCGCGGCGTCTGCACTGTCGTCAATCTTGCGGGCGCTTGGTCGCGCCGGCGGTGCACCAGCCGATACAACCTCGGTCCGCGAACCGGTCGCGCCCGCGTCATCTGGATTCAGCCCGAGGTCGCCGAGGCCGAGGGTCTCGAGGGGCTTCTTTTTGGCTGCCATCACGCCCTTGAGCGAAGTGTAGCGGGGCTCGTTGATGGAATCGCTCACCGAGACCAACGCCGGCAAGCTGGCGGCGATCACGTCGTCGCCGAACTCCGTTTGGCGCGACACCTGGACGGCGCCGTCCTGCACGGTCGAGCTCGGCGGCCTGCGAGGCGAACGGCAGCCGCAGCAAATCGGCGATGGCGGCCCACAGGAGTCCGCCCCCTCCATCGGCCGATTGCTGCCCGAACAGGGTCAAGTCGGGGCTCTCGCGCTCGAGGACTTTGGCCAGAACCTTCGCGGTCGCCAGGAGGTCCGAACCCGCGAGCGCGGGGTCGCTTACCAGCGTCGCCCGGTCCGCACCAAGGGCCAACGCCGTCCGGAGCGAGTCTGCGGCGCCCGACGGCCCCATGCACACGGCGACGACCTCGCTGCCTGGCATGGACTCCTTGACCCGCACGGCTGCCTCAATGGCGTACCTGTCGACGCTATTGAGGTCCCCGGGACCGCTGCGGTCCAGGCGCATCTCGTCGGGAAGGATGCGAAGCCGGCCGTCCGGCACCTGTTTCAGACAAACTGCAATTTTCATCGCCGAGGAGCCTACTCGGGGCACCCCCTGCCCTTCTAAGCCGGCTACCCGGTAGCGGCGCCAGCCGACGACGGGAACCAGCCGTCCTGCCACGCCCGGCCGCCCCGCGGCCAGCAGGCGCCAGCAACCATCAGCCGTCGGTACGCGACGCCGCAGCCGGTCGCCGCATCCCGGCCTCCTCAGCCAGCAGCTGATAGCTGCGCAGTCGCTCGGTGTGGCCAAACGTGCTGGTGGTGACCATGAGCTCGTCGACGCCGGTGACGGCGACCAGCCGGTTGAGCTCGGCCCCAACCGCAGCCGGGTCACCGACAACGTGGGAGGCGGTCGCCGAGGCGATCACAGCCCGGTCGGTGGCCGTGTAGTAATAGCTGGCGGCCTCATCGGGGTCGGGCAACGTGGACGGTCGCCCGGTCCGCAACCGCAGGACCGACAAGCGAGATGAACCGTGCAGCCGCCGGGCCTCGTCGGCGTCGTCGGCGCAAACCACGGACACCCCGATCAGGCAGTACGGCTTGGCGAGCAGGGCGGACGGACGAAACGACCGCCGGTAGAGCTCCAACGCCGGCTCGGTGTTGGCCGCGCTGAAATGATGAGCGAAGGCGAACGGCAACCCCAACAGGCCCGCCACCTGAGCGCTGAAGCCGCTCGAGCCCAGCAACCACATGGCCGGCTGATTGCCTTCGGCCGGAATGGCCCGGATCTGGCTGTACGGATGGCCAGCGGCGAAGCGACCGCCGAAGAAGTTTTGCAGGGCCAGCAGCTGTTCGGGAAAGTCCTCGGCCGACAGGGCTTCCACGCTGCGGCGCAACGCCAGGGCGGTTACCTGGTCCGTTCCAGGCGCCCTCCCGATGCCAAGGTCGATGCGGCCCGGGTAGAGCGCTTCGAGCATGCCGAACTGCTCCGCCACCACCAGCGGGGCGTGATTGGGCAGCATGACCCCGCCCGATCCCACCCGCATGCTCGACGTGGCCGCCGCGACCTGTCCGATGAGCACGGCGGGCGCCGAGCTGGCGATTCCGGGCATGTTGTGGTGCTCCGCAACCCAGTAGCGGCGGAAACCCCACTCCTCCGCGTGCCGGGCCAAGTCGACGGTGCGCCGCAGCGCGTCACTGGTGGACACGCCGGTTGGCACGGGACAGAGATCAAGAACGGACAGGGGCACCGGGAGGGTCACACCACTGCCAACGCCCGCAGCGGGCCGGCTGTTCCGTGGCCTGTTCCGGTCGTCAGGATCGGCTCCAGCTGAGGCGCGCCCTCGGTCCGTGATCTTTTGGCCTGTCGCGGACGTGGTGCTGGCCCACGCAGGCCGTAACAGCATCCGCGCTTGGGCCACAGTCAGGTCCGACGAGATGAAGCAAAATGGAGACGCCATGGCGGGTCGCCAGCCCGCCCACGGGCCGGGTCATTTCCCCGCCAAAGGCGGTAGCTGCCCTAATGTTGGCGCCAGTTTCTCACGAGCAGGTGGTGCTGGAGTCCGAGGATCAACATGCCCAAGCCGCAGTACCGCACCAGCAAGGGTGTCGCCGACCCGCCCCGGACGCGCCGCCTCACAGCCGAAGCCCGCAGGACCTCGATTCTCAAGGCTGCCCGCCGCGCCTTCAGCGAGACCGGTGACGTCAATGGGACGACGATCAAGGTCGTCGCCGATTACGGCGGCATCAGCGAAGGGGTGATCTACCGCCATTTTGACAGCAAGGATCAACTTTTCTACGAGGCCGTGGTCGAACCTCTGCGCGCCGCGGTCGACGAGTTGGTGGCGGCAACGGAGGTCGTGGACCGCCAGGGACCCCTCAGCCCCGAACGTCAGCTGCAGACCTTAATCGGCCTATACCGGCAGTTGATCTCCACGCTCGAAGAGGTCCTGCCCTTGCTGGGCTTGGTCCTTTTCGGTGACCCACAGGTGTCCAAGAGGTTCTACAAGGATCACTTCGCGACAGCCATGGACCGGCTGGCGAAGGCGTGGGGAAAGGTCGAAGGCCGTTCTGGCGTCGAGCACGAGTCCACGGATATCGCGGCACGCGCCGTGATGGGGGTTGCACTTTTGCTGGCCTTGGAAAGCCGGCACAACAGTCGTTTCGATCGCGACCGCGCGACCCGCCTGGCCAGCGAAGGGACCCTCGATGGGTTCTTTCCTTCGCTGACGCCGAGCGCCCGACGCCACCGCTGATCGCCTCGGAGTGATCCGACCCGGGCGGCTCCGGTAACAGCCACGGGACCGTGTCGCTACCTGGAGGGCTCGGTCTCCCCTGGAATGCCCTAAATCACACCCGCAAGTTCCAGGAGCCGCGCTGGAGGCAGATGTTGCTCGAGGACGCGTACCCCGAAGGGGGCCAGGGCGTCTTCAATGGCATTGCACACCGTGGCTGGCGTCACGATCATGCCCCCTTCTCCAACGCCGCGGAAATTCACATCGGGGTCGAGCGGTACCGATTGCGAGATGGGATATTTCGATACGGGGAATGTCCATGGCGGTAGGCATCAGATAATCCATAAAGGTGGCACTGAGATAGTTGCCGTCCATGTCATAGGCGGAGCGTTCTAGCAAAACAGCCCCAATACCCTGAGCCACGCCGCCCCGAACCTGACCGTCTACCACCGCCGGATTGATGAGGGCGCCACAGTCTTCGGCTACCAGATACCGTTCGAAGCTCACCAGACCGGTGCCTGGATCCACCTCGACTACGGCGCAGTGAGTGCCACCCGCCCATCCGCCATTCCCGCCGTCGTAGACGTTCTCGACGGATAGATCGATCTCGACCTCCTCTGGAACCCGGCCGGAGTGGCGTAAATCCGAGATCACCTGGGCGAGGGGCAAGGCTCGGGCCGGAACCCCGGCCACAGATACGGCGCCGGCGGAGATGGTGAGGTCGTCCGGGCTGGCCTCGAAAAGGTAGGACGCCGCTTCGAGCACCTTGGCTCTGAGCATCCGGGCCGTCGTCAATGCCGCGCCGCCGGCCATGGTGGCGGCCCGGCTGCCCCCAGTCAGCGCCTTCGGTACCACGTCGCTGTCGCCGATGACGATGTGCACATCCTCGAAGGACACTCCGAACTCGTCCGCGGCGACCTGGGCCAAGGTCGTTTCGTGTCCCTGCCCGTGCGGCATCTGACCGGTGACGACGACGAGCGTTCCGTCCTCCTCGAGGTACATACGCATAGGCTCGGCGCCGAGGGGTTTGTCTCCCCTCGGACCGGGTGCCCCTTCGATGTAGGACGCCAGGCCAACGCCGAGATACCGACCCTGGGCGCGCGCGTCCGATTGGCGGCGGCGGAATGCGGGCAGATCCAGGCGCCCAGCGACGTCTTCCAGCGATTGCGCCACCGTGATCCCGGCCAGGCTGCGGCCCGTGATCATGGCGGCGGGCTGCTCGTCGTCACGGACGACGTTGCGCCGGCGCACGTCGATGGGCTCCATGCCGAGCTCGTGGGCGACGAGGTCAATGACGCGCTCCCGTACGAAAGTCTCGGCCGCCCACGGTCCCCGGTAGGCCACATACGAGGCCTTGTTGGTCGTGACGGCCGTGAACCGGAACTCCAGAGCGGCCATCCGGTACGGCCCCGGCATCATCGACTCGATCAGGTTATATATGCCGGTTCCCAGACCCGGATAGGCGCCGGTGTCCATAGTCATCTTGACCTTGAGCCCGAGGATGTCGCCGTCGTTGGTATAGGCGGCCTCGACGTCGAAGGACTCCTCACGGGCCTGTCCCGAGGCGGTCAGATGCTCGTAACGGTCCTCGATGTACTTGATGGGCCGCCCCAGCTCTCGGGACACGGCCGCCACCGCCACGTCCTCCCGGGACGCCGAGATCTTCAGACCAAACGATCCACCCACGTCTCCGGTGAGGACGCGCACCTGGTCGGGCTGCATGCCCAGGCGGCCGGCAATGCTGTCCCGCTGGTAACCAACGCTCTGGTTCGCCGACCACACGAGCAGCCTGCCCGACTCCCGATCGTAACTAGCGATGCAGCCGCGGGTCTCCATGGGCACGTTCTGGTGACGGTGCTGATCGAGCCGAAATCGAAGCACGCCATCGGCGCGCCCGAACGCGCCGGCAACATCCCCGTACGTGCGGGCGGGCGGCGCCATCAAGACGTTGGATCCGAGCTCGTCGAAGACCGGCGGGCTGGCTGGGTCCAGGGCCTGGTCCGCAGTGGCAACGGCAGGCAACTCCGCGTAGTCCACCTCGATCAACTCGGCGGCGTCCTCGGCCAGATACCGCGACTCGGCGACGATGATGGCGACGAGGTCACCTACCAGCCGCACTTTGTCCGTGGCCAGGCAGGAGTGGAGTGCAGATTTTCCGGGGAGGATGGCCGCAGGCCCATACGGCCCCGGGTCAGGACCAGCTCGAGCTCGACCCCGGTATAGACGGCCAGCACACCCGGAGCCCGCCGGGCCTCACTTGTCTCGATTCCGGTGATTCGGGCGTGGGCGATGGGGCTGCGCAGAAAGGCCGCGTAAGCCATGTTGGGCAGCTTGATGTCGTCGACGTAGTTACCACGACCGCTCAGAATGCGGGGATCTTCCACCCGTTTGACCGCGGCTCCGGTGTAGCGCTCGGCGACCGGCTGGACCATCATGCCTCCTTGTTTGCTTGATTGCCGCCAGCCGCCAGGACGCCGTTGACGATGGTTTCATAGCCCGTGCAGCGGCAGATGTTGCCGGACAACGCCTCACGGATCTCTTTCTCGCTCGGCGTGTCGGTTCTCACCAAGCAGTTCGGTGATCTGCATGAGAAAGCCCGGGGTGCAGAAGCCGCACTGGAACGCATAGTTCTCCCACATCGCCTTTTGGAGCGGACTGAGGTCGTCACCGTTCGCCAGCCCTTCGACGGTGACGATGTCCGCACCACGCACCTGCGGGGCGAGGGTGAGACAGGAGCGGGCGGCATAACCGTCAATCAGGACGGTGCACGCGCCGCAGACTCCGTGCTCGCATCCCACGTGAGTGCCGGTCAGACCGAGGTCGTCCCTGAGCATGTCTGCGAGGGTGCGACGCGGCTCTACGTTCGCGGTTCGCTCGATCCCGTTTACCGTCAGTTGCACTTCCATGTGATTGGTGGCATCGCGTCACTTGTCGAGGGCTCCCTCTAGGCTGCGGATAAGCGCTCGGCGCACCAGCACGCGGGCGAGGTGCTGCCGGTAGGCGCTCGTGCCATGCAGATCGCTGGGCGGTGTGAGCGAGTCGGCGGCCAGAGCGCTCCCCGCCTCGATGATCTGGCGGCTGGGCGCGGCGCCGTGCACAGCCTGTTCGGCCTCGAAGCACCGCACCGGTGTACCCGCCACGCCCGCCAGGGTCAGGCGAACGTGTTCGACGCGACCATCCTCAACGCGGACCGTCGCGGCAGCGGCGACCATGGCAAAGTCGCCGTGGCGCCGGGCGGCCTCCTCGAATGCCACCACAGTTCCCGCTCCCGCGACCGGGAACCGCACCTCGACCAGCAGCTCGTCCGGCGCCAGGGCGGTGGTGAAAAAACTCTCGAAAAACGCGGGAGCGGGGATCCGACGCTCGCCTCCCCGAGCACTCATGGCCACAAACTCGGCGTCGGCGGCCAGCGCCACCGCAGGTATTTCCGCCGCCGGGTCGGCATGGGCGGCGCTGCCGCCGATAGTGCCTCGGTTGCGAATGGCGGCGTGGCCGATGAACGGCAGGGCTTTCGCCAGCAGCGGCACTTGAGACTGAATCGTCCCCGACCGCTCCGCGGTGCGCTCCCTCGTCATCGCCCCAACGGCCACGCCACCGTTCCAGCGATCGTATGTAGTCGAGTTCGGCTACGCCCCCCAAATCGATCAATGCAGTCGGTCGAGCCAGTCGGAGCGCCAGCAGCGGCACCAGGCTCTGGCCGCCGGCGAGCGCTTTCGCTTCGTCACCATGTTCGCCGAGCAAGGACAGGGCCTCGTCGAGGGATTGGGGCGCCCAATAGGAAAACGGCGGTGGCTTCAACGAGATCGAGTCCTTGTCGGTGTGTTGGTCCGGGCGGCACAAGTGCTGGGTCAGAAAGCGGCGGTCCGACGGGCGATATGGCGCTGGTGTGCCCGAGCAGTTCGGCGAGTTGTCGGACATGGCGGAAGGAGGAATGTGAGGTGTCGAGGTCAGCGGATCCACGCCGAGAGTCACCTTACTGGCGGGGGACGTTCGTCGGCCAGCAACGACGCCACACCCTCGGCGGCGGACCCCGACTCCCTGGCGTGGCCTATTCTCTGGCTCCGTGATTGTCCGGTGCCCGCGCCCACCTCGACCGGCCCCGTAGTGACGGCCAGCCCGAAGAGACCACTCGCGGCAACGTCAAACGGCTCCACCCAGGTGGGATGGATCGGCACCGGGGTGATGGGCGGCAGCATGTGCGCTCACCTGTTGGCCGTGGGCCACAAGGTGACGGTCACCAGCCGGACTCGGGCCCGAGCCGAGGACCTGCTGAGGGCCGGGGCCAGCTGGGCCGACACGCCTGCGGCCGTGGCGGAGAACAGCGATGTCGTCTTCTCGATGGTCGGTTTTCCCCACGATGTTCGCCAAGTGGTGCTCGGCCCTGAAGGCGCCCTCGCCGGCGCCCGCGAGGGGACCGTGTTGATCGATATGACGACCAGCGAGCCGACCCTGGCGGTGGAGATCGCCGAACGCGCTGCCGGCCGCGGCGTCTTCTCGCTGGACGCGCCGGTGTCGGGCGGCGACGTGGGCGCTCGCAATGCCTCGCTATCCATCATGGTCGGGGGTCCGATCGAAGCCTTCGAAGCAGTTCGGCCTCTGTTGGGGCTCATGGGGGCGACCATCGTTCGCCAGGGTGGACCCGGCGCCGGGCAGCACACCAAGATGGTCAATCAGATCCTGATCGCCGGTGTCATGGTCGGCATGTCAGAGGGTCTCATGTATGCATACCGCGCCGGTCTGGAGGTCGAGCAGGTGCTGGCCTCGGTGGCGAGCGGTGCAGCCGGGAGCTGGTCGTTATCCAACCTGGCGCCCCGGGCCATCAGCGGCGATTTCTCGCCCGGCTTCGCTGTCGATCATCTGGTGAAAGACTTGGGCATCGCGCTCACTGAGGCCAAGCGGGCCCGGCTAGGGCTCCCCGGCCTCGCCCTCGCCGAGCAGCTCTACATCGCTCTTCAGGCGCAGGGGCGGGGCCGGAACGGCACGCAGGCTCTGGTGCACGCCCTGGCCTCGCTGTCGGGACTGAGGTGGCCGCCAGCGCCGGGCTGACTGGCCAGCTCCAGACGTCCGGCTTGCACCCGCGGGATCAGTGATCAATGGTGCTATCTAATACCGCTATAGACAGTCAAAGATAACACAAATCTACTAGACCAATCGAAGTGGTATGGGTGGGGCACACCGCTTTTTCAGCAGAGATCTGCACGCCGTTAATGGCGCACACAGGAAGCGCGACCAGCATGATATGTGCGCTGATCGATCGTCTCTTCCAGAAAAGGAGGCACGAGAGGAGGAACTACCCATGTTTGCCCTGAGAAAGAAGTCCCGGCATCGCTTCAGCGAGGCCGCCCCGGATCAGAGAAGCGGCGTGACGATCGCCATGGGCATGCCGGTTACGGAGGAAGAACGGGACGCCATTGCCACGGCCATCGGAGCGGGCTACTGGGTCGTTGACATTTGTGAAGCGCCCGTCGACACCTCGCTCGTCGTGGTGGGGCCATGCAGTTCGGGGGCCATCCGGATGATCACATCGACGTTTCCGCAGGCGGGCGTGCTGGTGGTCGAACGGCAAGCCGCCACCATCGCGGGCCCCGTCGTTCGCGCCCTGCGAGCAGGAGCACTCGCCTACATCGTGGCCGGACCCCCGCAAGGCCACCTCGGTACATCGACCGCAGCGTGATGCCTTCCCGGCACCACCATTGCATCGACAAGCGGGGTGATCGCCGGGGTGGTGTCAGTCAGGCCGGGACCTCAGTCCGGTCCTCCGACCAACGGGTGTGAAAAGTGCCGTCCCGGTCCACCCGTCGATATGTGTGGGCCCCGAAAAAGTCGCGTAGTCCCTGGGTCAGGGCCGCGGGGAGGCGGTCACGTCGGAGTCCGTCGTAGTAGGCCAGCGACGAGGAGAAGGCCGGAGTCGGAATCCCGCTCCTGGCTGATTCCGCCACAATCCGTCGCCAGCTGTCGAGACCGGCACTGACAGCTTCGGCAAAGTACGGCGCCACCAAGAGAGAAGGAAGGTCCGGATCGTCGTCGTACGCTTCCCTGATCCTGTCGAGGAACCGGGCCCGGATGATGCACCCACCCCGCCAAATGGTGGCCATCGCTCCCCGATCTATATTCCAATTGAACTCCTCGCTACCCGCCGCAATGTGGTCGAATCCCTGGGCGTAGGCCACGACTTTCGATGCATACAGGGCCCGACGCACATCGAGTATAAAGGTGTCCCGGTCACCGGACTCCAAGTCGTTGACGGACGACGAGAAGGTGCGGCGCGCCGCTTGGCGCTGGGTCACTCGGCCTGAGAGCGATCGACCAAAGGTCGCCTCGGCGATGCCCGTAATTGGCACCCCCAGTTCTAGCGCACTTTGCACCGTCCAGCGCCCGGTGCCCTTCTGTTCCGCTTGATCGAGGACGATGTCCACGAACGGCCTGCCGGTGGCTGCGTCGGTATGTCCGAGCACCTCGGCCGTGATCTCGATCAAGTACGACTCGAGGTCCCCCTCGTTCCACGTCTTGAAGATCTCGGCCAGCCCTCCGGGCGGAGCGCCAAGGCCCGCCCGCAGTAGGTCGTACGCTTCGGCGATCAATTGCATATCGGCGTACTCAATGCCGTTGTGCACCATCTTCACGAAGTGACCGGCGCCATCAGGCCCCACGTGAACACAGCAGGGCGTGCCGCCCACTTTGGCCGCAATCGACTCAAATATGGGACCGATCGTTTGATAGGCCTCCGCTGACCCACCGGGCATGATGCTGGGCCCCAGGAGCGCCCCTTCTTCGCCCCCGGATACGCCGCTGCCGACGAACTGGAGGCCCTGACTTCGGAGCTCGCGCTCCCGCCTCCGGGTGTCGAGGAAGTGGGCGTTGCCGCAATCGATGACGATATCGCCCCGGTCGAGGAGCGGCGCCAGGTCGTGTAGCACGGCGTCGGTAGGGCCGCCGGCCTGAACCA
This sequence comes from uncultured Acidimicrobiaceae bacterium, assembly GCA_963834775.1. Classification (GTDB taxonomy): domain Bacteria; phylum Actinomycetota; class Acidimicrobiia; order Acidimicrobiales; family Palsa-688; genus PALSA-693. The sequence continues at coordinate 512,456 of CAWICR010000011.1, forward strand.
TGATGATCACGGCCCGCGGTCTGGCCAGGCTTGCCACCAGATCCGTAAGCGACTCGCAGGGCACGAAGTGGCCCTCGCCTCCGTGCTCGGCAACGAACTCCCGGATTCGTTGCGCGGTCCGGTTATGCACTGCGACCGTGTAACGGTGGGCGGCCAGGTTGCGGGCCAAATTACGGCCCATGACCGCCAGCCCGGTCACGCCGATGTTCGCACCCGCCGAGTCCTCTCCGCTCATGCCCTGACCTTTCTGCCAAGTTCTCCGGTGCCGCGGCCGACTCCGAAGTGGCGGGCACCGTGAAGGAGTATCGCTGCAGCCTACCCGAGGGGCGTTGAACCAAGCATCGGTTGAACCAAGCATCGGGCGGTTGTGGCAATACTCATCGCGGGCGAGGCTGCGGCGACGAGGCGCAGCGGCGTTCGCCCCGCGCTCGACCAGCCGCATGTGACGCTTTACTTCCGCGTAGGCCTCGCAGTACGTCAGGTTCAAGACAGTGACGCCGATCTCTTGGGCAACGGCTGCCACGAACCTCGAAACAGTAGAGTGGCTCGGTGGCCACTGCCATCCCTTATGTCCGTGACCTCGAAGTTCGCTACGGAGATGTCGACACCGTGTCGCCGCTCATTCGCCGGGTGACGGCCAACAACCCGAATCCCTTCACGTATCTGGGAACGGGCACCTACCTGATCGGCCGCGGTAACGTAGCCGTGCTCGACCCGGGTCCGGACGACCCGGCTCACGTGGCGGCAGTGCTGGCGGCCCTCCGGCCCGGCGAGCGCATCACCCATCTGGTCGTGACCCACACCCACAGCGACCACTCCCCAGCGACGCGGCCGCTGCAGGAGCACACTGGCGCACCGACGTACGGCTATGGCCCGCACGGCCCCTTGGACGACGGTGAGGCCCCCGTGGTCTTCGGTGACCCCGAAGCCGATGGCGATCTCTCGACCAAGGAACCACGCGAAGCCGCCGACCGGTCGTTCCACCCCGACGTCGTGCTCGCCGACGGTGACATCGTTTCGGATGACGGTTGGACTCTCGAAGCGGTGCACACACCGGGCCACGCCTCCAACCACCTCTGCTACTTCCTTCGCGAGGAACGCGTCCTGTGTTCCGGTGATCACGTCATGGGGTGGTCTACGTCGGTCATCTCGCCGCCTGACGGGAACCTCGGTGACTACCTCGGCAGCCTCCAGAAGCTGCTGGATCGGCCCCAAGACCGCCGTTATCTACCGACGCACGGGCCGGAGATCGCCGAACCCCATGCCCTCGTACGTGCCTTCCTCGCCCACCGCGCCGAGCGCAGTGAACAGATCCTGGACGCTCTAGCCGCCGGACCAGCCACGATTGTCGAGTTGGTGCCCCGGCTCTATGGCGAAGTGAGCAAGCGGCTGTGGCGCGGGGCCGCGGGATCGATGTATGCCCACCTGATTCAGCTCCATGAGCTCGGTCTGATAGAGGTTGACGACGGCGGGCCCTTGCGCCGGACGAGCCGCATCAGGCGCCACAGCTGAAGGGCGAGCGGCAAACCCGGCTCGAATATATGTCTTGACAGATATATATCTGGCAAGGCATGCTAAGGGTCGTGACCACCGGCGCAACGATCGAAGTCATCGCCGAACCGACCCGCCGTCACATTCTCGACGAGCTTCTCAACGGGGAGCAGCCAGTGAGCGATCTGGTGGCGCGGCTATCGATGACGCAGCCAGCGGTGTCGAAACACTTACGCGTACTCCGTGAGGCGGGGCTGGTGACTGTTCGCGCCGACGGCCAACGCCGGCTCTATCGCTTGCGCCCGGATCCCCTCGTCGAGCTGGACGACTGGCTGGAGCCTTACCGGCAGATGTGGCGAAGCAGCCTCGACAAGTTGGAGGCACATCTTTCGGAACCGCGCCACCGACCCAGGAGGAAGTGACCGTGCGCGAAGCGACCCTACTTAAAGGCGGCACCCGACCCGTGCTTCGGTTCGAGCGTCACTTGCCCAAACCGGTAGAGACGGTCTGGCGGGCGGTCACCGACCCTGCGGAAATGCGCACCTGGTTCCCTACCCGGATCGACATCGAGGAGTGGCAGGTCGGGGCAGCCCTGACTCATTACTTCGACGAACACGACATTCTCCCACTGCCGGGGACCGTGCTCGAGTGGGACCCGCCCCGCCGAGTGAGTTTTACCTGGGGGCCAGACACGATCGGCTTTGAACTGAGACCGGCACCCGACGGGGGCACCATCTTCGTCCTTACCGAGGAGCTCAGCGCCAACCACGCGGCGAGGAACGCGGCCGGCTGGGACACCTGCCTGGACCGTTTGCAGCTTGGCGTAGAGACCGAAGGATGGCAGCGCCGCTTCGAACGATATGTGGCCGCCTTCGAACCGGTTCTCGGCCACCAGGATGGCCCCCCGGAGAGCTACCGCCCGCCTGCGGACTGACGGACCGGCGGACACTGACGGACCGGCGGACACTGGCGGACACTGGCGGACCGGCGGACACTGGCGGACCGGCGGACACTGACGGACGGGCGGACACTGGCGGACCGGCGGACACTGGCGGACGGGCGGACACTGACGAGAAGTGACGAGAACTGACCGGGCGGTCGGGCTGACGGAAACACCGTCGACCGGCTGCTCAGCCCGTCTCATCGTTGTATTTTTGCCACAGCGCAGAAGAGTTCCTTCCGAGCGCGTCGCCGATATCACGCCAGGAAATACCCAGCTTTCGAGCCCGGGTCACCTCCCGCCGCTCCGCACCAGCGTATTCGTCTCGCAAGTCACGGAGCGCTCGTAGAGAAGCGAGGACATCGTCCCGGGCCGCGGCCATCTGGTGACGGTAGCCCCGGACGATCTGTTTGTTCTCCAAACACTTGCGTTTGTTTTTCAAACATGCGATAGTTCTAGCCAGGACTAGCGCCAGCCCTACATCCGGATCACCTCGTTGTGCGGGGAGAAGGAGTAGGCATGACCATGTACATCGCGCTCGGCGCCGGCCTGGCGGCGACGCTGACCTCCTTTGCCTATCTGGAGCGCCGGACCCGCCGGCCACCGGGGCGACCCCCTGGACGGAAACCGCTGAAGAGCTCCGCCCTGCTGGTCGCCACCGTGCTCGGCCTGGTCAACATTTCGCCGGGAGCGGCCTGGGCGGTCACGAGTTCCCAGGCCACGGCCTGGACCTACCAAGGGCAGTACATGTGCGCCTTGACGCACGTTTACGTCAACAACGTGGCGGCCCAGCCCCACCTCGACGCGTATGGGGCGGCCTTCCATACGGACATCTACAACGGAGTCTGGTACGGCTGCAACGTCAATAGCGGTTACGTCATGGGGCCGTATCAGCTCCGCACCCGCGAGGACCTGTACGTCTGGAATGGACGGTGGACCGCCTGCAACTACGGACCCTTCATTTACGACCGCAGCGCGAGTTGGACCGTCGCGACCAGGTGGAACCCTTCCTACCCCTGCGGACGCAACACCTGGTACTTCGACTCGGCCTACGGCGCCCTTTACAACGGTCAATGGCTGGGCGGATGGACCCAGTCGCCCCAAGCGGTTTACGTCGGAAACTAGGAAACCAGGAAACTGGGGAAGGAACGCAATGTTCTCATGGAGAGTGTGGATCCCATCTGTGCTCGCGGGAGGAGCCGTCACGCTGGCCATCCTCGGCGGGTCAGTCGGCGCCGGCGCCAATCCCGCCCAGCCCGCCATCCCTGATCACCCTCCCGCGGTTCCGCGGATCGTCAATGCGAACGGCACACTCAACATGGCCGTTATCACCCACATCCCCGTATGGGAGCCACCTGGCTCACGAGGTCCCGCCAGATTTCCAACGGCGTTATCGTTCGCACAGAACCTGACTCCGATGGCGGTATCCCGTATGTCAGTCGCCCAACGTGTCGAGGCCCACGTAGGAATCGGACCCTAGGAAATGGCCGGGGGCGAGCTGCAGTGAGTGGCGCGATCGTGGCCCTCTCCGCGGCGGGCTGTGGTAGCCGCCCAAACGCGCCATTCCGGCCCGGCGCCTCGGTGGGCGGCTACACCGTCCTTTACAATCCCAAGGGGTCTGCTGCCCTCAGCTCCCGGGGCCACGCGTCACGAGGACGATCTTGCCCCGAGTGTGGCGTTGCTCCAGCAGCGTGTAGGCGGCGCCCACGTCTTCCAGTGAGAACGTTTGGGCTATCGGAACGATTAGCTCCCCATTTGCCACCAAAGCAGCCAACTCCGAGATAACCGGGCCCGGAGATTCAACCGTCGACATGCCCTCCGCCTTCGACCCGCGGCGCCGGGCGGCGTCCCTGTCCGCGATGGTGTCGACGCGTCCCGGGGCGCAGCCCAGGTCGATCGCAACATCGACGTATCCACCGCCGAAGCAATCGATGAAGGCGTCGAGGCCCCCGGGGGCTGCTACTCGCAGACGATCGGCGAGCCCATCGCCGTGCACCACCGGAGTGACACCGATTGACTGCAACCAGGCCGCGTTGCTGGTTCCGGCAATGCCGATCACGTCGGCTCCCCGGCCGCGGGCCAGCTGTACCGTGATGGAACCCACTCCGCCGGCCGCGGCGGACACCGCCACAACCTCCCCTGCGGACAGGCCAACGGAACGGATCGTCGCATAGGCGGTAACGCCGGCGACGTAGAGCGAGCCAGCCACCTCCCAGGGAACGTTGGGTGGCTTGGGAACGACCTGAGTGGCTGGCAGGCTTACCGCTTCGGCGTGGCTCGAGCGCTCGTCGCTCCAGCCGATAACCTCATCCCCAACCGCCACCGAGTCCACTCCGGACCCCACCTCGGCGACCACCCCGGCAAGGTCACTACCCTCGCCCTCCGGGAAGGTGGCCGGCCACAGTTCGTGGAGGCGACCCTCCCGAACAACCGCCTCGCCCGGATTGATCGACGCCGCCACCACGTTGACGACGACACGGCCCGGAGTGGCCTCGGGCCGGGGGGTGTCGACGACCTTCAGTACCTCAATGCCACCGTAGCGGTCGAATCGGACGGCGCGCATCGTTTGACCCGACATGCTGGATGCAACTCGCCAACTCGCTGGCTCATTCCCGATCTTTCCCGGCACCAGCCGGGCAACCCAGAGCGCCAGCCGGGTGATCTGGTTTGGTGACCGGTTCGACGGAGCCGGTCACCAAACCATTGATGCCACCATTGATGCCGATCAGGCGAGGTCGAAACGATCGAGGTTCATGACCTTGTCCCAGGCGGCGACGAAGTCACGCACGAACTTCTCTTTGGAGTCGTCGCACCCGTAGACCTCCGAAAGAGCTCGGAGCTGGGAGTTCCACCCGAAGGCGAGGTCGACAGCAGTGGCGGTCCACTTGGCCTGGCCGGTGGCCCGGTCGCGACCCTCGTACACGTTGGCAACCGAATCCGACGCCTTCCACTCCGTGCCCATGTCGAGCAGGTTGACGAAGAAGTCGTTGGTCAGGGTCTCGGGCCGATCGGTGAAGACGCCGTGAGGAGATTGGCGGTGGTTGGCGTTGAGGGCGCGCAGGCCACCGATGAGAACCGTCATTTCCGGAGCGGTCAATGTCAACATAAAGGCCCGGTCGACCAGCCGGTGCTCGGGCGGCAGCTTCTCTTCCGCCTGGACGTAGTTGCGGAAGCCATCGGCAGTCGGCTCGAGCACGGCAAACGACTCCACGTCGGTTTGCTCCTGCGACGCATCCGTGCGCCCGGCGGCAAAGGGCACCGTGACGTCATGCCCGGCGCGCTTGGCGGCCTGCTCGACGGCCGCGCAACCACCCAGGACAATCAGGTCCGCCAGCGAGACCTTCTTACCACCCGACTGCGAGCTGTTGAAGTCCCGCTGGATGTCCTCCAGGCTCTGCAGGACCTTGCCCAATTCGCCTCCGTTGTTGACCTCCCAGTCCCTCTGCGGAGCCAAACGAATGCGGGCCCCGTTGGCACCGCCCCGCTTGTCCGTGCCGCGGAAGCTGGCGGCCGACGCCCAGGCGGTGGCGACGAGCTGGGAGATCGACAGTCCCGACTTCAGGATCTTGTCCTTGAGGGCGGCGATGTCCTGGTCGCCAATCAGCTCATGATCGACAGCGGGCACGGGATCCTGCCACAGCTGCGGCGCCGCAACCCAGGGCCCCAGGTAGCGGGTGACCGGCCCCATGTCGCGGTGCAAGAGCTTGTACCACGCCTTGCCGAACGCCTCGGCGAGCTGGTCCGGGTTCTGATGAAAGCGCCTGGAGATGGGCTCGTAGATGGGATCCACCTTCAAGGCCAGGTCTGTCGTCAGCATCATGGGGGCGTGCCGCTTGGACGGATCATGGGCGTCGGGCACGGTGCCTTGGGCCGAAGAATCCTTCGGAGTCCATTGCTTGGCGCCGGCCGGGCTGGACGTGAGGTCGTAGTCGTACTTGAACAGATTCTCCAGGTACCCGTTGTCCCACTTGGTGGGCTCGTTGGTCCAGGCGCCCTCGAGACCGCTGGTGATGGTGTCGTCGCCCTTGCCGCTGCCGAAGGTGTTCCTCCAGCCGAAGCCTTGGTCCTCGATGTTGCCGCCCTCGGGTTCGGGGCCGACATATTCCGCACCTGCGGCCCCGTGGGCCTTGCCGACGGTATGCCCGCCGATGATGAGGGCGACCGTCTCCTCGTCGTTCATGGCCATGCGAGCGAACGTCTCCCGGATGTCTCTGGCAGCAGCCAGCGGATCCGGATTGCCGTTCGGCCCTTCGGGATTGACGTAGATCAAGCCCATCTGTACGGCGCCGAACGGCTTGGCGAGATCCCTCTCGCCGCTGTACCGCTCGTCACCGAGCCAGGTGTCCTCAGGCCCCCAGAACACCTGGTCGGGCTCCCAGATGTCCTCCCGCCCGAAACCGAAGCCGAACGTCTTCAACCCCATCGACTCGTAGGCGACGTTGCCGGCGAAGATAATCAGATCGGCCCACGAGATCTTCCGGCCGTACTTCTGCTTCACCGGCCAAAGCAGCCGGCGGGCCTTGTCCAAGCTGGCGTTGTCGGGCCAGCTGTTGAGCGGGGCGAACCGCTGGGCGCCCTCGCCGCCACCGCCCCGGCCATCGTGAATGCGATAGGTGCCCGCGGCATGCCACGTCATCCGGATGAAGAACGGCCCGTAGTGGCCGTAGTCCGCCGGCCACCACTCTTGCGACGTCGTCATCACCTGGATGACGTCCTGTTTGAGCGCGTCGACATCGAGGGTCTTGAAGGTCGCCGGGTAGTCGTAGCCCTCGTCCATCGGATTGGACAGAGGTGAGTGCTGGTGGAGAACCTCCAGGTTCACCTGGTTCGGCCACCAGTCCTGGTTCGACAAGGGCCGGTGGGGCTGAGGCGTAGGGGAGGGGAATTACTGGGCTCTCACTTTCGCTACCGCGTTCAGACACGTCGGTCGTTCTCCTCTCTCGAAGTTGTTTGCTGATTGCTGGTTGTTCGTGTGGTTCGTTGTCCTCTAGGCCAGGCTGTCTCGCTCCGCTCGTCCCGCCCGGCGCTGCGAACATCGGTCCGGAAGCGAGACCGGGCCGTTGCGGGCGAAACGGGCGAACGATCGAGGGTAGCGCCGGTGCCCACCGGACCCCGATTGCCTGCCACTACGGACAATCACCACCTGGTCCGTACGAGCACGACGGCTGGAACACGACCATAGACTGATTCTAAGTCTCGACATCTTCGGGCGTCAAGGGGTACACTGGCGCGGTGGCAAAGGATCTGCTGTCGCGGCTGCGGGCTCGCGACTGGCGGCTCAGCCCGCAACGGCGCGTTGTGGCCGAGGTGCTTGTCGGCGACCACGTCCATCTGACCGCCGAGGAGGTTCATGATCTGGCTCTGGAGCGCCTCCCGGAGATCAGCCGAGCGACCGTGTACAACACGCTCAACGAACTGGTGGCCATGCGGGAGATTCTGGAAGTCGACGTCGTCGACGGGCCGAAGCGATACGACCCCAACGTGGCCGAGGAGCACGACCACCTTGTGTGCGACAACTGCCACGCCATCCGCGACGTGCCCCGCTCCCCTACGCCACCCACCATTTCCCGAGGCGCCCAGGCCGGCTATCTCGTCACCGCGGTGGAGATCACGTACCGGGGCCTCTGTCCTGCGTGCGCGGCCGAACCGCACACGCCGTAGCCCCAAGTCCACGGCATTCACCCAGTCGGGCGCCCGGTGGGCCGACAGGACCTGCGGTGGGAGCGGGCGACGTTACGCCACCCGACCCAAGCAACGCACCAGCGACAAGTTGGCCGACACCCATCCCAGCAGGCCTACGACGAACCGCCTGATCTAACTCCCGAACCAGGCCCGTCCCCGGCTCGCCGCACACCGGTGGGCCAGGCTTCGGATAGCTCTCGACCGGGATACGGTCTGATCACGATGGGTGTCCCGTTGCGGCGCACTTCCCGGGCAATTATTTCTGCTTCCTCTTTGTCGTCGAGGAGCAGAATGATGCCGGCGGGGTCCGCTCGACCCTCCAGTGTCAACGCCCAGCTCACGATGCGGCCGGCTCGCTGGTGATAGGCCGCAATCGCCGGGTGACGTTCACGGCGTGATCGCCCAGCCTTTCGAAATAGCGAGCGACAAGTGCCATTTCGATGGCGACCGGGATCGAGGCGCATCCGGCGGCCAGCTCGGCGGTGAGCGTCACGTGCAGGTCGTCGATCTCGTCATCCCTGGCCCGCAGGAGCTCGGCGACCGAACCGTCGCCTGCCGCGTACGCGTCCACGGCAATTCGCCACATCTCGCAGCCCAGCGCCCCCATCTGTTGCACCACGCTCCTCGCCCTGGGCGTGAGCCACTCGCTCAATCCCTGAGCAGCGTGCGAGGCGATGTGCTCGGCCAGGTCGCCGCTGCGCTCCAGCTCGGGCAGGATGCGCAGGATAACCAACAGTCGTCGCTGTCGGGCCGTGTCAATGCCGCCGCGAATGAGCTCTTCGATGACGCTCCATTCCGTCTGCTCGTGTAAGGCGTCAATCAGCTGATCGCTTTGGATCAGAGATCGGGCCGCGTCCCGGTCGGTCGCCAGAAAGACGTCTGTTGCAGAGGCGATGGCGTCGCCGACCAACGCGAACATGCGCAGCACGTGAGCGTCCAGCGTGTCCATCGGTTTATGCGATCCAATTGTCTGCGCCCTGTCCACGAGGTCGACGACGGGGGTGCTCACGCGTTCCTCCACCCGGGGCTGACGACCGGTTTCGAGTTGGGTGATCCGAATTTCACAGCGCTCCTTGTCTTCTCCCGGTTCCGCTGATTGTGCGCCAGTGGCGTCTGGGACGGAAGAGGAAAAGCTGGGGACGTCCTTGGGGATCTTTCCGTCCCACCTGGAGTTCGCTAAAGGTTCACCTGGCGGCAACCCTGCGGGAACTTTCGGCCCTGGCCGTCTGTCCGACCCTGGCGATAATTCGTGCTGGTAGGCCCGGCGAGGTCCTGGCAAGACCGGCATAAGAAACTCGCATTTAAGTGCAAATATGCGCTCGGCCAGCCCGGCAGGATCTGGGTAAAAGGAACGAACAAGCTGATAGGTCTGGCGTCTAATCCGGTAGCCGGTGTCTTACCGTCAGGTCGTCTCGGTCTGATTACGCGATGGTGGCCAGGACGCGTGCTTCTCGCTCGGGCGATAAGCCGATCGTTCCGTCCACCAGCGCGGGCGGGTCCCCTTCGGCCTGCAGCCACGACCACGTGTCGCTGATCGTGTCGCTCACGGGCCGGCAGCGCAGACCATGGGCGTGAGCGGCCGATACATCGCCAGCGTGCAAACCGGCGAGCTCTCCGGTAGGAGGAGCCCAGATGGGAAGCTCGGTCCACGCCGAGATGCCAGCCCCCTGGATCTCCGCAGGGGACGCCCAGACCAGCTCGGCCGAGCTGCCGGTTGCAACCCGGACCGTCTCGAGCAACTGGCCCATGCTCGTATGGCCAGGCCAACTGACGGTGTTGAACGTGCCACCCAAGTCCCCCTTCGCCATGAGAAGGATCCATTCCGCCAGGTCTCGGCCGTCGATGTACTGCAAAGGTCGTGTCGGCGGACCTGGGCAGAGCACCTGACCCCCGCGCTGCAGCCGCCGCAGCCACCACGGCAGCCGGCCGACCCGTTCGTAGGGCCCCAGTATCAACCCGGCCCGGGCGAGCAGGACCCGGCCGTCAAAGGTCTCGAGGGCGGCGAGCTCGCCTCCCCGTTTGCGCCGGGCGTAGTCGGTGTCCTCGACGGCGCCGGGATCGCCATCGACCACCGGGGCTGACTCGTCGCTGCCCACCGGGATCGGCCAGCGATACACGGACCGGCTCGACACGTAACAGTAATGACCGGCTCGACCGGCCAGGATCTGCGCCGCATCTCGGACCGCCCGCGGCGCCCCACTCCAGGTGTCGATCACGGCGTCCCATCGGGCTCGGGAGTCAGCCAGGACCGCTTCTACGGCCGTCCGGTTCAGCCGGTTCGTGTAAAGGGCACGGGCCCCAGTTGCCGGAGGTCCGCTCACACCTCGAGTGAGTGTCGTGACCGAGTGACCCTGGACCAGCGACACCTCGACAAGCGACCGGCCGACGTGGTGGGTGCCACCCAACACGAGAATGTCCACCCCCGCAGCATATGCAACTACACAGTTGCACTAAAGGACCGAGCGGTGGCCCCGGAGGCCCTGGAGCAGTCCGCCGAGGGTGTAATGGGACGGTGGCAGTGGAGGTGACCGGACTTGAACCGGCGACTTCTACGATGCGAACGTAGCGCTCTACCGGGCTGAGCTACACCCCCGCTAGGGAGACCTCAGGGTAGCGCATGCAGCGCATCAGCTGCTCCTCCGCGGCGCGACGCTCCAGAGCGGCTTGCAGGCGGAACTGCAGAATGGTGGTGGTCAGGTCGCTGCGCGTCCGTTCCAGCACGGCCCGCAGGGCGTCGGCCGTCCGGCGCAAGCCGCCCGTGACGGCATCCGGATAGTCGACGCCAACCAGCAGTTCGTAGGCATCCTGCATCGCCTCCAGCAACTGCTCGGCCCGGTCCGGCTCGCCCCTCCCGCAGACGATCCAGTAGGTTGCGGCGCAGCTCGGAGGCGGCCTCGGCGAGTCCGTTGAGCCAAGCCGGCGCCTCCACCCGGATCTCCCGGTGGCCGGGCACGGTCGACCCGTCGACCAAAGCGGCGGTGATCACGGCTTCGGCGTACTCCTTCTCGGCGTCGTGCAGGAACCCGGCGTAGGCGATCCTCGGGAATGGTGCGACGGCGGCCTGAGCCTGCCGAAGGGCGCCCTCGGCCTCGGCCAGGTGGGCCGTGACCTGCATGGGCCGCTGGCGATGGACGGCGCGAATGGCGCTCCCGGCGGCCCGGATCACCCGCCGACAGTTCGCCAGTCCGGCCTCCCGGGCGGCGTTCGCCTCGGCCAGTTCGCCGGTAGCGAACTCGACGCAGCCGGCGAGCTGCGTCTGCCGGGCTCCACGATCGGGGTGACTAATTGGCGGCCCGGCGCAGGCTCAGGTCGCCGTATCCCGCCGTGCCCAAGTCGTAAGACGGGCGGCGGACGGGACGGGCTTGTGACGGGCATAAAAGTGAGCTTGAGCTCACGTTCCGCGGCCAAGTTCCGGGCCCGTACCAGCAACGCCACGTAAAGCAGCGAAGATGATGTCAAACATCACCTGGACCGACCACATGATGGATAGCCCGGGGATGATGGCCAGCAGAAAACTGCCGGCCACGCCGGCGAGTAGGACGACGAAGATATCCCGTCGCCTCCGCTGGGCCTGCCGGCGGCGCAGGGCTACCCCGGACAGGGCGCGCAGAGCCCGGCACTGGGCCCGGTCGCCGGGCGGCTGGCATACCCGCCCCGAACCGCTCCCCGAGGCCGGTAGGCGGGAATGACATGCCCAACTGGGGCGCCACCGGTGCGCAGGCGGTTGGCCGGAACGACGGTGGGAGGCGCAGCTCGCTCCAGCACGGTCAGATGGCGCCGGAACGTCCCAACCGAGTCATAGGCCGTGTCCTGACGTCGGGAGCGCAGCCACGACACCAGCAGAACACCCCAGACAATCGCCAGGACCAGTAAAACCACGGTAGTCAAAGTCTCCTCGGCCTACCCTTCGATGTCAGGGACCGTAATGCCGTGGCACGCACGCAGTGGTGGATCCTCCAATACAGGTGTCCGAGGCGGCCGGTCCGGCGTCTTCAGGCAATTCTCAGGGAGGGTAGCCGGGGCGGTGTGCTCGACGCCAGAGGGCCGGAAAATTTGACCCTGACCAGCATCGACGCCGGAAGCCACGGCCACCACAACTGAGAACGAGGTCTGCAAACGGGCGGGGCACCTCCGCCCTTTACAAACCTGGCGATCAGAGCGGAGGCTCGCCCTCGCCCTCGCCGACCAGGCCCTCGATCTGGGCGTCGAGATCGAGCACCGGGTTTGCGGCCGTATTGATGAGCGGTTCGCCCAGATCGCCAGTGGAACGGCGCCAATGTCCGCTTCGTCCCCCGGTCTTCTCCCAGAGCGCCAGTTCACCGATCACCATGGACCGATCCGCCGACTTGCACATGTCGTAGATGGTCAGGGCGGCCACGGCGCAGGCCGTCATGGCCTCCATTTCCACCCCGGTGCGGTCGACGGTCTCGACCTGGGTTTCAACCTCGACGAAATCGTCACCCAGCGTGAAGTTGATGGTCACCGCCCCGACCAGCAGCGGATGGCAGAGCGGAATCATGTCGGCGGTCCGTTTGGCCGCCTGGATGCCAGCGATGCGGGCCGCCCCGAGCACGTCACCCTTGGTTATGGCGTTGCTCGCCACCTTGCCGGTCGTCTCGGGCTGCATGAACACCTTGCAGCGAGAGATGGCCCGCCGGTGGGTGGCTTCCTTGGGGGTTACGTCCACCATGCGGGCCCGACCGAGCGGGTCGAGATGCGTCAGGCGGTCGGGCATGGCGCGCAGTCTACCGGCCAGCCGCGACCCGGCGGCCTAGCCGCCGATCTGGCTCATGCTCCGGGCCGGCCGGATGAAATGGACCTGGCCGATGGAGTGGCCTGCCCACTTGCGCCCCACCTCGGCCTCGATGGCGGCAGCCAGGTCATCGTCGCTGCCGCCACCCCGCAGGATCGCTCGCAAGTCGGTCTCCCGGACGGAAAACAGACAGTTCCGCAGCTGCCCCTCCGCCGTCAGCCGGATCCGGTCGCACGAGCTGCAGAACGGACGGGTCACGCTGGCGATCACGCCCACCGCCCCACCGCCGTCGGCGTAGGTATAGGACTCGGCCGGGGCCGAGTCGCGCGCTCCCCGCCCGTCCGGCGCGATCAGCGGCCATTGGGCGTCGATGGCGGCGATGATCTCGCTGGCGGGCACCACCTGGTCCATCTGCCACTCGCCGCCGCCGTCAAGGGGCATCCACTCGATGAAACGCAGTTCGACGCCCCGGGCCCGCCCAAAAGCCGCGAAGTCGAGGATCTCGTCATCGTTGACGCCCCGTACCACCACGCAGTTGACCTTGACGGGGTCGAGGCCGGCGGCTACGAGCCGCATCGATGCCAGCCAGAACCTGCTCGAGCGCGTCCCGCCGGGTGATGGCGGCGAAGCGGTCGGGACGCAGCGAGTCGCACGAGATGTTGATGCGTCGCAGCCCGGCCTGGGCCAGGTCGGCGGCCTGATGGGCCAGGGTCGCGCCGTTGGTCGTCATGGCCAGGTCGACGCCCAGGGCGGCGAGGCTGGCGGATCAGGACCGGCAGGTGGGCCCGCACCGTCGGTTCGCCGCCCGTGAGGCGGATGCTCTCGAAGCCGAACCGGTCGCACACACACGGTGGCCACCCGGGTCAACTCCTCGTAGGTCAGCAGGTCCTCACGGGGCAGCCACTTCATGCCCTCCTCGGGCATGCAGTACTGGCACCGGAAGTTGCAGCGGTCGGTGATGGAGATCCGCAGGTCGCGAACCGTCCGGTTGTACGGATCGACCAGGGCGGATGCCACGCTCCCCACCCTACGGGGTGAGGAGCAGAACCGGTACGTCTTCCCCGGCCTTGGCGACGCCCTGTGGGGGGATGATGGCCAGGCCGCCGGCCAGGGCCATGGCATAGAGCTGATGGGAGCCCTGGCCACCGGCGCTCGTCACGTGGTAGCGGCCGTCATCGTGCATCTCGACCTGGACCCGGGCGAACGCCGTCCGGTCGGGCGCCCCTCGCAGAGCACGCCCCCTCCAGGACAGCTGGCACCGGGACCCGGAAGAGGTCTGTCGGGCGACCTGGCCGGCCATGCGGCGCAGGCCCGGGCGGGCCAGCACCTCGTAGCTCACCATCGACGACACCGGATTGCCGGGCAGCCCGAATACCGGCGTGTCGCCCACCAGCCCGAAGGCGAAGGGTTTGGCCGGACGGATGGCCACCTGCATCCAGTGCATCTTCCCGATGCGGTCGAGGACCACCTTGACCAGGTCGAAGTCGCCCATGCTCACCCCACCGCTTGTCAATACGGCGTCGCAGCAGGCCACGCCATCGGCGGAGCCGCTCCTCGATGTCACTGTCGACGTCGCGGGCGATCCCAGGTCCACCACGCCGTAGCCATCGCGGCGCAGCAGGGCCATGAGGGTGCGCCGGTTGGAGTCCCGGATCTGGCCCGGGAGCAGCGCCCCGCCCCCTCCACCAGCTCATCACCGGTGGAGAGCACGCCGACGACTGGAGCCGGAACGGCGGGCACTTTTTCCAAACCGACGCTGCACAACACGCCCAGATGGCCGGGCCCGAGGGCGGTGCCGGCGCGAAGACCTGCTGTCCGGCCGCCAGATCCTCGCCCGCCCGGCGCACGTGTTCGCCCGCGACCGCCGGGGCCGAGACCCAGACCTGGTCGCCTTCGGTGCGGGTGTTCTCGACGATGGCCACGGCGTCGGCACCGTCGGGGAAAGGGGCGCCCGTCATGATCCGGAGTGCCTCTCCGGGTCCGACCGGGCTGCGGGGTGCCTGCCCGGCCGCCAGCGTGCCGATCACCGTCAACCGGGCCGGCCGCTCGGCGTTCGGCACCGGCCGTATCGGCGGCCCGGACCGCGTAGCCGTCCATGGCCGTGTTGTCGAACGGCGGCACGTTCTCGGCCGCGGCCACCGGCTCCGCCAGGACCAGGCCCAGGGCGGCGTCGAGTTCGGTGAGGCGGGCCGCTTCGGTCGGCAGGCGTGGACCACCTCGGCCTGGGCGTCGTCGAGGGGGATCATGGCCGGCCGAACCGTGCTTCGAGGTAGGCGCGGAAGGGCGGGCCCAGATCGGGTCGTTCGAGGGCCAACTCCACCGTCGCCCGCAGGTAATCGAGCTTGTTGCCGGCGTCGAAGCGGCCGTGCTCGAAGGTGTAGCCGTAGACCGGCTCGGCGTCGAGGAGCAGCTTGATGGCGTCGGTGAGCTGGATTTCGCCGCCGCTACCCGGCTTGGTGCGGGCCGAGGGCGTCGAAGATGGCGGGCGTCAACACGTAGCGGCCCATGACGCCGAGATCCGAGGGCGCCTCTTCGGGCTGTGGGCTTCTCGACGAGGTCGTGCACCCGACGAGGGACTCCTCATGCTCAACGGGCTCGACCGACAGCGCTGCCATAGGCGGAGATGTCCTGCGGGCTGACGTGCTTGAGGGCGAGGATGGACGCCCGGTGACGCTGGTAGGCGGACAGCATGCCCGCCAGGACGCCTGCCCTTTCGTGCATGACGTCGTCGCCGAGCATCACCACGAACGGCTCGTCGCCTACATGGTCCTGCGGCCATGCGAGACGGCGTGCCCGAGGCCGAGTGGTTCGCCCTGGCGCACGGTGTGGACGCGGGCCATCTCGGCGATGGCCCGCATCTGGTCGAGCTCGTCCGCGCTTGCCCTTCTGCTCCAGGTAGTACTCCAGCTCGAAAGACCGGTCGAAGTGGTCTTCAAGACTGCCTTTGCCCCGGCCCGTGATCGAGCAGGATGTCGGTGATGCCGTTGTGGACGGCTTCCTCGACGATGTACTGGATGACCGGCTTGTCGACGAGCGGCAGCATCTCCTTGGGTACCGCCTTGGCGGCGGGCAGGAACCTGGTGCCCAGGCCGGCGGCGGGGATAACGGCCTTCCGGACGTTCCCGCGGGGTAGGGGTTCGGGGTGTCGGGGCGGCGGGAGCCACGAAGGTGTTCTACCACCAGGAGCGAGCGATTCTTTCGGTGTCTCTTTCCGGGTCCGATACACTTGGCACTCGACCGGTGAGAGTGCTAACGCCTTCACCTGCGGAGGAGGGTTTCGAGCGTCATGCCAACCTACGAATACGCCTGCAAGTCATGTGGGGAGCATGTCGAGGTGGTGCAGTCGTTCAAGGACGAGCCGTTGACCGAGTGCCCGGCCTGCGGTGGGCCGCTGCGGAAGGTGTTCGGCAGCATCGGGATCGCCTTCAAGGGCAGCGGGTTCTACAAGACCGACAGCCGGGCCGCGGCCGGCGGCCGGCGCCAAGTCGCGACGGAGCTGGCAAGGGCGGGAGCGACTCCGGAGCCTCGAAGTCGGAGGCTTCGGGTTCCTCGGGGTCGGGCTCGGGCTCGGGGTCGGAGTCGCCGGGGTCGGGTTCCTCGGGCTCGGGGTCGGGGTCGTCGGGATCGGGTTCCTCGGGCTCGGGGTCGGGGTCGTCGGGATCGGGTTCCTCCGACTCGGGTTCGGGTCGGGTTCGGGGTCCGGGTCGGGTTCCCCGGGGTCGGGGTCCGGGTCGTCGGGGTCGGGGTCCTCTCGCCAGAACGTCCGGGGCCAAGTCGGCCGCCGTCCTGAGACCGTCCCTCGCGACGCTCTGCAACTGAGCCTGTTTCCTCCTCGCCCCGTCGCTTCCGGTGACGTCTGCTGAGATTGCCGTCATCGGCGGGTCCGGTTTCTACCGCTGGCTCGACGGGGCGGAGGAAGTATCGCCTTCTACTCCCTATGGCGAGCTGTCTGGTCCGATCGCGGTGGGCAACGTGGCCGGGCGCGGGCGTGGCCTTCATCGCCCGGCACGGGATGGGCCACCAGGTGCCGCCGCACGCGGTCAACTCCCGCGCCAACCTGTGGGCGCTACGCGAACTGGGGGTCCGGCGGGTGATCGGGCCTTGCGCGGTAGGGTCGCTGCGGGCGGACGTCGGGACCGGGCGACCTGCTGGTCCTCGATCAACTCATGGACCGCACCTGGGGGCGGGCCGACACCTACCTCGAAGGTGAGGTGGTCGAGCACGTCAGCTTCGCCGATCCCGTACTGCCCGGAGCTGCGGGCCGCGTTGGTGCGTGGCGGCGCGGGGCACGGCCGGCGGCGACGGGGGGCGGCGGGCTGGGGTCGCGCGAGCCCGGAAGCGGGGCTGGGCCGGTTCGGTGGCGGGGCGGCGCCGTCCACGACCAGGGGACGGTGGTGGTCGTCCAGGGCCCTCGCTTCTCGACCCGGGCCGAATCGCGCTGGTACTCGTCGGCCGGCGTGGACGTCATCAACATGACGCAGTATCCCGAGGCCTACCTGGCCCGCGAGCTGGGACTGTGCTACGCCGGCCTGGCCCTGGTCACCGACCGAGACGTCGGCGTCGAGGGGGACCCGGACCACGCCCCGGTCACCATGGAGGCGGCCCTGGCCGTTCTCGCCGCCAACGTGGACCACACCCGCACCCTGCTGGAGGCGGCCATTCCCGAGATTCCAGCGCGGCGGCGTGCGAATGCGAGGCTGGCGGGGCGCCCAGTCTCCGCCTGCGCCCTACGGCCGGCCGAACATGTCCCCGGTCACGCAAGGGCCGCACCGGACGCCGAGCTTGTCGCTGCGGGTGGTCCGGATCCGTCCACGCTTCGCCGCCACCCTCTGGCCGGTCGCTCCGCATCAGTGTCGCGACGCGCAACCGCCCCGAACCAAACGCGGCCGATCTGCTCCGACCCTTCGCGCGTCCTGGCCGGCCGGGCACGCTCGACGCCGCCGGACGTTTCGTGGCGAAGGCCGGGCCGGGCGAGCCGGAACGTCGGCAACGCCAGCGAGCCGACCAGCGCCGACAGGGTCGACCGGCAGCCCCAGCGCCCGGGCTCGCACCAGGGCTCGACCGCCCGGTGCGCCGGCCCAGCCGCGGGCCTTCTAGGCCCCGGACAGGATGAACAGCGTCATGAACCCGCCGAACGCCAGGCAGTACAGGCCAAACGGGACCAGGTTGCGGGTCTGGAAGTAGCGCATCAGGTATCGCACCGAGATCAAGCTCACGAAGAAGGTGACGATGCTTCCCGACCAGGACCTGACCGCGAACGCCGTTGCCGTTGGGCCCGAGCAGGTCGGGGATCTTGTACAGCGCCGGCAGCCAGGATGATCGGGGTGGCCAGGAGGAAGGCGAACTTGGCGGCGTCCTCGTTGTTGAGGCCGCGGACCAGGCCCGCGACCATGGCGATGCCGTCCCGGCTGATGCCGGCAATGAGCGCCGCCGTCTGTGACACCCCGATGATGGCTGCTTCCCGGTACTCGAGGGTCTCCAGGCGGCGTGACCCTTCGGGGGTTGCGCCCTCCCGGGCGGCCAGCTCCCTCACCTCGGAGCGGCGGCGCACCCGCTCGCCGGCCAGGAGGATCACACCGTTCACCATCAGGAAGAACGCCGCGGCCAGGGGTTTGGCCAGAAGCGTGCGGATGCGGTGCTCGAGAAGCAGTCCGAGGAGGCCACACGGGACGGTCGCCACCACGATGAGCCAGGCGAGCCGCTCCGTCGAGGTCTCCACCCGGCGGGTCCGCAGGGTGACGAAGAAGGCCCGGATGATACGCACCCAGTCCCGCCAGAAGAACACCAGCAGGGCGAGGGCGTTGGCGACGTGCAGTCCCACGATGAAGGCCAGATAGAACGACTCGCTGGCCGATTCGCTCGTGACCAGGGTGTTCCACCCGAACAGCTTCGGAATGAGGACCGAATGGCCCAGGCTCGACACGGGGAACAGCTCGGTGATCCCCTGGAAGACCCCGATGACGATGGCCTGGAAGTAGGTCAGGTGGTGGGGCGTGTGTTGGGCGGTGGCGAGCCAGCAACACGTGAGGGCTTCACTTTCCTTGTCGGGCGGTCTCCCCGTATATCTTGCCGACCTGAGGAGGTGCCGCGCCGCGCGATCCCGAATTGCCCGGAATCGGTTCGCCGATCCCGATCAGGCGATGTTGCCGAGCTCCCCCATGTCGATGGGCTCCGCCGGCCAGGGGGCCCCGGAAGCCAGCGACGCCAGCAGCCCCGACAGCTGCTCGACCAGCCACGGCGGGATGATCTTGCCCCCGTCCGCCACCAGGGCGAGCGAGCTCGTCGAGCGGCCACCAGCGGGCGCCGCTGAACGCCTGGGCCTCCAGCGCCTCCAGTCCCGCCGGGCGGTACTCGCCCCCGTCGCCGCGAGCCACGTGGACGTCGCTCGTGCTGGTCGAAGTGGTAGGGGCCGAAGTCGAACTCGGCGTGGTGGCGCCACACGCAGGGGCCCATCTCGACGTCCTCGATGCCGGTCTCCTCGTACAGCTCCCGGAGGGCCGCCTCCCCGCTCGTCTCGCCCCATTCGATGCCGCCGCCGGGCAGCTCCCACCACTGCCCCTTCTCGGGCCAGTACGGGTCAGTGGCCTGGAGAGCAGTACCCGGTCGGACGGGTCGAGCAGCACCACCCGCGCCGGCCCGGCGGCGTAGCGTCCACGCATCCCAGACGCCCTAGGCGCCGCTCATCGACACGTCGGCGATCGCCATCGTCACCCCGGCGGCTGAGGACGGCAGCCGCTCCAGGTCGTTGCCGATGGCGACCACCCCGCTGAGCATGCGCTGGATGGTCGACGCGATGGTGAACTCCCGGACCGGGCCGGCCAGCTCCCCGCCGCGGATCAGGACGCCCTCGGCGCCCACGGAGAAGTCCCCGCTGATGGGGTTGACGCCGGAGTGCACACCCGAGATGGACTGGACCAGCAGCCCGTCCCCCACCTGGGCCAGGATCTCGTCCGGGGTCAGCCGGCCAGGGACGACCATGAGGGCCCGGGCGCCGGTCCCCGGTCCGCTCTTGAACCCGGCCCGCACCGCCGAGGCCGTCGAGGCCGTCCCGGCCCGGCGGGCCGAGTAGGTGTTGTACAGGAAGCGTGCGCAGCACGCCCCCTTCGATCAGGGCGTTGCGCCGCGTGGCCAGGCCTTCGGCGTCGAAGCGAGCCGGCCCCGTAGGCCTCGGGGTCGGTGGGATCGTCGACCAGCGTGAACCCGTCCACCGACACGGACTCGCCGATCCGGTCGGCAAACAACGACCGCCCCTTGAGCACCGCCTCCCCATCCAGCGTCCCCCCGATCACGGAGAGCAGGGTGGCGGTGATCTCCGGCTCGAAGACGACGGTGACGTGCGCCGAGCGGGGCTTGACCGCGCCGAGCAGGCGGGTGGACCGCCGGACGGCGTCGCGAGCCGCCTTGTCCAGGTCGAGGTCGTCCGGACTGCGACCCACGCTGTAGCCGCCACCCGTCTGCGTCTCGCTGCCTTCGCCCGCGATGGCGTAGGCCGACAGATAGCAGGCCGTCCGCCGCGACGACGCGCGGATCCCGGTGCTGGTCGCCACGGCCGACTCCAGGGCGGCGTCGCCCCACTCGGCGCTTTCGACGGCCCGGATGCGGGGGTCGCCCGGCTCGCACGGCCCGCTCCAGCTCCAGGGCCCGGGCCACCTTGGTGTCGGCCGGGTAGGCGGCCAGGTCGTCGCGCCACAGATCGAGGTCGGCCGGCTCCACGCCGTCGGGCGAGGCCAGTCCGACCCACTCGTCGGGTGAGGCGAAGCCGGCGTTGTCCCGGGCCTCCTCGAGGGTCTCTCGGACCACGTCGGCGTCGAGCGAGCCGGCGTAGGCGAAGCCCTGCCGGTTGCCGACCACCACCCGGATGCCGATGCCCGCCGACTCGGCCGAGGAGAGCGACTCCACCTCGCCCTCGTAGACGCGGACCTCGGTCTCCCGGCCCCGCCCCACGTAGGCCTCGACCTGCTCGCCGTCGCCGGGCCGCCCCGGCCACCTGGGCGGCGAGGTCCAGGAGGTCCGTCTCTGCGGCCTGACCTGGCCCGGGCCCCGTCACTCATCGGGCCGTGCCGCCGACCGTCAGGGCGCTGACCCGCAGGGTGGGCTGGCCGTCGCCGACCGGCACCCCCTGGCCCTGCTTGCCGCAGGTGCCCGGCGGGCCCATGGCGAAGTCGTTGCCGACCACGTCGATGTTGCGCAGGACGTCGGGTCCGTTGCCGATCAGGTTGGCGTCCCGCAGCGGCTCGGTGATCCGGCCGTTCTCGATCAGGTAGGCCTCGGTCATGCCGAACACGAAGTCGCCGGTGGCCGTGTTGACCTGGCCGCCGCCCAGCTGGGCGACGTACACCCCGTGCGGGGTCTGGCGCACGATCTCCTCGGGATCCTCGGCCCCGGCCAGCACATAGGTGTTGGTCATGCGCACCATCGGCAGGTGCTGGTAGCTCTCCCGCCGGCCGTTGCCGGAACTCGGCCGACCCTCCTTGCGGGCCCGCAGCCAGTCCCACATGTAGTCGGTGAGAACGCCGTTCTCGATCAGCACGTTCCGCCCCGCTGGGTGGCCCTCGTCATCGACGGCGAGGGCGCCCCACTCGGGACCCATGGTGCCGTCATCGACGAGCGTGACCAGCGGACTGGCCACCATTTCCCCAACCCGACCGGTGAAGACCGACACGTCCTTGGCGATGTGATCCGCTTCGAGTCCGTGACCGCAGGCTTCGTGGAAAAGGACTCCGCCGCTTCCCTGCTTGATCACCACGGGCAGGCTTCCCGATGGCGCCGGTCGGGCCGACAGCTTGGTGAGGGCACGCTGGGCAGCCGTCCGGGCCAGATCCTCGACGAGGAGCCGGTCGAACAGCTCGAAACCGACGGTGGCGCCGACCGACTCGCGGCCGGTCTGCAGGCCGGTGTCGCCGCTGGCCACGCACGAAACGGCGAACCGGGTCTTCACCTGGTCGTCGCCGGCCAGCACACCCTCGCTGTTGGCGACCAGGATGCGCCGGCGGCTGTCGCCGTAGACGGCGGTCACCTGGCGGATGGCGCTCCCGGCGGCGCGGGCGGCCTCGTCGGCCCGGCGCAGCAGCGCCACCTTCTCCGCCTTGGCCACAGCTCTCGGGCAGGATGCTGACGTCGTTGGGCGCGGGGGCTGCCACCCGGCACAGGGCCACGGTCCGCACTCCCCCACCGCCCTGGCGGGCGGCCGCGGCGGCGGCCTCGGCCGCGGCCCGCAAGCCCGGTTCGCTCAGGTCGCTGGTGTGGGCGAAGCCGGTGGTGTCGCCGACGACCACCCGGATGCCCGCGCCGCGGTCGCGCCCCGACGCCAGATCCTCGACCCGCCCGTCGTCGAGCCGGGCGGCCGACCCGCGCCGATCCTCGGCGAACACCTCGGCGAACTCGCCGCCGGTCCGCAACGCCACGCCGAGGACACCCTCCACCACCGATTCGTCGATCACGTGCGCTCCTGTCTGCATTGGAACTAATGGAGGGTACCCGCGTACCGTTGGTTTCGTGCCGGTCACCGTCGGCGTCTGCGGCCAGACCGAGCTTGGTCGTCACGGATCGGGACACGGCCGGCGCGCTGGGCACCGGCGACGTGCCCGTGCTGGCGACGCCCCGGCTGCTGCAGCTGTGCGAGCAGGCCGCGCTGATCGCGGCGTGGGCCCGAACCTCGAACCGGGCCAGACGACGGTGGGGTTCCGGGTCGAGTTCACCCACCTGACGCCCCGTCCTGGTGGGCAACACGGTGGTGGCGACGGCCACCCTGGAGCGGTGTGAGGGACGGCGCCTGGTGTTCAACACCAGCGTCACCGACGCCTGCGGTCTGGTGGCGGCCGGCAAGGTGACCCGGGTGCTGGTGCAGACGGAGCGGTTTATGGAGAAGGCCCGCTAGGCGTCAGGGCAGCGGGGCAGGGGGTTCGCAGTTCAGCTGATCGTCACCGGGGTGCCGAGCGGCAGGAGGCCGGCCAGCTGGCTGATCACGTCGTTGGGGAGCCGGACGCAGCCGTGGGACACCGGCTGGCCCAGCGACCAGGGCTCGTCCTGCCCGTGGATGCCGATCTGGGCGTCGCCGCCGTTGAACACGGCGTAGGCGTCGGAGAACCACCCCAGCCCGAAGATGTAAGGCCCGTAGGCGCCTTGGGGGTCGTCGGGACGGATCAGTTCCCAGAGGTAGGTCTGGCCCGCCGGGGTCGGCGTGGATGGCTTGCCGACCGCCGCGGGAGCCGTCACGAGAGGCTGGCCAGCGTCGGTCACCGTCACCGAGCGGCCCGCCACGCTCACGTAGACGTGGTAGGAGGTCTGCGGCAAGTGCCACCCCGGCTGCGCGGATCCATCCCACGCTGCCGTTGGGCCGGATCGGCAGCTCGACGCGCAACCACCCGGAGCCCGTAGGCCGGACCCAGTACGGCCAGCACCTGGGCGCCGCCGAAGGGGTTGGTCGGCGGCAGCGTCCCTGCCAGGGTGCGACGGCCGCTCGGGCTGGCTGCGATAGGCCGTGGGGGCGCGCAGCGTGGCGATCAGGGTGGGGCCGGTCGAACTGGTAGGGGCTGGGCGGACCGGCGCCTGCCCCCGGTGAGGCGGGCCGGCGCCGGTCGTCGGCACGGGGCCGTGGCTGGTCGGCGCCGCCAGGGCCGCAGGGGATGTAGAACGAAACGGGACCGCCCCGCGGCTGGCGGCGTGGCCCCGGCCACCCTCTCGCGGGCGGGCCGGAGCTGGGCGCCGCCGAGGCGGCCAGGCCGGTGAGACGCAGGCCGGCGCCGCTCACGGCGGGAGACCCGGTTCAGCCCGGTGGTGCACCTGCCCATGGTGGCACGGCCGTTAACCTGGCTGGCAGTACCAGGGACACGGCCCAGTAGTCGTGACCGGACTCGAGTCGATGCTGCGCAGACCGTGAGTCCGCCGGAGACCCCGGAACGTCGACGCACCCGCCCGGTCCAGCGATCGCACTGGTGGCGCGAGGTTCTGCTGATCGCGGTCTTCTATGTCGCTGTACACCGCGGTCCGGGACCTCCGGGGCGACAGCCGGTGTCGGTGTTCCAGGCCGCTGACCAACGCCCAGCGGATCATCCGTTTCGAACGCTGGTTCGGGCTGTTCCACGAGGCGAACATCCAGCACTGGTTCCTGCACTACCGGGAGCTGATCCGACTGTGCGACGACTACTACGGCACGATCCATTTCGTAGCCGTGGTGGGCGTGCTGTTGCTGCTGTTCTTCCGCTATCCCGATCGGTATCGCGTTGTGGCGAAACACCCTGGCGTTCACGACCGGCCTGGCCCTGATCGGCTTCACGTTCTTCCCGGTGATGCCGCCGCGGCTGCTGCCGCCCGGCTACGGCTTCGTCGACACCCTGCAGGTCGTCGGCGGCCTGTGGAACTTCTCGTCCGGGCCGGTCAACGACGTGTCCAACCAGTACGCGGCCATGCCCAGCCTGCACACCAGCTTGGGCGGCCTGGTGCGCTCTGGTGCTGATCCCGCTCATCCGGCCCTGGTGGGGCAAGGTGCTGGTGGTCCTGTACCCGTTGGCGACGATCTTCTGCATCATCGTCACCGCCAACCACTACATCGCCGACGTACTGGCCGGCCTCGCCCTCCTCGGCGTGTCCTACCTGCTGGCCGTGGTGGTGACCCGGATGGCTCGACCGCCGGTACGCCGGACGAGCCGAGATCTCCCGTCCCCCGACGACGAGGAGCTGGCTCGCGCCGGAGGGCCGTGACCCGCGCACCCGCGACGCGCCGCTGCCGGAGGCGCTGGCCGAACCGGCTCGAGCTGGTTGACGGCCCGGCTCGACGCCGGCTGCTCGAGGCGGAGGTCGAGCGGTGGGCGGCTGTCGACCCGACCTGCGGCCTCCGCTGCCAGCTTGCGGCTCGACGGTGCTGTCAGGCGGCAAGCGGTTGCGCCCGGCGTTCTGCTACTGGTCGTTCGTAGGCTGCGGCGGCGACCCGGACGATCCGGCGAGTGATCGACGCCGGCGCCGCCCTGGAGATGCTGCACGCCGCCGCCCTGGTCCACGACGACATCATCGACGGCTCCGCCCGCCGTCACGGCGCTCGACACCGTGCACGTCCAGTACGCCGCCCGCCACCAGGCCACGGCCTGGCGGGGTGACAGCGACCGGTTCGGGGCGGGCGTGGCCATCCTGCTCGGCGATCTGGCGCTCGTGTACAGCGACCAGCTGCTGACCGGCCGCACCCCGGCGGCCCGGGCGGTGTTCGACGAGGTGCGCCTGGAGGTCAACCTCGGCCAGTACCTGGACATCGTGGGCGGTGCGCAGGGCTCGGGCAGCCGCGGCGACCCGGGGGGCCAGGCGCGTGTGGCGGCCCGGCGACGGCCGCGGCCGCGACGGGGCCCCGGCGAGCCGTGCGCGGGCCGGCAGGCGGCGAGCGCCGGCAGCCGGGCCCGGCGCATCTGCCGGTACAAGACGGCCAAGTACACCGTCGAGCGGCCCCTCCATCTCGGTGCGGCCCTGGCGCGCCCGGAGCGATTGGCCGGACTGGCCGGCCCTTGTCCGCTCGGGCTGCCCCTCGGCGAGGCGTTTCAGCTCCGCGACGACCTGCTCGGCGTGTTCGGGGATCCGGACGTCACCGGCAAGCCCGTCGGGGACGACCTCCGGGAGGGCAAGCTGACGCTGCTGGCCAGCCTGGCCTGGGCGCGGCGCGACCGGGGCGGCAGCGCCCAGGCTGTCTGCGAGACCCGCTTCGGGCGCCCGACCTTCGACCGGGTGAGGTCGCCCAGATGGAGCGCGGCCATCGAGGACACCGGCGCCCGGCCGGAGGTGGAAGCGACCATCGACCGCGCTGGCCGACCCGGCCGACGAGGCTCTGGCCGCCCTGCCGCCCGACCGCGAGGCCCGTCGACGGCCCTGCGCCAGATCTGGCCGCATTCGTCACCGGCCGGGACCACTGAAGCGATCCCGGCGGAGTGCTCCGACCCGACCTGGCCGCCGCAGGGCGTAGCCTGAGCCGATGCTGTTGGAGTCGATCAACTCCCCGGCCGACCTCGGCAAGCTCGACCTGGACGAGCTGGACGTCCTGGCCGAAGAGATCCGCGGCTTCATCGTCCAGGCGGTGTCGGCAACGGGCGGTCACCTGGGCTCCAACCTGGGTGCGGTCGAGCTGACCCTGGCCCTGCACCGGGTCTTCTCCTCGCCCCGGGACATCCTGCTGTGGGACACCGGCCACCAGGCCTACGTGCACAAGATCGTCACCGGACGGCGGGAGATGTTCTGCGAGCCTGCGCCAGACCGGCGGCCTGTCGGGCTACCCGTCGCGGGCCGAGTCGGTGCACGACTGGGTGGAGAACAGCCACGCCTCGACGATCCTGAGCTACGCCCACGGCCTGTCCGCCGCGGTGGCCCGCAGCGGCAGCACCCGATCGCCGGGTGGTCGCCGTCATCGGCGACGGATCCATGACCGGCGGCATGGCCTTCGAGGGGCTCAACAACCTCGGCCACAGCGGCAGCCGGGTGGTCGTCGTCCTCAACGACAACGGCCGCTCCTACGCCCCGACCATCTCCCGGCTGTCCGAGAGCCTGACCAAGCTCCGGCTGCATCCCGGGCCTGAACTCCATGCGGGCCCGCATCGAGGAACGCATCCGGGACCTGCCCGGCGGTCGGCGGACATGGCCTACTACCAGCCTGCAGGGCCTGTACTCGGCCGTCCGCGAGGTGATCGAGCCGCCGGCGTTCTTCGAGGCCCTCGGCGTCCGCTACGTCGGCCCCATCGACGGCCACGACATCGCCGGCATGGAGGTGGCCCTGCGCCAGGCGGCCGAGTTCGACGGGCCGATCGTGGTCCACGTCCTCACCCAGAAGGGCCGGGGCTACCGGCCGGCCGAGGACGACGACGAGAAGTGCCTGCACGACGCCCCGGTCTTCGACCCCGCCGTCGGGCCGCCGCCGGGTTCGGCGGCGCCCAAGGGATACACGCAGGCGTTCAACGAGGCCATGCTCGACATCGGCGAGCGCTATCCCAACGTGGTGGCCATCACCGCCGCCATGCCCGGCGCCGACCGGGCTGCTGCCCTTCGCAGACCGCTGGCCGGACCGGTTCTTCGACGTCGGGCATCGCCGAGCAGACCGCGGTGACCTCGGCGGCGGGCATGGCCATGGGCGGCCTGCGGCCGGTCGTGGCCGTCTACTCGACGTTCTTCAGCCGGGCCTTCGACCAGGCCAACCTGGACGTCGGCCTGCACGGGCTGCCGGTCATCTTCGCCCTGGACCGGGCCGGCATCACCGGCCCGGACGGCCCCAGCCACCACGGCGTGCTCGACATGGCGCTGTGCCTCAAGATCCCGGGCATGACGATCTTCGCCCCGTCGTCGGCGCAGGAGGTGCCGGTCATGCTGGAGACCGCCCTGAGCCTGACCGGGCCGGCGGCCATCCGCTGGCCGCGCACGGCGGCCCGCTACGTCAGCCCCGACCAGGTGGGCATCGGGCCTCAGCGCCCGCCTGGTCCGGCAGGGGCCGGCCGACCAGCCCGGTCGGTGTGCCTCCTGGCGGTCGGCAAGATGCTGGAGGCCGCCGAGGAGGCCGCCGACATCCTCTGCGGCCGAGGGCAAAGAGGTCACGGTCTGGGACGTCCGGGTGGTGCGCCCGCTCGACCCGCAGATGATCGCCGACGCCGGTCGCCACGACCTGATCGTGACCGTCGAGGACGGGGTGCGGTCGGGCGGGGCCGGGTCGCTTGATCTCCGACGCCGTCGCCGACCTGGTGGAAACCCGCGCACTGCCCGCCGGTGCTGGTCCTCGGCATACCCGTGGCCTACATCCCCCACGGGACCCCGGAGCTGATCCTGCCCAGCTGGGCCTGGACGGTCCCGGCATCGCCGCGGCGGTGTCCAAGACGCTGCCCCGGCGCAACGACCTCGCGACGAGTAGCCGCCGGGCCCCGGCGCTCGGCCGGCTGGCTCGGCCGGGGCCGGGCGGCGGGCCGGGTTCGGCGTCCGGGGGCGGGACCGGCTCCGTCGAATCGGCGATCAGCGGCCGCCCTGGCGGCACGGACCGGGCGACCGATCCAGACCCCCGAGTGGGGAGCCTCTCACCGTTTCGCCGCGCGGCGTTGGTCTTGCAGCGCGACAGCCGACGGCCGCTATCGCCACAACGTCACAGCTGTTGGGCGGTGACAGAGCCGTCGAGGCGGACGCGCTGCGAGGCGGGGAAGCGATGTGACAAAGTGGCCTCCCGGGAGGCGCAAGGCGAAGCCGGCCGAGCGGGGCTGGGGGGCGAGCGGGGCTGGCGGGGGCCGACGAGCCGGAGGGTGCTGGCGGGGCGAGAGGTGCGGATGGGGCCGGCGGGGCGAGAGGTGCGGATGGGGCCGGCGGGGCGAGAAGGCGGATGGGGCCGGCGGGGCGAGAGATGCGGATGGGGCCGGCGGGGCGGGCGGGCCGAGCGGGCGACACAAACGAACGGGAGCCACGCAAGATCACCTGCCCCCGCCGCGGGCCACGGGCCGAACCCACCCGGCTCCGTCGCAGCCCAGCCGGTCGGCGCGAGACTCGCGCCTATGGATTCCGCCGCGCTGCTCTCCTGCCTCTCGACCGACGGGTCCGCCCTGGCCGATGCCGCCGAGGGGCACCTCGACCTGCCCGTCGGCTCCTGCCCGGAGTGGACACTCGCCGAGCTCGTCGCCCACGTGGGCCGGGTGCATGGCTGGGTGTGCGCCACGGTGGCGGCGGGGGGCGAGCGGGCCGGTCGGACCCGCCGCCGACCGGTCCCGGAGGACGACGGCGGCGCTGCTGCGGTGGTACCGAGCCGGCGTCGAGCGAGCTGGTGGCTGCCCTGGCCGTGAACCCGGACACGCCGGCATGGACATTCAGTGCGGCCGGCGCCCCCCACAACGTCGGGTGGTGGCAGCGCCGGCAGGCGCTGGAAACGGCGGTGCACCGCTGGGACGCCCAAATCGGCGGCCGGCGTGGACCCGACCCCCCGATCGACGCCTAGCTCGCCGTCGAGGGGATCGACGAGCTGCTGGTGGACTTCCTGCCCCGCCTGCTCTCGAAGATCGCCCGGAGCGAGGCTCAAGGGGACGTTCCATCTTCACGCCACGGACACGCCAGGCGAATGGTGGCTGGACTTCGACGCCGCCGGCCTGGCACACGCGCACGAGAGCACGCCAAGGCCGACACGCCTTCCGCGGGCCCGGCGTCGGGCCTCTATCTGTGGCTGTGGAACCGCCAGTCGCCGGAGGAGGCCGGCCTGGAGGTGTTCGGCCGGCCGGAGACGGTGGCGGCCTGGCGCGCCGTCAGGATCTGACCGGCGACGGGGGAAGCGGGTCGAGCAGTTCGGGCGCCGTCGTTGCGAACGTTGTTGACCAACGAGCTGACCGGGTAGGCCTCGAGACCGTCCGACGGCGGGCGGGCGAAGAACCGCAGGGCGCCGGCCGGTCCGCGCCCGGGTCCAGCCAGGCGGCCCAGTCCCCGGGGTCGAGCATCGACCGGGATGCGCTCGTGGATGGGGGCCATGAACTCATTGGCGGCGGTGGTGACGATGGCGCAGGTGCGCAGCAAATCGGCGCCCGCGTCGAGAGGGTCTGCGCCACACTTCCCACAATCCGGCGAAAGCCATGGGCCGGCCGTCGCGCCGGCGGATGGCGTAGGCGAGCTTCGCCGCCTGCCCGGCTGACGGCGCCGCCACTCGTAGAAGGCGTCAGCCGGACTATCTGGAGCAGTTCGCGCTCTTTGAACCGAACGCGCAGATGAGAACCATCGTCGACGCGTCCGTAAGGGCGGGCGTGCTTCCTTGTAATTCCCGCAACAGACTTTCGCGTGAGAAGGAAGTTTGACTCTTCGTCCGCGACAGGCGACGGGGTATCGAACGCTCCTTGTTGCCGCACGTGACCGGACGTTCTGACCTTCTGGCGCGCCTGCGGAACTTAGGGCCGCGTGTTACTTGGAGCAGTCGTCTGCGTCCCCGCTTGGCGAAATACTACGGTCGTCGCAGTCGTGCCTGCGCCGCAGCGGTAAGGGGGCTTCGATCCCAACGCTGGAATAGGAAGGCAGGAACGCTGGTGGGCAACGGTCCAGACGTGGTCTGCTCCTAAGCCAAAGAGCGCACCGGAAAGGACCACAACGACGATGGCTCGTTCGGCGCGCCCTGCGCAGTGCTCCGGCGTACGCTCCGCCGGTTACGTCCGAGGCCACGGGGAGATGGTAGAGCCTGATTACCAGCCACCCGAAACGCCGACAACGAGTGGCTTGTCTCCCCGAGGAATGACGCCGAACGCTGGATCTAAAGCTCTGTGGTCGGAGGTCGGGGCCTATCGTGGCGATGCGGATCGATGGCTCGAAAAGGGCGTCTCAGGGTGTCCAGCACAGGCGGGAACGGCAACTCACGCGAGCAGTGTCTGTTGGGAATGGGTTTCGGGGAGTTGGATGGGTTGGAGGAGGTCGGGGCTGTCGTTGCGGACGTTGCCGACGCGGGGGTCGACGGGGTAGCGGATGAGGGTGTCGGCGGGGGCGGGCTGCAGGAACGCCATCAGCTCGGATTCCCGGGCGTCAGCGGCTCGCAGCCAGGGGTCGAGTTGGTGGCGTTCGAGGATGACGGGCATGCGGTTGTGGATGCCGTCCATGTCGGGGCCGGCGGTGGTGGTGATGATGGTGCAGGAGTGCAGCCAGGTGTCGGTCTGGGGGTCTTTCCAGGGTTCCCACAGGCCGGCGAAGGCGAGGGGGAACCCGTCGCAGCGGTGGAAGTAGAAGGGTTGGCGCTTGCCGTCGGGGTCTTTGCGCCATTCGTAGAAGCCGTCCACGAGCACGGCCAGGCGGCGTGCTCGGAAGGCTTTGCGGAAGGCCGGTTTGGTGGCGAGGGTTTCGGCTCTGGCGTTGAAGAGCCGGTTGCCTTGGCTCTTGTCCTTGGACCAGGGCGGGATCAGGCCCCACCGGTAGGCGTCGAGGACGAGCGATGCGGTCTCCGGCTCGGACGTGCGTGGCAGGGCAAGCCCGAAGAGGTTGTTGGTGGGGCCCACGTTCCAGTGCGGCCCGTCGGGTTGGCTGTCAAGGTCCGAAGCGAGGTCGGCGTCGAAGATCTCGGCCAGCCGCTGCGGCGGGGTGTAGCTGGTGGTTCTTCCGCACATAGATCCTGGTCAGGGTAGGTGACGCTGCCGGGTTCGGCGGTCAGGCGGAAGGGGGTAGACGGCGACGGAGCTCGAGGAGCTGGCCGTGTGCGGCGGCCAGAGCTTGGCGCAGCTCGGCCACTTCTTGGCGGTGGGTCCGGCGCAGCTCGGTCAGCTGGGCGGTCAGGGTGCGGATGACGCTGCTGGTGTCGGAGGCCGCAGGTGTGACGGCCGGTGAGGACGGGGTGGGGGCCGCGCCGGTGCGTTGCCGTAGGCCCTCGATCCGGGAGCGCAGCGGGGAGCGGTAGAGGAAGTCTTTGGACACCCCGCCGGCTTGGGCCACCGCCTCGAAGGTGATGGGCTGGCCAGATTTGATGAGCGTACGCAGGCCTTGTTCGGCCCGGCGGGTGGCGGCCTGGCGTTTGGCCTGGGCGGCTCGGCGCAGGTTGTCGGGGTTGCCGGTGCCGGCCATCAGCCCGCCGCCCGGCCGGGTTGCTGGTCCGCTTCGACCCGGGCCGCCACCCCCGGCCCTTGCAGGGCGGCGGGCGGTCCCGATTCGTCCTGGGCGTCGATGGCGGCCAGGATGTTCTCGAGGGCGGCTTGTTCTCGGTGACGTTGCTGGAGCCACACGTGCTCGGCGGTCATGTCCTGGCCGGTGCGTTCCCGGTGTTCCTGTTGGCGGCGCTGGATGAGATGGCCCAGGTTGACCCACTCGGACTGGTGGACGTCCCGGAAGCGCCGGTCGGTGACGAAGAGGTCGCAGGTCAGGCAGGCGTTGCCTTTCTCGCAGGTCTTGGCCGGCGGCAGGCTGCACCAGCCGTTGGGCAGCACCCGGTCCGTGCGGGTTTCGAGCGCCATGAGCTCGTAGAGGTCCTGGCCGGTCATGCCGGCCGGTTGGCCGGTGCCGGTGAGCTTCTGGTAGCGCAGGAACTCGGCCTTGGCGGTGGCGTCAAGGGTCTGGGCGTAGTACATGGTCATCTCGGGGGTGATGTGGTTAATACACGGGTGATCCACCAACCCGTAGTTGGCGCCTGTCAGCATCCTGGCTCCACCGCCGAGAGGAGCCTGTTGACCTTCATACCCTGCCTTGTCCGCTCCCACGAAGGCGGCGACCTTGGGGCCATCACTTTGGGCCACCCGCTGCTTGACGAGTACCTCATCTTCGTGGGCGCACGGGCCCGGACCAACACGTGGCTGGCGGTGGCGTCGGATTTGAAGATCTTTTTCAGGGTGGTAGCGAAGCCGCCGGCGGAGGTGACGGTCACCGATGTGTTTGAGTTCTTGTCCGCCCAGCGCGCGCCCCGCCGGGGTGAACGGGTGGTGCGGATCGAGGACGGTGAGGCGGGTCTGGCGGCGCGAACCATCGCCCGGCGGCTGTCGAGCGTGCGCGGCCTGTACGCGTACCTGTGCGTGCGGGAGGACACGGGAGTGGACCGCAACCCGGTGCCGACCAGCCTGGCGGCCCGCCGGCCGGGCGCTCGGCGGGGCCGGGGCGGGGTCCCGTTGATCCGTACGCCTCGCACTCTGCCCCGGGTGCTGGCACCATCGGAGGTCGATGCGCTCCGCGCCGCGCTGCGCACTCATCGGGACCGGGCCATGGTGGACGCCATGGTCTTGGCGGACTGCGCCGCTGCGAGGTGCTCGGCTTGCGGCTGGAAGACTTCGACGTCGGCCAGCGGCGGCTGTTCGTGGCCGCGGGCAAGGGCGACGTTTCACACTGCACCTCCTTGTTGTTGGTGGTGACAATCTGCGGTGGCGGAGGCGCGGCTGGCGAGGCGCACGCCTTGGTGGGGGACGGGTGGGTCGTCACTAGGACGCTCGTAGAGCCATTCGGGCCGGTCGCAGCATCGGTGGGCGGGCAGGAGCCCGGCGCGGCGCCATCGGTTGATGGTGTCGGCTGACACGAGGAGCAGGGCGGCGATTTCGGTGACGGTGAGCATTCCTTGTGCCCGCATGCGTTGGTGTCGGCTTGGGAGTTGGTGGGTGCCGCGGATGCTTTGGATCATGGAGCGACGGAACGCTTTGTGGTCAAACAACGCGATGCCGCGCTGGTTGAGGATTGTGGCCACTTCGCTGTCGGTGTGATCGTTGAGGAGGCGGTCGATCTCGGCGACCACGTCGGGTGATGTGCGGCGCAGGTCACAGGCGGCGAGCGGAGCGGGGAGGGACAGGCTGTGGGTGGCGCCGCCTTTGAACCGGACGTGGAGGTCGATCTGTTCGCGGCGTTGGATGGTGACGTCTTCGATGAGGAGGCGGACCATTCGTTTGCGTTCCCGTTGGGCGGTGTGTGGGTCGTTCCACAGCGCCGGGAAGTCGGCAGCGAGTGACATGATCCGTCGGCGTTGTTCGTCGGAGAGGCGGGCCCGGTCGGCGTTTCGTGCTTGTTCGTAGTCGTGTTGGGCGGCGGAGAGCTCTCGCAGCGATTCGTTCCAGTCCGCCTCGAGGGTGTCGGCCACAAGGCGGTTGTCGGGATCGACGGCCATGTAGCGCCGCCGTGCGGTGTCGGCGTGGTAGCGGGCTCGTTCGACTTGGCGGTGGCGTAGCTGGTCGGCGTCTTCGGCGCGCCCGTCGAGTTCGTCGGAGACCGACAAGGCGACCTCGAGGGCCAGGGGGGTGAGGGTGGCGAGGAGGAGTTCGCCGACGGCGGCGTCGATGCCGCTGCCGGGGACTCGCTGGCAGAGGACGCCGGCGGCTTGGACGTAGTCGGCCTGGCATATGTATTCGGGGTGGGAGGCGTTGCTGCGGGTGTGATAGCGCACGGTCATGCGGTCTCCGCACGCGCCGCAGACGACGAGTCCTTGGAGCAGGGCGGCGCCTTCGCGGGGTGGGCCGGCCCGCCGATCTGCGCCTTGTGTTTGGGAGTTTTCGGCGAGGCGGGCCTCGTTGGCTTCGAACTGCTCCCAAGTGATGTAGCCGGGGTGAGCGTCGGGGATCAGGGCCAGCCACTGGTCACGGGACGCGACCTCGCGGGTGGGTCTGTCTGGGGTGAGGCGGCGTTGGCGTTTGCGCCCGAAGAAGAACGCCCCGGCATAGCGGGGGTTGTGCAGTAGTTGGATGGCCCGCCACTGACGCAGCGGGACCCAGTTGAGTTCTCCTTTGCGGGGGCCGGTGTGGACCAGCGACGGGAAGGACAGCTTCTCTTCGGCGAAGGCGGCCATAGTGGCGCGCGCCGAGCCGGTGCGGGCGAAGGTGGCGAAGAAGTGGCTGATGATCTCTCGGACCGCGGTGTCGGGGTCGAGGGCGACTTTGCCGGCGGGGTCGTAACAGAAGCCCACGGGGAGGGGGGCGGCCAGCTCTCCCCGCCGGGCCTTGGAGATGATGCCGCCCCGCAGCCGGGATCGCAGCACGTGTAGCTCGGCTTCGGACATTGTCCCCTTGAGGCCGAGGAGGAGGCGGTCGTTGAAGTTGGCCGGGTCATACAGGCCGTCCTCGTCGAGGATGAGCGTGCCGGCTAGCGCGCAGATCTCCAACAGTCGGTGCCAATCGGCGTTGTTGCGGGCCAGGCGGGAGACTTCGAGTCCGAGCACGATCCCGACCCGGCCTAGCCCGACCTCGGCCACCAGCAGCTGGAAGCCTTCCCGGTCGGCGGCCGACGCGCCGGACTGGCCCTGGTCGCAGTCGATCACCACGATCCGTTCCGTGGGCCAACCCAGTGCCACGGCCCGTTGCCGCAAGGCGTATTGGCGGTGGGTCGACTCGGTGTTCTCCAACACCTGACGCAGGCTGGACTGGCGGATGTAAAGGTAGGCGAGCCGCCCGAGATGCTCAGAGGTGACCTTGGAATGCGCTTCGGTGTCCATCATCGGGCGGCCGTGCCGATCTGGGACAGGGCCGCGTCGGCTAGCAACCGCACCAACTCGCTGTGGTCAGTGACGGGCCGGCCGCCCCGAAGCGCGGGCGGGGGCGGGGGAACCTGGGCCCAGGCCCGCATCCAGGCCACCACACCCTCGCGCACCAGCAACACCAGGCCTCGCCGGGGGCCGGGCGCGCCGGCCAGGGCGTGGTCTCGGAGCTGCTCGTATTGGCTGGCGATGGCCTCGACGTCGGCCGGCGGGGCCGGCCGGGCGGCCCTCATGGCGCTTTTTTTGAGTGACGGCGGGCCAGCGCCCGGGTGATCGAGCGGGGGTGGACACGGACACCGAACCGGTCCGCGACCGCCTCGGCTAGTGGCGCCGCCCCCAGGTCGGGGTCGACGTCGAGCGCCTCCTGGACGAAGTCGAGAACCTCGTCGGTGAGCTTGTGTCCGCCTTTCGGCCCAGGTTTGGCCGGAGCCAGGGCGGGCAATCCTCCCCGCTCGAGGGCGTCCTGCGCCGCGTAGAAGGAGGGGCGACTCAATCCGAACGCGGCCGCGCTGGCCGACACCGGCCATCCTTCGAGCTTGGATCGCCGCACCATCTCGTACTTGACCTGCACCAGATCGCGGGCGTCGAGGAACTCCGAGCGGGCGAACGACTCATCGCGGACCTCCTCTGGATGCGGGTTAAGGCTGCCCGAGGACCGCAACGCCTCCGCTTTCGGATCACTTGCCCTGCGCTTGGCCACCAGTGACCTCCGGAATCACACGAATGTAAGTATGATTATGTGAGAGAACTATGACTGTCAAGCGTCTCTTGGCATCCAAGCATGAAACTCAAGGATTTCCTGGAGCAATGACGGTGATTCTCCGACCAGAGGACGAAATCATCTTGACAGAGCGAACCGAATCTTCTTTACACTTCGGCCCCTGGCACGCCATCCCGCAACCGGGCGACCAAGTCGGCCAACTCGCAGAGCTCCCTGACCCGGAAGGCCGATCGCCCGTCGGCCACCACTACAAACGGGTCCTCAGGCCCCTCACTGGTCCAACAAGCCGGCATGGAACACAGCTGCCCGTCGCTGTCGTGGAAGTAGACCCGGTCCTCTCCCCAGTTGTGGCGGTGGCACACAAGCTCGAAAGACCGTCCGACAAGCGGGTGAAACGGATGGGTGACCTGGAAAGTCTGCACATCCATAGGCTCACCAGGCGTAGTTGAGAGTGCCGTCCAAGGGCGGCCGGCAGCGGACGGTGCCGATCTCGGCCCGGTTCTTCGCCGATCTCGGTGACTACCTGGAATCCGAGCGCCCGCCAGGGTGCACGACCAAGCAGGTGTTCGTGGTGTTGAAGGGTGCCCGCCGGGGCGCGCCTTTGTCGGCGGACGGACTGGACGAGATCCTCGACGGTGCCAGGGGTCGCGCCGGGCTGGCGCGGGCCACCTGCCATCAGCTGCGCCACACCTGTTTCACCCGGCTTCGGGAGGCGGGCATGGCGTTGGAGGCCATCCAGGCTCAGGCCGGTCACGCCTCGATCGACTCGACTCGCCTCTACCTTCATTTGGCTAACGACTGGTTGGAGAAGGAGTACCTGCGCGCCGCGGAGGCGATCGAGGCGCAGGCCGCCAGGCCCGTCGAGGAGGCGGCACGATGAGCCAGTCGCCGGATCGACGCCCGGATGTGGAGGGCCTGGTCGACGCCTATCGCGCCGACCTGGTGGCCGCCGGGATGTTCGCCGGGCATCCGGTCACCTCGGTGGCCCGCACGTTCTTCACCCGCGTCGGTGCCCAGGGCTGGGCCCACCTGCCCCTGGCCGCCCAGTGCGCCTTGCCGCTCAAGGACCGACGGGTGGTGGGCTGGCTGATCGTGACCGGGCGAGTGCGCCCGACCCCGGACTATCTGGTGGCGTGCCGGCCCTACCTGGGCGAGGTAGCCGCGCACCATCACCGCGGCTTCTACGAGCGTTTCGTGGCCGTCTCGGCCGAGCTCGGCTTCGATTGCATCGTGACCCGTCTGCAATGGTCCGCGCTGGCCAAGGTGACCGCTCTGGCCGGGCGCTCCCCCGAGCAGGTGACCCAGGCCGTCATCGATGAGGGGCGCGAGGCGCTCGTCGCGGCCATCGGCGTTCACCGGCCCGACAGCCACGGCCCCAAGGCGTTGAGCGCGGCGCTCTTCGGCGCGCAAACCACCTTGTTCCACCTCGGCGTCCTCCACGCCCCGCCCCGCAAGGTCAACCGTGATCGCTCGGCCGAACGGGCCGCCGAGTGGGCGTCGGTGCCGCCCCGGCTGGCGACCACGTTGACCGGTTACATCGCCCAGGTTCGCCTGTCGCTGCGACCGTCGACGATGGTGCGCGTCGAGGGCGTGCTGCGCGAGTTCGCTTGTTGGCTGGCCGCCAATATCGCTGAAGTTGCCTGTGTCGCTGATCTGCGCCGAGCTCACATCGAGGGCTACAAGCTGCACCTGGTCGGCCGTTCCTCGGCCCGGGGCGGCACGCTCACCAAGACCAGCCTGGCCGAGCACCTGGGCGGCCTGCGTACCTGCTTCGAGCGCCTGGCCGAGTGGGACGGCGACGACGTCCCCGCCGCGGTGTTGGTCTTCGATGGCGACCTGCCCCTGCGCGACGCCCCGCTGCCCCGCTTCTTGGACGACGGCGCGTTCACAAAGCTGCTCCAGGCCACCCGGGCCGACCCCGATCCCTTCGTCCGCCTGGCGGTGGAGTTCTTGGCCCGCACCGGCTTGCGCAAAG
This sequence comes from uncultured Acidimicrobiaceae bacterium, assembly GCA_963834775.1. GTDB lineage: Bacteria > Actinomycetota > Acidimicrobiia > Acidimicrobiales > Palsa-688 > PALSA-693. The sequence continues at coordinate 549,892 of CAWICR010000011.1, forward strand.
GCGAGTTCTTGGACCTCACCGTCGACTCGGTCGTGCAGATCGGCTCCGCCTACTGGCTGCACGTGCCGCTCGGCAAGCTCCACTCCGACCGCTATATCCCGCTGCATCCCCAGCTGAAGGATCTTCTCGACGCCTGGCTGGCGGAGCGGCCCGCCAGCCTGCGCACCCCATATATGTTCATCGAGCACGGCCAGCGGATCGGCCAGGGCCGTGTCGACCGGGCCGTGGCAAAGGGGGTCTTCCGGGATGAGTGGGGAGAAGGCGTGGGCGTGAGAGTGGCGATCATCCACCAATAGGGGTCAGGGACCCCGCCATCGTTGCGGCTGTCTAGGTCGGCAACGAGGTAGGAGGTCCCTGACAGTGGATGACGGTATCGGGCTGGCAGAGAAGATGCTGGGACTGCCCGGCCTGCGGGTGCTCGAGGTTGAAGAGGGCATCGGCGAGGTGGTGGTCCGGGTGGAGTCGACCCGGGTCAAGGCGGTCTGTCCGTCGTGTCGGCATCGGGCGGAGGCTCAAGATCGGGTGGAGGTGCATCTACGTGATGCTCATTGTTTTGGCCGGCCGGCTCGGTTGGTGTTGGTGAAGCGGCGGTGGCGGTGCCGACGTCGGGGCTGTGTGCGTAAGACCTGGACGGAACGCATCGGCGGGATCGCGCCTCGGCAGGTGTTGACGTTGCGGGCCGGGATGGAGGTGTGCCGCCAGGTCGGTCGGTTGTGCCGGCCGGTGGCGTCGGTGGCCGACGAGTACGGCGTGGCGTGGGACACCGCTTGGGCGGCGGTCGTCTTGTATGGCCGGCCGCTGGTCGATGACCCTGACCGGGTTCGCCGGGTGCGGGCATTGGGTGTGGACGAGCACTCGTTCCTGGCCGCCACCCGAGCGCATCGGACCATCTTCGCCACCGCTCTGGTCGACTTGGACCGCCGGCAGGTGATCGACCTGTTCGAGGGGAAATCCGCCGTCCGCCTACGAAACTGGTGTTCGCGCCGGTCGAAGCGGTGGCTGGCCGGGGTGCGAGTAGTGGCGCTCGACCTGACCGACACCTACCGGGCCGGGCTGTCGCCGCACCTGTCGCACGCCCGGCACGTGGCGGACCCGTTCCACGTCACCAGAGTCGGGAGCCGGACCGTCGACCTGGTGCGAAGGCGGGTGCAGAACGAGCAGCTCGGCCATCGTGGCCGCAAGACCGACCCGTTGTTCAAGATCCGCAAGCTGCTGCTCAAAGGAGCCGAGCGTCTCGACGAACAAGGACGGGAGCGAATGCTGCTCGGGCTGCGCGCGGGCGACCCCGATGACGAGCTCCTCGGGGCCTGGCTGGCCAAGGAATCCGTTCGTGACGTGTATCTGACCGCCGATCCGGCCGAGGCGGCGGTGCTCTTGGACAAGGCCATCATCGCCTGCCGAGCCGACGATGTACCCGAGATCGCCAGCCTGGGCCGGACCCTGGCCCGCTGGCGGGAAGAGATCCTCAACCACCATCGCACCGGCGCCTCGAACGGTCCGACCGAGGGCCTCAACTTCTGCGCCAAGCAGGTCAAGCGAGCCGGCCGCGGGTTCTCCACCTTCAAAAACTACCGGCTGCGCGTGCTCCTCTACGCCGGCGGAGTGGCCTGGCCGGTCACCGTCCAAGCACCGAGACTCTCACGGACCCGTCCCCACTGAAACCGGAAGAGCCGGCAAAGGCCGCGGGGGCCGCCGGGATCGGCCATGTCAGCCCGCACCGCCTGCGCCACACGCTGGCCACCCAGGCCATCAACCGAGGGATGAGCCTCGAGGCGATAGCCGCGCTTCTCGGTCATCGATCCATGCGTATGACCTTGGTTTATGCCCGTATCGCCAACCGGACCGTGGCCGACGAGTATTTCTCGGTCTCGGAGAAGGTCGAGGCCCTCTATGACGCGCCGCGGGAACTGCCCGCTGACGCCGAGGGTGCCGAGATGCGCCGGCTGCGAGCCGAGATGCATCAGCGGATGCTCGGCAACGGCTACTGCGCCCGCCCCGTCGGCCTGGACTGCCACTTCGAGTCCATCTGCGAATCGTGCACCTTTTTCCAGACCACCATCGAATTCCGTCCCACCCTGCAACGCCAACGAGACGACGCCGCCACCAAAGGACAAGTCGGCCGTCAACGCGTCTTCGACGGCCTGCTCGGCCGCCTCGACGGGCAGGCATCATGAGCCCCGTATTGCGTGACGCTTCCGATCCGCCCCAGCGGCAAGGGTTCGAATGCGCCTGCTGCGGGCGCCTCTGCGTGACCGCCGTCCAGGGGCTCTTCCGCAATCCCACCGTCGGCTCAGACCGGCCGCTTTTGCAACGCCGCCTGTCGCCAAGCCGCCTATCGCAGACGACGGGCGGGCGTCCCCGAGGACACACCCGCCCAGCTCGCTGGCGGCAGTCGACGCCGGCTGCACACCCAACCATGATCCGAACTTGTCTTTGGGTCTTGACAGGATCACCCACATAATGACCGAGCAGGGCGGCGATGGCCTCGAGGCTCATGCCTCGGTTGAGGCACTGCGTTGCCAGTGTGTGCCTGAGTTGGTGCGGGTGAACTCTAGGAATGCCGGCTCGTTTGGCGACCCGTTCCACGTAGCGGTGAATGGTGCGCCGATCGAAAGGTTGGCCGTCTTCGCGTTCGAGCAGGAACCCGTTTCGCGACGGCCCCCGCCACGCCTGGTAGTCGGCGATCAGACCGACCAGCAGCGGGTGGAGGGGGACGTTGCGGTCGTTGTGCAGCTTGCCGACCGGGATGCGTAGCCACCAGCGGTCGCCGACTCTGAACACGGCGTCGTCACGGACGCCGCCGAGCTCCCCGGCTCTCATCCCGGTGCGGGCCAACAGTTCGACCAGAAGCCGCCGGCGCCGGTCGGGGTCGACGGCCAGGGTGGCCATGAACTTGGCTGCGGTCGGGTCGTCCAAGAACTTCGGCAGGGGCTCGTCGGCTTTGGGGACATCCCCGGCGAAGATCGGCACCCGCCTGGGGGCGTCGTCCCAGTCCCAGTCGATGATCCGCTCGAAGAACGTCCGGATGTTGCCCAGGTTGTGGCGGATGGTCGCGCTCGACATCGCCCCCTTCTGTCCCGGTCTGGAGGCGAAGGCCAGCTTGAACCCTTCGATGTGGGCCCGGCCGATGTCGGCCACCGCCACACAGCCCGGGTCGGTGGCGGTCACATAGGCGGCCAGGTGACGCAACGCCAGCGAGTAGGTCACCACACTGGCCGGCCGGTGAGCACCGTCACTTGGTCCAGATAGGCGGACATGGTGGCCACCATCTGGGGCGCCCGGACGGCGATCTCCTCCCAGGTCATCTCGACGGGCAGCGCCCGGCTGGGCGGCTTGGGCGGCTTCGGTTCCCGAACTCGAGGCTCTGTGACGGCCTTCGGTCTCTGAACCGGCCGCGGTGCACGTCGCGGGTCGCGGCTTCCGGGGCCGGCGAACGATGGGAGTCGCTTGGGGTGCGTCCGGGTGACCGCAGTCGCGCAGATACTCGAAGAAGCGGCGTAACACGTCCAGCTTGTAGTTGATCGTCTCGCCGGTCACCGCCCGTTCGGCCAGGGCGGCGCACCAGGTGGCCACATGGGTGGCGGTGACATCGCGGGCGGCCCGGCATGGCCGGTCGGCGGTGATCACATGGAGCGAGAAATCGCGAAGACAGACCTCGGCGGCCGCCACACTTCTCGGGGCGAGGCGGGTGCAGAGATGATCGACGTAGGCCGTCACCGTCTGGGCCAGCACCGGGGCCTGCACAGCGATCCCTCCCCACATCTGGGGCAGCCCGAACGAAGGCTCAGAAACGGCAGCAGCGGCCGGGCTCATAGGGCTGAACCCGCCGACACTTGGGCGTCGATCGCCTCGGTCGCCCGACGGTATTCGTCGTCCAGCCAGTCCGGCCCCAGATGCAGATACAGGCGGGTGGACACGATCGAGCGGTGCCCGGCCTGGGCTTGCAGAGCCTCCAGCGACATGCCCTTCTCGCGCAGCCGGGTGAGACACGTGTGGCGCAGCTCGTGGCAGGTCCCGTGCGCCAGGCCGGCCCGGGCCCGGGCGCCGGAGATGATCTCGTCCAGCCCCTCGATCGACAGCGGCTGGCCCCGGCGGGGACCCTTCAACACCACGAACAGCCGCTCGGTCGGCGCGCCGGGCGGCCGCTCGTTGTTCATGTAGGAGGCCACGGTGGCAAAGAAGTTCGGCGACACCGGCACCAGGCGCTGGTATCCGCCCTTGCCCTCGGCCACGAACACCCGCCACTCGCCCAGGTGCAAGTCCTCCAATCGCAGGCCAATCACCTCGGCCCGGCGCAGCGCCCCCAACGCCATCGCCTGCACCATGGCCCGATCCCGATCGGTCCGCAACGCCCCCATCAGCGCGGCCAGCTCGTCGGGGTCCAAAATCCGCGGCAGGCGGCGCACCTCGCGCACCAGCGGCTGGCCCCGCAACTCCTTGCGGTGCCGAGACCGTCGGGTCGGCAAACCCCGCGGGACCGGGTTGCGATCCACCCCCACATCGCCGCGGGTGATCAGATACCCGTAGAACGACGACACCGCCGCCAGGCGCCGGCGGATCGTCGCCGCCGACAGTCCAGCCTCGCCGTCGGCGATCCGCACCACCTTCTCGCTCCCACGCTGGGGACGGCGCTGCGCCGTGATGAAAGCCATCACATCCGCCGGCCGCACATCCACCGGCTCCTTACCCACAATCGTGAAGAACGTCTTCAGATCATGCGCGTACACCCGCACCGTGTTCGGCCGGGCCCGGCTAGCTGCGAACTCCAAAAAGTCGTCCACCAGCCGATGACCAACAACCCACCGCTCGCCGCCACCCCTAGCGGGAACACGACGAAACTGCGGAGACCAGACCATGATGATCCTCCATATCCGAGCTCCGCCCGAGAAGATTTTCCCCGGGCGAGTCGCTCAGCTGGTGGATCACCCGTATAAGTGCCGGTTGTAGGCAGCTTGCTCCGTCCGCTGCCGCGGCAGCCGGTAGGGCATCCAGGTCTGCCTGGGGCGATACAGGAAGAGCACGTCGTGACCGCAGGGCTGCCTGGTTAGGAGTTGAGGATCTTGGCCTTTTGCCCTTCGAACTCGGCGTCGGTCAGGATGCCCTGCGAGTGGAGCTCGGCGAGCTGTTTGAGCTGGGCCATCGGATCGACCGCAGGAGCAGCCGGAGCCGGTGCCGGCTGTGGGGCCTGCTGCTGCTGCTCGGTAATTGGCCTGCTCGTCCTGGGAAGCCCAGCGGTTGGCCTGACGGCGAGAAACCCGATTGGATACGGCGGTGGCGGTGCCGGCGACCACGGCCGTCCGGGCTACACCTCGAAGCAGTCCTGGCATGTGTCTGTCTCCTTCGTCGATCAGGAAGTGGCTGTCTCGGTGGCGTCGAGCGATGCGGCCAGCGTGTCCAGAGGAATGTATCCCGCCGCGACCAGCTCGGCGCCGCCGCGGCGCAGGGCGTCGACAAATGACGTAGCCCAACGGTTTTCGAAGATGAGGATTCCCGCCGACGATCCCGGTTCGATCGCCGCGGCCGCATCGGCGACGTCACTGTCGTCCATCATCCCCGAGGTGGCTCCTTCGAACAATGCGACGTCGAACGTGCCGTCATGATCGAGGTCCATCAACTCCACGGCTTGGACCGAACCATCGGCACCTTTTGTGACGAACTGCAGGTCCAGGATTCGGATCAAACCGCGGTCAACCAGGTCAATCAGAATCGGAAATCCTTCACCGGTCATCTTGTTTCCCGGGAACTCCACGATCAGGTAACTGATCGGGCCCAGAGTCTGCTCTTCGTCTGTCACGACCACTCCTTGTGTTTCGCGCCTTGGCACTGCGGACCTGTATATGGCGGAGATTAGCCTGCCGCCCTGAGAATCGCCGGTACCTCCTCGGCGGACGCGCTCGGCACGGATGTCGTCGTCTTGGCAGCCTTCAACAGGCGGTGCCCTTCACGTGGGCGTACAAGATGGCCAGACTAGATCGGGCCGCGGCGTGTACATCGACGCTCACCGCCGGAGGGCCAGGCGCTCCGAGGACGGAGCGGTTCGCTCATGGGGATGGGCCGGCGCCAGCGCCTTGAGTTGCTCGAGAACCAGCTGGTCGGCCGGTGTCAGGCGTTCAGGCGGCAGAGCAGCAGCGAGGACGTTGACGGCCTCGATGAGGACGTCCAGCCGGTAGTCGTAGGACCGGCCCGATTGGCCCCGTTCCTGGTCGAGCGCCACGTCACCGACCCGAGACCCAATGAAGAACTGTGGGTTGAAACAACGCAGGTTCATGATTTTCTCTCCACCGGTGCGCACCACTTCGCCTCGTCAACGCCCACCTTGGGCCTCCCCTTTGGGTCAGCCGCCCTCACCCTCAAGCTCGGCCTCCTCGGCAGCGAGCTCGAGGGCAATCGCCAGGCCCAGGCCCTCGGTAATGGCGGCGGCGGCCGACACGGTCCGCGCCGTGCCGATGATGGGTGCGACGGCGACCAGGATGCCTTGGGCGTCTTCGAGAGTCAGGCCGCTGTCCGCGGCGGCGCCGGCGTTCAGCGTGTAGGAGATTGGCGGAGCATCGACGGCCGCCAGGGCGGCGAGGCGGGCCAACATGATCTCGCGGTCGGGGAGATCGCTGCGCTCGAGTGAGGCGGCCGTCATGGCCAGGAGCGTCCCGGCCACAGGCGTATCGGGCATCGAGGTGTATGACATGGCTGATCCTTTCGAAGATGTGGTGCTGCTACGGTCGAAGTTCCCTGTCCCGGTCCGCCACCAGAGCCGAGAAGTCACCGCTGTCGAACTGGCGGATGAACTGCCGAACCGGGGTGGGTACGGGCACCATGATGTCGGGGGACCACCACTGGCGAGCCGACACGGTGACGCCCTCGCAGCTGACCATGACGTCTTGCACTTCCGGGTCAGCCACCATCACTGCGCTCAAGTAGCGAGCGATGGCACACGAGGTACCGCTGCGCGGGACGCCCCGGACGCCAGCCGATTCCAGCGTGGAAGCCACATCGGCCGATGTGGGCCCGAGACCGCCAAGCAGGTCCACCGTGGCGGACCGGATGGTCCTACGCCGGCGTCTCGATCCTGTCATCGGTGTTCCCCTCGGGATTGATGGTGTTCGAAAGGAAGTATTGAACCTTGGCGTGGAGGCCTACCTCACCCGCTCAAGGTGAACGGCGGCGAGCCGTGTCCGAGGTATGGAAGGAAGTGGGTAGACATCGCTCGACGACGCCGGATGGCACAGGCTATGGACTGTCGTCACTCTATGCGGGCCTGGAGCTCGGCGCCCTCGGCCGACAGAAAGCCAATCGCCATGTTCATGCCGGCCACGTGGCCTTGCTCGACTAGCCGCCGGTAGGCCACGTCCCCCTCGGCCGCTTTGCGCACCATCACGTCCCGGTTCAGCCGGACCCGGTCAATGACGTCATCGATGAAGCCAGCCCGGTCGGTCAGACCATAACTGTCGAGAATCAGCCGCAGCCGCCGCACCAGATCGGGCGGACCGCGCCAGCCGAAGAACCGGGTGATCGCGGGATCCTGCAGTGGCACCCACTGCCAGGCGA
>CAWICR010000012.1:0-59633 GCA_963834775.1 uncultured Acidimicrobiaceae bacterium
CCGTTCCTGAAGAAGCGCTTGATGTCAAGAGTCTTCGACGGAGTCGAAGTCGATTTCTTCTGCAGCGGGCGTCGAGAGCGGGGTGTTTTGGGGCGCGGGTGATTGGATCCCGGCGGGTTTCGGGATCGTTGTCGGGGTGGGAGGGGCGGTCAAGGCCGGCCCGTTAGGGCCGCCCGTAGGGGGAGCCTTGAGGGCCCCGGGGTTTAGTTGTCGCCAGCCACAATCGGCTTAGGACCGCCTGCTGGCGGTCGTTGGTTGCCTGGGTTGTGATTGGACACAGCGGACCTCACCGTGCGCTCGTTTGAGCTGGGTCAGCCTGCTCGGCGACCGGCCATTCCTTCGCGCTTGGTTCGCATGGTGTGTTGCGGCCACAGCCAGACGGGCTCACTCAAATCGTCGGCCTCGCCACCGGGGTGGGGGCCACGGCAGGGATCGAGCTCGCGTCCTGGCTGTGTCCGAGCCTGCTCAGGCCGCCTCCTGGTGGCGGGCTATGCAGCGGATCTCTCCGTCCCTGAGCCCGTAGTAGATCAGCGTGAGCAATTTTCTGGCTGCCGCTACCTTGGCGATCTTGTTCCCCCGCCGTTCGGCGATTCGCCGGTAGGTGGGAGCGATCGGGTTTCCGCCGTGGTATCGGCACACGGCTTCGACGGCGGCCCAGCGAACGATGGTCGAGCCTTGTTTGCTGATCCGCCCCTTTTTCGAGGTGGTATCGGACTCGTACAGCTTGGGAGTGATCCCGGCCCACGAGCACAGGTGCCGGGCGGTGGGGAACCGGCTGATGTCGCCGATCTCGGCCACGAATATGGCGGCGGTGATCGGTCCCACCCCCTTTAGGATCTGGATGGCCTGATATCCAGGGTGGTCCTTGAGCCAGTGGTGGATCTCCCGCTCGATCATGGCGACTTCCCGGTCGAAAATCTCCAGCAGGTCCCTCAGCGACTCGACCCGCACCCCGTAGACCCCTTCGAAGCTCATCTCATCCAGCAGCTTCTGTCCACCCGGGCTGAACATGTCCGACACGGGCGGCAGGATCCCCAGCTTGGCCATCACCGCGTGGACCTGGGCCTTGGCCGAGGTTCTAAGCGCCACCAACTTGGCGCGGTACCTGACAAGTTCTCTCAGCTCGCGGACCTCGGGCGGGGCCATCCACGCTTCTGGAACATCGTGCAGGCGCAGCCGGCGGGCCAGCTCGGTGGCGTCTTTCACGTCGTTTTTCACCCGCCGGTTCGCCCAGTTCAAACCCAACGGGTGCACCAAATGCACTCGAGCTCCCTCGGCTTGGAGCAGATCGGCCGCCCAATAGTGAGTGTCGGACCGAAGCGCGATCTCCGCCTTCCGGCTGGTTCGTTTCTTCGGTCCGCACTCCCGAACCGGACGTGCGAGTTCCCCCGCATCCGGCTCTCCACGAGCACATGCCGCCGGGCTATGCGGCGTCCTTGTCGTCGAGTCCTCGCCACGGCGTGGGTATACGTGTTCCCCGGTAGCGATACCGAGTGATCGGGATCGTGGCCGGGTTGAACAGCGTGTCCTTGCCGTCCGTCGGCCGCCACCTGGCAGGTAGTGGTGGCGGAGCCAGCGCCATCCGGCCTTGGGGTGCTTGTGGCGCAGCCAGTTGACCACTCGCCGCCAACTCCAAGCGTTGAGATAGCCGAAGGTCCTTGCCGACACGCCGTGCCGGAAGTAGTTGGCCCAACCTCTTAGCACCGGGTTGACCCGTTGAAGAGGTTGGCGAGGGTTTGATCGGTGTTGCCCTGCGTCAGCACCCGCACCTTGGCCTTGATCGCCGCCAGGCGGTCTTGGCCGGGTAGGTGTAGATGGTGCGCCGTTGGGTTCCTTCTTGGCGTTTCCGCTGGATGTGGAAACCCAAAAAGTCGAACCCCTTGTCGATGTGGGTGACCACCGTCTTCTCTTCCGATAGGCGCAAGCCCATCGGGGCGAGAACGGCTGCCACCTCGTCCCGCAGGGTTCGGTGTGCTCTTGGGTGCCGCTGACCAGGATGACAAAATCGTCCGCGTAGCGGACGATCCGGTAGTTGGCCAGCCCCTTGAGCCGCCTCTGCCTGCGCTTGTGGGCGGTCCCCGCTTACTCCCATCGCCCCATGAAGTGCTCGTCGAGCACCGACAGGGCGACGTTAGCCAGCACGGGTGAGAGAATCCCACCCTGGGGAATGCCGGTGACCGTGTCCCTTTGACCTGGTCCTCTCCGAGGATCCCGGCTTTGAGGAACGCTTTCACCAAGGCCAGGACACGCTTGTCCCCGATCCGGTTCCGCAGCCGGTCCATGAGGCCGACATGCGAGATTTCGTCGAAGCACGATTTGATGTCTCCTTCCAGCACCCACTCGTAGGAGTGGGTGGTGTAGAAGAAGATCTCCTCGATGGCGTCCTGGGCTCGGCGCCTCGGGCGGAAGCCGTAGCTACACGGCTTGAAGTCCGCCTCGAAGATCGGCTCCAGCACCAGTTTCATGGCGGCTTGCACAGTTCTGTCGCGTGCGGTGGGGATACCCAATCCCCTGAATTTGCCTCCTTTCTTCGGTATCAGCTTCTCCCGCACGGGCAAGGGGGCGAACCGCCGAGCCTTGAGATCATCTCGCAGCTCGGTGAGAAACACCTCCTTGCCGAAGATGATGGAGCGGGGTGCCACCCCATCAACCCCGGCCGACCGTGCCCCACGGTTCTTATGAACCCGATCCCACGCCACCACAAGGAAGGCGGGATCGCAGACAAGGTTGAACAGGTCATCGAACCGACGATCAGGATCGTCGATAGCCCATTGATGCAACTTGGTCTGGATTTTCAGTACCCGCCACTCGGCCTCATCGAGGTCGGGCCACGGCGCGTCGGTATTCACCGGCGACCTCCTGACATTCCAGTACCTCCTTGCGAACTCGCTGGGTCCCTTCGCCATGCGGCCGGCTTTCCCGGCCTCGGACTACTACGGACCCTCCGCCCCATCTCCGGGCCATCAGCAGACGACGTGCCTTGCCGCTGCCAACCTGGCTGGCCGGCAGGTAGGCGACCCGAAGACGGTTCCCACGTTCACCACAGACCGGTCGACGGGATCGGTGCCCAGCTTTTCCCCTGCAGGCCTGTCCACAGCTACGCCGCAGGCACTTCACCGTGGCCCCCGGCGCCAGACGCCGAGGCCGGTCCCCCCGGTTGTAAGGGGTCGCGGCGCACTGCCATCCCGGCCGATCCACCAGGTTCGAGCCGGTCCACTTCTTGAGGGGGTTCCACCACTGGTTTCTGCATTCGTACACCTCTCCGTCTCGCTTGCCGAACCCGGACCATCTGGCGGTGCTGGTCCACCCCGGCGTTGTAAGGGCTGCTCCCACCCTCCCCCACGTCCCAGGGGTCAGGCTGCCTCAGCTTCAGCGGCCTGCTGCGACAGGCCGCAGGTGGGTCCTTACACCCCACCCGGTCATATGGCGCCTCGTGGCGCACCCATCCATAAGTAGCTTCCAAGGCCACTTCCGGGTTGGGGCCGGCCTCGGCGACAGCCACGGCCAGAGCCAGCGGATCGTTATCGATCTTCGACACACCCAGCACCTCGCCGGCGTCGCTCATTCGAACGATCACCGACCGGCGCCGATGCAAATCAATACCGACATACTGTGGTTCGCGTTCCACCAGGGTCTCCTTCCGTCCTTTGCGGGTTGGTGTGGAAACCCCGAGTGTGCCTCGCACACCCGGCCCCCGTCGACGGGAGGAACCCTGGCGGTTCTCAGCAGACTTGGTCATTCGGGGACCTCTCGCACAGCTCGGCGCCCCAGCTCGCACCCCGAACTGGATCACGCAGAAGCGGCGCTGCGCTTCTTCATGACATCAACTCGGTCGCGATTGTTGCGGCCACACAGGAACTGGATGCGCTGGTGTTCTGCGTCATGCTTGGAGGCGTGGAGGAGGAAGCGCAACGGGTCTGGGCGGAGCTGCAGCAACGAGACTGGGTGAATCCCGACCTCGACCTCAGCGACGTCATGGAGAAGCTCGCACACAACTGGGACCCATGGTCGCTCTTGGCGCGACACCGGGTTATCGACACCGGACCCATCCACGTTCAGATCATCTCCGGACCCCGATCAAAGAGGTGATCCATGACTCGACCGCTATCATCGGCCGAGTAGACCTCGCCGGTAGCGGTAACTACTTCAGGTCCGATACAACGGCAATTGACCACAGGATTTCGGTCCCGCCGGACCGTCGCACCGAAAACCACAGGTATACCTGCGACGCCGTTTCGAGCACGTCCGTGTACACGCTCAGCTTCACCTCTGCGTTCAGGTCGGGCCAACGGAGCGTCGCATGGCGGTACACCTTTGGAGAAGGTGGTCTCCTCTCCTGCGTCGCGAGCCGCTCTGGCGGCTACGGCCGTCTGGGCCGCCCGGAACGACGGATCCCGAGCACTGCTCATGGGGTTGCCCTCGCGGCCGAGGTGCCCCATATCGTGCACGCCGATCGTCAGCGCGGCCCTGCCGCCGGCTCGGCCCGTTATGGCCTCGCTGGAACGATCCCCGGAGACCGGGCAAAAAGGTAGATAACGCCGAATACTTGACGATGGCTGACGCGACTGCGTAATCGGAGGCACTGGCATTCTGTGTGCTTGGTCAGTTGACCCCCAGGGAAGAGGCTGTTGCGCCCGTACTGTCCCAGTACGTGCAAGGCCCCAACGCTAAGCGGCTCAACGTGACTCGGGCTCCTTGGCGTTGCGATCCGGGCATGCGCTTCGGGCAGAATGGCCTCGTGGATCTCGGACTCCGCGACAGGGTGTACTTGGTGACCGGCGGTAGCCGCGGGCTTGGGTTCGCTGCCGCCGAAGTACTAGTCGCCGAGGAGGCCCGAGTGTTGCTCAGCGCTCCACACGAGGCCACGGCGGCGTCGGCCGCGGCGCGCCTGACACAGGACTCCGCGTCGGCGGCCGCGGTCGCCTGGGTCGTCGCGGACAACGCCGACCCCCGAACTCCAGATCGGCTGGTTGCGGTGGCCAAGGATCGTTTCGGGGGCCTGGACGGTGCGCTGATCAGCGTGGGCGGATCGCCGCCTGGGACCGTCGCGACGACGACAGACGAAGCATGGCGGTCGGCGTTCGAGAGTGTCTTCCTCGGCGCCGTCCGGCTGGCCCGGACGCTGGCAGCAGATGGAAGCAGCCGCGCTGGCGGTGGTGTTGGTGGCCCCGTGGCCGGGGCGGGCCTCTCGATCGTGTTCGTCCTCGCCTCGTCGGTGCGTGTGCCTCTCGCGGACCTCGCCATCTCCAACGGTCTGTTCCCCGGCCTGGCGGGCGTGGTCAAGACGCTCGCCGGCGAAGTCGGCCCAGATGGGATCCGAGTCAACGGACTGCTGCCAGTCCGGATCGCCACCGACAGAGTCCGTGAACTTGATGCCCTACGTGGCGATCCCGATGAAGTGCGGGCCCGCCTCTCCGAGAGGATCCCGTTGCGGAGATATGGCGAGCCCGAAGAGTTCGGCCGAGCCGCCGCCTTCTTGCTGTCGCCGGCCGCGTCCTACATCACCGGAGCGATGATCCCGGTCGACGGCGGCGCTATCAGCTCGATCTGATGTCCAGTGGCGGGCGAGCGGCTACTGGCCAGTCCGTAGGTGGCGACCGAAGACGATATTCTTCGATCTGCAACCGGGTCGTTCTCGCCTCCGTAGCGCGGTGAAGTGACGTCAAGCGATGGACTCCTCGGTACGTATTCGGCGATCAGAGCGGCTGGGATACTCAGAAGTGTGATCTGACGTTGTCCGATCACCTCCCATCCAGAGTGGTGTACCGGGACCTTGGACCGGTGTTCAGACGACCTCTATTCCGCTACGCCGAAGATTCTCAAGCGCGTTCCGCCGGGACTTGTCGCTGCTGCACGCTGTCGCATCACCTATCACCTGGACCGACAGGCCCCGCTTGCGGGCACCCTTAGCTGTGGCACTGACGCAGGCCTTGGCGTAGAGACCAGCCAGCCGTACTCGGCACACGTGAGCCCCCTCCAACAAAGTGACCAGATCGGGGTTGCAAAAAGCATCCGACTTCCACTTGGGGGCATACGACGCTCCAGGTGGATCGATGCGGCCATCCCAAGCCGCCCCGGGGGCCGCCTTCAACCGCCGCGTGATGACGAAAAACATTGCCGATCAGGTCGCTCGGTCGGAACTCGTTGCCGATCTTCACGATAAGGTCCCCCCTACTTTGCGCTTCGTCAACCGCCCGCTGAGCCGCCTCGATCATGGGTTGGACCTGACCCTGGTCGACCGGCATTCGCCCCCTGGGGTCGAGAAAGTCCTCCTGGAAGTCGATGAGGAGAAGTGCGCTACCGCTGTGATGCGTTGCGTCGGACACCCGATCAGTATGACTCCGCCAAAGGGTTGCGGTCTCTGCTGTGGAAGTTTGGTGATCCCTGCCCGACGAGCAACCCGGCGGACGATCCGGGCGGCGCCGTGCCGGTCGAGCCGGCTCCCATCGGCGGCCCTGAGATCGGCCCTGGGTCCGCTCGGCGATGGTCAAGTCGATGGCCCCTGGGCTGCTCCTGGCATCAGTTCAAGTGGCGGCACGAGTTTCAACGCTGCCTCTATGACCTCAGGTCGACGCGCCCTCCGAAGATCGGGTCAGAGCGAGGTCACGGATATCATCTGGCGTAGGGGTGGTGTCTTTCGCGGAGTGTCGAAGCCCACCAGGAACCGTTCGAAACCCGGCCGTTTGGGGTGTCCCGGCGGCTCCAGTGCCTCAGAAGCGACTCTATGGTGCGGTCAATTTTCGCCATCTGTCGCGACGCCGTTTCACACCAGCGACCTACATTCCGTTTTCAGCTCGGCACCCACACGGCATGGACGGTGCAAACGGACAGTTGAATCTGCTTGACCGTGATTTTGGCATCTGATCGATCGAGTGAAACCCGCGCGGCACGCGGGTGGCCGCGGTATGGGCAATCGATCGTCGGGCCGTCCGCTGCGAAGGCGGCTAGAGGAGCTGTCTCTAACGGCTCGAAGATGTCACTGGGGATCTCAACCAGTTGGTAACGGCTCGGGAGTCGCCCGTCTTCGCTGACGAAGGCTCGCAACATGACGATCGCATCCACCGCCGCCCGGTACGAACGGAAGAGCTCCAAGGTCCGTGAACGCCGCTGCGCGGCTGATCGCATGTCCTGAACCCACGCGGCTTCAGTGAGTTTAGATATATGTAATGTTGATTCAGACAACCGTTTCGCCGATGTGGTCTTCAGTGATAAGTGGCGAGTAACCCCACCCGCAGGCGTGACGGTCAGATCAACGAACCGTTGGGTGGCCGAGCCGGGTGGCGACAACTGCCAGTCGAACGCCTCGCACGCATTACGGAACCCAACCTCGAAACCTTCGGTCTTCAGCGGCTCCGTCGTCGTGCCGTGGTGACTGGAAATGACCAATCCGAAATACTCCACCCAGGCGGGATCCACGTTCAGCCACGAAACCCCAGGCGTTGCAACTGGAGGGTTCCCGAGCGAATCGATGAACCGAGCGACGAACCGAACGCCAACCGGAGACAGCCGATCGATCTTCGCCTTCAGTTCGTCGCTGTCGCTCACGCTCCGGCGATCCGCCGTTCTATGAGCCCGATGAAATCGGCGCTTACGTCGATGCCGACCCACTACGCCCCGAGCGGGCAGCAGCCACGATGGTCGTACCTGAGCCCGCGTAAGGGTCGAGGATCAAGTCGCCGGGCTGACTGCTGATCGCGATACAGCGCTTCGCCAGGGTCAGGGGCATGGGTGCTGGGTGGTCGTCAGTGCCGGTGCCATCACGGCGTCGCGGTTCCGTCGAGATATCCCACACAGTGCGGAGGCGCCGGCCGTTTGGTCCTTTCACAGCGTCGAGGTCGTAGTAGTAATCCTGGCTCTTCGACAGCAGGAACAGCGTCTCATGCGCCTTTGTCGGTCGGTCTCGTACGGATTCTGGATGGGCGTTTGGCTTGTGCCAGATGACTTCTGAGCGGACCCACCAGCCAGCGTCTTGCAAGGCGAAGGCAAGCCGCCAAGGGACTCCGATCAAATCCTTCGGCTTGAGCCCACTTGGCGTCGTCGGTCGGACTGCCATCGCACGAGCCCGGTTCTTCTTGTCGGGCGCACGGTAGCGACGGTTACCCGACGTGTAGGAATCACCGACGTTGAGCCATACGGTCCCATCGTCAGTTAGAACGCGACGGATCTCATCGAAGGCCGTGACGACACTCTTCACATAATCGCCCAAAGCGTCATTGCGGCCGATCTGCTCAGTTGCCGAGTAGTCACGGAGCGACCAGTACGGGGGTGACGTGACCACCGTGCGAATGGACTGGGCGGGAAGAAGCCCGAGGGCATCCTCGGCTCGCCCTCGGATGAGTAACCCACTAGCCACGGTCTCTATGGGAAGGGCTGAGTCCGTATCTATGCTTAGGTAGTCGTCCTGTCCCACAGACCACATCGTTGCATTTCCGGCAGACTGAGTGGTGAATCTCCGATCGCCGTTGAACTCGAACCGCTGCTGACCCGGCACAGGCGGGACCTCCTGTCCATCATGGGTCTTCAGGGTCACCTCGTCGGCGGAAGGGACAACCCGCGATCACACATCATTGATGGAGCCAGTGACGGTTACCGTCGATAGCGGCCGCAAGCACGTTCGTTAAGCTCTCGGACGTGGGCTCGAAGAGACTAACCCCGGTTCGCTCGTCGAGTCTCGCTGCTGTTGGGTACGACCCTGTCACCGCTCGCTTGACGATCCAGTTCCAGGATGGCACTGTGTACGATTACTACGCCGTACCCGCATGGGCATTTGAGCAACTCATGAGTGCTCGCTCCCTGGGGGTGTACTTCGCGGCGAACGTCCGTGAGAAATACCCGTGCAGCCGGGTAGGCTAGTTGGCTCGAAGCGCTGGATGCGGACCGACGTTCGGAGTAGGTCCGTGATGGCCCTGCCGCCTGGAACCAAGATCGGGGAATGAGGGCGCACGACCCTGTTGGACGATGGTGGACACGCTGCGCACCGCTAGGGGTGGTCCGGGGTCGAGGATGAGCAGGGTCGAGGTGGCGGTGGCCTGGCTGGGCCGGCCCGGGGCCGGTCGATCACGGCGTTGAGGGTGAGATGAACGCTGGCGCCGCCTTCTGGCGCCCACACCGGGCCGACCGCGTCGGCGAGCGCTTGGCGGCCGCGGTGCTCGCCCTTTTCCCCGTCGGGGATCCCGTCGTCGGCGAAGAGGGCCACGTAGGCGGCGGTGTCGCGGCAGGTCCCGGCGGTGTCGGCCCCGGGGTCAAGGCCTCCGAAGCGATCATCGAGAACTGGTGGCGGCAGGGGATGATGGGGGAGCCAAGGCCCACTACGACGGCATCGTGGCCTTCTCCCAGACCGACTTCACCGAGGATCTCAAAGAAAATCTCTGTCCCAGTCCTTGTCATGCACGGAGACGACGACCAGATCGTCCCCTACGCCGACTCCGGACCCTTGACCGCCAAGCTGGTACAGAACGGGACTTTGAAAACCTACCCCGGGTTCCCCCACGGGATGCCGACCACCCAAGCCGAGACCATCAACGCCGACCTGCTGGCCTTCATCCAGTCCTGAGCGCCGTTGCGCTCCTGAAAGTCCTCGAAGTCCTCTGGGTGTCCGCCGGGCCAACTGGACCCCCGAAACCGCTAGGCGACGGTCATCCTGGTGTAGCCGGCGGTTCCCACCTTGGTCGGGGCCGGACTGAACCGCTTGCCGCATCGTTAGCGACTGGAACCCTCGAAGAGCCGAGCTAGCAGTACGCATGGGCGAATCGGTGTGGCCCCTCGGTCACCCATACAGGCGGGCGGCCGATCATCGAGCTCACTGTGGTCAGGTTCGTCGGCTCAAACTAGTTCCGGGAAGCTGACACTCCGGCAAGAGGTCTCTGATAGCCAAGGAGCGAGATCTCGCCGTCTACGACAGCGTCGATGCGGCCAAAGCCGATCTCGACGCTATAGAACAGCTGCACTAGGACGACCTTGTGGGAAATGTGCTACCACCGGGCGGCTGGGTAGCAGCGAGGTCCTTCCACGGACTACCAATCGCGTCCCGGGCCAAACGGTTCCAGGCACCTAAGACCTGATTTTCCCGACGCCCCCGATCACGACAGCCGAAGGAGCTGTCTCGAGGGAGCGAGATCCAGACGTCGGCAGCCCCGCAAGACTCCGAGGTCCCGCGATTTCTCTTTAGCCGTGGGGACGGATATCTACGGTTCCCGTAGGCAGGGGGCAGTGCCAGGACGCATCATGGTCCAAAGCTCTGCGCTAGAGAGGAGTTACGATGCACAGGCCAAACAACTTGGTCGAGTCCGACATCCGAGAATCGCTGGACTACGACCCCAAGCTCAATGACAGCCGGATCATCGTCACGGTCGATGATGGGCGCGTCACTTTGAGCGGCGCGGTGGACAGCTTCCCGGAGAAGGAGTTCGCCATCCGCGACGCCCGCTACGCCATGGGGGTCGAGGCCGTCGACAATCAATTGGTGGTCGGCCTCGTCGGGGACGCGATCGCCGACCTCGACGTGGCGACGGCCGCTCAGGAGGCACTCGACTGCGACCGGATGGTCCCCCACGGTTCGGTCCAGGTCATCGTCACAGACGGCTGGGTTGCTCTCACCGGAGAAGTCCGGCACCATTTCCAGCTCCAGGCGGCCCACCACACCGTCGGGCGGGCGCCCGGGGTCTGGGACGTCGTCAACGATATCACCCTCGATTGACTGATCACTAGCTATCCCGACGTAGCCGAGCGCATCCGGCGAGGCTTCAACGAATGCTATCACCGGCGACTCGCCATCTGGGTCGCCATAGCGGTCACCCCATTTACTGGACTCGGTTGTCAACCGGGGACGGCCATAACGGCGCTTATACTGCTGTTGCGGCTTTAGTCAACGAGATCGCAACAACCTCACTTCGTCGATGGGCACAATCGACCTGTCTCGTGGTCGGCCGGGCTGTAAGGCACCTTAGCAAGGTGTGAAGCATCCGTCTTGGCGAATGCGGCTGTCGCTCATACTGTTGACGGGCCGAAGACTCGAACAGCTACCGGTTGATCGCTTCGCCGGCGCGACGTACGTTCTATCTAGAGATTCAACATCAACGAAGGAGAGGGGCGTCATGGATACCGAGGTCGCGTACCCTGTTGCGCCAGGGGGCCCGCTACTGGTGGATTCTCCTGACTCACCGGCGTAGCCTGGCTGATCGTGGCCTGGTTGGTGCTTCGAACTTAACCAGACGTCCGTCACCACCGTCGGCGTGCTCATCGGCATTATCCTCATTGCCGCCGGTGTCAACGAGGCTGCCGTGGCCGCCTTCGTGCCCGGCGGGTGGAAGGTCTGGCACATCATCATGGCTGTCATTTTCCTGCTGGGCGGGCTGTGGGGGCTCATCCGGCCGGTTAACACGTTTTTCGCGCTGGCCTCCGTTTTGGGTCTGGTCCTCATCCTGTACGGTTCTTTCGAGATCGCCCGATCTATCGCGTCGCGGGCCATGAATCCGTTC
The DNA here is from genome assembly GCA_963834775.1 of uncultured Acidimicrobiaceae bacterium. GTDB lineage: Bacteria > Actinomycetota > Acidimicrobiia > Acidimicrobiales > Palsa-688 > PALSA-693. Next base: position 11,478 of record CAWICR010000012.1, read on the forward strand.
TGGTGGATCAACCTGATTGTCGGCATCCTGCTCATTCTGCTGGCCTTCTGGGTGTCGGGATCCGACCGGGTGTATGCCTTGCGCCAACGGGCCTACCTGATCCTGTTTTTCGTGGGATTCATGGCCCTTTTCAGGGGGATCACGCAAATCATGTTGGCCTTCGGGATTCGCCACGCCGGCCGGCACCTCGACGATCCCGCCTGACCGCCTGACCGGTACGGAGTCCGCGGAGACGAAGTGGCCCAGGAGAGTTCGCAGCGGCCGCGACCCTCTACTCGGGCAAAGCATTGGGTCTGAGCGGTCCTCACCAGGTCCTTAGTTGGAGACGAGCGAATGCTGTTGCACCATCGGTCAGCCATGCCATCGGTCGACGCACCGCTTCTCATTGCTCTGCCACCATTGAGGCGAACCAAGTGCCTTGGCGCACGCGGTCCAGCTCACAGATCTGACGTGTCTACACACAAACGACACACCACCTCCACACCACCTCCTCGTCCCCCGGTGATAAAACGGCGAACGACGCTTAAGGGACGCCACGTTATGTCGCGTCCTAACGAGAGCAAGAACTTCACGCCCGTGCTGCTGACCGTTAACCCGACCTGCCCAGGGAGACCAACCCGCAGGTCGCCAACTTGGGTGGCATTTCGTGGCGGAATTCGCCAGCTGTTCAGCAAAAACAGGTATGAGCGCTATCGCGGTGGTGACCGGTGATCCCGTCCGCTCCTTCGAGATCCATTTGGAGGAAGTGGACCTAGTTGATCTTCGCCGGCGGATTGCCGCCACCACCCGGTGGCCCAGTAACGAGCTGGTCCGGGATCGGTCACAGGGGTCCAGGTGGCGACCATGCAGGAGCTGCGGTGCTACGGACGACTGAGTACCCGCCGACGCGCAACTAGAAACTGATCGCCCTTGCCGCGATGAAGACCGTCGACGTGACGTGGTCCTCGCCAAAGGCCGGACTGGCCGGGGGTACAGTCGCGGTCCCGGGCAGATCCTTCACAAAGGAGCGATTTACGATGGCTGCTGAGAGCCCGACTATCGTCCTCGTCCACGGCGCCTGGGCCGACGCCACCGGCTTCGACGCCGAGATCCGCGCCTTGGAACGCCAAGGCTTCCGTGCCATCGGCTTCGCCAACCCGCTTCGCGATCTCGCTGCCGACTCGACCTACCTGGCCGAGTTCCTGCGAAGCCTGAGCGGTCCGATCGTGCTGGTAGGGCACTCCTACGGCGGCAATGTCATCTCCATGGCCGCGAGCGGCAAAGACCAGGTCCAAGCGCTGGTCTACTTCAACGGCTGGATGTGCGACGAGGGGGAAACCCAGGAGCAACTCCTCGAGCGATTCGAAGGCAGCCTCGTAGGACCCTCCATCCGGCCCGTGCCATACACCGGGCCGGATGGGAGCGAGGGCACCGACCTCTTCCTCGCCCCGGAGGCGTTCCGCGAGGCCTTCGCCGCCGACGTCGACCCCGAGACCGCCGCGGTAATGGCCGCGGCCCAGCGGCCCTACGCCGCCGCTGCGTTCGCCGCCGCGCCCTCAGGCCCGCTCGCCTGGAAGACGCTCCCCTGCTGGTACCTGCTCGGGACCGAAGACAAGGCGATCCCGCCAACCCTCCAGCGGTTCATGGCCGAACGTGCCAACGCCACGATCGTGGAGGTGCCGGCTTCGCACGTCTCGTTCGTGTCCCAGCCCGAGGCCGCAACCCAGCTCATTCTTCAGGCCGTCGAGGCGACATCCGACGCCCGGTAGTCCCGGATCAAGACCCCCGAGCACCACTCACCGCTGCCCGCGCACGGTGTGGACAAGTTCGCGGAGAGCGGGACTGTGTCGTTCTGACGATACGAGCCGTTACGTTTCGGCGCCTTGACTCCTGCCGCGCTGTTCATTACGTGTAGCTCTCCGACGCCGACGAGCCGCCCGCCGCCTGATCAGCTGCGCCGCCCAGTCCGAGATCGTTAGGCGGAAGCGGAAGGCTCTCCTGCCGGTGGATCACCGTGTTCCACGTAACATATTCGGGCCCGAGCCTCATGGCTCTGGCAGGCTGGCGTCGATGGTGTCGGCCTGGCGATGAACAGACCCGAGCTAGGCGGGCCGCCCTTGGCGCTCGGTCGCATGAAAGGGCGACCCGGGGATTCGACCCGTCAACCTCACTTCGTTGCCGATCTCGCCAAGTTGTGCCATCGTGGTTCGGGACGCTCGCCTCCATCTACGGTTGGGATGGCGGCGTACCGTCCCGCCGGCAGCAAATCGCACGGGGTGCCGAACAGGAGGAGCGGACATGGGGTTGAGGCCACGGAGGGTGATTCGTCGTCGACGGAGGCGAGCGAGACGCCGTATTGTGCTCGCTGGCGGGATGATCGCGTTCGGGGCTCACAAGATGTCAGAACGCCACGCCAGGGAGATCGAAGAGCACACTGGCGTTCCACCCGAGGAGCTTGAGGACGAGGATCTCGAAGCGGCGATGACGGAGCTCGACATCCCCAAGCAGGAACTCACCGCAGAAGACCGCGCCGCCGGGGCTGGCACTGACGAGTAGCGAAAGGGGCAGCGCGGAGAGTTACGCGCCCTACGCCATCGCAGAAGGCCAAATGACGTTCTGGGAGGTCGGAGCGCAGCACCTTTAGGAACCCTCCCTTCGGCACTAGCCGTCATGCGCTGAGGGTACTTCCGTCCCTAAAAACTCCGGAAACAGGGTCAGAACGATGCGTCTCGCCCTCCGCTTGGACCGAACTCAGACGGTGACTGCTCTCCAGACCCACCCAATGTCGTGACTAGTCTGCTGACGGTGACTGGTCTGCCGTCAGAAAACCACACGTTCGAGGCGACCGCACAGGTCGCCGAACTGTGGGCCTGGCTGGAGGAGAACTATCCCGCGATCGCCCAACAGGCCCGTATGGCCCTTGACCTTCGGCTCGACACGACTGGCCGTCGCACGCCTTGAAAGGCGCAACCCGGGCCTGACCCGCTCGCAGGTGTCGGCTGGGTAGCCGCCCGGTTAACGTTTGGTAGCGTGGTTGGGTGGCTTGGGCCGTGTCATTGGAAGGTCGGTACGACCCGGAGGGCGTACTGGTCATCATGGCGGAGCGTCCGGAGGCCGAGACGCTGGCCGCCGAGGTGCGCCGGAAGGGTTATCGGGTGATAGTGCGCCCTTATCCCGACGATAAAGACGTGGCGAGCGCGGCGCCCATCGCGGACAGAACGCCTCTTCGGTAAGCGGGCGCCGTGGAGAGACCAACTGTGTCGGTCAGTCTTCCCACTCCCGGCCGGGAAGCCGCGTGGTGATCTCCTGAAGTTGCCATTCGTTGCCGTCTGGGTCGTTGAACGAGGCATACGTTTGGTAGGAGCGACCTTCGGGGTCCGGCCCGGGAACTCGCCCGCCGGCCAAGTGGTAGACCTCGCTGACCTCGACGCCGCGGACAATGAGATCGGCACGCGCCGCGTCGATGTCGCTCACGACGAGCAGCAAGCGCCGTGCGGAGCCCGGCTCGGCCGTAGTGAGGCCTTTGCCGAACGCCACCGAACAAGACGAATGAGGGGGCGTCAGTTGGACCACCCGAAGAGCGTCACCGCGCACGATGTCGGCGTCGGTGCGCCAGCCCAGGCTCTGGTAGAAGCGCTTGGCCCGATCGACGTCGGAGACGGGGAGCGTCACTACTTCGAGCTTCATGTCAATCGTCCCCGCCAGAGGGGTCTCGTTCGAGGCACCGCTCACACCGTTGCTCATACTTTCCTCCTTTGAGTCGTCCCGACCCGGAAGCATGTCACTTAACCTGTAGCGGGGCCACTGACCGGGAGATCACGTGACTTGGACCACCAGTGGACTCGGACCAGCAGCGGTCAGCGGCTTCTCCAACCGGCCGGCAACCGCTTCCACCACGGGCCGTGCCCCGGCATGGCTGCGTTCCGAACAGAGGAGGATCCCTCGATGTCCATCGAGCACAAGATGCTGGTCGATTTCAACGGCCAGCCCGTTCCAGCCGCCGACTATCACCCTGTCTGGTTGAACAACCTGGCCGACGACGTCACCCTGGAAGGCTCGGCGATGAACGGTGTCGCCGAGGGTGCGGAGGCTGTCCGTGCAATCGTGCCGTTCATCCGCACGCTCTATGACCGCCAAGAGTTCAACTTCGCCGGCCCCTACGGCGGGAACGGATTCCTCGAGGACTACACCGCCTGGGTCCGTGGCGAGCGGATCGGCAATGTCGTCCTCGTCACTCGCAACGAGGCCGGGCAGGCGCAGCACATAGTCGCCAACTACCGGCCTCGCAACACACTGCTCCACTTGGCCAGGCTCATCGGCGAGCATTTCTCTGACACTGCCTACGGCCAGTACTTCGCCACCAGCGGGGACTGAAGCGCCACGAAACTCGACGCTCTGCGCGGGACTGGTCGAGAACCACCGGACGTGCCGTTGACGGTGACGGCGTGTGGTGGGAGAGCAGTCCGTGCCTCCGCATCCCGTCACGGGACGTGCCCTCGAAATCGGCTAGTGCCACCAACCCTGTCGGCGGCGCGTTCGCCTAACTCCGCGGCCAGTAACGGCGCGACACGGTCAGTGTTTGAGCGCTTCCTGAAGCTCGTTGGTGATCTGGTCGATCGTACCGTCCACCTTGTGTTTGACGACCTTGGCGGCTCCGGCGAGGGCGTTGTCCAGTGCCTTCTCGGCGACGGGCTCGCCGCTGACCACAAGGAGCCCTGCCTGGTTAGCGGTAAGTTCCTCTGCTGCCTCGTGAACCTCTTTGCGGGGCAAAGTTCCGCCCCCGAACAATTCGGGGATCACGCGAATACGGGGCTGGTCCAGGCGCTTAACCACATGGGGCCTGCCGTTTTTCTTATCGATCACGGCCGCGTCCAGGGTTCCGACCGCCCCGTTCTTGTAGAGCTGCTCGATGGTGTCCAGAGCTTGCTCCGCATCCGTGACGCTGCTGAACGAAGCGGAATATACATGCAGTTGGTCTTTATCCGCCATGAGAATCTCCCTTGATCGATTCGGCTGAAATGCCTGCGGCGGGCCCCCGCCAGCTGTATCAGCAGCACCCGCAGCGTAGCGCCCGCCGGACGGACAGTGGACTTTCGGCTCAGATGAGGTGGTTCTTGTTCCAGAGCTGATGAATGAGGCCACTCCCTGAAGAAACCGACTCGACCGTGAAGCGTTCTTCGACGCCGTCTGATCCTTCCCACAGCGATACGCCGCGCCCAAGAGTGATCGGCACGACCACCACGTGCATGAAGTCGATCAGGTCGGCCTTAAGAAACTGACGCACCGTCGAGGGGCCGCCGCCGATGCGGACGTCGCGGCCGTCCGCGGCCTCCTCGGCTAGGCGAAGCACCTCGTGGGGAGTTCCGCCCACGAACCGGAAGCTCGTACCGTTGGGGAAGTCAATCGTTGGATGGGGGTGGTGACTCAAGACGAATACGGGCGTTTGGAATGGCGGTTCGTCACCCCACCAACCCTGCCACCCGTCGTCGGGCCAAGGGCCCACCTGCGGTCCGAACTTGCGGCGCCCCATGATCTCGGCGCCGATGCCCTGGCCCCACATGCTGGTCAGGGCGCGATCGAGCGTGAAGGGCGCATCCACCTTGTCGACCCCATGAATGGCCCGGCCGTCGAACCAGCCAAAGAGCCGCTCGGCACCGCCGATCGGGGCGTCGAAGGTCACGTGATCGCCGGCAGCGTAGCCATCGAGAGAGATGTTCAGGTTGTGGACGCGGGTGCGGGGCATGGCGAATCCCTCTTGATCGACTCGATGGCGTAACGGTAAGGGCTGACGGGCGGCGATAGTCAGAATCATCGCCGACACCCCCCAAAGGCTGGACCGCCTGCGAGGAGTTCAGCGACATATTCGGGAGCCTCGCCGATCACGTTCGGAGGAGCGCCTGATAACGATCCCGCTCCCGGCGATCTGGGCGTCCCGGATAGGTTTCGCCTCGCGCGTTGTGGGGCAGTCCGGGATGCCCGCGGCGGCCGGTTCGCGTCCGGCCCACCGCGTCAGCCGGTCACGCAGGCGTGCCGGCGAGGACGGCGTCGATCTGCGAGAAGACGGTGCGCATGCCCTCCTCGACGCCGCTGGCGAGCACCTGCTCCATGCCTGCCCGCGAGTCGAAGTGGATCCGGATCGCCATCGCAGCTCCCCCGCCGTCGCGCTCGTCGATGGTGATGATCAGTGCCGTCATCGCGTTCCCGTCGTTCGGGCGGCCGTCGTCGTCGACGTCGGCATCCCGCAGCTCGAGGCGGCGGGGCGGGGCGGCGGCGATGACCTCCCAGGTGCTGTTATGGCGGTCGCCCTCGGGTCCGGTCATGAAGAAGGTGATCCGCCCGCCGGCGCGCAGATCGTGGTCGACGACGGTCACCGGGTAGCCCGGGGGACCCCACCACTGCTCGAACTGGCGGGGATCGGCCCACAGCTGCCACGCCCGTTCGACCGTGGCATCGAGATCGGCGGTGACCGTCATGGTCAGGGCTTCGGGGTCCTTCTCGACGCTCGTAACGCTCATCTGTCGTCTCCAGTGGTTCGCTTCTCGGTGGCCAAGAGGTCGTCGATCCGGTCCATCCGCGCCCGCCACAGCCCCTCGAGGCCGTCCAGCAGCGCCCGGGCCCTCCCGACGGTGTCGACGTCGGTGCGCACCAGCTGCTCGCGCCCCGGCGCTCCTTGGTGACGAGCCCGGCCTCTGCGAGCACGGCGACGTGCTTCTGCACCGCGGCGAAGCTCATCGGGTAGCGCTTCGCCAACGCCGAGACGCTGCACTTGGTCCCGAATGCGTGGGCGAGGATGTCGCGCCGCGTGCCGTCGGCCAGAGCGTGGAAGATGCGGTCGACGTCCGCGCCGGACACCTGATCTACAACCATCTGGTTGTAGGATTGCACAGAACGATCACGGGCACAAGACCTCGTCTGTCGCTCTGCTGGATGAGCCGTGCATCCTGGCGTACCGGACGTCCTTCTGGTGACGTTCGGGGACACCGTCGCGGATCGTCACGGGCGACGTTCGGTATCAGCTCGTGCGCGGCTACTTCGCTTCCCTCCGCGTCGCGTTCACGGGCCTTCGGCACGTGCGCGAGCAGATCATCATCTAGGGACCCCACTCGCGGCGCGTACCTCGTTCTCGGGCGTATTCACCGGCGACTTCACGCAATCGCCGGTTGGGCCGCTGGCACCTCACGGCAAGCCGGTGGCGTGGGAGGTCATCAACATGTTCCGCTACGACGCGGACACGCGGCTCGCCGAGGAATGGGTGCAGACGGATCCCAGCATTTTCGTAGAGAAGCTGCGAACGCCATATCTACCATCTGCACATAGTCGACATTGCTCGTGGCAATCGACATGACAGCCGTCGCGACCGATTCCGGGGGTATCCGCCCTTTGGCCGATTCAGGAGCGCTTCGGAAGGCGGCGCCAGAACGCACAGCCGAACCGGCACTTGAGGACACCCTCGCCGGCGCAGGTCGGGGACACTCGGGCCGCGCATTTTGGGGCGGCGTTGGTTGAATTCACCGGATCCCATGACGACGGCGCCCCGAGCAGCCGCGATGCTCTTGACATTGTTTTGTCACTCAGGAGCGTGATGCTATGAACTCTGCGACGGATGCGCTGGAAGCCGATCGAGCCGAACTGCTACGGATCTGCGCCGGTCTGGATGACACGGGATGGTGCTCTGAGAGCGGATGCCCCGGATGGTCGGTCAAAGACCTCGTCGCCCACATGGCGACGCTGTTCTGGGCGGTAGTTGACCCATCGGCCCTGCCTGAGGCCACCAGCCTGCCAACCGAGGAGGGTGCTAAGGTGTTCGTCCAGTCCCGTCGTCCGCTGAGCGCAGCCCAGGTGCTGGACGACTACACGGCGGTGAGCGAGAAGGCTCTGGCGGCCCTTCCCGGCTTCACCGGCGTTGACCTCGAAGTGCCGCTCGGCGACCTTGGTACCTACCCGGCCCGGATCCTGCCGGCAGCGTACTGCTTTGACCACTACACCCATATCCGGACCGACCTCTTCACCCCGCGTGGGCCGTTGCCCGGGCGCTGCGGGCACCTCATGCCTGCCCCCACCAGCCCGACCGACAATATCCTCGACTTCCGGTGCAGTTCTCAGCTCATGGCCGAGAGCTACCGGCTCACTCGACGGTGGGTGGCCAAAGCCCAGCCCGCAGCCACCGCCGCGGCATGAACCGGGAACCCCGACCGACTCGACGCCCCATCGATCCGCGAGCGAACCGATCGTCAAGGTCTGTACCGCCGAGCGGCGATCGCGCCGCCCATTCAGTCGAGAGTTGTCCTGGTCTCATCCCTGCGTCGGGAGCAAACCGGCCAACAACTGAGTGATGAGCCACTCCTCCAGGATGACCGCCACCATCCTGGATGAGGTGCTAGCGCCCCATTTTCCCAGCGCCGAGCCGGCGGCATCGTTGCGGGACGGTGACACGTAATGATACTTGGGGCACCGGTAGGGCGGGCCTCTTGGTTCTCCACATCATCGGTCAGCGGATCCGTCTGTGAGGGGATGGAGGACACCCGCCCTCCATCCCCTTACTGTTGCTTGGTCTTAGTGAATCTTCCGCAGCGGACCGAAGTTGTTAGGAGCGTTGCGGGTACTGAGGGCCTGAGGGCCGGCGTTGTGTTCACCGTTGAACGGCGTGGTCACGTTGGCGCAACCGGCCGCGGCGGCGTCCTTCGGCGAGTTGAACCAGAGGCCCAAGTGGTACATCTGGATTGGGTTGAACGGCGGGTTTACGCTGGCATCTGGGAAGGGGCCGTGGAAGACCACGGGCGCGGGCGCCGCACCTGGCGCCACGGCGAAGGTCTCGATGCTGAAGCGTCCGACGAAGGTGCCGTGACCGTTGCCGTGACTGTCGGTGTTGAGGTCGCCCTGGTACCAGGACACCCCGAACGGCGCGTTGGGCACCTGGGTGACGAACAGGTCGAAGTCCGTGTTTTTGGGTAGATGGCTGGCCCAAACCTTCATGGTTTCCACGGGACCCTGCGACGTGATGGTCACATGCGCCTCGGCGCCGTGGAGGCAGTTCGCTTTGACCGAGGCGGCCGAACGGACCATGTCGAACGACGTGTACTTGACGGAGGCGCCGGCACCACCCGCGAAAGCGAGCGCGCCGACGCCAATGCCAGCCGCGGCTACGGTCACTCCGGCGAGGGCGCCGAGGCGCCTGGACAACTTTGTGGTAAACATTGCGATATTCCTTTCGTGTTTTGAAGTATCGGCTGGATTGCCAGGCGACTACGACTGGCCCGGCGTGTCCGGTTCACATCCGCTCAGAAACAACGGCCTATGAAGCGGTCGGTTGCCCGGCGGCCTCGACAGGGCGCGGCTGTGGGACCGCCTGGGTGCGCCGGCGCTTGGCCAGGGCATCGATGTAGAGGGAGACGGGCCGCCCGATATAGCAGGTGCTCATCGGTCGCCGTTTCCGGGTGGGCGTTTGGGTGTTGGTGGACATGTGAGTGGCTGTTCCTTTCTGAAATTGTTGGAAAGTGGGCGGCCCAGGGCCCGGGCTGGCCAACGGAGCATCAGCGGGGCCCGGCTTCGGGGGTGCGTCGCGGTGTTACCGGTCCGAACCGGATGGACAATTCCCTGCTGTCGGGCCCGTTGGCATATGGTTACGGGGACCGGGGGTCTTCCGGTTCACACCGCCTGGAAATCTCCGTTAGCCAGCGTGCAACAGGCGTTCAGGGCGCAGCATGTAGAGGTCGTGAGCCCGCACCTCGTCGATGGGGGGCCACGACCTCGTCGAGGTCGTCATGTACCGACAAGTGTCGACCTGACAGGCGATCCGCATTGCCGGCGGCCACGCGCAGGAGTAGATCCATGGCCCTGGTGGGTTCCGCTCCGCGTCCCTCGGCCAGCTCGTTCATGGCCCAGTCGCGGACCCGGCGCTCATGCGAAGTGGGGCGGTTACTGGGACAGGCGGACCTTATGGGCGATCTTCAGGGCCGGAGACCCGGAGTTACGCGAGCGCCTGAGCCGTTTCGAGCTCCTCGCGTCGCCGAACGATTCGTCGTTGTGACTCGCCTCGATGTGTGCTTCTGCGCGGCGGTCAGAGAGGATGACGTTCAGCGCCGCGTGCACATCGAGCGGTGGGCAGCCGAGGAGCTAGAAAGAGGCTGCGCTGACTTCGGGCTCGTGGGGCTGAGAACCCGACGTGGTTCGGCAGGTAGAGAAGCGTTTGGCGCGGAACCATTTGAGCTCATGACCAGGCTTCGATAGACCCGTGAGCAATTCGGAGCGCCGGCCACCGGGGGCTATTTGCCGAGCCTGGGCCGGGCCCGCAGGCGGTTCGCAAACTGCTTTCGCGAGTTCACGCCGAGTTTGCGGAACACCTTGCGCAGGTGATACTCGACCGTGCACTGGCTGATGTGGAGCTGAGCGGCGACTCAACGCGGTCGAAGAGGACGCGCTGGCGCAAGGTGACCTCGTCGCGATGCGCTTCGTCATCAACGCCACCCACGGCGGCCCCCTTTTCGGCGTCGCGCCCACTGGCAAGCACGTGCAGTGGACAGCCGTCGATATCTACCGCATGCAGGACGGAAAGATCGCGGAGGAATGGGCGGCCGACGACCTGACGGCGATCCTGCACGACATGGGCGTCTACTCGCCGCCGTGGCTGTCATGAGCGCGGAGGCGACCACGCTCGGGCAGCTCATGGAACGGAACGTGTCCGAGGTCTTCGGCGAGCGGGACCCGAGCCGCCGCCGGCGCGCCATCGCCGAACTGTACGCCGAGGATTGCGCGCTCTACGACGCAGACGGAGAGAGCATCGGCCAGGCGGCCGTCTCCGACCGGGTCGGGCGCATCCTCGCTGAGGGCCCTCCTGGCTTCGCGTTCAGCGTGCTCGGCCCAGCAGAGGTGATTCACGATCTTGGCCGCCTGCGCTGGCAGAGCGGCCCGGTCGGAGCTCCTCCGGTCCTGAGCGGCATGGACGTCGCGGTCTTCGCCGACGGACAAATCCGGACGCTCTACACATTCATCGAGACGGCCGTAACCGGCGGGGCATGACAGGCCAGGCGGGAGGACGAATGACCGGCTCGCCGCCGGTAGCCACTCTTCGGCGCTGAGCCAAGCCCTCGACAGCGGCGTCAGCGTGATCGAAATCGCCGGCGGTGTTCGGGCGCGGATGATCACGCTCCCGCCCGGCTGCACCAGACCCGACCAGGAACGTCCGCCACCCACGGTCGCGTCCATGCGACCGGAATACGGCTATGAAGCGCAACGCGGGACGCGGTTTGGACCGCTGGTTTGAACAGCAGCTAATCGGAGTTCGTTGCCGGCGAGGGCAGGGTCCCGTGTTCGACGATGTGGTCGTATATGGCTTGGAGCGCCTGGCTCAGTGGGGCGGACAGGTCTTTGGGCAGGCCGCCAAAGAAGAGGTGCCGGACTAGGTCGACGTGGCCGGGGGCGGCTTCGACGATGGCTCGCTGCCCTTCGGGAGTCAACCTGACCTCGGTCGCCCGTCGATCGGAGGCAGCCACGTCGCAGTGCACCAGACCGCGGCTTTGCATGCGCTTGGTGTGATGAGACACCCGGCTGCGCTCCCACCCGATCTGGGCCGCCAGGGCGCTGACCTGGAGGCATCCGCCGGGTACTCCGCTCAGGGCGTTCAGGACGTCGTAGTCGGCAAGCGACAGCTCACTATCTGCTTGGAGCTGGCGGTTCATCTCATACCCGAGCCGTTGCTGAACCCCCATGAAGGCGAGCCAGGTACGCAGTTGGCTCCGACTCAGCCAAACGTTTGACCCCGCTTGGTCTTGTCTACCCTTACGTGACATATCACAGATTGTAGACGCCAATCGGTCGGCACGGGTGATCATCCAGATACCGCTTGCGGTCCGGATCCGGGGAGATCGGTCTTCGTCGGCTCCGATGACCCTATTCGGGGCTGCCACGGCCGCATCACCTCTCGGGGACGAGACAAGCCCACCGCCTCGAGCCGGAAGGCGGGAATCTGACTCTTGACATTAGGTGACAGATCACGTAAAGTGCGGGATATATCACGTAATAGGTGACCTGGATCGATCGACCGGTCCTTTCGAAGTCACCGCCGAAACCGTGCACCCCCAGGAGGAGAGATCGTCCATGCCCAAAGCTGCCGTCCTCACCACGTACGGACCCCCAGATGTCCTGGTCTGGCGCGACGTACCGCTGCCCGAGCCAGGCCCCGGCCAGGTGCGCATCCGCGTCAAGGCAGCCGGGGTCGGTCCCACCGATCTGAAGATCCGCCGTGGCGACCTCGAGGCCGCCTTCCCACTTCCCCTCGACGCAGTTCTCGGGTTCGAAGCATCCGGTGTCGTCGACGCCCTGGGCCCGTCGGTCTCGGGCGTCAAAGAAGGGGACGAAGTTGCCAGCCTCCTGCCGGGACTCGGGGGCTACGCCGAGTACGCGCTCGCCTCCTCGTGGACCCCCAAGCCGCCCAACGTTCGTTGGAACGATGCTGCCGCCCTACCTGCGTCAGCGGAAGCCGCGGTCGGCATCTTGAAGCAGCTAGGGATCTCACCAGGTGAGACCCTGCTCATTCTCGGCGCGGCCGGCTCGGTGGGGATGATCGCCACCCAGCTCGCCATCTCCCGGGGCATCAAGGTCATCGGCGCCGCGGCGCCGCGGGACCACCATCTTGTACGCGACCTCGGAGCCGTCCCGGTGACCTACGGCCCTGGCCTCTCCGACCGGGTACGGGACCACGTCCCGTCGGTGGACGCCGTGCTGGACGCGGCCGGGAAAGGCGAGCTCCCCGATGCCATCGCCGTCGCCAATGGTCCTGCCCGGGTGATGACCCTCGCCGATGAGCATGCGACCGAGCTCGGCGTTCGCCTCTCGGCCCCGACGCCCGACCGGGCACCCGAAGCCGTCGATATCAGCATGCAGCTCCTCGCCTCCGGGCAACTGCGCCTGCGATCACAGCAGTCCCTACCGATGTCCTCGGCGGCCGAAGCACACCGGCTGTTGGAGAACGGGGAGGTTCACCAAAAGCTCCTCCTCACCACCGACATAGAAGTCGCGGAGGTCGCGACATGACCACGGCTCCTTCGCAACAGTCAGTGAACGGTGCCGAACCCGGTCGTTCCGTGGGGAGTCGACGCCACCGACGGGGATTCTGGGTGGTGGCGCTCGCCTTTCTGGGGGTGATGGCGTTGGGGACCGTGCCCAGTCCGCTCTACGGCCTCTACCGCGAGCGCGACCACTTCTCGCTGTTCTTGGTCACGGTGGCGTTCGCGGTGTACGCGGTCGGCGTTATCGTGGCGCTGCTCCTCGCCGGGCATCTGTCCGATTTGTACGGGCGGCGGCGGCTACTGCTCCCGGCGGTCGGTATCTCGATCGTCAGCGCGATCGTGTTCGTGGCCTGGAAGAGCCTCGCGGGCCTCCTCGTCGCCCGCTTCATCAACGGGATCTCGATCGGGATCGTCGCCTCCACCGCGACCGTGTACCTGGCCGAGCTGCACGCTATCGGTCGGCCGGGCGCCACCGCGACAAAGGCGCAACTCACGGCGTCGGCCGTCAACGTGGGAGGGCTGGCAGTGGGGGCGCTGGTCGCGGGGCTCCTCGCCCAGTGGGTCGCGTACCCGCTGACCGTGCCCTACCTGGTGTTCCTGGCGGCCCTGGTGCTGGGTGCGGTCGGCGTGGCGCTTATTCCGGAGACCCGCCAGGCCCCAAGGCCACTCCCCCGCTACCGCCCGCAGACTCTGTCCATACCGGCGGCGGAACGGGGCCGGTACTTCGCCGCGGCTCTGAGCACGTTCGTGGCTTTCGCCGCGAACGGTCTGTTCGCCGGACTGGCCGGCCTTTTCCTGGCCGTTACGCTGCACCACCCCTCGCTGGGGCTCGCCGGCGCCGTCGTGGCCGGCATGTTCGGGGCGGCTGTGGTCGCCCAGTTTTTGACCATAGGTTGGTCGGTCACCCGTGACCTCCAGGCCGGGATAGGGGCGCTCGTCATCGGAATCGGACTCGCGGTCTTGGCGATATGGCTGCCCTCGCCATCGCTCGCCTTGTTCATCGGCGGAGGCGTCGTGATCGGTGCGGGCTCAGGCGCCATCTTCAAGGGCGCGGTCGGAACGGTCATGAGCATCTCCCCGCCCGAACGCATCGCAGAGTCGCTGACCGGTGTGTTCCTGGCCGCCTACGTGGGTATCTCGTTGCCTGTCGTGGGCGCCGGGATAACCCTGGCGCGCCACGTCACCCCGAAGGTCACGATCCTCGGCTTCGCCATCGCCGTGACGGTCGGCATCGCCGCAGCCGCGATCAAACTCCTCACGCCGACGACGACGCCCGCTCCGGTCCGGCCGACCGCCGCGTCGGGCGAGTACGGACCCGAGGGCCGGACCGGCCGCGACCCGGTCCCTCGATGAGATCGTCGCCAGCGGCACCTCAACGCGCAACACCGCAAGACAAGGAGACAGAAGTGTTGGACAACCCGAACGAAATCACGATCGACAACTCGGTCCTGATCCTGATCGACCATCAGCCGTGGGTCGCATTCTCGGTCAAATCGATCGACGCCGGACTGCTCGTCAACAACCTCAAGGGCATCGCGGCCAGCGCAAGGGCGCTCGACGTTCCGATCATCCTGACCACCGTTGGCGCGGAGGGCGGCGTGCTCAAGGATCCTCCAATCAAGGAACTTGCCGATGTCATCCCAGAGGTGGCACCGATCGATCGACGCTCGACCAACGCCTGGGAGGACATCCGCGGAGCCGTCCAGTTGACCGGTCGGCGGACGTTGCTGATCGCTGGCATATGGACGGAGGTCTGTCTCGCCCAGACCGCGGTCTCGGCGATGGCGGCGGGATACCGGGTCTTCTTTATCAGCGACTGTTCCGGCGGAATCAGCACCGAGGCACACCAGGACGCCAAAACGCGACTCACACAGGCCGGCGCCACGCCAATCAACTGGCTGGCAGTCATCTGCGAATGGACGCCCGACTACACGACCAACGAGCGTCACCGCGTCAACCCGCCCGTGATGAGATACGGCTCGATGGCCGGCCTCGCCGTCGAATACCTGGTCGCGCAGTTGGGCGTGGTTTCTCAGGCTGGGGCGGGTTCGTAGTGCGGACATTAAGTGAGAGGTCGGGCAATGGTGTCGGTTCGGGACATATCCGTTATCCGAGTGGGGCAGACACACTGTTCCATCTGACCTCAGGCCAAACCCAGGGGCAGATCGTTGTCGTCCCCTAACGGGGCGCAGGAAAGGAAACGATTATGAAAAAGTGGCTCATTACGGGGGCGTCTTCGGGATTCGGGCGTCTTCTGACCGAGCGAGTAGCAACCAATGGTGATCACGTCATCGCCGTCGCCCGCAGAGAAGACCGACTCCGGAAGCTAGCCGCTAATCACGACTCAGTCACAGCGCTGGTGGTTGATCTGACGGCGCCCGACGTGGAACAGAGGCTCGAGTGTGTCGACTCGCATAGGCGGCGGCCCGCACTCCCCGCTCTAGGTTGTAGGTTGGGCGCTGGCGATGACCGCTTGCAGGGCTGCGACGTGTCCCTGGAAGGCGCGTCGCCCCTGTTCGGTGAGTGCGACACGGACTCGTCGACGGTGATTTGACACGAGTCGTTCTACGGTTATGTACCCGGCTTCTTCGAGAGTAGTGAACTGCTTGGACAGGGCTGAGTCGGATATCTCCAGCCGCTCTCGGACGAAGGCAAATTCCGCCCAGTCCGTTGACGCCAGAAGGGCCACGATGGACAGCCGGGTGCTCGGGTGAATGATCTCGTCGAAGCGGGCCTCGGTGAGGGTCACCTCAGCCTCGTTCGGCGCGTTCCCGCAGGGTCGCCATAAGCGCAGGCCCACCTGCGAACACGAGCAGGGCTACTACTCCGCCGGCGAGGGCTGCCGGGTGGCGTGCGCCGCCGGCGTTCAAGAGAAGGGCGATAGCAACGGTGGCGGCGGTCATGACGACCAGAAACCCGAGGACCACCTGAGGGATGCGGCGACTCACCAGGTCGGCCCTGATGCTCAACTGCGGCGACCCCCGCCGCCCCGAGATCACCCGAGGGGCAACCGCTGAGTGCACCGCACCGAATAGGAAGGTCCCGGCGATGGTTGCCCAGGCTGGTCCGTAGTCGGCGATGACGCCCAGGACGGCCCAGCCCATGGCGACGGCGGCCCAGTACCAAGCCGGAACGTTGATCTGAGACAGCACCTGTTGCCGGCGCTGCTCGATCGTGTTCAGGGCCAGGCGGGCCTCGGTCTCGGTGATGGGGGAACTCATCTTCGTTACTCCTTCACTTTCCTAGTTGGAAACTCTATAACTTTCCTGCCTGGAAAGTAAAGGGAAACCTCTAGGCCCTACGGCCCCTGGTCAGCCGGGGTGGGACAAGTTGTTGGACCTGTTATCAAGATCAATGGATGAGCAGTGCAAAACAGACATGCTGCCAGGCGAAGCCGGGTCGCGTCCTCAGCCCGGACTCTGGTGATATGCGTCAGTGGTCTTGGATGGTCCCCAGCCCGAAGCGACGATCGTCCGCGCAGCGAAAGGGCTCAGCTCAGGGCAGGCGCCCTTGGGAGCGCACCGGCTGAATTCACCGGATGCCGGGATGACAACGGGCCCTGCTGACATCACGCTGTCTCCCATGGGCACAGCCATCAGATCGGTACCGGGGGCAGGTTCAAGGCCTAGAAAGCGAAGAGAGATGTCTACAGCACGGACTGGTGCGATGATGACCAGAGCCAAGCATGGAAGCACCCCGAACCCAGCCAGACCGGCTCTCGCCGATCCGCCGTGCCTCACCGACACCACGGCGAGCCGAACGGAATCAGCGAACTACGGGATACCCCCGCGGCTGCCACTCGCCCAGCGATCCGGCCTCGCAACGAGGGTGGCTCTCCTGGAGGGGCGCGTCTTTGACGAAGACGGCCACCTGCGCCAAGGCTTGAGCGACGAAGCGGTTCGGACCTGGTTAGGGGAGATAAACGATTTGCGCCGCGACCTCGGTTGGCTGACGCTCGACCTGCGTCACGACTACGTTTGGCCCGGAGCCATAGCTTCGTAGTCGAACAGCCGGCCCGAGATTCGGAGAAGGTGTCTCGGCCCCAACGCGAATCCCTGGTACCCGTCCTCTGGGGCGTCACAGACGACGCACTTGGCGGGCAGCTTCCTCCGCTGTGACCCTGGCAAGGAAGCAGACCTGTCTCTTCAAGACAATGCCGGGTGGGCGGTGTTGCTTCGTTGAGGGGTGACGCCCGTCCTACCCGTCAGCACCTGGGCTGGCAGGCTCCAATCTCCTCCTGCCGAGGATATCGACGCTCGGAAGGCTTTTATCGGCTCGGGAGCGATCGGGGTAGCCCGAAGGAGGGGAGGACGCTGTTCTCGAAGCGGGTCATGGCCCTGATTCGGTCGCCCGCGAAGGTGAGAACGTAGAGGCCGACCCCGTGGCTGATACCGGCAGGACCACGCAGGTAGGCCCCGAACGCCGGCTGGCCATTCGCCCTGGTCGGCACCAGGTCGAACCTTCGACCCGAGTCGAACAGGCCGGCACAGAAACGGACCACGACGTCTCGTCCCTGATATCCGAACGGCATCGGCGGCATCGAGATGAAAACGTCCTCCGCGAGGAGAGCGACCAGGGCGTTCGTATCGGCGGACTCCCACGCCAGTTTGAACTTCTCCGCCAGCATATCCTCGGCCGGCGAGTGACAGACCGGACCCGGTTCCCGCTCACCGGCTGGCGACAAGCGCGCTTCCAGGGTGGCGCGCGCCCGCTTGAGGGCGCTGTTGACCGAGCCGACCGTCGAGTCCAACATGTCCGCCACCTCGTCGGCGTGGTATCCGAGGACGTCGCGAAGGACCAGGACGGCAACCTGGCGAGGCGGAAGGATCTGTAAGGCGGTCACGAAAGCTAAGGAGATGGATTCGCTCTGCTCGTAGCGGGCCTCGGGACCCAGCGGCACACCGATGGCGCCTTCGTGCAGCACATCAGGATACGGTTCGAGCCACGGGACTTCGCCCAGCCGAGTTGGCTTGGGCGGTTCGACGTTGGGCGCGTCCCACTCCTTGGCGGGCCGCCGGCTGGCTGAGCGACGTGAGTCGAGGCACTTATTGGTAGCGATCCGGTAGAGCCACGTGCGGAAGGAGGCCCGCTCCTCGAACCCCCCGAAGCCTTGCCAGGCGGCCAGCAACGTGTCCTGAAGGGCGTCCTCGGCGTCCTGGTAGGATCCCAGCATCCGATAACAGTGCACGTGCAGCTCCCGCCGATGCGGCTCGGTGAGTTGACCAAACGCCTCGCCGTCGCCGGTCCGAGCCCGCCGCATCAAGTCCGCTCTTCCCACTCTCCCAACCATCCTTGCTGCTCGTACCTCTACCGAACTCTATAGACGCCGACGGAGGCCCGAACTGGGCGGTCGTTCGCCGTCCAATTTCGCGAAGTCGCGGCGTCTGCATCAGTGGCCAATAACCATGCCAACGAAATGGAGAACCGATATGGGAAAGATCGTGATGAGCGGTCCGCAGAACGTGACGCTCGATGGAGTCATCCAGGACCCCGACGGCGCGGAGGGCTTCCGTCTCGGAGGCTGGTTCGTCCAGTTTGGGGGCACGGACCTCGAAGCATGGAACAAGGTCGCCCTCGACGAAGCCCTGCGCGCCCAGGCCTGGCTGCTGGGCCGGCGCAGCTACGAGTTTTTCGGGGCACGGTGGAGGCCCCGCAGTGGCGAGCTTGCCGACAGGTTGAACAGCCTGCCCAAGTACGTCGTGTCCTCCACCCTCGAACATCCGGACTGGAACAACTCGAAGGTCCTCAAGGGTGATCTGATCACCGAGGTCACCAAGCTGAAACAAGAGCTCGACGGTGAAATCGTCGTTCCGGCCAGCTACCAACTCGGACGCATCCTCATCGAACACGACCTGGTCGACGAGCTGCGATTGGTCATCTTCCCGGTCGTCCTCGGTGAGGGCGAACGCTTCTTCGATAAGACCGGCATCAAAAAACCCATCCGCCTCGTCGATACCAAGATCATCGGCGACGGCCTCGTGTACGTCACCTATCAGTTCGTCGGAAACGCCTAACCCAACACACCTCCAACCCTGAGCTCACCCCCCCGAATCCAACAGAAAGCAGGTCGTTCCGTCCGATCGTCCGGTATCTCAAGGTCACCGCGAACTCGACGGTCGTCTCCGCGCTCGACTGGCCCGGCTGACGCCGGGCCAGTCGGGACGGGTCAACGTGCGTGGGCATGATCTTTGACATGGACGGCGGTTGGTCGACAGCGAACCCCACCACTACGGCGTCGCGAACGCTGTCTTGGCCATGGGGGCGGGCGCCGCCGGCCTAGGAAGTACAGCCTTTACCTCGATGCCAGCCAGCGCGACACGTGGGCGGACCTGGTCGAGAGACACGGCCCTCGTATTCAGTAATTCTCCTGACGGTCACGAAGATGATTTACGCGCTTAGAAGAACCACCCCAAACAGCGGAAGCTACTGCTCTACATCGAACAGCGCCTCAAAGCCCGGATAGCTCGAACGGCAGTCCGAAGCAGGTGAACACGTCGTCGTCCTGAAAGACCGAGTTACGGATGGTGCCATCCGGCCCGACAGCGAACAACTGGACGGTGTGGAGCGTGTAGGTCTCACCGATTCGCCGGTACGCCGCAAAGCCCGGCTGCCCGTTCGCGCTGACGGACTCGAGCCGCCAGTCCGTTCCGGCCGCCTCAAAGACCCACTCCATGAACAACCCGTAGTTGTGCCGGCCGACAAACCAGTTCAGCATCGGCGGCATCTCCATGAGGACATCTTCGGCCAGCAGTTGCTTGAGCGCCTCGATGTCCGCATAGACGAACGCGCGCATGTAGCGCTCGATCCAGGCCCGCTGCTCGGCTTCCGAAAGCCAGTGGAGGCTGTCGGGATGGGCGCCGCTGGCCTCGACGCTGGCTCGGGCGCGACGTAGCGAGCTATTCACCGATATCACCGTGGCGTCAAGGATCTCCGCTGTCTCGGCGGCAGAGAACTCGAGGACGTCACGCAGGATCAGCACACGGATTCGGCCACGAGCCCCGACGGCAAGGGCCGGCGGCTTCCGCTGCTCCGGGCGGTGAGGCAGGCGTTGGTGGCGATGCGGTACATCCAGGTGCGCACCGAGCTGCGCGATGCGTCGTATTGCTCCCGCGCCCGCCACGCCCGCAGGTAGGCCTCTTGGACCACGTCCTCGGCGTCGTGCACCGAACCCAGCATCCGGTAGCAGTGGGCGAACAACTCGGTCCGGTATGGCTCGATCAGGTCGTCGAAGCCTGGCTCGCCCGGGATCACCGTCACCACAGGTTCCTCCTTTTGCGCGACAGGCATGAGCCGCCCGGCTCTTCGGAAAAGCCACTCCCGGACCACGCCCAACACTACGACGCGGCGCCCTGCCCGGAGCCGAAAGAATCTCCCCCGAGCCTCTTGACACAAGAGGTACTCGATAAGGCGCGCCCGTGGTTCGGCTGGTAGCGGTGTTCTGCGCCCCTGTTCTGGTGCATCCCCGTGCGGTTGACGTGCGTTGTGCTCGGGGTCAGCGCGGCTGGGACACCTTCGCGGCCGTAGTCGTGCGCTAGGCGTGTCGCTGGTTCCGGCTCGGTGGCTGTGGTTCAAGCGACCCCGGCTGACCTGGCCGCTTGGACGCAACGAGCCGCACGGATGGCGTTGGGGTGAAGGTCACATCACACTCCACCAGGGGGAGTTCGTCAGCCGAGACTAAATGGCGGCCTGTGGTGTTGGGGTTTGGGGGTGACCTCGGCGTCGTCGCCACAGCAGCCAACCGACAACGGCGAGAATCACCACACCTCCAACGGCGATGAGCACGTACCAGCCCGCGCTCAGACCGCCTCCCGACGAGCCGGGTACGGTGATGTCGGTGGCGAGGGTGTCGGCCGCGGT
This sequence comes from uncultured Acidimicrobiaceae bacterium, assembly GCA_963834775.1. Taxonomy (GTDB): domain Bacteria; phylum Actinomycetota; class Acidimicrobiia; order Acidimicrobiales; family Palsa-688; genus PALSA-693. The sequence goes on from CAWICR010000012.1 coordinate 32,318, forward strand.
GGCACCGGACCCTGAGGCGGTGTTGATTTGTTCGAGGTAGCCCTCGAAACTGACCAGCGGGCTGGAGCCGGGCACGTTGGAGGCGAGGCTGACCTGGAAGGTGTAGGTCTGGGAGGATTTGGGGCCCAGGGTGGTGCCCTGCTGCGGGCCAATATAGGCCTCGATGTAGTCGCCGTTGGCGGTCGAGCCGCTGAGCGGCACGTCGCTGAAGGTGCCGGCGGGGCCGGTGGTGGAGTAGGACAGGTGGACCTGGCTGGAATCCACGTGGGGGGACTTGGAGTTGCCGGGGAAGATGACGAAGTCCAACGCCGCGTTGGCGACGGGCTGGGCGGTCGGGTTGGCCGCGGTGATGGTGAAGGTGGTGGGCGGCCCACCGGCTTTCAGCGAGGTCGGGAAGGTAGCTTTGAGGGTGTCGGCGTCGTTTTGGGTGCTCCCCTGGTAGATGACCGACTGGGCCGACTGGCCGCCGCTCGCTTCGACCGCCATCACCCAGCAGGCCGCGTTGTCCTTGGACACCGTGTAGGTCACCTTGGCTTGCCCGTTGGCGTCGGTGGTCTGATCGGTGCTGCTCAGGGTGCCGCACCGTCCCGTCCCCTCTTCCAGGCCGACGTTGAAGTGGACGTGGTCGCCCACCACCACATTGCCAGCGGCGTCGGCCACCGTGACCAGGATGTCGGAGGTGGAGGTGCCATCGGCGGGCAGGGCGTTGGGGAAGGCGTCCGCGAAGACCGATCCCACCTTTCGGGCCTGGGTGTTAGCGGTGCCTCCGGGCGTCGGGGCGGCGGAAGTGGAGGTGGCGCTCTGAGCTGACGTCGGGTTGGTGGCGGCACCTTGGGCTAGCGCCTCGCTCTGAGCGCAGCCCTTGCCGACGCCGTAGGCGGCGAAGGCGTGATTGCTGAACTCGGTCTGGGTGTAGTACCTGCCCCCGTTGATGACCTGGTTGTACTCGGTACTGCCGGCGTTGGACGGGTCGGTGGATCCCAGCGGGGGGCCGTAGGTCTGGGCGCACATATCGCCGATCTCATGTCCGGCTTTATCGTTCCAGGCGATCTGAGAGAGAGGGTCGGTGATGGCCTCGTTGAGTTCGTGGCTCAATGTGCTGACCATGCCGTCGGCGTTCAGGTTGTCGTTGGGGGCCTGACCGGCGTCGCAGGCGTCGCCGGGCGGCGGGAAGGGCTGGTCGCCGTACACGGTCTGGTCGGTCCCGGACCCGAAGGCCCGGTGGTAGCCGCAGAACACGCTGGCCGAGGTGGTGCCGTCGGCGTCCATGGCCTCTACGCCTGGCGGCAGGAACACCGGGTAGAAGTGGGAGAGGTCGGTCGGCAAGTTCTGGCCGCTGGTGACCGCCGTCAGTTCCGTGCGTAGCTGGGCGTCGGTGATGCAGGCCGTGTAGCCCGAATCGACAGGGCAGCCGCTGCTGGGCAGGTCGCCGTTGTCGATGATCGGGGTCCCGGCCGTGATGTTGTAGGTGATAGCTGTCTTGGTCCCGTTAATGTTCTGGGAGTACTCGGTTTCCACCGAGTACACGTTGTCGCTGGAACCGCTGGCGGCGGCCACGTTGGTGATATAGCCGTTGATGATGTCCTCGTAACCGGCCGGGAACTTGTACTGTCCGCCGTTTGGCTCCCAGTAAATCGGGGTGACGGTCAGACCCCCGGCCTCGGTCAAGACCGGACCACCCTCGTAGACCAACGGCGGCACGCACCCATCGCACACCTGCGGCTCCGGCGCATTGCCACCACTGGAGCTGTTGGAGCTGTCACCACTCTGGTCAAGGATCTTTGAAGCCGCGCTGGCGCTGACCTGACCAGTCGCGCCCACCCCCCAAGTGCACATCGCCACAACCATGACGAACACGGCCGAGCGCAACCGCTCCGACCGCCGATGCTTGGCCGCTCTCTCCGGCACCGCCATCCCGGCTCACCTCCGCTGCCCGGCAGAGTGGATTACCGGACCGCCGGAAAGAAACCGTAGCGGATCGGCTGCCACGTCACCCTCTTGAGGCGATTCAGAAGAGCACACGACTTATCGGTGATCACAGATGGGGTCGAGAGGGGCGGCCAGTACGATTCCATCACCACGTTGCAATCTACTGGCAACAATGTGGTGGTGACCGGGCCCTGATCGTCGTCCAGCTGGACCTATTTCCGGGACCCCTCAGTGAGCAGCCTCCGACGAAAGTCAGGCCTTGTGTCGCAGATGTCAGACGAACCGCAGTAGATCCGGTGCCGAGAGCGAATCCGCTCGGATGCGCGGCGACCCCGACCGATGAGTTCTCGACAGGGTGCATGTCAAGTAACCCAGACCTTGCAAAGTCCGACGACAGCAGATCGTGACACGTTCGTACGAGTAGCGCACAGAAAGACCGGAGCACCACAGTCTCGAGGGCACGCTTAATCGGCGGTCGGCGCTCTAGGCCGGGAGGCGGCGTAGTGATCCGGAGGGCACCATGAGAGCGCGAGCCATCTGCGAGCACGAGTTGGCACTCGGGGACACAGCAGGCCGGAGCCCTGGTTGGGGCGGGTTCCGTCTGCCTGCGCTATACCGAAGGCGTGGAGAACCCGTTTGTTCAGAGCATTGCCCGCAACTTCGACCGAGCGCTGCGGCTGATGGAGGTGGCGCTGGTGGACTGTCCCGATGACTCGTGGGAGACGGACCTCTGGCCGGACGAGGCGCCCACCGCTCCGACGCCGCAGGGGGGACTGCACGGCTCGGCCCCCTGGTTCCTGGGATACCACGCGCTGCTGACCCTTGACTACGACCTCACCGCCGAGTTCGAGCCGTGGGAACCGCCAGAGCCTTTTGATGAGAACACCTACGCCTTTCCTAACCGTATGTTCACCAAGGCCGAACTCCTCGGTTACATCGATTACTGCCGCGGGAGGGTGCGCCGTACGCTGAATGCGATCAGCGAGGACACGGCGGCTCGGCCGCTCCCCAGCGCTCATCGATACCACGGGATGCCGTACGGAGTCATTGTCGGCGGCGTGCCACTGCACGTTCTCGAGCACGCCTGCCAGATCCGCCAGTTCCTGACGGCCACCGGAGTCAAAGTGCGACCTATGCCCGGCGATCGCGGCTACCGTGAGTGATGCCCGCCAGTGATGCGGCTGGGCGGGATCCGTGGGCCCCGAGCAGAACGCGCGCCCCATCGGTTATGTCGAAGCAATCGGGCCGAGCGCGAAATCGGCGTTACCGGCGCATTTGCCGGAGCCGGTAGAGGAACGCACGCCAGAACGTCGGACACGATCTGCACGCCCGATCTGGTTGGTCGGGACTCCAGCTTCCCCGCCTGGGGTAGTTCCCGACCTGTCGATCCGGGCGGCAGGGACGGCCCGCGGCGCGACGGCACGAACGGGACATCCAAGGCGGTCTCGGGTCGTATGGTCTATCTCTGATGCAGGTATAGCCATACGATGCTTCTCGCCATGAATGGTGGGCGAGGTCGTCGGCCCCTCGCGAACAGGTCGATGGCGGCTCGGGTCAAAGCGTCGATGTCATGGTCGTCGCCGGCCCGAGCGCCGACGCTCAGCGCGGGACATGAAGATCGCTTCGCTGAACCAGATCCGTCATCTCGGCTTCACCGCACCGGAGGAGATCCGCCAGTCACTGCAAGGGGTCTCCCGCCGCCTGATCGCCAGGCGGGCGGCGGCCATGCGACCCAGGGCCGACGCCGACGCGGTCAGCTATGCCACCAAAACCGCGCAACGAACCCTGGGCCGGCGGGTCGTCGAACTTGACGCCGAGCGCAAACAACTCGACCGGCACCTCGACAACTTGCTGGCTGAGACCGCCCCCGGGTTGCTCGCACCGTACGGGGTCGGCAAACACGCGGCCGCCAACCTGCTGGTGGCCGCCGGCGACAATCCCGACCGATTGCGCTCCGAGGCGGCGTGGGCCCGACTCTGCGGGGTCAGCCCGATCGAAGCGTCTTCGGGCAAGACCACCCCGTCACCGGCTCCGCCCGGGCGGGAACCGCCAAGCCAACGCCGCCTTGCGGCACATCGTCATCACCAGGATGAGCTCCGATCCCCGCACCGCCGGCTACGTCGAGCGGCCAGCCAAGGAGGGGCGAACCAAGAAAGAGATCATCAGGGTCCTCAAGCGCTACGTGGCTCGCGCGGTTTACCCGCACATCATCGCCGCCGTCTAAAAGGCCACACTCTGGCGGCGGGCCTGACCCGAGAATCGGCTGACAGCCCGAACGGCTCGTCCTTAGAACGATCTGTCGACCCGCCGCCACCCACTCAAGATCCCGTCGACGGGGCCCAGCTGGCCTACTAAGAGCTTGCCCACTTGGCCCCTCCCTGTCTTGCCGCAACCCCCGCCAACAAACCAACAGAAAGCCCCAAAAATGACCCCTTGACAACCCTAGGAGCATCGATCTGCGCCCCCCCAGCGCTTCCTTTCGGCGGCCTCCCCGACGGCGCCGAATATCGACCTGCAGCCAAAGATGTGGGTGGTCAGGCTACGGAGTTCGGGGACATCTCTGCGGAACGTTGTGTGCGAGCCGTCGGCACCTCGACTCTGAATCAGGCTGAATAGAGTAGTTCGGCATGTCGGGGGTGGCCTGGAGTTGTTCCACCGTCTGGTATGCAGATGAGATGTAGGGTGGCACGGGGGGCACCAAGAGGATATGGCCTCTCTCTCTAGACCTCAGACCGCAAGGGTTAGTGTCAGCGCCGGTCGCGTCTGTGGTCGCGTCGGTCCTCCCGTCGGTCGCTGCGACGGTTGACGCCGTGGGCGACAACGGCTGCGGTTCCAACGACTGCTGCGGTGCGCGCCACGGGGGCGCCGATGACGCCCCGCCGGGCGGCGCGTGCGGCTCGGAGTGGCATGTCAGTCTCCTTCTTCGTCGGCCTCGATTGAAACGAGGATTTGTTCCCTAGACGAGAGATTCGGCACAGATCGTCCAACAGTAAAAGCCGGAGACAGCTCGAAGTTCAGCCCAGATCGGAAAGTCCCTTCTGCAGGTCCTCACCGTTCATCACAGGTGCCAGCTCGACTTCTGCGTTGAGCTCGTTGAAAAATGGTTCGGCGAAAGCCGGTATCGCTGAGCTGTCTGCCATGTCAAGGACCATGTAGGCAGTCCTCCTGCCATCGAACGTCGTGAAGTACATCGCTTCCGGACTCCACCGCTTCGCGGTTTCTTGCATAAGCCTCGGAAGGGCCCCGCTGGCGATGCCCTTGTTTCCTGCCTCGACTGGAATCGAGATCCTGGCCATAACGCGCATTCCAATTCCCCTTCGTGAACACAGCACGGCACGTTCCGTGTCCCGACGAACACTAGCTCGTGCGACCACTTTGCGCCGAGGGGCCGATCATCCGTCGAGCCGACGGCGACAAAGGCGCCTATACCCTCGACTGCCCCAACCGTCTCATTGACCTCGGCCAGGATCGCGGACCACCAGCTCATCCCGGCCATGCGGCCGGCGACTGCATGCCAATCACCGGCTTGCCGTACTCGTGGCACTCCGTCCAATCCGGCACTGAAAAGAAGACGGACGAGAGTGACAGCTGCAGCCAGGGCTACACGACGGCCGAGATTCTCTCCGGTTGGCTATTGGCCTGGGTGAGGGGGAAGCTCTTCCAGTTGGTGGCATTTGCTGGGTTTGGCTGTCGTGTTTTGGGATGAATTTTGGGATGGCTGGTCGGACGGGTGTCGTGCGGCGGAACCGAGGTCGGCCCAGCCTGAGCGCTCCTGTCATGAGACCTCGCCGAACCCGAAGGGGCGGTCGGATCCCGTGACCGGACCGGGCCGGACCACCTTCGGCGCTGCCTTTTCTGCGCTCCCTTCGTCGGCTGCGTCTTCCCGGCCGGCCTGGGGATGGCGGGAAGCATCGCGTCTATCGACCCAATAGACCCCCCAGGGGACTCCCCGGGCCATGAACAACTTGTGGGTCATGGCCGATGTGCGTCGACGTCGACGAGGACGAACGCCGTTGGGCTGTCCGGGGTTCACGTCTGAGCAAGGAGGATCGGAAGCGAGGCAGGGCGACTGACCAATGACAGGAGACGTTCCTGCCTCGCCGTCCGATCCGGCCTCGAATCGTGGCCGAGGTCGGCTATCACGCCACCGAAGAGCGGGGTTGCTCAAGGTGGAAACGCCCTGCGGTTCCAGCCTGAACGGTTATCCGGGTGGCATCGGTGATGGAGCCGGTTCTGCGATGACCCCGTTCTCTTCGAAGTCGTACACCGTGTTGTTTATCCGTAGCCCATCGACCGCGCCGGCCCACGCTTGGTCCGTGCCCTTGGTGATCTGGACCGTATAGATGGTGGCCGGGGCACCGCCGTCATCGAGGTACGTCTGCAGCTGAGTCCAGGTGCACCGCGGGCCATTCAGGGCGCACGGAGTTGCGGCAAAGTCCGATCCGGTGAGACCCCAGAGCCCGGTCGTCGTGGCGTCGATAAAGTTACTCCAGCCGGGTAGCGTCACATTAGGGACGAACACTGCCGTGGTGAAATTGTCCGGAATCCCGTTCACGTTGGGATCGATCTCGATGGAAATACTGGGCATCGGATCCCCTCCGAGCGAAATGTTCTCGGCCGTGTTGTACACGTAGAAGCCGACCGCGCTCAAGTTGAAGTCCTGCCCGACGAAGTCGCGTTCGTTGCCGTAGGCGACCTTTTCGCCTGCACCCACGGTCAGATTCAGACTACCGGTGCCGAACGGCGGATTGTCTGGTCCAAACGTCGGTCCGGAGCGCAGCTGGGCCACGGGCGAGCCAAGGGTGTTCCTGTCGACCACGCCCCAGTTGCCCGCGGTCGGGGGCGGACTGGTTGCAGCAGCAGGCTGGTAGTACCCGACGACGTCGATGATGACGTCAACCATGCCACCGTTGTTGCGGATGTTGAAGGAGCCGGCGGCTGAAAGGCCAATCGTGACCTGGTTCGGTGTCGGGGCCTGCTTGGCGAGCCAGTTCATATTCGAAGACGTCGGCTGCGCGGCGTCCGAGGGCCAGAAGGTAAGAAAGCTTGCGGCAGTCGGGTTATCGATGGTGACGTTGGTGACGAGAGCGGTCGTCCCGCTCGGAATCGTGCAGTTTCCCTGTGTACCGACGGCGACGATTGTGGCCGTCTCGTTCGGTCCCAACGGTCTCGAGTGTGCACCGACTGGAGAGGTCGTCCGGGTGTCGAGCAGTCGACAAGGTGTAATCGAGACGAAGGATGAGGGCGCTGACGTGGCACCGGCGATGCTGAAGGCGGCGACACCACCAACCACGGAAGCACAACAAGCGGCAACGGCTACTGCCTGAATACGTTTCACGGGCATTCTCCTCTCGCTGTTGACGGGCGACCGAGCTTGGCACATCGGCGAACGTCCGGTGCGATCTAGCTCAATAGGCCTCTTCGAAGGAATATCCAAATTCTCTGGATCGGCACGATTTCATCCGCGTCGGGTGGTATGAGGAATCTGGAAGCCGCTTTCAGCAACTAGAAGCCGCTCCTCGCAACTGTCAGCCGACGCTCTATAATGACCAGAGGGGTTTCCTCCGGCCGGAGTCCTGCAGCCTCCGCTGTGAAGCTGCGGAGCGCCTCGCTCCGGGGTGTCGACCTCCTCCTCCTCTGGGGAGAGGGTGCCCAGGATCTGCGTCCGCTTCAGCGTCGGATAGGCCGAACGGTGCGGGGTGCTTGGCATGGACCAGCAGGCTTCCGGGCGCCCGAAAATCCACTCCCGCGAGGAGGGAGATTTCGAGCGGTGGTCAGGATCCAGCGGGAGCGATCCGTGTTGACCGCCACCCAGAAAAGGCGGTGGTCACGGCCTTCGCCGGATCCGCCAAAGTCCGCCACCCTGTTCACGCTCACCTGCGGAGCGATTGGACGCCCTCTACCTTCCGGGGAAGCGCACCCGAATCTGGTTAAAGCGGAAGTGCCCGGCCAGGAAGCGAGACCATGCTCCTCGCCGACGGCCTCGGGTACCGGCGTAAGCGATGCACGTCGCTTCCTAATCGTGGCTGGACTCTTGGTCTGGGCTGGCGCGACCCTGCTCATCGACGCCTGGGTGCGACACCGCCGTCGTCCCGACGTGGCCGAGCGCCTCCGCCCGTTCCAGCCCCGGGTGGCGAAAGAGGCAAAGGACTGAGCACGGGGGTGACCAGCTCTCAACCATTCTCTGCACTATTAGCCCATGAACGGGATCTAACGAATCAAGCCGGGGCACAAAGGCCCCGGCTTGACTTCTGTGGATCGAGCGGTCGGACTGCTACCAAGTCTCTACCCAAGTCCGAAAGAACAGGTCTCGCTTGTACAAGCGGGCAAGGGAGCAATGCATAGTCGCGAAGTCGGCCCAGACCTCCTTCTCGCACCCTGTTCAACAACCATCCATCGTCGGATTGGTTTTACGGCTCCGCATCGGTGACAGCAGGCACGGCCCCAACCCCGGTCAAGGGCAGACTCAGGAGTGTCCGGGCCTTCACGTCGTCCTTGTGCAGGGTGTTGATGTCGCCAGGGACCCCAAAGCCTGACGACAGGTCGTTGCTGAACATCCCCAGGTCGCTAGCAACGAAGGACACAGCGTTCTGGGCATCCAAATTGGCCAGCGAGCCGTCCCTATCAGCCAAGGTGTTCAGGGTGCCTGCCACGTTGTGGCATTCAGCTGTAACGTTGGCCAGAGCGGCGTCGGGGACGACCGGCGGCGGGGGGCTCTCGATGTCCGTGGCGGCGGTGTTCTCAGGGCCTACCTGGGCCATTATGGTCTGCCAGGCGGGTGAGGCTTCAAACGCCGTCATCGTGGCCACGTACTGGCTCGACAGGCTGTTTGACTGGGACCCATGCGACGCACTAGGTGCAGGAGCGATAGCAGGAGTCTTGCTCCTGGGAACTGGCACCTTCTGGGAGTTCACGGCCTTGTTATTAGCGACATTGACGATGATGATCATGAGGACGATAAATCCAACCACACCAGCGATAGTCCACCGCAGCCAGCGCCGCTTTTTGGGCGGCTGCTGGTAGGGCTGATAGCCCGCAGGGGGAGCCGGTGGCCAGCCTTGCTGCGGCTGATCCCAACCCCAGCCCTGGCGCGACGGAATCTGTTGCTGATTTGCCACGAAAACCCCTTCAAAGAAAATCGTCAGTCGATCACTGTACTGGTGGTATCGGAAGCGTCACGGGCAGCCGGAGAGGTTTGAGCGAGGGTTGTGTATGTGTTGTTCCAGAGGGTCACAGAGGGCCGCATGTGCCTTCGGTTCGCTACGGTTTGAGAAACGGTGCGGTACTCCTGCGGGGGGGTCGGTATCACGTTGCTCATCGACGCCTGGCTGCGCCCTCGCTCCACCGGTGGTACTGACGGTCCGACCATGGTGATGTGACGGGAGCGAACCGCTGAGGGGCGAATCGTGGGGGGGAATCAGTCACGCCTGAAGATGTAGGTGGTAACTCCGACAATGATGTCGAAGGCCACCCACAAGGCGATGATGATGCCGCACGCCAACCACCTGCCCGTGTTGTAGCCAGCGGTATAGGCGTCCCTGCACAGACCGACGCAGTCTGCGGCGACGTGGGCGTGTCTGGTCACGCCCCAGATGAGCCAAGCCAAGAAGGCCAGTTGACAGAAGCTGAAGAGGAAAGGCCAGACGCGTGTTGGCTTGTAGGGCTTGTACACCTGCCTGGGTTGCATGGTGGTTTCTCTCAATACTGTTGCCATCAGCTCATTGTCTTGGAACAGGCGGTCGCGGGTCTCGACTAGCGGCGACAGACTTTCCACATATGGCGACATTCTTTCTTTCCATCGGCAGTTTTAGCCAGGGTGACCGGGTCACGGGATAGCGATCGCACGAACGAAACGAACGACTGCTTGCAGAGCTGACGAATCGCTTCGGCCAAGTGATCGGACACAAAGCCGTAGTGGTCCGTAAAGAGCCGCCGCTCAAGTTTCGGTGACTCCACCCTGGGAGGTAGAAATGGAGTCGGTCGATGAACGCGGGGTCAATCATCGCCTTTGGCAGGTCCGCGAACAGGTGTGCCGTGCGAACGAGCTCTTGGTGAGGCTTGCTGGTGTTGCCGATCAGAACGATCGAAGCCTCGGCGGGGGTCTCTTCCTTACCGCGGGCAAACGAGCCGGACTCCATGTAGTCCTTGAGCATGTTAACGACCGTAGAGTCGGACATCTCTAGGCCCGCGACCTCGTCAAAAGCAACCGCATCCCCCGATTCGAGGAGCCCCACTCGCCCGGTGCCCATGTGAACAAAGAGCTGAGCGACCGTGACCCTTCCGCCAGAGATGAGAATGGCGTTCGGCGAGGACACCCGGTAGACGAAGGACTTCGCGGTCCCCCACGGCCCCAGCTCGATAAGGTTGTAGTTGCGCTCAACCATCGGGATCAGCCTGGTCAGCGCCAGCAGTTTGCCCCGGGTGTCGTACTCGGCTGGACGGCAACCTGAGGACGGCCGACGTTCTCGATCGGTTGGCGTCGGTCCGGGTCGGATAACCCGCTGTTCGATGCGGCAGAGGTCGCCGGGTGAGCCGGTCTCAGGTGTACGCCGCCCACGCGCTGAGCTGCTACGGCAGCGCCCACGAGGCCATCTGCCTGGCCCGCGTCGCCCGGCTACTGGCGGACTGGGAGGTGATCGATGCGGCCGGCCGCTACCGGACTAACGCCGGGTAGCGGCGAGCACGGCCGCGTCTGCTCTCGACGCTCGACGCCCTAGTAGTCTTCGCCGCCCCGGACGGGACCATCGGGGCGGTGCTGCGTGCGGGAGTTGGTCGACGCCATCTTCGCCGGCCTGCCCGTGGCCGCCCTCAACCCCAGCGGCCGCCTCGCCGAGCTTGCCGGCGTCGAGCTAGTCGACAGCTCCTGGCGACGGTCAACCGCTCGGTGTAGGCGGTGGTAAGGGGGACAGCTTAGCGTGACAGACGTCACAGATCTGCGTCGCGGTCAGGGTTGAGCGCCCAGGGTCACCTTGGTGGTCGCCGATTGGCCATTTCGTAGGTAGGTGACGGTGACGACGTCGCCCGGCTTCTCGGTAATGGTGAGAGCGGCGAGCTGGTCGCTGCTGGTAGCCGGTTCCCCGTTGAGCTCGCTGATGACGTCGCCCGCTTGCAGGCCAGCGTTTGCTGACGGTCCGGCGGGGACAACCGACTGCACGTAGAGCCCTCCGCTGAGCCCGAGTTGCTTGGCGGCCGCTTGAGGCATGGTCACCACGGACAGACCGAAATAGGCGTGGGTGACCGAACCGGTGGCGATGATCTCATCGGAGATGGACTTCGCCAGGTCGACGGGGATAGCGAATCCGAGCCCGATGCTGCCCGTGCTGCCGCCACCAGGCCCGGTGCTGGGTGCGACCGCGCCCGCCGAGGGCACACCGACGAGCGCCGCGGAGCAGTCGACTAGGGATCCGCCGCTATTGCCGGGGTTGATAGCCGCGTCGGTTTGTATCGCCGAGGCCAGAGTGGCGGTCTGACCGTTGTCACTCGGAACCTGGACAGTCCTATCCAAGGCGCTCACTATTCCCGTGGTCACCGAATTCGACAAGCCCAGCGGCGCCCCCAACGCCACGACCGGCTCCCCTACGACCACCGAACTGGAAGAACCGAAGGGAATGACGGGTAGGGACGGTTGTCCAGTCACCTTGATCACCGCCAAGTCGGCCTGAGGGTCCCGGCCGGTCAGGGTGGCCGGCGCCGTCTTGCCGTCATTGAAGAGCACCTCAATGGTCCCGCCCTCGGCGGCCACCGAAATCACGTGATTGTTGGTCAGGATGTACCCGTCGCTGCGAATCACTTCGCCCGACCCGGTGCCCCCTGACGTGCCCTTTCTGGCCGTTATCGTCACGATCGAAGGCAAATCCTTGTTCGCCACCGAGGCGGCGTTGCAACCGACCGCGCTCACATCCGCAGAAGACGAACTAGTTGCCGCCACGATCACACCGCCAATAACTCCTCCGATCACCAGCGCGGCTCCCCCAATTACCCAAGGAAGCCATCGCCGTCGGCTTGATGTGGGCGGACTCGAGGCGTTCATGACGTACCTCCGTTTACGGCCATCCCGTTGCACCGTCTGTGTAGCACCCATCGGCGGTCAAGTCGACGCATGCCGAACAAACCCCCACCGCACCCACCACAAAACGGCCACCGCCTCGGCCGATCCATCGTCTAAGCCATCGCCAGCACCCACCACGCCACTCACCGCTCATGACCACGACCCGCAAGCGCCCGCCCGCATCCAAGAACGTGGCCACACGGCGCGCAGGACGGCCACGGTCCGCTAGACCGCTGCCCGCAATACCACGGCCGCTCGTAAGACCGCCGGCCGTCGCTGAGAGACTTCCGGCGCGGCTGCGAGCGCATCCGTGGACCACGATGGGAGCATGGCCCCCGACAGCGAGCCTGGTCGACCCCAGGCCCGGCGACGGGCCCTCGCTGCTGTCCCAATGAGGTCGGCGCTCGTTGTGGCGCCGGGCGAGAGCGTGCTAGCCACCCTCGACCCTGCGCTCGACGCGCGCTCCCTACGGCGGCTCACCGGGCGTTCCTGCGGCTGCTGCTCGACGCCGTGGTCGCCCGCCGTCGTCGCCGCCACGCCGAGCCGTCCGGCTGGCCCAGCTTCGTGTCGGTCGGGCCGACGAAAACCGGTAAGAGCCTCCTCGTTCCCGGCGTCTGCCGGCTATCGGCGCCGACCCGGCCAGAGTGGTCCGCTCGGTGCCGGCCGAGACCGAGCGCAGCCTGTGCGGTCGGCGCCACCAGATCCCCGGCGGCGCCGGGCGCGCGGCCGTCCCCGCTGCTGGGTGAGCCGCTGCTGGCCCTCGACGAGTTGGACAAGGCGCCCCGGGAGGTGCAGCGGGCCTGCTTGAAGCTGCTACAGGGCGAGGCCCGCGTCGGCGGGAAGGAAGGCGAGATCGGGGAAGCCGGGTGGTCGAGGCTTGCTCGGTGACCAAGAGCACGGCGTCCAGCTGGCGCAACGGCAAGACCACGCCGCATCCGATGCACTGGCGCACGTTGGCCGACCTGGCCGGGGTTCCGCTGCCCGGCAGACCATCGCACGCCGAGGTTGCCCTCGGGACGGGGGTGGCGCATGGCTGAGAAGATGGGGGCAACCGACGCCCGCTGGCTCCGCCCCGAACTACACCGAGACGAAACTACACCGAGACGACGAGCCTCGGTCTCCGACGGCTGCACAACGTGGTCTCTACGGAACGTACGTTTTAGAGTGCATCGTCGAGCTCCCCAGGAGAGATTCGAACCCCCATCAGCGGTTTAACGGCCCGCTGCACTGCCATTGTGCTACCGGGGAATAAGTCAGGTCAGTCCTTGAGTCGGCGGGTGCGAGTCAGGCGTACCAGGGTGGTGCCGACGGCCATGACTGTGAGGCCAAGTAGGACCTCCCACCCGACGTTGGCGCCGGTGAAGGCCAGGCCGCCAGCGGCGGCGCTGGCGGCCAGCGGGGTTGCAGTTGCGTAGTTCACCAATTCATTCCTATCCGGCGCAGAGCGCGCCCTAGTGACCAGAAGGTCCATGCTTCTCTCATGACCATGAAGCTCTCCAGCGGGAGAACGCTCGCGGCCAGCAAGAGGTCTTTTTTATCGGCGCCCGGCGTGAACCTGACGATGTCTATTGCGTCGAGCAGGAGCACGACGAGCGGCGCGAGCCAGATCCACCGAAGGTGGAAATGGCTGTGCAGCACTGCGAAGGTGAGTACCCACAAGGCGATGCTGGCGAGTCGCACCAGCGAGCCAAGCATGGCCACGAACAAGGCGAACCAGACCTTGCGGGTGTAGGGCTTCCAGCCCAAGCGACCGAGTTCCTGCCAAGTCCCACTGGCCCAGCGGACCCGCTGTCTCCACAGATCACCCAGGTTGACCAACCCGTCGGTGTAGCCGATGGCGGCCGGGACCGCCGCGATCTGGTAGCCGAGACGGCGCACCTCCAGGGTGAGGCGATAGTCCTCGACGATCGAATCTGTGTGCCAGGGCAGGCCGTCCCCAGCCACCTCGCGCAGGACGTGGCCTCGAAACAGCGCCCCCATGCCAGCGAGCACCTCGACCCGGTTCTTGCGTAGGCGGGTGAGCCGGCGGGCTCCGCCGTAGTCCAGCCGGATGAGCCGGTACAGCAGGCGGTCCCGGAGCCGATGCGAGTCGACTGGCTTCATGGCCGGGCAGGCGCAAACGCCCCCGTGTCCTTCCAGGTTCTCTACCAGCAGTTCGACGCAACGGGGGATCAGGACGGTGTCGGCGTCCATGGTGAAAACCATTTCGGCGTCACGCCCGTAGCGGTCCCAGCCCTGATTGAGGGCTCCGGCCTTCTTGGCTGTATTGCCAACTGTCTCGAAGACGGTGACGGGGTAGCGGCGGGCGATCTCCACCGTGCTGTCGGTGCAGTTATCGGTGCAAATGACGACCTGGACCGGTGTGGTCTGGGCGAGCAGGCTCTCGATCGCGTCGGCGATCTGCTCTTCTTCGTTGTGCGCCGGTACCAGGGCGACGATGCGGCACCCGTGGGCGTCGGGACCGTTCATTTCAGGCTCTCCTTAGCTCTTGATGGCATTATGAGACCGGCGAGGGGTCCGGGTATCGGTCTCAGGCGACATACATTCGACATCTGGCGACACGGCAAAGGAACCTGCCGGACGTTTGCCGTCGGGTCTCTTTAGGGTCCTGTGGTCGTGTGACACCCAGACAGGAGACTTGCAATGACAGGCCCCGGGGAGTCAGCTGCTTGCTATTGGACTTGGTCGCCAATGATCACACCGGAGAGCGGGGATGGACGCGAAGAGGGCACCGGAAGGAGATCCGGTGCCCTTCTCGCTCACCCGCCCGCCCCGCCGGGGAGATCTGTTACGCCTGGGGGGCCGACGCCCAAGCCCCGGCGAGTGGCTGACTGCGGCTGCGTAGATGGCACGCAGAAGCGGATTTGTTCGTCAGGCGGCTTGACGGTGCTGGAGCCCGACGAGAGCCTCGACCAATCCCTCCAAGCGGCCCACCTGGGCGATAAGGACCGCCAGCTGGCCTCGGAGTTCGACGATGTCTTCACTCGACCGGCGGGCATCGTGTCCTACCGGGACGGCAACGTGCCTGTTGTCGTTGGGTCCAAACGAGAAGCCTTCTCGGCGTAACCAGCGGTACACCGTCATTCGTGACACCCCTACCTGAGAGGCGATGGCGGCCACATCGAGGTCGGTGGTGCGGTAGAGATCGGTGGCCAGCCGCCTGGCATCTCGTCCGGTAACGACGGGGACCGCGGGATTCTCCGACGTGCTGCTCACCTGATGGTGTCCTCTCAGTTACCAGGGCGCCCGTTTGCGAGCACCGGCTGTAGTTCCAAGTGTGGCGGTAGAGAGGCTTGCGGGTCTCGACCTTGAGCGACAGACATTGGACACTTGGCGACACGTTCGAAGATGGCCATGTCCGTCACGGTCCAAGCCCAATGCCTGCGAGGCTACCGGGAACTGGTCACCGACCTGGCTGGTAACCCGGCGCGGCGGGTTGCGTAAGTGGGGTATCGAACCGGCCGCCCTGAACCAGTTCACTGCCGCCCTCTCAGATCGAGAGCTTCATCCATTTGGGGCGCTCCCCGATAACCGGCCTCTCTCTTTGGTTCCTGAACCGCCGTTCAGGTGAGCCATTTCGATCACCTTAAAGCGGAACAAGCTCAGTACGGCGTGGCTCGAAGATTGCCCTCCTCATCCACGCTCACCATGGCGATATCGCCCCTGTGGCCATGATCCCCTTGGCGCCCCATGAGGTCCTGGTGGGCCGCTCCAGGTAACAGTCGCAACCTGTGGCCTTGGGTTCCCGCCGGCGGAGCGATGCCGTGCTCGTCGATCAGGTGATCGACATGCTCCTGCTTGGTGTGAGGGGACGGCGACCGGTTCATGCCGAACTCTTGTGTGTCATTTTCACTAAGACTCATGTGTTACTCCTAACACGCAGGGAAGCGTCCCGGACGCGAAGAGGGGCACCGGAAGGACGTTCCGGTGCCTCTCTTGCTTCCCCGCCCGCCCTAGCGGGGAGATCGGTTATTTGGGTCGCGGGACCAGTCGGGAACCACTCCGACGCTGAATCGACGCATCGCCGGGTGGTGAAGTCTGGCGCTAGATTCTCACGGCGTTGTAGTGGACGGCGTTGGAGTCGACGGCGGCGGGGACGACGATGTCCCGGTCGTCGGCAACATGGCGTTGTAGTTCGACACGGCCCCGCCTTGCGGCGAGTTTGGGGTCAGGGAGACGAACTGGCCCACCGGGCAACTCAATGCGCCGCCGGCAGAAACGGTAGGCGGGAAAAGACTGACGCTTGTGACGGTGTAGTCGCCGTTGCTGTCGGTCCCGGCGTTGGTATTGAAGCAGTAGCCGAGTTTGTTGGTGTCGACATTGACTTTGGCCACCGCTGCCGCAGAACCGGGCGGACCCGCTGGGCCCTTCGCGCCGATGGGGCCGGTGGCGCCGACCTTGCCGTCCTTGGCCGGGAAGGCGGCACCGGTGATCAAGGCTCCGATCCCTCCGGCCAGAAGGGCAATCGACAAAGCGATGATGACGAGCTTCCGGGTTGACGGCCCAGGCTTGACGGGCTGAACCGCAGGCGCAGATGCTGGCTGCACAGCCGCTCCATCCAGTACGTCCGCATTGTAGGTAGACATTGGGTTAGTCCTTCTCTCCTTGTTATTCGTGAGGTCAAGTTCGCTGGCCGGATATCTCCGCTCAGTTCGCGATGATCGGTTCCATTGTGAGGGAGAAAGTGGTCGCGGATCTCGACCTCTAGCGACAACCTCTTACCATCTGGCGACAAAGGCAAAACGCGGCGGAGGCGTCGAGGCCGGCCGGGCGGACCACAAGGCTGGCGAGCCGGCAGCGTGACCTCATCGAGCCCGTCTTGGAGCGGTGGGGACGGTCTTCGAGCCCTGGCCGACCTCGCTGAGTCGTCCGAACCAGCTCCTCGTCGAGCCCGAGCGTCGGGTCCTCGTCGAGCAGCACTCACCCGGGTTATCCGTTGGTCAAAGCAGACCGGTAGCTCTGCAGTCCGTGTGTGTCGACTTCGGCGATCTTTGGCGCCCATGTCTATCTCCACGTCGGGCGGTGCCAAGCTGAGTCCATGGACGAGCAGATGATGGTACGCAAGACCAGCGAAGACGACGGGGAGCACAGCATGTGGACGCTGGTCGTCGGCTCGGAGCCGATAGTCGCGATTCGGACTGCCGACACCTTGTCGAAGGTGAAGGCCGTCGAGTATCTATTTACGGAACTCGTAAGGAATCGCCAGTAGGACTGTCCTGCCGAGCTTCCCAGGACTGGTCGCAGCGACGGTGCCGCAGCAAGGCGAGGCGTCTGCCCGCACGAAGTCAGGGCAACTGGACGGAGATCATTGTAGGCGCCGCCAAGTGTTGATTCAGCGCCGGAACGACGCCTGGCATGCACGACAGAGTAGGGACCAGGCACGCCGAGTTGACGATGTGGGCGAGGGCAGCCCCTGCGTCGTTGGGCCTGGGGACACATAGTGGCGTCCCGCCGCGGGCTACGGCGCAAACGTCTTCTCGCCGGATCTGGGCCGCTGCTTCCGCTGGGTTTATGAGCCCGACACCACCGTGCCGATGCGCTGTCGTGTCCGGGTGGGAGCCCCGGGCGTTCATCGTCCTGCTCCAAGGCCGAGACGAGCACGACCCGTTGTTCCTGCAGGTCAAGGCGGCCACGTGCTCGGTGCTGGAAGACCACCTTCCCAAGAGCCGGTTCAAGCAGCCCGGCGAACGGGTCGTTCACGGGCAACGGATGATGCCGGCGGCCAGCGACATCAACCTGGGCTGGACCAAAGGTATCGAAGCTAACCGCTACCTCTACTGGCGCCAGCTGCGGGACATGAAGGGCTCGGCGGTGGCGGAGGCCATGACTCCGCTGGGGCCTGTGGTTCTACGCCGGCATCTGCGGCTAGACGCTGGCCCGAGCCCACGCCCGGTCCGGCGATGCCGTCACACTGGCAGAGTACCTTGGGAAGAGCGACAAATTCAACCGGTCCATCACGGACTTCTCCGGACGATACGCCGACAAGAACGAACGGGACTACGAGGCTTTTGCAGAGGCCATCCGGTCGGGCCGCCTTCAAGCCATCACCGGTGTCTGAACTCGGGGCCCATCGGAGTACCACAAACCACAATGGCCCGGTGTTGATTAGCCAGTAGCCGCCCCCGAGTAGTTCGATGGTCGGCCCGCTGAGGCCTCCGGAGGCCGTCCGATTGCTAAGGGGCCAGACCCATGGTCTCTTGGATCACCACGCCCTCCGGCGGCAGCGAGGACACCTCGGGCCGCTAGCTCATAGTTTCGTGGTCCTTGCCTTAAGGGCGCGGCGCATACCTAGAACCGGTGGATCGCCGACTTCAACGCCCCGCAGCCATGGCCCATTACCTGGTGACACCCATGTAGGCGCGGCCGGAGGGTAGAGCCGGTCGAGCCAACGGCCCAATCGGCTCAGCCAGCGTCTTATCACTGGCCCGAGTAGGTCACAGGAAGGGTGTTGTTGGCGGTCTGACGGTCTGCCTGCGAAAAGAAGATGGTGTTGCTGGGAGACGGAGTTACGCCGGTGAGTCCGAGGTTGGTGACGGCGACCCCGTACTGCGACTTCTGGGCGATACTGCCGAAGTCAAGGGTGGCTACGCATGACACCGCTCCGTTGTATGGCTGCGACGTGGCTACGTTGGAAGGCGGCATGCCTTGGTCGGCGAGAGACCTGATCGTCTGTTGACCAAGAACGCTGTTGCTCTGGTCGGTGAGGGTTACGTTGTAAACGCCGACGTTGCAGGGACTGCCTTGTGTGCCTCCAGTGAAGGAGGTGAACACCACGGCAACGCGCAGGTCGCCACTACCGGCATTGGAGGCACTGGAGCCACTAGACGCGGCCGTGGCTGCATTGCACGCCGTCGCGGTCGCGGTTAGTCCGGCTGCAAGCAAGCCTGCTGCGATTAGTTGTGTGATTTTCACGGGTATTGCCTTTCTTTGGGTCGATTTGTGGGTGGCTGAGGCGATCGAATGCCAACCGGCTCAGCCCTCACTCGTTACAGTCCGGTCTGGCTTACGCCGTACTCGGCCTGGGCCGCGGTGAAACCGTCGAACTCAAGTTGGCTCACCAGGTCGCTGTGTGAAAACGACTGGGTCTGCAAGTACTGCTTGGCAGACAGGGCAACTCCCCGCGGCTCCGCAAATGATGAGTGTCACCACCGCCTCCTCGAGTCGCAGCAATGCCCTTTCACGGAAATTGGTTAGCCTCTCAAGGTACTAGGCCCATGAAGAGCTCCCGGGGCAGCCAGAGGTGGTTTGAGCGAGTGTTGTGCGCCCGTTATGCCAGCCACATAAGATCCCGGACTGTCCCGTTGCGGGTACGGCGGGGTCCGGGGCATTAAGGCCACGCAGTGCGCCCGTATTCAGCCAGCCGTCCAGTCAGACCGTAGTTTTCTGAAGCGACCGGCGGTGGCGAACCATCCGCCCCCGCTCGCTCGGAAGCTCCGCCCCAAACCCCGTGTTCGATGTTGTGGAACAAGGCGTACTCCAGGCATAGCTCCCTGACGGGGCAAACGGCGCAGACGCGCTTGGCGATCTCTACGCCGACCCCATCGCTTGGAAAGAACGTCTCCGGAGTGTGTTCCCGGCATTTACCCTCCGCCATCCAGTTTGTGTCCTGCATATCGGCTCCTTTTGGGTCTGCACCGCGCCGGGGAAGCCTGAGTGCGAAGAGGGGTGCCGGAAGGAGGTTCCGATACCCTCTTGCTGGCTGACCGTTGGCGCAAGCTGCATCTCCATTGTGAGCGAATCATCCCCTGCCAATCTCGACGTGAGGCGACACACTTTGGACATCTGGCGACAACGCGGTGATGGACACGGCTCAAACCTCGTTCTAGCCTTACTGCGAACATCCGTTTTCATTTGGCCCCGAACGGACCTACGCTGTCATCCGATGTCTCAACCAGGGGGTCATGGGTTGGTGCGATTCCAGCAAAGGGGCATGACCGTGTGGGCCGAGCGCCGCCCGAGCCACTGTCCGGCGGGCCATCGGTTGCACGCGTCGAGGGTGCAGGTCGGCTGGCAACCGTGTAGGTGCAGCCACCCGGCCCTCGGACACCGCACCGGGCTGTGCCGGCATCTGGTGGACGGCCAGGAGTGCGGTCTCATCATCTACGGCCCGCCCCATCGTCCGTAGCGACGACGCTGCACACCGAGGACAGGTCGGCCTGGCCGTCCGCGCTCTGTGGGGTGGGCAGAGAAAGATGAACTCGGCCTGAGCGGCCGCCGCAACATTCTCAATCCCGAAGCTCAGCTGCCCACAAGCCAGCGCATCTTGGACAACCCCTGCCAGTCCGGCCTCGAAAATCGGTATGTCCCCGCGGCTCAAACGGGCAACACGCTCCGATGAGACATCGGTGCACTCCACCACATGGCCACGCGACGCTCGGCCCGCGGCTAACACGATCCCCACGTAGCCAGACCCGACGACTGCGATATTGTGGCTACCGTGAGCGATCGCCAGTTCAGGTACAGGCCTTATACGCACGTCTTGTGCGCGGTTAACCTCGTTCTTGTCTTCATCTAATTAAGTCCTCTCAGTTGTCCCGGCTCGAGCACCGGCGCCTGAAACCAGTGTGGCCCTACCGGCTTGCAGGTCTCGGCCGGCGGCGACAGACTTTGAACTCCTAGCGACAAGTCTGGAGGCGCCGCATGAGCGCTATGGTCCAAGCCCAATCCCTGCGGGGCTACCGGGAACTGGTCACCGACCTGGGTGGCAACCCCATCCGGCTACTGCGGAAAGCCGGTATCGAATCAGCCGCCCTCAACCAGATGACGGCCTTCATCAGCTTCGAGAGTTTGATCGATCTGTTGGAGTCCTCCGCCGGCGGCCTGGGTTGCCCCGACTTCGGGCTGCGCCTGGCCGAGCGGCAAGACATTGGCATTCTCGGCACTCTGTCGGTGGCCATGCGGTACTCCGACACCGTGGGGGAGGCCATGCACTGCGCCTCCAAGTACCTCCACGTCTACAACGCCGCCGTCGCCTTCACCATCAACACCGGAGAGCGTCGGGGCCAAGCCCGGCTCGAGTTGGGGGTCCTGGTCAAGCACGCCCCTCGCTGGGCGCAAACCGCCGAGCACGGCGTCGGCCTAGCGTGGCGCGTCATGACGCTGCTCTCCGAGGGACAGTGTCACCTGCAAGAGGTCCAGTTCCCCCACGCTGCTGTCGCAGCGGAGGCCACCTACCGCACCCGCTTCCCCGCTCCCGTCACTTTCCGGGCCGACCGACCCGGCCTGGTTCTGCTCACCAGAGACCTGAACCGACCCATCAGCGAACACAACCGAGAGCTACACGATCTGGCCACGAGCTACCTGGACCGTCAGTTACCCCGAGGGCGAACCCCGTTCACCACCCAGGTCCGCCAAGCCACCGAGGCCCTGCTAGGTACCGGGACCTGCGGCCACCGCCAGGTGGCCAATGCTCTGTACATGCACCCACGCACCTTGCAACGACGGTTGAACGACGAGGACGCCACCTTCGAGGAGATCAAGGACGAGGTCCGGCGAGATCTCGCCGAACGCTACCTGTCCCAACCCGACATACCCCTGACCCAGATCACCGCCCTATTGGATTACAGCGAACAGTCTGCTTTCGGTCGTAGCTGTCGGCGCTGGTTCCACGCCACTCCGAGAGAATTCCGTAACCGACTCTCATCTGCCAAACCTGTGCCATCAATGGCGTGACACCTTGACAATCCGTTGAGGGTTACCTGACGGCGGGGGAAAATAGGAGCGAATAGCCCGGCGATCCGGGAAAGTCAAGAGCCTCGTGCGCTGCCGTAGCAGCTCAGCGGGTGAGACACGTCTACCCGACGGCCGCTCACCCGGCGACCTCCAACCGCATCGAAGATCGGCCTCCTGCTGCCGGCGGTGCGAGGTCGGGGCGTTTAGATCAGGTGGGCAGTCGACCAAGTTGCACCGGGGCCACCCCGATGTTGCGACATCGCCCCTCTCCGACCTCGACACGGTCGGAGACCTCGGCTCCCAGGCCCGGGGACTCGCCCAGGGGCTGTTGGCCGACACCGCCACCCGGATTCTCTACAACGAACCCTTCGACGAAGCTCAAACCGCCGGCAAACTCCTGGGTCTCACCTCGGTGGAAATCGATCAACTGCCCGCGCTCGCCCAAGGCGAAGGACTCTGGCGAGTCAACGAGCGCGCCTTCGTCGTACGCCACGTACTCACGCCCGACGAGCTCGCCCTCTTCGAAACGAACGCTCGAATGCTCGGGATTAACCCCCGTGGGTTCCCGGGATCTGAAGCCGAAAATGCGGGAACTGAAGGGTAAATGTTCGTGCGCAGCTTAGCTGGAGGCTTGGGTCGCTGAACCGGAGTCGGAGCCCTACTCGGTCAGGGTGCCCTCCGACGGAAGAATGTGCTCACTCCAAGATTCAGGGTGGGGATGGGCGTTGTGGCCAGGTGACTCCGCCCGTGTGGAGCAGCACTCGCAAGCGGTAGTTATCGAAGTTGCGATGCCCGTAGCCGCAGCGCTTCACTCGTTTAACGCACAGGTTCAGGGCCTCGGTGGGGCCGTTGCTGGCGCCGGTTTGGTGGTGGGCCAGGATTTCGGATCTCCAGGCGTCGAGCGTTCGGCCCAGGGCTTGGATCTCTGCGACTCGTCCTCAGCACAGCCGGCGATGGCCTTATCGCGATGACAGGCCGGCCTGGTAGGACTCGGCCAGGTCGGTGGTCACCGTGGTTATGCCCGTTAGCCAGTCCGGGTCCTTGGTCTCGAGCCATCGTCGCAGGTCATCGGCGCTGTTTCCCTTGATCATGTCGATGATGATGCCGGCGTCTAGGTCGACCATCCCGGTCGCGTACAGGGTGGGATGCGCACGGTTGGCCTTCAGCCACGACGTCTCGTCCACTCCCAACATCTCGACCGGGCCGACCCTGGCCGGGCCCTCGACGAGGGGCTGGCCGTGCTCGAACCGCCCCATCACCGTCCACCAGCACACTCCCAGCTCCTCGGCCAGCTCGGCCACCGGCCGGGCGTTCTCGCCCACCTGGCGGCACGTCTCCGCCCCGGCCCGGCGAGTCAACAGCACCCGGGCCGAGATGTGCAGCGAAGCCTCCGTCCAGGTCTTGGCCTCACAATCCGCGTTCTTTGCATAAACCGAATCTGCAGCAGTCCGGTGGGCGGTCAAGTTGGAATACCGGCCGCGCTGCGCAGCGCGGCCGGTATGGGCGGTATTTGGCGGGCCGTTCAGCTTTGCGGGAACGGCACCTTCTTTTTCCAGGGTCTGCTACACCGACGTGGCCAGGGCGGGCACCACGTCGTCGCTGTCGGTCGGGGTCGCGTTGTTGACCGGGAGCCGTTGCCATGGCCGCGCGCGCGGACCGTTCGCGGAAGAGGCTGACGGCGATCAGGGCGAGGTTGCCTGCTGCGACAGCTCCGATCGTGGTGGTGACGAGCCCGAACAGCCCGGACATCGCGGTGAACCCGAGCCACCCTCCGAGCAGGGCGCCGGCGGTTGCGGCCAGGAGACCGAGTGATTTGGTGGCACGGTCCCAGTCGCGGTGAGTCCAGGCCAGGTAGAGGCCCAGCGCGATCAGCCCGCTGGGGGCGAGAATCCGGAGCAGTTCACTGGTCAGGGACAGCGCGGGCCAGAGCGTCAGGACGACTAGGGCTGCTCCGAAGAAGCCGCCGAGCCCGAGCACGACCGGGACGATGGTGCGGGCCACGACGCTGGTCTTGCGCCCTGCGGAACCGTGCTTGCGTACCCGGAGCGCGACCCAGAGCAGCGACAGGGCAGCCAGGACGACGACGCCGATCACTGCCCCAAGGATGTCTTTGGCTATCGATGTCTGCGTTGGTCGATGTGGCGAAGCTGACCTTGTTCGGGGTGTAGAGGGACGTGTCGACCTGGCCGGTGGCGTAGAACGTGGTCAGCAGCTGGGTGCTGGCGCTCGGCTCGTAGGAGTCGAAGTCGTCCACGTGCCCGAGCCCGGACAGGATGACCTGATGCCCGTTGGGGAGGTGCGGCAGCAGCTCTTTCGTGGCGTTCTGGGCCGGCGTTTCGAAGTCGAGCGTCCCGCCGATGAGCAGCGTCGGGACGTTCGAGTTCTGCACGCTGGTGTACTGGTTCTCGCTCGGGTTGGCCGGCCAGGCGTGCGCCAGGCCTCCTGCCCCCCACAAGAAGTCTGCGAGGGGATTGCCGATGATCGAGCCCCGGTCCGCGCCGGAGCTGAAATAGCGCTCGACGGGCTGGGCGTCGGCCATCCCGATGCTGGCAAACTCGCCCCAGACGAACGACGTGGGGAGGATGAGACCGGCCATATTCGATAGCAGCCAAAAGCCGCTGGGGTTGCCTTGCGCGGCGGAGATCCACGAGTTAAGGGTCATCGGCCCCGACAGTGGCGAACCGGTCGCCTCTGTGAGCCCGAGGAACGTGCCGACCAGCACGTTGCCCGGCTTGATCGGCAGGAAGTACCACTGGTCGGCATGTGTGCCGCCGTGTGCTGCATGCTGGCGGCGAGGTTGGCGGTGCGGGCCCGGCAGGCAGGCTGCTGCGCGCACAGCGCCGAGTAAGCCTGGATCCCCTGATCGATCTCGGCTCCGCTGTAGACGTAGTTCCCGGGCGGGTTGACCCCGACCATCACCGAGCGGTCGACACTGTTCGGGTACATCCACTGGTAGATCATCCCGAGACGGGTCCCGGCGCTCTCGCTGAGCAGGTCGATGCGCTGGTAGCCGAGCGCGACGCGAGCGGCCTCGATGTCGGCGGCCTGCTCCTCCAGCGTGTAGCCGGCGAGGTCTACGCCGGATCGCTCAAGCCGCTTCGCGCACGAGGCGAAGGCCTGGGAGTACGCGCTCAGCGACGCTTTGGCGAGCAAGTCGGCGGATTTCTCCAGCGCCGCTGTCACCTCGGGACAGTTCAGCACCGAAGAGCCGTCGACGCCGCGGTAGCCGACCATGACGACATCGTGCTGGGCGGCCAGGCGGTTCGCTTGGGGGAACGTCATGTTGGTTATGCCCGGGCCGCCGTTGAGGTGGAAGATTGGCGCCAGCGGGTGGGATGAGCGAGCCAGGATCCGGGTCACCGGCAGCGCGATCAGACGCGACCGGGGGTCTGCCCGGTTCTCGGCCACGACGAGCGTTCCGCAGTCGGCGCGGTAGCCGCCGTTCTCGGTGGGAAGGTGCACGGGTGCATGGTCAGCTGACCGGCGTGCGCACCCTGCGGGACCGAGACCGTTTCCGGGCTGGACGAGACTCCCAGGTAGATAAGTCCCGTCAACAGGACGATGGTCACCAGCAGACCAGCGATCCGTGCCCAGGTGAATCTCCGTGGTCTCTGGGCCAGCGGTACTGGGTGGTCGACTGCCACGGTCTTGCCGTAACGCTTAGTGAGACGTCTTGCCTTGATCATTGGCCTTCCCTTCGTCGGTGTTCCAGGTCCTCGAGGCGACGAACCTAAGGTGCGATCGGGAGATCGGCATCGTCGGGAGGCTGGATCGCGGCTCCTACCATCCGGCTGATTTCGACTCCTACTTAGGTAGGAGGCGGGAACGGAGGGGGCGGAGTACGTTCAGCGCGTGAGCCGAATCGAACATCTCGCCCGCACGTACTGGTTCGACCTGCTGATCGCGCTGCTGGCGATCGTGGCGATCCTTGACGTGGTGGTCGGACGCGGCTCGTCCGGAGCTCCGACAACGACGCTGTGGTTCTGCCTTCCCGCGCTCGCGATCCTGGTGCTACCCCTGTTCGCGCGGCGATGGTTTCCGTTTGCCGGACCGGCGGCGTACTGGCTTTTGGCCGCGGGAATCTCCTTCGTCGACCCGCTGCTGATCCCGTACCCCGAGTCCCTCTTCCTGATCGGGCTGGCGGCCGCATTCCTGCTCGGGAACCTTCGGGACGTCAGGCGGGCCGGCCTCGGACTAGCGATCGTGGTCGGCGCTACGGCGACCCTCATCTACAACATCCCCGGACACTCGGTCGACCAGCTCGTCTTCATTCCCGTCGACTTCGCCGTCGCCTGGCTTGCGGGCCTTGCCGTCCGCGGCGCGGGTCGAGCAGGCCGAGGTGGCGGAGTCACATGCGACACAGGCCGAGCAGGAGCGGGATGCAGCGACGCGCGTCGCCGTGGCCGAGGAGCGGGCGCGGATCGCCCGCGAGCTGCACGACATCGTCGCGCACGCCGTCAGCGTGATGGTGCTGCAAGTCGGCGCTGTCAGGCACCAGCTCCCCGACACGATGGCCGAGGATCGCGACGCCCTCAGGAGTGTCGAGCAGGCCGGGCGCGGCGCGCTGGCGGAGATGCGCCGTCTGCTCAGTGTGATGCGCCGCGACGGCGACGGCCTAGAGCTCGCACCTCAGCCCGGCCTTGACGGCCTCGACTCGTTGATCCAGGAGATCGGCCGCGCCGGGCTCCCCGTCGAGCTGCACCTCGACGGGGAGCGTTTCCCGCTCCCGCCAGGGATCGACCTCTCCGCGTATCGGATTGTTCAGGAGGGCCTCACCAACACGCTCAAGCACGCCCGCGCCAGCCACGCGGAGGTCACCGTCCGGTATGCGCCGGACGAAGTAGGGATCGAAGTGCGCGACGACGGCACCGGCGCGACGCCGAGCGACGGCCACGGCCACGGACTGATCGGCATCCGCGAGCGCGTCAAACTCTACGGCGGCGAGATGACCGCAGGCACGACAAACGGCGGCGGGTTCACGCTCAACACCCGCCTGCCACTCACCCCAGACCGGCCATGACGATCCGAGTCCTCATCGCCGACGACCAGTCCATGGTCCGCGCCGGCTTCCGAATGCTGCTCGCCGGCGAACAAGACATGGAAGTCGTCGCCGAAGCAAGCAACGGACTGGAAGCGGTGGCCCAGGCGGCGCGGTTTGACCCGACCGTGATCCTGATGGACATCCGCATGCCACAACTCGACGGGCTCCAGGCCACTCGCCGGATCCTTGCCACCGACAACACCGCGCGGATCCTGATCCTCACCACCTTCGGACTCGACGAATACATCTACGAAGCACTCAGCGCCGGCGCCAGCGGATTCGTGCTCAAAGACGACCCCCCCGAACAGCTGATCGAGGCGGTTCGCACCGTCGCCGCTGGAGACGCGCTCCTCTCACCCGCGATCACCAAACGCGTGATCAACCAATTCACCCGCATCCCTCGCCACGAGCCACCAAAAGAACTCGACGAGCTCACCGCACGCGAGCAAGACATCCTCCGGCTCATCGCCCGCGGCCTGTCCAACGCAGAGATCGGCACGGAGCTCTACATCAGCGAGACGACCGTCAAGACCCACGTCACGCACATCCTCCAGAAACTCGGCCTCCGCGACCGCGTCCAAGTCGTCGTGCTCGCATACCAGACCGGGCTCGTACGGTGAGCCACG
>CAWICR010000013.1:0-699736 GCA_963834775.1 uncultured Acidimicrobiaceae bacterium
CATGTCGCGCCGGCCACCGGGTCTGTCGCTACGCTGATCGGCGTGAGCGGCCCGGCTGCGGCGACTCAGACCCGAACCCTCCTACAAGCGCTCGTACACCAGCGTCACCTGACCAGACCGCAAACAATTCAGGTGCTCCAGGCGCGGGCTGAAGTAATGGGCATCACAGACTTCGCCCTTTCGCTGCGCCAACTTGACCGCTGGTTTGCCGGTCAGGTGGCTACGCTGCCTCGTCCCTCGGTCTGTCGGGTCCTCGAGGCGGAGTTCGGTTATCCCAGCGGTGCCTTGTTGGCGCCAGAGGTCGACCTCCCTCCTGCTGCGACCCTGCCCCAAGTCCGTGCTCATTCGAGTCGCGCCCTTCGGACGGTGGAATTCGTGTCCTGGATCGCGGAACAGTCCAACGTGGCCTTCGACGCTGTTTACGCAGCCGTGGCCGAGCTTGCCGATCAGTTTGGCCAGCGAGCCGGTTATAGCGGGAGCCAGCAGAGAACACGCCAGGGCAGCTGTCAGTCGAGCGCAGATCGCCGAGGCCGTCCGCCGCTACTACCCAACGGCGGAGGAAGGCTCCGCCGGGTTCTACAACGCGCGGGTGGTCGCCGGTGATCACATGTCTTTGAGCATACTCACCAGGGCTGGTTGGGTCGGGCTCCAGGTGCTGCTTGACCGGGGGAATGGGAGTTTCCGGCTCGACCAGACCGACAGGCTCGGCGCCATCCACCTCACGCCTACCGGGCTCAGTGCCGCGATCGCCCGCCTCGGTTCCGTCGAGATGGGCGACACGGTGATGCTCGACAACCCGCTCTATCGGCTCCTCGATATCCAGCTTGGCCCCACCTCGACCGACGCTGTGTTTGGGCTCACTACCTTTGCGGCCTACGCCCTGACCTCTGATCTCCTCGAACGCGAACTTGTCGACTGGCTCGCCTCTACACCGACCGGCGATCCGCGTCGTGCCCTTTCACTTCGACAGAACTACCTCCCGTCGATCAGCGCGGCCTTGTCGTTCCGGTCACGGCTGTGCGCGGGAGGTCCGGTGTGTCTCCTTGCCGTTGCGCGGGCGGACGACTACCTCCTACTCGTGCAGGAGCGGTCACCGCGGGTCGTCAACGTGGCCGGTCGGCTCTCGGTTATCCCTAAGGCCTTCCACCAACCCCTCGCCGAAGCGCACGAGACTGCGCTCTCCGCCACCGTCGAGCGCGAGCTCGAGGAGGAGCTGCTGGGCCGGCAGGAACTCGAACAGCTTCAGGACGGGTCGGGCCGGCGCGCCGCGCCCCAACATCCGCTCAGCCTCTCCGAAGCGATGAAGTGGCTGCTGGAGCACTCCGACGCCTACCGCCTCTGGTGCACCGCGTTTGGCGTGAACATGCTGAGCGGCAACTACGAGTTCGCCTGCCTGGCGTCCATCGATGACCCGTACTGGTGGGATCACTACGGTCACCAAGTGGAGGCCAACTGGGAAGCCCGGCGCCTGCTCTGTTACTCGTCGCGCGACGCCGCCGGCCTGGCGCAGCTCATCTCCGATCCCCGATGGAGCAACGAAGGCCTCTTCGCATTCCTCGAAGGCCTGCGGTTCCTGGCCAAACACGACCCGGCGAGAACCGATCTCCCCGGCATTGAGGTCAACGTCCGATGAGCGAATCTCCCAACTGGCATTTTGGGAACGCGGCCGTGGAGGGCACCGAGCGGCGTGGCTGGCTGGTCGGCGCCTTCATTGAACCGGACGACGTTCGCATGTCCAAGGACGTGGAGATCAAGTGGGGTGTTCACCCCGCGGGCGACCGTCGCGAGGCCTGGTTCGAGAACGAACACCGCACCACCGTCCTTCTACTTGTGACCGGACGATTCCGCATCGACCTGTCGGTGGGCAGCGCTATCCTCACCGAACAGGGTGACTACGCCATGTGGGGCCCCGGAATCGAACACTCGTGGCAGGCCGAAAACGACTCGGTAGTCGTCACCATCCGCTGGCCTGGAGCAGGATAGCCACCGAACTCTGTGGCCATGCTGACCGCCATCTACGCTTGACCGCCATCTACGCTTGGCGGCAGGCGGCCGCGTGTCAACCTCGGTAGAGCTCATCCTGACTCCGACGCCCCGGTACGTCCCCTCAGCTGCCAGTTGCCGGTCACGCCGTCACAGGTCGGGTTCGGGGTGGCGAACCTGGCGCCGCTGCTCACCAGCCATTCCGCCCCGGCGTCCACGTCGACAGAGAAAGGCGCAGTTAAGAAGGGGGGACGGGGCTGGTGGGCCGGCGGGGGTGTCCATGTTCACGATCAACTCGGGAGTCGCCTTCGGCTCGTCCGTGCCGAAGGCGGCAGACGCTCCGAGCGCTGGTCACGAGGGCGCCGGGCGGAGTTCTCACCACGCGGTCGGCTCCGCCATACACGGAGCGTCAAACATCCATCCGCGCTGAACCGTCACACGCTTATCGGGCCCGACACCTTGCCCGACTCTGCCTTCCGCCACCTTGCCTGACCTTGCCCGACATGTGCCTAGACCTGCGTTGGGCAACTTATCTTCACCATGTCAAGGGACGCCGGCTGCGCCGGCGTCTGGGCGCCCTCGCCTTACGCCTTCGGCCCGGCGGTGCGGCCCGCACAGTCGAGCTGCCTCTTCTACGTCCAGATTCCCGCCGTGGACTCAGGCCGACCCGTGTTCACCTGGCCGGGTTTCTTGCGGTCTTCGGTGGGCAGGTGGGACTTCGGGCGGCTAACGACCGCGAAGGTACGTCTTTGACTCATGTGCTGGACCGGTGTGTCGGGCATGGTCTGGCGGCATTAAGAGTGAGGGAACGCGCCCCCCTTCGAGCGACACCTGGGACAAAGAGGCAGGATCGTGGCCGCTCTGCGCTGGCCTCGCCGACGTCCCACTCGGGCGAATGCCTTTATTGGATCTGCCCCTGCAGGGTCTGACCGGGGCTGATCATTTTCCGCGCATGCTGGGGTGGTACAGACGGTTGACATTTTGCGTGGCTGATGATTGACTCGCAGTTGCGGCCGCGGAAGTGCGGCGTCGGTTCGGAGACTGTGGGGGGGGGGGCAATGTTGCCTGGTGGGTGGTTCGTTTCGTGGCCGCGGTTGGGGTGTCGGGTGATGCCGGCGTTGGCGGCGGTGGTGGGTTTGGTTGCTGTTGGTACCGTTGTGATGATCGGGGGTGGTGGTAGGGCTTCGGCAAGCTCCCCGCTGGTTTCCGATTTCGCCGGCGACTACGCGTCGTGCGCCGGGAGTTGCGTGACCAACGGTTCAGCACCGACGACGGCGGGGTTGCAGCCGACAGCAACAGCGGTCGATGCTCGGGGTGACGTGTTTATAGCGTCGGGATCTGTGAGCGGATCGACACCGAATATGGTGTTAATGGTCCCGAAGGTAAGCGGCAAGTACTTCGCACAGAATATGAATGGCGGCGGAATCTATGTCATTGCCGGCAACGCTCAAGGGACCTATTGTTTCGACTTCCCGCCCTGTGGAGACAACGGATTGGGCACCGGGGCGTTGCTATTTGACCCGACCGGTCTGGCTGTCGATGCGGCTGGGAATATTTTTATTGCTGACAGCCAGGATAATGCTGTGCGATTTTTGAGCGCATCTACCGGGATAATAAGCCTATACGCCGGGAACTATACAGCGTGTACGTCGACGACCTTTTGCGGGGATGGCTTAGTGGCCACCTCCGCGAACCTTGATGCGCCGAGCGGCGTCGCCTGGGATCCTGCGATCTCAACGTTGTACATTGCTGATTCGGGCGATAACGTCATTCGCGCCGTCCATAATGGCGTTATCAATACCGTCGCCGGGCAACTCTCGGGTGGCTGTAGCAGTCCGTCTACCTGCGGCGACACCGGCTTGGCCGCCCAATCGAGGATGACTTTCCCGCTGTCGGTCGCGGTGGATGGATCGGGAAATGTCTACATCGCAGACACCGATGACAACGCTGTCCGGATGATCGCGGCCAGCAACGGTACATTCTTCGGGTATCCGATGGCGGCCGGGCATATCTACGACATCGCGGGGAACTACAGTAGTTGCTCGCCTAGCGCGTGCGGCGACGGGGCGAACGGACAGTCAGCCGAGGTGCCTATTCCATACTCGGTGCTGACAGACAACACAACTGCCGGCGGCTCCCCCAACGTCTACGTTGCCAGTCCGGGCCTCCACGAGGTCCGTTTACTGGCTGGCACATCGCCCCCGGCCGGTGACAGTACCGGCAGTATCTATCCGCTGGTCGGCAAATACCTGTCATGCCCGACGATCAGCTCTAGCGGATGCGGAGATGGCAACCCACCCACATCCGCCTACGTCTCCAGTCCCGAAGGCCTCGCAACAGACGCCTCAGGAAGTCTGTATATTGCCGACACTGGCGATTTCGCCGTTCGAATGGCGACAGCCCTAACGGCTGGCCCGAGCGGCGGAACGGTTCGGCCGTTATCGGGGGCCGCATTGACGAACGCCGAACTGCCGGTTAATAACGCCTCCGAGGCGTGCGTCTCCCAGTCACAGCCGCAAACGCAGACAACCGGTAAAAACGACCCGGTTGACCCCGAGAATGGGAGTTGGAGCTATTCGTCCACGCTGTTGTCGATACCCAACCACGCCGTGCCGTTGCAGGTGACGCTGAGCTACACCACGGCGCTAGCTCCTTTGGGGAATCCAACCCCGTTCCAGTCCCAGAATGGTTGGAACTCGAGCGCCTTCATGCGCCTGGTGCCTAACGACAACGACGGCACAACACAATCGGGGTGGTTCACGGTGGTGCAAGAGAACGGTGCGGAGGTGTCGTTCCAACAGAATGGCAGCGCTTATACGGCCTCGTCACCTCGTATCGAGGCCACGCTGGGCTTCAACTCGACCACCCAGCAGTACGCGTTCAATCGCCACGGCCGCACCACGTTCTACTTTGACGGCAACCCTTCTGACGTGACCTACGGCGAGCTGCTCAAAGAGGCTGATCCTAACGGCTACTTCGTGGCCGATAACTACAGCACAGCCGGCGTGCTGCAGTCCCTGCAGGATCAGAACAACCGGACCTTGACCATCGGCTATGACAGCTCGGGGCGGCTGCACTCGGTTGCCGATCAGGGGGGCCGGACCGCTGTGGTGAACTGGAACTCCGCCAACCAGGTGTCCTCGATTGTCGACGCCGCCAATGACACCACCTCCTTCACAGCCTACGACGCGCAGAACCGGGTCGAGAACATGACCACCCCGCTCGAGCAGGGCTCCAACCCGCTCGACCAGATGGCCAACACCTACTACACCTCAGGGGCCTACGCCGGCCAACTCCAGACCCACACCGATCCCGCCCAACTGCAGACCAGATATTCGTACACCGGCGACCCTTCCTCGGCCACAGGCGGCGCCACCATCGAAACCGACTCGCACGGCAACCAGACCCAGTACAATTATATCTACGGGCAGCTGGCCTCCAAGGTCCAGGGGTACGGGCAGTCGAACGCCGCGACCACCAGCTACCTCTACGATCCCACCTGTGGGGCCACCAGCCAGGTGACCGACCCCAACGGTCACGTGACCACCTACAGCTACGACGCGGCCGGGAACATGCTGCAAAAGGTCGACCCGTTGGGTAACACCACTACCTGGGGTGCCTACAACTCGTTTGACGAGCCTTCGTCGATGACCGACCCGGTCGGGGTCGTGACCGCCTACACCTACGACGCGGACGCGAATCTGACCCAGAAGACGGTTAACGCCCTCAGCTCACGCTGCACCACAGGATGCCAACAACTCACCCACTACGCGGTCTGCGAGGTGGCCCCTCCGGCCACGACGTGCTCCGCCAACGGCAGCACCTACACCCAAGGCGAGCTCGAATCGGTTACCGACCCGCGCGGCTACACCACCGTGTACACCCACGACACCTACGGTGATCCGGCCTCATCAACCGACCCGGCCGGCGACAAGACCGTCTACGCCTACGACGCCGACGGCCGCCTCTACTGCACGGTGGCACCCAAACAGGTGACCGCAGGAGACACGTGCGCCGCCTACCCCAGCCACGGGACCGGCACCACTAGCTACATTCTCGACGGCGACAATCACGTCACCTCGATGATCAACCCGGACGGCAACCAAACCCAGTACGGCTACGACGCCGACGGCAACCAGAACAAGATCACCGACGCCACGGGACACATCACCACCAGCACCTATGACGGTGACGACCGCCTGACCAACAAGACCACCGGATACGGAACCGCCGCAGCCCAGCCGGTCACGACCAGCTACGACATCCCGACCACCACGGGGCCGTGCTCGACCGGTATCGCCGGGAACGCCACCTACTGCACCACCACCACCAACGGCGACAGCCAGGTGACGGTCGACTTCTACAACGACTTGGACCAGGAAGTCCAGATCAGCCCGCCCGCCTCGCTGGCGTCGGAGACGAAAAGCTACGACGGGGCTGGGAACCTCCTCACCGATACCACTGGCGGGGGCACCACCACCTACACCTACTATCCCAACAACCAGGTCCAGACGGAAACCCCCTCCAATGCGCAGAGCGGCTACCAGGCCGCTTCCGCCACCTCCTACCACTACGACAGTGACGGTCTGCGCACCCAGATGACCGACGGCACCGGGACCACCAGTTACGTCTACGACGGCTACGAACGGCTCTCGTCAACCCAAAACGGGGCGGGGTCGACCATCGGCTACGGCTACGACCTCGACAATGACATCACCAGCATCACCTACCCGAACAACAAAACCGTCACCCGAGGTTACGACAACGCCGACCGGCTCCACACCGTCGAGGACTGGAACAACCAGACCACCACCATCACACCCGACGCCAACAGCAACACCTCCACGATCACCGACCCCGCCTCGACAGACACCGACACCTACACCTACGACAACGCCAACTTCGCCACCTCCGCCGCTGTCGCACCCACAGGCTCGACCGCGAGTTCGCTCACCTACACGCCCAACAACGACGAACAGGTCGGTGCTGTATCTGCCGCCAACCTGCCCGGGCCCGCCAGCGCCAGCTACGGCTACAACGCCAGCAACGACCTGACCACCGACTCGGCCACCGGCGGCGCCTACAACTACGACGCCGCCGGCAACCCCACCGGTCTGGCCAACGGCACCAACCAGGCCTTCAACACCGCCAGCGAGGAATGCGACGCCACCCCCGCCACCCCCTCCTGTTCCACTCCGCCTGCCCGCTCGGCGGCTAGCAGCTACGACAGTCTCGGCGACCGCACCTCCACCAGCGGGCTGACGGGGACCGCCAGCTACTCCTACAACCAGCTCGGCCAACTCACGGGCGCGACCCCCGCTCCGGCGACCTCGTCCTACACGGCGACGGCGCCGACACGGATCTGTGATACCAGGCCGAACAACCCCTCCAATCTCTCTGGGGCCGACGCCCAGTGCAACGGGACCAACAACAGCGGGGAAACCTTCAACGGCCAAGGCAGAATCATCGTGCAGGTAAGCGGAACTCTTAACGGGACCAGCCTGCCGGTTCCTGCCAACGCCACCGCGGTGGTCGCCAACATCACCGCTCTCAACCATTCCACCTCGGGTGGCGGCACCTACATCACTATCTACCCCACCGGAACCACCATGCCGTCCAACGCCTCCAACCTGAACGTGGCCGTCGGCACTACGGGCAATCCTTTCACCACCAACAATCAGGTCACCGCCAAGCTCGGCACCACCAGCTCCGGCGCCGCCGCCATCACCATTTTCAACGACACCGACACCGTCGACGTCGTAGTCGACGTGGTTGGTTACTACACCCAGGGAACCACCGGCCAGACCTACGCCCCCAACACCCCCACCCGGATCTGCGACACCCGCACGTCCAGCCCTACGAACCAGTGCACCGGCAAAACGCTGGGCGCCCACACCACCCTGACCGTGCAAGCGGCCGGGACCGGTTTCCCCAACCAGCCGGGGCGACCGCCGTGGTCGCCGACATCACTGCCATCAAGCCCTCGGTAGCCACCTATCTGACCACCTGGGCGCAAGGCAGCGCCCAGCCCAACGCCTCTTCGCTCAACGCCAACGCCGGGGCGACCGTCAACAAAGAAGTCACCATCCCGCTCAACACCGCAAACGGCGAACTGGACATCTACAATGCCAGCGGCACCGTCGACGTCACCGTAGACGTGGAAGGCTATCTCATCGGCACCGCCAACAGCTTCTACACCCCCGTCCAACCCCAGCGTATCTGCGACACCCGCGGCACCTCACCCTTGACCGGCAGCTACGCCCAATGCAACAACAAAACCCTATCCACCGGGGCCACCCTCAGCGTACAGGTCACCGGGCTCGCCACCGTGCCCGCCAACGCCACCGCCGTGGTCCTCAACCTCACCAGCGTCGACGAACAAGCAGCAGGCTACCTCACCATCTACCCCACCGGACAATCCCTGCCCTTAGCAGCCCAGATCAACTACAGCGCCTCCGCCATCGACAACAACGAAGTCACCGTCGCACTCGGCACCGGCGGAGCCATCAACATGTACAACGACGGCGGCCCCACCGACGCGCTCCTCGACGTCCAGGGCTACTACACATCCCAAGCCAGCCCACCATCAACCAGCTTCACCTACAACGGCGACGGCCTGCGCGCCACAGCAACCACCTCCGGATCACCGACCACCAACTACACCAACGACATCAACAACCCCATCCCGGCCGTCATCGACGACAACAGCTGGTACATCATCTACGGGCCCGTCGGACCAGACGGCCAGCAACTCCCCATCGAACAAATCAACACCACCACCGGCGCCACCTATTACCTCCACCACGACAACATCGGCACCACCATCGCCATCACCGACACCACCGGCCACACCGTCAACACCCTCAACTATGACCCCTACGGAAACCTCGAAGGCCAAACCGGCACCATCACCAGCCCCATCGCCTACAGCGGCGCCTACCAAGACCCCACCGGCCTCGACTACCTCATCAACCGCTACTACGACCCCACCACCGCCCAATTCCTCACCCGCGACCCACTCCAAGCCCTGACCAGCCAGCCATACAGCTACACCAACGACAACCCAGTCAACTACACCGATCCGGCTGGTCTATGTGCCAGTCTGGCGGACCGCTTAGCATGTGCATCGCTTAGCTTAATTAGTATTGGCGCTGGTATTGCTGCAGTTTTCTTTCCGGAACTAGCACCCCTGCTACTTGCCCTGAGTATTGTGGCGTCAGTGGCAGCACCCTTGGCGGTGGGCAACCTGTCAGGCGCAGCCGAGGCAGGTACGGAATCAGCTGTAGCTTTGTATGCTGGTGGAGTCGTTAAGCTTATTGGTTTTAGTCTCGGAACGAACATCGGTGTTGCTCGACTACTCGGTGGTGGGCTTGGCTTCGGTCAAGGGCTCATTGACTACCTTGGCGCCTTCTCGACCTGCAGCGCTTGAGTTTGCACCCTTCCTAGACACCTCCGCTTCCGAGTCCGTGTTATGACAATCGAGCATCCCGATGGGTACACAACTGCACTAGACGCAGACGCACGATCAGACCTTGACCGTCGAGCACGAGCGAATCTCACTTATCTTGTGCTTGGATGCGTCGGAGTCGGAATTCTTATCGTATTAGCACTTTTAGATCATCAGATGTTCTTGCGGCTATTACCTTTGATTGGCGCGGCTTCAGGACTCCTGATCACAATTTCCCTGGGAGGCATTGCCCGGATCGCGTCGCAACGACGTTGTCTCCGCCGTTCACAATGGATTCACGCTTCGATCGACGTGGTCCATATAGGAGGAAGGCTTCTTCATGCGTATCCATCTCTGCGGCTAGAGACCCGTAACGAAACTGACATCGTTGACATTGTGGCGACTAGCCACCGTCAGCTGAAGTCCAGCGGGGTTACTCATGAGCACAGAGCCGAGTTAGCGAAGGGCAGCGGTCGTCTGGTTGTCATACGCGTCGCTGGAAGTCCACTACTCGTGTCAGGTCGAGTTCGGCGCAATGCCTAAAGTGTTCAAGGTTGCTCCAATCGCTGCTCTGGTCGCCTCCTCTCAAACGCTCTGGAGGTTGTCCTCGCTTCGAGCCTCTCCGTGATAGAACGAGAGTCCTCGCCGTCAATATAGCTAACGTGAGTTTCCTAGATGTCTGATTCCCAGAGGGTCATCGTTCCCCTGACCGGTCCGAATCACCGAATCAGCGAAGTCCGCTGCCAATCTCCGATTGACCTCTCGCCCGGCGTATTTCCATTTTGCGTTTGACTCTCGAGAACCCTCCTGCAATTGCGATCCGTTTACCAACCGTCAACCCTCCGCATCCGGGGTGCCGACGCTCGACTCCCTCGGGGTGCTCGCATACGGGCTGGTGGCCGTCGATTTGAGAGCAGCACCGGCGAGGTTTGCGGCCACAGGCCCCGCTGCTCGTATTCGTCCTGGTCACAGACTCCGTGCTGCCAAGTCAAAGAGCGTTGTGCACGGGCTTGATTCCACCAGTTCCGCAATCACATCTGGTCCGGGAGTGTGGTCCGAGACTGTAGGAAGACCCAACAGCACACCCAACAAACCTGTCCCGCGGCATCCCGGCGTGTCCTAGTCTGTTCCAGCACGGGGCTTCGCGGACCCTCCTGAACAGCCAGAATGGGACGATCGGTGATGGTTTGGGATAACTGGCGACGGTATCGATCGTTCTCGTAATGCGGAGGGTCACGCCGGTTGCCGCCGGTACATGGCGGACCTAAGATGCAGCGATGAGAAGTAGGGGGCGTGGACGGGCAGCGGCACACGCCCGGCACGAGGTGCGTCAGTCCTGGATGCACGCGGCGAGGTCGAACTGGTATCTCCTCGCCGCAATGGTTGCTGGCTCTGTAGCGGTTGGTGTCGCTCTCTGGTTGGTGCCGGGGCCAATGTGGTGGAGGTCATACGAGCTAGGAGCACTCACGACCCTGACCGTCGTTGCCGTCGCTTGGATCGTGTACGTGGCGTCTGGCAGCCACGGGCGCCAATTGGGCAGGATGGGCGAGGAAGCCACTGTCCGGACAATCGGCAATCGTCGCCAGCGACGTCGAGGTTGGCAGGTCGTTAATGGCCTCTACTTCGATGGTCACGGCGACGTTGACCATGTACTTGTCGGTCCAGGAGGCGTGTTCGCAGTGGAGTCAAAGTGGCTGTCACAACTCTGCACGATTGGCGACTCTGAGATCACAGGCGTTGTCGGGCGAGAGCCGCTTGCCCAAGCCCGTGCCGGCGCCAAGAAGATAGAACTTCGACTCAGGCACGGGAGGGAACGTCTTCGGGACACATGCGTCAAGCCCGTGGTGATCCTGTGGGGACCTGGTGCACCGGGGATGCCCGGCGGATACCGGGAGGTTCGTGGGGTGCTCGTCTGCGAGGGACGCCGCTCCAGGAGCTGGATCCGTCAACTCGACCGTCAACTGCTTCCGGCAATCACGATCGAGGTCATCACCGAGGCGCTCGGTAGCCAGCGTGATCGCCAGATTGATCAGTGGGCTCGGACTGGCTAAGGCAAGGCCCCGGGCGGTGCCCTCGGCAGACGGCTGGAGCTCGGGGGCTGGGGATGGCGTAGCTGACACCTGGTGACGCTGTCATCGCGCGGATATCGCGCGTGTGCCACAGTGCGGCACCGTTCGTCACGATCCTGAAAGGTGCTCTGACCAGCCATGATGGTCCCCCACCGTACGGCACCGTACGCCTCGATCAGCTTCCCAAGCTGAGAACGCGGGTTCGATTCCCGTCGCTCGCTCTCGAAAGACGGGACGTCGGGGGACGGTCGATCGGCCCCGCTGCCGACCCTTCGCGAACCGACCGGCCAGCCGACCGACCGGCCAAGCGACCGGGCAACCGACTGACCGTCGGAACCTCCCTCCATCCGCTGGCCCAGCTCGAAGAGCGGCCCGCCGATGGCCCCGTCCCGATCTGCCCCGGAGTCCGTGCTGGAGCGTCCGGTAGTGCAGGGAGGGTTGCCAACTTGGCGTGACCGATGCCAGCCCCGGTCCGGGGCGCGAACTTCTTCAGACGTGCCGCGACGGTTCGGCTCGACAGGGGCAGATCGGCGATGGTGCGTCGGCGCCAGGCGTTCCAGGCTCAGACGATACCGACCGCGGCAGTTTCGCGAGCTCCACGTGGCCAACCTTGGAATAGATGCACCGGTCGAGGAGACGCTGACAGAGCTCTCGGGTGGCGAATGTTCGCGTATGTATGCGCCCCGCTTGGCCCGCACCTCAAAACGTCACGACGGCCCGGACTTGGCTTCGGCGACGCTACTCATATCGCTGTCTACCCCGTGCTGGTCGCGTCGGTTGCTGAGGCGGGTGCGACGCCATTGTCCAACCTGACGTTCACGGCTATCGACTTCGAGGTGGATTCCAGAGGGAGATCGGGATGGCGCATGATAAAGAGCAGCTACTCCGGTAGGCGCCAGCGATGCGATGACCGTTGCTTTCTGGGACCGAACGCGGGGGCTCGTCAATTGCCGTGCTGTCGAGCGCCGATCGATCCCGTGGCGGCGCCAAGGGCTACGATTTGCCACTGAGGGTAAATGAGGGTCGACCCGTTGAATGGCTAACCGACATGTGCCCGGTAGCGACGCGCCATATCTAGATTCTGACTGAGGGAGGATCATTTCGACTTCGTACGGTGCCCAGGCCTGGCCACGGCCGAAAACACGATCCCACGCCGTGGGATCGGCGCTGGCAACGGTAGCCCTGGCGATCGGACCTCGATGCTGGCTCGGACAAGCAGATCACGCTGGTCCAGTGCGTCGTGGGCGGTCTGTCCTGTCGCATCGTTCACCCCTTGTCATTCGGCGTGCTTAAGGAGCTTTCACCATTCGTTACTCATTGATGCTTCATGGAGAGGAGCCACCATGCTTTTGGATGGTCAGGTGACTGCCGTCACCGGCGCCGGTCATGGAATGGGTCGTGCTTATGCGCAGGCGATCGTCGAGAACGGTGGGATCGTTGCGGCGATCGACATCGATATGGCGCGCCTCGAGAGCCTGAGCGACGAACTCGGGACGAACTGTGTCACTTTTGCATGTGACGTGGCGAGAGAAGGAGATGCGGGAGTGCGCGCCGTAATAGAGCGCCTCGGCGGAATGGATGGGCTGATCAACAACGCAGGTGTTTTCCGGCGCGAGCGCTTCGTAACCCACTCCATTGACAACTTCGATCTAATTATGAGCGTGAACCTCCGCGGCCCCTTCCTTACATCCCAGGCTGCAGTCCGCTATTGGCTGGAAAATAGCCGCGTAGGACGGATCGTCAATGTGTCATCGAGAGGGGGGATTTTTGCGAACAGTCCGCGTATGGCCGGTTATGCTGCATCGAAAGCCGGTCTTATTGGCATGACGCTGAACCTCGCGGAAGAATTGGCCTCGACAGGAATTGCTCATAAACGCCGTCTGCCCACGGGCGCGAACGGGCATGGGCACCAACCTTACAGAGGAGGACCTTTCTGCGCAGGACCACATCGAAGACGGGCACCCGCGACAGATGGCACCAGCCGTGGTTCACTTGGTTTCGCCGAAGGCGGCCTGGATCAACGGCCAGGTATTTGTCCTGGACGACGGACGGTTACAACTCATGCACGGCTGGCACTCGGTGAGCGGTATAGATAAAGGTTCGGGCTGGGACGTCGATGAAATGGACGCGGCCTTCAAGAGACTCTTCGGCACGACGACCGACATGGCCGATGACGGGCTCAACCGGTACAGGTCTCTAGCGGGCATAGCTCGACGGGGCCGCGCAGATTGGACCTAGTGTTTTTTGCTGACACCGTCAGCCGGAGTCTGTCCCGCGATCGGTATCCCCGGTTCGCCACGGCGTCCTACCCGGCAGAGTGAGAGCTCGGTTTGGCTGGCTGTTACGTTGTCGACGCGCTCGGGGTGGGGCGAGTAGCCAACCACCACATCGACCGTCGAACGGGTGCTGACCCGAGCGCCTCGAACAACGTGGCGCGGTCGGGGCCGTCGCTCTGCCCGAGCCGAACAACGAAGCGGTTTCGCCAGGCGACCGACCTCGCCGGCGCAGGGCGATGGCGCGCTCGTCGGCCAGCGCGGTGGCCTGGTGGCCCGGTAACGTGCTTTGACCGATTTCCTAAGTGTTGTCAAGGGTGGCGCCGGCACCGAGAGTGAGCGTGTGGTAGCGATAGCTGGCCGGGTTGAGCGCTGTTTGGCGGCACTGGTGTTGGGTGCAGTTGGGCGATGTTCGCCGGTCAGCTGTGCCTTTTGCGGCTGGGGTTCCTCGCGGAGCTCAGCCCGGGCCGGCCGCCCGGTGGATCGGTGGGGACCCCTATGTCCCCCGCCAGCGGGGAACCCGCCCAGGCCGCCGAGGCGGGGGACCCCCACCGATTCACCCGGCCCGGCTGGCGACGAGAAAGGTTGTTCTTGCGGTCAGTTGGGGCTAAGCCGTCCGTGTTGTTGGTGGGCCCGGGTGCGCTGGCGGACGTCGGTGGGGACGGCCAGGGTGGCGCAGATCGCTTTGGCTTGGTCGGCGTCGAGGGGGCTGCCGTCGAGATCTCTCAGGTGGTAGGGCTGGCCGCTGTCGAGGACCGCCCACGCCCGGCAGGCCAGTTTTCGGGCCACGGCGGTGTTGGCCGAGATGTGGTTGTGGTGGCGTTCGACCATCAGCTTGCGGTAGTGGGCGGCCAGTCCAGGGTCGTGGCGGCGGGCCACGTTGGCCGCTTGGTAGTAGGCCAGGCGCAACGCCGGCGGTCCCTCCTTGGTGATCGGCCGCGACGGCGACGCGGCCAGCCCGGACTCCCAGTTCGACGGGTTGAGACCGATGAACGCGGCGGCCTGCTTGGGTGAGGACAGCTCGGCGTCAGCCCACCACGCCCGCGTCGCCGCCGCGGCAGATCGGTCCGAGGCCGGGCACGGTGGTGAGCAGATCATCGGGCCACGAGCCGGTCCAGATCGTGATCGCTGTGGCGGTCGCTGCGCCTTGGCGGCTATCGGCGATGTCGATGTCGTCGAGGATCTCGCCC
Organism: uncultured Acidimicrobiaceae bacterium; assembly: GCA_963834775.1. Taxonomy (GTDB): domain Bacteria; phylum Actinomycetota; class Acidimicrobiia; order Acidimicrobiales; family Palsa-688; genus PALSA-693. The sequence continues at coordinate 14,963 of CAWICR010000013.1, forward strand.
ACCTCCCAGGCCAGCAGGTCCACGTCCATCCGGTTCTTCCACAACAGCAGCCACCCCCGGGCCGCGTCGCGGATCCGCTCGGCCCGCCGGCGCGGGTCACGGTCACGGCCGCGGCTGGAGACGATCTCCGCGATCGAGTCGAGATGGGCCCGGGCCAAGCCGGCCAACTCCGGCCAACGCCCCAGAACCGGCTGGGCCAGCTGGTGGCCGCCACAGGCGCGCCACACATCGGGAAACGCCCACATGGCCAAAGACCACAACCGGCACTCGGCCCGGTGCGCCTCAACCATGCAGCGGTGACGGCGCAGCATGGCCCGGCGCAGACCCCACACCGCCGGCGAGGGCAGCGAGGTCCTTCTCACGCCGAGCACCGCCTGGCATTGTGCGAGCATCTCGGCGTCGATCACATCGGTCTTGTTCGTGCCCGCGATGGCCTTACGCAGCCGAGCGGAGTCGGTGTTCTTCACCAACGCGAATGGCAGCCGGAGCTCTCCACCGTGTGACCCAACGCCAGCCATGTACCCCCTGTCGGCTCGACCACCACCGTCGAACCCGCGAACGCCGATAACCGCTCCGACAGGCCAGCCAGACCGGCCAGCGTCGCTGCCACCTTGAAATCCTCCCGGACACCCGGCCCGCGAATGGCCACCTGATGGGCGGCCACGATCGCCGCGTCCAGACCGATCGACACGGCGCTAGGGTCAACTACTGTCATCGAGGGCTCTCCCTTCGATCACGGCGGGACCGGACCGCCTGCCTGCCAAGCTCGAACGGCCCGACCACGCCTTGGTCGGTTTCTTCCACTGGGAGAGCCCTCGAGCGCGCTCAGACCCTTGACGGCCGTCATCCCGACACCACCCCGACATCCCAAAGGTGAAGGCCAGCAGCCCACCCAGGCATGTGAGTCATACGGTGCGACAGGCCCCGACCCTGGGTCTCGACAAGCCCCACCAATTTCCTCAACCGGGTCTGCTCGGGAGAACGGACCCCAACGACAATCAGGTCAACGAGCCCAAACGCTCGGCACTTATCCGTCACCGTCAGGGTCCTCCCGAGGTCACGCTACGTGACACCACCCAGCCCTGATGTTCGGCCCGAACGGCGCGCCACGCTGTCCGATCCAATTGAATCACCCGCGTTTGGCCGGTGGGATTGGCGCCGGCCTCTCGAAACCCGAACTTTGCCTCTTCGGGCAGAGCGATCTGGGCGATAATCGCTTGCACATATGCGCCGGGTGCTGTTCTCCACACAGGCCGTGGGACAGGTTGCTCGGCGTCAGCCTGCTCCATCAAGGATCCCCGCTCGGAGCGATCGCCAACGGTCGGCCCGGGAGATGCCAGCCGCCGAGATACTGGCCCTGCAGCGCCTCGCCGGAAACGCGGCGGTCACGACCCTTCTACAGCGAGATCCCGACGCACCAGCCGCCCCTGCGGTGGACGATCCCGTGCTGGACCAGACCGCTGAGGAGATCAAGGCCGACTCCGACAACGCCCTGGGCCAGCGCATCGAACTGGGCCCCGAGTTGGTCTCTGCGGCCGCAGGTGGCCCGGTTGGCGCCGGTCCAGCCCCGGTTGATTACGACGCGGAGGTTACGCGGCGTGCCGCCCAGACGGGAAAGACGTTCGGGCGGGAACGGTCTGGCCTCGACCCATCACGAGTCGAGCAGAGGTTCATCGGTGACTGCTACTTAATGGCCGCCATCGCCGCCGTAGCCAGGGCGAACCCTGACGCCATCCGCAGGCTCATCAAGCCGGCTGGGCCGGGGAAGTACGCGGTGAGCCTTTACGAGCATCGCTGGCTGCTAGCCGATCCTGTCCACACCGAGATCGTCGACAGCACCGTTCCCGTCGGGCCGGACGGCAAGCCGCTCTACGGCACTGGTGAGCTCACCATCAAGGGCGACACCGAAGCCGATCGGCCTCTCTGGCCGCTTCTGATCGAGAAGGCGTATGCTCAGTGGAAGGGCGGTTACAACAAGATTGGGCATAGTGGGTACACCAGCGCGGCTCTTGAGACTCTCACCGGCCACGAAGCCGGCGAGAAGAGGACCTCCAGCTACAGCGCGGCGGAGATCGGTCAGATAATCGAGAAGGAAATAAAGGAAGGCAAAGCCCTGGCGGCCACGACCGGCAACATGCCTACGAACGTCACTCCCCTCGGCACCAGGGGCAACGCCGGCGAGCACGAAGGCATGGTCGGCAAGAACAAAGTCGTTTTTGGTCATGCCTACGCCATCGAAAACGTTGAAACTTCCGTGGGGACCATTGACCTACAGAATCCTTGGGGCCACGACCACATTCAGGACATGTCGCTGGGCGACTTCAAGAATTGCTTCTATTCCTGGGACGAGGAGCGGACCAGGTAACAGCCGTCGCCAGCGAGCCGGCGGTCGGATCGCTTGTCGTGGCGCTCGCCGCGTTCAGGCTACCGAGAAGGTGATGGTGCCGTTGTAGGTCCCGGCTGGGGTGCTGGTGGCGGCAAAAATCGTGAGGGTGGCATCCATGACCGCGGTGCCGTCGGCCGCGTTGCTATTGGCAAAGGTCTCGGGCGCGGTGTTTAGACCCGGACCGGTCCCAGCCCCGTCCGACGGACTCGGATTGAAGGCCGGGATGTTGGTAAAACTCACTGCGCCTTCATAGGCGCCCGTGCCGCTGGCGTTGAGCAGGGCGCCGTTGGTCAAACCGAGACCCGAAGAGGGGATGCTTCCAGCCCCACCATTGCTGAGCGGGGTGGCCGAGACCGAGACGGTCCAGGCGTAGGCGGGGGCGACCGAGCTGGTCACCGCAATCTGCTCGGAATTGGGCAAGCTGGGATCGGGGAAAGTGGCCGAAGATTCCAGGAAGGTACCATCCGGGCTCAGGGTCATGGCCGGCAGCACGAAGGGAAAGGTCGGCGTGTACGGGGTGGTCATGGTGAGGCCGCCGGGGTCCACTCTGACATGGAAATTCGACGTATTCGAGCAATTCGACCCGGCGAGGCTACATACCGGCGCGGGGGCCACGTCGACCGCCACTTGCGTCGAATTGGCGGTGGCGTAGGCGGTGCTCGTCGGCGTGAACACAGCCGTGATGCCGTTGGCGCCCGGCGGCAGAGATGAGGTTGTCATGTCTGCGGTGCCCACACCGGGCGAGGCGATGGTGCCAGCCCCGGTCACGGTGGTGGCTACCGAACCCAGCGAGACTGCTCCATTCAAAAACTGCACGGTGCCGACAACGCCGGTGGTGCTGCTGTTGGCCGCTCCCACCGTGGCCGTGAACGTATCCGGCCGACCGAAGCTCAAGCTGGTCGAAGCCGCCGACAACGTCACTGACGTTGCGGTACCACCCGCGGCGTGCGCCGTAGCCGTCGTGGCCAGGAACGCGGCGATGGCCAGCGCGGCCGCGAGGCTTCCGGCCATCACACGAGGCAACGTGCGCCTGAAGTCCGCCTTCACGCCAAGTACCCACCCTCGATCCGCTCTCCGGGTCGATCGTACTGAGTCCGGGTGCGCCCATCGAGCCTCGCGGTCAATCGTTTACGAGGAGTTCGGCTTCCGTTAGCTCAACGGCGTCGGTGGCCCCCCACTCCATTTGCTTGTCGTCCGCCAACCAAGGCTCCGCGGAAACGCTGATCAGAGCGTTGGGTGGGAGCTATTGGTGGTCGGATCGGTGAGGATGAGCACCGGCGAGGTCGGGCCCGCCTCCCATCATCCTGAGCATTGGGCGCCCTCCCGTGGCAAAGAACCACACCAGGAGGACGCCGGCCAGTGTGAGGAAAACGATGTTGAGGAAGGTCGTGTAGTTCCAGGTAACGCTGGGGTTGAGGACCTTGGCGTTCCGGGTCGCAGGGATCAATCCACTGGCCCCGAACAGCAGCTCGACGGCGTAGCCGCCCATGACCATCATGGTATAAAAGGTGACAAGGACAAACACCATCATCCTGGTGCCGTAGTACTTGCGGTAGATCAGCAGTATGGGGATGATGATCAGGTCGGCGAAAATGAAAGCAATTACGCCGCCGAAACTGATACCGCCGTTCCAGAGCACGGCGGCTAGGGGCACGTTTCCGATGGAACAGACGAATGAAACCAGGGAGATGACTGGCCCGAGCAACGGCCCCCAGATCTTGGCAGCGAGCGGGTGGCCGCTGAGGAACAGGTGCCCCCAGAAGCGGTCCGGGACCCAGGCCGCCAGCGCTCCGGTGGCGAGCAGACCCAGGACGATGTCTCGTAGAACCGCTGCCCATTCCATGACGAAGATGTGCGAGACGGCGGTAAAACCCTGCCGGGACCGCAGGCGAGCGAGCGCTGTCCCCTCGCTATCAATGCTCATGTCCATAGCAGCGTGCCCTTCCATCGTTCCGGCCAGTCCTTTGTCCGCCTGGGTGCGTGCCTCTTCGAGTAGACGGTGGCGCAGAAAGAGGCGGAATAGAACGGCTAGGACCACGATCATGATCGGCCCGCCGACAAACTCGGCCAGGGTGAACTGCCAGCCCAGCAGCAACGCCATGATGATGCCCAGCTCGACGACCAGGTTGGTAGAGGCGATCTCGAAAACCATGGCCGCGGTGAAGTCGGCACCCTTCCGGAACAGCGACCTGGCCAGGGCGACCGCGGCGTACGAACACGAGGAACTGGCCATTCCCAAGCCGCACGCTGTCGCCAGACTCCGCGGGCGATGATCGCCGAGGCGTCGGCTGATCGCGGCTCGACGGACAAGGGCCTGAACCACGCTGGCGAGCGTGAATCCCAGAACCAGAGACCAGGTGATTTGCCAGGTCATGGCTCCCGCCACGGCTAGGGCGTGCCCCACGGCGTCAACGGCGCGCATCTACTGAGGTCCTAAGGCAGAATCGCGGCGCCGCGGCAAGGCGTTCGGGTCAAGAACGCACCAGGCGGGCGACGGCCTCGGCCGCCTCCTTCACCTTCGAGTCCGCCTCCTTGCCCCCGGCAGCGACAGCGGTTGCCACGCAATGCGAAAGGTGGCCCTCCAAAAGGCTCAGCGCGACCGACTGCAACGCTTTTGTGGTGGCGGACACCTGAGTCAAGATGTCGATGCAGTAGTTGTCTTCCTCGATCATGCGCTGCAACCCCCGCACCTGCCCCTCGATCCGGCGCAGACGCTTGAGGTGATCGTCCTTGTTGGCGCTGTAGCCGTGCACGGTAAACACCTTACCCCGGTAGGGTATGTAAGTCAAGTGAGACATGACCCGAGGCCGATCTCCACGGCGTCGAAGTCTGAGGCCCGGGTGGCGCGGACGTGACTACTCGAGCAGTTCGGGCTGTAGCCCCACCTACTCAGTCAGGCCGGTGCGGCCCCGATCCGTCACCTCAAGGGCTCTTCCCTTCTCGGCTCGACGGATCCACTCCAGGGCGAGCAGCCGGTCGAGAATGACTCGGCCGAGCGGTCCGGCCAGGTGACGGCGCTGCTCGGTCCAATCCACGCAGCACCCGACGCACGATCCCGACCGGGCCTCCGGGGCCCAGGTAAACGTCAGGGTCCGGCAGCCGCGGAGGGCACCACCACGGCCCGAACGGAAGTCGTCCAGTCGATCGGGTTGGGGATGTGGACTGCGTGGATTATCAGCCGCAATAAGATTTGACCTCACCAGGTCGGACGACTTGGCAGAGGGAGTGCCGCCAGTAGACCTTGAGCGCGAATCGAGTCCCTACACATCGAGCCTGGGCATTCTTCGGACTGGCAGGTTGCGTGACCGGCGACATCGCCGGAGGCGAGTAGCAACGCTTGAAGGGCCAGCTCCGTGGGCGGGCTGGGCCGCCACCTGATCAACGACAATCAACGAGCCGAGCAGAAAAGGAGCGCCTGTGTCTGATCCACCTGTCGAGGTGCTGCCCGAGGGGCGGCGGAAGTTCTTTGAGAAGCTAAGCGGGGAACTCGATGCCTACGACGTGACGATTGAGGTCCTGTCACAGGAGTACGGCGACGATTACGAGGCTGAGAAATTACCGCTGGCTTATCTGGCTTACGACGACAAGGATGACGATTTCATCGTGGCGGTCGGGGGACAGGACGGGAGATACCCCGAACTCCACCACATCATCAACCACCCCACACGCATCCTGGTAGACACGCCTTCGCCCGACGTACCGTGGGCGATCGAGGTCACGGCCGCCGACGAAAGCCGCACGATTATCACCTTCTACTACCTCACGGCCTTGCCGCCCTCCTCCGAGTAGCCACCGTGGCCGTCGAGGTCATCGATCTTGTCGGAGCGGCCGCCGGGACGACACCACAAGTGTCAGGAGGATGATTACCGCCAATGCGCCCAGAATGATGGGAGCGATGTAGGGCGACCAGCTCGAGTGTTTTTCGGCGGCCGCCGCAGGCGTCGACAGCAGCGTCGGATCGCCGGGGACGGCAACAGCCGGCACCGTCTGGCCCGTGGTCAGGTTGGCCCGGCTGCCGCGGATGACCTCATTGAAGTGCCGACCGCCCAGGCTGTAGGTCGCCCGGCATTCCCAGTACTCGATGGCCATGGCGATTCCCGAGCTGATGCCTACACAACCGGTTATCGTTGCCTGGACCCCGACGCCGTGTTGCCGGAGTTTCTCCTGGCGGGCGCTTCCATGCGCAGCCGAGATGGTCAGCACCACCGCCGACACGGCCAGCACCACGATGACGAGCACGGCCCCAACCCGAAGGACCCGGCCTGGCTCGACTCTTTTTACCCGAACGCCTCGCAGGCTGCCGATCTCGTCCGGGGTCGATTCTGGTCCCATCCGCAAAGATCCTAAGGGTCCAAAGCCTGCAGCTCCCGACCGATGTTGGCCCGGGACGGCGCTTCCCAACGAGCTCGGGCTTCGGCGGTGAAAAAGAGGGCGTCGCGCTTGGCCAGACCCGCGAGCACACTTGCCCGGCCGCGCCGCCAAGCCGCCTCTTCCAGGCTCGAATACTCCATCCGCACCGCAGCGACGTAGCGGTCGTAGGCGTCCGGTGGGGCGGCCAGGATGGCAAGGTCCACGTCGAGGAGCAGTTCCACCACGACGTCGGGCTGCGGGCACCAGTGGGTCGTCGTGGCCAGGACCGCAACCCCGACCCGCTCAGCACACTGCGCTGGCAGTCCGCATTCATCTAAGCGTTCCCGGGCCCATGCCGCGCTCGCCTTCTCGTCCTCTCCGGGTCGGGCGTCGTAGACGACGTCGTGAGCACAGATCGCCAGCGTCAGCACGGCCCTGTCCGCGGCGGAAAGCCCGACTTCCAGGGCCAGGGTCTCGGCGTGACCGAGGGTCGCAAGGACATGTTCGTTGGTGTGGTACCGGCGGTGCGGCTCGCGGTAGCGCCGCTCGAGTTCGGCGCCGGTTCGGGCTGCCGCCTCAGCCTGGCCGCCCAGCTGCGCAATCGCGGCGGCCCAAGTTCGGGCCACCCCGGTGCCGGACGGCCGGCGCCGGAGGCCGGCGGCGCGGAGCCGGGTGACAAGCTCCCGGCTCGACACTTGCGTCGCCCCGAGGGCGATCGCCCTCTGCCGATAATCGCTCGGCACGTCGTAGTGGTCCCCCTGGAATGCCCGGCGTGGGATGCCGAGCACGGCGGCGAACTCGTGCAGCTCCTGATAGCTCTCGTCGCTGACCAGGTGGGCCCACAACTCGCCCCGCCACTGCCAGCGAGCCGCGTCCACGAGGATCATGCCGATCGCGGAGCGGCCGCCCCGCTGGCGCCGGCTATCTCGGCGAGCCTGGTGACGGTGTTCCAGTTGCGCATGGTCACGGCGGTGCCCAGGATGCGGTCGAAGTTGAGCTTGGCGAACGGCGACTTGCTGAGGCCATCGGGGCACCAGAGGTACACGTGGTCTCCCGCGATTCGCAGCTGGTCGGAGCCGTAGTCGGGGCGGGTGAGCTGTTCGACGCCGTCTGGTTGGGGCGACCCGTCGAGGAAAGCCACAAAGTGACGGGACGGGTTGCCGAGCAGATGCAGTAGGGGATCGGCGGCCATGACGGCGGCTAGTTGAGCAGCGCTCCGGACGAGCACCCGACAGTCGACCCCGAACGTTTTGGCGATCCCCTCTTCCAGGGCCCCGGCCGCGTCACCAGGGCTCGACGTCGAGGTGAACACGGCGTTGCCGCTTTGCAGGTACGTTCGCCCGTCCGCGTAGCCCAGGTCGCTCAGGAGCTGCCGCAGCCGGCCCATCTCGACGGGCTTGTTGCCGCCCACGTTGATGCCGCGGAGCAAGGCGATGAGTCGTTCAGCCATGCGGTTGATGCTGCCACTGTTTGCGGTCTCGCCGTTGGGGTGGCTCGTTACTTGCCCAGCTCTCCGCTCTGGTCGGTCTCCATGGCCATCGGTGAGCATGGCTCGGAGGGCAACTGGGGTCTGGACTTTCTCGCTGGAGGCGGGGCTCGTCGGTGACCAAAACTGTCCACTCTTCGCGCACGACGTCAGGGTGGGCGCGAGGTGTGGAGCAACCAGCGGCGTGTTTGGGCATTCTGGCGTCCACGCCCCGCGTCCGGCCGTCGTGGGGCCCGAAGCGTGGACGGCTGGGCGACGGGCGCGCGCCCGACCAGGCAGGTCGAACGGGGGCTCCCCTAGGGCGGGGAGTCCGCGGCTGGGGGCAGGCGGCGAACCGGGGCTGGGTGGTCGGGTGCCCTTCAGGCGCCCCGTGGGCGGCGTCGGGTGGTCGGGCGTCTGGCGTCGGACGGTCGGGCGGCGGACGGTCGGGCGCGCGGGCGGCGGGCGGGCGGTAGCGCGGCAACCCCCGCCCCCGGTGCGCCGCTAACGATCCGTTGGCACCCAGGCGGGTTGGCGCTTCTCCCGAAAGGCTGCGATCCCCTCCGCCGCCTCGGCCGAGGCGAACAGGTCCGCGGATAGCGCGGTCGTCCGCTCGAAGGCGGCCCGGCGGTCGAGGGGGGGCACCTCGAACACCAGTCGTTTGGCCGCGGCCAGGGCCGCTGGGCCCGCAACCATGAGCTTGTCAACCAAGGTGCCAACGCTCTGGTCGAGCTCGTCCGCCGGCACAGCCGAGGTGATGAGACCGACTGCGGCGGCTCGACCCGCGGAGATGCGCTCCCCGGTCAAGAACAGCTCGAGGGCGTCGGCCCGCCGCAATTTCGGCAGGCAGACGACCGAGATGATGGCCGGCGCCACGCCGAGACGGACTTCCGAGAACCCGAACCGGACATCCTCGCGGGCGACGGACAGGTCACAGGCGGCTGCCAAGCCGACGCCCCCACCCACACAGTGCCCGGCTATGCGAGCGACGACGGGCTTCGGCGAGTCCAGGATGGCAGCCAGGACGTCGGCGAGCCCGAACCGTGGCTCCTCCGGCGGGCCCTCGCCTCGATCGGCTGAGAGATTGGCGCCCGCCGAGAACGCCGGGCCGGTGTTCGTCAGCACCACCACTCGCACGGCCCGGTCTGCGACAGCCGCGGCCAGCCCGTCACCGAGGCCGTTGAGCATGGCGACGGTCATGGCGTTGCGGTTCTCGGGCTGGTCCATGGTCAAGGTGGCGACCCCGCCGACCACCTCGTAGCGCACCATCTCCATCACGCGAGCAGCATGGCCGGTAGCATCGACCGTCCGGGCCCGGAGCCATTCGCCCAGACTCTTCGCCTCCGGGTCGAGCCGGCTGCTGGCTGCCCCGCCTTCGCCGAGCAGCCCATGGATCACGAAGTTGAGGGCGCGCAGGTTCGGCAGCTCGGACCGGTCCACATGAAAGACCGCCATTTCGGGTAGCAGCCCTTGCAGCTGGGGCACGGTCAGGAACTCGGTCAGCCACCGGTAGCCGGCTCCCGATCGGGCCCACACGCCGAGGGTGGCGTTGCCCCCCTGGTTTGCCGACCGGGCCCCGAAGGCACGCCCCAGCGGGGCGCGCACCGTGGTCCCGCCAGGGGCGACCGGCGAGGTGACGAGGGGCACGGATGCCACCACAGGCGGCGACGGGCACGCCACCGGATCGACCGTCGTCCGATGACCGCCGATCACCACCTCCTGCCATACCGCTGACGCCGGAAGCAGCGCGGGCCAGTACCCGCCGTAGGCGGTCGCCCCTGCGGTCAGCCCGTCGGTGAACAAACCCGGATATGAGGCCTGAGCCAGCTCCGTGACCCGAGCCGAAAATGCTCGCCCCACCTTGTGCTCGTCGGGGTCCTTGACAGTAATCCGCAATTCGGCAAAAGCCTCCTCGTTGGTGGACGGGTCAGGGCGATCGGTGCGGAGCAGCGTCACGTCAGCGGAGGCGAGCGCCTCCCGGCCGCCGGGCAGCGAGGCCCACAAGGCCCGTTCTAGCAATGCAGCCTTTTCCTCGATGTCCAGCCCGGCCAGGTACAGGGTCGTGGTCGAGCGGAAACCGCCCTGGTAGTTGATTGCCACCTTGGTCGTGGTCGGCGGGGAGTCACCCTTCACGCCGGAGATGCGCACCCGGTTGGTGCCGACCTCGGTGAGGCGGATGCTGTCGAAGCGGGCCGTTACATCGGGAGTGAGATAAGCAGGGCCGTCGATCTTGGTGAGAAGTTGCGCCGTCACCGTGCCCGTCGACACCTGCCCGCCTTGCCCCGGGTGTTTGGTGATGACCGACCCGCCGTCGGCGGCCACCTCGGCAATCGGGAATCCGGGGTGCTCGAGGCCGGGGAGCTCCCTGAAGAAGGCGTAGTTCCCCCCGGTCGCCTGCGTCCCGCCTTCGATCACGTGCCCGGCGACCACCGCCCCGGCCAGGGCGTCCCAGTTGTCACGCTGCCACTCGTGGCGCCAGGCGGCCGGTCCGAGCACGAGGGCGGCGTCGGTGACTCGGCCGGTGACCACGATGTCCGCCCCCTGCCGCAGGGCCTCGGCGATACCCCACCCGCCCAGGTAGGCGTTGGCCGACAACACCGGCCGGTTCCCGAGCGGCTCGCCGGTTTTCATATGAGAAAAGACGACGCCCGCGGCCCGCAGCTCGTCGAGCCGAGGCAGCAGGTTGTCGCCTTCGACGTAAGCAACCACCGGATCGAGGCCGAGCTTGTCTGCCAGCGCTTCGATGGCTTCGGCGCAGGGCCCAGGCGACAGACCGCCCGCGTTGGACACCACCTTGACGCCCCGATCGAGGCAGCCGCCCATGACCTGCTCCATCTGTGCCAAAAAGGTGTGGGCGTAACCGCCAGCCCGATCACGGCGCTGATCTTTGGCAAGGACGAGCATGGTGAGCTCGGCGAGCCAGTCGCCGCTGAGCACGTCGATGGGGCCGCCGTCAACCATCTCCCGGGCCGCGGAGAGCCGGTCTCCGTAAAAGGCGCTGCAGTTGGCGATACGGATGGGGGCGCTCACCACTGCGGCCCAGCCGGTCGCCCGGATAGGCGCGCACCTCGGTGATCATGCTCCTACGGGCGGCGCGGAGGCGGGCCTGCGCTTTCATCGCCTCCACGGTCGGGAGCAGCTCGCCCTCTGGTGACATGTCGCCAGTCTGCACCCCGGCTGAGACGGCCTGGCGCGCGGTCGCTCTTGGCAGGCGGCCCGAGCGACCCGGCAGACCCGGACTTCCCGGATAGGCCCGGCAACGCCTCCTGGTCTTCGGTCAACGACATGGCCCTCCCCGGGGAGCCGGCCACCCTCGTACCGGCTGGCGTGGGTTTAGAGGATGGACCCTACCGGCGAGGCGTCGGGGACGCAAAGGTCTGGTCGGGTTCTGCGAGTTGGGCCCCGCCGGTTGACGTGCCATCATCTTCGCGGGTCGCAGCCGAAACCGACAGCGCCAGGAGGGCCGGATGGAAGGTTTGATGCAGACAACACCGCTGACGGTGGGCGCCATGTTTCGGAGAGCTGAGACCATGTGGGCAACAAAGCCGCTGGCGACTGCCACCCGATCCGGCGTGCAGCGCACCACCTACGGCGCATGGGCCGACCGCACCCGCCGGCTCGGTGGGGTGCTCGACGAGCTGGGGCATCTCGGCTGACGGCCGGGTGGCGACCTTCGCGTGGAACAGCGCCCGCCACCTCGAGCTGTACTTCGCGGCGCCTTGCACCGGCCGGGTGCTGCACACCCTCAACATCCGGCTGTTCACCGACCAGCTGGTCTACATCGCCAACCACGCCGAGGACGAGGTGGTTTTCGTCGACCGCAGCCTCCTGCCGTTGCTGTGGCCGCACATCGACGAATGCAAGACGATCCGCCACGTCGTGGTCATGGACGATTGCGGGGACGCTCCGGCGGCGGCGGCGGTCCCCGGCGACGGGCGGATTCTCGACTACGAGGAGCTGCTGGCGGCGGCTGCGCTCGCACCCGTTCGCCGGACGTGACCGACGAAAACCGGGCCGCCTCCATGTGTTACACGAGCGGCACGACCGGCGATCCCAAGGGGGTCGTCTATTCCCACCGCTCGATGGTGCTGCACTCGATGGGTCGTCTGCATGGCCGACAGCCTCGGCGGTGGGCGAGACCGACGTGATCCTGCCGGTTGTGCCCATGTTCCACGCCAACGCCTGGGGTCTGTGCCAGGCCGGGGTGATGTCTGGGTCAGAGCTGGTGTTCCCAGGGGCCGATCTTTCCCCTGAAGCGATCAGCAATCTGATCCTTCAAGAGGGCGTGACGCTGGCCGGCGGGGTGCCCACTATCTGGATGGGTGCCCGCCCGCTACTGGCCGGGCAGCCGCACCAGCTGCGGGCCATCGTCTCGGGCGGGTCGGCCGTGCCGACGGCGCTGTCCGAGGCCTACCGGGCCGAGGTGGGCCTGCCCATCCTGCAGGCCTGGGGTATGACCGAGACCAGCCCGCTGTGCACAGTGGCCCGAGTGCGCGCGGGAACGTCAAGAGGCCGCCGCCTCGGAGGAGGACCTGGCCGCCGTGCGGGCGACCCAGGGTCTGACCGTACCGCTGGTCGAGTTGCGCATCGCCGAACCCGACACCGGCGAGACGCTGCCGTGGGACGACGAGGCGACCGGCGAGGTGCAGGTGCGCGGGCCCTGGATCGCCCGCTCCTACTACAACGACGAGCGCGGCGCGGCGTCGTTTACGACCGACGGGTGGCTGCGTACTGGCGACGTGGCCGCCGTGAGTCCGGACGGCTACATCCGGCTGGTGGACCGGACCAAGGACCTCATCAAGTCCGGCGGGGAGTGGATCTCGTCGGTCGAGCTGGAGAACCACCTGATGGCCCATCCCGATGTCGCCGAGGCGGCCGTGATCGCCGTCCCGAGCGAACGGTGGATGGAGCGGCCCATGGCTTGCGTGGTGCGTCAAGCCCGGGGCGGCGCTGAGCCGCGACGACGTGCTGGCCTGGCTGAGGCCCCGGGTCGCCAAGTGGTGGCTGCCCGACGAGGTCGAGTTCATCGACGAGGTGCCGAAGACCTCGGTCGGCAAGTTTTCCAAGAAGGACCTGCGCAGCCGGTTCGCCGACCGCCAGGTGCCCTGAGAGATCCGGGCCGGCGACTAGGTTGCCCGCCGACTGAAATCAGGGGGAACCACGCATGGACCTACTCGCTCTCTACGCCACCCGTCACCCGGACAAGGCCGCGGTCATCGACGACCGGCCCGGCGAGCCCGTACTCAGCTGGAGTTACGCCGAACTCGACCGGCGGGCCAACCAGCTGGGGCACTACCTGGTCGGTCTGGGCGTCGACCCGGCAACCAAGGTGGTGTGGTGCGGCCAGAACTCCGCCGCCCTGGTGCTGGCAACCCACGCCATCCGCAAGGTCGGCGCCGTCGGCGTTCCCCTCAACTACCGGCTGGCTCCCGATGAAGCGGCCTACGTCATCGACAACTCGGACGCCCAGGTGGTGTACGTGGACGCCGAGTACGCCGGCGCTGATCTCGCGGGTCGCGCGACCGGATCCCGAAGGTCCGCGACGTGTTGGTTTTCGATGGCGACGGCGACCTCGAGCGCCAGTTGGGAAAGTGTCCGACGTCAGCGCCTGTGCTTTCGGGGGCCGACGACGACGTACGCCGCTGCCACCATGATCTACACGTCGGGCACGACCGGGAAGCCCAAGGGCGCCCTGCGCAGCCGGCCGATGGCGTCCTCGACGGCGGCGGGACTGGTCAAACTCATCGGGTACGTCCCCGACGACGTCTATCTCACGACCGGGCCCCTGTACCACTCGGGCCCGAGCGGCTTCGCGGCGGTAGCCTTCGCCCTCGGCAACACCGTGGTGGTGCAACGCAAGTTCGATCCCGAAGACTGGCTGCGCCTGCTCCAGACGTACCGGGTGACGACCACGTTCACCGCTCCAACGCCGATCCGCATGGTGTGCACCCTGCCGGCGGAGGTCAAGGACCGCTATGACCGGTCAAGCATGCGGCGGCTCGATCGCCAACGCCGCCCCGTGGACGCTGGCGCTGAAGAAGATGTACCTGGCCGACTTCCCGCCCGACTCGCTGTGGGAGGTGTACGGGTCGACCGAGCTCGGCGTCGACACCGTGTTGCGCCCGGAGGATCACCTGCGGAAGCCGGGATCGTGTGGACAGCCGGCCCCGGGCGTCGAGATCAAGCTGTTTGATGCGGCGGGCCACGAGGTGACCGAGCCGTTCACGACCGGTGAGCTCTACGTGCGATCGGCGACGGTCTTCGACACCTACTACAAGGCGGTCGACAAGTATCGGGAGCGGCTTCCCGGGGCGACTTTCATACCGTGGGTGACATCGCCTACCGGGACGAGGAAGGCTATTACTACATCGCCGACCGGAAGGACGACATGATCATCAGCGGCGGCATGAACATCTACCCCGCCGAGATCGAGGCGGCTCTGGACGCGTCGCCAGACGTCTACGAGATCGCTGTCTTCGGCGTTCCGAACGAGCAGTGGGGGGAGAGCGTCCACGCCGTGGTCGTCCCCGCTCGCCCCGGGGTCACGGTGGCAGACATCGAGGCGTTTCGCCCGTGAGCACCTGGCGGGTTACAAGATTCCGAGGTCGGTCAGTTTTGCGGAGGAGCTGCCGAAGACGGGCTCGGGGAAGGTGCTCAAGCGCCAGCTGCGGGCGTCGTACCAGCCGGAGCGGGCCTGAGAGAGTCGGGTGCCTCTACTCATTTGCACGTATTCGCGCTGGTTTGCACTTATCCGCACTGATCTGCACTTCTCTGGGCCCGGGCGGGGCCAGCGACATCGGTCGTTCGACGAACGGTCGCGGGTCTGGTGACAGACCAGATAGCCACCATCTGAAAAAGAGATCCTGAGAAATCCCTAAAACTGCTTGTCAGATGGGAGGCCATCGGTAATACTGTGATCTAGCGCTCCGGCCGGTAATCCCCCCCACTGGACCGGAAGCCGTATGCGAAGGGCCTGGCTACTCCCCCCCGCCGGGCCCTTCGCCGCGTCCGGGCTCCCCTCGGAGGTGAGAGCGCCTCGTTCCCCCGGAAGTATGCCAGCATCGGACTCCATGCCAGCCCCGTCGGGACGCCAGATCCGCCTCGTCCACGGCCGCCAGGACGCCTGCGTGGTCGAAGTGGGCGCCGGCCTGCGCACCTACACCGTTGGTGGCGCAGCGGTGGTCGACGGTTACCCAGAGACCGAGACGAGCCCTGGCGGGCGTGGCCAGGTGCTGATGCCGTGGCCCAATCGGCTCGGTGACGGCCGCTTCGAGTGGGCAGGTCAGGAGCTGCAGACAGCGCTCAGCGAGCCGGAGGAGCACAACGCCATCCACGGTCTCGTTCGGTGGGTGACCTGGTCGGTGGTGGAGCAGAGCGACAGCGCCATTCGCTTTGAGTACCGGATGTATCCCCAGCCAGGCTGGCCATGGATCCTCGACCTGGCGATGTCGTACTCCCTTTCCGAGGCCGGTCTGGAGGTGCGGGGTCAAGTCGTAAATGTGCCGGGTGGCGCCGGGGCGTGTCCGTTTGGGGCGGGCTGGCACCCGTACCTGGCCGCGTTCGGCGGGCTGGTAGACGACCTGGTGCTGACCGTTCCGGCCCGAACGACCTACGAGGCGGACGACCGGGGTCTACCCGTCGGGCGCCGGCCCGTCGAAGGCAGCGCCGTCGACTTTCGCCAGGGCCGGCCCGTCGGCGGTCAGAAGCTCGACATCGCGTACACCGATCTGGATCGGGACGCGGCCGGAAGAGCCGTGGTCGAGCTGGCGTCGCCGAGGTCCTCGCAGGTAACCCGCCTGTGGATGGACGCGGCGTGCACCCACCTGATGGTCTTCTCGGGTGACACGCTTGGCGATGTCGGGCGCCGCCGCCGGGGGCTCGCTGTCGAGCCCATGACGTGCGCCCCCAACATGCTGCAGAGCGGCGACGGGCGCCGGGTGCTGGCGGAAGGCGAGTCGTTCGAAGCGGCGTGGGGGTTGGTGGCGGGGTAAGGGCTGAGGGAGTTGCCGGGGTGTGCGACGGTGTGCGACGGTGTCAGCGCGGCGGCCCGGGTGCCCGGCTGGCGCCAGGTGCGCGCTGGTCCCCGCCGGCGGCGCTGGTCTCCGCCGGCTGCCGGCGGTGATTTTGGTATCTAAACCAGCTATATGCTGGCAAAGATACCAAAATCGCAATAGATCCGGGCTGACGCCAGGTTGCGCCGGAGTGGCTCGGCGCTGGGGACCCGGGTGCTGCCGGGTGCGTCCGGCTGCGCCCTGGTGGGGCGGTGCAAGGCCGGGACGCAGCGCGGCGGGACGCAGCTCCGCTGGCCGGCGGCGGTACCGAGCTGTGCTGGGGTCCCGCTGGCGACGCCCGAAGCGACTCAGCCGACCCGACCCGAGCCGACCCGACCCGAATCCGACCCGACCCGACCCGACTCGGCCCGCCTAGCCGGACGTGGCGAACTGCGCTTCTTCGGTGGAGCCCGCCAACGCCAGCGTCGAAGCGTTACCGCCTGACAGGGTCGTCATGACGTCGTCGAAGTAGCCGGCGCCCACCTCCCGCTGGTGCCGGGTGGCGGTGTAGCCCTCCTCCTCCAGCGCGAACTCACGCTGCTGCAGGTCCACGTAGGCGCTCATGCCTCGCTCGGTGTAACCGCGAGCCAGGGCGAACGTGGACTCCTTGAGAGCGTGCCAGCCGGCCACGGTCACGAACTGGAAGGCGTAGCCCATGGCCCCGAGCTCCTTCTGGAAACGGGCGATGGTCTGATCGTCCAGATGCTTCTTCCAATTGAACGACGGCGAGCAGTTGTACGCCAGCATCCGCTCCGGGAACTCGGCCTTGATGCGCTCGGCAAACGTCCGGGCCTCGTCCAGATCTGGGGTCGAGGTCTCGCACCAGATCAGGTCGGCGTAAGGGGCGTAGGCGAGGCCCCTCGCCACCGCGATGTCCATGCCGGACCGGACATAGTGAAAGCCCTCCGGCGACCGGGCGCCGGTGCAGAACGAGCGGTCCCGCGGGTCCACGTCGCTGGTGAGCAGGGTGGCTCCGAGCGAGTCGGTGCGCGCCACCACCAGGGTGGGGACGTTGCAGACGTCTGCGGCGAGACGGGCCGCGGCGAGAGTGCGAAGGTGCTGGCTGGTCGGCACGAGGACCTTGCCGCCCATGTGGCCACACTTTTTCTCGGAAGAAAGCTGGTCCTCGAAGTGCACACCTGCGGCGCCGGCCTCGATCATGCTCTTCATGAGTTCGAAGACGTTGAGCGCCCCCCGAAGCCGGCTTCGGCGTCGGCCACGATCGGCGCCATCCACTCACGATGCGCCCCGGGTCCAGGCTGGCCGCCTGCTTCGGCCCATTCGATCTGGTCGGCGCGGCGCAGGGCGTTGTTGATGCGCCGCACCACCGCCGGGACGCTGCTGGCGGCGTACAGGCTCTGGTCGGGGTAGACCTGCTCGGACAGGTTGGCGTCCGCCGCTACCTGCCAGCCGGACAGGTAGATGGCTTGCAGGCCGGCCTTGACCATTTCCACGGCCTGGCCGCCGGTCAGGGCGCCCAGAGCGTTGACGTAGTCCTCGTCGTGGAGCAGCGCCCACAAGCGCTCGGCGCCCCGGCGGGCCAGGCTGTGCTCCACGGTGACCGACCCCCGCAAGCGGACGACGTCGGCAGCCGAGTAGGGACGATTGATGCCGGCCCACCGAGGGTCGGAGGCCCACTGGCGCTCCAGGTTGGCGACGACGGTGTCGAACGGCGTGGTCATGAGGGACTGGTCCTTTCAGGAAGGTCAAGGGAGGAGGTCGTAGGCAGGCAGGGTGAGAAACGTCGGGAAGTCGTCGGCGAGGGCCACCTGCTCGAACACCGACCGGGCGGCGGCGAGCACGTTGGGGTCGTAGGCGCCGCCCGGAGCCGTCGCCAAGCGGGCGACCGCCTCGTCGAGCAGGCCCCGCACCAGCTCCGCAGTGACCGGCGTGCCGTCGGCGAGGGTGACGTGGTGGTGCACCCACTGCCACACCTGGGCCCGGCTGATCTCGGCAGTGGCGGCGTCCTCCATCAGATCGTCGATGGCGGCCGCGCCGGTGCCTGACAGCCAGGAAGCCAGGTAGCGCAGCCCGACCGAGATGTTGGTGTCCAGACCACCCCGGGTGATGCCCGTGGGCGGTCGCCTCACGTCGAGGAGCTGAGCCGGGCCGACCTGGACGTCGGGGCGCTGTCGTTCGAGCTGGTTGGGACGGTTGCCGAGCACGGCGTCGAACTCGGCCCGCGCCGCGGCGACGAGATCCGGATGGGCGACCCAGGTGCCGTCGAAGCCGTCGCCGGCTTCCCGGCGCTTGTCGTCGGCCACCTTGGTCAGGGCGGCGGCGGTGACGTCGGGCTGGCGCCGGTTGGGAATGAACGCCGCCATGCCGCCGATGGCGTGGGCGCCCCGGCGGTGGCAGGTCTGGACCAGGAGTTCGGTGTAGGACCGCATGAACGGCGACGTCATCGTCACGAGGGAGCGATCTGGCAGCACGAAGTCGGGATCGGTGTGGAACCGCTTGGCGACGCTGAAGATGTAGTCCCACCGGCCGGCGTTGAGACCACAGATGTGGTCGCGGAGCTCGTGGAGGATTTCGTCCATCTCGAAGGCTGCCGTGATGGTCTCGATCAGAACGGTGGCCCGGATCGAGCCGGGGTCGAGACCGAGGGCGTGCTCGGCGGCGAACATGACCTCGTTCCAGAGTCGGGCCTCGCCATGGCTCTCGAGCTTGGGCAGATAGAAGTACGGACCGAAGCCGCGCGAGCAGGCTCTCCCGTCCGTTGTGGAAGACGTACAACCCGAAGTCGAAGAGGCTGGCGCTGATGGGTTCCCCGTCGATGGTGAAGTGTTTCTCCGGCAGGTGCCAGCCCCGGGGCCGCACCATCAGGGTGGCGGTCTCGTCGTGGAGGCGGTAGTCCTTGCCCGGGGTGAGCAGCTCGATCGTTCCCTGGACTGCGTCCTGAAGGTTGACCTGACCGATGATCAGGTTGTCCCAGGTCGGGGAGTTGGCGTCTTCGAGATCGGCCATGAAGACCCGGGCCCCGGAGTTCAAGGCGTTGATCATCATCTTGCGCTCCACCGGGCCGGTGATCTCCACCCGCCGGTCGGCGAGGGCCTTGGGGGCCTCGGGCACCGTCCACTCGCCATGGCGAATGTCGGCGGTTTCGGGGAGGAAATCAGGCCGCTCGCCGGCGTCGAAGCGGGCCTGGCGCTCGGCGCGGGCGGTGAGCAGCTGGCGCCGGCGGGCGTCGAAACCCTGGTGCAGTCGGACCAGGAAGTCGACGGCCTCGGGGGTCAGTACCCGCTGGGCGGCGGGGTGGGGCGTGAAGCTGATGTCCGGCGGCATGGCGAAGATTATGAGAAAGACAGGCATTGTTTGTCGAGCGAACTTCAGATGTACTTATGAAAAGCGCGAAGAAATGGGAAAGTTTCTGAACCCTATGGCTGCGGAAGCTCTTGATACGCGTGGTGTTCGGGCACCGGCTCCGCCACTTTCGCCGCCGGGCTGGTCTCACGCTGGAGGAGCTGGGCCAGGCGGTGGGCCGCCCGCCGTCCTATCTGTCGCAGCTGGAAAACGGCCACCGCGAGCCCCGTCTGTCCACCATCAACCAGCTCGCCAGCGCCTTGGACTGCCGCCCGGCCGACCTGCTGGCCCCGACGGCACCCAACCGCCGGGCTGAGCTCGAAGTGGCCCTGGCCCATATCCAGGAGGACCCGCGTTATCAGGAGCTGCGCCTCCCCTATTTGCGGCCCACGGCCCGGCTGGACGATGTCGTCCTGGAGCACCTGGTCACGCTGTACGAGCAGGTGCGGGACCTGTCGTCTCGATCAGGGCCGCTCGGGGTCTCGAACGCCCGAATCGACGCCGCCGCCGCCAGCGAGCGCGGCGCCCGGGCGGCCAACGCAGCCATGCGGGACGAAATGCGCACGCGCGACAACTACTTCGAGGAGATCGAGCGGGCGGCCGGCCAGGCCCTCACCGCCGTCGGCTACGGCGGGCCGGGCGCGGTGTCGGAACGGCATCTCACGGACCTGGCTGCCTATTTCGGCTTCACCATCGCCCGCGTCCAGGACATGCCGCCGTCGACCCGTTCCATCAGCGACCTGCGACATCGGATCATCTATGTGCCGCAGCGCAACCTGACGGGGGGCATGCGCTCGGCCCGGTCCGTGATCGCCCAAACCCTCGGCCGTTTTGCGCTGGGCCACCGGGATCCCGTGGATTTCGAGGGCTATGTGCGCCAGCGGGTGGAGGGCAACTACTTCGCCGGGCGCGCTGTTGGCTCCCGAACGGGCCGTGGTACGGATGCTGGCCGACGCCAAGGCCCGGGAAGACATCTCCGTCGAAGACCTCAACGAGAGCTTCTACATCTCGTACGAGATGGCGGCCCATCGCCTCACCAACCTGATCACCCGCCACTTCGACATCCCGGTGCACTTTCAGCGTTCCGACCCCGAAGGCCTGCTCTGGAAGGCCTACGAAAACGACCGGGTCCCCCTTCCCGCCGACATCGACGGCACCATCGAGGGCCAGAGGCTGTGCCGCTGGTGGAGTGCCCGTCAGGCCTTCGAATCCGAGGACTCCTACTCGCTGCACTATCAGTACACCGAGACGGCGGCGGGCACGTTCTGGTGTGCCACCCACATCGGTGTCGAGTACGAACGCGGCGACGCGGTCACCGTCGGCACGGCAGCCGAACAGGCCCACTGGTTCCGGGGGAGCGACACCCTCCGCCACGCCGTGTCACGCTGCCCGGATCCGGGCTGCTGCCGCCGCCCGCCGGAGGACGCCGTAGGACGCTGGGAGGGCGTGGCCTGGCCCTCGGCGCGCGACCACAGCCACTTCGTGTCCGGGTTGCCCACCGACACCGTGGTCTTCTCTCCTCACCCGGGGGTGGACCTGATGGACGTGTATTCGTTCCTGGATCGGCATTCGACCGGGTTGGGCACTTCCTAGTCCTCGGGGGCTGAGGGTCGCCAGGAACTCGTGGCACTCAGAATCGCAATCGGGCTGGCAATCACCGTTGTCGGCCTGGGCCTAGTGGTGTGGCGGGCGTGGTTCCTCTTCCGGCTGGTGGCGTCTGGTCCGCCTGCCGCCCCGCCCCGGATGCGAGATATGCCGGCCCAGCTCAAAGCGGAGCTGCTGGACGTATTCGCCCAGCGGAAGCTGTTGCGGCGGCCGCTGCCCGGGATCGCCCACTTTTTCGTGTTCTGGGGCTTCATCGTCCTGCTGTTCACGATCATCGAGGTCTACGGCGACCTGTTTTCCAAGACGTTCGCCATCCCCGGTTCGGTCACAGCCAGGCCCTGGGCTTCCTCGAGGATCTGTTCGCGGTGGGTGTGCTGGTCGCCCTGATCGTCTTCACCGACGATCCGCATCGCCAAGAACCCTGCACCGGGAAGGGCGCGGCGAGCCGCTTCTACGGCTCACACACCGCGGCGGCCTGGGGAGTGCTGGTGTTGATCTTCGGCGGTCATCGCCACCCTGCTGATCTATCGCGGCGCGCAGGTCAACACCGGCGACTTTCCCTACGGGAAATCGTGGTGGCCGTTCGCATCCCGCGCCATCGGGGGCGCATTCTCGGGCTTCAGCCACAGCACCAACATGCACATCGAAACGACGTTCATCCTGCTGCAGCTGGCCGTGATCTGGGGCTTCTTCGTGTTCGTGCTGCGCTCCAAGCACATGCACATCTTCGTGTCGGAACCCAACGTGCTCTTCTCCCGGCGACCCAAGGCGCTGGGCCCGCTCGGCACGCACGCCCGACCTCGACCCCGAGAAGATGACCGAGGACACGGTCTTCGGCACCGGCCAGATCGCCCATCTGACCTGGAAGCAGCGGCTGGACCTCCTCAGCTGCACGGAATGTGGGCGCTGCCAGGACCAATGCCCGGCCTGGGCAACCGACAAGCCGCTGTCGCCGAAGCTGGTCATCATGGACCTGCGGGACCAACTGTTCGCCTCGGCCCCGAGCTGCTCAGCCGGGGTCAACCGGCCGCCAATGGCGATGGACAGCCGGCTATCGACGGTGGCGGAGTTGCCGCCAAGCCCCTCGTCCCCGACGTCATCGAGGACGACGTGCTGTGGTCCTGTACCACCTGCGGGGCGTGCGTCGAGCAGTGCCCGGTGGACATCGAGCACGTCGACACCATCCTGGACATGCGCCGCTACGAGGTGCTCATGGAGGCCCGTTTCCCGACCGAGGCCGGCACCATGCTGCGCAACATCGAAAACCAGGGCGACCCCTGGGGTCTGGGCCAGAGCCACCGGCTGGACTGGACGGCCGGGCCTCGACTTCGAGGTCCCCGTGGTCAGTGACGCCATGCCGGACGACGTCGAGTACCTGTTCTGGGTGGGCTGCGCCGGGGCCCTCGACGAGCGGGCCCGCCGGACCACCCAGACCATCGCCCGCCTTTTGCACCAGGCCGGCGTGGCGTTCGCGGTGCTTGGGTCCCAAGGAGTCGTGCACCGGGGACCCGGCCCGCCGCCTCGGCAACGAGTACCTCTACCAGACCCAGGCCCAGATGAACATCGAGACCCTCAAGGGGGCAGGGGTCAAGAAGGTGGTGGCCTCGTGCCCCCACTGCTTCAACTCCATCGCCCGGGAGTACCCCGCCCTCGGGCGGTAACTTCGAGGTGCTGCACCACACCCAGCTGCTGGAGCGGCTGCTCGCAGAGGGCAAGCTGCGCCCTGCGAGGCCGCGTCGCCAGCAAGGTCACGTATCACGATCCCTGCTATCTGGGCCGCCACAACGAGGTCTACGACGAGCCCCGCGGCATCCTGCACCACGTACCCGGCGTCGAGGTGACCGAAATGCACCGGCACCGCCGCACCGGATTCTGCTGCGGCGCCGGCGGAGCCCGCATGTGGCTGGAGGAGCGCATCGGCAAGCGCATCAACGTTGAGCGCACGGATGAGGCGCTTGCGGGACCGGCGCCGACGTGATCTCGACGGCCTGCCCGTACTGCCTGATCATGCTCGACGACGCCACCAAGGGCCGCCAGGCCGAGGGGGCCGTGTCCGAATCGGTCCGGGTCCTGGATGTGGCGCAGGTCCTGGAGCAGTCGGTGGCGACCGCCGAGCCGGCCGGGGCCGGGTCCGGCCACGACGGTGAGGCGCCCGCCTGAGGTACGCGTGACTGGTCCGCGGTAGCCAGCGGCGGACTGGCGGACTGGCGGACTGGCGGCCTGGCGGCCGGCGCGGTCCGTTGGGTCGGCGCTTGCCCAGGTGTCCACGCTTCACGGGCTCGGGCGTCGACCCGGGCGAGGCCGTGGACGCCCAGGCCCCAACTTGGGCCCGATTTACTCCAGGCTTCGCGGCGGCGACCGCTTAGGTGGCGAAGTGTGGACGTTGTCGGACGTCATGGCGGGCTGAGGAGCGTCGTTAGGGCCCAGCCGAGGCGGGCGTAAACCCCCTTCAGCTGATAAGAGTGCCCGGTCGCCGCCTCGACACGGTTGGAGGAGGTTGGACGAGGTTGGACGAGGTTCAGTGCGAAAGGGCCTTAGTGTCCGCTTCGCGCAGACGGGCCGCCATTGTTCGCAGCAACTTGAGCGAAACCGGAGGTACTTCGTTCAGGATGGCCACGAATTCGCGCTGGCCAATAATGACCAGTTCCACGTCGCTGTCGGCGGTGACGGTGGCCGAGCGCGGCCCCTGGTCGAGGAGGGCGAGCTCCCCGAAGTAGGACCCGGGCCGAGAGTGGCGATTTTGCGTCCGTTGCGCCGGACTGACGCTTGACCGGACATGATCAGGTAAAAGTCGTGTCCCGCTGTGCCCTGGGTGACGATCTCCGTGCCGGGCTTGACGGTTATGACGTCGGCTGCCCTGGCGATAAGGCCCAGTTCCTTCTTATTGAGGGAGGAGAACATCTGCACTTGCGACAGGTGCTGGATCTTGGGGTCCGCGGGCATGGTGCGAACTGTACATACTGGGCAAGGCCGAGGGGCGACTGGCCGAGAGGCCAATCGGGTCGCTGTTAACACGCCAGCAACACAGCGGACAAGGACGAGAAACACGGCCTTCCTAGCCTCGGCCGGCCGTAGGCACATCCGTGCCTATCCATCTGCACCCCGAGAAGGAGGGGCTACTTGTCCGTACTGATGATCGACCGTGCTTCACGCCGCCAACCGTGTGTGGCAAGAACGTGGCCTATGTAGGGGACACACTGGCTCACCCGGAGAGCTGCTCGGACCCCAACTGGGTCGATACCGGGGACACCGCCTGGCAGCTGACCGCGGCCACGTTCGTCGGCTTGATGAGCCTGCCCGGCCTGGCCGTCCTGTACGCCGGCCTGGTGCCGAAGAAATGGGCCGTCAACACCATGTTCATGGCCTTCACCGGCTTCTCCGCCGTGCTGGTCGTGTGGGTCCTGTGGGGCTACAAGATGGGCTTCGGCGTCCCCGATCGGGGGTGGCACGCCGAACACCTACAACTACAAGTACACCGGGAACTTCTTCGCCAACTTCTTCAATAACTTCGTCGGTCACCCGCAGTCGATCAACGGCGGTCACGCCCAGATCGGTCAGGCGGCGCTGCCGATCGGCACCTGCTGTCCCGCTCCAGATGCCGACACCGGCGCTGGCCTACTTCCAGTTCGTGTTCGCCGGCCATCACCCCGCTGCTGTTCCTCGGGAGCGTGCTCGGGCCGGATCAAGGTCAAGGTGTGGATGATCTTCGTCCCGCGTGGTGCACCTTCGTCTACACGGTCAACGCCATGCTCCTGTGGGGTGGCGGCTACTGGGCCCACGAAGGCGCTCTCGACTACTCCGGTGGCTACGTCATCCACCTGGCCGCCGGGACTATCGGGCTTCGTGGCGGCCTGGGTGATCGGCCCCCGGCTGGCCCGGGACCGGGCCAGGTTCGTGCCGCACAGCCTGACCATGGTCGCCGTCGGCGCCGGCATCCTGTGGCTGGGTTGGAACGGCTTCAACGGTGGGGACCCGTACTTCTCCGGCGCCGACGCCGCCACCGCGGTGATCAACACCAACATCGCCACCGCCGTCGCCCTGCTCACCTGGGTGCGTCTGGGACATGTTCCTCAGCAAGGCGAAGAAGCCGACGTTCCTGCGGGGCGGTCAACGGCATGATCGTCGGACTGGTCGGCCATCACGCCCTGCGCCGGCTACGTGAGCGGCTCCGGGGCGATCTGGGTCGGCATCATCGCCTCGACCATCGTCTGGTTCGCCTGGACCTACATCATGCCGCTCACGCATGAGGAGGGTCGACGACGCCATGGGTGTGGTCTACACCCACGGCGTGGCCGGGCTTGTGCGGCGGCCTGCTCGTCGGTATCTTCGCCGACCCGGCCGTCATCGTCTACGCCAGCGCCAACGGGTCATCCGGTCACGGTGAAGGGCTGGCTGTACGGCAACCGGCACCAGTTCTTCATACAGCTGTTCGCGGCGCTGACGATCATCGTCTACGACGCCATCGTGACGTTCATCATCCTGAAGGTGATCAGCATCTTCACCCCGCTGCGAATGCCCGACGAGGACCTCGAGATCGGCGACCTGGCCGTCCACGACGAGGAGGCCTACCCGCCCGACGAGGGCTACACCCGGGTCGAGCCATCCGTGCGCCGGCGTCCTGGTCGGGGGCGACCCGCCCCTCGGCTCTCGGAGGACCGACCACCGCATGGAAGCAGGTGAAGCCAGATGAAGCTCGTGACCGCGGTCATCAAGCCCTTCAGGCTCGACGATGTCAAGGAGGCGCTCGAAGCGGCCGGCGTCACCGGTATGACCATCAGCGAGGTGCAGGGCTTCGGCCGCCAGAAGGGTCACACCGAGGTGTACCGGGGCGCGGAGTACAAGGTGGCCTTCACGCCCAAGATCAAGGTCGAGGTCCTCGTCGACGACGCGGCCGTGCATCGCGGTGGTGGACGCCATCGTCAAGGCGGCCCGCACCGACAAGATCGGCGACGGCAAGATCTGGGTCACCGACGCCGATCACGTCATCCGCATCCGTACCGGCGAAACAGGCATCGATGCGCTCTGAACGGGCCACGCGGGGTGGCGCAGCGGCAACGCTGCGCCGCCCCGCAGGCTACGCTGCCTGCTGTGAAGGACAGACCGCTACTCCGTGCAGGAGTCCCGTTCGGTTCGATCGCGTATGGGTATGGCGGGGCTTCCTAATGCTGTCCTGCGTGGCCATCGGTGTCGCCATCATCCTGCTCGGCAACGGCGACGACCGGCTTCGCCATCGCCTGGGTGGTGATCGCGGTCGGGTGGTTCGCCATTTCCATGTGGCTGTGGCGTCAGCACACCCGGCAGGCGCAGTAGTCGGTCGTAGCAAGCTCGGCTGCAGGCAGGTCCGGGGTTTACAAGACGGCGGCGGCTCCGACCGCCGCCGTCAGCCGTCCTGTTCGCCAGGGTCGGGACCTGGCCGCCACCGACCGTCTGCACGTAGAACACGTCGATGACCTCGGCTCCGAGGGTGTTGACAAGCGCGGCCGTGATGGTCACTCCGCTTCCGGCCAGGGCCCCGGCCACGCTGATAGAGGACCGGGCCGCGATCGGGCGCCCGCACCTCGACGACCGTGGACGCGGCCGACGCCGAGTTGTCGATGGTGACCCGAGCTTGCGGGGCGGCCGCCGCCGTCGCCCGCCGGTAGCGGGCGTAGTGGCGCTCCCGTTCCTCGAGCTGCGCCGGCAGGGCGAGCCGCCCGTCGAGGGCGGCGGCGAGGTCGGTCCGTGCACCCGGTCCCAGTCGGGTAGGTGCGTCGAAGGCCGGCGTCACCTCGAAGCGCAGCAGCGCCATGCCGGTCGACGCATCCGACAGGGTGGCGGCCGATCGGACGGTCACCCCGGACAGGGTCAGGACGCCGGCAACCGTGGCCAGCAGCCCCGGCCGGTCCGGCGCGGCCACGGTCAGACGGCCTGCCGTCGGCCAGCAGCTGGAGGCCGCCGGCCAGCGAGAGCGCCCGTCTGCCGGGTCCGATGCCGGCGGCCCGGGCATTCGGCCGGCGGCCGGCCCTCGAGAATGGCGGCGGTCAAGTCGACCAGCCGGGCCACCAGGCCGGCCTTCCACGGCCCCCACGCCGACGGCCCGGTGGCCAGGCTGTCGGCCTCGGTCAGGGCGGCCAGCAGGTCGCAGGGTGTCGCGATCGCCGACGGCCGCGGCCACCGCCGGCGGCGGTGGCCGGGTCATCGAGGTCTCGGCGGGTGGCCACTTCCGGCAGCAGCAGGTGGTAGCGGACCAGCGTCTGCAGGGTGGCGACGTCGACCTCGGAGAGACCCAGTCGGGGCGCCGAGCTCCCGCACCACGGCGATCGCCGATCTCGGTGTGGTCGCCGCCGCGGCCCTTGCCGATGTCGTGGAGGAGGGCGCCGAGCAGCAGTAGGTCGGGGCGGGCGACCGAGCGGGTCAGGCGCGGCCGCCCCGGCCGCGGTCTCCAGCAGGTGCCGATCGACGGTGAAGCGGTGGTAGGCGTTGCGCTGCGGCTTGTTGCGGATCGGCGCCCACTCGGGCAGGTACCGCAACCAGATGCCCAGCTGGTCGAGCGCCTCGATGGCGGCGACGGCGGGCCGGCCGGCGCCGAGCAGCCGGAGCAGGGCGCAGCAGCGTCTCCGGCGGCCATACGCCCTCGGGTGCCACGGCCTCGGCGGCCAGGCGGTCGAGGGTGGCGCGGGCCATGGGTTTGTCGAGCTCGGCCGACGCGGCGGCGGTCCGCAGGGCGAGCGAGGTGTCGGTGGCGGTGGGCGCGTCGGCAACGAGGGTCACCTCACCGTCCCGCAGCACCAGGCCGGGCTCGAGCGGGTGGTCCCGGCCCCCGGCCCGCCGGGCGGGACCGGCGAGCCAGGATTCCAGGCGACGCCAGCCGTCGTCGTTGGCCCAGGCGACGCGACCGTCCCGCGTCCGGCCAGGGCGCGCCATCAGGGCGTCGGCGTCGGCGAAGCCCAGGGCCGCGGCCACGGCGTCCTGGTCCTGGAGCAGCAGGGTGTTGGTCGACGCGTCCGGTGGCCCGGTGCAGCTCGACGCGCCCGGCCGCGATGGTGTCGCCGGCCCAGCCTAGGCCGAGGCCGGGATCGTCGAGCACCCCGGCCAGGACGGGTACGACCCGGCCCAGCGACCGCAGCAGGTGGAGGTCGCGCTGGCCGCCCCTGCGCCTCCTTGAGGTCGGGCTCGAGCAGGAAGGCCAGATCCCCGAAGCGGTGGTGGCGGTGCCGGGTGACCTGGTCAACGGCCGGAAGCCAGCGACCGGCCCGGGTCTTCCACTGCTCCAGGGCCCGGGTCGAGCACGGCTTGGGCCAGGCTCGGGGTCGCCGGCGACGCGGCGGGCGTCGAGCAGCCCGAGGGCCACCTTGATGTCGTCGTCCATGGCGCTGCGGACTTCCTTCGGGGTGCGCACGCTGTGGTCGAGGCTGCAGGCCGGCGTCCCAGATCGGGTACCAGATGGCATCGGCGAGCGGCTTGATCCGGCCCCGGCGGTCGTAGACCAGGAGCAGGTCGAGGTCGCTGCCGGGCGCCAGCTCGCCGCGCCCGTATCCGCCGACGGCCAGCAGGGCCACGCCCTTGTCGTCGCCGCCGGTGGCCCGGGCGAACACCTCCTGCAGCCAGGCGTCGGCGGCCTCGGCGTAGCGCCGGCACCAGTCGATGCCGGTCAGACGAGCGATCGTCGAGCAGCGGCCGGCCCGGGTGGCCCGCAGCGGACGGCCGGCGCGGCCGGGCCGGCGTCACTGGCGGCGGTCACGGGTGCAGCCTAGAGGTGCGGTCGTCGGGGTGGCTGCGTCCGGCCGCGCGGCCGGCGGATGGCGCCGGCTTTTCTCGGTGCCGGAGCATTTCCTGGGTGCCAGACGTGCGGGATACGAAAGATCTGACACCGGGAACATATCGGCTGGCACCGAGAAACGCAGCGGGGGCGGGATGACTGCCGGGGGTGGAACGACGAAGGCGCGACCCAGGGACCGGAACGGAGATGGGGGCTGCGGACAGGGGGTCGACAGGACCGCGGTGGTGCAGCGGCGCGAGGCGCCTATCGGTCGCCCTGGCGGCGCACCGCCTCGGCGGCCGCGGCGATGGCCTCCGGATCGCCCAGCTCCCGCTTGGTGGTAACGGCCAGGGCGGCGTCGAGCTGGTAGACGATCGGCACCCCGGTGGGAATCTCCAGGGCGGTGATGTCGGCGTCGGAGATGCCGTCGAGATGCTTGATCAGGGCCCGGAGGCTGTTGCCGTGGGCGGAGACCAGGAGGGTCCGGCCCGGCATCAGGTCAGGGGCGATGGCGTCATACCAGTACGGCAGCATCCGCACCACCACGTCGGCCAGGCACTCCGTGGCGGGCACGACGTCCGGGGCCAGCCCGGCATAGCGGGGATCGCCGCGCACGTCGAACTGGTGACCCGCCGGCATGCGGCGGCGGCGGCGTGTCGTAGCTGCGCCGCCAGGCCATGAACTGGGCCTCGCCGTACTCGGCCTTGGTCTCGGCCTTGTCCAGGCCGGTCAGGGCCCCGTAGTGGCGCTCGTTGAGGCGCCAGTGCCGGTGTACCGGCACCCACAGCCGGCCCATCTCCTCCAGGGCCAGGTCCAGGGTTCTGACGGCCCGGGTCAGCACGGACGTGTGGGCCGCCGTCCACGCCGATCGCGGCCTCGGCGAGGAGGCGTGCCGGCCGAACGGGCCTCCTTTTCCCCTGAGCGGACAGATCCACGTCCCACCAGCCGGTGAAGCGGTTCTCGAGGTTCCACTGGCTCTGGCCGTGGCGGAGCAGCACGAGCGTCCCCACGATCGGAGCCTACCGGCGGGCCGGCTCCGGGCGGATCCCGCCCAAGATTCTTGAGTCGGGACGCTCAACTTTGCTACACTGGACGTCGTGCGAAGATCGTCCCTACCAACTAATGGAGGCAAACCCATGCCCAAGGCCGTCGGCATCGACCTCGGCACCACCAACTCGGTCGTCAGCGTCCTGGAAGCGGGGGAGCCGACCGTCATTCCCAACGCCGAGGGAGCCCGCACCACGCCGTCTGTGGTGGGCTTCTCCAAGTCCGACGAGGTCCTCGTCGGCGAGGTGGCCAAGCGGCAGGCCATCACCAACCCGGACCGCACCATCCGTTCCGTCAAGCGGCACATGGGCGAGAGCAACTGGCACGTCGACATCGACGGCAAGCGCTACAACGCCCAGGAGATTTCGGCCCGCATCCTGCAGAAGCTGAAGAGGGACGCCGAGAGCTATCTCGGCGACACCGTCAACCAGGCGGTCATCACCGTGCCGGCCTACTTCGACGACGCCCAGCGGACCGCCACCAAGGAGGCCGGTCAGATCGCCGGCCTGGAGGTGCTGCGGATCATCAACGAGCCGACCGCGGCCGCCCTGGCCTACGGGCTGGACAAGGAGGAGGAGCAGACCGTCCTGGTCTTCGACCTCGGCGGCGGCACCTTCGACGTGTCGGTGCTGGAGATCTCCGAGGGGATCTTCCAGGTCAAGTCGACCAGCGGCAACACCCACCTGGGCGGCGACGACTGGGATCAGCGGGTGATCGACTGGCTGGTCAAGACGTTCAAGGACACCGAGGGCGTCGATCTCGGCAATGACAAGATGGCGTTGCAGCGCCTCAAGGAGGCCGCCGAGAAGGCCAAGATCGAGCTGTCGTCGGTGCAGGAGACCACCATCAACCTGCCCTTCATCACCGCGACCGACACCGGGCCCAAGCACCTGGACCTCAAGCTGACCCGGGCCAAGTTCCAGGAGCTGACGCCGACCTGGTGGACGCCTGCCGGGGTCCGTTCGAGCAGGCCATCAACGACGCCGGGCTGACCAAGTCCAAGATCGACCACGTGGTCCTTGTCGGCGGGTCCACCCGCATGCCCGCCATCCAGGAGCTGGTGCAGACCATGACCGGCTGCGGAGCCCCACAAGGGCGTCAACCCGGACGAGGTCGTGGCCGTGGGCGCCGCCATCCAGGCCGGCGTGCTCAAGGGCGAGGTCAAGGACGTCCTCCTGCTCGACGTCACCCCGCTGTCGCTCGGCATCGAGACCAAGGGCGGGGTCATGACCAAGCTGATCGAGCGCAACACCACCATCCCGACTCGCCGCTCGGAGGTGTTCACCACCGCCGAGGACGGCCAGCCCTCCGTGGAGATCCACGTGCTGCAGGGCGAGCGCGAGATGGCCATGTACAACAAGACGCTGGGCAAGTTCCAGCTGGTCGACCTGCCGCCGGCGCCGCGGGGCGTGCCGCAGATCGAGGTCACCTTCGACATCGACGCCAACGGCATCGTCCACGTGGCTGCCAAGGACCGGGCCACCGGCAAGGAGCAGTCGATGACCATCACCGGCCAGTCGGCGTTGGGCAAGGACGACATCGACCGGATGGTCCGCGACGCCGAGGCCCATGCCGAGGACGACCGGCGCCGCCGGGAAGAGGCCGAGGTGCGCAACCAGGCCGACAGCCTGGTGTACCAGACGGAGAAGATGCTGAAGGATCAGGCGGCCTCGTTCTCGGGTGACCAGAAGGCGAAGGTGGAGTCGGATCTGACCGCCCTCAAGGAGGCCCTGTCCGGCAGCGACACCGAGCCCATCAAGTCGGCGACCGAGCGCCTCGCCGTGGGTGTGCAGGAGCTCGGTAAGCAGCTCTACGAGCAGGCTGCGGCGGCGAACGCTGGTGCGAGCGGCGGTGCCGGGTGCAGGCTCCGGCGCTGGCGACGGGGCCGCGTCGGGTGGCTCGGCTGGTAACGACGACGAAGTCGTGGATGCCGAGATCGTCGACGAGGGTCATGGGGCATGACCGATCGTGGCCCACATGAACCCGGTGACGCATCAGCCGATCCGGCCGGCGGCCCCGCCTTTGGTGCGGGCCGGCCGGCCGGCGGCGGTCCTACCGGCCCCGACGTGGCAGGAGGTTCCGGCGCGCCAATCGATGCTCCGGCTGCTGACCCGGAGCCCGGGTCCGGGTCCGGGTCCGGGTCCGGTGATAGGAGCGATGCCGCTCAGCCGATCGAGGCCGTTGACGCCGAGGTCGCCGAGCTTGGCGAGCTTGTCCAACTGGAGGAGGCCGATCCCATCGTGGCGCTGACCCGGGAACGCGACGACTACCGCGAGGCCCTCATCCGGCTGCAAGCGGACTTTGAGAACTACAAGAAGCGCATGATCAAGCAGCAGACCGATCATCTCGAGCGGGCCGCCACCGCTCTGGTTGACAAGCTGCTCCCGGTCCTCGACACCGCCGACCTGGCGCTGGCCCACGGAGGTGGGGAGGACTCAAGCAGCTCACCGGCGCGTTGAGCAGCGTGCTCGAGCGGGAAGGGCTCGAGCGCATCGACCCAGACGGTGGTCCCTTTGATCCCACCCTGCACGACGCCGTCGCCCACGAACCGAGCGACGACGGCCAGCAGGAAGTTGCCGAAGTCATGCGGGCCGGGTACCGCTGGAAGGGAAGGGTCCTCCGACCAGCCATGGTCAAAGTGAGGGGGTGACCGGATATGGCACCCCAGCGTGAGTGGTTCGAAAAGGACTACTACAAGGTGTTGGGGGTGTCCGACACTGCGACGGACAAGGAGATCGGCAAGGCCTACCGCAAGCTGGCCAAGCAGTACCACCCCGACGCCAATCCTGGCTCCGAGGAGCGGTTCAAGGAGATCTCCGCGGCTTACGACGTGCTGGGCGACCCCGAGCGGCGCAAGGAGTACGACGAGGTACGCCGGTTGGGTCCGGCCGGAAACCCGTTCGCCAATATGGGCGGTGGTGAGCGGGGCGGTGGATTCACCACCAACTTTCAGGTAGGCGACCTCGGCGACCTGCTCGGCAACATCTTCGGTCGCGGCAACCGCAACCCCCGGGCAGGAGGCGGCCGGTCCGGCCCTACCGCCATGGGGGCGCAGCGCGGGCAGGACATTGAAGCCAGCTTGCATCTGTCGTTCCTGGATGCCATCAACGGGGTCACCACCACCGTCAACGTCACGTCGGAAGCGGCCTGTCACACCTGCGGCGGGTCGGGCGCGGCCCCGGGCACGGCCCCAGTGGTGTGCCCGGTCTGTGGCGGCCGGGGCGTTATCAACGACAACCAGGGTCTGTTTTCCTTCAGTCAGCCCTGCCAGACCTGCGCCGGGACCGGTATGCGCGTCGAGCATCCTTGCCCCACTTGTCTGGGGCTGGGCGTGGAGCACCGCGCCCGGCAGGTGAAGGTGCGCATTCCGGCGGGGGTCGAGGACGGCCAGCGCATCCGGATCAAGGGCCGGGGCGGGGCCGGCCGGGGCGGGGGCCCGACGGGCGACCTCTACGTGGTCGTGCATGCCGATCGTCATCCCGTATTCGGGCGGCGGGGCAAGGACCTGACCGTCACGGTCCCGGTCACCTTTCCCGAGGCAGCCCTCGGCGCCAAGGTGGCCGTGCCGACCCTCGACGGGCCGGTCACGGTCAAGGTGCCGGCCGGAAGCAAGTCGGGCAAGACGCTGCGGGTCCGCGGTCGGGGTGTGCCAGCCTCGTCCGGGGTGGGCGACCTGCTCGTCACCGTGGACGTGGCCGTGCCGGCCCGACTGAGCGACGAGGCCCGTAAGTCGGTCGAGACGCTGGGCGACCTCATCGATGGCGAAGCCCTCCGGAACGGCTTGTGGGGTGACCGCTGATGGAACGGGAGGCACGTGCCGTCTACGTCATCTCCGTGGCCGCCGAGCTCGCCGGTGTTCACCCCCAGACGCTGCGCATCTACGAGCGCAAGGGCCTCCTGGACCCGGCTCGCACGGTCGGAGGGAGCCGGCGCTACAGCGAGCACGACATCGCCCAGCTGCAGCGCATCCAGGACCTCACGACCGCGGGTCTCAACCTGGAGGGAGTGCGCCGGGTCCTCGAGCTCGAGGCCGAAGTGGAGCGCCTGCGGGCCGAACTCGACGCCGTCCGTCGTCAGGCGGTCGAGGACGTCGAACGCACGCACCGGAAATACCGCCGGGACTTAGTTCCGTTGAAAAACTCGCCGGCACGTTGGCTACCCGGTAATCGCAAATAGGACCGGGTCGGCTCAAGCTGTATAGATCGCATCGAGAGAAAGTCTTTTACCGTGGCTATTGACCCAAACCGCTGGACCGCCAAGACCCAGGAGGCTTTCCAGGCTGCTGTCGCTGACGCCAGGCAGCGCAGCAATCCGGAGATCGTTCCTGCCCACCTTCTGGCTGCCCTACTCGGCCAGGACAACACCGTCACCCTGCCGGTTCTCGAACGGGTCGGGATGGCGCCTCTGACCGTTCGTAACCGCGTCCAGGATCTCCTCAGCAAGCTGCCGCACAGCTACGGGACGGGGGATCCGGGGTTGGGGCGAGACGCCACCGCCCTGCTCAATCGGGCCGACGAGGAGCGCCAGACGCTCGGCGACGACTACCTGTCCGTGGAGCATCTGCTCCTTGCGCTCTCCGACCTGATCGGCGTTTCGCACGATGACCTGCTGGCCGCTCTGCGCGACGTGCGCGGCAGCCACCGGGTAACCAGCCAAAACCCCGAGGAGCAGTACCAGGCCCTGGAGAAGTACGCCCGGGACCTGACCGCCGACGCCCGCGACGGCAAGCTCGACCCGGTCATCGGCCGGGACGAGGAGATCCGGCGCGTGATCCAGGTCCTGTCCCGCCGCACCAAGAACAACCCGGTGCTCATCGGAGAGCCCGGTGTCGGCAAGACCGCCATCGTGGAGGGCCTGGCCAACCGCATCGTGGCGGGCGACGTGCCCGACAGCCTCAAGAACAAGAGCCTGCTGGCTCTCGATCTCGGCTCCATGGTGGCCGGCTCGAAGTACCGGGGTGAGTTCGAGGAGCGGCTGAAGGCCGTCCTCAAGGAGATTTCCGACGCCGAGGGCGAGATCATCACCTTCGTCGACGAACTGCACACCATCGTCGGGGCCGGTGCCGCCGAAGGCGCCATGGACGCCGGCAACATGATCAAGCCCATGCTGGCTCGCGGCGAACTGCGCCTGATCGGGGCGACGACCCTCGACGAGTACCGCAAGCACATCGAGAAGGACGCCGCCCTGGAGCGCCGCTTCCAGCCCGTCTACGTCGGCGAGCCCTCGGTGGAGGACAGCATCGCCATCTTGCGGGGTCTCAAGGAGCGCTACGAGGTGCATCACGGCGTCCGCATTCAGGACGCCGCCCTGGTGGCGGCCGCGGTCCTCTCGAACCGCTACATCACCGGCCGGTTCCTGCCGGACAAGGCCATCGACCTGGTCGACGAGGCGGCCAGCCGGCTGCGCATCGAGAAGGAGTCCAAGCCCACCGAGATCGACGTCGTCGACCGGCGCATGGCCCAGCTCGAGATCGAGAAGCTGGCGCTGGCCAAGGAGACCGACGAGGCGTCCAAGGAGCGGCTGGCCAAGCTCGACGAGGAGCTGGCCAACTTGCGCGAGCAGTCAACCGCCCTCAACGCCCGGTGGCAAAACGAGAAGGAGGCCTCCGACGCCATCGGCGACCTGCAGCAGGACCTGGAGACGGCCCGCGGCGAAGCGGAGCGCTTCGCTCGTGACGGCGACCTGGCCAAGGCGGCCGAGATCCAGTACGGGCGGGTACCCGAGCTGCAGCGGCAGCTCGAAGACGCCATCACCCGGCTGGGCGAGCTGCAGAAGGACCAAAAGATGCTCAAGCAGGAGGTCGACGAGGAGGACGTCGCCGAGGTGGTTTCCCGCTGGACCGGCGTCCCGGTCAGCCGCCTGCTCGAGGGCGAGGTCGCCAAGCTGATCCGTATGGAGGACGTCCTGCACGAGCGGGTTGTCGGCCAAGACGAAGCCGTGTCGGCGGTGGCCAATGCCATCCGCCGCTCCCGCAGCGGGCTGTCCGATCCCAATCGGCCCATCGGCAGCTTCCTGTTCGTGGGCCCGACGGGCGTGGGCAAGACGGAGCTGGCCCGGGCCCTGGCCGAGTTTCTCTTCGACGACGAGCGGTCGATGGTGCGTATCGACATGTCCGAGTACATGGAGAAGCACTCTGTGTCCCGCCTGATCGGCGCCCCGCCGGGCTACGTCGGCTACGACGAGGGCGGCCAGCTCACCGAAGCGGTACGGCGCCGGCCGTACGGGGTGGTGTTGCTGGACGAGATCGAGAAGGCCCACAACGACGTGTTCAACATCTTGCTGCAGGTCCTCGACGATGGGCGCCTGACCGACGGGCAGGGTCGCACGGTCGACTTCAGCAACTCGGTGGTCATCATGACCTCCAACTACCGCGGTGAGCTCGGCGAGGTGTTCAAGCCGGAGTTCCTCAACCGGATCGACGAGATCGTTCGCTTCCGGGCCCTCACGGAGGCCGACATGGCGTCGGTAGTCGAGATCCAGCTCCGCGGGTTGGCCAAGCGGCTGGCCGACCGTCGCCTCAAGCTGGAAGTCACCGAGCCCGCCGAGGCGTGGCTGGCGCACCGCGGCTACGACCCGGTGTTCGGGGCCCGGCCTCTCAAGCGACTCATCCAGCGCCAGATCAGCGATCCGCTGGCTTTGGCCTTGTTGGAGGGCCGCTATGGCGACGGCGACACCGTGGTGGTGGACGCCCCGCTCGGTAGTGGGCCGATCCTGACCGGCGACGGGCTGGCCGGCGGGGGTCTGTCTGCGCCGAGCGGCGAACTGACCGAGGTCGGCGACGACAGCCTGGTGTTGCGGTAAGGGCGGGGGCTCGCTCGGTCGGGCGGTCGGGGCGGGCCGGGCCCGGCGGCCTGGCGCCCGTCCGGTGGCCGGACGACGGCGGGCCACCGCCGGCAGCTTCATCCGGCGGGTGCCCGGGTCGCCAGCTTGACCCGATTTTGGTATCTAAACCAGCTTATTCCTGGTGAACATCACAATATTCAGGGCTGACCGGGCTGACCGGGCTGACCGCCGGGCTGACCTGACCCGGCTGGCCGGCGCGACCCCGCCGGCGCCTGCTGACCCGGACGGCGCCGCTGACCCGGACGGCGCCGCTGACCCGGACAGCGCCCCGGGCGGCACCTCTGACCCGGCCGGCGGCCCGGGCGGCACCACCGTCGGCCCCTCGTCCTGGAACCATTGGCTGTAGTTGTGGGCGTCGAGGCGCCGCAGGCCGGGGATATAGGGCAACTCCAGGGTGGCGATGAGCCCGACAGTGGTAATGGCCCCCAGCACCAGGTGGCCGAACCCCACGACGATGCCTACCGCGGCCGCCGCGAAAATGGTCGCCGCGGTGGTGACGCCGCTGATCACCTGCCCCGACCGGTGCAACACGACCGCGCCACCGATAAAGCCCACGCCGGTCACGATCCCGGCGACCGTCTGGGGTGACTGTCGCGCCGCCACCGCGGTGACCGCAGCCGCAGACGCTCCCACCAGCGCAAAAGTGCGGTCGCCCGCCGGCGAGCCGCGCAGCTGCCGCTCGAACCCGAAGATGAAGGCGAGGGCGAAACCCGTGGCGATACGAGCCAGAAGGGCCAGGTCTGCGTGCGACATGAATGCAGCTCAGCCGCGGGGGACGATGCGACAGGGGATGTCGGCGTTTTCGTCGAGGTGGTAGCTGGCGCAGACCCGGTGGTATCCGTCGGCTACCACCAGCGGCTCGCCTCGGATCAGGAGTACGGGCGAGAGCCTCCGCCCCTGATTGATCTTCTCGAGGTCAGCCGAGACATGTTTGTTGTCGGGGGGAAGAAGTTCCAGCCCGCTGGCTCGCAGAATGTCCTTGGCCTTGTAGTGGAAGAGGCGGTCCGCCTGGCGCAGCGACTCGACCAAGGCGGCGGCTGACGTCGGGTCCATCAGCAGGGACAAGTAAGACGCCGCAGCCGGGAAGTCATGATCGTCCGGCTCGTCCTTCCAGTGTTGTACGGCCATCGCTCACCTCGACTTGAGGCCCAATCACCCAACGTAGCGCCGCGGCGCCGCTGGACACCGGGATACCGGGGTAGCGGGGTACCGGGGTAGCGGGGTACCGGGGTAGCGGGATACGACGTACCGGGGTACCGGGTAGTGCGATACGCCGTGCCGCCATACACCGCACCGGGATACCGGTCCCCGGGGCCGCGAACTCTGCGTCGGACCGCATCGGCACCCTATGCTGGACCGGTGAGCGCCACCGTCCTCGTTGGGACCCAATGGGGTGACGAGGGCAAGGGCAAGCTGACCGACCTCCTCGCCAAGGAAATGCAGGTCGTGGTGCGCTACCAGGGGGGCCACAACGCCGGCCACACCATCGTGGTGGACGGCGAAACCTTTGCCCTCCAACTGGTGCCCAGCGGCGTCCTTTACGACCACATCACGCCGGTTATCGGTAATGGCGTGGTAGTCGATCCGGGTGTACTGCTGGACGAGATCGCCAAGCTCACGGCGGGCGGAGTGGATTGCTCGCGGCTGCGGGTCTCGGGCAACGCTCACCTCATCATGCCCTACCACCAGGAGATCGATGCCCTGACCGAGCGCTACCTGGGCCGCAACAAACTGGGCACCACAAAGCGGGGCATCGGACCGGCCTATGCCGACAAGGCGGCCCGGGTTGGCATCCGGGTGCAGGATCTTCTCGACCCCAAGATCTTCCGCCAGAAGCTCGAGGTGGTCCTCAAGGAGAAAAACCTGGTTCTGGCCAAGATCTACAACCGCCTGCCGTTGTCTGCCGCCGACATCGCCGCCCGTTATCTCGACGACTACGCGCCGGCGCTGGCCCCTCTCATCGGTGACACGGTGGGCATCGTCCACGAGGCGCTGGCCGCCGGCCACCGTGTGTTGCTCGAGGGCGCCCAGGCCACGTTCCTCGATCTTGACCATGGGACCTACCCGTTCGTGACGTCGTCGAATCCGGTCGCCGGCGGGGCGTGCGTGGGCGCAGGAGTCGGGCCCCTCGACATCACCTCGGTGATCGGCATTGCCAAGGCCTACGTGACCCGCGTCGGCTCCGGTCCTTTCGTCACTGAGCTGACCGACGACACCGGCGACCTGCTGGTAGAACGCGGCCACGAGTTCGGCACGAACACGGGTCGCAAGCGTCGGACCGGTTGGTTTGACGCGGTCATGGCCCGCCAGGCGGTACGGCTCAATTCCCTCACGGAGATCGCCCTTACCAAGCTGGACGTACTCGACGCCCTCGACACCTTCGCGCGTCTGCGTGGCCTACGAATGTGACGGCGAACGCTACCGCTATATGCCGTACCACCAGACGGTGCTGCACAAGGCCACTCCGGTGTACGAGGAGCTGCCCGGGTGGCTGACGGACATCTCTGGGGCCACGGAGCTGCACGACCTCCCGGCCGAGGCCAAGGATTACGTGTATTTCCTCGCCGATCAGATAGGTGTGCCTATCAAGTTGGTGGGAGTCGGCCCGGGCCGGGAGCAGTTCGTCAGGTTCGCCCCGTAGTGGCGGCCGCGGACCTGCCGACGGGCGGTCGCCTGCGAGTGTGCGTGGTGGGCTCCGGTGGTCGTGAGCACGCCCTGGCGCTCGCCCTGGCTCGCACGGCCGATGTCGCCGTCTGTCCCGGCAATGGGGGCATGGCGGCCCTCGGCGTGACGTGCGTGGCCGACCCTCCCGAGAGCATCCCGGCAGACCTGTTCGTGATCGGTCCCGAGGAGCCGCTCGTACGCGGGCTGGCCGACCGCCTGCGGGCGGCGGGACGCCTGGTCTTCGGCCCCGGCGCCGCAGGGGCCCGATTGGAGGGTTCCAAAGCCTGGATGAAGGACCTGCTGGCTGCGGCCGGCGTTCCGACGGCGGCTTACGCCAGCTTCGAGTCGATCGGTCCCGCCGAAGAGTTCTTACGGTCGTTGCCCGGACCGTGGGTGGTCAAAACCGATGGGCTCGCCGCCGGTAAAGGCGTCCTGGTTACCGCGGATCTGGAGGCTGCCATCGCCGACGCCCGGGCCAAGCTCTCGGGCGCCAGCTTTGGGGGGGCCGGCCGGCGGGTTGTGGTCGAGGAGGGCCTTGCTGGCCCGGAGCTTTCCATCATGGCGATATGCGACGGAAAGATCGCCCGGATTTTGGCGGCAGCTCAGGATTTCAAGCGGGCCGGTGACGATGACACCGGACCGAACACCGGAGGAATGGGGGCCTACTCGCCGGTGCCGGTCGCTAGCGGGGCCGCCGTCCAGGAGGTGCTGGACGGGGCCATCGTGCCAACCCTGGCCGCTCTCCGGGCATGCGGTATCGACTACCGGGGTGTTCTGTACGCCGGCCTGATGATCACCCCGACAGGGCCGAAGATCCTGGAGTTCAACGTGCGCTTCGGTGACCCGGAGACCCAGGTTGTGCTGCCCCGTTGGTGTGGGGACGTGGCGGGAACCTTGGCTGCCGCCGCGGCGGGCCGGCTCGATACCGTGGAAGCTCCGCAGTTTGCTCCGGACGCCGCGGTGTGCGTGGTGCTGGCCTCCCCGGGCTATCCCGCAACGCCACGGACCGGGGATGTCATCGACGGGATCGAGGAGGTACATCAACTGCCAGGTGTTCAGCTTTACGCCGCCGGAGTCGGGGTGTCGCCGACGCAGCCGGGTTTGATCACGACCGGGGGTCGCGTGTTGGGCGTCGGCGCCACCGGGCCCACGGTGGCGACGGCTCGCGACCGCGCCTACGACGCGGTGGCCCGCATTTCCTGGCCTGGGATCACCTACCGGCGCGACATCGCCCGCGCCGCCGCGGAGGTGCCCGCATGACCAAGAAAGTGGCCGTACTCATGGGCTCAGCCAACGACCGCCCCAAGATGGCTGCCGCCCTCGACACGCTGAAGGACTTCGGGGTAGAGGCGACGGAGCATGTGCTGTCGGCGCATCGGACGCCCGCCAAGGTTGCGTCTTTTTCCTCGAGCAGCGCGGGCGGCAGACTACGGGGTCGTCATCTGTGGGGCCGGCATGGCCGCCCATCTAGCCGGGGCCGTGGCCGCCCAGACGACGCTGCCGGTGATCGGGGTGCCGCTTTCGGGAAGCGCCCTCGGAGGCGTAGATGCGCTGTACGCGACCGTACAGATGCCGAGGGGGATTCCGGTCGCGACAGTCGCCGTGGATGGCGCCGCCAACGCCGCACTTTTGGCCGTGGAGATCCTGGCGGTGACGGACGAGCAGCTGGCTGATCGCCTGGCCGAATATCGCGCCGGGTGGCTGCAATCGTGAAGACGTGCAGACAGATGAGAGGAGCGGGATGAGCCCTGTAACGCTGCGCCACGTGGCCTCAGGCAAGGTGCGGGATATCTACGAGCTGGACGACAAGCATCTCCTGTTCGTCACGTCTGACCGGATGTCGGCATTCGACGTGGTGATGGCTGAACCGATTCCCGACAAGGGTCGAGTGCTCACGGCTATCACGGCCTTCTGGGTGGAACAGCTGGCTGGTGTGGCGCCCAGCCATCTCGTTGGCCTGGACGTGCCTCCGGGCGCGGCCGACGCTGACGACAGCGGCGCCTTGGTGGGTCGGGTAATGGTGGTACGGCGCGCCGAGATGCTGCCGTTGGAGTGCATCGTCCGCGGCTACCTGTCGGGCTCCGCGTGGGCCGAATACCAGGGCTCGCAGACGATGCACGGGCAGAAGCTCCCGCCGGGCTTGCGCCAATCGGAACGGCTGCCGGAAGCGGTTTTCACCCCCTCCACCAAGGCCACGTCCGGCCACGACCAGAACATCTCCTTCGACGCGGCCGTCGATCTTGTCGGGGTGGAATTCGCCGAGGAGGCCCGTCG
The DNA here is from genome assembly GCA_963834775.1 of uncultured Acidimicrobiaceae bacterium. Taxonomy (GTDB): domain Bacteria; phylum Actinomycetota; class Acidimicrobiia; order Acidimicrobiales; family Palsa-688; genus PALSA-693. The sequence continues at coordinate 56,689 of CAWICR010000013.1, forward strand.
TATCAGCCTGGCGGCGTACCAGCAGGGCGCTGAACTGGCGGCGGAGCGGGGGATCATCATCGCGGATACCAAATTCGAGCTGGGCCTGATTGACAGTCGGTTGGCGATTTGTGACGAGGTGCTGACGCCGGACTCGTCGCGTTTTTGGCCGGCGGACCAATGGGAGCCGGGCCGCACGCCGCCCGCCTTCGACAAGCAGCCCCTGCGGGACTGGTTGGAAGGCACCGGGTGGGAGAAGACGCCGCCGCCGCCGATGTTGCCGGCGGACGTCATTGTGGCCACGAGAGATCGCTATAGAGAGGCGTACGAGCGTTTGACCGGTTTGCGCTTCGCGGACTGGCCTGGGGCCGGGAGCAGCGGGTGACCCGTTTCGGTGTACTCGTCGAGGTTTCGCTGCGGCCAGGGATCGCCGATCCGCAAGGCGCCACTATCGAACGGGCCCTGCCGGCGTTGGGCTTTTCAGGGGTGTCGGGCATGCGCGCCGGGAAGGCGTTCCGTTTTGTGATCGAGGCGGCCGACGAGGGCTCGGCGCGAGGGGAAGCAGAGCGGTTGAGTGAGCGGTTGTTGGCGAACCCGGTGATCGAGAATGCCGTGGTCAGCCTGCAGCCCTCCAACGCGGACGTCGAGGTGGAAGCGGCGCCGTGACCGCCCGTATCGCGGTGGTGCAGTTTCCTGGTTCCAACTGCGAGTACGACGTGGTGGAAGCGCTGCGCGCCATGGGTGCGGAGGCGTCGATCGTGTGGCACGGCGATCGGCACCTGTCCGCACACGGTGTGGACGCTGCGGCCGCTGCGGCCGCCGCGGACGCCTTAGACGCCGTAGACGGTGTGGACGCTGCGGGCGCCGTGGGCGCCTTAGACGGCTTGACGCCGTGGATGTTGCGGACGGCGTGGACGTTGTCGACGCTCTGGACGCCGTGGATGCCGTGGTGCTGCCCGGCGGCTTTGCGCACGGGGACTATTTGCGGCCGGGGGCCATCGCTCGTTTTTCTCCCATTATGAGGGCCGTGACTGACTTCGCCGCGGCGGGGGGCCCGGTGGTGGGCATTTGCAATGGCTTCCAGGTCCTCACCGAGGCACAGCTGCTCCCCGGCGCGTTGCAGAAGAACCGCGGCCTCACCTTCTTGTGCCGCACGGTCGAAGTGGAAGTGGTCACCGACCGCAGCGCCCTGACCGTCGGGGTTCCCATCGGCACGCGCCTGCACATTCCCATTAACCATTTCGAGGGCAATTACACCTGCGACGCCGCCACACTGGCCGAACTGCAAGGACGAGGACGCATCGTGCTGCGCTACGTCGACAACCCTAATGGGTCGATTGCCGACATCGCCGGAATCAGCAACGACGCCGGCAATGTGGTCGGCTTGATGCCCCACCCGGAACGAGCGAGCGATCCGTTACTCGGTTCGACCGATGGGCGGGTCTTGCTAGGAGCGCTGCTGACGGCAGCGGGGGCCCGGATAGCCGTGCCTGGGGCGCAAGCAGATGCGGGCCGGACCGGCGTGGCGCCGCCGACCGGGTGACCCCGCGACCTGGTGAGCCGAACTAACTGCGGGTCCGCGGAATCCCAGCCCGGCGCAACACGGTGGGATCCACACCCGCAGCCCGCCAGGCCGCATAGGTCAACCCCTTACGCTCGCCGTAACCCCGGGCGGCTCCCACGAAGCCGTCTTCTAGTGATTTGAGATCAACGGTCTCGCCTTTTGACGCCAGTTCGGCTTGCAAGTTGATGCGCTCTTGAACCAGATGGACCCGGGTCAGGGCATCGGCATTCGGCGATCGGGCGTCGATCTGACGGAGGCGAGCCTCGATGCCCTCCGAAGTCCGCTTCCGGCCTCGCTTGGGCTTGTGGGCCTCGAGTGCTTCGAGGTAACGCCGCACGGCACGACTCTCTTCCCGGCCCACAGCCAACGCTTGCTTGTGTTGCGCCGACATGGCTGGTTTGGCTCTCTTGGCCCGGGGTGCGACCGTCTTACGAGCTGCTGATTTTGGTGGCATTGGCCCATTATCGCGCAGCCATACGACAACAAATTGACGCCCGGCCGCGGCTTCCACAACGCTTGAACGACGACTGCCGGGCCCGATGAGACCGACATAAGACGGAGGAACACCTGCCCCACCCCGAACGCCCGGGTTCCGGCCCGGCGCCCGGTAGGCTTTGATTGTGGCAGGCCCTACCCCGAACGCGTCCCTCGCCGCTCAGGAGGACCCTATCCACCGGGCCCTGGGACTCACTGACGAAGAAGCCGAGTCGATCGTGCGCCTGTTGGGGCGACAGCCCAACCACCTGGAGTTGGCGATGTATGCGGTCATGTGGAGCGAGCATTGTTCGTACAAGTCCAGCCGTATCCACCTGAAGCGACTTCCGACGGAAGGTCCTCATGTCCTGGTCGGACCGGGCGAGAACGCCGGAGTGGTAGATGCAGGTGGTGGTCTGGCCGTGGCCCTGCGTATCGAAAGTCACAACCACCCATCCGCCATCGAACCGTATCAAGGGGCGGCGACCGGCGTCGGCGGCATCTTGCGGGACATTTTCACCATGGGCGCCCGACCGATCGCCTTAATGGACCCGTTGCGGTTTGGTCCTCTCGCCGACCCCCGCTCCCGTTGGATCGCCACCGGTGTGATCGCCGGAATCTCTGGCTATGGCAACTCCGTGGGCGTGCCGACTGTCGGCGGTGAGATCGTCTTCGACGATTGCTACGCCGACAATCCGCTTGTCAATGTGTTGTGTTGTGGCGTCCTGCCCGTCGACCGGCTGGTGCTCGGACGGGCATCGGGAGAGGGAAATCTGGCCGTTTTGCTGGGCAGCCCGACCGGCCGCGATGGTATCGGTGGCGTGAGCGTTCTGGCTTCGGCCGGCTTTGTCGGCGACGCCGAAGCGGAGGCCGCCAAGCGGCCCAATGTCCAGGTCGGCGACCCCTTCGAGGAGAAGCGGCTTGATCGAGGCGTGCCTCCAGCTGCTCGACGAACGGCTCGTCGTCGGCATCCAGGATCTCGGCGGCGCCGGTCTGACCTGCGCCACCAGCGAGACCGCATCGCGCGGTCGGGTGGGGATGGACGTCGACGTGACCGCCGTGCCCCGCCGGGAGCCGGGGATGGAGCCGTGGGAGGTGATGACGAGCGAGAGTCAGGAGCGGATGCTGGCCATCGTCACCCCTGACGCCGCTCGACCGGGTGCTCGAGGTGTGCCGGCGCTGGGAGGTCCGGGCGACGGTGATCGGTCGGGTCACCGGCACCGGCCGGCTGCGGATTCTCGGGGGATGGGACGGTGAGGTGCTCGGCGGACGTGCCCGCCAGCACGCTGCACGAGGACGCCCCCGTGTACCACCGGCCCATGGCGCCGCCGGCCGATCGCCAGGCCCGGCAGGCCGACGATCCCGCTCGGCTGCCGGCCCCGGCGGATTGCGGCGCCGACCTGCTGGCGTCTGCTGATGGACCCCTCCTGGGTGTACCGCCAGTACGACCACCAGCTGTTCCTCAACACGGTGGTGGCGCCCGGCGGCGACGCCGCCTTGCTGCGTCTGGCCGCGCCGGGCGTGGGATGCCCGCCCGGGTCGGGCCCGAAGGCGGGCCGCGCGGCCTGGCCCTGTCGACCGACGGCAACGCCCGTTGGTGTGCCCTCGACCCCCGGGCTGGCACGGCGCTGGTGGTCGCCGAGTCGACACTCAACGTGGCGTGCGTCGGCGCCCGGCCCGGTCGCGCTCGTGAACTGCCTCAACTTCGGAAACCCGGAGCACCCCGAGGTCATGTGGCAGCTGTCGGAGGCCATCGACGGGATGGCCGAGGCCTGCCGGGCCCTGGCGGTTCCGGTCATCGGCGGCAACGTCAGCTTGTACAACGAGAGCCGGGGCGCCGACATCGACCCCACCCCGGTCGTCGGGACGCTGGGGCTGGTCGATCGCCTCGACCGGCGGCCGCCCGGCGTCCGGCGCTGGTCGACGGCAGCCACCTGGTGCTGATCGCCCCCGTGCCCGCGTCTGTAGGCCAAGCCGGGTCCCGAGCAGGGCCGCACGCGGGCTCAGAGGCCGACAGCGCCCAAGTCGACGATCCGGGTCCCGCCCTATCTCTGGCGGGCAGCCGGTGGGCGGTGGAGCTCCACCGTCATCGGGGCGGGCGCCTTCCCGCCCTGGACCTGGACTTGCACGGCCGTCTGCTGGCCCTGGTCGCAGGCCTCGTGGGCGACCATCTCTCGTCGACGGGATCCACGACGTCTCCGACGGAGGTCTCGGCGTGGCCCTGGCCGAGATGGCGGTGCGCAGCGAGGTGGGCTTCCGGGTCGCAAGGGATCGCCGACCACCGCCGACCTTTTCGGCGAGGGGCCGTCGCGGGTCCTCGTCGAGCGTGCCGGCCTCGGCCTTCGATGAGGTGCAGGCCCGGGCGACGGCGGCGGCATCGGCTGCGTCCGTCTCGGCCGAGGGCGGCGGCGACCGGCTGGTCGTCGAGGGACTGCTGGACGTCGCTGGCCGACGCCGTGGCCGCCTGGCGGGGTGCCCTTCCCAACGCCCTCGGCACGTTCGCTGCCGTCGAGCAAGGCCGCGGCCCGGTCCTGAAAGCCAGTTCGTGTTGGAAGACCCCGGGGATCGCCGGTACGGGCCCGCCGACGTGAGAGAATGAAGCACGTGCTCCCGACGACCAACGAGGACCACGATGCCCCCGCACGAGGCCTGCGGGGTGTTCGGCGTCTGCGCACCGGGCAGCCAGGTGGCCCACCTGACCTTCGACGGCCTCTACGCCCTGCAGCACCGGGGCCAGGAGTCGGCCGGCATGGCGGTCAGCGACGGCGCCGAGATGATGGTCGTCAAGGACATGGGCCTCGTCACCAACGTCTTCAACGAGCGCAACCTCGCCGGCCTGCAGGGCCACCTGGCCATCGGCCACACCCGCTACTCGACCACCGGGGCGTCGACCTGGCACAACGCCCAGCCGGTGTACCGCACGTCATCGCCGGGCCCGGCCCGGCCGGACACGGTCGCCTTCGCCCTCGGCCACAACGGCAACCTGACGAACACCGAGCTCTGGCGGCCGACATGGGCATGCTGCCGGGGACGGTGACGAGCGACAGCGACCTGATCGCCGAGCTGCTGGTCCGCCACCTCGACACCCATCCCGGCGACGGACCTGGAAGGCGCCCTCATGGCGGTGCTGCCCGTGCTGGAGGGGGCGTTCTCGCTGGTGCTGCTCGACCACCAGCGGCTCATCGGGGTCCGCGACCCGCACGGGTTCCGGCCCCTGTGCCTCGGCAAGCTCGACCAGGGCTGGGTGCTGGCTTCGGAGACGCCGGCCCTCGACATCACGGGCGCCCACTTCGTCCGCGAGCTCGATCCGGGCGAGCTGCTGGTCATCGACGCCGACGGACCCCGATCGCTGCGGCCCTGGCCGGCGGAGCGCATCGACCCCAAGCTGTGCCTGTTCGAGTTCGTGTACCTGGCCCGCCCCGACAGCCGCCTGTACGGCCAGGAGCTGCACGGCGCCCGGATTCGCATGGGCGAGCTGCTGGCCGAGCAGGCCCCGGTCGTGCGCCGACATGGTGATGGGCGTGCCCGACTCGGGCTTGCCCGCGGCCGAGGGGTACGCCCGGCGCAGCGGCATCCGCTACGGCCACGGGCTGGTCAAGAACCGCTACATCGGCCGGACGTTCATCGTCCCCGACCAGGCCCAGCGGGCCCAGGGGGTGCGCCGCAAGCTCAACCCGCTGCGCGGATGCCATCGCCGGCCAGCGGCTGGTCGTCGTCGACGACTCCATCGTGCGGGGCACGACCACCCGGGCCATGGTGCGCATGCTGCGCGAGGCCGGGGCCGCCGAGGTCCACCTGCGCATCTCGTCGCCGCCGTACCGGTGGCCCTGCTACTACGGGCTCGACACCGGGCAGCCGGGCCGAGCTGATCGCCGCCAACCTGGAGGTCGGCGAGATCCGGGAGTACCTCGGCGCCGACAGCCTGGCCTATCTCGAGCCTCGACGCCCTCAAGGAGGCGACCGGCGCGCCCGGTGCCGGCTTCTGCGACGCCTGCCTGACCGGGCGACTACCCGGCCGAGGTGCCGGTGACCCTCGGACGGGAGCCGCAGGTCGGTTCGCCCGTTGGCTGAGGCGTGCATCGGACAAAGACGTCCCCCCGTCTCGCCTCACCTACGCCGCGGCCGGAGTCGACATCGACGCCGCCGACCGGGCCGTCGAGGCCATGCGCGACCTGGTGGCCTCAACCGCCGACCGGCCGGGGGTGCTCGGCGGCATCGGCGGGTTCGGCGGCCTGTTCGAGCTGCCCGCCGGCTACCGCCGGCCGGTGCTGGTGTCGAGCACCGACGGGGTGGGCACCAAGATGGCGGTGGCGATGGCGACCGGCCGCTTCGACACCATCGGCATCGACCTGGTGGCCATGTGCGTCGACGACCTGGTGTGCTGCGGGGCCCGGCCGCTGTTCTTCCTCGACTACCAGCTGCTCGGCCGGGTCGACCCCGACCAGGTCCGCGCGGTCATGACCGGCATCGCCGCCGGCTGCCGGACCGCCGGCTGCGCCATCGTCGGCGGCGAGCTGGCCGAGCACCCCGGGCTGCTGGCGCCGGGCGAGCTGGACGTGGCCGGGTTCGCGGTCGGCATCGTCGAGCGCGACGCCATCATCGACGGCCCGGCCCGGACCGCGGCCGGGGACGTCCTGTCGGCCTGCCGTCGCCCGGGCTGCGGTCCAACGGCTACTCGCTGGCCCGGCGGGCCCTGCTCGAGCGTGGCCGGGCGGTCCCTGCTCGACGGGCCGGCCTGGGAGGGGCCGGCCGACTGGACGCTGGCCGACGAGCTGCTGCGCCCGTCGGTGATCTACACGCCGGCCGTGCTGGCCCTGCTCGACGCGGTCGAGGTGCACGCCATCGCCCACATCACCGGCGGCGGCCTGCCCGGCAACGTGCCCCGGGTGCTCGGCGCCGGACCTCGACGCCGTGTTCGAGCGCGATCGCTGGCGCGTCCCGCCGATCTTCGCCGAGATCCAGCGGGCCGGCGGGGTGGACGACGCCGAGATGGCCCGGGTGTTCAACCTCGGCCTGGGCATGGTCGTCGCCGTACCCCCAGCGGTCGGTCGACGGCCGCGCTGGCGGCCCTGGCCGCGGCCGGCCAGGAAGCCGCTGGTGGTCGGGCAGTCTGGTGCCCGGGCTGACCGCCAGGTGCAGTTTCGCGCTGACTAGTCCGAATTGCCCCGAGAAATATGGCCCGGACGGGTCATGTACGGCAGCCCGGTACTTCTCGTACCTTAACGCACGAAACCGGACACTTGGAAGGAACCGCAGAACTATGGCCAGAAGACACCCAACCCGACGCACTCCTCACCCCGGCGAGGTGCGCACTCTTCCGCGTAAATCCGAAGACGGTCACCCGCTGGGCCCGGGCCGGCAAGATCACCGCCATCCGCACCCTCGGCGGCCACCGCCGCTTCCGGGCTTCGGAGATCCGCCGCTGCCTGGAGCAGCTCGACAGCACACCCGCTAGCCTGGCCCCACTGGCCGGCGGGTCAGGCCCGGCCGGCGGCCATCTGGAATGATCTGCGGGTGCCTCTCTGGCCCTGCCCGCCGGTTTCGTCGCCCACACCGGCCACGCCGGCCTGCGCGACGAGGGTGACGACTTCGCGTCATCGTGCTCTCGACCCGGCCGTGCGCCTGCGCCGGGCTGTTCACCCAGAGCCGCTTCGAGGGCCCGAGCGTCACGCTGAGCCGGCCGCGGGCTGCCTCGGGCCGGGCCCGGGCCATCGTGGTCGTCGCCAAGAACGCCAACGTGGCCACCGGCGCCCAGGGCTTGCGGGACGCCGAGGAGGTCACCGCCGGCGTCGCCGCCGCGGTCGGCGTCCCCGTCGACGAGGTGCTCATCGCCAGCACCGGCGTCATCGGCCGGCCCTACCCGATGGACCTGCTCCGGGCCCACCTGGCCGGCCTGCGCCAAGGCCCGCCTTCGACGCCGACGCCGGTCCAGGTGGCCCGGGCCATGATGACCACCGACACCGTGCCCAAGACCGCGGTGCAGCGGGCCGGCCCGGCCCGGGTGGTGGGCATGGCCAAGGGGGTCGGCATGATCGAGCCGGACATGGCCACCATGCTGGCGTTCGTGTTGACCGACGCCGCCGTCGACGCCGGCGACCCTCGACCGCCTGTGGCGGCGGGCCGTCGACGAGACCTTCAACTGCCTGAGCATCGACACCGACACCTCCACCTCCGATACGGCCGTGGTGCTGGCCAACGGGGCGGCCGGGCCGGTCAGCGAGGCCGCCCTGGCGGTGGCGCTGCGGGAGGTGTGCCTGGACCTGACCCTGCAGCTGGCCCGCGACGGCGAAGGGGCGACCAAGCTGCTCACCGTCACGGTGCGGGCCGCGGCCGACGCGGCTCAGGCCCGGCGGGTGGCCAAGGCCATCGTCAACTCGCCGCTGGTCAAGACCGCCGTGCACGGCGCCGACCCCAACTGGGGCCGGGTGGCCATGGCCATCGGCAAGTGCCAGGACGACCACGACATCGACCCCGAACGGGTCGTCATCCGCTTCGGCGACCTGGAGACCTACCCCGACCGCCCCGACGAGGACGGCCTGCGCCGCCTGGCCGACGATCATGGCCGGCCGACCACGTCGAGATCGAGGTGGAGCTCGGCACCGGTACCGGCCGAGGCCACCGTCTACGGCTGCGACCTGTCCGCCGGGTACGTGCGGATCAACGCCGACTACACGACCTAATCGAATTTGGCTAGTGGTACTCAGGCGGCCTGGGCCTGCCCCTGCCGCATACTGCCCAGACCGCCAAGCAGACCGGCAATCTTCGAGAGCTGCAAGGGAGTGGCCCCGGAAGGTGCGGCTACGGGCGAACCAGGGGCGATCACAATGCGCACCGGGACGGCGAAGGGGAATGTGTGGGCGAACTGGTTGATGTCGATGTCCAGTTCCTGGGCCTTGTTGTTCTTGACCCAGAGCTGGGCCACGACCGTTTGCGGTGCTTTGGCGAGGGTCTGGCTGGGCCCTGCGTCATCTGGCCCGCGGCCCCGCCGGCGCCGCCGGCCAGGTTCGACACGTCACCAGAAATCTCCTGGAGCACGGCGTGGGCCTGCACGGTGAGCTGGTACTCGGTGCGGCCGGCGTGGTTCCGGAGGTTGGTGTAGCTGGTGTTGTTGACCAAGGCCGACTTGAGCTGGTTGAGCAGGGCGAGCGGAACTGGCCTTGTTGGCGCTGTTGGCGGAGGCGTTGGCGCCGCCGAGCTTGAGCAGAGGGGCCAGCTGCTGCCGGTCCACGGACACCCATTTGCCCGCGCCGAGGGCGGCCAGTCCCGGCAGGTAGGCGTCCGCGTTCCGCATCCCGCTCTGGGCCTTCGCCGCGGACGCGCCCTGGCCGAAGTCGGTCAAGAGCCCGCGAATGTCAGCCCGGCGTACACCGCTCCGCCCAGGAAGCGCACCTCGACCGGCCGGGCGCCGCCCACCTCGAGAGCCAGTTCCAGCTGGTTGCTGGGGTCGGACTGGAACTGCTTGCTTTCGATCGACTCCCCGTGACCCGGGTACACGTCGACAACGATCGACGAGTGAACCGAGAGCTGACGCGTCCTGGGCCGTGAAGGAGCTGCCGCCGTGCTCGATCTGGTTGATTCGCTGCAGCTGGGCAGGCGTGACTCCCAGGGAGATCTGCAGGCTGAGACCGGGCTGGCCCAGCGTCTTGCCGAAAGCGTTGCCGACGGCCCGCTCGGTGGTGAGATGAGCGATGGGGTTGCCGCATGCTCCCAGCGCCACCACGGCCACCCCGGCAGCCGCGATCCCGCCCAGTCGGGCCCCGATTTTCATTGATCAATCCCTTCCACGATGGACCGGCGAGGGTAGCCCAGGTCGGATGAAGGAACCGTCGGGGGCCGCGATAAGTACCTTTTTTTCACCAGGTAACCTCGTCGAACTATGCACGACGAGCGCCCCCCCCGCCGCCGCGCCCTTCTGCTCGAAAACATCCATCCCGGCGCCGTGGTCCGCCTCCAGGAGGCCGGCTTCGAGGTCGAGACCGAACCCGGTGCCTTCCGCGAGGGCCGACCTAGCCGACCGCATCGCGGACGTCGACCTGCTCGGCATCCGGTCGCGGACCCAGGTCACCGAAGCGGTGCTGGACAAGTCACCCCACCTGCTGGCGGTCGGGGCCTTCTGCATCGGCACCAACCAGATCGACCTGGCCGCCGCCACCCGGCGCGGCGTGGCGGTGTTCAACGCCCCCTTCTCGAACACCCGCAGCGTGGTCGAGCTGGTGATCGCCGAGATCGTCGCCCTGACCCGGCGGCTGACCGACAAGAACCGGGAGATGCACGCCGGGATCTGGTCCAAGTCGGCGGCCGGCGCCCACGAGGTGCGCGGCCGCCGTCTGGGCATCGTCGGCTACGGCAACATCGGTTCGCAGCTGTCGGTGCTGGCGGAAAGCCTCGGCATGTCCGTGTCGTTCTACGACACGGCCGACCGCCTGGCGCTCGGAAACGCCCGGCGGTGCGCTTCGCTGGAGGAGCTGCTGGCCTGGGCCGACGTCGTGACCCTGCACGTGGACGGCCGGCCCGACAACCGTGGCTTGTTCGGCGCGGCCGAGTTCCGGCCGATGCGAGATGGGGCCCTGTTCCTCAACCTGAGCCGCGGCTTCGTGGTCGACCACGGCTCGCTGCGGGCCCACATCGAGTCAGGGCACCTGGCTGGCGCCGCGGTCGACGTCTTCTTCGACGAACCGTCGGGCGACGACGAGGCGTTCGTGTCCCGCTTGCAGGGTCTGCCGAACGTGATCCTGACCCCGCATATCGGCGGCAGCACCGAGGAGGCGCAGGTCGACATCGGCCAGTTCGTCGCCAAGAAGCTCAGCGAGTACGTGCGCTCGGGAAGCACGGCCTTGTCGGTCAACCTGCCCAACCTGGAGCTGCCGGCACGAGCTGGGGCCCACGGGCTGGTGCATATTCATCGCAACACGCCCGGCGTGCTGGCCTCCATCAACGCCATCTTCGCCGAGCACCACATCAACATCGAGGGCCAGGCGCTCGGCACCCGAGGCGAGGTGGGCTACGTCATCACGGACATCGCGACCGACTTCACTGCCGAGATGCTGGCCCGGTTGACACATCTGGACGAAACCATCCGGCTCCGGGTGCTGTAGCCCGCGTCTGGCGTTCAGAAGCTGACGGTTCGGCGCAGGTTGTGCCGGGTTGCCGGCTCGGCTGGGGATGACGGCGGAGCGGGCGCCAGCCACACGATGGGGTTGCCCGGCGCCGGCACGGCGAACAACGGGCCGCCGCTGGCGGCGCCTTCATCCCAGTCGGCCCGCGCCGATTGGATCGTCGGGCAGAGGACGGCAGAACCGTTGGGTGCCCACAGGCAGTAGCCGAAAGCGGCTCCGTTGTCCGGCGCGGTGCGGAGGAGCGGCCGGCCTGTCTCCCGCCAGATCGCCAGCTCGGTTCCGCTCGAGCCGATGGTCGGGTACACAAGCGAGCGCCCGTCGGGCGACCATGACGGCCAGGAGTATTCCACCGGGCCGCTCGGGGGTGGCACGATCCCGATAACCGTGCCCGAGCGATCGAGCACGACGATGCCGACGTCGCCGACACCACCAAACGGTGGATTGAGCACGATGGCGACCGCCGTGCCTTGGGGATTCGGGAAGAGACTCATGTGCACAGGCCGATCGGACGGTTGGCTCAGCGCCGCGTTGAGTTGTCCTGCTGTCGCCAAGACCCGCGCCGAGTGTCCGGCGTCGCGCAGCTCGACCTGGGAGTCAGGTAGACCGAAGTAGCCGCCAGCTGGCTCCCTGTTGGACGGCACGGGACGGGCGACGGACACGAACGCGCCGATCGCTTGCGGGTCGCCGGCCGCCTCGTCGGCGCTGCCCAACGGGACCGACGAACCGTTCCGAAAGAGCAAGGCGGAGATCTGGCCGGTCCGCAGCTGCCCGCCGTTGCTGGCCACCACGATCACGGCCTGATCGTCTGCGGCGAAGGTTGCGGGTCCACCCAAAAGGGCCTGGGTGATGCGGGGGGTAACGGCAGCATGGACTTGGTCGTTGGCGTCGATGGACAGCACCGCACCTTGCAAGGTCGCCACAAAGCGACGGTCCGGGGCGGTCATGACCGTTTCCCCTGCGAGCAACGCCACGCCGGCCGGCTGGACCGCCCGGTCGGTGCCGGGATCCACCAGGACGAGGGCGCCGCCCGGGTTCTGGACCAGGACGCGTCCGATCGTTGCGGCTGGGGGCAGGGACGCCGCCCCGGTCCCGTGGGCGGGGGCCCCGCCCGGTGACTCGGACGTGATCAGAGCGAGCGTGCCGCCGACGAGGGCGACCGCGGCGAGGATGATGAGCCGCACCGCCCACCTGGGCGTCCGCGTCCGGGAATGCGGGGTAGGGTCCGAGCGGAAGGGGTGCCGGAGGCGGCCTAGGCGGAAGCCGGCACTGTCGTCTGCGCCTCCAACGCGGGCGGGGAGCAGGTCCGAGGAGAGGGGGGCTGGGGCGGGGATCGCTGGAGTGGGCGTCTGGGCCGGCGCGGCCACGGACGGTTTGGGGGGAGCCGGCGCCCCGCTGACGGGCCGGGCCACAAGCGGCATGGCGTCATCCGTGGGGTGGTGGCAGGCGGGACAACGAGCTGCCCATTCCGAGACCTCCTTTTCGCAGCCCGCACATCGCAGCACTGTCGTCACGGTAGGCCACCCTTTTCCGGTTGGCGCCATCGGGTATCGGGTCTGAGTTCGAGCCGGGTGCCGCGGCTTCAATCCAGGGCGTCGGCCGGTTTGAAAGGTAGGGAAACGGCTAGAGAGGCAAACGAATGGGATGAATCAGCCCTCGCGGCCCAAGCTGGCGGGATTGCCGCCGCCGGATTGCCTGCGCAGGACTGGGCGGGACGCCGAGCGGGTGCACCGAAACGTCCATGCGTTGCGGCTCCCTTGTCGTTGCCGAGAAGAGTGGACTATCGGCGGCGCCTTTCGGGGACGTCCGCGTCCACGCTTCGCGCCTGGGACGAAGTGGCCCGCGAAGCCTGGACGTTCGGGCGCGACCATGCCGCTCCCGCGGGCGCCGCTCCCCCCGGTTGGCGCGCTGGCGCCCGTCCCTACCCGCCCGCAGCCGCCGGCTGGCACGCCGGCTGGCGCGCTGGCGCCCGTCCCTACCCGCCCGCAGCCGCCGGCTGGCACGCCGGCTGGCACGCCGGCCGGCCCCTACCCGCCCGCTCCCGCTGGCGCTGCTGTTGAACCGGCTCCCCTTCTTAGGGGGCCACCCGGTCCAACGCGCCTACCAGGTCGGCCACCAGATCCGAGGCCGTCTCCAGTCCCACCGAAAGACGGACCAGGCCCGGGTCGACGGCCAGCGCAGACCCCGCAGCCGAGGCGTGGGTCATGCGATGCGGGTGCTCGATGAGCGACTCCACCGCGCCGAGCGACTCGGCCAGGGTGAACACCCGGGTCGATCTCACCACCTCCAGCGCCGCCTCCTCGCCGGCGGCCGCCACGAACGACACCATCCCTCCGAACCCGCGCATCTGCCGGGCAGCCACGGCGTGACCAGGATGGGAGGGCAGCCCCGGGTAGAGCACCAGGCCCACGGCGGGATGGCGCACCAGCATGTCGACGACGGCCGCGGCGTTGGCGCTGTGGCGGTCCATCCGCACCGCCAGCGTCTTGACGCCCCGCAGCACCAAGTAGCAGTCCATGGGCCCGGGCACCCCGCCCGCAGCGTTCTGGAAGAACGCCACCTGCGCGGCCAAGGCGGCGTCGTTGGTGGCCACGAACCCGCCGACCACGTCGCTGTGGCCGCCCAGGTACTTGGTCGTCGAGTGCACCACCAGATCGGCGCCCAGAGCGAGGGGCTGCTGGAGGTAGGGGGTGGCGAAGGTGTTGTCGACGACCAGGCGGGCGCCCCGCTCGTGGGCAACGACGCCACGGCGGCGATGTCCACGATCGAGAGGGCCGGGTTCGACGGCGTTTCGGCCCATACCAGCCGGGTCTGCGGCTGCCAGGCGCCGAGCAGGGCGGCGGTGCCGGCTTCGTGCAGCGGCACCGACGTATGGGAGATGCCCAGTGGTCCCCACACCTTGTCGATCAGGCGGAACGTTCCACCGTAGGCGTCGTCCGGGATAATTACGTGGTCCCCGGGCGCCAGCAGGCGCAGGATGGCGTCCTCGGCGGCGAGGCCGCTGGCGAACGCCAGGCCATGGGTTGCGCCTTCGAGGGACGCCAGACAGGCCTCGAGGGCGGCCCGGGTCGGGTTGCCGCTGCGGGCATACTCGAAACCCCCGTGCTGGCCGACTGCCTCCTGGGCGAACGTCGTGGCCAAGGAGATGGGGGGCACGACCGCCCCCGTAACCGGATCGGGATCCTGGCCGGCGTGAATGGCCCGCGTCTCGAACCCGGCGGACCCCCCGGACCCGGCGGACTCGGCGGACGACCCGGCGGACCCCCCGGACGACCCGGCGGACCCCCCGGACGACCCGGACGACCCGGCGGACCCCCCGGACGACCCGGCGGACCCGCCGGACCCGGCGGACCTGGCCTGGTCCGGGATGGCGCCTGTCATGCGCCCAGCTGCCGGCCGGACAGGAACTCGAGCAGATCCGAGCGGGTCAGGATCCCGGTGGGGTGCCCGGCGTCGATGACCAGCACGGCGGCCCCGTCGGCCAGCCGGGCGGCGGCGAGATCAACCGGTTCGCCGCTCCCGATCATCGGCAACGGCGGTCCCATGACCGCCTCCACGGGTGTGTCCACCGCCGAGGGGTCCGCCACCAGCCGCTCCAGCAGGTCGCGGTCGGTCACCGTCCCTACTACCTCCGCCAACGACAACGGCGGTTCGGCCTTCACCACCGGCATCTGGGACACGCCGTACTCCTGCAAGATCGCAATGGCAGCTCGCACGGTTTCGCTCGGGTGCACGTGCACGAGCGGTGGCAAGCCCCGCCCGCCGCGGCTCTTCTGTGACAAAACCGCCTCGATGGTGACGCCGCCCACGCCGGTCGCCCGCAAGAAGCCGTGATCCGCCATCCAGCCGTCGTCGTACACCTTCGACAAGTAGCCACGTCCCGAGTCGGGGACGATCACCACGATCACCGCCTCGGGGCCCAGGTCCCGGCCCACCTCCAGCGCGGCCCACACCGCCGTGCCGCAGGACCCGCCCACCAGGATCCCCTCCTCCCGGGTCACCCGCCGGGCGGTCAGGAAGCTGTCCCGGTCGGACACCATGACCACCCGGTCGGCGATCTCCCGGTCGTAGGTGTCGGGCCAGAAGTCCTCGCCGATGCCCTCGACCAGGTAGGGACGACCCTGCCCGCCCGAATACACCGATCCCTCCGGGTCGGCACCGATGACTTGGATAGCCGGGTTTCGGCCCTTGAGGTAACGGCCGATCCCGCTGATCGTTCCGCCCGTGCCGATGCTGGCGACCACGTGGGTGATGCGCCCCGCTGTCTGGCGCCAGAGCTCCGGGCCGGTCGTGCGCTCGTGGGCCTCCGGATTGGCGGGGTTGGCGTACTGGTTCGGCATGAAGGCGTTGGGCGTGGTCTGCGCCAGGCGTCGGGCGACGGAGTAGTACGAGTCGGGATGCTGAGGATCTACCGCGGTGGGGCACACCACGACCTCGGCGCCGTAGGCCCGCAGCAGCGCCACCTTCTCCTGGGCGATCTTGTCCGGCATGGTGAAAATACAGCGATAGCCGCGACGAGCGGCCACTATCGCCAGACCGACCCCGGTGTTGCCCGAGGTCGGTTCGACGATGGTGCCGCCCCGCCGTAACCGCCCGTCCCGCTCGGCGGCTTCGACCATGAACAGCGCCGGGCGGTCCTTGACGCTCCCTCCCGGATTCAGGAACTCCAGCTTGGCGAACAGCTGCGCGGACAGGTCTCGACCGATGCGGTCCAAGCGAACCAGCGGTGTGTCGCCGATGAGTTCGATCAAGGAATTGGCCGCCTCCACCGGAGGTCCGGTGTCGCTCAAAGGCTCGACGCCGACGCCTGGTTCCACTGCCACGGACTCGTCGCTGTAGACGGTGACGGGCAGGCCGGCGCGGTGCAACTGGCGGGCGATGTCGGCCGCCGGTCCGGGCCCCGGGCCGACTACCCCGATGGAGCGGGGGATATGGGCCCGCAGGTCTGCGATGGCGCTGGAGGGAAGTTCCCCCGCCGGCAGATCGACGCGGCGGCGGGCCCGGGCGGACAGCCGTTCGGGGACGGGGGCGTTATCCACGACGACCAGAACGTCCATGGACCCCCATCATGGTCGGGGGCCAGCGGCTCCGCTAGACTCGTGCGACCCGGTGTTCTACTTCGTTTGTGGCCTCGTTGGCTTGTTCTGCGTCGTCGCCCTGGGCTTCGGGCCATTGTTCTTCGCGCTCATCGGGGTGGTCCTGGCCGTGCTGGCGTTTCGCCAACGCTTCCGGACCTGGTGGGGTCTGCCTCTTGCTGCGGGCGGGATTGCTTTAGTTATGGGCGTGGCCCTGGGCTGGGGCTGGAAGTCCGTCGTCGAGGGAGTGGTAGTCGCCATCGCCTTGGTGGGGGCGGCCAAGGTCGTGGGCCGCGTCGCTGACCGCCGCCGGCTGGCGGCACGGCGATAGCGTGCGGGCGTGGACCCGCGTTACCCCCCTGAAGTTGAGGATTACCGGGACAAGATCCGGGCCTTTCTCGGCGAGCACCTGCCAGCCGGATGGAAGGGCCTCGGAGCCCTAGACCACGACGCGGTCGCTCTTTTCACCGAGGAATGGCGAGCCACGCTGTACGGGAACGGACTCCTGGCACCCTCGTGGCCGCGCCAGTACGGCGGCGGAGGGCTGTCGCCATTGGAGACCGTGGTGGTGGCCGAGGAGCTGTACCGGGCCGGCGTGCCGACGGGCGGTCCCAACGACGGCTTCGGGATCAAAATGGTCGGCAACACGCTGCTGCACTGGGGCACGGAGGAACAGAAACGCCACTTTCTCCCTCGGATCCTCTCCGGCGACGACCGCTGGTGCCAGGGGTACTCGGAGCCCGGTTCCGGGTCCGACCTCGCCAGCCTGGGCACGCGGGCCGTCCTGGACGGCGACGAGTGGGTAATCAACGGCCAGAAGATCTGGACGTCGGACGCCCAGTCGGCCAACTGGGTGTTCGTGCTCAGCCGCACCGACCCCGACGCCGCCAAACATAAGGGCATCACCTTCCTCCTGGTCCCGATGGACCAGCCGGGCGTCGAGATCCGACCCATCCGGAAGATGACGGGCGGTTCCGGGTTCTACGAGACCTTCTTCACCAACGCCCGGACGCCAAGGAACAACGTCGTCGGGGACGTGAACGCGGGATGGGCTGTTGCCATGACCCTTCTCGGTTACGAGCGGGGGGAGTCGGCGGCCACCTTGCCGATCATGTTCCGGTCCGAGCTCGACCGGCTAGTGGCGCTCGCCAAAGAAACCGGGCAGGCTGGCGACCCGGTGATCCGCCAGCGGTTGGCGTGGGCGTACTCCAAGGTCGAAATCATGCGGTTTTTGGGGATGCGGACGCTCACCAAGTTCCTCGCCGGCGCCGCGCCCGGGCCCGGTGAGTCGACCTTCAAGTTGTACTGGAGCGAATATCACCAGGCGCTGGGTGAGCTGGCCGTGGACATCCTGGGCGCAGCGGCGCTGACGCCCACGGGGCGGCCGTCCAGCGGCTTCCAGGCCGACGACGTGGGCGCGCCCAACTCCAGCGCGTCGTGGGTCGACACCCTCCTTTCGAGCCGCGCCGAGACCATCTACGCAGGGACGTCACAGGTGCAACGCAACATCATCGGCGAGATGGTGTTGGGTCTGCCCAAGGAGCCGGCCGCGGCAACGGTCGGGAGGAGCTGGCGGGAGACGCAACACGGCTTGGGGGCGTAGCGCCGGGGCCGCGGCCGCGGTGACCGGGGTGGCCGGCTGAGCAGGGTAGGGGGGAGCCCGGTGGATAAAGTGATGAAGGGGCCAAACCAGCGTGTGGAGGGTCCAGATTCGCGAGATGGCTGAGTGGGTGCCGTTTACGGTTGACGTGCGGGTCGAACGCGCCGGTACCGGCCACCAGGATCCCGAGGTGGACCAAACCGTTGAGGGTGTGGCGGTCGTCGTGGTGGCAGGCGAGGTCGACCTCGCCACCGTGCCGGAGCTGCGCGATGCACTCAGTCGGGTGATCGCGTCCGTTCCCCGCGGGGTGGTAGTGGACCTGGCAGCGGTGGAGTTCATGGACGCGTCTGGCGTCGGCGCCTTGGTCGGAGCGGCGACCGAGGCCGCTCGGACCGGTGTGCGGTTTCGTCTCCAGGCGCCCAGCCCACCGGTGGCCAAGGTGCTGAACCTGGCCCAGCTGGATGGCAGTCTGGCCGTCGATCTCTGAGCTCGGCAAGCTCCAACCCGGGGCTACCTGCGGCCCGAGCTGAATTCGGCCGTCACCGTACGCGAGACCTACCCGCAACCCGCCGGCCTCAACGCCGAATCGCGCCCGCCCGACCGCGACCACAGCTTCGTGGGTCTCGGCCACCGGGCCCGGCTGACGCTGGCCCGCTGATCGTAAGCTATGCTATCTATCACCATGAAGGTGTTCTTCGACGTCGATTACACGATCCTCTCGAGCGATTACAACATCCGGAGAGGCACGGCCGACACCTTTGAGCGACTCGTGGGTGACGGGCACGAGGTCTACGTGTGGTCCGGTGAGGGCAAGCGCCACCAGGTGGTCCGCGATTTCGACCTGGAGCCGTACGTGAGCGGCGTCTACGAGAAACCGATCTACGACTACGTGCGTCGGCTGGGGCTGTTCGGGATCGACTGCGTGCCTGATTTCGTGATCGACGACTATCCGGATATCGTGTCGGTGTTCGGTGGGTATCGAGTTCGCGACTTCTACTCGAAGTTCGCTGACGACGATGAGATGGAGGAGATCTACCGCACCATCTGTGAGGTCGAGTCCCAGGGGTGGAGCAGCCATCGCAGCTGGCGTCCACGGCACGCGGAGTTCGAGCAGATGCGGAGCGGTGAGTTCCGCGGTCGCTTCTAGATCCGAGCGGAATCCAACCAGAAGCCGGGCTCGGTCGGGTTCGCGACAGCACGTCGGGTAGGGCGCGGGTGCCGGCGCCCGTCAGCCCAACCACGGTCGACTTGGCGGTCCTCCGGCTGAGGTGGTGAAGCGCTACGGGCGGAGTTCCTTACGGAGGACGAGCTTCAGTGCGGACCAGGTGGCGTCGATGGCACAGACCTTGACGTCCACCCAACCCATCGGCAGGGCGATGTCCCTGACCACGTCCTCGCTCATGTCGGTGACCATCTTCGAAGCTCGTTTGGGCCAGGCGACCCAGAAAGCACCGTAGGGAGGGAGGGTCGTGACCAGCCAGCCGACGTTGCGAGCGAGATGTTGGCGCTCTGTCACAAAACCCACGATGAGGTCCACCCGTTGATTGCGTCGCACGCCGTGCTGGATGCGGACGCCCTCGGGCAACACCCCCAGCGTGGCCTCGATCCCCTCAGGA
Source organism: uncultured Acidimicrobiaceae bacterium (assembly GCA_963834775.1). GTDB lineage: Bacteria > Actinomycetota > Acidimicrobiia > Acidimicrobiales > Palsa-688 > PALSA-693. The sequence continues at coordinate 76,110 of CAWICR010000013.1, forward strand.
GCGTGGAGGAGTGCGACTCGCATACCTGGCTTGATCCCGAGTTTCACAGGCAGGGGCGTTTGCGAGTATCCAGCGGGAGAAACCACGGATATCAGCGTCGCACACGGGGCTATCGGCCGGTGTGCTCGCGGTGGCTACACCCCGGCCAGCAGCAGGGCCGACGCTGGCCTTCCTCCAGTTCCTCCTGGGTTCGGCGAATACGACGTTCTCGGGTCCTCGGTTGCTTGGCGTCCTCGACCCAGCAGATGAACTCGTTGCGGGCCAGAGGCGTCATGTCGGTCCATGCATCGAGTGCGGTCACATTGGCGAGCAGCGCTTCGCGCAGGTCTACCGGAACCTTGTGGACCACCCCACCTGGCACCCGTCGGCTGCTCACAACGCCAGGGTAGCGGTGTGCCGGGGCGCTGTCTCCGCCAACGGCTCAAGCGGGCGCCTGGATTCTCCCCATTTAGGAGGACTCTTTCCGCATTTAATCAGTCGATCGGGCCGCAGCTGCGGTGCGGCTGGCCTCCTCAATGGCCGCCCAGACTCGCTCGGGATGTGCCGGCATATCGATATGCCGGATTCCCAGGTGAGCCAGAGCGTCCACGACCGCGTTCTGCACGGCCGGTGGGGCGCCGATCGTGCCCGATTCACCGATACCCTTCACCCCGAGCGGATTGTGCGGAGAGGGCGTTTCGGTGAGTTCACACTCGAACGATGGCAGTTCGCTTGCCGATATCAACGCGTAATCCGCCAACGTTGATGTCAACGGGTTGCCGGCATCGTCATAGCGCACTTCTTCGAACAGCGCTTGTCCGACTCCCTGGGCGACTCCACCGTGCACTTGGCCGAGGGCCAGGAGCGGATTCAAGATGGTCCCGGCGTCATCCACGGTCACCATGCGCTCGAGCCGGACGCCCCCTGTCTCGACGTCTACCGTCACCACCGCGACGTAGACGCCGAAGGGAAAGGTCGGGCCCCCTCCCTCGAAGTCGGCTTCGCAGACCAACGGATCAGAGTGGCGATCCGCGGCGATCTCGGACCATCCCACCGACACCGTGGGCGTCCCCGCCACGTGGAAGCGGCCGCCAGCCGACGTGGTGAAGACGATGTCCTCGGTAGCCGCCTCCAGCACCTGGGCGGCGACTTCGCAGGCGGCTGCGATCAGGGCGTCGGCTGCCTCGGCGACGGCTGCCCCGGCTTTTTGGGCTGACCGAGACCCACCGGTCACCCCACCGCGGGACGATGTCGGTATCGCCATACACGACTTCGACACTCGCAATGGGCAACCCCGTTCGCTCGGCAACGATCATGGCCCACGCGGTGTGATGTCCCTGACCGTGCGGACTCGAGCCCGTCCGCACGAGCATGGTCCCGTCCGGCCGCAACTCGACAGCGCCGTACTCGGACCCGGCGACGCCGGCGGTTCGATCGACGAATACGGCGAGCCCGACGCCGAGCAACTGGCTGTCGCCACGGCGGCGCCGTTCGACTTGTTCGGCACGCAGGCTGTCATATCCCACGCGATCCAGGGCAACGGCGAGCGCCCGCTGATAGTCACCGCTGTCGTAGGTAATTGCCGTCGGCGCGGCGTAGGGGAAATCTTCGGGTCGGAGGAGGTTGCGCCGGCGCACCTCGACCGGGTCGAGACCAAGCTCGGCCGCGAAAAGGTCCATGGCACGCTCAATGAGGGCACCCGCCTCGGGGCGACCTGCCCCCCGGTACGCCACCACCGGCGTGGTGTTGGTGACGACGGCTTCCGCCGTCCAGTTGAGCACGGGAATTCGGTAGGCACCCCCCATCAGCCGCCCGGTGTTGGCTGCCAATAACGGCGCTACGAGAGGGTAGGCGCCGGCATCAGACAGGATGTGCGCGGAGACAGAACAGACCGTCCCGTCTCGGTTGCCGGCGATCTCGACGTTCTGGATCTGGGCGCGCGAATGGCCGAGACCGCTCATGTCCTGGGACCGAGGAGATACCCAACGAACGGGACGACCCACCCGCCGGGCCAGCCATGGCAGCAATAGCTCTTCGGGGTACGAGCGGGCCTTGGCACCGAAGCTGCCGCCGACATCAGGGGCCACGACCCGAATGGCTTCAGTCGCGAGCCCGTACGTGCGCGACAGGGAGGCGCGGACTGGGTGGGGCCCCTGGCAAGATGACCAGTGGGTGAGGTGATTGTCGTTATCCCACCACGACGCCGCCGCCCGGCCTTCGAGCGGACAGGGAGCAACCCGCTGGTTGACGAATCGAGCCCGAACCACGATCTCCCCGGTGGAATCAGCGTCAGGAGTCGAACCTCCCTGCTGGCGCAGAACCACGTTCGTCCCGGCGTCGGGGAAGAGGAGGATCTCATTCTTGAGCGCGGCCTCGGGGTTCATCAGCGGGGGCAAGGCCTCGTAGTCGATCTCCACTTGGGCCGCGGCGTCCTCCCCGACCATTGTCGTCTCGGCCACGATCGCCACTACGGGTTCGCCGACGAAGCGGACCCGTCCCGTGGCGAGCATCGGTCGCAGCATCGCCTCCGGATAGGCGGAATTGATCGACGGGACACTTCCCAGGTCCACGTCGGCTGCGGTCACCACCTCGACCACCCCCGGCGTGGCGCGAGCCGCAGCCACATCGATGTTGCAGATCACGGCATGGGCCATGGTGGACGTCACGTAGGTCACCGAAAGGACAGACGGCAACTCCAGGTCGGCGACGTACTGGCTGGCTCCGATCAGGAGCCGGGCGTCTTCCAGCCTCGGCAGCGGTGATCCAAGGATCGCCATTCCGTCAGCAGCCTCCGGCTCCGCCCGGCCGCCTGCCCCGAATCGGCGCAACCTCTTCGAGCCGGACGGATTCCATCATGGGGCCGGACCCTACATCGTCGTCATCGGGCGGGCCCGTCCAGAAGAGTGGCTCCGGCTCTTCGGTAGCCGAGGCCTGCCTTGGCCATTCGGACAATTACGACGATTCGGAGGTAGTTCTCAGCAGGTCGCACTTGACTCCGGCGGCAGAGTAAGGTTGATTATACAACGTACAGTGAATCGCAGGGAGGATTGATGGCTACGACCGCAGACAGTGACTTGGCGTACCAGATCAACGACGCCGATAACCATTTCAACGAGCCGCCGGATTGCTTCGAGCGGTACATCGATCCGAAGCACGCCGACCTGGCGATCCGCAGTGTGGTGGGGCCGGACGGCGAGCGTTTGCAGTTGTTCGCGGGAGCGCCGTCGAAGTTCAACACCCACCAGATCACCTTCTCGTCTGGGGAGTTGGACAAGATGCTGGGGGACACGTCCAACGTCGGAGTAGGGCGGGGTGGGCAGCAGTCAGCGGAAGACGAGCTGCGCGTGATACCGGGGATGTTGCTGAATCGATTGAACCCGTTGAAGGGATTGACGGACGACCAGCGCAAGGAGTTCATCGCTGAGTTCCGCCACAAGTCGGAGGCGTTCGGGAATCGGGATCTGCGGCTGGCCCTGATGAGCGAGCAGGGCATCGACAAGGCGCTGATGTTCCCGGCCGCGGCGCATGACATCGAGTACGAGTTCGTCGACAATATCCCCGCCCTCTATGCCAATATCCGGGCGTTCAACCGGTGGATGCACGAAGAGGTTGGTTTTGTGGCGGAGAACCGGATGTTCCTGCCGCCGTTTATTTCCCTCGCCGATCCGGAGTTGGCCATACGCGAGTTGGAGACGGTGATGGCGGATGGTGCCACGCTGATCCAGATCAAGGCCGGTCATGCCCACGGTGGGGTGGACAACCCATGGGGTGGGCGGTCTCCGGCGGATCCGATCTTTGACCGGTTTTGGTCCATTGCCAACGAGGCCGGGCTGCTGTTGACCGCCCATCTCGGGGGCACCGACTATCAGAAGTACGGGGCCGACTGGTCTGAGGACCCCTACACCACGTTCGGCGATTTCGATGCCTTCCAGTGGATGATGTACTGGGGTGACCGGCCGGCGTATGAATTGACGGCGGGGTTGATCCTGCACAACTTCTTCGGGCGCTTCCCCAACATCCGCATGTGCCTGTCGGAGTGCGGGACGGTGTGGCTGCCCTACACGCTGCGGAAGATGGATCACGCCTTTTTGATGGGCCGGAAGGCCAAGTGGGCTGACAACGGCCGCCTGGGTGAGCGACCCTCAAACATTTTCCGCCAGAAGTTCGTGGTGGCGCCGTTCCCCGAGGAGAACGTACGCCGGGTGGTGGAAGAGGTGGGGATCGACCCCATCGTGTTCGGCTCGGACTTCCCCCATGGTGAGGGTTTGGCTTATCCGGGCCAGTACGTGAACGCCCAGCTCGCGTCGTTTGGCGCGGACGAGCAGCGCCGGATTATGCGGGACAACCTGGAGAACTTCCTGGCCCCCGCCCTGCACTGAGCGACCTTCCGGCATGGGTCGGCCACGCAACTCCGCGTGGCCGACCCTGTTTGTCCGTCGGTGTCAGTGGCCCCGCTCGATCCACTCCTGTAGGTGAGGAGCTTCCGAACCGATCGTGGTGTCGTCGCCGTGACCGGTATGCACGATGGTGCCCGGTGGCAGGCCCAACAACCGTGTTTGAATCGAGCGGACGATGGTCGGAAAGTCGGAATAAGACCGGCCCGTCGCTCCGGGCCCGCCCTTGAAGAGCGTGTCGCCTGAGAACACGGTTCCCGACGCGTACAGGCAGACGCCGCCGGGACTGTGCCCCGGGGTGTGCACCACATCCAACCGTTCGCCACCAGCCTCGACGCGGTCGCCATCGGCGAGTTCAGCATCGGGAGCACGATCAGGGTAGACCGTGTCCCAAAGCATGCGGTCCGCGGGATGCAAGGCGATCGGAGCGTCCACCGCCGCAGCCAGTGCCACGGCTGCGTTGATGTGATCGTTGTGCCCATGGGTGGCGATGATCACCGATACCTCTCGACCATCGATGGCGGCCAGGATGGGTTGAGCATCGTGGGCGGCGTCGATAACCAGAACGCGGTTGTCGTCGCCGATCAACCAGATGTTGTTTTCCACCTCGAAATCCTGACCGTCGAGGGAGAAGATCCCTGACGTTCGGACTCGCTGAACGAGAGCAGTCATAAGGGGGTGCCAGGATCAAAGTTTCACGACGGAGCGGAGGACTTCACCTCGCTGCATACGCGCGAACGACTCTTCGACGTCGCCGAGGCCGATGATTTCGGTGACGAAGCGGTCAAGATCAAGACGGCCCTTCAGGTACAAGTCAATAAGAACCGGGAAGTCCCGGGTCGGAAGGCAGTCGCCATACCAAGAGGACTTCAGGGCTCCCCCCCGGCCGAACAACTCGATGAGCGGTAGGTCGATCGTCATGCTCGGGTCGGGCACCCCGACCTGGACCAGGGTGCCAGCCAGGTCACGGGCAAAGAACGCTTGCCGGTAGGTGTCAGGTCGGCCGACTGCCTCGACGACCACGTCGGCCCCAAAGCCATCGGTCAATGCCTTGATTTCCTCGACAACGTCGGCGTTGGCCGCGTTGATCGTATGGGTCGCCCCGAAATCTCGGGCCCACTGCAACTTGCGATCGTCGACATCCACGGCGATCACCAGCCGGGCTCCGGCCAGGGCCGACCCAGCAATGGCGGCATCGCCCACACCCCCGCAACCAATGACCGCCACCGTATCGCCTCTCGACACGCCCCCTGTGTTGACGGCGGCGCCGAAGCCTGCCATGACTCCGCAGCCGATCAGCCCCGCCGACTCTGGTCGCGCCGTCGGGTCGACCTTGACGGCCTGAGTCGCAGCAACCAGGGTCTTCTCGACGAAGGCGCCGATGCCGAGCGCCGGGGACAGCTTGGTGCCATCGGTGAGGGTCATGGCCTGAGTGGCGTTGGCGCTGTTGAAGCAGTACCACGGACGACCCCGACGGCACGACCGGCACGTACCGCACGGCGCCCGCCAGGCCAAGACGACGTAGTCGCCCGGCGCCACGTTGCTCACACCTTCGCCTACCGCCTCTACGGTGCCCGCCGCTTCGTGGCCGAGCAGGAAGGGGAAATCGTCGTTGATGGCGCCCTCACGGTAGTGCAGATCGGTGTGGCACACGCCGCAGGCGGCTACGGCCACAACCGCCTCCCCTGGTCCAGGATCGGGGATGACCACCCCCTCTATGCTGACCGGTTTTCCCTTGCCCGCAGCTATTACGCCGCGCACAGTCTGGGCCACGTCGTTCCTCCTCGATCCGTCAAGCGAAGCCAAACCTCGCCAGGCCTGGTTTTCTGTGCATCGTAAACGTGGCACGCCAACGAAGGCCAAACACAAGGCAATTCCCCCGGTTCGGGATCCCGAGCAGCCTGCTCAAGCAAAGAGCCGAGAGATCGGGCCGCGGGCGACAGGCCACTTGCGTTACGATCGGGCGCCGATACGGCTGCGTCATGTTGATCCCGGTCCCAACCGGGGTCATGGAAAGGAACTCTGGTGGACAGAAATGCCCTCGACGGTAAGGTGATCTTGATCACAGGCGCGGCGCGATCGATGGGGGCGGCTATGGCCGATTACTTCGAGTCGTCCGGCGGGACGGTCATTCGGACCGACATCGACTCAGGACGGGGCGTGACCCACCTCGATGTCACCAAGCGCCGTGATTGGGAGACCGTCGTCGAAGATGTCGTGAGGGATCACGGTCGTATCGATGGCCTTGTCAACAATGCGGCGGTGTTCTTTGGTCCCAAGCCGTTCTGGGAAGAGAGCGACGAGGATTTCGCCCAGCTGTTAGAGGTCAACGTGCTGGGGACGTGGCTTGGTCTGCAGGTCGCTTCGCGCGCCATGGCGACCAGATTCCGCGGGTCGATCGTGAACTTCTCCTCGACATCGGGCATGATGGGCGCGCCGGGGTTCGCGGGTTACGGCACCACCAGGTGGGCGGTACGGGGCCTGACCAAGCACACCGCTGCCGATCTGGCGTCCCGAGGGATCCGGGTTAACTCGATCCATCCGCACGGCATCAAGGGCACCGGGATGATGCCGCCGTTGAACGCCGTCGAGCTCCGGGAGCACGACCGGAGGAATCCTTTGGGCCGGATCGGCACGACGGACGACGTTTCGGCGGTCGTCTCTTTTCTGCTCTCGGACGACTCCACGTGGATCACCGGGCGTGAGTTCGTCATCGACGGCGGCGCCACGTTGACCTGCGCCACCTAGGCGCAGGAGCCAGCGAGCATCTGACGGCGGCGCCGCCCCGACCGGCCCCAGACTCTCACCGAACGTGATCGGTCGAGGGAGCCACTTTTCGGCCCGTCCGGCGGATCTCCTGAGCCAGGCGATCCGCCGAACAGGCGACGACTACAACCAGAAGTTATGAGTGGATCAGGCCGGAACGCACATAGGCGTCCTTGATGCGTGCCTTCTGCGAGTCATTGAGCTTTATTTGCGGGGGCCGGGAGTAGGGATAATCACCTACGGGCAGACCCAGAAGGCTCGCCGCATACTTGCTGGCGCTCGACCAGTGTGTCGTGTAACCGGGTCGTTCGGGCATGGTCGAGGTATACGACAAACCGTGCGAACTTGGGACGTCCACTCCGGTCCGGTAGTACTGCTCCCTGGCCTCTTCGGTCTTTCCCTCGAGGATCAGGTTGAACCATTCCGAGTAGCGACGGTCGCTCGGAGTCTCGCTGAGGTACGGTGTCGCTCCCATCAGGCAAGGGCTGGCCAAGCCATGCTGCAAGAGCCCGGCGTTGTACTCGACCTCGTCGCAGCCCCAGTTGACGATTTCGGGAGCCAGGCGACTGACAGCCATAGCGTGATGTGCGGGCGGCCCAGGATCCTTGTTGGCGCAAACCGCCGGGATCTCCTTGGCGATCATGGCGCACTCGGCCGGAGTCATAACGAAGCCTGAGCACGGCGAGTTGAAGATACCGAGGCCGATATCTGTTCTGTCGGCAATGTAGCGGAAGAAGTCGAGCGTTCCTGGCGCCCCGTGCGCTTCCATAAATGGATTCTGGATGTAACAAACGTCGGCGCCGAGGTTCTGGGCGTGCAGCGTTAGTTCGACGGTCTCCTTGGCCGATGCAGCGATGGTCTCGACCTGAAGCAGCGCATTCGGTTTCACCCGTCGCGCTTCCTCGATCTGGACCTCGACGAGTCGCTTACGCTCGTCAGTGGTGAGGGCCCAGAACTCGCCACATCCTCCGGTCATCCATAGGCCGGCGTGGTCGAGGTCTCCCAGGCAGTAACGAACGAGAAACCGAACCGCCTCATAATCGATCTCGTCGCCGTCCCGGCCATTATACGGCGTATAACATGAATCGCAAAGGCCGCGAAGGTGTTCCTTCGCCCAATCCTTGGCGTCGCGTGCGTTGGCCATTACCTCCCCTTACCGTGTTAGGAGCTACGTGTCCCCTTGACTGAGGACAACCGAAGGCTACCAGGTCGAGGCGAAGCTGACTACAGGCGGCGACGCTGGCCCGCTAACCGTTTCCCGCCAGCCGGCTGCCCGGACCGAGATAAAAGTCGCCGACACGCAGCGGATGCACTTCGACCTTCTCCCAAACTCCCTCTTTTACGAAGGGTTCATTTGCCAGGTAGGCGTCGAGATCGGCTCGGTCTGGATAGTCCATCACCACCAGCGACCCCCGGGCTACGCCAGCGTCGTCGAGGATGCCGGCGCCCAGGACGGCGTGACCCTGCTCCCAAAGGGCACGGATCGTCTCACGGTGTTGAGGAAGCGCGGAGCCTCGCAGCCCCACACCCTTATCACCGGGGACATCCCAGGCCAGCACAAGATAATGCACGTCTCAGAGGCTACACGAACCTGGCGGGCGGGCCTTCCGGGGAATGTTGCCAAATGGCCGAGGTCAACCCGGCCGCGTTTCATCCCACGCGGGGCGGTCGCGGGGCGACCGGGGTAGGCAACCTGCTGGCGACCAGGTTAGTGAAGGTGCTGCCGCCAGTCGGCCGGGACCCGGCCCTTGGGGCCTGGGACCGGCTGGTCGTCTGGGTGGTGGTGGGGTGGTGCTAGAGGGGGCCCGGTAAAGAACTCGCCGGAGCGGTAATCCCAGAACCAGTCCTCACCTGGCTCGAAACTGCAAATGATGGGGTGGTCGGAGGATCGAGCGTGGCCGGTGGCATGCTGGCTGGGGGAGTTGTCGCAGCAACCAATGTGGCCGCACTGGGCGCAGCGCCGGAGATGAAGCCACCAGCCACCCGTCTCCAGGCATTCGACGCAACCGGTGCCGCTCGGAGCGACGGTCGGGGCGATCGATGAATCAGTCATGTGCATGGACCCACGAAAGCATTTACGACTCCCCGATATCTTGCCGCTAGAGGACGCCCGGCACGCCCACCATTGTACGCGGGCGGCGGCTGATAGGCGCACGGCAGGGCGGTAGCCGAGCGGGCGGGGCCAAAATCTGCTCACCGTCAACGCCATGGTCGTCACTCTGGTCTCTCGGGTTGATGCCCGTCGCCCGAAATCCACCCTCGGATCCACCGATGGGTTGACGACACCGGGCCGGCGATGTCCCACACTGATGGAACAACCGCCATGGAAAGGAGGTGTCCGCTGTGCACGTGGTTGACCTGGTGATCGCCGCCGGCTGGGTAGCCTTCTGGATCTACTGGCTTGCAGCTGCCGTGGGTGTCAAGGCCGGTCGTGCTCGGTCGACGCCCTTTGTCGGCCTCCGACTGGGGGCGCTGGTCGTCGTTTTCCTGCTGGTCCGCCTCAAGGTGTTCCACGGTCACATCACGGCAGTCGATCCCTGGCTGGGGGCCATCGGCTTGACATTGTTCCTGCTCGGATTGTTGCTGGCCGTGTGGGCGCGACGCTACCTGGGTCGAAACTGGGGGATGCCCATGACCCAGAAGGACCATCCCGAACTGGTGACAACTGGACCCTACCGTCGCGTTCGCCACCCGATCTACAGCGGAATCCTTTTGGCCATGATCGGGACCGCGATCGCGGTCAGTCCGTACTGGCTCCTCGCTGTCGTCGCCATCGGCGCTTACTTCGTCTACAGCGCTCTGGCCGAAGAGCGCTTCATGGCCAGCTCCTTCCCTGACACCTACCCGGCCTACAAACGCTCCACCAAAATGCTGGTCCCATTCCTCTTCTGAGGAACCTGGCGAACAACAGCCTCCGTTCGCCAGGGCCGTCGCCGTTTCGAATGCTCGTTATCCTCGTTGAAGGCGGCCCGCCGGGATCGTGGCGCGGTTCGCCACGCTGCTGGTCAGAGAGCACGGTTCTGGTCCTGGGCAGCAGCGTCGGGCCCGCCGCCGATGACTTTCGGGCCGGAGGTGCGTCTATCTGATCATGACATTGGTAGCGTCGCCGGCCGTGGTCGTTACTGCCCAACTGGAGCTGTCGGACCTCGAGCCGTACCGCCGGGAACTGACGGCCTATTGCTACCGGATGCTCGGTTCCGGCTTCGAGGCCGAGGATGCGGTACAGGAGACGATGATCAAGGCCTTGCGGGGCGCGTCGCGCTTTGAGGGCCGGTCCAGCGTGCGCTCGTGGCTGTACCGAATCGCAACCAACGTGTGCATTGACATGACTCGGCAGGTGCAGCGCCGGGCCCGACCGATGGAGATGGGCCCGGCGTCGCCGCCGGACGAGTCATTCCTCGGAGCGTTGCGCCCGGAAGTAGCCTGGGTGACTCCAATCGCCGACGCGAAGGTCATCGACCCGGCCGGCGACCCGGCCGAAGTGGCCATCCAGAAGGATGCCGTCCGTCTCGCCTTCGTGGCAGCCCTGCAGCATCTGCCAGCCCGCCGAGCGCGCCGCGCTGGTGTTGTGCGAGGTGTTGAGTTGGTCCGCCGCGGACGCGGCCGAGTTGCTCGACACCACGGTCGCCGCTATCAACAGCGCCTTGCAACGGGCCCGAGCCACGCTGGCGCAGTTGCCCACGGGCCGCGAATCGCGACCGCTCGACGCCGAGACGGCCGAGGTTCTTAGGCGTTACGTCGACGCCTTCGAGCGCTACGACATGGATGCTTTGGTCAAACTGCTGCACGACGATGCCTATCAGTCGATGCCACCATTCGCCATGTGGATACAGGGAGCGGAGCACATTACGACCTGGATGGTGCAGCCCGGCCCGTCGGGCTGCCGGGGGTCGAGGCTGATCGCCCTGGGCGAGGTCAATGGTTGCCCGGCGTTCGCCCAGTACAAGCCGGATCCGGCCGGCGGCCTGGAGCCCTGGGGGATACAGGTGCTGGAGATCTCCGGTGGAAAGATCGCCGAACTGGCCATCTTCCTATCCCCTCTTGATCCCGCCCGGCTATTCCCGTCATTTGGCCTCCCACTCCACCTCGACTCCTGAATCAACGGGATCCGGCTACTCGAAGTAGTGACCCTCCTCGAGGTCCTCGAGCAAGCCCGGGCCGGTCGGCTTCCAGCCGAGGAGCTCACGGGTGATGGCCGAGTCGGCGGGACTGTCGAGTCCCACGAAGTGCCCCAGAGGGCCGAACTGTCCGGCTGCCTCGCTTGGACTCAGCGACTTGGTCGCGAGCCCGAGGTGACGCCCGATGGTCTCGGCGATGTCGCGAAACGGGATGCCCTCTTCACCGACCGCGTGCAGGACGGAGCCGGCGGGTGCCGCCTCGACGGCCGACCGGGTGAGGCGCGCCGCGTCAAGGCGGTGGACGGCTGGCCAACGGTTGGCGCCGTCAGCCACGTAGGCGGACACGCCGCTCTGTCGGGCGATGTTGACGAACGTGGCCACGAACCCGTGGTCACCGTCGCCATGGACGGTCGGTGGGTAGCGCAGCACCGAGGCGCGCACGCCGATGCCCCGCAGCGATAGCGTCAGCAGGGCGGTCGCGGCCCGGAGGCCGGCAGGGTTGGTCCGCACGTCGGGACTGGCTACCAGTCCGTCGTTTTCGGTGGCCAGCCGACCGCTCGACAGTCCGATCATGCCCGACGCCAGCACAAATGGCCGATCCGAGCCAGCCAGCACCGCGCCCATCGCCTCGACGGCGCGCCGGTCAGCGGCGGCCGCCGCAGGGAAGTTCCCGCCGAACGCCACCTCGTGCTGAAAAGCCAGATGGATTACTCCATCCGACTCGGCTGCGGCCTTAGCCAGGCCGTCCGGATCGTTGACGTCGCCCCGGAACGGGATGGCCCCGGCAGCCTGCATCTTCTCCGCCGAGGCCTCCGAGCGAGCCAGGCCAACGACCTCGTGGCCCCCATCGAGCAACTCGGCAACGGTGGCCGAACCGATCCAACCGGATGCCCCGGTAATGAAGAACCTCATGACCGCTCCTCAGCAGTGTGTTGTCAGTAACTGCCATCAGCCTAGGGGTGATGGCAGTCACTGTCAATACCCCCACCCTGGGTCCTCGGCCGGGTCGGCCGACGTAGCCGATTTGGAGATCACTCACTTGACCCCGCGTCGAGGGCGATGTCATGCCGGCGGAGATGCCAGAACGGAGTCGACTTCCCGACTCTTAAGTACGGCGCGATCGAGGAAGCACGGATCCGGTCGGCCTGACCGATTGACCTGGCGGGGAACCTCTAAAGAGAAAAAGGAAGCGCCGACAATGAAGGTTGGCATGACCCTGTTCTTTCAGAACTACTTGGACTGGGAACGCTACTCAGCCCAGGAGTGGGACCAACCGCCAACGATCAGCGACAGCACGATTTATGACGAGGAACTCCCGCTTGGCGACCTGGCGGAGCCACTCGGCTTCGATTCCATCTGGACCGTCGAGCACCACCATACCCCGTACACCATGATTCCGAATCCGACGCAACTGCTGTCGTATTACGCGGGCCGGACTTCCCGGGTCGATGTGGGAACAATGGTAATGGTCCTGCCCTGGCATCATCCGCTCCATGTGGCGGAAGATATCTCGCTGCTCGACAACCTTCTCCAGGGGCGACTGTTCCACGTCGGCTTCGGCCGTGGCGCGTCGGCGAAGGAATATGATCCGCTCGGAATCCCGATGGAGGAATCCAGGCAATATTTTCTCGAGTCACTTGACATCGTGAGGAAAGCCTTGACGACGCCCCGGTTCTCCTTCGACGGAAAGGTGTGGAACGTCCCGACGACATCGTTGAGACCGACTCCCAGATCCGACGACCTCGTGGAGCGAATGTATTGTGCGTGGGGTAGCCCGCAAACCCTTCCGATCGTGGCCCAAGCTGGTCTGGGGCTGTTGATCATTCCCATGAAGCCATGGGAGGACTATATCCCTGAGATCGAGGACTACAACGCCATTCGATCCGCCAATGGTTTGGCCCCAAGCCCCCGATCGCCGTCTGCTGGGTCTATTGCCATGAGAACGCGACCGAGGCCACCATCGGGGCCCGGGCTTGGATGGGCAACTATTTCGATAGCGCCGCTCGGCACTACGGGTTCGCTTCACCAGATGAGTTTCGCGGCGTACAAAGCTATGAATATGATCAGAAGATGGCCGAGAATCTCGACGAAATGAGAAGGAACAGTTCAGACGCTTGACTCTCTGACCGGACTCTGGCGGGATGCGTTGCTGGATCGGGCGGGTGGGCTGCGAGCGACGGGCGTCCGATCCGAAACCAGCGAGCGAAACGGGGCGGCGACACCAAGCGTTGCGTCGCCAGGGCATGTCGCCTTTACAAGGGGGTGTGGACCGCCCGGACGGGGTACCGGACGACGGATCAAAAACCCCTGGTGGGGGGCAATTCCCTGGCGTGGTCGGAGCCGGTGTCGAACCGGCGACCTCGCGGTTTTCAGCCGCGCGCTCTACCAGCTGAGCTATCCGACCGCGGACCTGACGGGATTTGAACCCGCGTCCTCCGGCTTGACAGGCCGGCGTGCACTCCAAACTGCACCACAGGTCCTTGTGACGCAACGGAGCATGCTAGCGCGGCGGAGTCGGGCTGTCCGTGCCCCGGCTCTCATCCGAGCGGCGCCGGCCCCGGAACAGGCGCCTGAAGGGGTCGTACTCGACGTCCACGACCCGTTCCTTCATGGGGATGATGGCGTTGTCGGTGATCTTGATGTTCTCGGGGCAGACTTCGGTGCAGCACTTGGTGATGTTGCACAATCCGAGCCCACGCTGATCCTGGACCAGGCGCCGGCGATCCCCGGAATCGTTGGGGTGCATCTCTAGTTCGGCGTAGCGAATGAAGAAGCGCGGTCCGGAGAAGGCTGCCTTGTTGTCATCGTGGTCCCGGATCACATGGCACGTGTTCTGGCACAGCCAGCATTCGATACACTTGCGGAACTCCTGCGAGCGCTCCACGTCCACCTGGGCCATCCGGAAGGGCGCCTGCGGCTGCTCCTGGCTGGGGGTGAAGGGTGGCACCTCCTTGGCCTTGGCGTAGTTGAAGCTCACGTCGGTCACCAGGTCGCGGATGACCGGGAAGGTCCGCAGGGGAGTGATGGTAATGGGCTCACCCTCGGGGAATGTCGACAAGCGGGCCAGGCACATGAGGCGGGGGCGCCCGTTGACCTCCGCCGAACAGGAGCCGCACTTGCCCGCCTTGCAGTTCCAGCGCACAGCCAGGTCGCCTGACTCGCGGGCCTGGACGTGGTGCACGGCGTCGAGGACGACCTCGCCCTCGTCCACTGGCACGACGTAGTCGACCAGGTCACCACCCGAGGCATCGCCCCGCCAGATCCGCAGGGTCAGGTCGTAGCTCACAGGCGTGCCTCTCTCGAAGGGTGTGGGTGCATCTTGGGCGCCGTGGACGGCGCAGACGGCGCAGAGGCCCCGGACGGCGCAGAGCCCCCGGACGGCGCAGAGGCCCCGGAGAAGGTCAATGCTCCTCCTCCAGCAGGGCTGCCAGCTCCTCTGGCGGCACGGGCAGCGGCTGGTGGCGCACCCCGACCAGACCGGCGGGGTCCAGCTCCACGATCACGTTGCGCTTGCCCCAGAAGTCGTAGTCCGTCATCGGGTAGTCGTCCCGGGTGTGGCCGCCGCGGCTCTCGGTGCGCTCGAGAGCAGCCCGGGCCACCGACTCAGACACCAGGAGCATGTTGTGCAGGTCGAGGGCCAAATGCCAGCCCGGGTTGTACTGCCGATGGCCTTCCACGGACATCCGGGCCACCTTGGCGCGCAGGTCCGCCACCTTCTCCAAGGCCGCTTTCAACTCCGATTCGGTGCGGATGATACCTACCAGATCCTGCATCACGTCCTGGAGGGCCTGCTGGAGGGCGTAGGGGTTCTCCCCGCCCTGACTGTCGAAGGGCGCCAGGGCTTCCTGGGCGGCGGCCTCGACGTCGCCGGCCGCAACGACGGGCCGACCGGTGGCAGGATCGGCCGCGGCCCGGGCCGCGTACTCGCCGGCCCGGCGCCCGAACACCAGCAGGTCGCTCAGGGAGTTGCCGCCCAGCCGGTTGGCCCCATGCATGCCGCCGGCCACCTCGCCCGCGGCGAACAAGCCTGGCACGGTCGACTGGGCGCTGTCGGGGTCCACCTCGACCCCCCCCATGACGTAGTGGCACGTGGGGCCGATCTCCATGGGCTCTTTGGTGATGTCGACTTCGGCCAGCTCCATGAACTGGTGGTACATCGACGGCAACCGCCTCTTGATGTACTCCGGGCTGCGCCGGTTGGCGATGTCGAGAAACACTCCCCCGTGTGGTGATCCGCGCCCGGACTTGATCTCGCTGTTGATGGCGCGGGCGACCTCGTCCCGGGGGAGCAGCTCCGCTGGGCGACGATTGTTGACCTTGTCGTCGTACCAGCGGTCGCCTTCAGCCTCCGAGTCCGAGGTCTCCGCCTTGAAGAACTCGGGGATGTACTCGTACATGAAGCGTCGGCCCTCCGAGTTGAGCAGCACGCCGCCATCACCACGAACGGACTCGGTGACGAGCAGGCCGCGGACCGACGGCGGCCACACCATGCCGGTGGGGTGGAACTGAACGAACTCCATGTTGATGAGGGAAGCGCCGGCCCGCAGAGCCAGGGCGTGTCCGTCACCGGTGTACTCCCAGGAGTTGGACGTCACCTTCCAGGACTTGCCGATGCCGCCAGTGGCGAGCACCACGGCCGGCGCCTCGAACACCAAGAAGCGGCCCGACTCCCGCCAGTAACCGAACGCGCCAGCGATGCGCGGGCCGTCCTTGAGCAAACGGGTCACGGTGCACTCCATGAACACGTCGATGCCCAGGCTCACCGTCCGCTGCTGCAAGGTGCGGATCATCTCCAGGCCGGTGCGGTCGCCGACGTGGGCGAGGCGGGCGAAACGATGGCCACCGAAGTCCCGCTGGCTGATCAGCCCGTCCGGCGTTCGATCGAACAAGGCGCCCCACTGCTCCAGCTCCCACACCCGATCGGGCGCCTCCTTGGCGTGAAGTTCCGCCATGCGCCAGTGGTTGAGCAGCTTGCCGCCTCGCATGGTGTCCCGGAAGTGCACCTGCCAGTTGTCCTGCGGCCAGAGGTTGCCCATGGCGGCGGCAATGCCTCCCTCCGCCATCACGGTGTGGGCCTTGCCGAGGAGGCTCTTGCAGATCACCGCGGTCCTGGCGCCGGCCTCGTGGGCGGCGATGGCGGCCCGGAGGCCGGCCCCGCCCGCCCCGATGACGATGACATCGTAGGTGTGTCGTTCGAATTCGGGCATCTAAGGAACGCTCCCCTCAGAAGAATCGAGGATCGGTGATCCAGCCGGACGCGACCAGACGGACGTAAAGGTCGGCGAGGGCCACCGTGATAAGGCTCACCCAGGCGATCTGCATGTGTTTGGCATTGAGTTTGGACACCACTCCCCAAGCCTTGAAGCGGATGGGATGTCTCGAGAAGTGCTTGAGCCGGCCCCCAACGATGTGCCGGCAGGAGTGGCAAGACAACGAGTACGTCCACAGCAGGGCGGCGTTGACAACCAGGACGACGGTCCCGAACCCCATGTGACCCCACTCCCCGGCCGGGCTTTGGAAGGCCAGCACGGCGTCATAGGTGAGGATCACGTTGAGGGCGAGACCGAAATAGAAGAAGTAGCGGTGGACATTCTGCAGGATCAGCGGGAACCGGGTCTCGCCGGTGTAGCGCTTGTGGGGCTCCACGACTGCGCACGCCGGCGGCGACAACCAGAACGCCCGGTAGTAGGCCCGGCGGTAGTAGTAGCAGGTGAGCCGGAACCCGAGCGGAAAGATCAGCACCAAGATCGCCGGCGAGATCGCCCACCACGGGCCCACGATGCCCACATAGGGTGCCCCCGACTTCCCGCAGATGGTGGCCACGCAGGGCGAGTAGAACGGCGACAGGTAGGGTTTGGCGTAGTAGTTGGCGTTCTGGAACGCGGCCCACGTCGAGTAGGCGACGAACGCGGTCAGCACTACCAGAGTGATGCCCGGCGCCAACCACCAGCGGTCGCGCCGCAGCGTGCGCTCGGGTATCTCGGCCCGACCCCCGGCCGTCGGTCCGACCGGCGCGACCGGCGCCACTGGAGCTGCCATACGGTTCCCTCAGTTCCTCTCCGGATGAGCAGCCTTTACCGTACGGCGAGCCGGACTAAAGGTAAAGAATCGGTTTCCTCTGGACGCCATAGGTGTCACCTATAGATCGCGGCTTAGGCTAGAGATCGTGCAACTGCATCAGCTCCGGTACATGGTCTCTGTCGCCGAGGAGGGCCGCTTCACCCGGGCGGCCGCTCGCCTCCATGTGGCCCAGCCGTCGGTGAGCAGCGCCATCTCCGCCCTAGAGCAGGAGCTGGGCGCCTCGCTGTTTCATCGGGCCCGCAACGAAGTGGCGCTGACTGGAGCGGGCGAGGCCTTTCTGCCCTGGGCCCGCCAGGTCCTCGCGGATTGCGAGGCGGGGACCGCGGCCGTGCGGGACCTCCTGGGACTGCGCCGGGGCCGCCTGTCGATCGGGGCCACCCCGAGCCTGACCACCAACCTGCTGCCGCCGGTGCTGGCCGCCTTTCATTCCGAGCATCCCGGGCTGGAGCTGACGGTGTACGAGGCCGGATCTCAAGACCTGGTGCGGCGCCTCGAAGAGGGAGAGATCGACGTCGCCGTGGTGATCCTGCCGGTAAACCGACCCTGGATCGAGACGTCACGATTGACCGCGGAGGAGCTGGTGCTGGCCGTACGACCCGGGCACCCCCTGGCCGATCGGCGTTCCATCCGGGTGGGCGAGCTGGAGGGGGTGCCCCTGGTGATGTTCAAGGACGGTTACGACTTGCGGGAGGCGACGATGGAAGCCTGCCGGCGGGCCGGGTTCGCGCCGGTGCTGGCCGTCTCGGGCCTGGAGATGGATGGGGCGCTGGCCCTGGCTGGAGCCGGGGTCGCCGCAGCCGTCGTCCCTGAGTCGGTGGTGCCGCCAGATGGCGCCCTGCGCGGCGTCCGCTTCCGGGACGGTGCGCTCCGGCGCACCATCGGGCTGGCCGCCCGCCGGGACCGCCCGCTCTCACCTGCGGCCGTGGCGTTTGTGTCGGCCTTGGAACAGCGGGTGGGAGCGGATCAGGACCCTGACGGCACGATGCTGCGCCAGTTGGGGGCCGAGGGCATGCGCGCCCCCGCCGGGCCCTGACCGAACAGCCAGAACAGGTTCCCGGTGATCGTCGCGAGTGGAGCGGACGTGCCAAGGGCGTTGACCCAGTTGACCGTGCCGCTGTCCCACACACCCGCCTGGCTGGTCTTATCCGTGTAGTACGTCATGTCCGAATAGGTGTCGCCGCTCCACTTGCCCTGATTCGTATAGGCCGAAGAGAGGGGCACGGGGGAATGGCCCAAGACCTCAATATTGTCGGGTGCAGACGGGTCCAGATGATCAATATCCGAGGCGATCACCCCGGGAACCTGGGATCCGTCTTCCAACCCGGTGCCCTTGAATATCCAGGCGTTGGCCTCCGCCACCACAAAAGGAGCGGTGGACCCGGTATCCAAATAGCCACTGTAGACCTCGCCAATCATCCTGGTCTCCGACCAGTTGGCGGGCGGCGAGCTCCAGGTGTTGCCGGTGACCTGCATGCGGTCGCCGGTGCCGTCGAGGGGATCCTCTGACTGGTCCCGGTAGTCGACCTCCTGCCGGTCCGGGCCGAGCGCCGAGGACTCGAGGCGGGAATGGCGAAGGACCGCGGCGGCGCCGAAGAACACCAGGTTCACACCGTGCTCGAGGGCGGTCTCGGCCCCCAGGCGCTCGTTGTAGGTCCACGTCTCGTCGTGAGCGAGAGAAAGCAGCGCTTTGTGTGGCAGGATGGTGCTGGGGTAGGCGTCGAGCGTGATGTCGGTCACGTAGGCGACGTCGAGGCCGCGCTGCTCCATGAAGCGGACCAGGGGGTATTCGTTGGAGAGGAAATCGGACGCGCCGTCGCCTGCGGCATAGGGGCGATCGAACGAGACGACGCGCGCCCGGTTGCATGGCGGATAGGTGCCAGTCTGACCAAGCGTGCAGGGGCCGACGCCCTGGTAATAGGAGAAACCACCGTAGGTGTTCCAGCCCTCCTCGGTCAGGCTGCGGCTCACGAAGAGGTAAGCGGCGGTGCTGTGAGGATCCCAGATGGTCAGCGGGATGTAGCTCTGTTGGTTGCCGCTGCCGACCAGTTTGATGAGGTACTCGCCCTGGACGAAAGCGGCGCTGATCGGCATGCTGAGAGAAGCGGACCAGTTTTGGCAGCTGACCATGTTGACACCCGAGGTCAGCGGGCACTGCGGTTGTACCCGGCCTGTGGCCTCGGGCGAAGTCCAGACCTCACGGCCGCCTTTCCCCTGATACCAACCCATCCGGTACGCAATGGCATGAAACGTGGGGGCCGTGGTTGTCACGTACAGCTGTACCGTCTGTCCCACCGCCGCGTAGGTGGTGTTGGCGAAGCCGGCGATGTCACCGGTGGTCGCCGATCCGCCCGAAAGCTCCCAGGCGGTGGTGCCGGGTTGCTGATTCTCGGCGATGATCGCCGACGAGGTGACGCCGCTCGGACCAAGGGTCGTGGCCACGGTGGAAACCGGCGTGGTGCCTTGGACAGGGATGGCGGCCGGCTGTGCCGCCCCTGTCGGGGTGGCGGAGGACCTGGGGGCCGGCTGGCTCGCCCCCCCGGAGGTTGTCACTCCGATCACCGCGCCGGCCCCGCCGAGGACGAGCGCTGCCACCACCGCCAAACCGATCCGGTGGGCCCGCCGTTGGCTGCGCTTGCTGTGCAACGGCATCTGAGCCAGCCTACTCTCGCCCGGCCCAGGCCAAGCGGTATGCCTCCAGGTGTTTGGCCGCCGAAGCGACCCACGTATGGCGGGCGGCGACAGCTCGGCCTCGTTCCCGCTCGACGGCAGATATTCCGGTAGTCAAGAGATCGTCGATGGCCTGAGCCAGTTCGGACGTATTTCCTGGCGCCACGAGACGGGCGGCCCCGTCGCTCGCCTCTTCCATGGCCGTTCCCCTGCTCGTGACAGTCGGCGCACCGCACGCCAGAGCCTCCAGCACAGGAAGCCCAAATCCTTCTTCGAACGAGGGGTAGGCGACTGCGGCCGCCTGCCGGAGCAGGATGGGCACCTGCCGTTCGGGAACGTACCCAATACGGTGGATCCGTTCGGGGTGCCGGGCCTGCGAGGTCGCCGCCTCCACCTGGGTTTCGCCCCATCCCGGCGCACCGCCGATAACCAGGGACAGATCCGGATGCTTGTCACTGAGGGCGTCGAAGGCCCGGATGAGACCGGGGACGTTCTTCCTCGGTTCCACCGTACCCATGAAGAAGATGAAGGGGCAGGTGACGCCGTGCTGTTGCAGCACCTCGGCGGCGTTCTTGTCGGGGGCCGGCGAAAAGATCGACAGGTCGACGCCATGAGGCGCCACCACCACCTGGCCGCGCGGCCGGCGGAAGTCGACCAGCTTGTCGGCAGTGGCGTGGCTGACGCACACCAGAGCGTCGGCGTGCCGGCAAGCCTGTTCGATCCAGTACCGGAAGAACCTGACCTTGGACCGCTGGTGCCATTCGGGGTGGCTAATCGAACGTCAGGTCGTGAATGGTGACGACCTTGGCGACGGAGGCGAAACGGGGCAGCGTGTAGTGCGGGCTGTGGTGCACCGACGGCTCCGTTTTTCGGATCCGAGCGGGAAGCGCCAGCTGCTCCCAGGCCAGCCGCAGCGGGCGAGGACCGGGGGCGACATCCCGCACGTCCAGGCATGGATTGGTGTCGAGCCAGCGAGCCGTGTCCCCGGACACCGAGAACACCGTTGGGTGGCAGTCCAGGGCGGCCAGGCCACCGAGGAGCCCCGTCAGGTAACGACCCACCCCTCCGATGGTGGCGGGGATAGCGGACGCGTCCATGGTCACGGCCAGCCGGGCCGGATCCTCGTCCCCTCCGCAGGGACGGCGTCGCCGAGAGTCGGAGGCGGGTGACACGTCGCTCAAGCCGGGTGGGAGCACGCCGCGCACCGGCCCGTGATGGCGAAGTGCCGGAAGTCGGCGACGAAACCCGCTTGTTGTTGGAGGGCGGCGCCTAAAGCTGCGAACACGCTCGGATCGGCGGGCACCACGGCGCCGCACTGCTCGCAGATGAGGTGCTGATGGCTCGCGGCCGTGAGGTGCCACATGGCCGGCCCGTGCCCCAGATGGGTGTGGTAGGCGATGCCGAGCTGCTCGAAGCGGTCGAGGTTCCGGTACACCGTGGACTGGTGGACATCCGGGTTGCGGGCGTGGACATCGTCGGCGAGCTCCTCGGCGCTGCGGTGGCCGTCCGCCGCCACCAGGGCTTCGAGAACCGGGCGCAGACAGGCGCTCGCCCGGCCGCCCCGCCGGCGGAGCCGCTCGCTGACGTCGGCCACGCAGAGCGTCGACAGCGCGGGCGTCGGCGGCGACGTCTCGGCGGGCAATCATGGCGCCCCGTCCCCTGACGCGCCGCCGAAGCGGCCTGCTCCCAGCGGGCTTCCACGTTACCGAGACGCCAGATAGCCAGGGCCGCCGCCCAGGTGACGACGAAGAGGCCGACGATGACGAAGCCGGCGTGGTTGATGTTGAATCGGCTCGTCCAGTCCCAGATCCCGCCGCTGAGACGCAGCTCGGCGCCCAGCACCGACAACAGCTCGATGGTGCCGATGGCGAAGGCGACGGTGACGGACAAGGCGGTGATGGTGATGTTGTAGTACACCTTGCGGACGGGTTTGGAGAACGCCCAGCCGTAGGCGAAGTTCATGAATGAGCCGTCGATGGTGTCGAGCAGGCTCATACCAGCCGCGAACAGCAGCGGCAGCGACAGCAACGCCCAGAACGGCAGGCCCGATACCACCGCCGTCCCCGACAGCGACCAGCAGGGCAACCTCTGTCGCGGTATCGAAGCCCAGCCCGAACAGGAAGCCGATGGGATACATCTTCCATGGCGTATCGATGCGCCGGGCCATGGGTCCGAAGAAGCGGTTCATCAAGCCGCGGTCGTTGAGCTGACGTTCCAGCTCCTCGTGGTCGAATACACCCCGGCGCATGGCAATGAACAGCCGCACGATAGACACCAGAACAACGACATTCAGGATGGCAATCAGATAGAGGAATGTCCCCGAGATCGACGTGCCGATCAGGCCGGTGTAGTGATGCAGGTGGGAGCCGGCGTTGGTTGACCTGTCCGTTGAGGGCTCGGATACCGAAACTGAGTAAAACCGTCAGCATGAGGACCACGCTGGAGTGACCGAGCGAGAAAAAGAAGCCTACCGATAGGGGTCTTTTCCCCTCTGCCATCAGCTTCCGGGTGGTGTTGTCGATGGCTGCGATATGGTCGGCGTCGAAGGCGTGGCGCAGGCCCAGGGTGTAGGCGAGCATCCCGGTGCCGATCCCGAACGTTCCCGCGTCCGAGAGCCGGTAGTGCCGGTTGGCCGCGGCGAACAGGAGGGCGAAGCCGGCGACGTGCAGGGCCACGACAACGGCGACCATGGCGCCCACCCGCCGCCACTCGGCCGGGCGCAAGCCCGCCAGGACGCTCGGGACGGGCATCTTGGCAGTCTGGCGCAAATGCGTTCAGCTCGCAACAAGGCCCGCCCTCACCCAGTTGCAAGGCGGACCGTTCAGCCGGACCCGGGCGTGTGGGCGAGCAGGAAGGACCGGATCCGGTCCCGTGTCTCGTCGTGATGGGCGGGGCTCGTCCAGTCCAGGACCAGTTCGGCGTCGGGCGCCAGCTCGGCGATCTCCTGAGCTACGGGGCGAGGATGGAACTGGTCGTTCCCGGCCAGCACGAGCAACGGGATGGGGCACGACCGCACAAAATCACGATCGACGCTGAAGACGAAGTCGCCGCCGAACATCGAGTGGCGCAAGGCGGCCAGGGCGTCCTCGGTCACATCCGCCCGGCGGCCGCCCAGGTCCACGGCCCAGGAATCGAACATGTCCAGGAAGGCGGGCCGGTTGTCGGCGCTCAGCCCGATCGGGTTCTGCAGCACCGCCGCGGTCACCCGGTCAGGCGCGGCCTGGCCGAGGCCCAGGCAGTAGGAGGAGCCGATGCAGCCGCCCATGACGTGGACGCGGTCGAGGTTCAAGTGATCCATCAAGGCCAGATGATCGACGGTGAAGCTGCCCCAGCCGTCCTGGGAGGTCACTGGTGCCGAGGATCGGCCGGCGTTGCGCTGATCCATGGCCACCACCTGGAAGTCGGCGGACAGTTCGGTGGTCGGGTTGATCCACGGCAGGCGCTCGCCGGGCGAGCCGGGCCGCTCTTTCCAGAGCTGGGCTACCGAGTTCATGCCGCCGGGGGCGAAGAGCAACAGGGGGTAGCCCTCGCCGTAGACGTCGTAGTGGATGTGCGCTCCGTCGCGCTCGAAGACTGGCACTGCCGGACCTCCGCTGTTCGATGGACAGCTGACCATAGGGGAAAGACGCGGCGGCGCCGGCTGCCATCGCCTGCACCGGGTCGACGCAGGGTGGCTGGCGGTCGTTCAGCAGTTGGCGGCGGCGAGCTGCTCAGCGTGACGGTGCAAAGCACGCCGCAACTCCGGGGGGTGCAACACCGAGCAGGGACGGGGCAAACCCGCCAGGTAGCGCACCATCCGGCCCATCGAGGTGCTGCCGACCTCCACCACGGTCGACGACCCGTCCGAGGCCACGATGCCCAGCGCGCCCGGGATCAGCTCCGCCACCTCGGGCGCGGTGGCGTCGATCCGGAGGCGAGCCTCGAACGGATAGGTGCGCACCCGCAATCCCTTGCGGACCAGCGCCACCGGGTCGGGGGGATCCTGGAACGTGAAGGGGGTACCGACCCGCTCGCAGCCCGACAGCCGATCGACGCGGAAAGTGCGCCAGTCGCGCCGGTCGATGTCACGGGCGACGAGGTACCAGCGGGCGCCTACCCGCACCAGGCGGTAGGGCTCGACCAGCCGGTCGCTGGCCCGGCCGGCCCGGTCGGCGTAGGTGAAGCGGATGCGCTCGGACCGGGCGCAGGCCTGGCCGACCGCGACGAGCACCTCGGAGGCGACCTGCTCGGTGCGGGGTGACTCGAGGTGGGTGGTGGCTTCGTGGAGGGCCCGCACCCGGGCGGCCAACTGATGGGGCAGCAGCTGGTCGAGGCGGGCGAGCACCGACACCGCCGCCTCCTCGAGGCCGGTGACACTGCCGTCGACAGCGACGCGCAGCCCCAGCGCCACGGCCATGGCTTCTTCGTCGCCGAGGAGGAGCGGCGGCAGCTTCCCGCCCCGACCCAGCTGGTAGCCGCCGCTGACGCCGGCCATGGCCTCGACGGGGTAGCCCAGGGTGCGCAGCCGGTCGATGTCGCGGCGGATGGTGCGGTCGGTGACCTGGAGTCGTTCGGCGAGGGCCGCGCCGGTCCACCAGGGCCGGTGCTGGAGGAGGGCCAGCAGGGACAGCATGCGGCCGGCGCTATCGCTCACGGCCGGGCGAGGTACGGGAGGTGGGGCATGGCTTCAAGATTGTGCCCGGACGCGGACCGATTCTGTCCGCAATAGCTCGCGTCCGTCGCCGGGGGCGCCCTGCGACCCCGCTGGGTGGTTGGCTGCATTCCCCTCGGGTGGGCCTCGGCGAGCCGGACCCGTCTGCGCTCCGCACCGTCGCACGCGGCGCGCCTGGCCCGGCACCCTTTCTGCGCCTTCGCACGCTCCCACCCCACACGCCGCCCCCGGCACCCTCGCGGGGCCTTCGCACGCTCCCACCCCACACGCCGCCCCCGCGCACCCTCGCGGGGCCTTCGCATGCCCCACTCCGCACCCTGCCGGCGGCGGCTTTGCGGGACAAACGTGCAGTCGCGGGACGCTGGCGACATTGGCTGTCACTTCTGTGCCAAAGACGCCAGATGTACCGAAAGTTAATGAGTGATATACATTGAAAACCAATAAAACATTGCGGTGACACCATCGCCACGGTCCCAAACTGGTTGCGTCCCGACGTCGACGGCGTAATGTAGCCACCCGAGCACTTGGTGTGTTGGGTGGCAGGTCGTCCTGCTCCGAGCGGCACAGGGGGCGCACCGGATGGACAAGCACAGGCCAGGACCGCGGCGCCGGGCGCCGGGCGCGTCGTCCTGGTCGGGGCTGTTTTCGGGCCGGATCCCGGCCGGACCGGACGGAACGGGGCGCTCCCAGATGCGAGCGGGCTGGCACCCGCCGCTGGGTTCCCAGAGGCGGGCGGGTTGGCACTCGCCGCTGCTGCTGATGGTGCCGGCCGTGGCCATCGGCGCCCTGCTGGCGGCGCTCTGGGGAACGACGGGTGACCCGTCCGCCCCGGCAGCCCGGGTCGCTGGCGTAGCGGTGACGGCGAGCCGGCAGGTAGCGACGGAGAGCCGACAGATAGCGACGGCGAGCCGGCAGATAGCGACGGCGCGGGGCGAGTCGGCGGGTCAGGCAGGCGACGCCACCAGCGCGGCGTCGGCGCCGGGCAGCCCGTCAGGCCCTCACGCCCGGCCCGCTTCTGCGGGCTCGGACTCGGCGACGGCCGCCGCCACGGCAGCGACAGCCTCGAGCAGACCGGCCGCCGCGGCCCCGACACCGAGCACCACGGCCGCTGTAACCGCACCAGCCGCCTTCACCCAGGTCGCCTCGCAGGCCCACGCCCAAGTCCCACCCCCGCCGTCAGCACCCGCGGCGGGGGCCTCCCGGAAGCCCGCCGCGGTGCCGGTCGCGCCGGCAGCCTCTTCCTGCGCGGCGGCCATCGCCGCCGTCGAAGCCCGGAGTCTGTACCCCGCCCCAGGTTTTACCGTCACCTGTCCCGGCTACGCCCTCGGCCACCTGGGCATGACCTGCTACAACGACTCTAACGTCTGCCCGGGCGCCAAGGAGATCGTGATTGCCGACCCCCAGCCGTACGTGGTCGCCAACGAATTCGAGAACAGCCGCATCTTTCTCGTCCTGCCGGTCCGCTGCGACCAGCTGGACTGCGGCCACGCCGCCTACGGATTCTGAAGGCCGGCAGGTGGGTATCCGACACTGGTGACAGCGGGAACCAGCACGATTGAACGAGAAGCAAAGTTTGACGTAGACGAGAGCTACGACCCGCCAGACCTGCGGCCCTTGGTAGGGCGGACACGGCGGCTACCCGAGCAGCGCTTGCGGACCGTCTACTACGACACACCCGACCGGCGTCTCGGACAGCGCGGTATCAACCTGCGCTTCCGGACCGGAGAGGACGGCGAGGCAGGGACAGGTATCTGGACCCTGAAGCTGCCCGAGTCCGGCGCATCCGAGATGTTGCAACGCGACGAGCTGACGTGGTCGGGGCGCCCCGGAGAGATACCAATGGACGCCAGGACCCTGCTCCGCGGCGTGGTCCGACGGTCTGTGCTCGGCGAGGTCGTGCGGCTTGACACCCGCCGGCGCCGCCTCGCCCTGCACGGTCTGGGGACAGGGCCGGCGTGGGGTGAACTTGACGATGATCTCGTGAGCGTGGTCGGCGGTCCTCACGACGGCCTGCGCTTCCGTCAGATCGAGCTCGAGCTGCAGTCCGGCTCTCCTGCAGCGGCGAAGTCCGTGCTGGACACTTTGCGCCGATCCGGAGCCAAGCCCTCGGGCCGCCCGAAGCTGGCCATCGCGCTTGGCGATCCCACACCCTGGCAAAACGGTCGTCACCTCAAGGCCCGGCGTCGGGAAACGCTGGCGGACACCATCCGGTTGTCGATCCAGGCCAACCTCGACCGACTACTCGACCACGACTATCGGCTGCGTAGGGATGCCGAACGACCCGATCCGCACGATATCCATCAGGCTCGCGTCGCCACTAGGCGGCTCCGTTCCGATTTGCAAACGTTCGGTGCCACCCTCGATCCAGTATGGCTGCGCCACACCACGGCGGACCTGCGCTGCATCGGCACGGTATTGGGAGCGGTGCGCGACGCCGACGTGCTCTCGGGCCACTTCCGCGACGAAGTCGATGCCACCGCTCCGACTGGCAGCGGAACGTCCGGATTACTGGAGCGACTCGGGGCAGAGCGCAGCCAGGCCGTGGCCGAGCTGTCGTCGGCCCTGACCTCGGATCGTTATATCGACCTGCTCGACAAACTCCACGCCGCCACCGAAGCGACACCATTGCTGCCCGGCGCCAGCCGCCGGTCGCACAAGGGCGTGTGGGAGGCGGAGAGCCCGGCGGCCGTGGCCCTGCCGGCGTTCGTCCACGGGCGATGGAAGCGGCTGCAGCGCAAGGTGCGGGCGGGTGGCCGGCACGCATCTGATCGCGACCTGCACCAGATGCGAATTGCCGCCAAACGACTCCGATACGCCGCGGAAGCCGCCACGCCGGTAGTAGGCAAGCCCGCCGGCCGGACCGCGAGAGCCGCCCAGCGCGCCCAAACCGTATTGGGCGATTTCCACGATGCGGTTGCCGCCGAGCAGTGGCTGCGGGCGCAGGTCGGAGACGCCAAGCTGGCTCCAGAGGTTGCTTTCGCCGCCGGGACGCTTACCCGGACCCAACAGGATCGGCAGCGGGAGCTGCGCCGGCAGTGGCGGTCCGAGTGGCGAAAGCTGCGCCGGAAGAAGAACCGCCCCTGGTTCTAATCCGGCGCTACCCTGGCCATCGGGCGGTTTGACGGCGGGCGGCGGCCGCCGGGGGATGGCCGGAGGAAGCTGGTCGCTCGGACCCGGCTGCGGTGGCCACGTCGGTGAGATAGGTTCGCCGGGCGCGCAACAGCAGGACTCCGGCGCCGGCCAGCGTCACCAGCCCTTTCAGCTGTTACCTCGATGAAACTGTCCGGGCCTAATGTCCTATTAGGCGCCGGCCTCCCCACATTTATTCTGGTGAATACTGCGAGGTATTGACGGTAACTATCTACCGGATCAGCGGGCGTGGATGTAGTCGACGAGCGCCCGGTTGTCGTCTTCGAGGGCATCGACACGATGCTTGACGACGTCACCGATGCTGACAATGCCGACGAGTTCGTCGTCGCGCACGACCGGCAGGTGCCGGATGCGGTGCGTGGTCATCACCGCCATCAGGGACTCCACCTCGTCTTCGGGAGCGGCGAAGCGGACCTCCGTGACCATGATGTCCGCCACCGGCCCGTCGAGCATGGCGGCTCCCCGTTCGGGGAGGCGGCGCACGATGTCACGCTCCGAGAGAATGCCCACAGGTCGTCGCCCGTCGGCCGACACCACCAGGGCACCCACCCCATGGCGACCCAGGAGGGACAGGGCCTCCCAGATGGTCGCTTCGGGCGCCACCGTGGCCACGAAATGGCCCTTACTGTCAAGTAGCTTCGCGATGCGCACCGAAACCTCCTCAACAGGCGTATTCGGCTACAAGGTTAGCTCAGCGGTCTCAAAAAGGTTGCCGTGGCCGGCTGAGGCGACGCGATCAAGCTGGGCGGCGGTGCTTGTCCACGAACCGCTGTACTTCGTCGACGATCTCCCGATCTTCGGGTGCGCCCCCGAAACCGCCATGGGGCATGGCCTCGAAGACGTGGAGGTCGGCATCGACGCCGGCCGCCCGCAGCTTGCGATGCATCCGGACCGTGTTGGACAGGAACAGGTCCCGGGTCCCCGCCTGAAGGAATGTGGGCGGGAATTCCGAGACGTCGCCGAACAGCGGCGACAGGTAGGGATTCGTCAGGTCATGACCGTTGGCGTACAGCAAGTTCACCTGTGTGAGCGGGCGGAGGACGTGATCGATGCCGAGATTGGTGTGAAAGGAATCGCCCGACTCGGTCAGATCGACCTCGGGCGAGAGCAGCACCAGGGCGGCGGGCCGCGGGAGGCCCTCGTCCTTGGCGCGCAGCATCAGAGCGGCGGCCAGATTGCCACCTGCGGATGAACCTCCGACGAAAACGTCCTCGGGGGGACGCTCATCGAGGGCGCGACGGTAGACGGCCAGACAGTCGTCGAGCGGGCTTGGATAGGGATGCAGCGGCGGCATACGGTAGTCAACGGCCCAGGTGATCGTGTCCCGCCCCAGGGCTCCGGCGGACGCCATGGTCTGGCAGATCTCGCCTCCACCGAAGATCAGAGCCCCGCCGTGAATATCAAGATAGATGGGCGTGGCGGGTCCGTCGGGCACGTCGCGGCGCCGGAGCACGTAGGTGCGCACCCCGTCGATCTCGAACTCGCCCCTTACCAGCGGGAGGTCGGCTGGCAGCCGGGCGGCCAGGTTTTTTTCGATGACAAGGTTGCGGGCGGCGACGTAACCCAACCAGCCGTCGATATCGGTGAGATCTGACGGAGGCCGGTTGTCGCCGAATGGCTCCGTTACAGTCAGGTACTGGCTTGCTTCATCGCTCAACCCGACCGGAATCGGCGGTCGGGGGCGCGGTGTGCTCTCGGTCATCGTCCCTCCTTGTGTTCCCTGTTTCCCTTGTCTGCCTGCTGGGGTCCCTTCCAGTGTTCGTGATACCACGTTGCCGGCCAACCGGGACGGGGGCGGGCGACGCGGGGTGCATCACCGCTTCGGTGGCAACGAGCGGGCAAACCCGGCGCCGAGCTCCGTCCAGCGGGCGAGCTGACGCTTGCTTCGCAACCGGTCGGCGTCCACCCGCAGCCACCCGTCCATAGGGCGGCCCTGCATGACGGCCAGGCTGGCGCCGCTCGGAACCGCTTGGGCCGGGTCGGAGCGAACCAGTATCCCACCCTGCCCGCTGGCGGCGATGGCCATGTTCCCGTTGATGAGAAAGGCCAGACCGCCGAACATCTTCTTCTCGCTTATACCCACCTCGCCGGTGAGGAGCTCCCGGATGCGGGTGGCTAGGTCCTCGTCATAGGCCATCACGGCTGATTGTAGATGGCCCCGAAAGCGGACAAAGTGAGACCGGCGCGCCCCATCCGACTCCGTCTTCAGCGGATTTTCAGGCGACGGCCAAGGTGATCTCAGTTTGGCCTGCCACAGTCGACGCCCGTGACCAACGACCCGCAACAGGCCGCCCACGCCGCGCTTCTCGAGGACGCCCTTTTCCAGGTGAAGCGCGTGATCGTCGGCCAGGACCGCATGATCGAGAGAACCTTCGTCTGTCTTCTGGCCCGCGGCCATTGCCTGATCGAGGGTGTGCCGGGCCTGGCCAAAACCCTGACCGTTTCGACCCTGGCCCAGGTGGTCGGGGGCGATTTCTCGCGTATCCAGTTCACGCCCGACCTCGTTCCGGCCGACATCATCGGCACCCGCATCTGGCGCCCATCTCAGGAGGAATTCGATATCGAATGGGGTCCGGTATTCGCCAATATCGTGCTGGCGGATGAAATCAACCGGGCGCCCGCCAAGGTGCAGGCCGCCCTCCTCGAGATCATGGCCGAGGGTCGGGTGTCGATCGCGGGTTCGGTCCGGCGGGTTGCCGAACCGTTCCTGGTCCTTGCTACCCAGAACCCCATCGAGTCCGAGGGGGTCTACTCCTTACCCGAAGCGCAGCGCGACCGGTTCTTGATGCAGGTCGTCATCGAGCATCCGTCGTACCCGGAGGAGATGGAGATCGCTCGCCGGATGCTGGTCGGCCGGTCGGACGTCGAGCAAGTGCTCACCCTCGAACAGCTCATCGCCTTGCAGCACGCCGCCGACGAAGTATTTGTCCACCACGCCGTGGCTGACTACGCCGTCCGGCTCGTGATGGCCACCCGCGACCCGGAACGGTGGGGTGTAGCCGACCTGGCCGCTCAGGTCGATCTGGGTGCCAGCCCCCGGGCCACCCTGGGCCTGCTCTCGGCAGGCCGAGCCATGGCCTTGCTACGCGGCCGACGCTTCGTCGTGCCCGAAGACGTTCGCCACGTGGCGCCGGAAGTCCTCCGCCACCGGATCATGCTGAGCTACGACGCTTTGGCCGGCGGGATTGGCATCGAGGACGTGGTCCGGCGCGTCCTCCAAGCTGTCCCGGAACCCCGCATCGCTCCCCACCAGGACGAGGCGGCCCGGTCGGCTGGGAGCCCGGATGTCACCAGGCCGGCTGTCGGGGCGCCTCCGCAGATGGGTCCGCCGACTACTCCGTATCCCGTTCCCCAGGCCCCCG
The DNA here is from genome assembly GCA_963834775.1 of uncultured Acidimicrobiaceae bacterium. Lineage (GTDB taxonomy): Bacteria > Actinomycetota > Acidimicrobiia > Acidimicrobiales > Palsa-688 > PALSA-693. Next base: position 107,278 of record CAWICR010000013.1, read on the forward strand.
GCGCGGCATGACCGCCTCGCCGGGGGCTCCGCCCTCCACGCCGGGCGCTCCGCCCTCCACGCCGCCCGGGACCGTTGCCGCCAAGGCCGCCGCCCTCCGGCGGCTCGAACTGGATGTAGTGCGCCGCTTGGACGGGATGCTGACCGGCGACTACCTGGCGGTGGCTGCCGGCCCGGGCAGCGAACGAGCCGGGGCTCGTCTCTACCAGCCCGGTGACGACGCCCGCCGCATGGACTGGAATCTCACCGCCCGGGCTCTCGAGGCCCACGTGCGGACCACCGACGCCGACCGGGAGATGGAGACCTGGGTGGTGGCAGACCGCTCCGCCAGCCTGGATTTCGGCACCGCCAACTGCGAGAAGCGGGACCTGGTCCTGGCCGCCGCCGCCGCCTTCGGCTTTCTCACCGCCCGCCATGGAAACCGGATGGGGGTCCTCATCGCCGGAGGCGACAGCCTCACCCGGGTGCGGGCTCGCAGCGGGCGCCTGCCGCTTATGGCTGCCCTTTCGACTCTGTACGACACGCCCCGTGCTGACGGTCGGCCCGGACCGGGAACCGACCTCGCCGAGGCCCTCAACAGCCTCGGTCGGTACCGGCGCCAGCGGGGCCAGGTCGTGATCGTCTCTGATTTCCTCGATTCTTCCGACTGGCGCCATGCGGTTTCCCGGCTGGCGCTTCGCCACCAGGTCGTCGCCGTCCACGTCACCGACCCGCGGGAGTTCCAGCTGCCTGACGTCGGAATCCTCGGTGTCATCGACCCCGAGACCGGCCGGCGCCTGCACGTGCAGACCAACTCTCCCGCGCTCCGGGCCCGGTTCGAGGCCGCGGCCGCCAATCGGTACCACGAGATCCGCAGCGCGGTCATCCGGGCCCGAGCTGAGCACCTCCACTTGTCAACCGACCGGGACTGGCTCGTCGACTTCGCCCGCTTTATCGGAACGCGCCAGGCGCAGCGTCGCGCCCGGGTCCAGAGAGTGGTTCAGCGATGACGTTCCTCGCCTCCTGGCGGCTGGTGTTCATCGTCGCGCCCCTTGCCCTGCTCGCCGCATACCTGGTGGCGCAGTACAGCCGCCGGAGGGCCGCCGTACGCTTTTCCAGCGTCGACCTGCTCGCGTCGGTCGCGCCCCGTCGGCCCGCCTGGCAGCGACACCTGCCGGCGGCCGCCTTCCTCGGGGCGCTGGTCATTTTCGTCTTCGCCTTCGCCCAGCCGGCCCGGCTCATCCGTACCCCCAAGCAACGGGCTACTGTCGTGCTGACCCTGGACACGTCGGGATCGATGGTGGCTACCGATGTCACCCCCGACCGGCTGGCCGCGGCCCAGGGGGCAGCGCGCAACTTCGTGCAGGCGCTGCCCAAAGGGATCCAGGTGGGCCTGGTGTCGTTCTCTACGGGCGCCAGCGTGGACGTCGCCCCCACGACTGACCGAGCTTCCCTCTTGGCTGCCATCAACGGCTTGCAGGCCGGGGGTGGAACTGCCACCGCGGCTGCCATCAACTTGTCGCTGCAGACGATCAGGTCAGTCCCGGTCGCCAACGGCAACAAGCAAGCCCCCGGGACGATTGTCCTGATGAGCGACGGATCCCCGACGATCGGAGAAAATGGGATGTCTCCGACTGCCTCGACAACCAGCGAGGCCGCCGCCGCCAAGGCCGCCGGGGTGAAAATCAACACCATCGCGTTCGGCACCTCGAACGGAACGGTCACGATCGACGGCGAGGTCATTCCGGTGCCGGCTGATCCGGCTGCCATGGCGCAAATTGCCTCTGGCAGCGGTGGGCGCACGTTCAGCGCCCAAAGCGCCAGTCAGCTCAAGACCGTGTACAACGAGATCGGACGGGCCGTCGGCTACGACGTGCAATACCGCGACGTGACCGAGTGGTTCATCGGTATCGCCCTGGTCATGTTGATCGCCGCTGCCGCGGGTGCTCTCATCTGGACGCAACGATTGGTCTAGAGGGCACAAACCAACCGCTGCGCCACGGCGACTTGGTCAGGTCGTGGACGGACCAGCGACCGGATGACGGGTCCCAGCCGGAATCGAGGCCCACTTCCTGGAGCAACCCCGGTCTTGGCGTTCGAGTTTTCCCTGTGTACCAGAGCCTCGCCGCCCGCCCTCATAGCGTCGCCGCAGGGCAAGCGTGCGCGTGTGAGAACAGGCTCCAGTGGGTAAGTCGGTCCAGTGGCTTACGACAGACAGTACATGGGGAGGCCGGGTGGATAAAGAGTTACTCCTTGAGGAGTTGAACGGTGATCTTGGGACCGAATACCAGTCGCTTGTTCAATACATACACCACGTTTCGACGATCACCGGCGCGGCGTATCTGAGCGTGGTCGACGAGCTGAAACGCCATCTGATCCAAGAGCTGGACCACGCCCGTATTCTCGCGGAACAGGTCGCTTTCCTGGGCGGCACGCCGACCACGACGGTGCCGCCCGTGCCACCAACGAACGGTTCCCGAGAGGCTCTGGAAGCGGACCTGAGTCTGGAGTCGAAACAGCTGGATCGCTACCGCCAGCGCATCACCCAGGCGAACGAGGCTGGTCTTCCCGACGTCAGCGAAGCGCTGCGACCACTGCTGGAACAAACCCAGGAGCACGTGCGCGATCTGATGACCGCCCTGGGCCGTTAGCGGCCCTGGCGACGCCGGTTTGCCGGGGAGGTATCGAGCATCAGTCCTGCTCTCGCCCTGCCGAGTCTGGTCCCGGCGCTGAGGCCGTGGCATCACCGTTCCTGCCGAGCCATTGGCCATCGCTGGCGGGGTCCCCTGACGGACTCCTGACGCCCGTCAGGGGGCTGTCAGTCCATCGAGAGTTCACGTAGGGCGTCGGCGTGTCCGGTGTGCCCAGCCGTATCGTCGGAAGGCGGGCGAGAATCCAAGTGAGTGGAAGACTGGTCCGTCATCGAAAGCGCAGCATCGACCCGATGATTTGCGATGAAGATATTCGTCACACCATCCGAGACACCATCTCCGGACCAACGTCGCTCCGGAGACAATCCGGAGGAGAACCCGCATGAGTAGAGTCAGTACCTACCTCAACTTCAAGGGACAGACCGAAGAGGCGTTCCAATACTACAGCTCCGCCTTTGGTACGGAGATCACGGGCGACATCTTCCGCATGGGGGACATGCCAGCCGGGCCGGAGGGGCCAGAACTCTCTGATGCCGACAAGAAGCTGGTCGCCCACGTGGAGCTGCCGATCCTGGCCGGGCACGTGATCATGGGTACGGACATGGTGGAGTCGATGGGGCAACAGCTCAAGATCGGTAACAACGTAACAATCAACCTGGAGCCAGACACCCGGTCCGAGACCGACCGGCTTTATGGTTCGCTCAGCGATGGTGGCAGCGAATCCACCGGGATGCAGAACATGCCCTGGGGCTACTGGGGATGCACGCTTGACCGCTTCGGCGTCAGGTGGATGTTCAACTGCTCGGAGCCGGCTGCCTAGCAGCACCGGCTGCCGGCCAAGACTCCGCCGCGTCGGTTCTAGTAACGCGCCGATGCGATCCGAGACGGGTCGGGGACGACGGAGGCGTGCGGCGGCATCGGCGGCGTCGGTTTGGCGTGCATGCTTCACGCTGCCAGCCAGTCGGGACGCCGGGCATGGACGCCGAGCGGCCCGTTGGCGCGTCCTGGCGTCCACGCCTGTTGGCTGCGCTCGTCGGCAGCTCGCGGCGTGGACGTCGGACGACGGGGATGCGATCCCATGCGGTCGCCAGGGGCCAGTCCTCATCGCGTGAAGATGGGTGCCCGGCCGGAGTCGACCGGCCCCTCGCCAGTTTCGGGAGAAAGATTCTGGCCCAGGCGCAATCTTGTTGGTGGGCGGCCTCGTAGTAGAGGTCATCTCATCGCTAGAGGTCACGCGGACACCACCATCAGACGCGGCCCGGGGCCGTCTCCGCAGACGGCGCTGCAGACCTGGTCGCCTCGTAGTAGGCGCCGGCTTCCATCGCCGACGCCCAAGCGGGTAGGGCGGCAGGAGGAAGTCCTCGCCGCGACGCAGGTAATCACACCAATTGTCGGGCTTTGCCGCGCAGGGAGCCCGGAGAGGAGGGACTCGATGCGAGCAGGGTCTGCGAAGCGTTGGACAGGGCTTGCCGTCGGCGCTTTAGGCGTGGGGTTATCCCTTTTGGTCGCGGGGCCTGGGGCCGGCGCCGCCGTGTCATTTCTGGGCGGCCTCCAGGCGCAGGGGATCACCACGGTGGCGTCGACCGTACCGAGCAACGGCGACGTCAACCCGTACGGCGTTGCCGTGGTGCCCAACTCAGTCGGGCGTTTGCATAAAGGCGACGTTCTGATCAGCAACTTCAACAATTCCGGCAACGCCCAGGGCACCGGCCACACCATCGTGGAGCTGCCAGCTGGAGGCCTGCCGATGAATGCGGCGGCGCCCGTCTTCGCCGACATCAACCTGCCTTCTCGGCTTTGCCCAGGGGGCGTGGGCCTCACCACAGCACTCGCCGTCTTCCCGTCGGGCTGGGTGGTCGTCGGGAGTCTGCCGACTAAGGACGGGACGAGTGCGACGGCCCGAGCAGGTTGCCTGATCGTCCTCAACTCTTCCGGACACGTGGTGCGCACCATTTCTGGCCGGCTCATCAACGGCCCGTGGGATCTGACCGCCACCCAGGTCGGCGACGACGGAATTCTTTTCGTGACCAATGTTCTCAATGGCATCACCCCAGCGGATAACGCCAATAACACGGTGGTCAATCACGGCACGGTGGTACGCGTGGTGCTCGATCTCGGTGCCCGCATCCCCCATGTTGATTCCGAGACGGTGGTGGCGTCGGGCTTTCCGGAACGCACGGACCCGGCTGCCCTGGTGATCGGCCCGACCGGTGTGGGTTTGGGTGCCCACGGTGGGGTGCTGTACGTGGCAGACACCCTGGACAATCAGATCACGGCCATCCCGGAGCCGTTCTTCCTGCCAGGACCCCTGGTTGGCTCGGGTTTCCCCGTGTCCAGCGGTGGCGGCCTGAATGGCCCGCTGGGGCTGACGGTCGCTCCCAACGGCGACATCGTCACGGTGAACAGCCTGGACGGCAACGCCGTGGAAACCACTCCCTTCGGCACCCAGGTCTCAGTGGTGCCACTTGACACCACGCCGATGACCCCGCCGACGCAGCCCGGTGCCGGCACCCTCTTCGGCATCGCCCTGGTGCCGGGCGGCCACGGCCTGTACTTCGTCGACGACGGGTCGAACACGCTCAACCGGCTGGGCTGACGACGTCTCCCGTCGAGACCGCCACTGGCCGCGCCATCGCGCTATTCGGCTCGCCCCGGGCACAAGAGCGTCCACGCTTCGCGCCGCCTGTCTGATGGGCGCGAGGTGTGGAGCAATCTGTGCCCGTGGGCGCGTTCCGGCGTCCATGCTTGGCGCGATCAGGCCGGCGGGCCGCGAAGGGTGGACACTTCCGGGCGCGGCAAGCCGGAGCCCGCCGGTCCGGGCTGGTCCCCGCCGGGCCGGGTTGTCCTACCGGGCCCCGCCCAGCCGGATCGTTACGTCAGCACCCGGCGGCGGAAGCCCCGCAGTCCCAGGAACAGGAAGAGCCCTAAGGCGGCGAACAGCGCCGGGTAGATCACGTACAGATGCATATGGGCGTGGTGGGGGTCGGGGAATATCTTGGCGTTTGTCAGCGCAGCTCGCATGCCCTCCGTGACGTAGATGAGCGGGTTGATCAGCACCAGCGTCTGCAGCCAATGGAAGCCGCCGACGTGCACCGGGCGCAGCGCGGTCCACGCGTAATACGTGCCTCCGAGAAAAGTGATCGGGAGGACCACAAAACCGAACATCAATCCCAGGTTGCGAGGCTCGAATTTGGTGCCGAGAAACAGTCCGAGAGCCGAGAACGTCAAGCAGGCCAGAGGCAGCACGGTCAACAGGACCGGCCAGTTGACGGTGAGGTGGGCGTGAACTCCCTTGGCGTGGATCAGGGCTGCGACCGGGAAAACGATGAGAGCGGCGATCAAGCCCTGAATGGTCCCCGAGAACACTTTGGCCATGGCCACCAGCCACACCGGGCACGGCGCCTGGACGCGGTCCTCGATCTCGCGTGTGAAGCCGAACTCCTGGGCCATCTGCATGGCCACCGCCTGAATGCCCTGGAACATGACCGCAATACCGACGACCCCGGCCACCAGGATGGTGGCAAAGACCGATTCGGCCTGGGCCACGGTTTCTCCTGGTCGGGGCGTCCCTCCGACGCCCTGCCCGATGGTCGGGAACACGTAGAGAAAGACGAACACGAGCAGAAACGGCTGGACCAAGGTGCGAGTCACGAACTCGCCCAGATTCTTTCTCAACACCGTCAGGTCGCGCTGTAGGAGACCAACCAGGGCCTGGCGACCGGCGACATGGGCCGGCCGAACCTCGGTGACGATGCTACCCGGCCGCGCAGAACGCACTTTCACTTCCATCAGTCCCGTAGATCCCTTCCGGTCAGATTGATGAACACCGTTTCCAACGTAGGCTCGGTGACGGACAGGTCGAGGACCTTGAAGCCATTGGACTCCGCGACGCGAACCACTTCTGGCACCAGACCCGGCGTCTCCTTGACATGCGCTTCGACGGCTCCGTTCGCCTGGCGGGCGTACGTCACCGCTTCGACGTGGTCCTGGAGGAGGGTGGCGAGGGCTGCCAGGTCCCCCGAGGTCTTTACAACCAGGACGGTGTCGGCCCCCACGCTGGCTTTGAGGTCGCCGGGTGCGTCCAGGGCCAGGATGCGGCCGTGGTCCATGATCGCCACCCGCCGGCATAGGCGGTCCGCTTCTTCCATGTAGTGAGTGGTGAGCAGTATGGTCTGTCCGTCTGCGTTCAAGTCCAGCAGGATGTCCCACAACGCCAGCCGGCTCTGGGGGTCGAGTCCGGCGGTGGGCTCATCCATAAACAGCACAGCCGGTCGATGAAATATTGACCGGGCCACCATCAAGCGCTGTGCCATACCGCCGGAAAGGGCGTACACCGACGCCTGGGCCCACTTGGACAGATGGAACTTCTCCAAAAGCTCGTCGGCGATCGCCCGGCACTCACGGCGAGGCATGCCGAAGAGCCGGCCGTGGAAGTAGAGGTTCTCCCATACCGTGAGCGATCGATCCAGGGTGTTCTGCTGCGAGACGACGCCTTCGAGCTGCTTGGCGACGGACGGGTGTTCGACCACGTCGATGCCACCTACGAGCGCCGTTCCCGAGGTCGGGATGACCCGGGTCGTGAGCATCCCGGCCGTGGTGGTCTTGCCGGCTCCATTCGGGCCCAGGAGGCCAAAAATCTCACCACGGGGGACGTTCAGGTTCAGGTGGTCAACGGCCAAAAAATCCGTCCCGGCGTACCGTTTGGTCAGGTCGATGGTGCGGACGATGTCGTTTGGAGCCGGACTTCGCTCGTCTTCTAGTGACTCGGGAACAGCCATACGCATCAAGACTACGTGGAAAGCTTCCTGTCGGGTCCGCGCCCGGCTTGCCACCTTAATGGTCGAAGATCTTTTGCTGGTAACCGGGTGTTTTCCTGGCCGTAACCATAGGTAAAACGGCGAAGGTAGAGGGGGTGAAGCATCCACCAACGCGTCGTCCCTCACCCCCATAATCGGCATGGTCGGGTGGTTCTCCTGGTGGCCATGGAGGTTGCTTTGGCGAGTGTGGTGGATGGATAGGCGGGCGGGCCGAACAGACCACGGGCCGCCTCCCGTGGGCTAACGAGACGATTCCGTGGCGGGCTCCCCTGGAATTGGTCGCCCTCTTCAATGGGTTTGGCGGGAAATGCGGGGAGACGATTATCTCGTTAACGGGCCGGGCGTACGTTGCGGGTAGGAGCGGTCGCAACCCTGCTCGGGATAATGGGTGTGGTGGGAATGGTGGCGCTGTTGGCGGGGGCGTTGAGCAGCCCCGCGTCGAGCACGGCGCTGGCGACCTTGGTGGAGTTGTCGCAGTCGTGCACGGTTTCGGGGCCGGTGCGGGGGCTGTCGGGCGAGCAGGCCGCCAATGCCGAGGCCGTGGTGTCCACGGCGATGGCGGACGCGGCCGAAGACCCGCTGACGGCTCGCATTGCGCTGATGGTGGCCTATACCGAGTCGGGCCTCGTCGATTTGGGACCGCAGCCTGGAAATGCAGGGAGCTTGGGTCTTTTTCAACAACGAGCTTCGCAGGGGTGGGGATCGGCGAGTGAGGAGATGGACCCGGCGCAGGCGACGGCCATGTTCGTGAGCCGGCTGTTGCAAGTGCCGGGCTGGCGGTCTCTGCCCCCGTGGGTGGGGGCGCAGGCCGTACAGCGTTCGGCGTTCGCCGATGGCAGCAATTACCGGGCCAACTGGCCGCTGTCCGCTTCCCTGCTGGCAGCGGTGGTGGCAAATGGTGACGCGCCGGGTGGGTGCGGTCAGGGCCCGCCGGGCGGTCTGGCCGGCTCGCCCGCCGCGCACGGTCTGCCGGCCGGTTATGCCATTCCGGCCGGCACTCCGCCGGGTCACGCGGCCGCGGTGGCGTTCGCCCTGGCCCAGCTGGGGCGGCCTTACGTGTGGGGTGGAGCGGGTCCAACGGCCTACGACTGTTCGGGATTGACGGAGAAAGCGTGGGCCGTGGCGGGCGTAGCCCTGCTCCACTACACGGTCGACCAGTTGCACGAGGGCCAGCCCGTGGCGCCCGCGCTGGCCGAACCGGGAGATCTGGTCTTGGTGCCGGGCTCGGACGCGCCCGGCCCGGGGCTCCCCGGCCACGTCGGGGTTTACCTTGGGGACGGTCTGGTCGAGAGCGCCATCGACCCGCAGATGGGGGTGGCAGTCCAGAGCTGGCAGGCGTTCACGTCGGGCGGACTCGACGGTGTGGTCGATCCTGCGCCGGGGCTGTGAACCCTGGGCAAGGTCGTCAAGGTGACGAGGCCCGCGTGGGCCCTGAGCAAAGAGAGGAACAACATCATGTCGGCATCGTTGGTGGCGGCCGGGGTAAATGTCTCGCCCAACTCGACAGGCCTGCCGGGAATCAGTGAACTGCAAAACATCGTCGGCGCCCTGCTGACCATCGGCTTGATCGCCGCGCTGGCCGGCTTGGCCATTTCGGCCGCGGCCTGGGCAGTGGGTTCGCATTCGGCCAATCCCGTCCTGGCTGGGCGGGCCAAGACCGGGGTGCTGGTGTCGTTTCTGGCAGCTGGCCTGACCGGCGGGGCGGTGGCCCTGATCAACTTCTTTTCCTCGGCCGGATCCCACCTGTGACTCGAGCCCTGCTGGAGCGGGTCACCGGCCCGCCCCACGTCGGCTTCGGTCGGCCGCCGCCGTCCGGGTGGGGCCGGCGCCTGCTCATTGGCCTGGCGGTGGCGTTCTGGTTGGTCGTGATCAGTGTGGGGTTGGCGGGGTTGGTTGGCGGGCACCAGGGGCGCCCGACTCAGGTCGCCGCCTCGCCCGCTCCCGCCGCGGCGCCGGCGTCTGGTTCGACAGCGGTCCGCTCGACGCCCGGGCCGGGCCTGGTGTGGCACACGCCGGTCATCGCCCTGCCCAACGGGTCGCCAGCCCAGCAGCAGTATGACCAGGCGTTCAATGACAATCTGGGTTCTCTGCCGGGCATGGCTGCCGCCCAGGCCTTACAGGTGGCGGAGCCCGCCGTGGCGGGGGGCTGGCCGCCGCTGGCCGTGCAGGTGACGCCGGAGCGTTGGGCCGAGGCGTTCGTCGCTGGACTACTGAACGTGGACTATGCCCACCAGTCCCGGGCGGCGCTGGCCGGCTGGCTGCAGGCCCAGGAGGCACCGGAGTTGCTCCCCGGAGTGCCCGCGTCGGTGGCCGACAAAGTGCTCAGCATTTCCGTGCTGGATCCGGCCCTATTTGGCGGGCAGCCCACGCCGTTGCCCATCGGGGCCGGGTGGGCCGCGGCCGCCAGGACAGGCGTGCGCCAGAGGGTGAGCGGCATCCTGGTGCAGCTGGATCCCGGCTGGGCGCAGATGACGGCCGCGGGGTGGCAGCCGACGGACGTGCGCATGACCGAGGAGGACGTGTCCGGGTCGCTGACCGTCTACGAGGCCCGCGGTGCCCGCACCCACCGGTTCAGCGTGCAGATCATCGTGGGCAGCGCCCGCTGGCATGACGGATACGGCACTGTGGCCGTATCCGGCTGGCAGGAGCAGTAATGGCCTGCGCGCCCTGGAATCCCGTTGGCTGCGCCGAGTCGTTGGCCAAGACGGCAGCCGGCGACGCCTTCTCGTCGATCGCCCACGACTTCGGCAACGCCGCCGACTCGGCGGTCAACTGGCTCTGGGCCCAAACGACTGATGCCACCGCGGTGCGCCTGGATGGGACCGGGTTCCAGCTGGACCTGGGGATTGTGGCAACAATCGCGGTGACCGTGGCGGTGGGCCTGTTCGTGATCCAGGTGATGGTGTCCACCGTCCGGCGTGACCCGGGCGGTCTGGGCCGGGCCGTCAAAGGGCTGGTGGTGGCGTTCATCGGGGCGGGGATCGCCATCGGCGCCACCAACGTGCTGCTGGCCGCGGTGGACGCCCTGTCAGCGGGAGTGGTGCAGGCCGCGACCGGGCAGTCCCTGCCTCAGCTGGGGCACGCCATCCTGGCCGGTTCGACGATCTCGCAGGCGTCGTCGAATCCGGCGGCCATCATCATCTTTGCCATGGCCGCCCTGGTGGCCGTGGCGTTCGTGTGGGCGGCGCTGACGGTGCGCAAGGTGCTGATCGTCATCTCGGCGGTGTTTGCCCCGCTGGCGTTCGCGGGGTCGCTCGCCGACATCACCGCCTCGTGGGTGCGCCGCTGGATCGAGGTCACGGTGGCGTTGATCGTGTCCAAGTTGATCCTGGTGATCATTTTCGTGGTCGGCCTCGACATGCTGGTCAAGGGTGTGGGCCAGACGGGCAGCGGCACCACGCAACGCGCCACCCAAGCCGTATCGGGCCTACTCGTGCTGGCCGTGGCCGGCTTTGCCCCCTGGCTCGCCCTCAAGCTCGTGCACTGGTCGGGGGACCAGTTCCACCAGATCCACGGCCTCGCTTCCACTTCCGCGGCCGGAGCGCACAAGGCGGTTCAGGCCCCGCAGAAGGCGATGCCCTGGGTGACCGGCGGCGCCGGCGCCCTGGCCGGGGCCGGCGCCGGTGCGACCCGGGCGGCGGGCCCAGCTACAGCGGGCGGGATGGCCGGGGCGGCGAGGACGAACGGAGCGACGGGGACGACCGGCGCGGCGGCGACGAACGGAGCGGCGGCGGCGACCAACGGTGCGGCGGCGTCTGCGGGGGCTGCCCGCGGCGCCGGAGAGGACACTGCCGCGGCGCGCCCAGGTGAGGCGGCCCCGGCCCGGGCGGTGCCGTCAACCACCTCTTCCGCCGCCGATGCGGCGTCGTCGCCGTCGAGCGGTCCAGGCGGGTGGCGGGGCGGCCCGTCTCAAGGGGCTGCCGCGACTTTCGATGGCCGCGTCGCGCCGGCGTCCGTGGCGGTCTCAACGTGGCCGTCCCCGACAGCCCCCGCCTCACCGGCACTGGTTTCCGATGAGGAGGTCCGCTCGCCGGCCGCGCCCAAGCCGTCACCGGCGCCGCCGTGGCCGACGCCGACCGCCAACAGGGAGAGGACCGAATGAGCACCGGCATCGAGCCCGCTACCGTCCGCTTCGGGCGTCGCTCCACCCGGGGTCTGCTCCTGGGCTTTTCTACGTCCCGCGTGGTGGTGATTGGCGCGGCTGCAGCGGTGGCGATCGCCGGCCTGGTGGCCGGGACCGGCCGGGGCTTTGTCATCTCGGCGGTGCTGTGGGGGCCACTGCTGGCCACGGCGTTCGTGCGGGTGGCGGGGCGCCCTGCCATCGAGTGGGCGCCCACGGCGGTGCAGTTTTGGGGGCGGCGCCAGACCCGCCAGACCGAGTATCGGGCGACGATCACGAGGCCCCGGCCGGCTGGCACGCTCGCACTGGGCGGCGATGGTGCGGCCCTGCGCTTTTACATCGACGAACCCGGTGGGGCGGCGCTTATCCACGACCCGCACCGGCGCACCCTCACGGCGGTGCTGTCCGTGTCGCATCCCGCCTTCGTTCTTCTCGACCGCGACGACCGGGCCCAACGGGTGTCGCGCTGGGGGCGGGTGCTGGCCAGCCTGGCCCAGTCCGGCACGCTGGCTGCGCTCCAGGTGACCGAGGCCACGGTGCCCGACCCGGGCGATGGGCCGGTGGCCTGGTTTGCGGCCCAGAGCCGCGCCCAGGGGGGCTGGGCAGCCGAACAATATGCGGCTCTCCTGGATCAGGCCCGGCTGGGGTCGTCGACGCACCGCACCACGGTGGCGATCGCTTTGAACCTGCGGGCGGCAGCCCGGGCGGTCAAGGCCGCGGGCGGCGGCGTTGGTGGCGGCGCGGCCGTGCTGCGCCAGGACATGACGGCCCTGGCCGACGCCTTGCGCCAGTGCGGCCTGACGGTGGGGGCATGGCTAGGGGAGGCGGAGCTGGCAGCCCTGATCCGGGCGACCTACGAGCCGTCGGTGACCGTGGACGTCCACGGGGGTGCGGGCGCGCAGTTGGGGGTAGCCGGCCCGGTAGCCCTGAGCGAGCACTGGGATTGTCTGCGTCACGACTCGGCCTGGTCGAGCGTTTTGTGGGTCAGCGAATGGCCGCGTATCGACGTGCCCCCTGACTTCCTGCACCCGGTCATTTTCGCCCCGGGTGTGCGCCGCACTCTGAGCGTGATCGCCCGCCCGCGGCCTTCAGAGGAGGCCTTGCGCCAGATCCGCAAAGAAAAAACCGAGGCCATGTCCGATCAGGCCCAGAAGGCCCGGGTGGGCCAGTTGGCTGATCTGGCGGATGCCCATGAGTACCAGGACCTGCTGGACCGCGAACGCTCCGTGATCGCCGGCCACACCGACGTGGAGTTCACCGGGCTCATCACGGTTACGGCTGCCAGCCGCGATCTGCTCGACGCGGCCCGGGCGACCGTCCTGCGGGCCGCGGCCCAGGCCGCCTGCGACGTGCGCCCTTTATACGGCCATCAGGCGCAGGGGTTCATCCTGGCGGCACTCCCGTTGGCCCGCACCGCCTTCTGATGGGCCGCCGGCGCCGGCAAGGGGACAACGTGGCCTGGGGAATCCGACCTGATGCTCCCGCCGAGGAGGCGGAGGCCGAGCCGCCGCCGCCCCCCTTTGCGGGTGACGAGGGGCGGGTGCACGGCCTGGCGGGCTACGTGCCCGCAGCCCACCCCAAGCTGGTGCGGGCCCAGCTGCGGGCCGCCCGCCAAGTCGAGGCGGACGCCCGCCGCCAGCTCATGGCCGAGCGGCGAGCCCGGATGGAAGCGGCCCGGGCCGACCGGCGCCGGTCCCCCTATCTGCCGGCCCGGGGCAACTCGGCCCCGAAGCCGGGCGGCCCTGGTGGTCGTTGCGCCTCACCGCCCACCGCGCCACCAGCGAGGTGCTGGCCGGCGCCTATCCGTTCCTGGCCGAGGAAGGGTTGGGCTCAGCGGGCATCCTCATCGGCCAGGACGCCTGGTCGGGTACGGCCTTTTGCTACGACCCCTGGGTGCTCTACGAGCGGGGTGTGCTGACCAACCCCAACCTGTTTTTGGCCGGCCAGATCGGCCGGGGCAAGTCCACGCTGGCCAAGTCCCTGGCGGCCCGTTGCATCGCCTTTGGCCGCCGGGTGTACGTGCCGGGCGATCCCAAAGGGGAATGGGCCCCGGTCGCGCGCGCCCTGGGGGGCCAGGTCATCGAACTCGGGGTGGGCCGGCCCGCCCGGCTGAACCCCCTCGACGAGGGCCCCCGCCCGGCCGACGTGGACGACACGGCCTGGCAGGCCCAGGTAGCCCAGCGTCGCATGAACCTGCTGGCCGCCTTGGCCGAGGCCACCCTGGGCCGCCCCCTCCAATCGGTGGAACGCACTGCGCTAGACGCCGCCCTGGTGTACGCCCGAACCGCGGCGGCCACCCCCGTCCTGCCCGCCCTGGTCGACGCCCTCTTCCATCCCGCCGAGCAGTGGCGGGGTTCGAGCGTGGCCGAGCTGCGCGCCGACGGACGCCAGGCCGCCCATGCCCTGGCCCGCCTCGTTCATGGGGACCTGGCCGGACTGTTCGACGGCCGTTCCAGCGTAGCCCTTGACCCCACCCTGCCGATCGTTAGCCTGGACCTTTCCCACGTCACCGGCTCCGATACCTTGCTCGGGCTGATTATGACGTGCGCTTCCACCTGGATGGAGGCGGTCTTGCGCGATCCGGCCGGCGGGCAGCGGCTGGTCGTCTACGACGAAGCCTGGCGGCTCATGGCCCAGCCCGCGCTGCTGGCTCGCATGCAAGCCCAGTGGAAGTTGTCCCGGGCGTGGGGCCTGGCCAACCTGCTGATCGTGCACCGCCTCTCCGACCTGGACGCCGTCGGGGACGCCGGCTCCCAATCCCGCGGCCTGGCCCAGGGCCTCCTGGGTGACACCGCCACGCGCATCCTCTACAACGAACCCTACGACGAAGCCACCGCCGCTCGCCGGGTCCTGGGCCTGGCCGCCGTGGAGGCCGATCAGCTCCCCGAACTCGCCCAGGGCGAAGGACTCTGGCGCATCGGCCAGCGCGCCTTCGTAGTGCGCCATGTCTGCACCCCGGGCGAATTGCAGCTGTTCGACACCAACGCCCGCATGATCAGCCACCCGGTTGCGATAGATCCACCCGCCAGCCCGTCGCCCGAGTCGGACCCCGCCCGGCCCGGGGCCGAGTGAGCAGTTCGGCGACGAGAGCGGCTGGGGCCGCCAGCTGCCCGTTGTTGTCCTTGTCCGCCCCCGCGGATTTTGGCGCGGCCTGGGGTCCTTCCCGCCCCGACAGCGGGGCGGGAATCGGGCGCAGCCGCCTGGCTATACACTGCCCGGGGATTCGCCATATGGACGAACAGTTCGTCAAGAAAGACCAGATCGACGCGGGCCCGTTCGAGCTGCTGCGTGGGTCAAGATGAATGTTCATCCTCTCGTGACACGATTGCCGCCGGAGTTGAGGTTGTATGGGGGGGCGCCCCGCCGTATCCCTCCTCGGGCCGGCAGGAGGCGTTGCGGCCGTGACCCCGGGCCCCTCCCCCCGGCCCGGGGTCCCCGTCGTCCTTCGGATCGGTTGCCGTATGAGCAAGACGCGCCTTGAGGCGTTCTCAGACGGGGTGATCGCAGTTGCCATCACCCTGTTGGCTCTGGATCTGCGCGTGCCGAGCCCGGCTGGGCCGGGGACTCTCGCCCACAATCTCGCCGAGCAGTGGCCGAACTACGCCGCATACGTGGTGTCGTTCCTGACGATTGGCATTATCTGGATCAATCACCACGCCATGCTGCGTCGCGTCGCTCGGGTCGAGCACTCGGTGCTGGTGCTCAACCTCGTGCTGCTGCTCACCATCGTGGTGCTGCCCTTCTCCACGGCACTTATGGCCGAATATCTGACCCAACCCCACGGTGAGACGCTGGCGGCGGCGGTGTGGAGTGGTTCATTTCTGGTGATGGGGCTGGCCTTCTATGCCATGCAGCGTCACCTGCTGGTCGCCAAACAGCACCTGCTTCAGGCCAACTTGACACCCGAGGTCCGGACCGTGGTGCTGCGGCGCAACGCGGCGGGTCTGCTGCCGTACGCCGTCGCGACGCCGGCGGCACTGCTGAGCCCCTATCTCACGCTCGCCATCTGTGCGGTCGTTGCGCTCTTCTACGCCCTGCCCGGAACGACCAGCGACGGGCCCGATCCGCCCGACTCCGAGTAGGTGGCGCCTCGGGCCGAGTCGGGGGTGGGGACAGCCCGGATGATTCCATCAGCGGGCGTCCCCTTCGTCGTCCCTCAGCTCGGGCCGATACGGGCGCACCACGACCCGGTGACCCTTCTTGCGCACCTCGGCGGCGATGGTCTCCGCCTCCTGGCGCTCCGCCAGGACAAGCAGGACACTTTCCGGGGCCGGACGCCCCTCCAACACCACGGCCCATTCCACGAGGAGGTCACCATAGTCAGGTTGTTCACCGATCGTTCATGATCTGGTCACCTTGCCGGGTATGCGCCGTCTGCCCTACTTGCGCCGCGACGGTGGGTTGTCCGGGTCTGCGGGCAGACACACCTCGCCCGCCGGCGGTGAGCTCGGTACTCAGACTGCCGGCACCGCGCCCTTGCACGCATAGGTGCTCATGATGGCGACGGCCTGGGCGATCTCGAGTCGGGACGCCGGATCAGCGACGAACCCGTCAGTACCCATC
Organism: uncultured Acidimicrobiaceae bacterium; assembly: GCA_963834775.1. Taxonomy (GTDB): domain Bacteria; phylum Actinomycetota; class Acidimicrobiia; order Acidimicrobiales; family Palsa-688; genus PALSA-693. Next base: position 123,407 of record CAWICR010000013.1, read on the forward strand.
ATGGCTTCGGTCACGGGAATCGAAACAGCTGCCGTCTCGACGATGGCAGCATGCGCATACTCAAGGACCCGGCGCAGCTCAGCGTGCGCACTTTCGGCGCCCCGGGGCGATGCGTTGATCCAGGCCACCGGTTTGTTGTAGATAGAACCGGGCTGGTCGTCTCCGATCGTCCAGTCGAGCAGGTTCTTGAAGGCTCCGGGTAGGGCGCCGGCATACTCCGGAACCGAGAACATCATCGCCCCGGCGGCGTGGATCTGGGCCCGCAGCTCTGCGGGGCCGGGCGGAACGGCGGCCTCGGCGTCAGGGTTGAACGCGGGGAGGGCGGCCAGATCCTGGTAGAGCGCGGCCTCGACGTCGGCGGGTGTCAGCTCAGCGGCTGTACGCAAAACGGCTGTGTTGGTGGACGTCGCCCGCAGGCTCCCGGATATGAGCAAGATACGGCAGGCCACCAGGCCGGCCAACCAGGCGAACGATCGTCCTATTCCCCGGGGCGCTGCCGACGCCGGTTGGCGGACTGCTCCACGCCGGACCGAGGTTGCCAGCGGGCTAGGAACAGCTGGCAAGTCCCAACGCCAAGCCCCAGTCCCCGGACTGCCCGGGGTCGACGAGGTCTTCCCCTGGCCAGGCTCGGGCGGGTCCGGTCTGCGCCGCGTCCGGTGGTGTCAGGATGCCGCCGGGCGCGCCGGTCACGAATTTGAGGGGCGCCGGACGGCCGTACAAATACCCTTGCAGGGCGTCGACGCCGAGGCCAATCAACGTCTCGGCTTGATATTCGTTCTCGACGCCTTCCGCGATGACTACCAGATTCAGGGAGTGGGCCAGCGAAACAATACCGGCGATGAGGGTTGGCTCCAGGGCCGACTCGGTCAGCATGGCGACAAACGAACGATCGATTTTGAGGGCATCGACGGGAAACTTGTCAAGGTAGGCCAGGGATGAGTAACCGGTTCCAAAGTCATCGATGGCGAGCATGACACCAAGAGATTTGAGAGCCCCAAGGATAGTCGCCGCCGACTCCGCATCCCGCATCACCGCGCTTTCGGTGATCTCGAACATGAGAGATCGCGGCGGCAGGTGCGTGCGGGCCAGAATGTCCTTGACCATCGGCACCAGACCCGGGTCGGCGATCTGCTTGGTGGACAAGTTCACCGAGACGTAGGGACCATCGAAAGAGGCGCCCCACTGGGCCGCGGTCGCGGCGGCCTCCGCTAGCACCCAGGCTCCGAGCGGGACGATAAGTCCCGTATCTTCGGCGACGGGAATGAACTCGCCAGGCAATATCTTGCCGCGAGTCGGATGGTCCCAGCGGACCAGTGCTTCGTACCCGGTGAGGGCGCCGCTGGGGTTCACGATCGGCTGATAGGCCAGACCCAGCCCGTGGGTGGCGAGGGCGCCGCGCAGGTCCTCGCGGATCTCCAGGCGTTGCAGAACGTGTTGGCGGAGTGGCTCGTCGAAGACCTCGATCCGGGAACGCCCGTTTTCCTTGGCTGCGTACATGGCGGCGTCGGCATCCACCAGGGCGCTTTCGGGTGACGCGCCCTCAGCGAGGTGGGCTATCCCGATCGATGCGCTGGTGGTGACGGCTCGTTCGGACCCCGTGCTGTCGAAAAGGACGATCGGCTCCTGGATAAGGCCGAGCAGACGGGCGGCCAGCGATTCGACCGCCGAGGACCGGTCGAGATTGCGGCATATCACCACGAACTCGTCCCCTGCCAGCCGGCCCACGACGTCGAGATTGGCCCGCACACTCTTGGAGATGCGCGCCGCGAGCCGACACAGAAGCTCGTCGCCAGCGCGGTGCCCGAGCGAGTCGTTGACGTCCTTGAACCGGTCGATATCAACGAATAGTACGGACACGTCCCGGCAGTTCTCCTGGGCCAATCGAGCCAGGTGCTTGGTGATTCCGGCCCGGTTTGGCAGACCTGTGAGGGCGTCATGGGTGGCCGCGTGGGTAAGCTGGTCCTGGGCGGCCTTCGCCGCCGTAATGTCAGAAAGCGAGCACACCACCTGGCAGCCTGGCCCGGTCGTGGCGGCGAGAGGACGGCAGTTGACCGAAATCCAGGTAGTAGCGTTGCTTCTGACCAATCCAATGACCTGGTTCTTTTGAAATTGACCCGTCCGCAAGGTGACCTCCGGCGGCCATCGCCAAGCAGGTAGGAGCGAACTGTCCTCCTGGACAGCGACCCACGGTCCGTCCGCCAGGCGGGACCCGACCAGAACTTCGGTCGGGGCATCGAGGATCCGTTCCGCCGCGCCATTGACGGCCTGGATGCGGCCGTCCGCGCCGATGAGGATGATTCCTTCCTCCAGGGCGGCGACCACCGCCGAGTAACGCTCTTCCAGCTGACGTCTGGCCGTTTCTGCCGCGGCACGCTGGGAGACGTCGGTGGACACCGTGATCACCCCGCTCGGGGCGCCGCTGTCGCCCCGGATCAGCGTGGCCGATACGTGGGTGGGAAATCCCGTGCCGTCGCGACGAACGTGCGTGGTCTCATAGGCACCGGCACCGCTTCGGAGCACCTGCGCCCACCACGCTCGGCTGGCGGATCCATTCAGGCCGGTCACTTCACTCAACAACCGGCCCTGAGCCTCTTCGTCAGCGTAGCCGTAGACCGACTCCGCGCCCTTCGACCACGACACCACCCGCATATCGTCGAGGTCTGTGCCGTCGCACACGATAATGGCGTCGGAGACGGTGTCGATCAGGGCGGCTTGGTAGCGAAGTTGTCGTTCGGCCGCCTTGCGGTCAGTGATGACCCGAGCGACCGCCTGATACGCCGGACGTCCCGACCAGGAGGTCCGGATGGATGTGGCCTCGATGTCGATAACCGTGCCATCCAGGGCGACGATCCGCTCCTCGAAGAAGGCGGCGATACCCCCGGTCTCCTCCATCGTCGACACCCGGTTGAGGAATGCCCGCTTCGACTCGGCCGTGAAGAAATCGAGCACTGACCGCCCCACTACCTCACTGGCATCCCGGGCCCGTAGGTGCTGCAACGTAGCCGGGTTGGCGTATACGACCACGCCGTCCTGGTGGACCACGATGATGTCCGGGCTCACTTCGGCTAGAGATCGGTAACGCTGGCCGAGGTCGGCCAGCCGCTGCGCCTCCGTCTCGGGCCGCTCCAGGGCCACCGCCACCAGCACTGGACTGCCCGGCCCCCTGACCCACTTCCCTCGGAGCGTTACCGACCGCATCTCGCCGTCAGCCCGGATGAGGTGGACGTTGAGTTCGATTGTCGATCCCGCGCTGACCGGGGCGGTGAGGGTGTGGAGGACGGCCGGACGTTCCTCGACCGCCACGCGTTCGAGAAGATCCGCCAGCCTGTCGAGGGGCTGATCGGGCGACAACCCGCACAGCTGGCGGAGCTCTGTCGTCGAGCGCAGCGACTGGTCGGGGCCCATTTCGAACGAGGCCAGGGCGAGCGCCCCACACGCCAGCTCCCACCGATCCTGGTGCAGATCCGGCCGGCCCCAGTCGTCCCCCACGTGATCCTTTGGGGCCACTTCTGGCCAGAAGGGCCCGACAGCGGGAACAGAGATCAACGCGACAGCGGCAGACGCGGTCACCTCGCTCAGGAGCCCAGTGCTAACCACAGACCGCACCAGCGCTGTCGCCGGGTGGCTCGCCAGCCTGCCGGCCGCTCAGCCGAGTATGTTCGCCCAACCGCTGTCACCAATTCCGCGTCGGTATGCCCCCGGCGCGCCTTTAGAAGAAATTTTGGAAACGAGTCCGGCCGCCGGTCCGAAATGCCCGAATGGGCGAATCATCGCGTGTGCGTCGGCGGAGGCCATTCGCGGCTCTGCCCTTAATCCACGGGCGCCAGCACGACTGCGGAGTTGAACCCCCCCATACCCAGCGCTGACTTCATTACCAGGCCGGGCCGCCGCGGCAACGGTCCCGAGGCCAAGGCCCGATACGGCGATTCCACGGGCACGACCGACGGCATCACGTCGTGGACAAAGCCCAGCATCGCCAGGATGGTCTCGACGCCGGCCGACGCGCCCTGGCAGTGGCCGGTAAGGGGCTTGGTGGCCAGGAAGGTCGCGGTTGGGTCCAGAACCTTCTCGGCCACGCCGATCTCGGCCGCGTCGTTTTGGGCGGTTCCGGTCCCGTGCGTGTAGAGATAGGTGATCTCTTCCCGCCCGACTCCGGCGGCGAGCAGGGCTGATTCGAAGGTATTGACGAGACCGGTCAGGTCCGGGTTTATGGAGATCGGGTGATACGGATCCTGGACCATGGCTCCGCCCAGGACGAGGCCGTACGGGTCGTCTACCCGAGACGACATGACTAATGTGGCCGCGGCCTCGCCCACCACAAACCCTTTCGACCCGGACTGGAACGGCCGGCAGACGAGCAGTGGGTCCCCGGCTGCTGCCAGGGCGCCCATTCTCCGAAACTGCGCCACGTCTTCCGGGACGGCCGAGAAGTCGCTTGCTGCCACGATCACATCCGTGGCCATGCCCGTCGCCAGCCAGAGTTTGGCCATCACGATGGCGATATTCGTCGCCGCACAAGCCGCCTGAATATTCATCACGGGCCCGCCAGACAGACCAAGATCCTTTAACAACATCGCTGGTGCCGTGGAGGGCATGAGACCCAGATAGTCGCGGTTGCGTAGGCGACCGCCATGCTGACGCAGATAGCGTCGCCGATACTCGACGTCCCCCAGAGAACCAGCCCCAATCATGCCGACCCGGCGACCGGGAACCCACCCGCGGCGGCGGGCATCGGCCACTGCTTCACGAGTCGACGCGAACAGAGCCCGACCGTAGCGAGATGGGTGATCATCGAGGACACCCTCGTCCTGAGGCGTGGCCGCGAGAAACGTGTAATCGTCGATGGTCACCTGCCTGGCCGCGGAACGACCGGTCAAGACTCCCTTCCAGAGCGCCTCGGCGCCCCATCCATATCCAGTTACGCAGCCGACCCCACATACAGCGGGACGATGCGATGTAGGTCCCGAATAAGACATGTAAGACTTGCTCCTAGTGACGTTGTGAATAGTTAAAGTGAGACCCTCAGAGGTATATGGGTATCATCGACAAACTTCGCCACTGCTGTCCCTACGAAACCCCAAGCACTTCCCAATTCCTCGACGCTGGAGCAGTGAATAAATCAACGTATTGACCGACTCCAGGTCCGCTTGGGAACCCCGCCACCGACCGGAGAAATCTCCTGCAGAACTTCGCCTTTTTCTAGCAATTTCGGGAACTCCGCGATTGCGAAGAGTCGCTATTGACAGGCGAGTCCCGCCCCCCAGCTAGGGTCCAGTAGCACGACCAGCCGGGTGCCTGCTCGGCCCTTGGGCCGGTACGGCTACCGTCGGGCCGAGTCTCCCCGACCAGAATGGAGGATCTGAGCATGCCGCGGAGCATCTGCTTCCTGGCGGCCAGTACGGCCGGCGCCGCCACCACCGCGAATGCGTTGAGACCGTACGCTCGCCGCGGCAAGTGGTCGCTCGCGGCGTTTGCCTTCGGCCTCCCAGTCTCGGAATTGCCGCTCCAGGCACTGGCAGTCCAACTCGCCACGGCGGCCTTCCTCGCTCGCAACAGGGGAGGCAGTGGCGGCCGAGCCGGCCGGGCTGCTGCCGCGGCCACGGCTGCCTCGTCCCTAGGTTTGATTCGGCTCTACCGAGAAGCGCGGCGTTCTCCGGACCTGCTGGAGGCGGCCCTGGTGGACCAGCTGGGTCGGGACTATCGGCGGCGGATCACCCCTGGTTTCAGTCCTCCTCCCGAAGTACCGCTCTGCCGCCGGCGCATTCTGTTGCCCGACTGGACTGTGCGGCGCCGCTACCGGGCCGAGCGCGACGTTCGTTACGGTGAGTTTGGGCGCCGTAATCTGCTTGACGTCTGGCGGCGTCGGGACCTCGCCCCCGACGGCGGGGCGCCGGTGCTTGTGCAGATCCACGGGGGCGCCTGGGTGAGCGGACGCAAGGAGGGCCAGGGTGAGCCACTCATGAGTCACTTGACCGAACGGGGCTGGGTTTGCGTGGTGCCCAACTACCGTCTCAGCCCCCGGGCCACCTGGCCGGACCACATCATCGACGTCAAGCGGGCATTGGCCTGGGTCAGGGCGAACATCGCAGAGTTTGGCGGTGACCCCAATTTCGTGGCCATCACGGGGGGCTCAGCCGGGGGTCACCTGGCGGCGCTGGCTGCCCTTACCCCCGGTCTGCCTGCGTGGCAGCCGGGTTTTGAGGATGCCGACACCAGTGTTGCCGCGGCTGTCCCGTTCTACGGCGTGTACGACTTGACGAATCGCACCGGTACCAGTCGTGCCGACACCACGGCGTTCCTGGAGAAGCAGGTCTTTAAGACCCGTCTCGCCTCTGACCCCAGCCGGTGGGAGCAGGCGTCCCCGCTCTCGCACCTGAGTCCGCATGCCCCGCCGTTCTTCGTGCTCCACGGTTCGAATGATGCGCTGGTCCCCGTCGAGCAGGCCCGCCGGTTTGTCGACGAGTTCCGGGGTGTGTCGAAGCAGCCCGTGCTCTATGCCGAACTCCCCTTAGCCCAGCACGCCTTCGACACTTTCCCTTCCGTACGCGCCTACTACACGGCGTATGCGGTCGAACGTTTTCTGGCAGTGGTGCGCAGCGGGCCGGGCGGCCCGACCGCCTCCCAGGACGCGGCCGGCTCGTCAGGAGAGCGGGGCGGGCAAGCCGGTATGCTCGGTTGCCCGCCCCGGGGCTGAACACGAGGAACGCCTGGAATCATGTCCGTCGAATCGCCTGGCCCAAGCGGAGAGGTGGTCACGCCTCAGCCTGTTCTGTCCCCCCTGACCGCTACCGCGATCTTTCTGGTCATGACGATCGAGGCGGGCTGCGAAACGGAGGTTCGTGATCTCCTGGCAGACCTTTCCGGCCTGCAGCGGACTGTCGGCTTTCGGGTCCCCGACGGGCAGCTAACGGTCGTAGCCGGCATCGGCGCCGAGGCCTGGTCTCGACTGTACTCGGGTCCTGGCCCCCGGGAGCTGCACCAGTTTGGCGCCCTACGCGGGCAGAAACATCACGCCGTGTCGACGCCGGGTGATCTCCTCTTTCATATCCGAGCCCGCCAAATGGATCTCTGCTTTGAGCTGGCGTCCCAGATCATGGACCGTCTGGACGGCAAGGTAACCATCGTTGATGAAGTTCATGGGTTCAAGTACTTCGAGGTGCGCGACCTGCTGGGGTTTGTCGATGGCACCGAGAACCCGGTAGGGCCGGCCGCGGCGGCCGCCGTGACGGTGGGGAGCGAGGACGCCGGCTTCGCCGGGTCCAGCTATGTGGTCGTCCAGAAATATCTCCACGATCTCGATGCCTGGAACGCTCTGCCTGTCGAAGAGCAGGAGCGCGTGATCGGACGGACCAAGCTTGCCAATGTCGAAATGCCCGACGACGTCAAACCCTCCAACTCCCACGTGGCGCTCAACACCATTACCGGCCCGGACGGCGAGGAGCGCCAGGTGCTTAGGGACAACATGCCGTTCGGGACACTCGGCAACCGGGAGTTCGGCACCTACTACATCGCCTATGCGAGTACGCCCAGCGTTATCGAGGAAATGCTCCAGCACATGTTCATCGGGGATCCTCCCGGCAACTATGACCGGATCCTGGACTTCTCGACGGCGGTAACGGGAACCCTCTTCTTCGTACCGACGACGGATTTTCTGGAAGATCCACCGCCTCGTTCTGCGACGGCTGGCGATGTCGCGGCGGCGAGCCCGGCTTCGACTTCACCCTCGGACCCAGAGGAGTCGCTGGGCATCGGCGGACTGCTGGGTAGTGGTTGAGGTCTTGCCGACCGCTCAACCAGTAAAGGAGGTGCGGTGACGATTATAAATCGCGGTTTTCAGGGCCACCGGCGTCAAGCTGGTGCGGGCCTGATTCCGCCCGGACAGTACCTGGTGGACGATTTTCCCGTTCTTACCGCCGGCCCGACGCCGTCCGTCGCCCTTGCTGATTGGGACTTCACCATCGTCGACGAGACGGGGACGCGGTTGGCGCACTGGACCTGGGACGACTTCATGGCGCTCCCGACCGAGGACATCACCGTCGACATTCATTGCGTGACCAAGTGGTCGAAGCTGGGCACCCACTGGACAGGGGTGTCGGTTGACACCTTGTTCGAGGGCGTCGACACCGGCGCCGAGTACGTACTCGCCTTCGCCGAAGGCGACTACACCACCAACCTTCCCATGGCGGACGTGCTGGAGGGACAGGCCTGGGTCGCTTTTCGCTACGAGGGGGACGACTTGGAGGCCGAACACGGAGGTCCCGCTCGACTGCTTGTTCCGCATCTCTACTTCTGGAAGAGCGCCAAGTGGGTGCGCGGGCTGCGACTGCTCGACCAGGACGAACCCGGCTTCTGGGAAAGCGTCGGGTATCACAACTACGGCGATCCCTGGCGCGAGCAGCGCTACTGGGGCGACTGAATGCGGTGGCTGGTGGCCACGGTGGCGGAGACGATCCCAGAAACGGTAACGGCGGCCACCCTGCGGCTCGATGTGACGGACTGGCCTGGACAGCAGGCCGGCCAGCACGTCGACGTGCGTCTCACCGCCGAGGACGGCTACTCCGCGCAACGGAGCTACTCGATCGCCTCCAGGCCGGGAGCCGAGCGCCTCGAGCTGACCATCGTGCGCATCGACGACGGCGAGGTTTCCCCTTACCTCACCACCGTTCTGGAGACGGGAGACCAGTTCGAGATGCGGGGCCCGATCGGGGGTTACTTCGTATGGGATGCGGCGGATACGCATCCTGTGCTGCTCGTGGGCGGCGGGTCGGGCGTCGTGCCGCTTATGGCCATGCTCCGCCTCCACACCGCTCTGGACCATCCGGGCGAGATGCATCTCATCTACTCGGTCCGCACGCAGCGGGACATCCTCTACGCCAAGGAGCTGGCGGAAGTGGCCAGCCCACGCCGAACCGTGACGATCACCCTGACACGCGAGGCCGACACATCGTGGTCGGGCCGACGAGGCCGGGTCGACGACCGGCTCCTTTCGGAATCCGGATGGCCCCCAGCGGCCCAACCTCATTGCTATATATGCGGCCCGACGCCGTTTGTGGAAGCGGTGGCGGACGCCCTGGTGACAGCTGGTCACCAGCCCGTCAACATTAAGGCCGAGCGGTTCGGCCCGACAGGAGGCTGATATGGACGAGGCGATGTGGGACGGCAACGCCGCGGCGGGGACCCTGAGTGACATTTTTGCCGTGGAGATGACCGTGGCGGTCACGATCTGTGCGACGTGCGGTGCCAACCGTCACGTTGGCGAGCTGCACGCCTATTTGCGAGCTCCCGGAGTCGTGCTCAGGTGCGCGTCGTGCGGTGCCGTTCAGGTGCGGCTGGTACGGGGCCCGGAGCGGGCTTGGCTCGATCTGTCGGGCGTGCGGATGCTACAGGTCGAGCTGCCGGCTCCAGGAGGCAGCTCATCACCTGCATAGAACTCGGGGCGAACGGTGCGAGGCAAGGGATACGGGTCGCTCAAGCCCCGCCTGCGGTGGGAGGTTGCTGGGGCCCGTAACCCGCGTTGCCCAACAGGTGCCGTAAGTCGACGACGAGTTGGGTGTCGATGTCTTTGCTCCGGGGCCGCTCGATGGTCTCGGGCCCAGCTCCCAGGTTGACCACGTATTTGCCGTCATGGGATTCCTTCACGGACCCGACGGCTTCGAGGAGCGACAAGACCGCCGGCCACTCGATGTTGTGGCTTACCGGATGCTGGAAGATCTGCTCCAGCGTGCGCCGGTGATGGCTGTTGAGCGGTCGTGGATCCGATGCCGTAGACATTCAAGAGCTCCTCTCACCGCCCCGGTGTGAGGTGGCGGCCGATCCTGACAGCTTAAGAACGCCACCATGGGGAGACAATCCCGGTACCAGCCGGTCCGCACTTCGGCGCCCGGACCTGCCAGCGCTGCTGTTTGTTCACCGACGGCCGGCCGGTTTGCGGGAGCCGGTCATAGCCTTTAGCTCATCGGCCGAGTCTTGAATGGTGTCCGCCAGCGGCAGGTCGTTGCTGTCGTCGACCCAGCGTGCGAAGGCGACCTTGAAGACGGCGATCCCAGCCTCGGCCGCCAAGTCGGCAGCAGGGTCTGCGACGCCGCGCCGTCGCAGGGCGGCGGCGAGGGCGGCAGCAAGCGAGGCCAGCTTGACCAGCTCGCGCTCGCGCAGCTCCTCGTTGGCAGCGATGATGGCCTGGCGCCGCCGGGAGAAGTCGCGGCGTTCCTCGAAGAACACCGTGGCGACCTGGACGAGCGCCTGGATCAGTGCTTCTATCGGAGCCAGGCCTGCGGGGGCGTCATCCAGGCTGGCCACCAGGAGATCCTGTAAAGCGCTCGACCCCCAGAACAACACCTCGCGCTTGTCGGCGAAGTATCGGAAAAAGGTGCGCTCGGTGAGCCCGGCCCGGCTGGCGATCTCGGCCACTGTGGTGCTCTCGAAGCCGCGCTCGCCGTAGAGTTCCATCGCCGCCATCTGCAGGCGGCCGAGTGCATTAGGTTCCCATCGGCCCACGTGTCGATGTTATCCGGTGTTGGCAGTGACTGCCATCAGCGCGGGGCCGGCCCGACCTGCACCGGGATACATCGCACGAGCTGGCCGGGTGGAATCTCGGTTGGGTCGACCGTCCCACCCGCGCGATGCTGGCTCCCGCCTTAGTCCAGAAGGAGTGCGGGCCATGCCTGATCTGCCCTGGAGTTCCCGGGCCGCGGTGGACCGAGCGTCGCTACGTGGTCATGGCCTCGCATCTGCCGTTGGTCAAAGTGTCTGGGACCGTGCAGTTCTTCGAGCGGTCTTCGCATACGGAAAAGCTGGAAGAGGGCTACGGACAGCCAAGGAGGGAAGAAAGGGCAGGGGGAGCGAAGGGAAGACGGCGGGAAGAGCGGGGGGGGGGGGGGGGGGGGGCGGGGGGCGGCGGCGGGGGGCGGCGCGGGGGCGCGGGCGCGGCGGGCGGCGGGCGGGGCGGGCGGCGGGGGGCGGGGGGGGCGGCGGCGGGGGGGGGGGGGGGGGCTGGGCGGGGGGGGGGGTGGGGGGGTGGGGGTGCGGTTGGGGGGGCCGGGTGGAATCTCGGTTGGGTCGACCGTCCCACCCGCGCGATGCTGGCTCCCGCCTTAGTCCAGAAGGAGTGCGGGCCATGCCTGATCTGCCCTGGAGTTCCCGGGCCGCGGTGGAGCCGAGCGTCGCCTACGTGGTCATGGCCTCGCATCTGCCGTTGGTCAAAGTGTCTGGGACCGTGCAGTTCTTCCGAGCGGTCTTCGCCATACGGAAACAGCTCGCCGACACCGACGGGCTCATCGGTTACACGCTCCGGGCGAAACCACTCGCCCGTGACTACTGGACGCTCTCCATGTGGAAAGACGTCGATTCGCTTCGCCGCTTCGCCGGCTCGCCGCCCCACGTCCAGCTGATGGCCTCACTGAAGCCCCTTATGGGGTCCACCAAGTTTGTGCAGTGGGAGCGAAGCGGCATGGACGGCCGCCCCAGCTGGACCGACGCCATGGAACATCTTGCCTAATGCGCGGTTCGGAGGCGTTCGAGGTCGGGCGCCGGGACGGTTCGGGTGGCTGATCTTCGATACGGGAGCAATCCCAGCGCTCTCCGCTGAGCCGAACCCCGGATGACGGCCTGGCACCTCAGGCCGGTTCTGGGTTGATCAAGTTGCTACTTGCCCATTCGGCGGGGGACTGGAGTGGATCGATCTCCGATTCCGTCGCTTCCACCGGTTCGCCGCGCGTGTTGGTCGCCCGTAGGCCGATGAGCGCGGCGGCCAGGAGGAAGAGGCTGCAGCACAGCAACGCGAGGCGGAATCCCTCAGTGAGGGCTACCGGCCGGGCCACGCCGTTTACCAGCAGGTGGTTGGTGCGGGCGCTGGCTATGGCGGTGAAGATCGCCAAGCCGAGGGCCGCGCCAAGCCACTGCGAGGTGTTGACCAGGCCGGCGGCCAGGCCAGCCTTGCTCGGGGGAACGCCCGCGTTGGCGGCGGTGGTAACCCCGACGAAGACCGCGCCCAGGCCAATCGACATGATGACAAGCCCGGGAAGCAGGTTGGTCGTATAGGAGCCGTGAACAGGTAATCGGGAGAGCAGGTAGACCGCCCCGGCCGCAATCAGCGCCCCGCCAACGATGATGGGGCGGGTGCCGGTCTTCACGAAAAGTTTGGAGGAAACTCCCGACGCCGCGGCAACGCCCGCCGTCACGGGCAGATAGGCCAGGCCGGTCCTTGTCGGAGAGTAGCTGAGCACGGTTTGCATGTAGAGGGTGAGGAAGAAGAACATGGCATAAAACCCGGCGATAGCCATCAGCTGAGTGGCGTTGGCAGCTGCCAAGCCTCTAATGCGGAAGATCGACAGCGGTACCACCGGGTTGGGGTGTCGCAGCTCGTTGAACACGAAGGCGCAGAGCAGGACAGCAGTGAGACCCAGGGCGGCGATGGTGCGGGCGCTGCTCCAGCCCACCTGGGGAGCTCGTACCAGCGCATAAACCAGCAGCAGCATCCCACCCGTTATTAGCAGCGCGCCCCGACTGTCGAACTGCCCCAGGGGCCCGCGGCGCCGTTCGGGACTGACGAGCCGGAACGCCGCAAATATATCCAGGACGCACACCGGCAAGTTGACGAACATCACCGAGCGCCAACCGAGTGTCTGGGAAAGCACTCCGCCGAGAAACACGCCCACGGCCGAGGCCAGCCCGGCCACCGCACCCCAGGCGCCCATGGCTTTGAGTCGGTCGTGGCCCTCGTTGAAGGTGGTGGTGAGAATCGACAGCGCGGCAGGCAGCATCAAGGCGGCGCCGGCGCCCTGGGCCAGCCGTGCTCCCACCAGGGCGCCGGCGTCGGGCGCGAGTCCGCCGACGAGCGAGGCCGACCCGAACAGGGCGATGCCGGTGACCAGAACCCGTCTGCGACCGAGGAGGTCGGCCATGCGGCCCCCCAGCAGAAGGAATCCTCCGTACGTGAGCAGGTAGGCACTCAGGACCCACTGCAGGTTCGGCACCGAGAAGTGAAGGCTGGCGCGGATTGAGGGCAGGGCCACGTTGACGATGGAGGCATCGACGAAGTCCAGGAAAGCTACTGCACACAAGAAGACCAGCATCAGCTGACCTCTGCGGTTGGAGAGTGTGGGCTGGGAAGTCTCTGCTCCGAACTGGACAAGCGTCACGACGGCGTGGACCGAGCGAGCGCCCGCCTCCTTCAGTTACCGATCACGTGGATGACCGAACAATTCCGGGCCATGGGCAGACCGGACGCCGATGAACTGGCCATCGCCCTCATGTCGTCATACCAAGGGGTCGCGCTCCTGACGAACACGTTCCGCGACCCCACCCTCATGACCAACGAGTCACGACGCCTACAACGCTGGATTGACTCCCTGGTCTGATGCGACGGCCAGGCGCGGCGTCGACATCTCCACCGGCCGCGGGACCGGTCGCGCCATGCTGCTAGGCGCCGCCGGAGCTCAGCTTCACCCGCTCCTCCGCAACCATCTGTGCGAATTCGGGATCCTCGAGCATGACTTTCAATTCCTCGGCGCTGACGCCGGCCTCCTGGGCGACAGAGGACAACTCGTCGTCCGATAGCCGCTCCATCGCCACCTTGATTTCCTCCTGGACCTGCGCCAGCCCCTCCTCGCCTGCCGGAGCCGCGGCGGTGGGAGCCTCTGTTGCTGGGCTGGCCGTTGCCGGCTGCGCCTTTTTGAAGATCGACTTTTTGGCCACACCGCTGGCCGGAGCCGGCGGGGCTCCGGGCGGACTCGCCGGCTCCGACGCCGACGCCGGCTCCGGCGGTGCGGCGGGAGGACTCGCCAGCGCCGGCTCAGGCTGCGCCTTCTTGAAGACCGACTTTTTGGCCACACCGCTGGCTGGCGGCGCGGCGGGGGTGGTCGTGGCGGACGCAGTGGGGGCCGCAGTGGCAGGACCGGCTCCCGCCGCCGCGCTCGGCGGCGGTGGGGATTGGGGCGGCGCCGCGGAATCCGTCAGGTTCTTCTGATCCACGGACTTCAGCCACGCCAGCTTTGCGTCATCGCTGCTGGCGGCTTCCTTAAGCGCATAGAGCAGCTGATCCTTACGCTTGTTCTGCTCGATAGTGTCGAGGAACTTGATCAGCTTGTCGTCATCGGTGTACCAATCGCGCTCTGTCCACCCAAACGACGCCCCCACGTCAGCGCGAAACTGATCGATCTGGTAATTCTCCGTCGCTTGCAGGAACCAGCCCCGCTCAGGCTCGGCGAGGAACTGTTCTTTGTTCATGTAGTCCTCCACTCGTCAGGACGCTCACCGGCACACCCCAGTGTCGCACGCCACGTCGCTTGCAGTCGGCGCCTTCCCGCTCCGCCCCTTCCTCTCAGGTCATGCCCTCGGCCGACTGTCATCCAGTATCTCCCGCCAGTGGTCCAATCAGCAAGGCTTCGCCCCGGCGTTGCACGCAGGAGTAGGGAAGGACCGCAGCCCCAACCCGACGGGAGACCCAAAGGCGGCTCAGTCCTCTGCGGCGGCTGTTGCTGCCGCTCTCGCTCGAAAAACAGATGGGGGTAGTTCGCCAGCCTGGCGGGCAGCTTTGAGGGCGCGGGCCCACCAGGACAGGTCGTCGAGGGTGATGGACAGGGCGGTCTCGGTCATGGGGTTAACCGGATCTCCGGCTGCGTCGAAGGCCTGGTTGACGAAAGGGATGAGTACGGTACTTCGAAGCGGTGCCATGTCGGCCTCGATGGCGATATGGGCGAGGTGCTCGATCGCTCGCGTCGCCGCCGCAATGCCACCGCTGTAGCCGATGGCAGCCAGCGGCTTGTTGCGCAGGGCGAAGGAGAGGAAGACGTTGTCGAAGGCGTTTTTGAGCACGCCCGGGATGCTGTGGTTGTACTCCGGGGTGATCACGAGGTAGGCGTCCGCTTCACGGATCTTCTGGTTCCACTGCTTCACGACCGGTTCGGAGTAGGTGGGGTCGTTGAAGTCGCCGATCGTGCCTGCGTGTTCGGCGAACATGGGCAGGGGCCAGTCCCGCAGATCGATCAGACTCTGGTTCGAAGTCGGGGTGGGCTTCGGCCCGGGCCAGCACCCATGGGAACACCCGGTCTGCGGCTCGGGCCTGGCGGGTGCTGCCGACGATGATGTAGAGCGTGAGCATCAGGTCGAACCTAACATGCGTGATAGTGAACTACAAGACTATCTGTGCCGTAACTATGCTAGTTGTAGAGTAAGCTCGGCTCGTGCCAGTCCGTCCGAGCCGCCGGGTGCCGGTAGCCCCTATGTCGGACGAGGTGGAGGCCCTGACCAGCGGGGTCGATCCGTGCGTTTCCGAACTAGAGCCTTGCCTGGAGCCGATCTCTGCCGCTTATGGCGCGACTGATCGGGATCTGACTGGTCTCGACCAGCCGGAGCGGGTGCTGGTGCTGTCGGCGCTGACGGCTCGATTCTCGGCCGCCTATCTGCGCTGGATGCGTAGTCAGGCCGGGACGACGCTCTCTTATTCCAACGTGCGGGTCCTGGAGATCCTGGAGTCGCAGGGTCCGACGATCATGCGGGACATCGCCGCATCCCTTGGAATGACCGCCCGCAACATGACCACCAACATCGACGCCCTCGAGGAGAGCGGCCTGGTGCGCCGGACACCACATCCCCGCGACCGTCGGGCCACCATCGTGGAGCTGACCTCTGAGGGGAGGAAACGGGCCACCCGGGTTCGGAGCGAGGCGGTGGCCTGGGCGTCGGCCGCCTTCAGCAGCTTGACCGTCGAGGAGCAGGAGCAATACGCCGATCTGCTCGCTCGACTGAGCAGTTTTTTCTGTCACTAGCTCGCCGAGGTCGGTCGGTAGGGTCCGTCGAGCTGTATCTGGGTCGGGAAATTTCGGCGCGTGCGGGTTTCGCCCGGGCAGGGGGATTGACTGCTGATTGGCGAAAAAAGTCAAAGACGGGCTTCGGGCTGCCGATGAGGCAAGACTGGAGGCAGGACATCTCCAGACCATCGCCCACTGTCGTCGGGGGTAACCATGCGCACGTTGAAGCCGATCATCATTGTGACCGTCACCGTCTCGTTCGTCGCTACCTTGCTGTCGACGCCTGCCAGCGCGTCGACGCATCCGGAGATAGTCGGTCACGACAGGAAAGGCGCCACCATGACCAACGTCGTGCCCGATCCTGCCAAGAGCTTCGGCGTGTCAATCCCCGGACTGCCCCAGTCCACAACCCAGCTGCGATCGTTCGAGAGCATGGTCGGCCGGAAAGTCAACATCGCTGACTGGTACGACGACTTCACTACGCTCGATCCCACGTCCTTCGTCACAACGGTGGCGTCTGCGGGCGCCGAGAACATGATCGCTTGGGAAGGCTACGACGCCAACGCACAGGCGGATGGGGTGACCGACCCCACCACCTCCCTCGCCACCATCATCGATGGCAAATGGGACGGTCTGTTGACCACCTGGGCCAAGGCGCTGAAGGCGTTCGGTCAACCTGTTCTCCTGCGCTTCCTGCCCGAGATGAATGGCAACTGGAATCCCACCTCTGAGGGGGTCAACGGGAACACCTCCGGGCAGTTTGCCCAGGCATGGATCCACGCCCACAACATTTTCGCGGCCCTCGGCGCGACCAACGTCAAATGGGTGTGGAATGTCAACGTCGACTACGCCGGTTCAACCCCCCTGAGGGGTCTGTATCCCGGCGACGCCTACGTCGATTACGTGGGAATCGACGGCTATAACTGGGGCACGAGCCAGACCTGGAGCACCTGGCAGACGCCGCAGCAGGTGTTCGACCCCACCCTGGCCGACGTCGCGACCTTCACCAAGAAGCCCGTCATCATTTGCGAGACCGCCTCGGCCGAGTTGGGCGGGAACAAGGCGCGATGGGTACAACAGTTCTTTTCCTTCGTCGAGTCAACTCCGGCGATAACGGGCTTCGCCTGGTTTGATTTCAACAAGGAGACCAACTGGCTGGTGAACTCCTCGTCCGCCGCTCTGGCCGCGTTCCGGACCGGCCTCAGCGGATACTGACCGGAGCGCCGGCGCTCGGGGCCGCCGGGATGACCGTTGAGGGACGGCCGGCCGTGTTTCTCGGGGCCAGTCGTGTGTCACGGCGACCAGGCGGGTTTCTCGTGGCTCAGCCGTGTTTCTTGTGTCGGCCGTGCTTCTCCGCGCCAGGCGGGTTTCTCGGTGCCAGCCGTGTTTCTCGGTGCCACGAGCGCGGTGAAGCGCAATTTTGGCACCGAGAAAACGATTCAGCACCCAGAACCGGGAGAGGTCAGGACCCATCGGCCCCCGCGCCCACCGATACCATGCAGGGCGCGGCGAGGAGGACCGAGATGAGGCCGTCAGGAGAGGAGGAGTACCAACGGTTCCTGGGGTTCCCGGCCTCCCTCTGGCCATCGCGGCAGCGGGGCGAACGACGCCATGAGGAACGTCGTGATCGCAGCCTGGTGGTGCTCAGGCATCCCGTCGCCTGGGTCCGCTGGCGGATTGTTGTTCGCCGGCAGGGACCATACGCGCCCGACTTCAGAGAGTTCCGCCCGCGAGGTCCAGCCAGTGGCTAAGGGGTGCTGCCAGCCGGGCGCGCCAGCAAAACCACGAAACCAGGCCAACGTCTCGACCCAGACGGGGCGTACCCCGGGCTCTGACCGGCGGCGGCCGCCCACCGCGCCAACCCGCTCTCTGGGGCCGTATGGCCACTGTGGGTACGATCCGCGTTCAGACCAGACTCGCCGAAGAGAGCCGGTCTTGAGGCCGCGTGGCAGTCGGCTGGAAAGTCGTCCGCTCGGCGACGAGACTGGAAGCGCCACCTGACCCGAGCCGGAGGATGAAGGCTCATGGGAGTAACCCTCGCCGAGCGAGAGGGCGCGCAATCGGCGATCCGAGTGCTCCTGGACGACGCGCTCCACGGCAAGGGCGGGGCCCTATTCGTCCTGGGAGAGGCTGGGCTGGGCAAATCAGCACTGCTCGAGTACGCCCTGGGGCTGGCGGGAACGAGGATGATGGTGGGAGCGGGCCGGGCGGATGTCGCTGAGGCCGCCCTCCCTTTCGGGCTTGTCGGCCAGGCCCTGGAGCCCCTGCTCGGTCCGGAGACGTTGGCCCCGACGCAGGACAACGATCAGGCCTACGAGCGGGCCGCCAACCGTCTGCAAGGCGTTCTGCACCGGTTCCGAGAAGTGGCCGTGCAGCCGCTTCTCGTGGCGCTGGATGACGCCCATTGGGCGGATCCGGATTCGCTGACCTTGCTCCGGGTCATGTGCCGACGGCTCCCGAACCTACCGGTCGCTCTGCTCGCGACCGCTCGGCCGTGGCCGGCCGACACGGCCCGGGCGGCAGAGGAATTGGCCCAGCAAGGGTTGGCGACGCGTGCAGCGACTTCTTCCCCTTTCCGACCGGGCCTCGATCTCCGCTGCTCACGGCCCGGCTGGGCGAGCAGGCCCGCCCATCGGACCTCGACACCGCCGTCGCTGCCTGCGCGGGAAACCCGTTACTGCTTGCGCACGTCGCCGCCGAACTGGCTGCGGGCCAAGCGTTGCCGGATCGCGCCGGCGGCGACGAGCGGCTCATGGGCGTCCCGCCTGCTCCTTTCCCGCTTCGTCGGAGTCGGCGGTCCGGCGGAGGCCTACCTGCGGGCGGCGAGCGTGCTGGGCGGCGGTTCCGACCCGAGGTGGCGGCCGACGTGGCGGAGCTGGCCGCGCCGGAGGCCGCCCGGGCTCTGGAGGCGCTGGTCGGGGCCGGGCTGATCACCGACGGGGGCAAGGTTGGGCCACGTTCAGCCATCAGCTGGTCCGCCTGGCCGTGTACGACCAGGCCGCGCCGCTGCGGGCTCATCTGCACGAAGCCGCGTTTCGGGTGCTGCTCGCCCACCGAGCTCCCGCCGCCGAGGCGGCGGAGCATGCCGTGCTGGCCCGCCTGGCAGACCCCGTGGCCTTGAGCGTCATGATCCGGGCGGGCCGGGAAGCCCTCGAGCGGGGCGCTCCGGGCACGGCCCGACATCACCTCGAAGCCGTCGTCGAGCTGGCGGGGAGCGAGGCCCCCGCGGAGGTGCTGCTGCAGTTGGCCCAGGCGCTACGGGTCACGGGCGACAACGAGAAGGCGGGGAACGTCTGCGAGCAGCTCCTTCGACCGCGCCGACCTGCCGGGATCGCTGGACTTGACCGCTCTGTGCGAGCTGGCCCAGGCCGAGTTCCGGGCGGGCCGGGTGGAAGAAGCCTCGACTCGAATCGAACAGGCCGTGCGCCTGGCGGAAAACGAATCCCCCCACGTGGCGGCGGTGGTGCTTCTGGATCAGGCCCATCTCAGCGTCCTTCGCCTCGGGCCCAAGACCGCGCTCCCTCTGGCCAGCCAGGCTCGGCTCGGTGGCCGCGGAGGTAGGAGGGCAGGTGCAGGCCTTGGCCGACGCCGTGTGGGCGCAGTGCGCCTACCTTTCTGGCGATCCGGCTGGACTCGAAGTGGCCAGGGCCGCGGCGCAGGCGGCGCCGGGGCGGATCCCGGAGGTGACGCAGTGGTCGGATCCGCGGGTCCTCTACGCCGAGCTGGCCTCCTGGTCGGAGCGCTTCGACGAGGCTGAGGGGCTGTTGACCGCCATCATCTCGGAGGCCGAGGAACGCCGCTATCCCATGAATCTCTTCGAGGGGCAGTCGCTCCTGGCGGCAGTTCTGCGCCGCACCGGGCGCCTGGAGGAGGCCGACGACGTCGCCGACCAGCTTCTGGAATCGGCCGAGCTGATGCCCTTTTCGCTCCCCCTGGCGTTCTCAGAGAAGGCCCTGTGCCTGCTCGATCTGGGCCGGCTGGAGGAAGCCGACGGGTACTGCCGGCAGGCCAGGTCGCTGGCAGGCGGGAGAGCCGGTCTGGGCCGGGTGTGGACGACCCAACATTTCGCTCGCGCCCTGCTCGCCTTCCGCCGAGGCGAGATGGAGGAGGCTTCCCGGGTCTTCAGCCAGCTCGAGCGGTCGGCGAGGCAGGTCGACCTCAACGAACCGTGCATCTACCCGTGGGCCGGGTCCGCCGTCACCGCCCATCTGGCCTGTGGGCGGGAGGACCAGGCGGCTGGGGTGGTGGCCTGGCTCGAGCCTCGGGCTGCGGTCTTGCCGTCCCGATGGCCGAAGGCCGTGCTCGCCGGCGGCCAGGCGGCCCTCGCCGAGCGCCAGGGCGACCCATCCACCGCAGAGCAAGGCTTCGCCCGGGCCGTCGGCCTCCACGACCCGACCTCGCCTCTGGCCCGGGCCCAGGCCCTGATCGACCAGGGAGGCTTCCTGCTTCGCCGAGCCGAGCCGGCCCGAGCCCGACCGGTGCTGGCCGAAGCCCTGCGCCTGGCCGAGAGCTGTGGCGGCGCTTGGCACGCCGATCAAGCCCGGGTCTTGTGGCGCCGGGCTGGAGGCCGGGCGCGGGCTACCCGCGTCGGGTGAACTCACGCCGCAGGAACAGGCGGTGGCTGATCTGGCTCGAGCCGGGCGTACCAACAAGGAGATTGCCGCACAGCTCTACCTGTCGGTGAACACGGTCGAGACCCACCTGGCTCACGTCTTTCGCAAGTTGGGCATCAGCCGGCGCTGGCAGCTCATCGCCGGCGAAGAAACCACCGCTAACCGATAGGGCGCGGATCTCGGCCGCCAGCCGAGGTTGATCTCACCGGATGCCGGGACGACCTGGACCGGCAGGATCGCGACACTTGCCGGGTGAAGTTCGCCAAGCGAGCGCGGCGTGCAACCCGGCCCGGTCCGGCGGGAGAGCGCAGGTGACAACGCCTCACGCCGACGAGGTCCTGACCCTCGCCGACGGTCGCGACCTGGCCTGGGCTGAGTGGGGAGATCCACGAGGCACTCCGCTGGTCTTCCTCCATCCCTGTCCGGGGTCCCGGCTGCTCTGCCCGGGTGCGGCCGCAACCGCGGCAGGCGGGCGTCCGGCTCATCACGGTCGACCGGCCGGGCTACGGCCGATCGGATCGCGTCACCCAACCCACTCTCACCGGTTTCGCGCACGACCTTGAGCGCCTGCTGGACCATCTGTGGGTCGGGCAGATCCGGGTTGTAGGTTGGTTGGGCGGAGGGCAATACGCGGCAGCTTGTGCGGCTGTGCTGGCGGACCGGGTGAGCGACGTTGGCCTGGTGGCCACACCCGCTCCCGACAACCAGGTGCCGTGGCTCCCGCCTCCGTTCCGGGAGGTGGTCGAACTGGTGAACGATGACTTCGACCAGGGCCTGGCGGCTGCGGCCACGCTTGGGGCGTCGCTGGCGCCCGGGTCCGAACGGGCCCGCGATGCCTCGGTCAGTCCCTTCGATGGAATCACACAGATGCAGCCGGAGGTAAGGCAGGCGTTCTGGACTATGTGGGCGGAGGCATTCCGCGCCGGGGCCGAGGGTCTGGCGGCCGACATGGTGGCCGCGTCCCGGCCCTGGGGTTTTGCTACCGCCCAGGTTCGGGCCCGAGCCGTGCTCTTTTACGACGCCCACGACCCCGTGATCGGGCCGGCGCACGGTCAGTGGTGGGCTGGCGCGCTTCCCCGAGCCCGACTCAACCTGCGCCCGGCCGGCGCCCAACTCGGGCTGTTCGGGGCCTGGAGCGACATCCTGCAAGCTGTGGCCGCGTCACCGAAACGTGAGGGCCGCCAGTGGCGGTGACGGCGCAAGGAACGGCGCGCCCGCTGGTACCGACGCAACCTGGCGGCGGTTTATTCGGGGCCAGTCGATTTCCGCGGGCGACCGCGGGGGCGCTTGAAGGCGATGGTGCGCCCGTGGTCGAAGATCTCGCCGCCCCACACACCGGCGGGCTCACCCCGTTCGAGTGCCCCCTCCAGGCACGGCTGGCGGTTGGGGCATCCACGGCAATAGGTCTTCGCCAGATTGAGTTCGGCCGGCACACTCGAGAACCACAGCCCGGGATCTTGTTGCTGGCAGGGCAGGCCTGGCCCGGGAAGCAGCAATGGAGCCTTCAACTGGCTCCGCAGCTGAATGATGGTCCCCTTCAGCGCCGGCGCGCGGCCGTCGTGTACAGGTGCAGAGGTCGTCGGGACCGGCATGGGAACCAGCATGACGATGGAAAGTCAAGGTGTCGTCCCGGCATGCCGTGATATCAGACCATCGAAGGGAAGCCGCGAACTCGTTTTGGCGAGAGGTGGCGGCACCCCTGCCTGGGCGGGTCCGCCAGCCGCGTTCCAATGGCCCTCCCGAACACCCGACCTGCTGTCTGCGACGGTGGTCACCGCTTGCCGGAGGTCCTGTGTCCAACACCTCGTCGCCGAGGGTTCGTCCATAGAAGGCGGATGCTCCGATCCGCGCCGGGTCATCGGCTGCCCCTGGTCATACCCGGGTCGGCACGCCCATCGATGTCCTGCTCAGCTGAAATCACCGGTTGCCGGGACGACGGCTCCGCCGGTCAGCCACGATGCTGAACGTCTTCGAGCGCCACGGAGGCACGAATCGGCAGTTTGGGAGAGGAATGGGCGAAATGGACAGCACTGTCAGCGTGGACAGTAGGCATGGCGCGCCCGGCGGTCTGGCTCGTCTGGCCGCGTGGTGTTATGACCACCGCCGGCGGGTGCTGGTGGCCTGGATCTCGGTCGTGGTGGCCATCATCGGCCTCTCGAGTGCGATCGGCAGCGACTTCAAAGACAACTTCACCTCCAGCAGCTCGCCCTCGCAACGAGCCCAGAATCTCCTGGCCCAGCGCTTCCCGTCCGAGGCCGGCGACACCGCAGACGTGGTGGTGCATACGGCAGGCCAGGTGAAAGACGGCGCCAACGCGGCCACCATCAATCGCCTGGTAATCGCCTTGATGGCGCTCCCGGATGTGTCGGGCGTGCGTAGCCCCTTGTCACCTGGCGCGAACCAGCAGGTGTCAACCGACGGCCACACCGCCTTCGCGGTGATCCAGTTCGACAAGACAACACCGAACCTCAAGAGCTCGAACACCAAGCAGCTCATTCGAGAGGCGCGCAGTTTCGCTCATCCCGGTTTCGAAGTGGCGCTCGGTGGAGACCCCATCTCCGCCGCGGTTTCGGCGACGCCGGGCTCGAGTGAAGCCATCGGCATCCTCGCTGCTGTCATCATCATGCTGGTCGCCTTCGGGTCGGTGGTGGCCATGGGGCTGCCTATACTGATCGCCCTCGTCGGGGTCGGAATCGGCTACGGGCTGGTGGACTTCGCCAGTCATGGTTTCACGGTGCCGACGTTCGGACCTCAGTTGATGGCCATGATCGGTCTCGGCGTGGGCATCGACTACGCCCTGTTTATCGTGACCCGATTCCGGCAGGGCCTGCAGGAAGGGCGCGATCCGCGTCAGGCGACCGTCGTCGCTCTGAGCACGTCCGGCCGGGCCGTGCTGTTCGCCGGTAGCACCGTGATCATCTCGCTGCTCGGACTGTTCGTGGTGGGGCTGGCCTTCATGAACGGCCTTGCCGTAGGCACCATCGCCGCCGTGCTCATGGTCCTGGCGGCCGCCCTCACGCTGTTGCCGGCCATGCTCGGCTTCGTGGGCTACAACATCGACCGGTTGCACGTACCCGGCTTGCTGGTGCGCTCACCGACCGCCGGCGGCGGTTTCTGGTATCGCTGGAGCCGGACCGTTCAGCGGCGGCCCTGGATCTGCGGTACGGCCGCCTTGGCCGTGTTACTGGTCTTGGCACTGCCGTTCCTCTCGTTGCGGCTGGCTTTCAGCGATGCGGGCAACGACCCGACAAAGTTGACGACCCGGCAGGCCTATGACCTGTTGGCCCGAGGCTTCGGTCCGGGCTTCAATGGACCCCTCGTCGTCGTTGCCGATCTCCACTCCGGATCGACGCCAGCTCGCGACGCGGTGGTGGGCCTCGAAGGACGCCTGGCGCAGGTGCCAGGGCTGGCGTCCGTGGCGGGCCCGGTCTTCAATCCCGCCGGCAACACGGCGGTGATCACTGCCTACCCGACGACCGCCCCGCAAGCGGCCCAGACTGCTTCACTCGTCCGTCACTTGCGGAGCGCGGTTATCCCGCCAGTTGTACGAGGCACCGGGGTAACGGTGCTCGTGGGCGGGGTCACGGCGGGCGGGGTCGACGCCTCCCACTACCTTTCCAACCGGCTTCCGCTGGTAATCGGGCTTGTCATTCTGCTTTCCATCCTGCTCTTGATGATGGTGTTCCGAAGCGTAGCCATCCCCCTCAAGGCAGCGGCCATGAACCTGCTGTCGATGGGCGCGGCCTACGGCGTCATCGTGGCGGTGTTCCAGTGGGGATGGCTGGCGACCCTGTTTGGAGTGAGTCGCCGCGGGCCGATCGATCCGTGGATTCCGCTCATGATGTTCACCATCGTGTTCGGGCTGTCAATGGACTATGAAGTCTTCCTGCTGTCGCGTATCCGGGAGGAGTGGCGCCGGCGGGGGGTCAACACCATCGCCGTAGCAGACGGATTGGCCAGCACGGCTCGCGTCATTACGGCCGCGGCCGCGATCATGGTGTGCGTGTTCGGCTCATTCGTGATCAACGACCCCCTACGGGTGCTCGACGTCTTCGGGCTGGGCCTGGCCGTGGCCATTTTCGTGGACGCCACACTGGTGCGCATGGTGCTGGTGCCGTCGATCATGCAGCTGCTCGGTCGGGCCAACTGGTGGATGCCTGCCTGGCTCGATCGGTTGTTGCCGAAGCTGGCGGTGGAGGCGGAGGTCCCGCCGGTGCCGGCCGGCGTGCTCGTTCCAGCGGGGAACGTCCCCGAGCAATGACGGATTAGACCTTCCCGTATGCGCAGATCGAGAGGCTCGTGGGCCCAGAGCCAGAGGTGAGATGCCACGCCGACAAGGCGCAGATCGCTAGGTTCTGCCTATGTACTGTTCGTGGCGGCGCCCCGCCCTTTTGACGCTCGCCATTCCGGTCAACGCCGGGAGAGCGACAGGCAGTCGAGGCGAATGAAGGCCCAGTCCGAAGCGGGGCGGCGCCGGGTGCCGCCCTGGCTGGCCGGAGCCGTGCCGATTGCGGGCTGGCTGGGCAACTACCAGGTGGACTGGCTGGGACGTGACGTCATAGCCGGTTTCACCATCTGGGGCTTGTTGATCCCCGAGATGATCGCCTACGCCAGCCTGGCCGGCTTACCACCACAGGCCGGTTTGTATACCCTGCTCGCGTCTCTGGCCGTCTACGCCTGTTTGGGGACCTCTCGCCAACTGGTAGTCGCAGCCACGTCGGCGTCGGCGGTGCTGGTCTACTCGGCCGTGACCGCCCTGGAACCCCACGACGCCGAGCAGTACGCCACCCTGGCGGCGGGCATGATCGTGATCACCGGCTTGTCTTTCGTGGTGGCGGGGCTGTGCCGGCTGGGATTTATCACTTCGTTTCTGTCCCGGCCGGTGATGGAAGGATTCGTGTTCGGGCTGGCCATATTCGTGACTATCAGCCAGCTGCCCAAACTGTTTGGCCTCACGAAAGGCAGCGGCGACAGCCTGGACCAACTCGCTCACCTGATCGCCCACCTGGGGGATACCAGTCTGGCCACTCTGGCCGTGGGCGTGGTGGCCCTCGGGCTGCTGTTCGGGGTGGAGCGGGCCGCCCCGCGCATCCCCGGCGGCCTGGTCGTGCTGGTAATCGGGATCGCGCTGGGGGCGGGGCTCAACCTGTCTGATCACGGAGTGGCCACGGTGGGCAAGATTCCGACCGGGCTGCCCTCAGTGGCCTGGCCCCATTTGACCTTCAACGAGCTGTGGGTGTTGATCCCCAGCGCACTCGGCATGATGCTGGTTATCTTCAGCGAAGCCTTGGGGGCGGCCGAGACGTTCGCGGACAAGTACGGCTACCGTCTGGACGCCAACCAGGAGATGATCGCCCTCGGCTTGGCCAACCTGGGCTCAGGGCTGCTCGGCGGTCTGGCCGCAGGCGGCAGCCTCTCGCAGAGCGCCGTGAACGACGGAGCCGGGGCCCGCAGCCAGGTGTCGCCGCTCGTGGCGGCGGCGTTGAGCCTGATAACCGTGGTGGCACTCACCCCGATTTTCAAGGACCTGCCCGAGGCAGTGCTAGCCGCCTTGATCATTCACGCCGTATCGCACCTGATGAAGGTGGCCGAGATGCGCGGCTTCTACCGGCTCAAACGTCGGGAGTTCTGGCTGGGCCTGGCCACCCTGGTGGCCGTGATCACTCTCGACGTGCTGCCCGCGTTGATAATCGGTGTCGTTTTCTCCCTGGTGGTCCTCATCTACCGGGCCAGCCGCCCCCGGCTATCCCAGCTGGGTGCTGACCCTGTTGTGTCCGGCGCTTTCGAAGATGTCGAGCGCCATCCCGACGCCACCGCCATACCGGGAGTGCTGATCGTCAGACCCGGCGCTCCACTCTTCTACGCCAACGCCCAAACAGTACGGGACAACATCGACGCGATGGTTACCTCTGCGGCGGGGCGAATCCGTACCGTCATAATCGACCTCGATGCCAACGACGACCTCGACATCACCAGCGCCGAACAACTGGACAAACTGGCCGACAGCCTCTCTGACGGTGACGTCGCCCTGGCCCTGGCGCACGTTCACCAACCCGTCCAGCAGATGCTTCAAGCAACTGGGCTACTGGACAAGATCGGCCCGAGTCACGTCTTCGCCACTCTGGCGAAGGCGGCTGTCTGGGCCGGCCAGCCGCCCGTCATTGCCGCCCCACCACCGCCGCCCACACCCAGAACGGAGTAGCGGTGTTCGACCAAGCTGTCGGCGATTAGGTCAGCTCTCCGGAAAGATCGTGCTCCAGTCGGTGCGCATGCTCGCGACGATCCAGTCTTCGTCGTGGGCCCGCTGGAGGGCGTCCTCGGCCCCGGCCGTATAGTCGAACTCTCGCTCGTGATCGTCGTGGAGGACGATCAGCTGCAGCGCGGGCCGCTCGGGATGCTGCGTGAAGCGCAGCATGGGCAGGTCGCCGTTGGAGTTCCCCGCCGCCAGTATGGGACGGCGGCCAATCCTGCTCCAGATCCGGACCGGTTTCTCGGGGCCGTCGTCGAAGAACTCGATTTTCGACTTGTAGAGCAGGTCGGTGCTCTGCTGATCGGCCCGAAAGTCGAGGCCGAGGGCGCTGCCAATGACTCGCTCAGGCGGTACGCCATAGAGCTGCTGGGCGAAGGGCCGCATGAAGTCGCGGTCACCGCCCGAAGCGATGTAGGCGCTGAAGCCGTTGGCCTCCAGGTAGCGCAGCAACTCGATCATTGGCACGAAGGCACACGACAGGTAGGGTCGACGCAACACCGGATGGGCGGCCTGGTGCAACCAGGAGTGCACTTCGGCGCTAAAGTCGTCCACGGCCATGGCCTCGAAGGCGGTTTCCACGGCCCTCATAAGTAGGTCCAGGTCGCGGTCGTCGCCGTGGTAGTGGTTAACCATGGCCGCGCCCAGCCAGTGATAGTCGCGCTCGACAGCAGCCTTATACGGTTGGCGGGCCTTTAGGTCTGGATTAGCATCGGCCAGCTGGGCCATCCGGTAGAGCGTGAAATCCAGCTGGATCGGAATGGGTTTTTCACTCCAGAGGGTCCCGTCGTTGTCGAACACAGCCACCCGCTCGGCCGGAGGCACGTAGCCCGTAGCCCCCTCACGGGTCACCTCCGCCACAAAGCCAACAACCGCCGCCCGAGTGGCGGTGTCGCGCCAGGAGGACAACAACGCTTCTGCGACCACTCCACGCTCCTTCACTCATCCATCAGAGCGGCTATTCGTCTGAGCTTAGCGGCTCCGCGAGATGGGAGATTCCTCTCTGACGCATACGAAGACTTGAGCTCTCGTGTGAGCCGGTTATATTCGTCCCAGCGACGAGCATGGAGGTGCGGGCGCAATGGCCAAGCCGTTCAAGGGTGTCATCAACGTTGACGTCACCCAGTCGGTTCCCGATTGGGAACCCTACCGGCAGCCGGTCGCACCGGAGGGTACCCCCAGCGTGCTAATGATCGTGCTCGACGACGTGGGATTCTCGGCCATGGAACCCTTCGGTGGGTTGATCGAGACACCCAACATCAACCGGATCGCCGCCAGGGGCATCACCTACACCAACTTTCACACCACGGCGCTCTGTTCACCGACCCGGTCATGCCTGATGACCGGCCGCAATCACACCACCAATGGTATGGGCACCATCACCGAGGCCGCGTCGGGCTTCCCGAGCTCGAACGGGCACATCCCCTTCGAATGCGCAACCATCGCCGAAGTGCTGGGCGAGCGAGGCTGGAACACGTACGCCGTCGGCAAGTGGCATCTCACGCCTGAGGACGAGATGAACATGGCCTCCATCAAGCGGCAATGGCCACTGGGTCGGGGCTTCGAGCGCTTCTACGGATTCCTGGGCGCCGAGACCAACCAATGGTATCCGGAGTTGGTCCACGACAACCACCCGGTGGAGCAGCCCCGTTCGCCGGAGGAGGGATACCATTTCACGACCGATATCACCGACAAGGCGCTCGAGTTCATCCGCGACGCCAAGGCGGTTGCTCCGGACAAGCCCTTCTACTTGTACTTCTGTCCCGGCGCCTGCCACGCCCCCCATCACGCCCCCGGGAGTGGGCGGACCGCTATAAGGGCAAATTCGACATGGGGTACGAGGCCTACCGTGAGGCGGTTTTCGCCCGGCAGAAGCAGACGGGGATCATGCCTGATCACGCCGAGCTGTCACCGATCAACCCCTACGCCGGCGAGAAGAGCCCGGACGGCACGAAGTCGTGGTCTGAGCTGGATCTGGTGCGACCGTGGGACAGCCTCTCCGGCGACGAGAAGCGCCTGTTCAGCCGCATGGCCGAGGTGTACGCCGGTTTCTTGAGCCACGCCGACCACGAGATCGGCCGGCTGCTGGACTACCTGGAGGGCAGCGGCCAGCTGGACAACACCATGATCGTGCTGGTGTCCGACAACGGAGCGTCGGGAGAGGGTGGCCCCAACGGCTCGGTCAACGAAAACAAGCTGTTCAACGGGCTGCCCGATCGCATCGAGGAGAATCTGCCATTTCTCGACGATCTGGGCGGGCCCCGCACCTACAACCACTATCCGACCGGCTGGGCGTGGGCGTTCAACACGCCGTTCAAGCTGTGGAAGCGATACTCCAACTGGGAGGGTGGCACCGCCGACCCCATGATCGTGTCCTGGCCCGCCCGGATCACCAGCACCGGAGTGTGCCATCGCTATACCCACGCCGTGGACGTCGTGCCGAGTATCTATCAGGCACTCGCGGTGGAGCCGCCCGAGACGGTCAAGGGGTATACACAGCATCCCCTCGAGGGGGTCAGCTTTGCTGCCACCTTCGCCGGCTTAGCCGCGGAGACTCCTAAGCAGACGCAGTTCTATTCGATGGGCGGCACCCAGGGCATCTGGCACCAGGGCTGGAAAGCCGCCAACGTCACGCCGTCTGCGCCGGACATGTGGGCCGACTACGCCAACCTGCGGTGGGAGCTTTTCGACACCGGCAGCGACCCGACCGAATGCCACGACCTCGCCGCCCAGCATCCCGACAAGCTCAAGGAGCTCGTTGCCCTGTGGTGGACCCTGGCCGGCCAGTACGGGGCGCTCCCCCTCGAGGACCGCAGCGTGGTGGAGATTCTGGCCACCGAACGACCGCAGATCGCCAAACCACGCAACCGCTACGTTTACTATCCGGGCTGCGCCGAGGTGCCCGAATCGGTCGCCCCCAACATTCGCAACCGCTCCTACACCATCGCCGTTGAGGTCGACGTCCAAACCGGCGACGCCGGGGGCGTCCTGTTCGCCCAGGGCTCACGCTTCGGCGGCCACGCCCTCTACATCAGGGACGGCAAGCTGAAGTACGTCTACAACTATGTTGGCTTGGAAGAGCAGCGGATCGAATCGACTGAGCCCATTCCGGTCGGGCACGCCGTGTTCTCGGCTTCATTCGAACGCGAGGGTGACGCCCTGCCCGCCGAGGGAGTGCTGACCCTTCACATCGGGGAACGACCGGTGGGCCATGCCCGAATCAAAACCCAGCCGGGCAAGTTTTCCATCGCCGGCGAGGGGCTCAACATCGGCAAAGAGGGCGCCGAGCCCGTCACTGACGACTATCCCGGCCAGTCCCCCTGGGCGTTCGTCGGCGGCACCATACAACAAGCCATCATCGACGTCAGCGGCCAGCCCTTCGTCGACCTGGCCATGGAAGCCAAGGCTGCGTTCGCGCGGGACTGAACAAGCGGCCCAGTCGGGGCTACCCGTCGGCCGGGGCGGCGCGCCAAACGCAACGAAAGCCGATATGACTGGTCGTTGAATCGACTGCCTGGAATTGTCGAGCGGCCGGGCGATAACGCAGACAATAGTTTGGAGCGCACAGGTGCGAGCCCCCCTTGATCACTCGGCGTTCGATCCTGTCCCCGGCTGCTCGCACCAGGTTCCCGCTTGCAGGAGAGAGGGCGTGAGCAGTCTCGGGACCGCAGCAGCGATGATCCTCACCCACGGAGCCGAAGTCCTGATAGAGGTCGTTGGTCCACTCCCAAACGTTGCCGGCCATGTCGCAAAGGCCGTAGCCGTTGGCCGGAAACGACTTCACGGGGGACGTCCCCGCGTACCCGTCCAACCGCAGGTTCTCCCACGGAAACCGGCCTTGCCAGGTATTGGTCATCATTCGTCCCCTCGGGGCGAACTCGTCGCCCCAACAGAACACTGCTCTATCGAGGCCGCCCCGGGCGGCGCGCTCCCATTCGGCTTCACTGGGCAAGTCCTTGCCAGCCCAGGCGGCGTAGGCGCGGGCGTCCTGGTATGAAACGTGCGTCACGGGATGCCGCTCTCGACCGTGCAGCGTCGACGCGGCACCGTCCGGGTGACGCCAGTCTGCACCCGGGGTCCATGCCCACCAGTTGGCGATATCTGACAGGTCGACTGGACCTGGGCTCGCTCTGAATACCAGCGAACCGGGCACCAGGAGCTCAGGCGCGGCATCGGGATACTGATCGGGATCGGGTGCCTTCTCTGCCCAACTGACGTGCCCAGTCGCATTCACGAACCGCCGGAACTCCGCCACCGTCACCGGGTGCTCGTCCATCCAAAACCCATCCACCCGGGCCAGCCGAGAGGGCCGCTCTTCCGGGTAAAAGTCGTCCGAGCCCATCCAGAACTCGCCGGCGGGCACCCACACCATGTTCTTCGGACCTCGACCACGGGGCCGATTCTCCTCTGACTCCGCCCGCTTCACCCGCCCACCCTAACCGACGCTACGAACCGCGGACCGCCACCCGGCGGGCCCCATTAACCCTCGGGAACTCGTCAGATCGGCGGGCGGCCGCGACGCGTGGGACGCGGCGACGGGGTCCACCAAGAACCGGGAACGTGCCTGAGCGGTTCATCGGAGGAAGTGGCGGCTCAAGGTACCCGGGGTAGGGATGATCGTAGGTAGATGAGATGATGGCGAAATGGCCATTCCCGAGGTCCGGCTCATCACCATGCTCAAGGTCAGGCCGGTGTGGATATTCCCGGCGGTCGTCAAAACGCTTACCACCACGCCAGCGATCACGCAGCGCCTTTCGATTCCCGAGGTTACCATGGCCGAGGCCGAGGCCCGAATGAACCGCGACGCCGGGTACGTGACCGTGGTAATACCTGCCGGATTTACCTCGTCCGCCCAGAGCTTGATCAGCACCAGCGGAGGGCCCTCCCAGTCCACCACCCTGCCCAGGATCGAACTCCTCACCAATAATCGGGCTGGCAGCCTCGGCGTGAGTCTCGCGGAGGGCGTCCTCGTACCGGCACTGAACCAGGTCTCCACCACCATCGGTTCTCGACTCAAAGCCGCGGCTCCCCCCGGGTTCAGTCCGGTAA
The DNA here is from genome assembly GCA_963834775.1 of uncultured Acidimicrobiaceae bacterium. GTDB lineage: Bacteria > Actinomycetota > Acidimicrobiia > Acidimicrobiales > Palsa-688 > PALSA-693. The sequence continues at coordinate 155,062 of CAWICR010000013.1, forward strand.
ACAAGGCGGTGCTCGCGGATCCGGTAACGGTGTCGACCGTGTCGTACCGACCCCTCCCGTCCCACTCCGGGCTCGGTTTAAGCGCGTTCTACGTTGCTCTGCTCATCATGATGTGCGGCTTCTTGGGCGCCACGATCATCAATACCGGAGTCGACGCCACCCTCGGCTATGCCACCAGTGAGGTCGGGCCCTGGCGGCGCCAGCGGCTGCCCCGACGCATCAGCAGATGGCACACGCTCCTCCTCAAATGGATAGTGATCGTGCCGTGTACGCTGCTGTTCACTGGCCTGCTTGTCGCCGTGGCCGCGGGCATCCTCCGCATGCATACGCCCCACCTCTTCGAGCTGTGGACGTTCGGCTGGTATGCCGCGACCGTCATCGCCGCCGGAACCCTTGTAGTATGTGCACAACTCCGCACAGGCCTACCGAGCCGAAGTATGAACGGTGTCATCGGTCGGGCCGCAGGCTACCCTTCTGGGCTATGACCATGGACGAACAGACGTGCGCCGGGTGTGGGAAAACTATCCCCGCCGGTGCGGACAGAGTCGGAGGGCCGGCGGCTGCCGACTCGGGCGGAACGGATATGCCCTGGTTTCACAGTGACGAATGTCAGCAGCGCTGGTTGGACAAGGTTCAGCGGTGGAGATCGTGAGGTTCTCAGCCGCGGACTTGAAGAGGTAGCGGAGCCGAAGAACCCTACGCCCTAGTCAGACTCGTCCCGCCGTCGCATTCCGCCAGACTGCGACAGCCGCCCACCGGCGGCCGCGTACGTCATGAGGATTCCGGGCGAGGCCGCTAATCTGACCGGATGATCGCGTGGAAGCTTGGCGGCCAGGGGATCGAGACGCTTGTGCAGGTTGGGCGGCCCGATCCGGAGCCCGCTCGTGGTCAAGTGCTCGTGCGCGTCCACGCCGTGTCACTGAATCTACGCGACCTCATCTTTGCTCGCGACGGGATTCCAGCCGCGGTCACTCCGGCCAGCGACGGCGCCGGTGTTGTCGTCGGCGTGGGCTCGGGCGTGACTCGTTGGCACATAGGCGATCGGGTGGTTCCCAACTTTTTCCAGACCTGGATCGACGGCCCCTGGCACCCTCGCTACGGCGCCTCGGCCCTGGGTGGCGCCATCGACGGGATGCTGGCCGAGCTGGTCGTCCTCGAAGAGGACGCCCTGGTCCGGATCCCCGAGGGGTGGTCATTCGAGGAGGCAGCAACCCTGCCGTGCGCGGGGGTAACCGCGTGGAACGCTCTGTACGGCGACAACGTCGTCCGACCGGGTGACCTGGTGGTTACCCAAGGTACCGGGGGCGTCTCGATCTTCGCCCTCCAGCTGGCAGTGGCGGCCGGAGCGGAGGTGGCCGCCACCTCGAGCAGCGACGACAAGCTTGAGGCCATCACCAAGCTGGGGGCGACTGTCCGGGTCAACTACCGGTCGACACCCGACTGGGCGCAAGAGGTTCGCACCCAGGCGGGACGTGGCGCCGATCACGTGGTCGAAGTCACCGGCCAGCTGAACGACAGTCTTCGGGTCGCCGCATCCGGCGGGACGGTCGCCATAGTCGGCACCACGCTAGGCGTCGAAGGGGGGATGGTGGAGATTCGCCTGCGTGAAATCCGCGAAAAGTGCGCCACCATTCGTGGCGTCTACGTCGGATCGACCGCCATGCTCGGTGACCTCGCCCGGGCCATGAGCTTTTCTGGCACCCGGCCGGTTATCGACTCCATTTTCCCGTTTGCCAATGCCACCGACGCTTATCAGTCGTTACGGCGTGCTCAACACATCGGGAAAATCGTCATCGGCATCTCGTCGTCGGATTGAAAAGATCGACGACTGCGGTCCCAGTTCAACGAGTCGAAACGTCATCTCGGCGACCTCGGCTTGGGTCTGACGTGGCGATCCTGTTGAATCCGGTGCTCTACTGGTCGCCCAGGGCTTTGGCCAGCGCTTGAATCCTCGACCGGTCGGCCGCCGGTAGGAGCTTTTGCTCGGTGGGGCAGAGCGTCAACAGCGCAACCGCGTCGATCGTGTTGAACGTCGTGACCGTCGCGGGGAGATGGGTCTGCGACTCCACGCTGTTGGCTCCGATCACCAGCGAGGTCATAGCGTTGTCGATCCCGCCGCCGCGCTGCAAGAAGGCACAAAAGGCGGTTCCGTCGGTCAGCAGAGCCTGCAGCGCCACGTTGCCCTGGGCCTGGATGTAGGAGCTTAGCGCCGGGTCGGCCTGGGCCACGTCGGACAGATACTCGGTATCCTGCGCGTCGGACGTTTTCGGGCGCGGCGAGCGGAGTAGATACCCCGGGAGTCGGCGGACGTGCTCACCGAAGTCGAGCCGGAGGGCTTGGACGCCCCGCACGACGTGCTCACGGCGGCTAATGCCAGCAGCAGAGGGCCGATCCGCCTGCACCGATCCATGTACTGCACCGTACAGGCGGACCCCAAAATGTCGACGAGCCGTAACCCAATGTTTGCTTATACACCGAATGTTTAGCAACTAGACGCCAACTCTCTATTGGAGAGGCCGGGAGATTTCTGTAGAACTGCGAGCATGATCAAACTCCGTAGACCGAAAGGTCGCGTCCGGACATGCGGCGTTGGTGGCAGGCATCGGCCTGCTTGCGGCCACCGGTTCGTTGATCCCCATCACCTCCGTGGGCGCCTCGCCGTCCCGGTCGGGGAGCGAGACCATAACCAGCACGGGGTTGAAGGCCGGATCGATCAAGCACGTGTGGCTGATCATCCTGGAGAACAAGTCCTACGACTCGACGTTTACCGGGCTCAACCAGAACAGCTACCTGTGGCAGACCCTCCCGCAGCAGGGGGCCCTGTTGACCAACTATTACGGCACCGGTCACTTCAGCATGGACAACTACATCTCCCTGGTGTCGGGCCAGTCTCCGTCCTACGCCACCCAGGACGACTGCTCGACCACGGCGAACATGATCAACAACGACAGCGGCATCATCACCACCGGCCGCATCGGTACCGGAACTGACACCGACAAGACCGCCGACGGAACCGGAACCCACACCAACGCCCCCACCACATCCGGCGCTGACAACGGCAACTACGGGCAGCTGCTCACCCACGGCGGGGTGGACGCCGCGCTGGCGAACAACGGGTGCGTGTTTCCGGATCAAGTGCCGACCTTGTTCAACCAGTTCAACGCGGCCGGGGTGTCCTGGAAGGGATACGCCCAGGACCTGGGCGGGGCTCAGCCCACAGGATCCACCACCTGGCAGGCCGAGCCGACCGTCCCCACCCGTGAGGACGGGTCCTGCGGCTACCCGGGCACCACCAGCGCCAACCCGGTCACCAACCCAACCAACCTGGTCGCGCCCTCGGGCAACGTGACCAGCTTCACCGGAGCCCAGCCGGCCCAGCCGGCCGTAGCTCGCCGCCCGGCCTGCCGGCCGACCAGTTCGTGGCCAAGCACTTCCCCTTCCCCTGGTTCAACGCCCTGACCGGCCAGTCGGCGGGTACCCAGAACGGCGTGACCTACCCGGCGGCGGCGCCGCTCAACGAGCCCAAGTCCGACCTCCCCGGCGAGGGGGTCAGCGGACAGTCGCCGTCGAACTGCGACCCGAGCCACATCGCCAACCTGGACGACCCGAACTACGGTCTGGTCAACGATCTGCAGAAGGAGTCGACCACGCCGGCGTTCAGCTGGATCACCCCCAACAACTGCAGTGACGCCCACGACGCCACCTGCCAGGGCAACAACCTCTCGGGGGCCTTCGACGCCAACGGCAACCCGATCTACAACCCGGCGGGGCTGCCGGCCTACGACCCGGAGGCGACCACGCCCAAGAACTACACCGGTGGCCTGTACGCCTCCGACCTGTTCCTCAAGTACTACATCCCGCTCATTGAGGCGTCCCCGGCGTTCAAGGACGGCGGCCTGATCGACGTAACCTTCGACGAAGCCAACCCGCCGTTCACCATCGGCAACAGCTTCAACAACGCCCAAGCCCCCGGCGACAGCGGGACCCTCACCCCGGCCGATCAGCCGACCTTCGGATCCGCCCACAGCACCGCACCCGGGGCCAACAGCCTGTACGGCGCCTACGGCCTCGCCTCCGATCTGGCCGGGGAGAGCTTCCTCAGTCACGGACGGGTGGTCAACAAGCCGACCGAACCAACCGGTCCCAACGACCCCGAGGTGACCAACAGCTCCGGCGACCAGCTCCAGCCCGGCCCCGGCGCCGCCGGCTTCATCGACCGGCCGACCGGGCTGACCGGGGAGAGCCCGAACGTGAGCGGCTCGCCCGGCGCCGCAACCGGAGCCGGCCTCGTACAACCCCGGCTCGAGCATCATCTTCGACCCGAAGATCAACGCCGACGACACCGGACGCCTGGTCTCGGGGCCCGGCATCCCTAACGACTCGTTCGTCGGGACGGTCACCAACACCGGGCCGCTGGACCTGCAGGCCAACGCCAGCACCAGCAGCGGCGCCGCCGGTGCCGAAAACAACTTCGCCAAGCCGTGGACCGGGACCTTCCAGCTGGTCGACGACAGCGGCAACCCGGTCTTCCCGACGGCCACCGAGACCAACGCCACCCCCGGCGGCAGCGGCGCGAGCGACATCACCCTCAGCGCCGAGGGCGCCACGTCGACTCTCGGCGACGCGTCTTGCCCGGCCGGGTCTGAGGCCGCCACCTCGTCGAGCTGCGTCACCCAGGACCCGCTGTTCGACGCCACCGACTTCACCCCCGGCGGCGGCGACACCGGCAGCGTGCTCATCAGCCCCTACATCAGGCCGGGCACGGTGTCGAGCGTGTTCTACAACCACTACAGCTGGCTGCGCACCATGGAGGACCTGTTCCTGACCGGGGCCAACTGCACCAACCCGGCCGGCGTGACACTGGCGGCCGGCACGGTGTGCGGCGGCCTCGACGGTCTGGGCCACATCGGCTACGCGGCGCAGGCCAACCTGAACCCGTTCGGCCCCGACGTGTTCACCAACCCGACCGGCCGTCAGCACAGGTAGGAGTTCCCGACGGGCCCTGCCACCCTGACCACGAGATTCTCTCGAGGCCGGGCCGCCAGGCCCGGCCTCAAACGCGGCCGCCTCCCGCTAGCGGCCGGCGTGCTTGTCCTGTTCTTGGCGGCGTGCGGGTCGCACGCCCACAACCCTTACGCCAACGGGAAGTTCTCGCCCAAGTTCCCATCCTTCCTCCCGACGAAGACCCTCAACGCCAACGACGACCGGGTACTCACCGGGACCGCGGCAAAGCCGGCGCTCACTGTCGAAGGCGAGGGAGTCGAGGTCAAGACGCCAGGCTGGTCGGTCCTGGTCGTGGTCTCGGGCCCCGTGGTACCGGGCGAGGGGCTGCCCTACCAGCCGCCTGACACAACGTGCACCTGGACCATCACCATGTCCGACGCCACCGGGCCGGTGCCCGTATCGCTGAGCGACTTCAACAGCATCGACCACCTGGGCCAGATCTACCACCTGACGTTCGTCCAAGGCCAGCCCGCGCCTTCCTCGACGCGTGACGCCCGGTAAGACCGTCTCGTTCGAAGTGCGGGCCTATGAGGCCGTCGGCGAAGGTCTGATGCGCTGGGCCCCCGTCGACCAGAAGATCGTGGCTATGTGGGACTACGAAGTCGAGAACGACTGAGAGAAACCCGCCAGTTCCTTGCGGCTGTTGATGCCGAGTTTGGTGTAGATGTGGGCCAGGTGCGTGTCGACGGTATTGTCATGATCGCAGGTGGGAATATTCGAAAGGTCTGACGGACGAACGCCGGAAAGCGTTGTCCAAGCTCGCTTTCCAGAGACTCGCCTCTTGCATGGCCGCGGCGTCGCCCGCGGACCTGCCGGCCGGGGATTTAGGCGGAGGAATGGCCAACCCTGATGTAATGGCGCTATGGCTTTCTTGCATCGTAAGCCCACCAGATCGGCGACCGATCCGCCGCCGGAGGGGCTCAGGCTGACAATCGAGGAGGTCTTTTGGATCGGAGCTCCCGCCAACGCCAAGCTTGATCCGATCAAGCGCAAGCTCGCCAGCAGATTCCCAGGGACGGTCTTGCTAGGTGAACTGACAGGAACAGGGGCTCTTATGCCCGGCGACTTCGTCGTGCATCAGCAGGGCCGCTTCGAGATTCAGGCCATTGAAGTCTTTCATCAACTCCTAGACCGCGCCGAGCCTCCCCGGCCTATTGGATTGCGGCTCGGGACCAAAGTCCGCCAGGAGCTCTTCAGTAAGGGCCAGCAGCTTCAGTTTGAGTTGTCCCCCGATAGGCAGTCGGATCCGGGTGAGCGGACGGGGTCCCGCTGGTCGTCCGGGCGGACGAAGCTGAGCCTGCGGGCTTCTGTGGCGTGCCCGCCACGGTTCCCGCTGCCTTCCACCTTGCCGCCCGCCGGGCAGGGGGACACCGTGAGCTTCAACGGGGCCGCCTGGGGTACGCCCGTCTCCCAGGGGCAGGCTCGCCGTACAAGCTGCTCGTCACGCCAGAAGAAGCAGCCGCCATCTTGAGCGTCGGCCGGACCACGATCTACGAGCTCATGGCCTCGGGCCAACTCGAATCTGTGCACATCAAATCCTGCCGGCGCGTTCCGGTCGCGGCGCTCGAACGGTTCGTGCAACGCCTCCTGGAGGACACGTAGCGGTGGAGGCGACAGCAGGGACTCGCCCGAAGCGAGCGAACCGACCGGCGCCCTCAAGCGCTCTCGATCAGCAGGCCGGTGACGACGTGCTGCTCGTCGTCAACGAGGTAGGCCAAGGCCACCTCCGGGTGACCGGGCACCGGGGCCGCGCGAACCGGCTGGGTCATGCCCGGCACCGAAGCGGTACCCGGACGGTAGGGGTCCTGCCGGACGGCCAGGAGCCAGGCCACCAAGTCGCACCGCAGCTGCCATGGCGGATCGTCCTCCGCGATCCAACGGTCGACGAGCTCGTCGACGCCGTCAAGCCGCCACTCTTGCGGCACCTACTGCTGCCGGCGGAGTTCTGCCAACCGTCGTTCGAGCGCGTCAGAAGGGTCGGGCTTGGGCGGCTCCCGCTGCGCCCGCTCGACCTCCTCTGCCAGCCGTGCCATGCGGGCAGGGTCGGCGGCCATCTCGGCGGCCTTCAAATGTGCACGCAGAATCAGTCTGGTCTCGTGCAGCTGGGCGTCCAACGCCTCGAGAGCCGACACCATCTCGGCCAGGCCCTCTTTCTCCAGATTCGTGACCGGTTGACGTGGATCCAGGCTCACGACCAGCAAGCCTACCGTCACGCCAACCGGCGACCGATCGCCGTCTCACCTCGGCGATACCGTCTCGGCTTGTGGCACAGCTGATTCATCGGGTCACCGGCCGGGACGGAAGTCTCACGCCGAGGGGACGCCCGGCGAGAGTGGTTAAGAGGTTCCCCGACACCCGGGAGGCACGTGAAGCCGCCGACGCGTTCGCCAAGTCACTCGGTGGAGCGAAGCGCTTTTACGACGTGAGGATCTCCGCCTACGGCGAGACGAAGATGCAGTCCTTTACCCGCCGCAAGGATGCCGATGCTCGGATTGCCCAGACCGGCGCTCACCGGCTGCGCGGTCTCGTGAGCGATCCTCGTCGTGGCCAGGTTGCGTTCGCCGAGGTGGCCGAGCGCTGGTTCGCAGCCCGGATCACGAAGCGGCCCCGGAGTGTCGATCGGGACCGAGAGATCGTGCGACTGCACGTTTTGCCAGCTATCGGCACTACGACCGTCGCCACTGTCAGTCGCGCAGACATCCAGGCCCTCGTGGACGGATGGGTGTCGGCCAAGCAGGCGCCGGCGACCGTTGGCCGCCAGTACAGCGTCGTGCGAGCGAGGGCTTCCACGATCTGCGCCGGGCGAACGCGACGGCCCTGGTGGCGGCCAAGGCAGATCCGAAGGTGGCCCAGACCCGACTAGGGCACGCGGACCTGCGCTTGACACTTGGTCTTTACGCCGACGTCACTCCAGAGGCGGACCGCATCGCCGCGGACGCTGTAGGCGCGTGGCTGCGTCCTGACGTCCGGGGAGTTCAGGCACGCACGCGGACTCTCGCGGACTTTTCGCGGACTTCGCGGGATGCTCGGCCGTGCGTCCGCCTGCATAACGCTCTGACCTGATTTCCTAACGGCTGTCAAGGGGATGTTGCCCACGGAGGGTGGGCGCGCTGATCCGGCCGGTTGTCGATTCGAGCGCTGCTTGGCCGGATTGCTTGGCCCCGGGTTTCGATCTGCTGGCCGACCGCGGCCCGGGTGGGGCGATGGTTAGCTGGAGAGGCGCCCTCGTTTCAGGGCGGTGGCTCGAGCTCGGCGGCGTTGGTCGTCGGGCACGGTGAGCGAGCTGGCGATGGCGGTAGCAGTGGCCCAGTCGATGGGACTTCCTTCCAGGTCTCGCAGCTGATAGGGCCGCCCACTGTGTAGGACGGCCCAGGTGCGGGAGGCCAGCTTTCGGGCGATGGCGCAGTTGGCCGACATGTGGGTGTGGCGCCCTTCGACGACGAGCTTGCGGTAGTGGTGGGCCAGGTGGGGGTCGTGGCGGCGGGCCACGTTGGCGGCTTGGTAGTAGGCCAAACGCATGGCCGGCGGCCCTTCCTTGGTGATCGGCCGCGACGGCGAGGCGGTCAACCCCGACTCCCAGTTGGAGGGGTTGAGGCCGATGAACGCGCCGGCCGCCTTGGCGGTGGGCAGATGGGCACCGTGGTCCCACCAGGCTCTGGTGGCCGAAGCACAGATCTCACCGACTCCGGGGATGGACAGGAGCGGGTCGTCGGGCCAGTGGGCGCGCCAGAGGGCCACTGCTTTGGCGGTAGCGGCCCGATGGTTGGCGTCGGCGATCTCGATGTCGCTGAGCATCTCGCCCACCTCCCAGGCCAAACTGTCCAGATCGAGGCGGCCCCGCCAGAACCGCAGCCAGCCCCGGGCGCCATCCCGAATCCGTTCGGCCCGCCGAGCCGGGTCCCGATCTCGGGTGCGAGCGGCCACAATCTCAGCGATCGATGACAGCTGGGCCCGTGACAAGGCGGCCAGCTCGGGCCAGCGGCCCAGCACGGGTTGGGCCAGTCCGTGGCCGCCGCAAGCCCGCCACAGGTCCGGGAACGCCCACGAGCCCAACGACCACAGCCGGCACTCGGCTCGATGGGCGTCCACGATCAGCTTGTGGCGGCGGGCCAGCGCCCGGCGTAAGCCAATCACTTCCGGCGCCAGCGCCGGCGCCGGACGCACGCCGAGTACCTGCTGGCATTGCGCCAGCAGCTCAGCGTCGATCACATCCGTCTTGTTGGAACCGGCGATGGCTTTCCGCAAGCGGGCCGAGTCCCGGTTCTGCACATAGCCGATGGCGCATCCACTCTCGGCCACTGCGTGGCTTAAAGGAATCCAGGTGCCCGCTGTCGGCTCGACCACCACCAGCGCACCGGCGAAAGGCCTGAGTCGGTCGCTCAGCTTGGCCAGCCCAGCCAGCGTCGGCGACACCCGGAAATCCTCTCGGATGCCCGGCCCGCGTATGGCGATCTGGTGATCGGCCACCACGGCCGCGTCCAGGCCGATCGTGATCACCCCGCTAGGGTGTGTTCCTGTCATCGAGGGCTCTCCTCTCGATCACGGCGACCACCGCCACCACCCGATGCCAGCAAGCTCAGAGCGGGAGCGGTGAACGCCCAACGGTTCGGTTCCGGGGAGAGCCCTCGGGCACGCTCCAACCCTCCAGCTGTCTCCCGACACCACCCGAACACGACACGGCCGGCACCAAGCCCACCCAGCCATGTAAGTCATACGGTGCGACCGGGCCCCGACCGCTGGTCACGACAGGCCCCCACCAATTTCCTAAAACCGGGTCTGCTCGGAAGACGAGCCCCGACGACGATCAGCTCAACGAGCCAGAAGCTCTGGACTTTTTCGTCACCGTCGAGGCTCCTCCCGAGGTCACGCTAAGTAACCGGCAGCCCCGCATCGGGGATGCCCCCCAGTAATACAAGGACTTTTCCTCGCACCCCCAACGGGATTCGAACCCGTGCTGCCGCCTTGAAAGGGCGGTGAACATGGCATTTCGGCGTACTTCAGTGAACCTCTGTGAACACAAAAGTGCTGGTCGGCGCCCCTCGGGTACATCGGTGAACGGCTATGGCCGTCAGCGGGATCGCGATGAAATTCGCGACAGAAACCGCTTCCCGACGGCCAGATCGCACCCGTCGACGACAAGTCGGCCTGCGCCGGACACCGCGCCGGGCAGACCGTCAGGGCAGACCGTCAGACATCTGTTGGGCAACCTATTCTCTACGATCATCAAGAGGCGCCGGCTCCGCCGGCGCCTGCCCGCCCTCGCCTCCTGCCTCTGGCCCGGCGGTGCGGCCCGACAAGAGCAGAGCCTTTCAAGGCGTATTGGGGTTTTCAGCCAGTCTCAAGCCTCGTAGTCCTCGCCGACCACTTTGTCTGTCTGTAACGGCGCGCGCAATCGGTGACCTTTGTCAGCACCGGGTGAAAACTGACCCACTATCGCCGCACCCGGGTCAGTTTTCAAGCGGTGTTGACAACCTTAGCGATCGATGAAGACCCGGCAGCCCCACACTTGCGCGCCCACGTCATCTGACGAGTTGAGGATACCTGGGTTAGGCCCCACTTGGACGGCGTTTGGTGCGCTCTCACGTTATGCAAACGTGGGACTTGTTGATCCTGAATCGGTTGGCGGAAGTATCTCTACGTTGAGAGGACAGGCACCAGAATAGGTGAATATGTCCAGCTGCGTCACATAGACATCTTGGCTGTCAGGTATGATGACAATCGTCTCGATCCAACCCATCCCAGTACCCAGATCGTTAAACGCGGGTTGATCAAGTATGATAGCCGGTTTCGGGGTCTAGACCGTTATCCCTCCGATCGTGAGGCGGGGGATGTATTCCGTTGCGGAGACACCACTTCTGAAAGGCAGTCCGATTCGGAGGCGGAAAGTTCCGGCCAGTAACCTCAACCGATAGAAACGAACTAGCCGCTGCATATTGGTCGGCTCGCAACTTAAATATCAAGACTATGATGGTTAGTTCGAACGCAATGGATGCGATCCCAAGGCACAACAAAACTGCGTGAGCGGGCTCGCGTGAAGTCTTCCCGGCCGCGACTGCGAAGCAGAGAAGGGCAATCGCGGAGATGAATCCAAATACTCTCATCATCCATTCGCGATATCGGAGTTCCGAGGCCCCTGAGCCTATATACGGATCCCAGAGAGTGTGAAACGCTGCCCGCTTATTCTTCACAAACCCCACTTAACATACCCCAAGAGTGCTCTCCGCCCACGCCTTTAGAGCATCCCAGGCTGTTACGCCAACGCCTCCCGATGCGGCTAGCGCCTTGTTTAGGCCCTGCGTCAAAGTAATGCCGTTCGCCCAGGTGGGCGCGCCTCCGAGCACTCCGAGACCGAAGCCGCCCACGTTGAGCACAAGGCCCGCGCATGACCCGAGGGCGGGATCTTTGACGCAACCCGGAAAATCAAGAACCGCTGCGACTCCTTGTGATGCAAGGCTTGTCACACCATATGTATCAGCGGATACCCCCAGGAATACTGCCTCCCCTCCCTCAGTGGCGACGATGGCGCCGGCGGCAAGTTCGCCGATTCCAGTTGCGAATGCAGCGACACCCGCGGCAGTACCAACGACGGTAAGAACCGTCCACAGACTCGTCCCAGCTGAGGGACAGGCTGGTTCTAGTGTCGGGTCGCCACCGCATGGGGGAGGAGTTCCAGCCCCGGGAGATCCTTCATTGACTGTACATGTAGGGTCCGACGTTGGGCATCCCGATCCCGCCAAACCGAGGGGATCGGTGTCGTTTAGTGGGTTGCTGTTGACGTAGCTGTAGCGAGCGTGGGTGAGTCCGACGGCCGGATCGACGGTGAGGAATTGGGCGGTGGTGGGGTCGTAGTAGCGGTTGATGAGGTAGATGAGGCCGGTTTGGGGGTTCGTGTAGGCGCCGGTGTAGCCGAGGGGGGTGGTGGTGCCGGTCGTGGCGGTGGTGTTGCCGTAGGGGTCGTAGGTAGCGGTGCCGGCGATGGTGGCGCTGTTGGTGGTGAGGAGGCGGGTGGAGCCTTGTTGGTCGTGGTGGTACCACAGGTCGACGGGTTGGGTGTTTTGGGTTTGGTTGCCGCCGGTCCAGTTGTCGGTGGTGGGGGTGTCGTAGGCCATGATGGCGGGGGCGCCGCCGGTGAGGGTGTTGTCGGTGGCGCTGACCCGGGTGACGCCGTTTTCTTGGAGGGTGATGGCCGATCCGACGGCAGCGATGGTGAGCGTCGTGCCGGCGGGTAGTGGCCCGCTGTTGTAGGTGCTGCCGAGCCCGGTCCAGTTCTCGTTGGTTCGTTTGAATAGTTCCAGGCAGGGGTGGCCGTTGTTCCAGTAGTAGATGCCGACGTAGGCGTCGAGTCCGTTGTTTTGGTCTCGTACGGCGACGCCGATCCATTGGCCGCCGGTGAGGGGGGTGGCGGTGGTTTGGATCTGGGAGTATTGGTCGCTGTTGAACGTGTCGGCGGTCCAGGTGTCGCCGGAGTTAGCGCTGGCGTTGGTGCCGGCTACTTGTTGGGTGCTGACGGCCAGGCCGCCGTCGCGGGTGTCGGCCCAGTTGGCGCCCAAGTTCCCGTCGGCGCGGTCGAAGTTGTCGGCGGCGGTGGTGGTGGTGCTGGCGGCGCAGGTGACGGTGATGTTGGGACGTTAGCGGTGATGGTGCCGGCCGGGTTGGCGACGGTGCAGGTCTGGCCGGGTGGGGGGACAGCCACGGTCACGTTGTAGGCGATACCGGCGGGGAGCTGGCTATCGAAGGTGAAGTTGGCGTTGGCGGTGAGATGGATGCGGTCGGACCCGTTTTGCAGGGTGAGGGCGCCGTTGAGGCCGGTGAGGGTGCCGCCGATGCTGTAGGCGCCGGTGGTGTTCCCGCCCGACCAGTTGTCGGCGGTGGGGGTGCCGTTGGCCATGACGCCGGGGGCGCCGCCGGTGAGCTCGGTGTCGGTGGCGGTGATGCGCGTGGTGCCGTTCTCGAGGAGGGATATGGCCGGCCCGACGGCCTCGATTTGTAGGTGGGTGCCGGCCGGTAGGGCCGCCGTGTTGTAGGTGGCCCCGAGCTGGGTCCAGCCTCCGTTGTGGCGTCGCCATAGTTGCAGGCCGGGGCTGCCGTAGTTCCAGTGGTAGACGCCGACGTAGGCGTCCTGGCCGCTGTTTTGGCTGCGCACCGCGGCGCCGATCCATTGGTTGCCGGTGAGGGCGTTGGCGGTCACGTCGATCTGGGAGTACTGGTCGCTGGAGAAGGTGGTGGCGGTCCAGGTGTCACCCGAGCTACCGCTGGCGTTGGTGCCGGCCGCTTGGTTGGAGGTGATGGTCAGGCCGCCGTCGCTGATGTCGGCCCAGTTGGCTCCGAGCGTGCCGTCGGCGCGGTCGAAGTCGTCCGACGCTGTCGTGGTGGCGGTGTTGGTGCAGGTGATGGTGATGTTGGTGACATCGGCGGCGGCTATGGTTCCGGCGCCGTTGCTGAGGGTGCAGGTTTGGCCGGCCGGGTTGGTGGCCACGGTCACGTTGTATGCGGCGCCGGTTGGTTGGGCGCCGGCGAGAGTGAAGGGGCCGTTGTGGTCGACGGTGAGCTGGTCGGTTCCGTTTTGGAGGACGACGCTGCCGGCCAGGCCGGTGAGGGCGCCGCCGATGGTGTGGGTGTCGGTGGTGTTCCCGCCGGCCCAGTTGTCGGCGGTGGCCGTGCCGTTGGCCATGATGGCGGGCGCCCCGCCGGCCAGGCCGGTATCGACAGCGCTGACCCGCACCACGCCGTTTTCGAGCAGGTACAGGCCCGAGCCGGCCGCTTCGAGTTTGAGCTTGGTGCCGGCGGGCAGCGTCCCGCTGGCGTAGGAGCTACCCAGCTGCTGCCAGCCCCCATCGGTGGTGCGTTTGAACAGCATGAGCTGGGGGCTGCCGCCGTTCCAGTCGTAGATGCCGTAGTAGCCGTCCGCGCCGCTGTTCTGGGTGCGCACCCCGACGCCGATCCACTGGCCGCCGGTCAGGGGGGTGGCCGACACGTCGATCTGCGAGTACTGGTCGCTGGAGAAGCTGGTGGCAGTCCAGGTGTCCCCGGAGTTACCGCCCGGGTTGGTGCCCGCCACCTCATCAGAGGCGATGGCCAGGCCCCCGTCGGCGGTGTCGGACCAGTTGGCGCCGAGCGTGCCGTCGGCCCGGTTGAAGTTGTCGGCGGCGTCGGCGGTTCCGGGGCTTTGTTGTTCCAGGGGTAGCCCGTCGGGGCCGTAGAGGTAGGCGGTGGTGCCATCGAAGATCAGATGGGGGGTGCCCCCCGTGTTGTCCCACACGTAGTGGGAGGTGGCCGTCCCGGTGGTCGATGATGCCAGCACGCCATTGCCGTCATAGGTGCTGGTGGTGGTGGCCGCGGGCGTGGTGACGGTGGTCAGCTGGTTGGCTTCGTTCCAGCCGTAGCTGGTGGCCCCACCCGCGGCCGGTGTGCTGGCCGTGCGGTCACTGCGGCTGTTGTAGCTGTAGGTGGTGGCCCCGGTCGGGGGGCTGGAACAAGAGTTGCTGCTCGAAGTGGCCGACGTCCAGCACAGCTGCCCGGCCGGATCGAAGCTCTGAGTGGCACTGGCCGGTGTGGTGGTCAGATTACCGGCGGGGTCGTAGCCGTAGCTGGCGGCCCCGTCGACGCCGGTCAGTTGGTCGAGGGGGTTGTAGCTGTACGTGTGGTTATCCGCCGGCACGCCCGTGGAGGTGACTTGGGTGACCTGGTTAGCGGCGTCGCGGGTGTAGGCGAACGACGCCAGGGTGGTCGATCCTTGGCTGGCGGCGATGTTCGAGATCGCACCGGCCGGGTCGTAGGTGTAGCTATCCACTACCGCGGCGCCGGTGGTCGGGTCGCTGCCCGTGGCCAGATCGCCATCGGCGTTGTAGGCGAAGCTGGTGGTATTGCTCTGCCAGTCGGTGACGCTGTCTTGGCGGCCTTGGGGGTCATAACCCATGGTCGCGGTGCCCAGCGTCGCCGGGTAGGTGATCGAGGTCTGGTTGCCTGCGAGGTCATAGCCGTAGCTGACCGAGGCGCCGGCCCCGTTGGTCGTGGCTGTGAGCTCGCCCAGCGAGTTGTAAGCCGAGCTGCTGGTCCCGGTGCCGTCAGCCATGGACGTCCGGCGGCCGTTACCGTCATAGGCGTAAGTGACGTTGGGGGCGGCCGAGTCGTTGTAGTCGATCCCGGTCAACTCATCGGCGGCGTCGTAGCTGTAAAGCGTACAACCGGCGGTGGTGGAGCCGGTGGTACAGCCAGAAACGCCGGGGTCGGACTTGACCAGCAGGTTCCCGACCGGGTCGTACTGGTAGCCGGTGATGCGGCTGTCGGGGTCGGTGGCCGACGAGAGGTGGTTGAGCGAGTCGTAGCTGTAGGTGGTGACCTTGCCGGCCGGGTTGGTCTGGGTGGCCACCAGCCCGTCTGGTGTGTATCCGGTCGACGATGTTTGAGCGGCCGAGGTGCCATAGCCGGAGGTCGTAGACGTCACCTCGTTGTCGGCGTCGTAGGCGTAGACCGTCTCGTTACCGTTACCGTCGGTGAGCGAGGCCACGTTGCCGTCACCGTCGTAGGTGTGGGTGGTGACGTGCCCGTTGCCGTCCGTGCTGGTCAGCGTCTCGCCGTCCAGGTCGTAGGTGTAAGTGGTGCAGTCCGTCGCCGGGGTGGTGCAACTGGTCGCGGAGGGGTGGGCCAGCATGTAGCGGCCCGACATCGTCGAGGTCACCTCGCCGGTATTGGTGTCGTAGGCCCAGCGGGTCACATCCTGATAGGAGCCGCTGGTATCGCTGTTATCCGCCGTCGCGGGGGCCGTCTCGGAGACCCTGTCTCCATAGGAGTCGTAGGCGAAGGCCCAGGTGTGGCCGGTGGGGTCCACCACCGAGGTCACATCGCCGGGATGAGAACTGGTGCCGTGCCCGAAATGGGTGACCTGCGTGCCTCCCGACACCCCGGCTGAGGAAACGATCGGCGTGGACACCGCGGTCAGGTTTCCCGCCCCGCCCGAACTGTAGGCCGACTCGTCATAGGTATAAGTGGTTGTGGACGGTCCGGCGCTGCCGTAGGTCGCCGGCGGCGTCACCGAAGTGACCTCG
Organism: uncultured Acidimicrobiaceae bacterium; assembly: GCA_963834775.1. Taxonomy (GTDB): domain Bacteria; phylum Actinomycetota; class Acidimicrobiia; order Acidimicrobiales; family Palsa-688; genus PALSA-693. The sequence continues at coordinate 171,111 of CAWICR010000013.1, forward strand.
TTGTAGGCATTGTAGGTCCAAGTGGTGGTACGACCTAACGCGTCAGTGGCGGTCAGACGGTTCCCAGAAGAATCGAAGGTGGCGGTGGTGGCGTGGCCCAGTGGGTCGACCACCTGGGTGACACCGAGGGTGGCCGGGTCGTACGAGTACGCCCAGGTGGCCGCCTGGGACGTGCCGTAGGCCTTAGTCAAAAAGCTGAGTTCGCCGTTGGTGTACGTCTCGAGGGTCTTCAGGCCGTTCGGGTCCGTGATCAGCGTTGAGCCCGGATGCGTCGTGTAGTCATAGGTGGTGGTGCGACCGGCCTGATCGGTCTGGCTAGTAACACGCCCACTGCTGTCGTACACGTTGGTCACCACACCGCTACGGGAGTCGGTCATGGTCAGCAGACGATGCGAAGAGTCGTAGGTGAAACTGGTCGTTCTCGCTGCCGGGTCGGTCACGCTGGTGAGGTTGCCCGCCGAGTCATAGGCGTAGGTGGTGTTGTGCCCGGCCGGGTTAGTTACCTGCGACAGCAGACCGTTTGTGCCGTACTCGAAGGTGATGGCGCGGCCGGCAGGATCGGTCACAGTGGTGAGCTGCCCGCCCGAGTTGTAACCCAGCGACGTGGTTTCGCCGTTCAGGTCCGTCTCGGTGGTCAACTGCCCGGTGGGGGAGAACTCGAAGGTTTGGGTCTTGCGACGCACGAAGGTGTAGCTGCCGTCGACGTTCTTGGTCAACGTGGCCATGACCCTCGGTGGCGCGCTGTATCCGCCGCTGCCGTTAGGGGCGAAGGTCACCGTGTCACCGCCCTCCTCGTGGACGGTCACCTTTCCAGAACTGTCGACCGTCGCCGACATGGTGTAACTCGATGACCAGCCATACCCAAAGGGGCCCGACACGCTGCTCAGAGCCGAGTTGTAGGTGCGGGTCAAGGCCAGCGGCAGGCCCCGGCCCGGCACGGTTACATCGGTGAAAGCGTGCCAGAAGTCCCCGCTGGCGCAGTTGATCGGGTTCGAACCGGATTGGCATTGGACGGGGTTCTCCGCCGGGTTCGGGTTCAGCTGCTCGCCCGCTGGACCGCTCCGCCGTTGGGCGCGGCTGATCCTCCAGGGGCGTTGGTGCACACCGAGTCGACCAAGAAAAAGTTCCCGCTGTCATGCACGATCACATAAGCCATGTCAGCGCTGGCCCGAGTGATCTTCAGTTCGTCCATCGTCCCGGTATTGATATTCGGGCTGACCGGGCCAGCTGTGGCCAACAACGTGTTGTTAGCACTGTAGGCGTCGAGTTGGACTGGCGTGGTCTCCGACGTCAGGAGACTGAAATACGACGTCAGGCCGCCAATAAAATCGATACGGCCCGCACCCTCAGTTTCGCCGAGCCACGCCCAATGCGTTCCCTGGCTGGTGTAGGCGCCGCTCGGGTATTTCCCGTTGTAGAGACCCGTCGAGAAATCGCCAACCAGCCACGTATACCCCCCGGTGGTAGTGAACTGGATACCACCTATAGACCCTGCCGAGAGATTTGTTCCGTCGGGTAGGTTCTCGAAATCGATGTTGGTTGGCTGCGAGCAGCCATAGGTATCGGGGTTGATCCCACTCGTGTCTGTCGCGGTGTTTCCGGACGGCGGGTCTGCCGACGCCATTCTCGTGCCGCCCGGCGTCACTGTTACCACCGCCACTGTCACTGCCAACACTGAGACCACAACGCAAAGCCGACCAGCAGCAGACAGGAACCGACCACGACAACGCGAACATCAAATCTCTCACTTCCGCCTTTGACGAATACGTACCAGCGCGGGGCCGATTAACCCCGGCAGCGGGCCGTCACGGTACGCCGGGGAAATACAAACTCCGGGACCGCCCCTCTGCTCTAGCCCCGACCATCCAGGCCGCAAACGACCCCCTGACCAGCACCTTCAGCCGAAAAAGCCCTCCAAAATTTCGGCGTACCCAGTGACGAAAAACCCGAAACTGCCGCCAAACAGGCAATCACGGCCCCGAAGCCCCACACCACTACCGAGCGAACCCATCAGCTAGCTAGCAGAATGTCGACGCTCGCCTTCCCTGGAGATCCCTGCGGAGGGCCGATCGAGCCCCGCGTTGTGGTGTAACTCAGCCCGCGTCGGCATGAGTGCTTGGCGGGGATGAGTGACGGTCAGGCGGTAACGGCGAGGGGCGCCTCCAGCGCTGGTCGGGGTTGATTCTGGTCGCTGTTGTAGAGCTTCGCCATTGATCCTTCGGAGAGGTAGCGCCGTTCGGCGACTTGCCACTCGTCGTGGGTCTCGACGATCACGGCGGTGACCAGGCGCAACACGCTGGCGTCGTTGGGGAAAATGCCGACCACGTTGGTGCGCCGCTTGATCTCCCCGTTGAGCCGCTCGAGGTAGAAGTCGGGCCGGGGCGCGGTGCGCTGTTGTGGGCGCCCGTTTCCCCGGCCCGCTCTCCGAACCGGACGTGCGCGTTCCCACGCATCCGGCTCTCCACAGGATCGTGTCTGTTGGTCATGCGGCGGTCTCAGTCGCGAGGCCGCTCCACGGCGAGGCGATGTTGTTGGCTCGGTAGCGGTAGCGGGTGACCGGCACCGTCATCGGGTCGAACAAGCTGACCTGGCCGTCCGTCGGCCACCACCCGGGCAGGTAGCGGCGGCGGAGCTGCTTCCAGTTGGCCTTGGGGTGTTTGTGGCGTAGCCAGCAGATCACCCTCCTCCAGGTGAAGCGTCGGAGGTAGTCGAAGGTGGCCTTCGACGAACCATGCCGGAAGTAGTTGACCCATCCCCGCAGGACCGGGCTGAGCCGGTAGCAGAGCTGGGCGAGCGGCTGGTTGGTGGCCTCACGGGTCATCGTGCGCACCTTCGCTTTGACCTTGGCCAACGCGGCCTTGGTCGGGAAGGTGTACACGGTCGGCTTCCCCGACCCTTGTTTGGGCTGGCGCTGGATGCGAAAGCCCAAGAAGTCAAACCCCTCGTCGATGTGGGCGATCTTCGTCTTGGTCTCCGACAGGCGTAATCCCATCGGGGCCAGCACCCCGGCTGTCTCCTCGCGCAGGGCTTCGACATAGGCCCTGGAGCCCGACACCAAGACCACGAAATCGTCCGCGTAGCGCACGAGGCGGTAGGTGGCGAGTCCCTTGGCCCGGCGTCGGTGCCGGGCGGACGAGTCTCCCATCGCCTGCCAGGCCCGGGCGAAGTGTTCGTCGAGGACTGACAGGGCGATGTTTGCCAGTAGCGGTGAGAGGATCCCTCCCTGTGGGGTGCCGGTGTTGGTGTCCCGCTCAGCGCCACCCTCAGAGAGAATGCCGGCCTTAAGGAACGCCTTGACCAGGCACAGGATGCGCTTGTCTGCGATCCGTTCTCGCACTCGGCCCATAAGGGCCGAGTGGTCGATCTCGTCGAAGCATGCCGTGATGTCTCCTTCGAGGACCCACTCGTAGTTGCGAGGGGGACCGGTGAAGAAGTGGATCTCGGCGATGGCGTCCTGTGCTCGGCGCTTCGGACGGAACCCGTAGGAACACGGGTAGAAGTCCGTCTCGAAGATCGGCTCCAACACCAGCTTCAAGGCGGCCTGGGCCACCCTGTCCCGCACGGTCGGGATGCCCAGCCGGCGGAGCTTGCCGCCGGACTTGGGAATCATCCGTTCCCGCACAGGCAGAGGCTGGAAACTGCGATCCTTCAGATCGGCTCGCAGCTCGTCGAGGAAGCCCTCGACACCACGCACGGCGGTGACATAGAAGGCCGTCTGGCCATCCACGCCTGCCGAGCGAGCGCCCCTGTTCCCCCTGACCCGTTCCCACGCCGTGACCAGCACGGCCGGGTCATAAACGAGGTTGTAGAGGTCATCGAACCGACGATCGGGGGCGTCGGCAGCCCACTGGTGCAGTTTGGTCTGGATCTTCAGTACTCGCAGCCAGGCCATATCCCGGTCCGGCCACGAACCACCGGTATTCACCGGCGAGCTCCTGACATTCCAGCACTTCGACTGCGATCCTGCTGTCCCCCTTCGCCATGTGACCGGCTCTCCCGGCCTCGGACTACTACGAGGACTCCGTCCCGTCTTGGGGCCGACAGTCGGCGACGGACCTGCCCGCTGCTGACCTGGGTGGCCAGCCGGTAGGGCAGCCCCAAGACGGTTCCCACGTTCACCACAGACCGTTCGACGGGATGGGCGCCCAGCTCTTCCCCTGCAGCCTCGCCACGACTACGCCGCAGACATTCACCGTGGCCTCCGAGCCGGCCAACCCAAGACCGACACGAAGTTGACCACCAAGACGACGATGGCCACGCACTGCTGACCGGCCCACATCCACCAGGTTCGAGCCGGCGTTCCACTTGAGGGGTTTCCACCACTGGTTCCTACACACGTACACCTCTCCGTCACGCTTGCCGGGCCCAAGGCCGTCTGGCAGTGCCGACCCGTCCCGTCGTTGTCGGGGCTGCTCCCACCCTCCCCGGCGTCCCCCGGATCAGGCTGCCCCCAGCTACATCAGGCCGCTGCGATGGCCCAAAGTCGGAGTCCTTTCATCTCCGCACGGTCAAATGGCGCCTCGTGGCGCACCGGGTTGGTGGACCAGATCTTGCGCCAGTGGACCTCCGGGAACGAGCAAAAGGCCAGGAGGTCTTCGCGGGCTTCGGCGAGCATGGCGGCCACCTCTGGGAACTTGACGGCCAGCATGTGGGTGATCTCGTCCATCTGAGCTTTGACGTGCTCGGCGTCGGGTTGGGCGAAGATGGTGCGGATGGCGGCGGCGACCATCTCGGCCGATGCTTTGGGCACCTTAGCCAAAACGTTGCGCATGAAATGGACGCGGCAGCGCTGCCACGACGCCCCGATGAACACGGAGCTGATCGCCTGCTTGAGGCCGAGGTGGTGGTCGGAGATGACCAGCTGCACCCCGGACAGTCCCCGGGCCCGCAAAGAGCGCAGAAAGGCGGTCCAGAAGGCTCCGTCTTCTGAGTCGCCGACCTCGACGCCCAGCACTTCCCGGTCGCCGGTGGATGTCACACCGGTGGCGATCACCACGGCCCGGGAGACGACCCGGCCCTTGACCCGGGCCTTGACGTAGGTGGCATCGCAGAACACGTAGGGGAACTCGCCCTCCAGGCGCCGGGTGCGGAACGCCTCGAGGTCCCGGTCGAGCTCGGCGCAGATGCGCGACACCTCCGATTTGGAGATCCCCGACGCGGCGCCGAGGGCCTTGACCAGGTCGTCGACCTTGCGGGTCGACACCCCGTGGACCCACGCCTCCATCACCACCGCGAACAGGGCCCGGTCGATCCGCCTCCGGCGCTCCAACAGCGATGGGAAGAAGCTGCCCTCCCGCAGCTTGGGGATGTGCAGCTCGATGTCGCCCGCGGTGGTGGTGATCAGCTTCGGGCGGTGCCCGTTGCGCTGGGCCGAGCGGGTCTCGCTCCGCTCATGGGGGGCAGCGCCGATCGTGGCCGTCAACTCGGCCTCGATCAGCTGCTGCAGCACCCACGCCAGCGACGTGCGGATCTTCTCGGTCAGCTCGCCGGCCTTGACGGCCTCGAGCAGTTCGGACAGGTCAGAATCGATGAAGGCCACCGGTGTGAATCTCCTTTACGTGGACCCTGGCAGGAACACGCCAAGGCTCACGCCGGTGGCCCACCCAAGTGGTGGACCCTCAAGCCCAGCTACACCACGTCAAGGGACTCCAACGGAGGGCCCCGCGTGCCAGCACGCACACAGTTGACTCAGGCGCGCAACCGTTGCATAGACAACCTTCAGCTATCGGCCTGTCGAACGTGGCGCAGGAGCAACAGCCGGGTGGGCAGCAAACACCCTCTTGGGAGCGCGCTTCTTACGTGCAGCCGGCGACGCTGGCCATTGCGGCCTCTCATCGCGGTGCGGTGCAGTGCGGCACCGTTCGCCTCGATTCGGAAAAGGTGCTCTGACCAGCCACGATGATCCCGCACCGTACGGCACGCCCTGATCAGCCTCTCGAGGTGGTGTCGCAAAGAAGCGGACGGATCAACTGCGGCGCACCATCCCCGGGGCCAGCTCAGAAACGCGTCAGGTGTCGATCGCTTACATCTCGATACCCGGCGAGCGTGATGCCGGCGGTTCGTGAAGGGCTGGCGGCGTGAACCTTTCTAGTTGCTCGCGTTGCACAGCAGCTCGGCGTATCTCGGCGGCCGATGGGACGCCGTCGAGGTGGTTGCGCTCGGCGTTGACACGTTCGGCGAGGTTCTTGGCGTACCGTTGCTGTTCGAGGCCATAGTCAAGGACCGCTCGGCTTGCGGCCAGCCGACTTTCGAAGCGATTGGCGGCGCCGTCGACGCTGGCTTGGTGGACGGGCGATCTCCTCGGCGAGGCGAGTAATCACCGGAGCGACGTGGGTTTCCCAGCGCTGTTGGGCGTCGAGTTCGCGCTGCGCCCACAGCCCAGCTTGTTTGCGGGCGGCGTGGCGGTCTCGCCAGCGCGCTCCTTGTTCGGCGGCCTGCTCGGCAAGTTGGCGGGCCTGGCGGGCCTGGGCGAGATCTGGTGACCGCCTGTCCGGCGTCGCTATCCTGCCAGAAGCCGCGGCCGGTCTCGAGGTCGGCCCGGACTTGGCGGGCCTGGGCCAGGGCGGTTTCGGCTTGGCCCAGCGTGGCGGGCCGATCCGGTAGGGCCATGCCGGTCATGGCGTGGCCCGCGAGGGCGGTCTCGGCGTGGGCGAGGGCGGCTTGGCGGGCCTGCTCGTGTTTGGGTAGCGCTTGGAAGCGTTCCCTGGTCAGGGTGTGTCGGTCGGGGAGGGCGGCGTCGAGCGCCCAGGTGGGGGTGCGCCGGGTGGACCAATCGCGGCGCAAGTCGTCGACGGCCTGGGGCAGGTCGTCGGCCACGGTCCAGATCTGGGTTGACTCCCGGGCTCGGGACATGGCCACGTAAGCGAGTTCGCGGCCGCCGCCGTCGGCGAAGAGGTGGGCTCGTTCGGTGGTGGATCCTTGGCTGCGGTGGACGGTGGTGGCGTAGCCGTAGTCAAGCCGGTCCGCGCCGGCCTCTTGCTTGGCGAGTTGCACGTGTTGGCCGTCGTCGGTGCGCAGATTCAGCGCCTCCGTGGATGGGTCGACCACCGCGATGACGGCCCGCTGGGAGGTGACCAGACGGCCTTCGGCCCCGGGGGCCAGGGTGACGACACGGTCGCCGGCCCGGTAGGTGTTGCCGCCGGGGCAGGCCAGTTCCGGTCCGGATAGTCGCCCGGTGGCGTCCATCCACTGGCGGGCCCGCTGGTTGAGGGCAGCCACGTTGGCCCGGCGCCAGGCGTATAGGCCCGTGGGGTGTCCGGCAGCGGCGTCACCGGCCCAGGCGTCGACGGCCTGTTGGAGGGCGGTGTCCCGCTCGGCCGCGGCGTGCAGGCGCCCCCGGTTGGTGTACCAGGCCACGGCCTTAGCGACCTCGCCGTCGCGTAGTTGGGCCAGGCTGGCCCGTTCGGCCGGGTCGTGTTGGCGGCGGTTCTCGCGGAGCGAATGGACGACAGCGGGGTGGCGGCGGGCCAGGGCGGCCAGGGCCCCACCGGGGCCGACCGCGCCCAGCTGGTGGTGGTCGCCGACGAGGACCAGTTTGGCGGCGGCGGCCTCAACGTGGGCGGTGAGGGCGACCAGCTGGGCGTCCTCGGTCATGCCCACCTCGTCGAGGATCACCACCGTCTGTGTCATCCAGGGCGAGGCGGTCGTGGTCGAGGCGCCACAGCAGGCTGGCCAGGGTGCGGGACTCGCCCAGCCCGGCTTCTCGGCCCAGGGTGCGGGCGGCCTGCCCGGAGGTGGCCGAACCGATCACCCGGCCGCCCGAGGCCTCGTAGGCGGCCGCCACCACCCGCAACAGGGTGGTCTTGCCGGCGCCGGCCACCCCCACGACCAGCTCGACGCCCCGCCCGGAGGCACAGATCTCTTCAGCCACTCGACGTTGCTCAGCGGACAGGGCGATGCCGATGGTCTTCTCCGCCGATGTGATCGCCTGCTCCACCACGGCGACAGGGACGACGGGGGCGTCGCTGCGCTCCAGCTGGCGGCCGATAGCGTCAGCGATGGCGGCCTCGGTGGCCAATACCGACGCCAGGGCGTGAGGTTGTTCGCGGGCGCCGGCTACGCCGACGAGGGGGATGGCTTCGGGATCCTGCAAGGCCCGATCGACCAGAAGATCGAGGGCTCGGGGGTCCTGGCCGAACAGATGTGGCGCCACTTCCACCAGCACATGGCGGCGGGAAAACACCTTCCGTCGGGCCAGTTCTCCGTCGGCTGCGAGCAGCTCGCCGAGCATGCGTGGGACGCCCTTCAAGGTCAACTTCGAGGGCGGCCCGACCTGGCGAGCCGGGCTATCAATGGCGGCGGTCAGCCGCTCTACCGGCCAGCCGATCGACGCCAACTCGCCCCGCCAGCGGGCCACCAGCTCACCCTCCACCCCGTGTTCTTTGGCCTGGCGGGTGGTCCGGGCGGCCACCGCCCGGGCCTGTGGGGAGTGGTCGCCCCAGCGTTGGCATTCGGCGTCGATCTCGGCCGCCCGCTTCGAATGCACCTCCATGACCACGTCCGGAACCCCCGCGATGCGCCAGTGCCGCAGCCGCCCCGACGGGCCCGCATCGGCCTCGATGGCGTACCCCAACTCGACCGCCACCCCGGCCGCGGCGACCCGGCCGACCATGGTGGCGGCGTGCAAATGTTCCCGCCACAAAGCCGTGTCCGCCGCCTTCCACCCTTCCTTGTCGTCCAACATTTGGACCACATTTGCCAGCAGCACATGATCGTGGGGGCATGGATCACCGGCCCTCGAAGTGGCGTGGCGGGTGTGGGCGTAGACCAGCCCCCCGGTCGCTGTTGCGGTGGCTGATCGACCTCGTCGGCCGCCCACTTGGCGGGTCACTCCGTCGAGGTAGTTGAGGGTAGCGTCGCGCTCGGCGTCCATGATCCGATGCATGTGATCGGCCCGGCCGATCACCCCCAACTCGGCCACGCTCTTGTGCGCCGAGATCACCAGCTCCATACCCGGTCGGCGGGCCGCCACCAGCCGCTCACCGCTTTGCGGATGGCGGGCGCCGCCCGGCCCGAAGACCGCCTCGTACACTTCTGGCGACACCGGACCGTCCAGGCCCAAGGTGCCGGCGCCGGTACCGCCCCAGCGCAACGGGGTCTCCCCCCTCGAGGCGTAATAGGCCAACGCCATCCCCGGAAAGTCGTCGCCCCGCTCCAGGAGGGTGTGCCGGTGGTAAGCGACCGACTCCGCCCCCATCATCCGCATCCACGCCACCCGCCTCACCTCCTCGCACCACGCCTGCGCCCACCGGCAACCCCTCGGGTTGCAACCGTGTTGGCCTATTCGATGTTATAGCAGAGAAGTGTGACAGCTGGTTGGTGGGAAATAGAGAAAATGGTCGGGGATTGTGTCGGAGGTGTCAGTTGATCATGGGCGGGGATCGGTGGGTGAGGCGACGCGGAATTAGGCTGTGAGGGTAAGGGGAACTTGGCTGCGGGTGCGTTGGGACTCTCGCGAATGGACGCTACGGATACGTCTGGATATCAGCGAACTGCTGCGGACCATCACGGATATATCAGCCTCCAAAGATGTGCGCAACACTCCCCGAGATAGGGGTCCGAGACCTGAGCCGCGAAGTGTGGAGGGCGAGAGGGAGAGCAGCTGACTCCAGGCCGCACCTGTAGCAAATCGGCCATCCGGTCCCCGTAGGTAGAGACGCACGTCGAGGAGGCGCCGATGCCCGACCCGCCAGTCCAGGAATACCGCGGCGGGTTCGACCGACCGGTCAGTCCTGGCGTAGGGCTGCTGGCGCAGCCGTCGCCTATAGGGGGTATGGCCGAACGTGTCCTTAGTAAGAGGCCAAGACGAAGGAGCAGGTCGATTCACCGGAGAACCGACGTAAGTCCGTCAGTCACCGCCGCTGCCCACCGAGGCGACAGGGACCTGGTGCGCCAGCGGCCCAACCCGCGCCGTCTTTGACGAAGGAGAACAGGTGATCCCTACCCAGTCAAGCCGAAACGCCGAGACCCGGTGGCCGGCCACGTTGGTCGAGCTCGAGGGGGCACCTGCTGACTCTCGGGAAAGAGAGTCCGCCGGCTCAAGATACAAGCTGCTCGTCACGCCGGAGGAAGCAGGCGAAATCCTCAGCATCGGCCGGACCACGGTCTACGAGCTCATGGCTACCGGGCAACTCGAATCTGTACAGATCAAGTCCTGCCGGCGCATCCCGGTTGCTGCCCTCGAACGGTTCGTGCAACGACTCCTCGAAGCCGCGAGGCAGAGGCCGCGCTGATGGTGAGGTCTTCCGCACTGTCAAGCGGGCAGCCGGGTGCGGTCAGGTGCTTTCGATCAGCAGACCGGTGATGACGTGCTGGTCGTCGTCGACCAGGTAGGCGAAAGCCACCTCCGCGTGGCCGGGCACCGGTGCGACTCGGACGGGCTGCGTCACGCCGGTTACCAGAGCGGTGCCCGGACGGTAAGGGTCCTCCCGGATGGCCAGAAGCCATGCCAACAAATCGCAGCGCAGCTCCCACGGCGGATCCTCCTCGGCGACCCAGCGTTCAACCAGAGGCTCGATGCGCTCGAGCCGCCAGGAGGCCACCTACAGATGTCGTCGCGCTTCGGCGAGGAGCCGCTCAAGGTAGTCGGGCGGATCGGGCTTGGGCGGCTCCCGCTGCACTCGCTCGACCTCCTCCGCCAGCTTTGCCATGCGGGCTGGATCGGCGGCAATCTCGGCTGCCTTCAAACGGGCTGCGAGTATCAGCCTGGTGTGGTGGAGTTGGGCGTCCAACGCGTCGATTGCGGCCACCATCTCGGCAAGCCCCTCCTTGTCCACGTTCGGCGTCGCTTGGCTTGGATCCAGGCTCACATCAACAAGGCTACTGTGACGGACTTTAGACACGGCCCGTTGTCACACGCCGGGGCTACCGTCTCGGGTGTGGCACAGCTCGTTCACCGGGTCACCGGCCGGGACGGAAGCGTCACACCCAAGGGTCGGCCGGCGAGAGTGGTTAAGCGGTTCCCCGACACCCGGCAGGGCCGTCAAGCCGCCGACGCCTTCGCCAAGTCCCTTGGCGGGGCAAAGCGCTTTTACGACGTGAGGATCTCCGTCAACGGCGAGACGAGAATGCAGTCCTTTACCCGTCGCAAGGACGCCGATGCGTGGATTGCCCAGACCGGCCCTGACCGACTACGGGGTGTCGTAAGCGACCCACGCCGGGGGCAGATCCCCTTCGCAGAGGTAGTCGAGCGGTGGTTCGAGGCCCGGACCACGAAGCGACCCCGCAGCGTCGATCGGGACCGAGAGATCATGCGCGTCCACGTTCTCCCGGTCATCGGAGGTGCCGTCATCGCCGCGGTCAGCCGCGCCGATATCCAACGCCTCGCGGATGGGTGGGCGGCCGCCAAGCTCTCACCAGGGACCGTCGCCCGCCAGTACAGCGCGGTGCGAGCGGTATTCAACTGGGCCATGGCCGCGGACATCGTAGACAAAAGTCCATGCCGCGGAATCAAGCTCCCGCAGGACCGCAGAAAGCCCAAACGGCAGCGAGTGAGCCCGGAAGACCTCGAGCGCCTGGCCGCCGTGCTTCAGCGGATAGGGGAGGAACGCGCCAAGCACGCCGCTGCAGTGCCGCCCTGGTTTGGGCCCTCGCAAGCGGTGATGATGTGGGTGGGTGCAGCAACCGGATTGCGTTGGGCCGAGGTCGCCGGTCGTCAGGTCCGGGACCTCAACCTTCTCGCGGCCGAGATCACCGTTACGCGACAGCTGGACCGCAACCGAAAGCTGGTCGAGCCGAAGTCAGCAGCGGGGGAGCGGACGTTCGCCATCCCGCAGTGGCTGGCGGAGGAGCTGGCGGAGCATCTCGCCCGTCGGGCGCTCACCGCCAAGGACGGAGATGCCCTCGTGTTCGCCGGAGCCAAAGGCGGCCCTCTCAACTACTCGGCATGGCGGCGCACCCTGTGGGCCCCGGCGTGTGAGCACGCCGGGCTGGCGGGGCTGGGCTTCCACGATCTGCGCCGGATCAACGCCACAGCGTTGGTCGCGGCCAAGGCTGACCCGAAGGTGGCTCAGACGCGACTCGGGCACACGGATGTTCGGTTGACTCTTGGTTTGTACGCGGAGGTGACTCCGGAGGCGGACCGGCTCGCCGCCGATGCGGTTGGGGCATGGCTGCGCCCTGTCGTCCGTGGAGATCGCGATAGAAGCGCGATAAAACCAGTGTCTCGGTCTCGGCGGAGTCACGGGTCCAGCCAAAAGTAACCTCTGACCAGCCCCTTCGTTCGCACCCCCAACGGGATTCGAACCCGTGCTGCCGCCTTGAAAGGGCGGTGTCCTAGGCCGCTAGACGATGGGGGCGGGACACCCCAGGATACTGTGCCCGCCGCGCCGCCCTCGGAGCGGAGAGCTGCGCTCGCAGGTCACCGAGAAGGTCGTTGCTCCGGTCCCGGCGGGGACGGGGCCTTGGTGGTGGACCTCGATGCCCTGGGGATCGCATCCGGGTTCAGCGGCGAGCCTGGAGCTCCCACTCGGTGCCCTCAGCAGTGTCTCGCACCTCGATCCCGAGGGCCAGTAGCTGGTCGCGCAACCTGTCGGCTTCGTCGAAACGGCGCCCGGCCCGGGCCGCGGCCCGCGCCTCGAGCAGGGCCTCGACGAAGCCTCCGACCACCTGGCGCGGGTCGCGAGCGCCGGTGCGGGCCAACTCCCCGAGTCGGGCCACCATTCGGCGCAGGGCGGCCCGGCCCCGGTCGGCGGCGTCGGACTGCGTGGTATCACCCGCCCACGCCACCAAGGTGTCGTCGAGCGCCAGAACTGCCCGAACGGCGGCATCCACGTCGAGGACGCGCCACGGCGTCGTCGAATTCCGCTTCCAGTCTGCGAATCTCGGCGTGGAGAGCGGTGGGAGGCGCCCCGGCCGCAGGGACTGGAGGGGGTGGAAGCGACACTCCGGTCCCCCTTTTCCCGGAAGCCAACTCGACCAGGGCGGCGATTGGAAGGGTCTCACCGCTGCCGATCATCTGGGACTTGCCGGCCCTTCGGACGGTCACCACGCCGTTGCCGACCACGGTGGCGGTCCCCACCTCGAAGTCGAAGACGCAGCCCGTGTGCTCGTCCACGCCCAGCACCCAGCCGGTGTCGGGCATCTGCGCCTCGAGAGCGGCCAGGCGCCGCTCCCCGAGGTAGCAGTACCGGGTGTCATGGGTTCCCCCCTCGGCGTTGTCGTAGTGCGGAATGACGGCCAGGTCCGGGCCGATGGCCTGGAGCAGGTCCAGGCCATCGGCCCACCCCGGGTCGGTGCCCACTTTGTAGATCTCGTAGACCGGCACCGTGTACCGGCCGAGTGTCAGGGCCGCCGCGCTGGCGAAGACCACGCACCCCCCGTCGGCCAACTTGTCCGCCAACAGGTCCGGGACGTCGGTACCCGCCCACTGGCGCAGGGCGTAGGTGGGGCTGCCCGGTCCAGCGAAAACCCACCTGGCGGCTGCGAGCCGGGCCAGGGCGGCCTCGGTGTGGACGGGGTCGGCCCCTTCGACCCGTCGCAGGTCGACCGCCTCGACCGATCGCCCCACGCTGGTGGCGAAGTAGTCGACGGCCCGGGCCGAGATGTCGTCAGCGTTGACCTGAAACCCGTACGGCGTATCGAGGATGACAGCGGCCACCGGGCCGCGTCCCAACCGATCGAAGAGCTGCCGGTGGGGCTTGATCATGGTCGGGGCGGTCTCGCCGGAGCCCATGATGGCGAGCACGCCTGCGCTCATGGAAAAAGAGAAGGCCCGGTTGACTCGTCGATCAGCGCCGCCACCAGGTCAGGGTGCTGGGCGTGCAGGTCGTGGTCGCCTGCGATCCAGCGGGTCACCGGCCGGTCCAGGGCCGCGCCAGCCTGGGCCACCCCTTGGCGTTTGCCACCCATCCAGCGCTGGTTGGTGTGGTCTTCGGCTGGCAGGAGCAACACCGGGACTTTGACGAGGGGATAGCGGTCCGAAAGGTGGTGGTCCCACATGTGCCGCAGGATCGTCATGTGATTGGGCCGAGAAAGCCACGGACGGATGGTCCCATCCGCGATCACTTCCACGTTGGCCAGGGTGCCGGCGATGCCGCTTTCCGGCCAGTCCGGGTGCTGGGTGCGCAGCATGCGCTCGAAATTGGCCAGGCTGGTGCCCGTCAGCCGGGGTGGGGCGAGAGCCGCCTCGCAAGTGGCCCAGTCGGCAAAACGTGTCCGCAGCTCGGTGGTGCCCCCGTCGACCAACACCAGCCCCGCGGTGAGTTCGTGGTGGCGGATCGCCATTTCGAGGACCACGTTGGCCCCCCAGCTTTGGCCGGCGAGCCAGGAGGTGGGCCAGCCCAGCTCGTCCAGGACGGCCTGTAGGTCATCGGTGAGGGTCGCGAAGTCGTACCCGTGGTCCGGCTTGTCGGACCGGCCATGCCCCCGCTGGTCGACGGCGGCCACCGGGTGACCGGCGGCGGCGAGCCGCGCCGCGACCCCGTCCCACAAGCAGGCGTTGGAGGCCAGCCCGTGCACGAGCAGGATTGGTGTTCCCGGATGGTCGACGCCTCTCGCCACGACGTTCAGAGTGACGCCGCCCGAGACGGCAACGCGACGAGGCTGTGACTCGTGCTCGATCATGGTCGCGGTTTCATGCCGCCCGGTCCGGACCGGCGGCCGTCGGTGTGATGGCGATGATGAGTCGCTGATCTCGCACCATCGCAGCCCGGTAGTCGTCCCAGTCCGGATGCTCGCCCTGGATCTGGCGGTACAGCTCGACCAGGGGCTCCATGGCCTCGGGCAACGAGATCAGCTCTGCCGTGCCGTCCACCTGTACCCACTGTCCGTAGAAGCCGTCGTTGAGGCCGAGCAGGCTGGCCCGAGGGTCACGTCGGATGTTGCGCACCTTGTAGGCGGGCTCCCGGCTGGAGATGACCACCCGGCCGCGGTCGTCGACCCCGTGGATGACCGGCGACAGCTGCGGGTCGCCATTGCGCTTGCGGGTGACCAGCACTGATCGGTGATTGTTACCCAAGAAGCGGAGAGCGTCGTCCAGATCCATGGGGCTTCAGTTTGGCCCAACTGTCAGAGTTCGCCAGCGAGGGCGTCGATCGCCTCCCCCTGCAAGTAAGTGAGCCAGTGATAAAGCGACTCCTCCGGGCTGCCGGGACGTCGTTCCTCGTCCCCCTCCTGGACGTCCAGAACGGTGCCGAGCACGAGTCGCAGGCTGTTGAGCGCCCGGGTCCAGGCCTGCAGCTCCTGCTCCGACAGGTGTTCGGCGTCGGCGGTGGCAGCTACCAGGTCGAACTCCTCTCGGTGCCGTTCCACTAGGTCCTCTTGCATGAGGCGGCGGTACTCGTCCTGGAGCTCGGCGTGGGCTGATTCGGAGTACGCAGGCGGAAACAGCCGCCACAACGCTGGCTGGTCGGGATTCTCCAGCAGCTCCCGGAACTGGGGAACCAGCTGTCGCAGCACGTCCCGATCCTCGGGTTGGAGGTTGACGCTGTACCCGCCCTTGCGGTCCCGCTTGATCAGGCGGCGCGGTAGGAGGGGGCTCAGGTGTCGTGCTCCATGGTCGCCCACAAGCCGTGCTCGTGGAGCCGGAAGACGTCGAACTCGGCCTTCTCCCGGGGGCCGTGCGAGACGACCGCCTTGCCCTTGTAATGGACGTCGAGCATGAGCTGGTGCGCCTTCTCCCGGCTGTAGCCGAAGAGCTTCTGAAAGACGAAGGCGACGTAGGACATCAGGTTGATGGGGTCGTTCCAGACGAGCACCTTCCAGGGGAGATCGAGGTCGGTAATCTCGGAAAGGTCCGGTTCTTTGATCTCAACGGGGGCGGTGGCCATGGTGTGTCAGCGGGCGGGGGAGAGGGCAGGGGCGGGCGTCGGGGCCGGGCTGGCAGGCAGGGTTATCGAGGCCGGTGCCCAAAGTCCTAGGTAGAAGCGGAGCGTAGCCACCACGAGCGCGCAGGCCCCGGCGACGTGCACGGCTACCAGGGCGACAGGATCTCCGGTGAAATACTGGCTGTAGCCGACTGCCGCCTGGGCGACCAAGGCGACCAACACGACCTGAGCCCGCCGCATGACGGGCCCAGGCGCCCCGGTGCGAGCCAGGTTCCACATCAGGATCAGGGTCAAGGCGAGCAAAATTTCGACCGACGTCCCGTGGAGCTGGGCGACCGTATGCAGGGAGAAGTCAAATCGGCGCGCCTTCGGATCGCCGCCGTGCGGGCCGGTGGAGGTGACCACCGTGCCGAGGGTGGCGGCCACGGCGGTGGCGAGGAGTTGCAGCCGGGCCAGGATGAGCGACGATCGACCCACCATCCTGACCCGGGCGCATCGGCCAGCTCGTCGGCGATGGCGGCTCGGTAATGCAGGAGCACGGCGACCGCCAGGAAGACCAGGCCGAGCAGGAAGTGGGTCATCACCAAACCGGGGGCCAGGTGCGACTCCACCACCAAGGCGCCCAGAGCCACCTCGGCGACCAGACCCAGCACCAGCCCCCCGGCGAGCACAGTCAGATCGCGACGGCGGGGCGCCCGCAACCAGGCCGCCGCAAAGGCGCCAAGCGCCGCCACCGTGACGACGGCGTTGATCAGCCGGTTGCCGAACTCCACCCAGGCGTGGAACTGCAGGGGTGCCACGACCCCGGACGCGGTGCAGTTGGGCCAGTCGGGGCAGCCCAGACCCGAGCCTGTCAGGCGCACGGCCGCCCCGGAGACAATCGTCAGCACCAGGGCCCACACTGCGGCCAGGGCGATGCGCCGAAAGGCGCGAGGCGAGATCCGCCAACTCCGCCAACTCCGCCAGTGGCGGCGGTGGCGGCCGTAGCCCCAGGAGCCAGAGTGGCCCCATCGGCGCCGACGGCGCCATTGACGCCAGTTGGCCAGTTGCGCCAGTTGCGCCAGTTGGGGCGCCCTGGGTCCCCCGTGACAACCCTCATCGAGCCCCATGCTATGGCGGCCCCGGCCGAGGCCCCCAGGCGGGACGGGGAGGGGCCCCCCTTTTCCGTCCTGCCACCCGTCCCCGCAACCGTTCGCCGGGTGTCGGAACAGCGCCATCCTCCAGAGGGGCGCGCCCGGAACCGATCGGTGGCGTCCGCCCCCGGCTCGCTTCGATGTGCGGGTTGCGTCCACGCTTGGCTGCCGATCGCGACTCCCGTACGAGGTGGGGACGCCAGGGAGCCGGGATCGGGCCGAACTGGTCCACCCTTCGCGGCGGGCGACTACTCGGGCGCGAGGTGTGGACGCCGGGCGCGTCCGCGTTGCCCTGGCAGGATTGGAGCAGCGTCAGCGGCGTCGGCCGGGCAGTCGGCCGGACAGTCGACACGGGCCACACGTGCCGACTTCTACCCGAGCGCGGTCCATCGGGCCGCCGATTCGGGTAGACCGCGCCCGGTGACGGCACCGAATTCGGGAGTTGCGCCCCGGGGCGCTTTGTTGGCGAAGCCGCTCTCGCCGTAGTGTCGGGTCCGATGTCGGCTGTGGTCCCTCCGGTGGTGTCGGGCGAGCTCCCTCTGGGACGCCGTCTGGGGGGGTTCGTCGCCCTCACCAAGCCTCGCATCATCGAGCTCCTGCTGGTCACCACCCTGCCGACCATGGTGGTGGCGGCCCGGGGCGTGCCGTCCTGGACCCTGATGGTGGCGACGCTGGTGGGCGGCACGCTGGCCGCAGGCGGCGCCAACGCCATCAACATGGTCGTGGACCGGGACATCGATGCGGTCATGCGCCGGACCCGCGGGCGACCGCTGGTGACCGGCGTGGTTTCGCCGGCCGGCGGCGCTGATCGTTCGCCGTCGCGCTGGAAGTGGTGGCATTCGTGGAGCTGTGGGTGGCTGTCAACCGGCTCTCCGCCGTGTTGGCCCTGGGCGGCCACGCTGTTCTACGTGTTCGTCTACACCCTGTGGCTCAAGCGCACGTCCAGGCAGAACATCGTGATCGGCGGTGCCGCCGGGGCGGTACCGGTGCTGGTCGGCTGGGCCGCGGTGCGCGACACGGTCGGGTGGGCCCCGGTCGTGTTGTTTCTGCTCATGTTCGTTTGGACGCCGCCGCACTTCTGGGCGCTGGCCATCAAGTACCGGGAGGACTACCGCTCGGCTCAGGTGCCGATGATGCCGGTCGTTACGACCTTCAAGCGCACGGCCGGCCAGATTATGGGCTATTCGGTGCTGGTGGCGGCGGTGTCGTTGGTGTTCGGCTGGACGGCCGAGATGGGCCCCCTGTACTGGGTCAGCGCCGGGGTGCTCGGGGCGGTGTTCTGCGGGCTCGCCCTCCAGCTGTGGCGCCAGCCGACCGAGATGCGGGCCATGCGGCTTTTCCACTGGTCGATCACCTACATCGCCGCCCTGTTTGGGGCCATGGCGGTGGACCAGCTCATCTTCCACTGATCCAGGCGGGACGGCCGGCTGGGACGGCCGGCAGGGGCGGCTGCCGGCGCCGTTGGCGGGGCGGCTACTCCCAGCGGAAGGTTCGGGCCGCCAGGACCGGGGTGGCCATGGCCCACACGGCCAGCACAATCCAGGCCCGGGCGGGCACCGACGCCGCCGGCCGTGCAGAGCGCCGTGCAAGGCGTCGGACAGGGCGCCGGCGGGCAGGCCCTCGGCCAACGGCTCGCAGGCCGCCGGGAGCTTGCTGAGCGGGAAGATCATGCCCCCGAGCAGGAGCAGCAGCAGGTACAGGCCGTTGGCTGCCGCCAGCGTCACTTCGGCGCGCAGGAGGCCGGCCAGCAGGAGGCCCAGCCCGGCGAAGGCGACCGTCGCCAGCAGGATGGCCGGAATGGCGGCGGCCACAGGGCCGCCTGGATCCCAGCCGAGCAGAAGGGCGGTCACCACGATCACGACGACCTGGAGCGCCTCGATGGCGGCGACCGACGCCATTTTCGCGCCCGAGCAGGCGGGGCCGGCCCAGCGGCGTGGCACCCAGGCGCTTGAGGACGCCGTACTGCCGTTCGAAACCGGTGGCGATGCCGAGGCTGACCATGCGAGGTCGACATGATGGCCAGGGCGAGGATCCCGGGGACAAGAAGTCGACCGAGTGGGTGACGCCGGCGGGTTTCGGCAGCACATCGACGATCGAGAAGAACACCAGAAGCCCGACGGGGATGGCGATGGTGAGCAGGACCGCGTCGCCCCGGCGGAGGGTCAGGCGCAGCTCGGCGGCGGTCTGGGCTCGCAGCGCCTTCACGCTGCTCCTGGTCCGGCCGGTATCGCCGGCCGTCAGTCGCAGGAAGACGTCTTCGAGACGTTGCCGACCGGCGCGGAGGTCGAGGAGCGCAACGTCGTGCTCAGATAGCCAGGCGGTCAGGGCGGCGATCGTTGCGGGCCGTCCTGGCGTGCGCGACCCGGTACTCGCCGGGCGACTCCTCGCGGACCTCGGCCTCGAGCCGGGCGCCGAGCGCGCCGTAGTCCAGCCCGGGCTGGGCGGCGAAGCGGATCTCGGCCGCGAGGCGCGCACTCGGGGTGGTTCGACCTCCCGCCGTGGCCGGGGCGGTCTCGGCGCGCTCGGAGCCGACGCCGGCGGCCGGGCCCGGGGAGCGCCGGTTCTGGTACCGAGCCCGGCGCTCAACTCGCCGGGCGTCCCGGCGGCCACCACCCGGCCCCGGTCGATGATCACGACCCGGTCGGCCAGGCGTTCCGCCTCGTCCAGCTCATGGGTGGTGAGCAACACGCACACTCCGGCCGCCCGCAGGTCGGCGATGACGCCCCGGATGATCTGCCGGCCGTGGGGGTCGACCCCGGCGGTGGGCTCGTCCAGGAACACCACCTCCGGCCGGCCGATCAGGGCCAGAGCGAGGGAGAGGCGTTGCTGTTCACCGCCGGACAGCCGGCGCCAAGGGGTGCGGGCCACCGGGCCGGCCAGGCCCGAGCGCGACAGGAGGCGGTCGGGGTCCTCGGGGTCCGGTCGTAATAGCTGGCGAAGAGATGCGCAGCCTCTCGGTGGCGCCATGGCCGGGTACACGCCGCCCTGCTGCAGCATCACCCCGACCCGGCGGGTGAGGCGGCTTCTGGTCATCGGGCCGCTGCGGATCGAGGCCCAGGACCCGGACCGTCCCGGCCGCGGGGCGCCGGTAGCCCTCGCGGCCTCGACGGTGCTGGTCTTGCCGGCCCCGTTGCGGCCCAGAACCGCCACCACCTCGCCGGGCGACGCCGACAGATCGACCCCGTCCACGGCGACAACCGACCCGTACCGGACGACCAGGCCGGATACCTCTACAGCGGGCGATTCCGTGACGGGCATGGGCGATCGAACCTACCGCGCCATCATCCCCCCGAAGGAGGCGGCAAATACATCTGGGGCGGGATGTACTCGCGCGGCTCGATGGTCAATCATGTATGGGGGCCGCGGAAGCGGCTGCGCGCCACCCACACTGGAGGCTGGATGATCGAGGCGCGGAACCTCACCAAACGCTACGGGGCCACGGTCGCGGTAGACGACCTCAGCTTTGACGTGAAGCCCGGACTCGTCACGGGCTTTCTCGGACCCAACGGTGCGGGCAAGACCACCACCATGAGGATGATCCTCGGTCTGGACCACCCGAACAGCGGTCAAGTGACCGTCGACGGCCGGCAGTACCGGGATCTGCCGGCGCCGCTGCATGAGGTGGGCGCCTTGCTCGACGCCAAAGCCGTACACGGGGGGCGTTCCGCCTACAACCACCTGCTGTGCCTGGCCCAGAGCAACGGCATCCCGCGCAAGCGGGTCAACGAGGTGCTGGCCATCGTCGGCCTCGATGGCGTGGCCAACCGGCGGGCAGGCGGTTACTCCCTCGGAATGGGTCAGCGGCTCGGCATCGCGGCGGCCCTGCTCGGTGATCCAGCGGTCCTGATGTTCGACGAGCCGGTCAACGGACTCGACCCGGAGGGCATCGTCTGGGTCCGCACCCTGATGCGGGCCCTGGCTGCGGAAGGACGCACGGTGCTGGTGTCCAGCCATCTGATGAGCGAGATGGCTCTCACCGCCGATCACCTGATCGTCATCGGCAAGGGCCGGCTGATCCGGGACGAAGGGGTCAACGACTTCGTGGCGTCCAGCTCCCGGCAGTCAGGTGCGGGTGCGATCACCCCAGGCGGCCGACCTGCCGTGCACTTGCGGGACGCCGGCGCCACGGTCCGGGCGCTCACGGACGACCTTCTCGAGGTGTCGGGCCTCGACGCGGCTGCCATCGGCGAACTCGCAGCGGCCCACGGGCGCCGTGCTGCACGAGCTGACGCCTCAGAGAGCGTCGCTAGAGGAGGCGTTCATGGAACTCACCAGCGACAGCGTCGAGTATCCACGCCTCGGGGGCGGTGGCCTGATGAGCACCGCCGTAGCCGTCGAGCACGACCCAGGCCCCTCACCCCCGCGTGCGCTACCGGCGGGCGACGGTCGGCGACGCCATTCGCTCCGAGTGGACAAAGTTCCGGACCGTCCGTTCCACCTATTGGACACTCTTCATCGCCGCCGTCCTCGGGCATCGGGCTGGGCGCGGTGTTCAGCGCGGTCGCCGCCAACCACTACGCCACCGATCCCGGCATACGCGTCGGCTTCAATCCGACGGACCACAGTCTCGCGGAGCCTCCTCATCGCCCAACTGGCCTTCGCCATTCTCGGCGTGATGGTCGTGACGGGCGAGTACTCGACCGGCATGATCCGGACCAGCCTGGCCGCCGTCCCGAAACGGACGCGGATGATGGGGGCCAAGGCGTTGGTGTTGACCGCGGCTGCGCTGGTGGCGGGTGAGGTGATCAGCTTCGCCACGTTCTTCGTCGGGCAGGCACTGCTGTCCGGGAAGGCTCCCTCGGCCAGCCATCGGCGACCACAACGTGCTTCGGGCCGTGGCCGGCGCCGGCTTGTACCTGGCGCTGCTGGCCTTGTCGGGCGTGGCCCTGGGTGTCCTGCTCCGCCACGCCGCCGCCGCCATCGGCACCATCGTCGCCATCTTCTGGTGCTGCCGGGCATCGCCAACGCACTGCCCAGCTCCTGGTCGCAGCCCATCGAGAAGTACTGGCCCACCAACGCCGGCACGCAGGTCGCCGTGGTGGTGCGGGACGCTCACACCTTGCCAGCCTGGGCCGGCTTCGGGGTGATGGCGCTGTTCGTGGCGGTGGTACTGATGGTGGCGTTGGTGTTGCTGGATCGCCGAGACGCCTGACGGGCTAGTGGCCAGCCCCACCGGCGGGCCGCCGGGGACAGGTCCAAACGGATTTTGGTATCTTTAACAGCTTATAGCTGGTTTAGATACCAAAATCGCCGGCCGCGTGGGACGGGCGGGCGCCGACCCCCCGCACCGGCGATCCCCCGGCTCCACGCCCTCCGCCCGGTCGACGCTGCGGCGCAAGGCGGCGTGAAGAGAGTCCGGAGTCAGGACACCCAGATACGAGTCGCCGTCCAGGACGGCCACCCAGCCGGCGTCGTACTGCAGCATCTGCGAGAACGCATCTTTGAGGGTGGCGCCCAGCGGCACGAACGCTTCCATGCGATGGACCCGCGACGACACGGTGCCGGTGTCGCTCCGACCAGGTCGTCTGCGCCGACCCAACCCCGCAGCCGGCCCTCGCCGTCGATGACGACCGCCCAGCGGCTCCAGCTGCCCTCTAGCGCCGATCGGGCCTCAGCGAGCGTGTCGTCGGGGCCGACGAGCGGGCGGCCGTTCGAGGTCGGCCAGGCCGATGCCGGTTACGCTCAGCCGCTTCAGCCCCCGGTCGGCACCGACGAACTCGGCGACGAACGGCGTTGCCGGCGACCCGAGCAACTGTGCCGGCGTGTCGTACTGCTCCAGGATGCCGCCGTCGCGAAGCACGGCGATGCGGTCGCCCGAGCCGCACCGCCTCCTCGATGTCGTGGGTCACGAACACCACGGTCTTGCTCAGTTCCTGCTGGAGTCGCAGGAACTCGCCCTGCAGGCGGGCCCGGGTGATCGGGTCGATGGCCCCGAACGGCTCGTCCATCAACAACACCGGCGGGTCGGCCGCCAGCGCTCTCGCCACGCCGGCCCGCTGGCGCTGACCGCCCGACAGCTCGGCCGGGTAGCGCTTGGCGTGTCGGGCCGGGATCGAGCCCGACCAACTCCAGCAGTTCTTGGGTGCGGGCTCGGATGCGGCGCTTGTCCCAGCCCAGCAGGCGGGGCACCGTCGCCACGTTGTCCGCCACGGTCAAGTGGGGGAACAGACCCACTTCTGGATCACATAGCCGATCCGCCGCCGCAGCCCGACGGGGTCTACGTGCGTGACGTCGTCGTCGTCGAGGAAGATCTGACCCGGAAGTCGGCTCGATCAGCCGGTTGATCATCCGCATGGTGGTGGTCTTGCCTGAACCCGACGGGCCCGACCAGCATGGCCAGTTCGCCGGCGTTGACCGTCAGGCGAGGTGGTCCACGGCCACCGTGCCGTCGTCGTAGCGCTTGGTCACGGCCACCAGCCGGATCATTCTGCGAGGCTATGGCGGTGCGGACCTACATCGGCGCTGTGGCGGCCCTGCTCGGCGACTCGCAGCCCTGGCTGGACTGGAGCTGGATCGACCAGCATCCGGGCGAGATCTGGAACGCCGTGGATCAGCACATCCAGCTGACCCTGATCGCGGTGGGAATCGGGCTGCTCCTCTCGCTCCCCCTGGCGTACGTGGCGTGGCGCTGGAGACGTCTGGGAGAAGGCCATTTATGGCGTGACGGGGATTCTTTTCACCATCCCGTCCCTGGCCCTGTTCGCGTTCCTGATCCCCATCACCGGTCTGGGCCGCACCACGGCGGAGATCGGCCTGGTGAGCTACACCCTGCTCATCCTGGTTCGTAACATCGTGGCCGGTCTGGACGGGGTGCCCGGCGACGTGCGGGACGCGGCCCGGGGTCTCGGGTACGGCGCGGGTCGGCAGCTGCTGCGGGTCGACCTGCCGCTGGCGACGCCCGACGATGATTGCCGGGATCCGGCTCGCCGTGGTGACCACCATCGGCCTGGTCACGGTGGCGAGCCTCGTCGGGGCCGGCGGCGGTCTGGGCACCCTGATCTCGCTGGGCCAGCAAAACGATTTCCGCACCGAGGTCGTCCTCGGCGCCGGCTTGTCGGTACTACTGGCGGCGACATTCGACGCCGGTCTCGTCCTGCTGCAGTGGGTCGTCACGCCCTGGACGCGCAAAGGGGCGCGCGCCTGATGTTCCACTTCCTGCACGAGCTCGCCAACTGGTTCGGCGACGGGGCGCACTGGCAGGGGCCGAACGGGATTCCGGATCTGTTGTGGGCCACCGTGAAAATATCGATCGAGGCGGTGCTGATCGCCCTCGTACTCGCTCTACCCGTTGGGTTGGTATTGGGCCATACCGGCCGGGGTGGTTTCTTGGCTATCAATGTCACTAACGTCGGGCGGGCCTTGCCCGCTATTGCGGTGCTCGTGATAGGTGTGCAGGTGCTTGGCATCGGCGAGCGGCCGGCGCTGCTCACTCTGGTGGTGCTGTCTCTGCCGCCGATCATGACCAACACGTACACAGCCATACGCCAGGTAGACCCAGACATCATCGATGCCGCCCGCGGCATGGGCATGACTGGCCGTCAGATCTTGTGGCGCGTGGAATTGCCCACATCCGTACCGCTTATTGCGGCCGGCGTGCGGACCGCCGCGGTACAGGCCGTGGCCACGGTCACCCTGGCGGCCTACGTGGCCTATGCCTGCTTCGGTACCTACATCGTCGAGGGCATCAGCGTAGGCGACCACGTGGAAATCGTCGCTGGCTCCCTCCTCGTCATCGCTCTCGCGCTGGCGACGGAGTTGGGGCTTTCCGCCATCCAGCGGCTCGTGACGCCAGCGGGTGTGCGACCCGGGCCGACGGCGCGGATCGCCCCTACCGTTTCTGAGGTCTGACGGCCCCTGGGAGATGGCTATCCTGCCGTGAGCCCAGAGAGAGGAGCCCGGGCGCATGCCAAAGACAAGATCCGGTCCGTTGATCGCTGCACTCATGTTGGCGGCTATCGTGGTTGCCGCCTGCAGTTCGAGTAGCAAATCGAACACGACCGGGACGACGGCTTCCGGCGGCGGCGCGGCGGGGACGACTGTTCCCGCCGCCAGCAAGGTGAGCGTCTCCATCGGGGCGGTGAACTTCACCGAGAACGAGGTGCTTGCCTACGTCTACTCCGACGCCTTGAAGGCGGCCGGGTTCGGCTCGAGCGTGAAACCGAACCTGGGCTCCCGGGAGGTCATCCAGCCGGCTCTGCAGGCCGGCGACTTCGACGCCACCATCGAATACGCGGGCAACTACCTGGCTTACCTGGACCCGAGCGCCGGCAACGCGTCGGTTGCGGCCACCGTGGCGGCCCTGCAGCCGCTGGTGGCCAAGAGGGGCCTCACGCTGGGCAGTGTGTCTCAGGCCGCCGATTCCGACGCCATCGCCGTGACCCAGGCGAATGCGACCAAGTACCACCTGGTGTCAATCGCCGATCTGAAGTCGATCGCCCCGCAGTGGACGTTTGGCGGGCCGCCCGAGTGCGCCACGCGGATCACCTGTGTTCCGGGGCTGAAGCAGTACTACGGCGTGGTGTTCAAATCCTTCAAGTCGCTGGACGAGGACGGTCCCATCACACACACGGCCCTGGACAATGGCAACGTGCAAGCGGCTCGCATCTTCTCGTCGGACGCCGTGATCGCCCAGGACCACTTCGTCGTGCTCGCCGACCCCAAGGACTTCCAGGGCGCGGGGAACATCATCCCGGTGATCCGCTCGGGCAAGGCCACGCCACAGGTGCTCTCCGTTTTCAACCAGGTGTCGGCTGCGCTCACCACCGCCGACTTGGTCCAGTTCAATCTGGCAGTGGGTGTCAATCACGACGACCCCACGTCGGTTGCATCCCAGTTCGTCCAACAACATCATCTGGGTTGACGGTGTGCTGAGCGACGCTCGGCCTCTGCTCCCATGACCCCTGACACGGAAGGGCCGCGGCGTTGGCCAGGCCCATCCTGACGCTCATCCGCCACGGGGAGACGACGTGGAGCCGGAGCGGACTGCACACCAGTCGCACCGAGCTCGACCTGACCCCAACCGGCGAGCAGCAAGCCCGACTCGTGGGCGCCGCTCTGACTTCGATCCCCTTCGATTTGGTGCTCTGCAGCCCTCGCCTGCGGGCCCAGCGGACCGCTGAACTGGCCGGGCTCGTCCCGTACCAGCTCGACGAAGAACTCGTCGAGTGGGACTACGGCGAATTTGAAGGCCAGACGACATCAGAGATCCAGAAGCGCTATCCAGGTTGGTCCATCTGGACCGGACCCTGGCCGAGCGGTGAAACGCCCCCGGAGGTGGGCGCCCGCGCCGATCGGGTCATGGCCCGCATCCTGGATTGGGCGTCCGGGTGGGAGCAATCCGACTGGAAGCCGGGCGAGGAGGCGGCGGCGTGGCCGCAGGTGGCACTGGTCGGGCACGGGCACTTCAGTCGGGTGCTGGCCGCCCGGTGGGTCGGCGAGGATGTGACGACGGGCGCGTGGCTCAATCTGGATACCGCTGCTTGGAGCGAGCTCGGCTGGTACCGGGATCGGCGGGTGGTGCGGCACTGGAACGTGGCCGTGACCGGCCCCGCGCCGTTGTAATGGCCCCGTTAGGCCAGGATGGGGCCGTGCAGCCCGGTCCGCCTCCCGCTCCTCCTCCTGCTCCTCCGTGCTATGTCCATCCCAACCGGGCAGCCGGGTCGGTGTGCCGTCGCTGCAATCGTCCGATCTGCCCGGAGTGCATGCGGGAAGCGCCCGTCGGCTGGCAGTGCGCCCGGTGCGTTCATCAGGACACCCGGCAGGCGCCCGTCACCCGCTGGCGCCAGTCGCGCCCGGGCCGCCTCGGCAGCACCCGGCTCACCCCTGTTGTTACAGCCCTCATTGTCCTCAACGTGGTGGTCTACCTCTGGGAAATGAGCAGTCATGCGGGCTACTACGTGTACAACGGGGTGGCCCAGGCCTGCCCCAACCTGGCGGAGTGCCGCTTTGCCATGTGGCCCGCCGCCGTCCATCACGGCCAGTGGTACCGGCTATTTACGGCGCCGTTCCTCCACGCCAACATCGAGCACATACTTTTCAACATGATCACGCTGGCCATAATTGGCAGTCCGGTCGAGGCCGAAATCGGCAAGACCCGTTTCATTGCGGTCTATCTGCTGTCGGCTCTGGGCGGGTCGGTGGCCTCGTACCTGTTGAGCAGTTCGAACGAGCTCGGGGTGGGGGCGTCGGGGGCCATATTCGGCTTGTTCGGTGCCTACTTTGTGCTGGCCCGGCGTCGAGGCTGGGAGATCGTCAACATCAGCGTACTGATCGGGGTCAACCTCGTCATCGGCTTCGCTTCGTCCACGATTGACTGGCGCGCCCATCTTGGGGGGCTTGTCACGGGGGCAGTGGTTACGATCGGTCTGGCGCACAGCAGCGAGCGGCTGCAACGCAACAGCCGGGCGGTGGGCCTGGCTACCGGGGCCGCTACGACCGTGGCGGCGGTGGTCGTGCTCAGCTTGCTGACGCTGTTGCCCCCTGGCCATGTCAACCTATAGCCGCCGTCGGACCTGGTGCAGTGGAAGCGGCCGGGTTCCGCTCGCACGACCCCGCGACGAGTGCGACGTGCCGATACGGGCCCCCAGGGGCGTGGCGTGAAGATCGAGGAGGTGGAACTTCGTCGGGTGCGGCTGCAGTTGGTGGCGCCCTTCCAAACCTCGTTCGGGACCGAGACGGAGCGGGAGGTTTTGCTCGTGCGGGTGTCGGGGCCGGACACCGAGGGTTGGGGCGAGTGTGCGGCTCTCAGCGATCCGGTGTACTCGCCGGAGTATGTCGAGGGCGCGGTTCACGTCATCGTTCATCATTTGCTGCCGCGGCTCGGAGCTGCGGGCGATCCCGCCGCCCATCTCGTGGCCGGGACGCTGGCCGGCGTCAAGGGCCATCCCATGGCCAAGGCCGCCCTGGAAATGGCGATCCTCGACGCCGAGCTGCGGGCGGCGGGGACGTCGTTTGCGTCCTATCTCGGAGCGGTAAGAGAGCGAGTGCCCTCGGGCGTGTCGGTCGGCGTTATCGGCTCGGTCAACCGCTTGCTGGAGGCCGTCGGTGCCTATCTCGCCCAGGGGTACCTGCGCATCAAACTCAAGATCGAGCCGGGCTGGGACGTCGTGCCCGTGCGCGCCGTCCGAGAACGGTTCGGCGACGAGCTGGCTTTGCAGGTCGACGCCAACACGGCCTACACCCTCGCCGACGCCCGCCAGCTGGCGCAGCTCGATCCTTTTGGTCTGCTCCTGATCGAGCAACCGCTGCCCGAGGATGACCTGGCGGGCCACGCCCAGCTGGCCCGAAGGATCCGCACGCCGATCTGTCTCGATGAGTCGATCACGTCCGCCCGGAGCGCCGCGAACGCCATTTCTCGCGGTGCCTGCTCTATCGTCAACGTCAAGGCCGGGAGAGTCGGCGGGTATCTGGAAGCCCGGCGGGTGCACGACGTGTGTGCCGCCCACGGCATCCCGGTCTGGTGCGGTGGCATGTTGGAAACCGGCCTGGGCCGTGCTGCCAACCTGGCCCTGGCGGCTCTACCCAACTTCACGCTCCCAGGCGACAACTCGGCGTCGGACCGATACTGGCGGAACGACATCACTGCTCCGTTCCATCTGGAGGACGGACATCTGGCGGTTCCGAGCGGACCCGGCCTGGGCGTGGCGCCAGATGCCGGCGCCTTGGCGGAGGCAACCATCTGGTGCGATCGTTTTCCATGGGGCGACGACCGGTAAGGCACCTCACCTCGACTACTCTCCCTGACGGGCCGCTAGCTCATCTGGTAGAGCAGGAGCCTTTTAAGCTTCTGGTGCGGGGTTCGAGCCCCCGGCGGCCCACCCAAAAGTGCAGGTCAGAGGACTGCTGGAGCGGTTGGCCAGGCGCAGTGCCCCTACTATGCCCCTATTTCGACCGGCAAGACGACGGATATGCTTCCTGCCGTGAGCAACATCCGGGAGAGATGCCGCAAGGACGGGTCCGACTCGCCCATTGATTCGGCATTGTCGTTTCCTTCGGCCAGCAAATCGTCGAAGCTGAGTTGCCCGGATTCGCCCACGCGGCAAGGTAATCCGTTTGCTGCAACGCCCGCGCGAGTGTGATGTATTTGTGTGATAACTCGGTAATCGGTTAGAGCGGCGGGGAAGGTGTCGGCGGGCAGTCATTCGAGTGTGGGCAGGGTAGACCTAATAACGGAGACGATGGTCGGGTCGGCTGCGGGCCGGTCGATGAGGCCATGGACGAGTTGATGTTGGGTGATGCCGAGCTGGCCGGTTTGGTGGGCGGTGATACGCAACCAGTCGGACTGGGCGCTGGTGAGGTTGACAGTGATGCTCTGACCCCGAGCGGCGCCGGTGATGTCCCGGTCGACCATGAAACGGCGCAGGGCGGCCAGCCGGTCGCGTCGTTGTCGAGCAGGTCGATGGCGCTGCGCAGCAGCGCCACGTAGCCGATGCCAGGTCCACTGTCGTGAGCGGCGTGGACCAGCGAGCGATGCCGTTCCCGATCGAGCGGGAACTTCTTTTGCACTGGGTAGTTGTGTCGGCCTCGGGGGTGTCTCGAGATAGGTTCCCCGAACCCGGGGGCCCGTTGGACCCGGGAGGCGGCGCCTGAGACGGGCGAGGCCGAGTTGCCGGGGGCCTGGTCGGTGCTGGCCGCCCGAGAGGCGGTTTGAGCGGCCTTGCGCCGGCGGGGCTGGTGTCCGGCTGCCGGCATGCGATCAGCGCGGCAGCGCGTAGCGCTGCTGGGCAGTCGACGAGGTTGGGGAGACCCAGTTTTCACCGTTGCGGATCGACTCCAGGCCGGGATGGTCAGGCTGCCAATGGTGCGCAGGTGTCGCCACCTACGTTCACTGATCTGGACATGCCGTAGGCGGCCGGGTCGGGCCGGGCGGGAGCCCGAGCCTGGCCGACAGCCAAGGCAGGGCAGCCGTAAACGACTGCTGCCACACATCCCAGTCGTGCCCGCCCAGTATTCCGATCAGGCACACCTGCGGCATCCCGGCCTGCCGCGACGCGGCCGCCAGCTTCTGGGCGTCGGTCCAGGGCTCACGGTCGCTCGTCCCCGCTTCGAACGAGGCCGCGGTCATCGGATAACGGTTGCGGGTCAGAAGAGTCATTGGATCATGACCGAAATAGGCCGACTCCGAGCCGTCATAGAGAATCGGAATGGAGGCGGCGATGGTGTCATCGAGGTAGGTCGGGGTGGCGAAGCCGGAGAACGACGCAAAGGTTTGGAAGACGCCGGGATTCCGGAGAGCAAGGACCGTGGCGCACGTCCCACCCGCCGAAAGGCCAGCCACCGCCAGCGATCCAGGTCCGGACGCGGCTCGGAAGGCGGCGCGCACATAGGCCGGCACGTCAACGGTCAGGTAGGTCTCGGCGTTGCCGAACCGCGAGCTGTTTACGCACTCGCTGTCGGCGTCCTCTGAGCCAGTGGCATCTGGCATGACGATGATGGGTGCAAGACCATCATGTCGGCTGGCGAAGTCGTCGGCGATCTGGTCGGCCTCGCCCTCGTGTGTCCACGCCGTCGGTCCTCCAGGCACACCGGGCAGCAGTAGCAGCGCTGGCAGGCGAGGTGCGTCCATCGTCAGCCACGCGGGGGAAGGTAGACGTGCGCCTCCCGGGCGGCGAAGCCCGAATGGGTTGAAGGTATGTTCACGGTGACCCTTGTCCCTCCGAGAGGCACGCCTCCGGCCCGAGCCGCGGCCGCCTCAACCCCTCGCAGCTGACTGAGGTCGATGAACCCGGGAGGCCGGTATGCGGCGGGTGCCGGGACCGGCTCGGACACCGGGGGCTTCGGATCGGAAGAGCAACCCGCGGCCAGAAGCGTCAGGAGGGTGGCGATTGCGGGTGCGACCGCCACCCTCCTGCGCCAAGGGTTGTTCATAATGGGCCGACAAGGAGCCAGGAGCCGCATGGGCGGTGATCGCCTGGCGCCGCTGGCCGCTTGGCTGCACCGGTGAGGCCGAGCCGGACCTGGCGGCCCGGATGCGGGTGGGCTACATTTTCGGCACGCGCCCCTAGCTCAACGGTAGACCAACGAACCCTTCATCTGGAGGTTGGGCGGCTCGACTCCCCCGGGGCGCACCGAAGTACAAACATCACACGGTCCTTCAGCTGTGCAGACTCACCGGCGTACGGGTCGCGACTGCCCGCAGCTCGACCGAGTCCTGCTCAGCCAGGTTGGGATCAAGCCGGGTATCGACACGCAGCGAGGGTCCCTTGTGCAGCAGGAACGGGCGTGCCGACGATGGACATCATCCCGATGGCCATGACGGCGACGTAGGCGATGGTACCGGCAGCCGACAGGTGGGTGGCGGGGATGAATCCGAGGAAGAAAGCGAAAAGCGCACCAAGGATTCCTAACCCCACGACCACGATGAGGCCCGGTGTCCCGCCCGGAATCTTGAACGGGCGGGGCGCGTTGGGCTGCTTTATACGCAACCGCACGACCGCCACGTACATCAGGAGGTACATGATCAGGAAGGTCTGAGCCACCAGCGCGGTCAGCATCCAGTAGTAGGTGTTGATGTTGTTGACGAAGACCAGCGAGATGGCCAGCAGCGAGCCCAGCGTGGCCTGGAGGAGCAGCACTGACGTCGGCGCACCGCGGCGATTGGTGCGTCCCCACCAGGGCCGCAAATGCCCATCCGCGGCGACCCGGCGCATGCCCTCGGCTGGCCCCATGCTCCACGAGGCCAGTCCGCACACCACCCCGATGATCACCAGCACCCCAAACGGCTTCATCAGGGACTGGATGCCCAGCTTGGTGAAGAAGATCTGCACCGCCTGCATGATGCCCCCGGCCAGCTCAATCTTGTCGTGGGGCACGACCATGCCGATGGCCACGCTGCCGAGGATCGAGAGCACCGCAACCGTCGCGGCTGCGATTAGGACAGCGCTCGGAAAGGTTCGCTTCACGTTCCTGGTCACATGGGAATAGAAACCGCCGATCTCCATGCCGGCAAAGGCCACGACGATTCCGGCCGCATAGACGAGACTGGCCAGGCCGTGCCAGGCCGGCACGATGGCGGTGGCATGGAACGGGATCTCCGATTTCTTGCCGCTCCCCACCCACCAGAGGCTGAGGCCGATGATGGCCAGGGTCGGAAGAGCGGTGCCGATCACGACGCCAACCCCCGTCCAGCGGGCCGACTTCAGGGCACCGAAGAGCGACGACAGCGTCACCGCCCAGAAGATCACGAGCATGACCGGCACGAGGAAGGCCTTGTTTTGGGCCAGATTCGGGTTGATGACGTAGGCGAGGGTAGTGGCCAGGAAGACCAGGACCGTCGGGAACCAGACGATGTTCTCCGACCAGTCGCACCACACGGCGAGGAAACCCCATCGGGACCCGAAGGCCGCTCGCACCCAGCGGTAGATGCCGCCGCCCACGGAGGTGGCCAGTTCGGCGGAGCACAGGGCGACCGGGATCAGATAGGTGATCACCGCCAGCCCATAGAAGAAGACGGCCGCCCATCCGAAGGTCGCGGTGGTGGGCAGGTTGCGAATACTGTCCATGGCGGAGATAAGGACGAGCGCCAGACCGACCACACCGAGGCGGCGGGCGGTAAGACCGCCGACGTGGCCGCCGGCAGGTTCGGCTGCGATGCCGGGTGCTCCTGGAGTGGCGGTGTGTCCCGCCCTCATGGGAGCCAGGGATGGGCCGACGTCACCGTGACGGCCGCGCGTGAGATGCCATTGCCTGATTGTCATTGATTCGCTCTTTTTCGGGAGATGTCAGGCGCAGGCCTGAAATGCTGACGCGGACATAAACGGACGTGACGCTGCCGGCCGGGCCGGGGTCACGAGACCAGCTCCGCCGGCCGGGTATCGGCCGGAGCCTTGGGCTTCATGAGCTTCCCAACCACCGGGAGCTCCGATACCGATTCGGCCCGGGCGATGGCCAGCCCGGCCCTGGGCATGTGCGCCCGGTCGTCGGCGACGGCGTAGCGGGCTCGCCACTCGGGGTCGTACTTCTTGTTGAAGTTCCACAACGACTCGATCTGCATGCTGTCGCTGAAGCGGTGCAGCAGGGACTTCTCGAGCGAGCGCCAGGTGCCGGAGGGGTGGTCGTCGGCGACGACGGCTCGCATGGTGGCGAAGTTGAGCCCGAGGCCGACGAGTCCCCGCTCGGCCATCCAGTTGATGGTCTCGATGATGACGAAGTCGGTCAGCCCGTTCGGGGCTTCGGGGTCGCTGGTGCGTCGCATCACGTCGAGCGAATAGCCGTTGATATGACTGGCCGGCACGTACTGATTGAAGGCGACGGGCTTTCCATCGGGATCGAAACAGACCGCGAGCAGGAGCCCCGGATCGCGGTCGTCGAACATGCGGCTCAGGGTCATGGAGAAGCCACGCTCCGTCTCGCCTTGACGGGTCTCGGTCGCCAGCGCTTCGAGTTGACGCCGGAGGTCATCGTCGGCATCCAGCGATGGCATGACGCTGACGTGGTAGCCGGACTTGGAGACCCGGTTGTAGGCCCCTCGCAGCGATTTCATGGATTTGCCTTTGAGCGAGAACACCTGGCAGTCGACGATGGCCTCGTCGCCCATGTAGACGTCGTTCAGCCCGGCGGCACGGTAGATGGGCAGCCAGGCACGGGAGGCCCCCAGCACGCAGACGTACCAGCCGTTGGCGTCCGCCAGCTCCATGGCGTCGGACCAGGCGTCCAGCCGCTCGTCGATCGGTCCGATGGGGTCGGGTGAGACCAGCATGATCCGGTTGATCACCGAGTAGGCCACCAGCGTGTTCCCCGTAAAGAGCCAGGATTTGTCGTCTCGCAGGGCGAAATAGTCGAGGGTGTCCCCGCCGTAGCGCTCGAAGATCTCCCGGGCCCGGACGAAGGCCCGGGCCCGCTCCCCGCCCGTCCGCCGGTGCTCGCGCCCCGGTAGGGCGGTGCCCAGGACCAGGAGGGCCGTGCCCACGATGGTCAGCAGGACGACGTCCCTGGCTTCCCTGCTGCCGCCCTGATAGAGGGCGTCCAGCCCGGCCGCCACCGCGGCCGCAACCAGCCCGCCCATGACGGCCCAGCCGAGGAGGCGGCGGGGCCCGGTCGGGCTGACCCGGAAGTGGCGGTGTTCGAGCAGCAGCCACAGGCCCAACAGGCAGGCGATGGCCGAGCCTTCCAGCCCGACGTCGTGCATCAGGCGGTTGACGGTGCTGACCAGCAGGATGACCAGGGCCGCAACCCAGGCTCGGCGGTAGCCGCCGCGCACCCCGCGCCACCCCGGCCAGGGCCAACCCGCCGACCACTGCGGTGACGCCGCCCGACGGGATGGATTCCGAAGGGCAGCCAGTGATTGACGGGACGGGTCCAGCGGATCGGCCAGAGCAGCGCGAACAGCACGTTGAGCAGGCCGGCGCTGAGCAAGGCGAAGGCGGCCACCCGGCGGACCCGGCGGCGCCGCACCCACGGAAGGAGCGAGCGCTCGTTGATGGGCCACGTTCCCCCGTCGGGTAGCTGACCGACGACCTCCAGGCTGGTCGGGCCGGGCGCGCTCGGGGGCGAGTACCAGTCGCTCCAGGGGCGCGGGCTGTCCGATCGGCTGCTCCTCCAGGGACAAGGAGACGGCCAGAACGGGTCCGGCCTTCAATTCGACGAGCGACAGGCGCCGCACCGCCAGGAAGGGCCGGGGCAGACCGAATCGGGCCTTGCGGCTTCGCACCACCTCGGTCCCACACCCTGTGTTGGCGTAGAAGCCGGTGCCAACCTGGGAAAGCTCGGGCTCGTGGGTGTGGCCGGTGATGAGGCCGGCGTACCCGGCGGCGACCAGGCGGGCCGCTTCGGCCCGTCCGGCGGCGTTGGCGGAGGAGGCGTCGCCTCGCTCGCTCACCGAGGCATCGGCGAGAGCCCGGTTGACCCTCAGCATGGTGGCGATACCGACCACGGCTGCGATGACCGCGATGGCCACCATGAGAATGCCGAACGACACCAGCCAGTGCTCGGTGTGATGGTGCAGGAGCGGCTTGACACCCGGTGCAAAGGAAAGGAAGCGCAGGATCAAAGCGGCCGCAAACGGAACGGCCAGCCACCACAGCCGCCCGAACACCTTTCGGTACAGGAGCCGTGAGCCCAGGAGATCCGTCGGGTCCCCGTCGAGCCACTGGATGCCCTCAAGCAGCGACCCCTGAGTCTGGCGGGCCTCCAGCTTCGGGAGAATCTCCCGCACGACGTGATGCCCGAAAGGCGTGTCCACCGGGGAGCGCGGATCCTCGAAGGCGTTGTACGGGTCCAGCTGGTTGCCGTGGGCGACGCGGACCGATCGCGGGCCGTCGCCGGTCGTCACGACCAGGTCACAGGCCAGGCTCACGTCGGTGACTCCGAGGCGCGATCGGAGCACTTCGACGGAGGCACCATCCCACGCCAGTTGTCCGTCGTGATTGCCGGGGATGACCAACACCCGGTGATCAGGCTGGTCGGCGAAGGCCTTGATAGCCGAGACGAATTGCGGATGGGCGTCGAGAATCCGATCTACGGCGGGGGCCTCGGCGAGCATCTCGAACCCATCGCCGGCAATCACCAGGACGCCCGGCTCAGGAAACCCGTCGAGCAGCTGCGAAACTTCGTCCGCGGCCCGGGTTGAGACTGCGGTGGGCACCGGGCGCAGATGCAAATCGCTGATCACGATCGCCCGTCCTCCCCGACCCACCTCGACTTCGATCAGGTCGGGGACGAAGAACGCGGCCAGGTCATTGTTGTTGTCGGAGTGGTCCGTTCCTTCGCTATCCGGCTCGACCTCACACCACGTGTCGTCGTTTCCCCTGAACATCCCGGCTCCTCTCAGGGTCGGTTGCATTGGTTCCGGGTCGTGGATCTCTGAAATCTCGGTCATGACAACACCTCGGGCCGCATCGTCGGGAAAAGGATGACGTCGCGAATCGCGGGGACCTCGGCCAGCAGCATGATCAGCCGGTCGATTCCGATACCGATCCCCGAAGTAGGTGGCAGGCCGTATTCGAGCGCCCGCACGAAGGCGGCGTCCGCCGGGATGGGCTTCCAGATCTCCGCCGGCCGCGGCCGCGGCCTCGGCCCGGAAGCGGGCCGCCTGCTCGTCGGGGTCGTTCAGCTCGCTGTAGCCGTTGGCCAGCTCACGTCCGCCGATGACGAGCTCGAACCGGTCGGTGACCGTCGGATCTTCGACGCTGCGACGGGCCAGCGGAGACACCTCGGTCGGGTAGTGGTAGATGAACACCGGTCCGATGATCTGAGGCATCAACACCTTGTCGTACAGCTCGAAGACCAACTTTCCTGATCCCCACTCAGGCTGATGAGGAACGTCGTGGGCCTCGCAGATCGAACGCAACGTCTCCACCGGCATAGATGGGTGCACCCGTTGACCGAGGCGATCTTCGAGCAGGTCAAGGAGATCGCGACGCGGCCAGGAGGGCGACAGGTCGACCTGGTGACCCGAGAGGTCGAAGTCGAGCCGGCCGACCGCGCCGCGTGCCGCCTCCACGATCAGATGCTCGGTGAGGTCCATCCCATCGTTGAAGTCCCCGAACGCCCGGTAGGCCTCGAGCGAGGTGAACTCCGGGCTGTGGCGGGTATCGATTCCCTCGTTGCGGAAGTTGCGAGCGACTTCGAACACTCGTTCCATCCCGCCCACAACCAGGCGCTTCAGATACAGCTCCGGGGCGACGCGCAGGCTGAATTCGGTGTCGAGAGCATTGGCGTGGGTGAAGAAGGGGCGGGCGAGCGCACCGCCCGCCTGCGGTTGCAGGATCGGGGTCTCGACCTCGACAAAGCTGAGCGCCTGGAGGCGTTCGCGGAAGATGGCGAGGGTCTTGAAGCGGATGTCGAACACCTTTCGACTGTCACGGTTGGCCAGCAGGTCGACTTCCCGTTGCCGGTAGCGGGTCTCCGCGTCGCTCACGCCGTGCCGCTTGTCAGGAAGCGGCCGCAGGGCCTTGGAGAGCATTTCCAGGTCGGTGACCGCGATCGAGAGCTCGCCCCGCCGGCTGCTGATGACCTCGCCCGTGGCACCCACCCAGTCGCCCACGTCGACGAGTCCCTCCACCGCGGCGACGTCGTCCGCCAGGCGATCAGCCTGGAACATCAACTGGATCGACCCGCTGACGTCCTCCATGGTGGCAAACCGCAGGCCGCCATGACCCCGGATCGAGATGATCCGGCCCGCGACCCGGGCCAGCTCACCGGTCTCGGCGCCCGGCTCCAGGCCGGCGTAGCGGTCGCGCAGCTCGGCCAGCGTGGCGGTGCGCTCGAAGCGGGTCGGATAGGGATTGATGCCCCTGCTCCGCAGGGCCTCCATGTTGGCCCGACGCTCCGCGGTCTGGGCGGCCAGGCCACTCAACCCCGCTGCGGCCCCGGTCACCGTCCCGAGCGGCTCCGACTGCACTTCCTTCAGCATCAGCATCCTCCCTAGTCATGACGCCTAAGTCGTCCGTCTCAGGTAGATGGTGATGGGCCGGGCCCCAGAAAACCCTAGGGATTCTCCCCAGTTTCGGGTTTCCCCAGGGCGCTCGGCCACGGGATGCTCGTCACCGCCGGCCCGTCCCCCGCGATCTCCCGCTCCCGGAAAAAACTAGGGATGATCCCTAGGGATTCCCGCATCGACGACGCCGATGATGAGCGCCATGAACCTGCTCAGCTTCTCCATCGTGTCCGGTTGGTTCCCATTCGTCCTTTTCTGGGTGACTGTGTCCGTATGCGTGACGGCGGTGGTTCTGCGGAGGGACGTCCTGATGGAATTCGCCATCGGTGTCCCCCTCGGCATCGTCTTCGTCGGAGGGCTGCTGCTGGCGCTGCACTACGGTCACTCGATCCCACCGGGAGCCCCTCGATCCCTGTATCTCTGGCTCACGGGCGCATGCCTGCTCGGGGGCCTGGTGGTGGCCGGATGGCACCACGCTCACTGGCCCCGGCGGGTCACGGGCGTCGCGGCCGTCGTCTTGGCGGTGGTGTCGGCCGGCAGCACCGTCAACCAGACGTTCCAGTACTACCCGACACTCGACCGCCTGCTGGGGAAGAGTGCCAACCACTTCCTAAACAACTCTGAGCTCAATGCCCTGCGGGCCCAGACGGCGCAGACGGGTCAACTGCCCGACCACGGCGCCACCCTGGCCGTGACCATTCCCGGCAGCAACTTGAAGTTCCGGCCTCGCGCCGCCTACGTCTGGGTGCCTCCCGCCTGGTTCGCCCCGAACCACCCCCAGCTGCCGGTCATCGAGCTGCTGCACGGCACCCCCGGGGCTCCCTCCGACTGGACCCGGGCCATCTACGCCGACGCCACCTCGCTGGCTTTCGCGGAGCAGCACCACGGCCTGGCGCCCATCCTGGTCATGCCGGACGTCAACGGGTCCTTCGGGGGCGACTCGGAATGCGTCAACAGCACGATGTACGGCGACGTCGAGACCTATCTGACCAAGGACGTCCCGATGTTCATGCAGAAGAATTTCAATGCCAAGACGGGACCGGGGTCGATCGCCATCGGCGGACTGTCCGAGGGGGGCACCTGCGCCATCACGCTCGCTCTCAACAACTCCAAGGAGTACTCGACCTTTGCCGTCTACTCCGGTTTTACGTCGCCCACGTACCAGGAGGACAATGCCCAGCAGACGATCTCGGCGCTCTTCGGCGGGTCGGTGGCCGACTACAACGC
Organism: uncultured Acidimicrobiaceae bacterium; assembly: GCA_963834775.1. GTDB lineage: Bacteria > Actinomycetota > Acidimicrobiia > Acidimicrobiales > Palsa-688 > PALSA-693. The sequence continues at coordinate 209,609 of CAWICR010000013.1, forward strand.
CCACAATCCCGAGTACCTGCTGACCCACCAACGCTACACCGGGCTGTCCGGCTGGTTCGAGGCGGGCGCCCAGGACAGCCTGGGGCTACAGCCCACCCGCAAACTGCAGACCCTGGCGTCGGGTGCCGGGATCGACACCTGTTTCGCTGATCCGCCCGGCAACCACGATTACGGCTTCTGGAAGCAAGCGTTCTCAGACTCGCTCCCCTGGCTGTCCTGGCAGCTGCACCTGACCTCGCAGCCATCGATCTCTCCCCGCCCACTGCGTCTCAGCGGGTTCGTGACCGGGTCCGACCATGCCAGCCGCCATACTGTTCGCAATCCTTTCGGCGCTGTCGAACGCTTGCAGCGCCGTGCTCCAGAGGCTCGCAGTCATCGACGAGGGAACCGGCGACACGAGGTCGGTCTGGAAGACCGCCACGCACCTGATCCGCCAACCGATGTGGCTGCTGGGTGGGGTGTTTCTGGTCGGAACCTTCGCCTTCTCGGCCCTCGCCCTCTACTTCGGTCCGCTCTCCGTCGTGCAGCCCGTGCTCGTATTGGAGCTGATCTTCACGCTGGGTTTCCGGGCGTTCCTCCTCCACGATGACATTGCCGGCCGAACGTGGGCGCGGCCCTCATGGTCTGCCTGGGGCTGGGCGCCTTCCTGATCGTTGCGTCTCCTGGCGAGGGCGGGCACATTCCGAGTGCCCTGCAGTGGACTATGGCGATCTCCGCTCGCGCCGCGGCCGTTGCGGGCCTGCTCCTGCTGAGCCGCTTCGGCTCAGCCGCCCGTCGGGCTGCCCTCTTCGGCGCCGCCACCGCGGTCGTGTGGTCCCTCGACGCCGCCTTCGTCAAGGCCACCGTGGACGAGCTCGCTCGTACCGGTCTGATCGGGCTGCTGTTCCATTGGCCTCTGTACGCCATGGTGGCCACGGGTGTCACTGGCACCATCCTGTTGCAGGGCGCATTCCGGGTCGGACCTCTGGCCGCATCCCAGGCCACCCTGCTGATCGTCGACCCTCTGGCCAGTATTGGTCTGGGCATCGAGCTGTTCCACGAGCAGCTCAGCGCCGGCCCGGGCGACCTGATCGGAATCGTTCTGTCCCTCGCAGGGCTCGCCCTCGGTGTCATCTCACTGTCAATCTGGTCCCCGCCGGTCATGACGGCCGACGAGCTGGCCCGATTGCCCCATGCCTCTGCTGGCAGATCTTCGGGCACCGACGAGCGGCCACTGGTCTATTCACGCCCGGACGGTCGGTAACGGCACCGGCATGACGAGGCCGGCTCAGATCTCTCCGAGGGGTGATTCCGGTCCACCAGGCTCGGCGGCCCGGCCTCCGGCGCCTTCGGAGACGGTGCCCCCGCCGGCCCGTCGCCGGCTCCGTCCAGTCTCGGCTGACGTTGAACCGTTCAACAGCATTCTGGCCGCCATGGGGTACAGAAAACGGACAGCATGCCCGCGGCCACCAGGGTCGAGGCGTTGACCGCCAACATGCGACCTTCGGCTACCCCGATGGTGGTGATGACCACAATCAGCGGCAGTCCGGTGGCGGAGAACAAAGCCAAGGGCAGCAGTTGGCGCCGAGGCAAGTCGTGGCGATACAGCAGGAGAGCGGGGGCCCCTCTGACCACGAGGAACAGCAGCAGGAACAGGGGCACTCGCAGCAAGGCGCTCGGCCTGGCGACCAGGGCGCTCTCCCTTTGTCGCGGTGGTCCAGGAGGATGGCCACGGCCAGGATTGGACCGAACTCGCCCACACTGCCGATCGCCAGCATCCGGCTTCCGAAGCGGCCCTCGAGCAGCCCGGGGTCTCGCAGGATCGGCAGCAGGATGCCGAGCGCGGTGGTGGTGAGCGCCAGGCCGACTACCAACGCGTCCAGTACCGTTCCCAGAAAGACCAGCGCCAATGCGGCCACCAGAGCCAGCACCAGGGACAACGCCCACCCCAATCCGGCCAGTTCCAGAGATCGCCCTTTGACTCTGACCAGGTCAAGTTCCAAACCTGCCAGAAACATCAGGTAGGTCAGCCCCATGTCGGACAAAGTGTGATCACGCTGTCCGGATGAGCGAGGTTCGGCACGGCTGGACCGATCACGATCCCCAGACCGATCTCGATGACCACGTCCGGCACCGCCAGGCCGCGGGTCAGCTCGGCCAAAAGCGGCGAGAGCACCGCCACGGCGGCGATCAGCACCAGCGTCGAGACCGTCGCCACAGTCACCCGGACCAACCCCTTTCTGGAGCGAACCGCGCAGCCAGGCCGGATGGACGCGAATACCAGTGACTGTAGTGACGGGTACTCGCTCAAGGGTCAGCCCCGGCACTGCGAAGGCCGGATAGCGGCCGAGTGGTCTCGACCGGGACGTTCATTTGGCCTGAAGGGGCAGTGGGAACACCGCGGCGGCGGCCAGGGGTGCCATTGCTAGCATCCCTGCGGGTGCTGGAGGCAGTCGGGACGGTGCAGTTGGGATGGTGGCAGCAAACTCGTTACCCGTCGGCCTCGACGAGGGCGCCGGCCGGCCGCTGGTGCTGGTGGGCACCCGCCGGGACCTCTACCAACCACTGGTCAGGCCGCTGGCGCAACGGTGCCGGGTGGTGCTCGTCGATATCTAGGCCACGCCGCGGTCCCTGGCGCTACCAGGAGGTGTTGCGGTCCTTGACCGTCTCGCTGGACCGTCTCGGCCTCGAGCGGGTCAGCATGTTGGGCCATTCGTCCGGCGGGGGCATCGAGCTCGGTTTCGCCGTACGTCACCCCGAACGGAACGTGGAGCTGGTCTTTTCCGATACCCTCGCCGTCTCGCGGGAGTGGGTGCTGGCTCGCGAGGCGTTGAGCCGTCCGTGGCGGCCGGGCGGCTGAGGGCATTGTTGCAGCGATCGACAGGCACGCAGGGCTCGGCGGTCCTACACCGCAAAAGCTCGGCGGCGCAGGCGACCTTGTGGGCAGCGGCTTCCAGCTTGTTCCGGAGTTCAGGCGTCATGGGCCTCGCCTGGGCGATCAACGCCAGCTCGGTGGTGGTATCCCAGAGCCGAGTAGCTGCCTTGCCGACCCGGCTTGCGGCGTTGATCAACGCGTGACTACCGAGAAACGGCTCCGCCAGCGTGCGGTCGATGACCGCCAGCAGGTCGTCGAGCGCGGTGCGGGCAACGCGTCGGGCCGTACTCGTCGTATCCGGCGAACCGCCGACGATCGTGTGTAAGTAAACCGCGCTCGATGCCAGGGCGTCGTGGCTCTTACGGATCAGCAGGCGTTGCTCGCTTCCGCGCACGATGCCGGCGCTGGCGACGATCCCGATGGCCGCACCGAGCAGGGTGTCAAGTACGCGAATGTCCGCCAGCTGCCAGCTGCCAGCTGCCAGCTGCCAGCTGCCAGTGGCCGGGGCTTGGCACGTTCATTAGGACGAGTACGAGAGGGGTCACGAAGACGACGCACAGCCCATAGTTCACCCGGGCGAGAGCCATGGCGGCGATCGCGAGCACGAAGAGGACCGCGACCAACCCCTACGCCGCCGGCACGGCGACGATTATGACGGCGCCGAGAGCTGCGCCGAAGAGGGTGCCGACGACGCGATGAAGTTGCAGCTGCTCACACTGGCTGCGCCTAAAAGCGATTGCCACGGCATTGCCCACCAGGACACCTGCTAGCGTTGCGCCACGCATCGGCGTTCGAGATCAACGCTCACCCTTTTCATGCCGCTTGCCGTCGGTCACGTGTGGATGATGAGCCCGACGGCTGTCCGCGTCCCTAGGGTTTCCCCCTAGTTGTTTTGGCCCGAAGGTCTACAGATCACGTAGAGGTCGCGTGCCTTGGCGGCAACGGTCGGGTCAGACGAGGCTGGGCCGGCGGGCCTCAGTCAGGAAGCGGCGTAGCTGCTGGCGGCCCTTCACCCCGAACTTGGCGTAGATGTTACCCAGGTGGTACTCCACCGCCTTAGGGGTGATGAACAGCTCTGACGCTATTTCGGCGTTCGTCATGCCCCGATCGATCAGATGGGCAACCTCGCTTTCGCGAGTTGTCAGTTCCAGGGAGGATCGCCTACGGGCCGACGCGCGGTGCAATCCGCAGGCCGCGAGTTCATCTTCGGCCTGGGCGATAAGCGGCTCGGCGCCAAACCCGCGGGAGAGGGCATCCGCTTGGCGCAAACGCTCTATAGCGGGTCGGCGCTGTCCGGTGCGTCTGAGCAGACGGCCGTGGGCCAGCAGCAGCCGGGCGCGGTAGACCGGGCTGGGGGCGCTGGCCGCATTCTCGCCCGCCTCATAGATTTGCCGGGCTGCCTGGGGATCGCCTTGCTCCTCTGCCAGCCAGCCCTCCAGCCAGGCCATCCCGGACTGCAGGTAGCCGACCGAGCCGGCCCGGCTGGCCAGCCGGTGGAGCATGAGCCGGGCCTCTTCGTGCCGGCCGGAACCGATCTGTCCTTCGATCAGCAGCGGGAGCCAGATGACTTCGTAGAGGCGGCTGCGACCATCAAGATCCCGATCCATCCACCGGCCAAGCGCTCGAGCCATACCCGCATAGTCACCTGTCGCTTGGCACACCATGGCGCGGGCCATACCGGCGTACAGCTGCTCGTGGCCGTAGTCCAGGCCATCCGCAGCCTGCTCGGCCCGGTGGGCATGGCGCTCAGCATCCCCGACGGCGCCCCGGCCGGCGGGCACGCACGTGGCCCCAACGAGCATGAGCGGCAGCTCAAAGTCACGCGGGTGAACGGTCGAAGCGGACAACCCCTGCTCCGCCGTAAGCAGTGCGTCGTCCCAGGCGCCGGAAAAGTACTGGGCCAGCGCCAGGTAGCTGTAGGCGCGCAGGCCCAGGATGAGGGTAGCCCCCTTGCGGACCATGTTGAGGCTGGCCGTCAGATCGGCCGCCGCCCGGCTGAGGTCTCCGCCTACCAGGTAGAAGACCCCTCGAAACGCCAGTCCGTCGACATGCATAGGATCAACGCGAGCCGGATCAATGTCGAGATGGACGAGATCGGCTAAGGCCTCCTCTACGCCATCTGTCTGAGATGCGCCAACCGCCACCATGGTGCGAGCACGGCTCGCGCCCGACGGGCTGAGGCACCCGGTGTCCAGGGCCCAGCGAGCCAGCGACCTGACCCTGTCGCCCTCGCCCGTCAAGATGTACGTGCCGGCCAAACGGGTAGCAATCGAGGCGGCCAGAGGCCGGATTGCCGGCTCCAGGCGTGCCTGGGCCAGCGCGTCCTCGAAAAGAGGCCGCGCTTCATTGATCTGGCCAGACCACAATGCCATCGTCCCCAGCACGCAACTCCGCAGGGGCGAGGCCGGGGCTGCCTCGACCGCGGTGCGCAGCTCGAGGCCGCCAGTCTCGTCGACCGGCGTCAGGTGCAGGGCTGCCGTGAGGAGCCGCCGTTCACGGTTCTCCCTGCCGGGCGAAATATCAGACGCCCAGCGTAGGTGTGTGGCCGCCAGAGCCAGCTGACCGGCGACCGCCTCCTTGTCCGCCAGGCCTTCCAGCTGACCGGCCAACCCCTCGTCCGGGCCGTCGAGCGAGGCTACCCGGTGCCTCCACGCCTCTCCTTCGGCGACCAGCGCCACCGTCTGGGCGTGCAGCTCTCGGCGCCGGGCAGGACTCAACCTGGCATAAATGGCATCCCGCTGAAGGGCGTGGTGGAGCACCACCGGACAGGTCGGCTCATACGGCCACCACTCGACCAGGCCAGCCCGCACTGCCGGCTCTATCGCCTTGCTCGGCGACGGTATCCCGGCTCCGTTCCCCAGCAACGCCAGCGGCAGGCGGGTGTTCGCCACGGCGAGCATCTCCAACAGCGCCTGTGTCTCTGCCGGCAATACGGCCAGCTGATCGCCGATCGCCGCCGCCAGTGAGAGCGGCACGGTCTGCTCCGATCCCAGTCGAGTCAGGGCCTCCGGATCCCCCAGCACGGTTCTAACGTAAAGAGTATGACCGCCGGTTCGGTCAAAGAGCCGGCGGGCGGAGCTGTCATCCAGGGGGGCCGCTCCTACCGCCACGGCCAGAGACGCCAAGTCGGCGGGGCTCAGACCGGGCAGGCGGAGGTGCAGCCGTTGTGGCACACTCAACAGCAGCCGCCGAGTCGTGTCGTCGAGATGCTCCCGATCGCCTCGCACCACGACGATGACCGCAACCGGGTCCACCGACAGCCGGCGGAACGTAAATGAGAGAGCTTCGACCGAGCGAACGTCGGCCCACTGCACGTCGTCGACGATTATCGCGACCGGCCCCTTTTCCTGCTGTTCTCCGATCAAACCCAGTAGCTCAGCCCCGACGGCGAAGGGCGATGACGCAGACATATCACCGACCAGCAGCTGGTGTCGAGCCAGGACCTTCCGGTCAACCGCTCTGAATAGCTGCTGGACAACGCCGTACGGCAGGTCTGACTCACCGGGATCGCCTCGTGCCCGCATATCCGTCGCAGGCGCCAGGGGGGCGACAGCACGTGTCGCCAGGGCCGTCTTCCCGATACCAGACTCGCCTTCGATGCTGACGAGCCACGGCTGTCCGTGCTGCACCTTCTGGATGACCTCGCCGATTCGGGCCAGCTCGGTTCCGCGGCCGACGAAGACTTCGTCCGACGTCCCGCTGACCACGAAACGACACCTCCCGGCGACCCTTGGACGGTCAGAACTTATCCCAGTACGTCGGGTTGAAGGAGCCGGATCGGCCGAGGGGTCGGAGGGGAGTCGGCGGGAGGGGAACCGGATGGCGTCGCGGCAGCGCCCTCGCCGTCATCGGATAGACACCACGGAAACCAGGCCCGCTCCCACCAACGCTGCGGCGTTGACGGCCAGCATCCTGCCTTCGGAAACGCCGATGGTAGTGATGACGACGATCAGGGGCAGACCAGCGGCAAACAGGGACCCCATCGCGGATCGCGTTGCCAGCAGGTCCAGCTTGCTGGTCGGCGCGATTGAGCAAACGTCGCCACGTCTCCGCGCCGGCGCGGAGCCGCCCAGCCTGCTGTCATTCCCGGCCGTGCTTCCTCCGGAGGTGACTGGCCTGGAGCTCGTTGGCTGGAACGTCACCAGGACTTGACCCAGGGGCGTTCGCTACCCAAATTGCCATCGGAGGGGTAGCAATCCCGCGGATCGAAGGGGTCCGACGCGGACGACTCGGTAAACGGAACCGCAGGTCAGACCCCATTTCTGTACGAATACACGTTCAACCGGATCCGATAGCCGCCCTTGGTCAGATACATGGAGATCACCTCGGCGATCGCCGGCTCGTCCTCGACGACGAGGACAAGCCGGTGCTCCGAACGGTCTCTCACCGATCCCATGGTAGGTTGCCCTGGGCTGCCGGGCAGGAGCCGGACACGGGAGTCGCTGGCCGTATTTGCTCTCGTGGGAGCTCAGGGGTTGTCGCTCTGGATTTGGGCCGCGGCCGCCGCGTCCATATCGGTCTGCGCCTGGGAGGCCGCGGAGGCGGCGGTCGAAAGGTCAGTACCCACAGCGGAGAGCTGCGCCGTTTGGTTGGATCCCCCTGCTGGCACCTGAGCCGTCGGGATCCCACTCCCGGCGAACGGTGAGCGCGCCACGGTCCCACCGGTCGCTGTAGTGGTGGGCACCGGGGCCCGGTTCGCGGCAGGCGATGTCGCCAGGGCGCTCGGAGGCGGTTGGGCGCCGGCCGGCTGACCCCGGTGATCCGTGGCTCCACAACCCGCTGCTACGAGCACGGCCGCGGCCGCGGCCACGGCGAGCCCAGCCCGGGCCAGGCGACGAACCATCACTTCAGGGCCCGCAGGACGGTCGTCACGTCGGCGTGGGCGGCCACAATGTCGGCCCGTGCGGTCAAGATCATTTCTCGCGGCTGGGCCAAGATGGTGTGGTTGGCGTCATATTGGGCGGGCGTCAACGCCAGCACGTTGGCCGCCAACCCGGACGAGGCTGTGCTGACGGCCCGGATTTTGCTGCTGAGATCGCTCATGGCCGACTGGAGAGCGGGCGTGTTTTTGCTCGCGTCCGGCCCAGCCAGCAGCGCAGCCAGACGGGTCTGCGCGTCGGCGAGACGGGGCAGCACCGTTCCGGTTATGGCGTCGGCGGCAGCAGCCAACCTGACCTGAGGCAAGGCAAGCGCATAAACCCGATAGTTGAGGAAGATGGACTCATAGTCGGCCCGGGCCTGAGCGACCGTCGCGTCTGCTTGTATCTTTGGTCCGAGGGCGCTGAGATCCGACTGGTCAGCCTCGAGGATGCTGATCAGACTGGACTTGTCGGTGGAGGTCAGCCACCTGTTCGTGTTGACGGCCGGGATGGTCTGACCCAGGGAGGTGAGGCGGGCGGAAATGGCAGAAGCGGCGCGGGTTTTGATCCCGGCGAGTGTTGCGCTTCCAGTCGTGCCGGCGCCCCACGCGGGCGTCGCCAGGCCAAGTGACGCGCAGCTGGCTAGCGCGGCGCCAACCAGGACGCAGCGAACAGAACGGGACATCTCTGGATCACTCCTCGGTACAGGTCGCCCCGTCATGGGCGAGCACTGAACAGAAAGGTAAATCGGCAAAGTTGACCCTCCGTTTGAGCGATGTTTGAAGTTTGTAAAAAGGAGATGCCAGCGGACGTACTGGCCCGTGCGCCCCGACCCCGGCCGCTCCGCTGAAGCCCCAGTCCGGCCGCCACGATGGCCATTCAGGTCCATTGCTTTCGTGCCGATGCCCTTACGCCATGTCGAACGACCAGACCGCCTGCCCTGGATGCGGCGCCCCGATGACTCGCGTCACCGACCACGGCTTGCGGTACCAGTGCCCGGGCTGCGGCGGCCGCGTGCTCGGGTTGAGCCGGTTCGAGCAGGTACTCCAGGCCGGCTTCGGAGGGCGCCAGTGGGTCGCTTCGGAGAGCGGAGCCCCGGGCCTCGCTTGCCCCTTCTGCGGTCGTCCTATGCGCCAGCCGACTGTTACGGATGGGTGCGTCGGTTCCCTGCCTGCCGGCTTGGCCGCCTGCCGCACCTGCCAGCAGGTGTGGGTACCGGCCTCGGCCACCGACTGGATGGCCGCGCACGCGCCAGCCAGAGCTCAAACTCCGATCGGTGGCTCCCAGCCGGTGGGGTGCAGCAAATGCGGCGCCCCGTTCCAACCCGACGACGACGGCCGGTGCCGCCACTGCCGGGCCCAGATCGCGGCGCGCACCCCGGTCGTCGTCTTCGAATCCGATCCTCCGAGGGTCCCCCGGCGGGCCGGCCTGCTCGGCTCGCTCGTCTCCCTCGTCACGCAGCCGGTTGACTGACCGAACGGCCCGCGTCGCGGACCCGCCGCATAAGTCGGGCCCTGGCGCATCTACTCGCGCCCTGGTCGTCGACCGCGGATCTTCATGCCTGGAACAGGTGTCCCCCGCACCGGGCTGAGCGGTCGGGGGACTGGCCACCACCAGACAGGAGGCAGTGGCAAGTTCAACCTTATGACCGACCCTGAGCCAGGGCTACGGGATTCTTCCCTGGCGAGTCAGCACCGGCTGCAGTTGCAGGTAGGTCCAATCTCTGACATCCGATCGATTTTCGATGATTAACGGTGACGACTGACACAACTACGACGCCGTAGCTACCAGTCGCCTTGACTTACTGTGGCCGACAGTGCACACTGCGTGTTGGCAGCTACCATTTGGGGTCTCACCACATAACAGGTCCCCCGGACCGGGCTGAGCGGACGGGGGAATGGCACCACCTGACAGGAGGCAGTGACCATGACGCCCGTACCCGTAGTTCTACCAGCGGATTTTGGTCCGCCTCTGAGCCCGACCGAGGTGATTCCCCCGGCGCTGGTTCGAGAAATACGCCAGGCTGGACACGATCTGATTCGGGTGGTTCAAAGCAGCCTGAAGGCCATGAACACGCCGCGGAGGTCTGTATGGCCGTCGAGGATCTGATCGACCGGGCGGGCGTGCCCCGGGCATCCACGGACTGGCTATCCGACCTGGAGGAATCTTGCGGGCTGGCGACGCTTACGGGAGTTGCGGCGTTGGTCGCGGGCGTCATGGCTCGAATACTGGATCCGTCCGGGCAGGCGGACTTGCGGTATCTCATCGATGCCGCCTTTTCCAAATAGTCGTATTCAAGAAAAACGCTTCTGCCGGCTGCTCCTGCTTTTCGGAGACGGCTGGTCACCGAGGCGGTGAGTGCACGGGCACGACCGGCTCACATGAGGCCACGTCGTTCGTGCTCGTTGGATGCAATCCGCACTGAGCGTCTTTTGAGCACGGCGCGATCTGATATGAACGTTGCCGCATCAGGCAACCGGGGACTATCAAAGTAAGAGGAAACGGAAGAGCGATGCACCGTCCACACTGGCCTTTTCCGGCTTTTGTTGGATGCTCTGTCGCGGGCGGGATTGCCGCCTTCGCCACGGTGAACCGGGGCTGGTATCAGGCCGGGCAACATCCGCAGGTCACGCTGGTCCTGATGGGATTGCTGGTGATAACCGAGCTGATGCCGGTCACGCTGTTGTATCGCCGCAGCAAGATGGAAGTGGCCACGTCAACCACGTTCACGTTGGCGTTGCTGCTGTTTTCTGGGATTGGCCCGGCGCTCGTGGCCCAGGTGTCGGCCTCTGTTATCGCTGACGTAATCGGGCGGAAAGACGCAAGGAAAATAGCGTTCAACGCCGCCCAGTTCGCTATTGCCATCGTGGCCGCCGGTCTGGTCCTGGCCGGCCTGACGCACGGTGCGACACTAAGTGTCGGCCTGCTGAGGCCAAAAGAAATCGTCCCATTCACAGCGGCTGCGGTGGTCTTCTTTCTTGTCAACAACGCCATGGTGTGGACGGTGGTCACCTTAGCGACCAGCGGCAGCCTGCAACGGCGCGTTTCGCAGGAGTGGTTGTTTCACACCACGACTGGTCTGGTACTCATCGGTTTAGCGCCCGTTGTGGTTCTGGTCGCGCTGAAAGCCTTGTGGATGCTGCCGCTGCTGTTGATTCCGGTTGGCGCGGTGTATCTCACAGCCCGGGCGTCGGTAGCCCAGTCTTACCAGGCTCTCCACGACGGGCTCACCGGTCTGGCGAACCGCGCCGGGTTTCAGGCCGAGATGCGCGCCGCATTGGACGAACCGGGCCGGATGTGGCGTCCGTTGGCGGTGCTGCTCATCGACCTGGACCGCTTCAAGGAGATCAACGACACCCTAGGCCATCACACGGGAGACGTATTGCTAAAGAGTGTCGGAGACCGACTGTCTGCCTGCGGCGACCTGGTCACTTTGGTCGCACGCCTGGGCGGGGACGAGTTCGCCATCCTGCTCTCCCAGATTGGCGGCCCAGGCCAGGCAATCGAGGTGGCCAGAGCGGTCACGCAGGCCCTCGAGGGACCGTTTATGCTCGATGATGGCCGCGTGCTGGAGATCGAAGCGTCCATAGGCGTTGTTGTCACTCCCGAACACGGCCGTGACGTGGACGTCCTTCTGCAACGAGCCGACGTCGCCATGTACCTGGCCAAAGCCTCGCGATCCGGGGTGGCGCTCTATGCCGCGGATCGCGACGACAACACCCGGCGAAAGTTACTCCTTATTGGTCAGTTGCGAGCTGCGATCGCCGATGAGGAACTCATCCTCTTTTATCAGCCGAAACTCGACGTGGCCACGCGAAGATTCACGGGTGTGGAGGCTTTGATCCGCTGGAACCATCCGGAGTTGGGTCTCCTGGCCCCAGCGGAGTTCATCCCGCTTGCTGAGCGCAGCGGTCTGATAAAGCCCCTTACCCGGTTCGTCTTGCGAACGGCAATCGCCCAAACGCAAGCATGGCACCGCGAGGGGCTACAGTTACGCGTCGCGGTCAACCTTTCGGCTCGCACATTTCTCGATTACGACTTGCCTGCCACGGTCGCTCGCCTCCTTGCCGACGCCGGAATGAGCCCGGACCGGCTGGAACTGGAGATTACCGAGACCGAACTTATGGCTGACCCCGCTCGGGGGGCCAAGGTCCTGGCTCGGCTCCACGCTATGGGGATACGGCTGACCATCGACGATTTTGGGACCGGCCATAGTTCATTGGCCTATCTGGGTAGCCTGCCGGTGGACGAGATCAAGATCGACCGTTGCTTTGTGGCGGCGATGGCCTCGGATATCCCGGCCGACGACATCATCGTTCGATCGACAATTGAGCTGGCCCGAAACTTGACTCTGGAAGTCACTGCCGAAGGCGTCGAGTCCGCCACTCAGGAAGAGCGCCTCTCATTCCTCGGGTGTCATTTCCTACAAGGATACCACTTCAGTCCACCCGTACCGCCCGATGAACTCTTTGCCTTCCTGACGACCAATGCCCGAGTAGCCGGAGGTGTTTCTGGCGATCGGAGCCACGCTGATTTTCTGGAAGTGCGCCCCAAAGGTCCGTCCGGCGAAGCACCAAAGAGTGGCCTCGTCATTGTGCCGATTCGGGGCGGGGCACGCAGCCTGGTCGAGGCCGCTGAGGAGCAAGGTTCTGGCTGACTCTCTTCGGAGAAGCGATTGCCTCGCGAGTCGATCGCTCACTCTGCCACTTGGCTGCGGCCGTAGATATCTGGATCTGCCTTGCCGGCTCGGCCCATGTTGCGAGCACGAACCGAGCAAGGCGATCGACCAATTTAGGCCCACTTCACGCCGGCACCGCCGGACGCCACAACAGCCCCTAGGGTCACGACTACCAACGTCCACTTATTACGCATCACAAAATGTGCGAGCTTCAGGTTCTTCAAGTTCTGCACCTCCCCTCAGTCCATTATGGGGAGCGGGGTCTTGCTGCCCTTGGGACCTCGCACCGCTTCGTCACCGGCCCTATCAGGCGCACGCTAGATTGTCACCCAACCTGCCGTGCGGATAATTGACCGTTTCTCGGTTACATGTTCCTCCCCTTTCCCGTAAGTCAATCGTCGGACTATGTAGAGCGCTTCCCAACCGTCGTGGACGATCGCGGGCAGTCGATGGCTATGGTGGCACCCTCCGTGAGATGTGATGACACAATCGTGGCCGGATGGTTACCGAACCAACGCGCCAAAGCCGCTAGACTTCTTTTTCGGTTCGCCGGAAAACGTCGCGGTAAAACACTGAGCAGATCCGAGTACGTCCGCCAAAAGACTCGCGACCTCCGTGAGCGCATAGAAGTGGTGAGTGTGTCTCCTCATTTCCTGGAGGACCTTATCCGTACCGGCGCTTCTTTCGGGATGTGATGGCAGCCAGGATGGCTCTATCCGTTGTGGTTGGAGCTCTACGAGTGAGGATAATGCGGCGGCCAAGCGCGTACCGACCGAGCGGGCGCGGCGAAGGAATCCAGGAAATCGGCGAAATTGGGGAAACGTTCCTTGCGACCGGAACAGCCAGCTTGCCCTACTTCTTGGCGCCCGTCTGCTCCGTCACTAGGGTCGGGACGAGACCTCCAGATCAGCAGCTGCTCCCTCGCCGCCCAGTACAGGGGTCGATCAAGGTGCTCAGGAAGTCATGCGGAGAAGTCCAAATGCGGCCCCCTGGGGATCGAGGACCACGGCAAAACGACCGCCCGGGAAGTCCATCGGCCCGGCCACGACTGTCCCCGCCAGCTCGCCTACTCGGCCGGCCGACGCGTCGACATCGGCAGTACCGAAGTACACCAGCCAGTGGGAAGGGACCTCCGCCGGAACTTGGGAAGGCATGGAGAGCATCCCGCCGATGGACTCATCGCCTATCTGGAACTCGTGGTAAGTCATCTCCCCTTCGTGGGACTGTATCGTCCAGCCGAACACCGACGGATAGAACTTCTTCGCCGACTCGATGTCGCGGGTGTTCAGTTCTACCCACGCCATCGCCCCTGGCTCGCGGACGAGCTGCGCACCCTTGTGGTTTCCGGGCTGCCATATGGAGAAGAAGGCCGCGTCAGGCCCTTGAAAAACCGCCATTCGCCCGGCGTCGATCACGTCCATCGGGGGCGCAATGGTCTTGCCGCCTCCGCTTTCGACCTTTTTCACCGTCGCCGCCGCGTTCGTCACACCGAAATACACGGCCCAGGAGGCGGGCCCTGGGTTCTGCTGGGGACCGTAACCGGCGACCATCTTTCCGCCCTGGGTAAAAAAGCCGTAGCCGCCAGTCTGCTCCGGCGGGCCGGCGTCGGTGGTGTCCCAGCCGAACAGCGACCCGTAGAACCGCTTGGCTGACTCTATGTCGGTACCGATGTCCACCCACGACGCCGTTGCCACGCGCGTGCTCACCTACTTGGGGCACAATCGCCTCCTCGTGGATCGCGTGACCTTCCTCTCGCTGGACGATACCCTTTCGTTCGGCGGGTAAGGGCCGAGTTTCGCCACCCGTCCCCGGTGTCCATTTCCGGCCGGATCGAGTGTCCGGTACGTGCACCCTGGGTCAGCGTGCCACTGCTCTGAGTCGAGGTCGAGTTATTCGCGGCGTGAAACACGGTGATCAGTCGCCGTCGATCGATAGTCCGCCGGCAAGGGACGATCCCCTGCCCCTCCCGGCCCCGCTCCCGGTCCCGCTCCCCTCCCGGTCCCGCTCCTCTCCCGCTCCTCCTCCCCGGGGGGCGGGGCCTGACTCTTCCAAAGGGCCGGTCCAGGGCTGTTGGCCGCTGTTGGCCGCTGTTGGCCGTTGTTGATCGTCGTCGATCGCCGTCGGTCGCAGTTGGTCTCGGTCGGTCGCCGTCGATCGCCGTCGGATCAACGACCGGAGCGGACCACCTAGTCGCATCGGTCGACGCTGTGTGCAGGCCTCGCCCAAGGTTTGAAGGCGGTCCGGTTAATCTCGATTGAAGCGGCCAAACTCGGCGGGGTTTGCCTTGCTCGCCGTCTTCTCGAGGTCTTGATACCCTTTCGTTCCCAGGATAGGATCGCAACGCTCCACTCGAACGAGCAAGCGCCCACGCTCGAAGGACACGACGGCAATCATGGTATTCATTCACCCAGATCCTTACCAACGGGGGATTCTCTTCAGCGTGGCACCGATCCCACCTGTCCCCGAGCACTGCGTGCCCGTCGATGGCGGGCCTGTCACTTTCACCGTCGAGTCCCGGCTTCTGACAAAAGATATTCAGGCAGCCCATCTAGAGGCAGCTGGGTTGGACGCAACCGGTGCCAACCTTGATGACTTTGGGGCAACAGTGCACGTCTATGATGCAGCTGACGAAGTCGAGTACCTCCGATTCGACTGTTTTGAGAGTGAGCCGCACTACCACTATCTCACTCCAACGAGAGGCGAGAATCTCGTCTGTCGAATTGACGAAGTCGCCGAGGGTGATCCCATGGAGTGGACGGTCAGCAGATTGCGCCTCCGGCTGCCCGAGATGCTGGAGTTAGCGGGCGCGGATCGACTCGCTAATGCAGTTCGGAGCAATCCGGCCAAACTGGCGCCCGCCCTGGATCGCGTGGCTGAGCTCCTTCGCTTGGCCCAACTCGACGCTATAAAGCTGAGAGAATCTGAGTCTGCTTAACGCCAGACAGATCGTATGCTTCGGTGCGTAACCCGGGTTTGACGCTCGGGGTGAACGGACTTTACAGCGCCTCTACGGCAACCGTTTCGTATCGGGCGGGAGTACAGAGTTGAATGACCTCATAGTCGGGTGAAAACTCGAACTCATTATGAGGCATCTGAGCGCTGATGGTCATGAAGTCGCCGCGGACGAGGCGGTGCCGCCCATGAGCCGCCACATCAATGTTCCCCACACCCCCGGTAACGATGTACCACTGGGACATGGAGTGGATATGCCATCCGGTACCGTTCGAGGGCGCTTCTTGGGAAGTGGCGCGCACCATATGCAGATGAATTCGTCCATCCGTCACCTCGTTGGCTCCGAGATCCCGGTAGCCAAAAAAGGAACGCGGGCCTGCGCCAATTACGTAGGACTCGGGGGTGTTCTTCAGGATATAACAGTTCGAAGGGCCCGCCGGTGCCGTGGCATCTTGGTCATGGTGGATTCCTTCGGGCGCATCGGAAGTCAGCGTGCCCCGTGAGCGGATGTGCAGCAGCTCGCAGTCACTCGATGCGGCCGCGTAGCGGCACGCGCATTCCCGTCTATGGTGGATACAATCCCCCTCTTGGAGCAATTCAGACGTCTGGTTATCTCGACTGATCGATAAGCTCCCGGCAAGGACGTAGAACACGTCGAGATCATGGGAGATTCGATCGCTGTCAAGCACAACTCCGTCACGGAGGCAGCGATAATGGGAAGCGTCGAGCAGGCCATGCGACGCTTCGGACAATCCCAGGTCGCGTAGCTCAAAGCCATCCCGAGTGAGCCAGTCGGCAGCATCGAGGTGACGCGTCATGAACTCGATAGGCAGGGGCTCAGGCGGTCGCGATTCCCCGTCCTTGAGGTCAACTCGCTTTGCGACGTCCACCATGTTGCGCTCTCCTGTCTCTCAGGGCGTGCCTGCGTGGGAACACCTTCCCTTAGGTTATCGTCCCGCTCGGTGGCCTGATCGAAGGCTCGCTTCCGCTGGTGGAGACCAGTCTTCCCGCCAGCTACTCGATAGAGCGGGCCGGAGCGATGAGATCCTGCTGCTGGCGTCGTCGGAACGGATATGGCTGCAGACGAACCGACCGCCAAGAACCTCGCCGACCTTTACCAGCTTGCGCAACTCGACTGGGAGGAGGTCCGCTCGGCACTGGAGGGCAACCTGACCCAGGGACCGGGTACCGGTGGGCCGGACCACCACACGTTCTGGCTCTCGACCGTTGACCCAGGCGGCCGCCCCCACATGACCGCCGTGGGCGCCTTCTGCGTGGATGGCCGGTACTACTTTTGCGGGGGGCCGCGGTCCCGGAAGATCCGCAATGTCGAGCACGATCCCGCGTTGCGCGTTCGGCGTCGCCATCCGGGGCTATGACGTTGCACTGGAGGGTCGGGCCGTGCGGATAACGGATGACGCGAACCTTCAGCGCCTGGCGACGGTGTTCGCCCAGGGCGGTTGGGCACCGGCGGTGGCAGACGGCGGATTCACCCACGATTACAGCGCTCCAAGCGCTGGTCCCCCGCCCTGGTACGTGTACGAGTTCACGCCGGAGGACGTGTACGCGATCATGACGAAGGAACCTGGTGGCGCCACCCGCTGGACCTTCTGACCGCGTCCAGCGCAGCACACACATGTGTGGGTTATCGGCGGGCGAGACCGGTGTGGGACCGTCGGCTCGTGAACTCGGAGGTGCGCAGTAGTGAAGATCCGGACACGTAAGTGCACGAGCGTCGACGCCTTCGTCACGACCGCTGACGGGCGGTCCATCCCGCTCGCCTTCGGGGTTTGGGACGGGGGAGCGCTGGGCTTCCTGGGCTGGCCCGATGTGACGCCGTCCTCATGGGCCGCCCGACGTTCGAGCCCGCCCTGGGGGGCGCCGTTTGGCCGTGGGCAGATCTGGCCGTGTACGTGGTCGGATCCCGCGGGCCGGAGGGCACGCCGGAGGAATGCTCACGCGCAGGCCCATGCTCGGGGGGTGAAGCCGATCGGCGCTACGGTCCACTACGCCACGGGAGACCTCGACGAACACCCCATAATCGAACAGGACGTTACCTGGGTGCCCACTGCGACTCCGTTAGCGATCTGACCCAAGGTCCGGGCTCGGGCGGTCGGGGCCCATCTCATGGATCGCGTGCTGGTATATGGCAGTAAGACCGTCGTCTTCGACTCGCCATAGCCACATGTAAGGCTGGCGCCAGACTTTTCACCGGTCGCTACCTCCCTCGGTGCGTGCCGCAAATAAAGACCTCCGGGGCGCCACCACCTCCCCTTACCGCCACGGTCCGGCGGTCAACCGACCAACCGCAGGTCTCGGCGGCGGCAACCGCGGCGGCAACCGCTTTGGCAATGGAGTCCTCATCGGAAAGAAGGGAGGAGGCGCGGTAGTTCGAAGGTCGGTTTCACCAGCCCGATCAGCTGCGCTCGCTCACCCAATCCGAGCCGGGCCAGTTGGGGAATGGCATCGGCCAGCGCCAGGTAGGAAAGATCGAAGCAGATGACCGCCACGGGTTCGGTCACTCTCGGCGGACCGAGGTCGGCCAGGTTGGTCCGCTCTAGGTTGACGACCCGCGGATCTTGGCGCAGCCAGCCGGCCAGCTGTCCGTAGCCCACGTCCGCGGCGTAGACGGTGGCAGCACCCGCCTCCAGGAGGGCTGCGGTAAACCCGCCGGCGGCGGCGCCGACATCCAGGCAAACCCGCCCTGACACGCTCACATCGAATCGCGTGAGCGCGGCCCGCAGTTTTAGGGTGCCGCGCCGAACCCGCTGGGGCAGCACGGCCACGGACGCGTCAGTGGCTATTCGAGTGGCAGGATTCGTAACGATCACGCCATTGACCCTCACTCGCCGAGCAAGGATCAGAGCGGCTGCTTCCTCGACAGACCCGACTGCGAGCCGGTCGACGAGACGAATGAAACGACGGTGATAGCTGCGCGCCACGAGGCGCCCTCCTCTCTTTCGAACCAACCGACCGAGGGCGGGTTGGTGAGGAGGTGCGCGGGGCCCGACCGGCGCGCCAAATCCCGCCCCCAAAGGGACGGTTGATGCACGATTGGAGTCCTACAGCTAACGGAAGCCGGTCATCCGGGCCTTATCATCGCGCGTCAGCGTTGCAACCGCTCTCGTCTTTTTGTCCGCTTGTTGTCCTTGACGACAAGTTGAAGGTGGAGGGCCCGGCGCTCGGTGATCTGTGGCGCACCACGAGCCGCGGCGGGTGGAAGACCTCATGGTCGCAAAAGGCAACGTGCCAACCGGGGACCTCATACGTCCACACTTTGCGAGTTGGTGCCGAGCACTCGCGAAGCCTGGACGCGTTTGTGCCGCTGCGGGCGCACCAGGGTCCACGTCTCGCCACTCAGGGCTGCGCCGTCGAGAAGTGTGGACGGATTCTCGCGCCCGGACGCCTGGACCCGGACGCTCCGGCGCCTGGACCCGGACCCCGGCACCCGGAGGCGTGCAGCCCTGGGGGCTTGCAGGTCGTGCTGCGATGCGGGCGGGCTGCGGGCTGCCGGGAGGGCGGGATGCCGGGATGCCGGGGCGGCGGGATGTCGGGCTGCCGGGAGGGCGGGATGCCGGGATGCCGGGGCGGCGGGATGTCGGGCTGCCGGGAGGGCGGGATGCCGGGATGCCGGGGCGGGGATGCGGCAAAGCGTGAACGCTTGGACGGCCTGGACGGACGCCGGCGCCGCACCCGGCGGACCCACGGTCTCGCCTCCGCATCGAATGGCGACCCCGCTCGCAGCGGGCGACGGCCATCCCCCGTGCGGCGCGAAGGTCGCCGGTAGGCTCGGCGCCTGTGAGCCACGCGGAGGAGACCGGGTTGCTGCGGGTAGTCGGCGCCGAGGAGGCCGACGGTGGAGCCGCAAACCTTGACAGCGGCGCCGAGGCGGATGAGCTGGCTTACGCGGAGGACCAGGGCGTCGGACCGGACGCGTTGGCGACAAACGTCGGGGGAGAGCGTGGCGAGTTGGCTGAGCCCAGCGCGGTGGCCGCGGGCGGCGATCCTGAAGAAGCGACCGGCCCGGCTGACGAGGGCCACAACCCCGAACAACCCGAACAAGCGGCCATCGCCGCCGCCGACGGGGGCGCCGGCTCCCGCCAACCGGTCGTCTCTGTCGACAAGACCTCCGCCCCAGGCGGCCTGGCGGGTTCCGTTGAGCAGGACATCCGCCGGTTGGACGAGATCGAAGCAGACCTCGCCGGCATCGACGCCGCCCTGCAACGCCTCGACGCCGGCGTCTACGGCACGTGCGAGGTTTGCGGCGCCGCGTTCGGCGTGGACACGGAGGCAGGAACCGACACCCTCGAGCGGGTCTTGCTGGCCACCCGCTGTCCCACCCACACGGTGTGACTAGCGCGCCAGAGCTCCCCTACAGGGGGCCGTTGCCGTGCTTGCGCGGGCACGATCCGCTCCCGCTTGGACGCCAGCATGCGGAAGGCCGCGGCCACCGACGGCCCGGGTGTCGCGCCGGGTCGATCACCTGGTCGACGTACCCGCGGGCCGCGGCCACGTAGGGGTTGAGGTAGGTCTCCTCGTACTCGTCGGCCAGGCGGGCCTGGGTGGCGGCGTCCTCCCGGCGGTGCAGGATCTGCACGGCGCCCTGGGCGCCCATGACCGCGACCTGGGCCGACGGCCAGGCCAGGCACAGGTCGTTGCCCATGCCCTTCGAGTCCATGACGATGTAGGCCCCGCCGTACGCCTTGCGCATGATCAGGCAGACCCGGGGCACGGTCGCCTCGGCGTAGGCGAAGACCAGCTGGGCCCCGTGGCGGATCATGCCCCGCCACTCGAGGTCCTTGCCGGGCATGAACCCGGGCGTGTCCACCAGGGTCAGCAGCGGCACGTTGAACGCGTCGCAGAAGGCCACGAAGCGGGCTCCCTTCTGCGAGGCGGCGATGTCCAGGGTCCCGGCCATCGACTGGGGCTGGTTGGCGACCACGCCGATCGGGTGGCCCGCCGACTCGGCACAGCGCCGTGACGAGCTGGGGCGCCCAGCCGGCCCGCAGCTCGAGCAGCTCGCCGTCGTCGGCGATGGCGGCGATGGCGTGGCGAACGTCGTAGGAGCCGGTGGCGCTGGTCGGCAGAAGGTCCCGCAGCTCGGGCGTCGGCCGGCAGACCGGGTCGGCGGTCGGCCAGACCGGCGGTTCGTCATCGGCGTGGTCGGGCAGGTACTCGAGCGCGGCCGCGACCACCTCGAGGGCGTACGTCGGGGTCGTCCGCCACGAAGGCGGCCACCCCGCTGGAGCGGGCGTGGACCTTCTGGCCGCCGAGTTCGTCGGCGGCCAGGTGCAACCCGGTGAGCTGGGCCACCGCGGCCGGGCCCGAGACGTAGGCGACCGCCTCCGGCGTCATGACGACCACGTCGGCCATGCCGAGCAGCAGCGCCGGCCCCGACACCGCCAGCCCGTAGGTGACGATGGCGACCGGCACGATTCCCGAGCAGTCCGCCAGGGCCCGGGCCGCCCGGCCCCAGCCGTCGAGGGAGGCGACGCCCTCGATGACGTCCGCGCCGGAGGACGCCAGCACCACCACCAGCGGGAGGCGTTCCGCCAGGGCGTGCCGGGCCGCGTTGGCGATGGTGTCGCTGTCGGAGCTGGCCAGCGCCCCGCTTCGCTGGCTGCGATCGACCTGAACCAGCACCACCTTCCGGTCGGTCGCCGGCAAGCCGGGACACTCCGGCCGTCGTCGTACCGGGCACCCCGCCACGCAGACCCAGCATCCGGGCCGGCCCCGATCGAGGCGCCTGGCATCGGGCCAGCCTACGCCCCAGGTTGGGATGCCGGGGTCAGAAACCAGGCAGCCGAGGACTGCCGGCGGCGGCCTCCCGGCGACCGGCGCCGGCGGCGGCCGCCGGCTTGGGCGCCAGGACGGGTTCCACCTTCGAGGGCGGCCTCGCTGTCGTGGCGGGGTTCGTCGCCGTCGACACGGTGTCCAGGCCGCGGGCCATCAGGAAGCCGTGCGCCCGCTCGGCCCGCGGGTAGCGGCGCACCAGCGCCCAGAAACGACCGTCATGCCGCGGCACGCTCAGGTGGGCCAGCTCGTGCACGATCACGTAATCCAGAACCCAGCCGGGCTCCCCGACCAGGCGGGACGAGATGCGGATCGTTCCGTCCGACGGGGTGCAGCTACCCCAGCGCCACTCCTGGTTGTCCACCCAGCGGATGGCCTCCGGCTTCGGCAGGTCGTACCGGTCGGCGAGGGCCGCGGCCCGCGCTGCCAGGTCGATCCCATCCGTGGCGGCGCGCCGCTCCATGCGCCGCACCATCTCCGCCACCCAGCGCTCCTCGTCGGCCACCGTCATCCCGGCGGGTATCGACACCCGCAGCACGCCACCGACCTCACGGGCCTGCACCGTCTTGCGCCGCCGGGCGCTCCGAACGACCTCTACCTTCACAGTTCGGACGGTATCGCGGCCGAGAGACGATCAAAGGCCCGCAATGGCGGTGCCTTCGCCAGCATCGGCCACGATTTGGCCGTCGAGCAGATTCACCGGCTGATCCGGGAAAAGACCCCCCAGCGCGTGGCTGCCCCAGATATCCGGCCAGGTGGCCGACTGCGATACTCGGGCTGGCCTACGGCCCGTGCCAGCGCCCGAACCACGCCCCCATGGGCGACGACCAGCACGCGGCTGGCGCCGGCTCTGCTGCGGCGGCCTCGCCCACCCGCCGGCCGGCCGCCACAACCCGGGCGTCGAAGGCGGCCCGGTCCCTCGCCGCCCGGCGGGGCAGTCGTGTCGTTCGCACTAAAGCGGGCGATCTCCCCCGGCCACCGCGCTTCGATCTCGTCGCGGGTATGCCCGGACCAGTCCCCCACGTCGTACTCGCGAAGGCCCGGCTCCACGGACCGGGCAGACACCCAGGTGCGAGGGAGGCGGCGAGCAACTCGGCGGTGCGCCTGGCCCGGTCCAGGTCGGAGGCCACCACCAGGTCGAACGGGCGTTCACTCGGTCAGGCGGGCGGCGGCCTGTTGGGTCTGTTCCTCGCCCAGGGCCGAGAGCGGAGGATCGGCCCAGCCTTGCCAGCGCCCGGCCTCGTTCCAGACGGATTGGGCGTGGCGGATGAGGAGGAGCGGCCCGGGCACCGGGCGGCACCCTACTGCCGCGGTAGGCTCGGGCCCGGAGAAGGAGGCGGATGAAGCTGGCTGACACCTCGGACTCGCCCAAGGGGGCGCCGGCGCGTCGTGGTCCTTCTCCTCTTCGCCGAGGCCAGGCTGGCGGCCGGCACCGGTCGTGAGGATGTTTCAGCCTGCTCAGTTGGCGATCTTCTCGAGGCGGCCCGGGCCCGCCACGGCGACCGCTTCGCGGCGGTGCTCGACCGGGCCCGGGTGTGGGTCAACGGCGACCCCGTCCCCCCGCAGCATCTGCTTCACGACGGCGACGAGGTGGCCGTCCTGCCGCCGGTGTCGGGAGGGGCGGGATGGTGATCACCGCCGCCCCGCCCACCGCCGTCAAGCGGACCACCCCGAAAGATGCACCTCGCGCCAAACCCGAAGGGCGGAGACGGGCCCGGGTGCGCCCCGGGCTGGCGGTGCTCAGCGGGCTGGGTTGGGCCGCCCTCCTCCTGGCCGGGGCCCAGTTGGGTCAATTCGCCCTGGCCCTGGTGGTGATCCCGGTCGCGGTGATCGCAGCCGTGTCGGTGGTCCGCGGCATGTACCACCAAGACGCCGCCGCCCCGCCGACGGTCGCGATGGCGGCCGGGATGGCGGCCGTGCTGCCCCTGGCTGCGCTGGGTGGCCCGGCTGCCGCGGTAGCTGTAGGCGTCGTGCTGGCCGTCGGTTCGGTCGCCTATCTGATCGTGGTGTCGCGGCGAGTCGGCTTCGCTTTCGCCGTCAGCCTCGCCAGCCTGGCTCCCGCGGTGGCGGCGGCATCCCTAGTGGCGGCCCGCGGTCAGGGTCTGAGCGAAGCGCTCACGCTCTTGGCAGCCGTCTGCCTGTACGACATGGCGAGCTTTCTGACCGGTACCGGGCCCCGAGGCGGCGTGGTCGGGGCTCTGGTCGGGATGATCACCATCGGCGTCCTGGCGGTGTTCGTGGCAGCCGTCGTCGTGCCGCCCTTTTCCGGCCGCAGCCCATGGATCCTGCTGGGACTGGTCGCCGGGCTGGCCCCGGCTGGAGTGGCGCTCGCCGGCCTCATCTGCCCGGATCGGCGGCTACCCGCCCTACGCCGGCTCGACTCGCTGATCCTGGCCGGGCCGGCCTGGGTGATCGGAGTCGGACTCCTGCTCCACCGCTAGGGCTGGGCCATGGCCGCCCGGCCCAGAGGTGGGGCCATGGCCGCCCTGGGCCAGAGGTGGGGCCATGGCCGCCCTGGGCCAGAGGTGGGGCCATGGCCGCCCCGGCCCAGAGGTGGGGTAGCCTCCGAAGCGGTGGCGCAGCTTGACGACGTCCTGGCTCCCGGCTATCTGACCGGCTTGACGGATTGGTCTATCGATCGCGTACGGTCCCGCCGGAATGACGCCACCACGGTCGAGACCGGCTTGTCGTACTTGCGCCGGATCACCCAGGGTCGCCTGGACATCGTGCTCTCCGAGGAGCACCGCCGCCAGCACGGCGAGTCGGGTGGCCATCTCGACGAGCTGGTGGGGCAGCTGCCCGAGATCCTGGGCGACCGGGTCCACGTGCCCGGCCTGGGCCGGCTGCCCGCCCAGATGGCCCCCGGCGAGCTCGATCCTGATCTCTCGGCCCGGCTGGAGGCGGTATTGCCCTCCGGCAAGCTCGACGCCCTGCAGGATTTCAACACGGAGGATCTGGCCGCGGTGTCGAACGCTCTCAACGACTTCGAACGAGCTGTATCGGCGCAGCGCCACGCCGTGTTCGATGTGATCGATCGCCTGCAGGAAGAGCTGGTGCGCCGCTACCGGACCGGCGAGGCGACCGTCGACAGCCTTCTGCCGTGACCCCGGAGGCTGTCCTAGAAACGGACCCCGAGAAGAGAGGCCCGCCGTTCGCCCGCAAGTCGCCATCTGCTCTCACGGAGGCTTGAGGCGATGCGAAGGGCGGGCTTCTTTCATCCCCGGGATTTTGTGACCGCGCCGCTGCCGGCATGAAGGAGTTTTCGGATCAGTGGCAGGACCTGGGTGAGTTCATACGGGAACAACGGAACGTGGCCCGGCTCTCGGTCCGGCGTCTGTCCGATATGGCAGGCATCTCCAACCCCTACCTCAGTCAGATCGAACGGGGCCTCCGCCGCCCCTCGGCGGAAATCCTCCAGCAGATCGCCAGGGCGCTGCGGATCTCCGCCGAGACCCTCTACGTCCGGGCGGGCATCCTCGACGCCCGGGAGGTAGGAGGCGATCTGACCGAAGCGATCCTGGCCGAGCCCACGTCTGACCGAAGACCAGAAACAGACGTTGTTGCGCATCTTCTTGTCTTTTCGCCGGGAAAACGAGGCCCGAATCACTGATGCCTAGCCTGGCCGTCCTCTCCATGCATACGTCGCCCCTCGCCCAGCCGGGAACGGGCGACGGCGGCGGCATGAACGTGTACGTGCGTGAGCTGTGCGCCGCCCTGGCCCGGTCCGGCGTGCGGTGCGAGGTGTTCACCCGGGCCGACCAGTGGGGCTGTGCCGACACCATCGATGTGGAGCCGAACTTCCGGGTCCACCACGTGCCCGCCGGGCCGCTCGGGGCCGTGCCGAAGGAGGGCCTGCCGGAGCTGGTGCCGGCGTGGACCGTCGGGGTGGGACGCCGCCTCGCGGCGCTGGCCGACGCGGGTGCGGACGTCGACGCCATCCACGCCAACTACTGGCTGTCGGGACTCGCCGGCCACACCCTCAAGCACGAGCTGGGCGTGCCGCTGCTCGTGACCTTCCACACCCTCGACCGGGTCAAAGCCGACGCCAGCCCCGAAGAGCTGCGGGCCGAGGAACCGGCCCGCCGGGCGCTCGCCGAGGCGGAGATCGTGGGCTGCGCCGACGCGGTGCTGGCCTCGTGCTCGGTCGAGGCGGACCAGCTGGTGGACCTGTACGGCGCCGACCCGGAGCGGATCGCCATCGTGGCTCCGGGGGTCGATCACGCCTTCTTCAGTCCGGGCGACCAGGACCAGGCCCGGCGGGCGGTGGGATTGCGAACGGGGGAACCGGTGATGTTGTTCGCCGGCCGCATCCAGCCGCTCAAGGGGGTCACGGTGGCCGTGGACGCCTTGGCCCTGGTGCGCAAGGCTGGTTCGGACCGGCTGCGGTCGGCGTCCCTGGTCGTCCTCGGCGGGCCGAGCGGTCCACACGGGCTCGAGGAGCTGGCGGCCGTCGAGGGCCGCATCGAGGCACACGGGCTACGGCAGGCGGTCCGGGTGCTGCCGCCGCAGCGCCACGAGATGCTCTCGAGCTACTACCGGGCCGCGGACACCTGCGTGGTGCCGAGCCATTCGGAGTCGTTTGGGCTGGTCGCCCTGGAGGCGGCCGCATGCGGGGTGCCGGTGGTGGCGTCGGCTGTGGGGGGTTTGACGACCCTCGTGGACGATGGGCGCACGGGCTACCTGGTGGAGGGACGGGACCCGGCCGACTTCGCCCGGCCCGTGGCCGCCATCCTGGGGGACCGGCACCTGGCCGCCAGCCTCGGGAAGGCCGGCGGCGCACGGGCCGGGGCCTACACCTGGAGGGCGGCTGCCGCCGCCCTGTGGGGCCGGGGAGAGGCCCTCACTTCGGCCGTACTGGTGGCCTGTGGATAACGGCGTCATTTGGAGCGCTTCGCGGCGTCGCTGACACCCTTGCCGCGGCGCGGGCGCGCCGGTACTCTCGCCAGTGCCGTCGCCCCGAGGGCGTCCGCGGGTCAAGTTCGTTCGGGGAAGTACGAACCGCCGCCCGCCCGCGCTACTCGGGCGGCGGCACGGGTGGCGCAGGGTAGCGTCTGGCGTCATGGGCTCTCGGCAATCCTTGATGGTGGTGGGCGGCGGGAAGATGGGCGAAGCCCTGGTGGCCGGACTCATCCGAGACCGGCTGGGCGCCCCCGGACGCCCTGGTAGTGGTGGAGACGGACGGGGCCCGGCGGGCCGAGCTGGCGGCCCGGCACCAGGGTGTGCGGGTTGTCGATAGGCCCGGCTCCGCGGGCGGGGGCGGTGTGGTGGGCGCGGCCGGTGCGGCGGGCGCTCCGGCCGCGGCCGGCCCGGCGGGCGCTTCAGCTGCGGCCGGCCCGCCAGGCGCTTCAGCTGCGGCCAGCCCGGGCAGCGCCGTCCTGGCCGTCAAGCCCGCCGATGCAGAGGCGGCCTGCCGCTCCCTCCGGGAGGCGGGGGCCCACCGGGTGCTCTCGATCGTGGCCGGTGTGACCATCCAGTCGCTGCAGTCCTGGTTGGGGGAGTCGACCGCGGTGGTCCGAGCCATGCCGAACACGCCGGCCCTGGTCGGCAGCGGCGCGGCCGCCATTGCCGCGGGCCGACGTCCGGTCCCGATGACCTGGCCTGGGCGCAAAGCGTGCTGGAGGCGGTGGGAACGGTCGTGGTGGTCTCCGAGGCGGCCCTCGACGCGGTCACCGGCCTGTCCGGTTCGGGACCGGCCTACGTGTTCTTGTTGGCGGAGGCGCTCATCGACGCCGGCGTGCTGGTTGGGCTGGCCCGCCCCGTCGCCAAGCAGCTGGCCGTACAGACCCTGCTGGGATCGGCGCGTTTGCTGGCTGAGACGGGCGACGAGCCGGCGGCCCTGCGGGCAGCTGTCACCTCACCGGGCGGTACCACCGCGGCCGGATTGCGGGCCCTCGAGGCGGCCGGGATGCGCCACGCCGTCCTCGAGGCGGTGGTGGCCGCGACCCGGCGATCCGAGGAGTTGGGCCGCTCGCAATGACGACCCAATCGACGGGGGCAACCGCCGCTGCCGCCCACGCTGCCGGTTCGTCCCGGCTCGGGCCGCCCTCGCCGCGCCAGCTCTCGGCCGGGTTGGTCCCCGGCTCGGGCTGCCCTCGCCCGATTTTGGTATCTAAGCCAGCTATAAGCTGTTAAAGGTCACCAAAATCCGAGTGCCCGGAGGCGCCACCGCCGATGTACCACGCCGCCACGCCCCGACCACCCCACTTTCCCCACGGTCCACATTGGCGTACGCTCGAACCCTTGCGGAGAAGGGTGGTGTCACGCGCGTGAAACCGAACGAGTCCCGGTCCCGGTTCCTCACCGTGGCCGAGTTAGCAGAGCAGCTGCGGGTGTCCAATATGACGGTCTACCGGCTGGTCCAGTCCGGCCAGTTGCCGGCGACCCGGGTGGGCCGGTCGTATCGCATCCGCGAGGAGGACGTCGACCGCTACCTGGCCCAGCAGTACACCCGGGCGGGCTGAAGTCGGCCGCACCCGGTCGAGCCAGACCCCGTCGAGCCAGACCCCGTCGAGCCAGACCCCGTCGAGCCAGACCAGTCGAACCTGACCCAGTCGAGCACCCGGTCGAGCAAGCCCGGGCCGTCCACCTCGTCCACGCCGGCCAGGCCGATCACGGCCTGGGCAGCCGGTTTCCGACCCTCTGGCCCGGGAGGCGTGGCTCGGCGGCGCCGTCTCGTTCCTCTCGGACTACGGGCTCGAGGACGAGTTCGTCGGGCGTGGTGCACCGGGTCATCGCCGCCCACGCCCCGGGCGTCACCGTCATCGACGTCACCCACCAGGTTCCGGCCCACGACGTCCGGGCCGGCGCCCTGACTCTGTGGCGGGCGGCGCCCTGGCTGGTCCCGGCGTGATCCTGGCCGTGGTCGACCCCGGCGTGGGCACCACCCGCCGGGCTGTAGCCATCGAGGTCGGCTCGGGCCGGGCGCCGTGCTCGTCGGCCCCGACAACGGACTCCTCCTCCCCGCCGCCACCTCCCTCGGTGCCTCACGGCCGCGGTGGAGCTGCACCCGCTTCCCCGTGCCGCCGGTCGGGGGCGCCACCTTCGCCGGCCGCGACCTCTTCGCGCCCGGCGGCCGCTCGCCTGGCCACCGGCGCCACCCTGCGTCGCCCTGGGCGAGCCCATTGACCCGGCCAGCCTGGCTCGTCGGCGACCCGATCCCCGCCTCGCAGCCAACCCCCGAGGGCGGGCTCGGTGCCGAGGTGTTGTGGGTCGACCACTTCGGCAACGCCCAGCTCAACGTCCGCCCCGACGAGGCCGACCACCTCGGCGCCGTCGTGACCCTGTCGCCGGGCGCCACCACGGTCGCCGGCCCGCCGGGCCGCACCTACGCCGACCTCGAGCCCGGCGAGGTGGGGCTCGTCACCGACTCCTACGGACTGCTGTCGATCAGCTGCCGGGACGCCCCCGCGGCCGCCGGCCTCGGCCTGGCGTGCGCCGGCGACCCGGTCTGGACTACCGCTCGCGCCGAGGCGGATAGGCGCATCCTCCCCGGTACCATCAACCCATGGCCTCGGTCCGGCGGATCCCTGAAGCGACCGTCGCCCGCCTGCCCGCTGTACCTGCGGGCCCTCAACGAAGCGGCCCGGGACCGGACGGTCACCATCTCCTCCGAGGCCCTGGCCGTGCGTGCGCGGCGTCAACGCCCCCCAGGTGCGCAAGGACCTCTCGCACCTGGGCTCGTACGGCACCCGTGGCGTCGGCTACGACGTCGCCTACCTGCTCCGCCAGATCAACCGGCAGCTGGGCCTCACCGAGGACCGCCGCGTCGCCATCGTCGGCGCCGGCAACCTCGGCCAGGCCCTGGCCAGCTACGGCGGCTTCCCCTCCGGGGTTTCCACGTGGTGGCCGCTTTCGACGTGGACCCCGCCAAGGTCGGGCGGCGGTTGGGTCCGGCGGTCGTTTATCCCCGGCCGCATCCATGGTCGAAGTTCTTCAGGATGAAAAAGTGGCCATCGCGGTCATCGCCACCCCCGCTCCAGTCGCCCAGGGCGTAGCCGACGGCGCCGTCACCGCGGGCGTCGGTTGCATCCTCAATTTCGCTCCCACGACGGTGGTCGTTCCGCAGCACGTGGCGTTGCGCCAGGTGGATCTCGGTATCGAGCTGCAAATCCTGAGCTTCTATCAGCAACAACAGACCCGCGGTCTGGTGACAGCGGGGGGCTGAGGCGCACGTGCCCGTGGCCGACGTGCTGTACCCCGTCAACTTGGTGGTCGAGGGCCGCCGCTGTGTGGTCATTGGTGGCGGCCAGGTTGCGGCCCGCAAGGTTGATGGTCTGGTGGCCGCGGGAGCGGAAGTGGTGGTGATCGCTCCCCGCATTGACGATCGCATACGGCGGTCAGGGGCCCAGCTGCGAGAGCGCTGCTACCGGCGGGGGGATCTGGAAGGCGCCTGGCTGGCCATCGCCGCCACCGATGATCCGGAGGTGAACCGGGCGGTTCACGCCGATGGGCGAGGACAGCCGAGTGTGGATCAACGCGGCCGACGACCCGCCGGCCTGCTCCTTTACCCTTCCAGCCGTGGTGCGGCGTGGTCCGGTGATGGTCACGGTGTCGACTGCGGGGCACAGCCCGGCCCTGGCGAGCTGGCTACGCAGCCAAGTGGCCGCCCAGTTCGGACCCGAAGTCGGCCTCCTGGCGGAACTGGCTCTCAGAGGTCCGGGACGAATTGAAGGCGGCAGGACGCTCGACCGAGGACATCGACTGGCGTCGGGCGCTCGATTGGGACATGCTCGAATTGATTCGATCCGGTCGCACTGCCCAGGCAAGGGAGCGCCTCCAGGCGTGTCTGTCGTCGTCGTAGGACTCAACCACCGCACCACGCCGTTACCGGTGCTGGAAGCCATGACGGTGCCGCCTGCCCGCATGTCCAAGGCCCTGCACGACCTGGTGGGGCGGGACCACCTCAACGAGATCGTCATCGTGTCGACCTGTTTGCGCACCGAGGTGTACGCCGTGGCCTCCCGCTTCCACGGCGCCATGAGCGACATCCGCAACTTCCTGTCGGGGTGGGGTGGCGTTCCCCCCGAGAACTTTGCCGACCAGCTGTACGCCTATCACGAGGAGGCCGCCGCCGCCCACCTGTTCAAGGTGGCCGCGGGCCTCGACTCCGCCGTGCTGGGCGAAAGCGAAATTCTCGGCCAGGTTGGCGATGCCTGGGACGCGGCCCGGATCGACGCCGCGGCTGGGCCGGTGCTGTCCACGTTGTTTCGGCAGGCGTTGGAAGTGGGCAAGCGGGTCCGTTCCGAGACGGCCATCGCCCGAGGTACCACCTCGCTGTCCCAGGCCGCGGTGGCGCTGGCCGGCGCCACAGCTGGGGTCGTTGGCGGGCAAGACCACCGTCGTGCTGGGCGCCGGGCGAGATGGGCGAAGCTATGGCCCAGGCCCTGGCCGGCGCCTTGCAGGAGGGGTCGCTGCTCGTCGTCAACCGCACCTGGAGCCGGGCCACTCAACTCGCGGCCCGCTGCGGGGGAAGGGCCATCGAGTGGTCCGCCCTGCCCAGCGCCCTGGAGCCAGGCTGACGTCCTCCTGGCGTCCACCGGCTCGCCGGAGCTCTTGCTGACGGCCGCGGATCTCGAGTCGGTGATGGCCTCCCGGGGTGGACGGCCGCTCTTGATCGTGGATATCGCCGTGCCCCGGGACGTCGACCCCGCAGTTGGCGCCCTGCGGGGCGTCAGCCTGCTGGACATGGACGACCTGACCGCCTCCGCTGCCGTCGCCATGGCGGGCCGCCGCCAAGAGGTGCCCAGGGCGGAGGCGATCGTCGCCGAGGAGGTCGAGCGCTACCTGGACGGGCGGCCCAGCGCCACGTAGCGCCACTGGTCGCCGCCCTGCACGAGCGGGCGGAGCAGATCCGCACGTCGGAGCTGGCCCGATTCCAGCGCCGCCTGGCCGCGTCTCGAGCCCGCCGAGGCCGCCGCCGTCGAGGCTCTGACCCGGGGCATCGTCGCCAAGTTGCTGCACGAGCCGACCGTCAATGTCAAGTCCGGGGCGGGGACGCCCGCCGGTGAGCAGCTGGCCCAGGGGCTGCGGCAGCTGTTCGAACTCGACACCTAGCCGGCGCTTGCCCGAACTCCGCATCGCCACCCGGGGCAGTGCCCTGGCGCGCTGGCAGGCAGAGGAGGTGGCCCGTTTACTTAGGGTTGCCGCCGACCCGAGCGTGAGGTGCGACCTGGTGCCCGGTCGACACCACTGGAGATCGCCGGACCGACATTCCCGTGTGGGAGATGGGTGGTCAGGGCGTGTTCGTAAAGGAAGTCCAGGCCGCTCTGTTCGACGGCCGGGCGGACATGGCAGTGCACTCGGCCAAGGATCTGCCCTCAAGCACGCCGCCCGGCTCTGGCGCCTGGCCGCCGTGCCGGTCCGTGCCGATCCGCGGGACGCCCTCGTGGGCGGCGTCGCTGGCCACCCTCGAGCCCGGCGCGCTGGTCGCCACCGGCTCGGTGCGGCGCCGGGCCCAGCTGGCCTGGCTCCGGCCCGGACCTGACCTTCACTGGGCTGCGGGGCAACATGCCGACCCGGCTGGAGCGGGTCCCTGCGGGCGGAGCGGTGGTCGTCGCGGCGGCCGCCCTGGACCGCCTGGGGCTCTCCGATCGGGCGACTGAGGTGCTCGCAGACGGAACTCATGCTCCCCAGGTGGGGCAAGGCGCCATCGCAGTCGAGTGCCGGGCGGACGACAGCGCCGACCCGGTCCTGCTGGCGGCAATCGACTGGGCAGCACCTGCGCGCCGCGGTGACGGCGGAACGCGCCTATCTGGCCCGCCTCGGCGGAGGCTGTGACCTGCCGGTCGGTGCCTTCGCCCGGCCCGCGGCCGCGGCAGCCGGCTGAGCTCGTCGTCGAGGGGATGATGGCTTCGCTCGACGGCCGACTGGTCCTGCGGGCGTCGATGACGGGTTCCGGCAGACTCCGCCGACCGCTTGGGGCGAATGCTCGCCGACAGCTGCTGACCACCGGCGGCGCCGATCTCCTGGGTCCCGGCGTCGAAAAGCCGGCCCGGGCCGGTGACCGTCTACCTGGTCGGGGCGGGGCCGGGCGATCCGGGCCTGCTCACTGTGCGGGGCGCGGAGGTGCTGCGCCGGGCCGACCTGGTCGTTCACGACCGCCTGGCGGACGCCCGGCTTTTGGAGTTGGCGCCCGCCGCCGCCCGCCGGCTCGACGTCGGCAAGGCTCCGGGCGGCCCGGTGCATCAGGAGGAGATCAACGCCCTGCTGGTGAGGGAAGGGCGGGCGGGCAGGACGGTGGTCCGTTTGAAGGGCGGCGATCCCTTCGTGTTCGGTCGAGGCGGCGAGGAGGCCCTTGCCCTACAGGCGGCGGGCGTGCCCTTCGAGGTGGTGCCGGGCATCACTTCCGCCATCGCCGTGCCCGCCTACGGGGGGGTGCCGGTAACCCAGCGGGGTCTGTCTACGTCGTTCACGGTCGTGACCGGCCACCGCCGGCACGCCGTCGACCGGGCAACCAACTGGCAGGCCCTGGCGCAGGCGGGCGGCACCATCGTGGTACTCATGGGCGTCGCCCACCGGGAGGCGATAGCCGACCGGCTATAGCGGGCGGCCTGCCGCCGGACACGCCGGTGCCTGGCCGTGCGCTGGGGCACCCGCCCGGAACAGCGCTCCTTGCGGGTGCGCCTGGACCAGCTGGGTGCCACGCCGCTTGAACCCCCGGTGACGCTGGTCATCGGGGCGGTGGCTGCCCTGGAGCTGGACTGGTACGAGGCCCGGCCGCTCTTCGGCCGAAGGGTGGTCGTGACCCGGGCCCGGGCCCAGGCCTCGGCGCTGTCGACCCGTCTGCAGGAGCTCGGCGCCGTGCCGATCGAGGTGCCGACCATCCGCATCGATGCCGCGGCCGACGGCGGCGCCGGCCTGGCCCGGTCTGCGGCCGATCTGGCGACGGGACGCTATGACTGGGTGGTGTTCAGCTCCGCCAACGCCGCAACGGCGTTGCTCGCCCACCTGGCGGACGCTCGATCGTTCGGTTCGGCCCGCATCGCCGCCATGGGTCCCGGTACGGCAGAGGCCTTGGCGCCTGGCGCCTGGTGCCAGACCTGGTCCCCGAGCGATCCATTGCGGAGGGCATGCTGGAGGCCTTTCCCGACCCGCCCGGTGCCGGCTCCTGGGTCCTCCTGCCCCGGGCCGCGGCCGGGTCGGGACGTCCTACCTGAGGGTCTGGTCGCGGCGGGCTGGCAGGTCGATGCCGTGGAGGCGTACCGGACGGTGCCGGTGGCGATGGCGGACGAGGATCGCGTTGCCGTCGCCGCGGCCGACGCCGTGTGCTTTGCGTCGGCCTCGTCGGTCACGGGACTGCTGGAGGCGGCGGGCGGCCTGCAGGTTGTCCCGGCCGTCGTGGTCTGCATCGGACCGAGCACGGCGGCGGCGGCTCGGCGGCGCCGGCCTGGCGGTCACGGCGGTGGCGGAGCGCCACACCATTCCGGGCCTTGTGGACGCCCTGGTGGCGGCGCTCAGCTGAGTCCCGCTGCGCTCAGCTGAGCCGGAAGACCGGGTGACGGGGGGCGATGGCGCCCAGCTGCTCGTCAGTGGAATCGGGACCGACCCCTTCGAAGAACACCCCGACCTCGGCCTTCCAGCGCTTCAGGTAGGCGCGCAGTACCGGCACCTTCTCGCTGTCGGGCAGCTCGGTGGCGGTGCGGTCCTCGCGCTTGCGCCCGAGCAGCAGGGCCACGTGGCCGCCTGCGGCCCGGGCATTGCGAACCCACTCGGCTTCACCTCGAGGAGCGACGAGATAGTCAGTCCCATCGAGGTCAAAGGTTGACCGGGGTGCGGCGGGGCTGGCCCGATTTCCGTCCCTTGACCTCGAGGACCCGTGAGCCCAGCACGCTGATGCCCAGGCCGGTCAATCCCGGCCACGGCGGGATTGAAGATATGACGGGTGAACCAGCCGGGGCGCTGGTAGTGATCGGACATCGGAAGCTCCGTGCTGAGTAGGTATGTTGGCCTCGTTCTTCCAGATCAATGATCCTAAACAAGAACACTGATCTAGTCAAGGGTCGGTGTTCTGCTAATGTGAGCATACGTGTCCGCCCCCCGCAGCGCCCGGGCCCGCGTCCGGGCCCAACTGACCGAGGAGATCCTCGCTGCTGCCCACGACGAGATGGCTGAACAGGGCGCCGCCGGTCTCTCGCTGCGCGCCGTGGCCCGCCGGCTGGAGATGGTGCCGTCCGCCGTCTACCGCTACTTCCCGAACC
Organism: uncultured Acidimicrobiaceae bacterium; assembly: GCA_963834775.1. Lineage (GTDB taxonomy): Bacteria > Actinomycetota > Acidimicrobiia > Acidimicrobiales > Palsa-688 > PALSA-693. Next base: position 243,941 of record CAWICR010000013.1, read on the forward strand.
GGGACGCCTTGCTCACCGCCCTCATCGTCGACGCCTACCTGGCCGTCGCCGAGACGGCCTGCCGGGCGTGACGAGGCGGCCGGGCCGGTGCCGCTCGAGAGGTGGCTGGCCGTGACCGCGGGCATCCGCCGGTGGGCCCACGACCATCCCCACGAGTGGGCGCTGCTGTACGGATCTCCCGTTCCTGGCTACCAGGGCTCGAGCGAGACCACGGCCGCGTCGTTGCAGGTGACCAGCGTGCTGTGCGGGATCTTCGTGGCTGCAGGGCGCGGCGCCCCGGCACCGGGCCGGCGACCACGCGGCCCAGCTGCTCGCGGCCGGTCCAGCGCTGCGCAGCGCCGTCGCCCCGCTCGAGCGGGACCTCCTGCCCGGATTTGCGCCCGAGGTGATCGTGGCGGCCCTCATGGCGTGGACGCAGTTGTTCGGCATGGTCAGCCTGGAACTTTTCGGCCATTACGTGGGCGCCACGACTGACTTCGACGTCGTGTTCGACTACAGCATGCGCGTGGCAGCCGGCCTGGTCGGCCTGGGTCCGGGGTAGCGTGGCTGCTATGGGCTTTCCTGCCACCAGACTCCGCCGGCTACGTCGCAGCCCGCGGCTTCGGGACCTGGTCGCCGAAACGGCGTTGGCCCCTTCCGACCTGATAGCCCCGCTGTTCGTGCGGGAAGGGATCGACGAACCGCAGCCCATCGCGTCGTTGCCGGGCGTCGTCCAGCACACCACCGAAACCGTCGTCAAGGAGGCGGACCGGCTTGCGGCGCTCGGCGTGCCGGCCTTGGTGCTCTTCGGCGTGCCGGCCGCCAAGGACGCGGCCGGGACTGGGGCGTCCGAACCCCGACGGGGTGGTACAGGTGGCGCTGCGCCGCCTGGTCGACGCGCTGGGCGACCGCATGGTGCTGATCGCCGATCTGTGTCTGGACGAGTACACCGACCACGGCCACTGCGGGATCGTTGACGCCCAGGGAGACGTCGACAACGACCTGACCCTCGCTCGCTACGCCGAGGTGGCCGTGGCGCAGGCCCAGGCTGGCGCCGACGTGGTGGCTCCGTCCGGGATGATGGATGGCCAGGTCGGCGCCATCCGGGCCGGGCTGGACTCGGCTGGGTTTGCGAATGTCGGCGATCCTGGCGTACGCAGCCAAGTACGCCTCGGCGCTGTATGGCCCGTTTCGGGATGCGGTGGACGTGAGCATCGCCGACGGGGGTGACCGCAAGGGGTACCAGCAGGACTATCCGCAACCGGCGAGAGGCGCTGCGTGAAGTCGAACTGGACGTGGCTGAAGGGGCCGACATGGTGATGGTCAAGCCGGCCCTCGCCTACTTGGACGTCATCGCCAGCGTGCGGGCCCGCGTCGACGTCCCGGTGGCCGCCTACCACGTCAGCGGCGAGTACGCCATGATCAAGGCGGCCGCGGAGCGGGACTGGATCGACGGGGCTGCCGTCGCCCTGGAGCACACCGTTGCCATCAAGCGGGCCGGCGCCGATCTGATCCTGACGTACCTGGCGGGGGAGTTGGCCGAGACGCTCAATGGGTAACGCCGATCTCTTTGCTCGGGCCCAGCGAGTGATCCCGGGTGGGGTCAACTCGCCCGTGCGGGCGTTCCGTTCGGTCGGCGGCACGCCGTACTTCGTGGACCACGGTGCCGGCGCCTACGTGTGGGATGTCGAGGGCCACCGCTACATCGACTATGTCCAGTCCTACGGGGCTTCCATCCTCGGGCATGCCCATCCCAAGGTGGTCGAGGCGGTGCAGCGGGCGGCAGGCGAGGGGACGTCGTTCGGTGCGCCGACCGAGCGGGAGGTGCTCCTCGCCGAAGAGATCTGCACCCGGGTCCCCGGCTGCGAGCAGGTGCGGCTCGTCAGCAGCGGTACCGAGGCGGCCATGTCGGCGGTGCGTCTGGCGCGCGGGGCGACCGGCCGGGACCGGGTCGTCTTGTTCGCCGGGTGCTACCACGGCCACAGCGACGGCCTGTTGGCCGGCGGAGGGAGCGGCGTCGCCACCCTCGGTCTGCCGGCTTCGGCGGGGGTGCCCAAAGCAGCCGTGGCCGAGACGCTGGTCGTGCCCTACAACGTGGTGCCCGACGCTCAGCCCCGACGTGGCGTGCGTGATCGTGGAGCCGGTGGCAGCCAACATGGGATTGGTGCCGCCGGCGCCCGGGTTCCTCGAAGGCCTGCGCGCCGCGTGCGACCGGGTGGGGGCGGTGCTCATCTTCGACGAGGTCATCACCGGTTTTCGCCTTGGTTACGGTGGGGCGGCCGGGGTATTCGGGGTGCGGCCGGACTTGTGGTGTTTCGGCAAGGTCATCGGGGGCGGCCTGCCCCTGGCCGCTTTCGCCGGGCGGCGGGACCTCATGGACCACCTGGCTCCGGTGGGCGCCGTCTACCAGGCCGGCACTCTGTCCGGCAACCCATTGGCGACCGCCGCCGGTCTGGCCGTGCTCGCCGAGCTGGAGGAAGCCACCTACAAGGACCTGGCGGCCCAGGTCGGTCGCTTCGCAGCCGGGCTGGCGGCCGCAGGCGGCCCGGAGGTACAGGTGCCCGTGGCGGGGCCGCTAGTGGGTGTGTTCTTCGGGCCGGGGCGGGTGATGGACTACGACGGTGCTGTCCGCTCAGCTGCGACAGGGCGTTATCCGGGGCTCATGCACGGCCTGCTGGAGCGGGGCGTGGCCATCGCGCCAGGCGCCTACGAGGTCCTTTTCCCCAGCCTGGCGCACACCGACGCCGATCTGGAACGCACCGTCGAGGCCTTCGGAGAGGCGGCTGCGGCCTAGGCCGGTCGTGTCACCCGCCGGAGCACGGCCGATCCTCGTGTCCCGTTGGGCGCCACCCGCGCCTGCCGTTGTTTGGCCACGAACTCGGCTTGAACCCATCAGCTGGCGTCGGGGACAAGTCGGGTCAGCGCCGCTACCGCCCGATACGCCGCCTCAGCGGGGCCAAGTTCTTCTGGCCGAAGCAGGTTGGCCATGATGCGCATCACCCATTCCATCAGGCTGCGGCTTCGCATCCCGGTGTTGACCAGGGCCTTCATCAGTTCGGGCCGGCCGATGATGCGGACGAACGCCCGGGCTACCTTGTAGTAGAGGGCATAGGTGTCGTCGAGACGCTGGCGGTACGTCTGCAACGCCAGACCGTCACCGCTGTCGAGGGCCAGCTGCATGGCGTCGGCGGCGAAACGCCCCGTTTCGTAGGCGTAGGCGATCCCCTCGCCGTTGAACGGGTTGATGGCGCCTCCGGCGTCACCGACGGCCAGCCAGGTGGGGCCGACCTGCGGCCCGACTGACATGCCCATGGGGAGCCGGCCGCCGGTCGCCGGGCCACAGGCCGTCTCCGGCCGGATGTCCCAGGAAGACGGCGCAAACTCGGCAAAGGACTGGAGGAGATGGGTGGTGTTGACGGCCTTCCACTGATTGAAGGTCGACAGCAGCCCGACGCCGACATTGATGCGACCGTCGCCGACAGGGAAGATCCACCCGTAACCGGGCAGCACGTTTCCCGACTTGTCGCGGATGTCCAGCCAGCTGTCGATCCACGGCTCCTGGTGGCGAGGCGACATCCAGTACCCGCGGATGGCCATCCCCTGCGGGAAGGCCCGGTTGCGACTGGTGCCGAGGGACCGACCGAACCGTGAGTTGGCGCCGTCCGCGACGACGGTGTAGCGGGCCCGGACCGGCACCGGATCGGCGTGGGCCCGGCCGCCCGCGTCGTCGCCGTCGGACGCATCTCCTGGACTTTCCCGATCATCTCTGTCCGCGGCGTTGGCGGCAGACGGACCGACTTTGAGTTTGACCCAGGCGCCGCAGACGAGGCCAGACTCCACCACGGGTTCAATCGCTTCGGCGCCTTCCCAGACGGTGGCGCCAGCTTTGGCGGCGCGCTCGGCGACCAGGGCGTCCAGATCCTTGCGAGTGATGACGTAGCCGTAGTCCGGGAAGTCCGGGTGGTCCGGCCAGTTGAGCTCCAAGGTCCGGCCGAACCCGTGCGACCGCATCCCCTGAAAGCGGTGACCGGCACCGGCCAGTTCGTCGCCGAGGCCCATATCCTCCAGTTGGCGGACGGAGCGCGGCGTAAGACCATCCCCGCAGGTCTTCTCCCGGGGGTAGCGCTTGCGCTCGACCATCACCACGTCGTAGCCGGCGCTCGCCAGCCAGTAGGTACACGCCGCTCCCGACGGCCCTCCACCCACGACCAGCACATCGCAGTGGCGAGGGGCAACCGGGGCGGGGTTGTTCATTCAGAGGAATCTAGCGGCGTTGGCGGTAGCGACCGCGCCGGGTCCGACAGCTCCGCCCGGGGCGGCGAGCGGGCTGGCGTTCGGGGCGGCGGCCCAGCAGCCTGGGGGCTATCGGTCGGACGCTCCGGGTGGCCGGCCGGCGGGGTGGCCTCGTGACCGGGGTGGCCTCGTGACCGGGGTGGCCTCGTGACCGGGGTGGCCTCCTGACCGGGGTGGCCTCGTGACCGGGGTGGCCTCGTGACCGGGGTGGCCTCGTGACCGGGGTGGTTGGCCGGTCGGGTGGTCGGGCGAGCCTGGTTGGTCCGGCTGTCGGGTGGCCGGGTGGCGGTCGGATGGTGGGGCGGCCTGGTGGTCGGCCGAGCTGGTCGGTCCGGCTGTCGCGTGGTCGGGGAAGGTGTCAGGGCGCCGGCCGGGCAGTGTCGGCGCACCGATACGTCCACGCTGCGCGGCAAAATCCGTGGGGGCGCGAGGCGTGGACGTTTGCGTGGGGGAAAGACGCGCGCTGGCGTCCATGCTTCGCGGCTGGGCTGGTCGGAGCCGCGAAGTGTGGACGTTCGGGTGCGGTTCGGGCGTGGCGACACGAGCCGGGCATGGCGGACCTGACCCGCCGTGGCGGGCGCTCCCGGTGGTGGCTGACGCCTGCGGCGACCGGGCACACCTGGCGGCCCGCGGGCAGATCTGCCGGGCGGGAACGTGGGCAGAGCCGGCGGGCCGGGACGGACCTGGACCGGCATGCAGCACCCGGCCCCGGCCGCGCCGCCGACTGAACCGTGACCGCGCCGGACCCAGGCCCACCGGGTCAGGCCCTGTTCGCCCCGGAAGAGCGCCGGGCGCACTCGTGCCGGCCGGCCAGGAAACATGTTGCCGGCAGACCGGCGGGCGCACTCGTGCCGCCCGGCCAGGAGACATGTTGCCGGCAGACCGACGGGCGCACCCGTGCCGCCGGGCCAGGAAACACGTTGCCGCCGTACCCTCAGTCAGTCGCCGCCAGGCGGCCAACTGGCGACCGGCCAACGGGTGGCTAACATCGCATCGTGGAGCAGTACCTCCCCATAGTGCTGTTGCTCGTCGTGGTGGCCTTGTTCGCCGGCGGGTCTGTGGCGGCCTCGCGGATGCTGGGACCGAAGCGTCCCACCGGAGCCAAAGAAGGGCCGTACGAGTCCGGCATCGCCCCCCGTTACCAATCGGCCGCCCGCTTCCCGGTCCGCTTTTACCTCGTGGCGATGATCTTCATCATCTTCGACATCGAGGTGATCTTCCTGTACCCGTGGGCGGTGATGTACCACCAGCTAGGCAAGTTCGGACTGGCGGAGATGGCGGCCTTCGCCGTGGTCGTGTTCGTGGCCTTCGCCTATCTGGTTTCCAATGGCGCGCTGGACTGGGGACCGCGCCGAAGGGCCGGAGTTCGAGCATCGGCCGACCTCAGCCGGACGACGTCGTCGACCGTGTTACGGGTGCGCCGCCCCCGCGAGCTCGACGCGGGCGCCAGCCCGCAGCCGTTCGCCGCGGAGAGCGAGGCCCAGGATGATGGAGATACGAACGGGAGCGAGGGCAGGCCGAAACCGGAGCGACGCCCGGCGCCCACCGGCTAGGCGCCGACGCCGTCTGGCGCGGCGTGGCTGGCCCTCGAGCCCTGGAGCTCTAGAGCCGGCCCCGGTTGGCGTGCTGCTCCCTGATAGTCGTACTTTGCCGGAGGGAAGGAGAGACGGTCGATGGGCCTGGAGGACCTCCAACACAACTTCTTGACAGGCACCCTCGAAGGCATGGTCAAGTGGGCCCGTGCCTCGAGTTCGTGGGCTGCGAACTTCGGGCTGGCGTGCTGTGCCATGGAGATGATGGCGGCCGGGGCGGCCAACTTCGATCTCGCTCGCTTTGGTATGGAGGTGTTCCGGGCATCCCCTCGGCAGGCGGACGTGATGATCGTGGCGGGACGTGTGAGCCAGAAGATGGCGCCCGTGCTGCGGCAGGTGTACGACCAGATGATGGAGCCAAAGTGGGTTATCTCGATGGGCGTGTGTGCGAGCACCGGCGGGATGTTCAACAACTACGCCATCGTTCAGGGCGTTGATCAGATCGTGCCAGTCGACGTCTACGCGCCAGGCTGCCCCCCCGGACCGGAGACGCTGATCCACTCCATTCTGACCCTGCACCAGAAGATCCGCACGGGAGAGATCTCTCGTCGCACCGCCACCGGGACCGATACCAGGACGGGCGCCGGCATCCACCTCGAGGCGCCTCGTCAACCTCTGCGCGTGCCGGGCCGATGACCGACGCGCCGGCGCAAGCCGGGGCCCCCGGCGCTTCTGACGCCCCGCCCAACGGAGAAGATGGCCAGCCCGCCACCTTGCACGGTTGTCCGCTCGACCCCCGACCGGGCGCGGCGGTGGTGCACTGCAACCGGGCCGACTACCTGTCGCTCATGACCGCCCTCAAGACCGACGGGTACGACCTTCCGGTCGGTGTCACGGGTGTGGACTATCTCACCCATCCCGGGCGCGACCTGCCGGGGGGCATCGTCGGCGAGAGGTTCGAGGTTGTGGTGGAGTTGCTCGCGCTCACACATCGGCGGCGGTTGCGGGTCCGGTGCCAGGTTCCGGGCGACGATCCCTCCGTGCCGACGCTTTTCGAGTTGTGGCCTGGTACGGAAGCGCATGAACGCGAGACATACGACATGTTCGGCATTCGCTTCGCCGGCCACCCCGACCTCTCGAGGATCCTCATGCCTGAGGATTGGGAGGGGCACCCGCTGCGCAAGGACTACGACACGGGCCACATTCCCATCCAGTTCAAAGAGGCCCCCTAAATGAGCGACCAGGATTCCAACGAGCCGCCTCGGCGGGTAACCCTGCTGGACCGCATCCTGGGTCGGGTCCCGCCCGGCGGACCGGAACTGACCCGACTCTTAGAGACCAAGACCGACGAGGGCAGTCAGGAGATGATGCCCCGCGAGCGCAGCAGCTCTCGGGAGCTGAACCTGGAGTCCGGTTCCGTGCTGCGCTTGCCGGAGGGTGTTCGGCTTGACGCCGCCGATATCGACGTCGAGGCGCCCGAGGACGAGACGATGATCCTCAACCTGGGCCCATCACACCCGTCCACACATGGCGTGCTCCGGGTTATGGTTGAGCTCGACGGCGAGACGGTGCTGCGCTCCAAGCCTGTGGTCGGCTACCTCCACACCGGCATGGAAAAGACCGGCGAGGAGCTGATGTACCACCAGGGGTGCACCAACGTCACGCGCATGGACTACTTGTCCCCGTTCTTCAACGAACTGGGCTACTGCCTCAGCGTCGAAAAGCTTCTGGGCATCGAGATCCCGCCGCGAGCGACGTGGATCCGCATGTTGATGTGCGAGCTGAACCGCATCAGCTCCCATTTTTTGTGGCTGGCCACCAACGGATCCGATCTCGGCGCCATCAACATGCTGGTGTACGGGTGGCGAGATCGCGAAATGGTGTTGGCGTTCTTCGAGAAGGTCACCGGCCTGCGGATGAACCACAACTACTTCCGCCCGGGAGGCGTGGCCGCCGACCTCCCCGACGGGTGGCGCGACGATGTGCAGGCCCTCTGTGAGGCCATCCCCCGGCGCATGGACGAGTACGACAATCTGCTGACGGGCCAGCCGATCCTGCAAAACCGTCTGCAGGGTGTGGGTCCTATCGACGCCGCCACTGCCATCGGTCTAGGGCTGACCGGGCCGCTGCTGCGCTCCACCGGTGTGGCATGGGACCTGCGGCGCGACGAGCCCTACCTGGCGTACGACGACGTCGATTTCGACGTGATCGTTGGAACCGAGGGTGATTGCTGGGACCGCTTCGCCATCCGTTTCAACGAGATCCGCGAGTCTGTCAAGATCGCCCGCCAGATTGCGGACCGCATGCCGTCCGGCGACTTCCGCAGTCAGGACAAGAAGGTTACGCCGCCCCCTCGCAATCGCATCGACGAATCGATGGAGGCACTCATCCATCATTTCAAGCTGTACACGGAGGGTTTCCGGGTCCCACCCGGAGATGCCTACGTGCCGATCGAGAGCCCTCGGGGGGAAAGCGGGTGCTACATCGTCTCCGATGGCACGGCGAAGCCCTACCGCGTCCACATGCGGGCCGCCAGCTTCGCCAACCTGCAGGCCATGGCGCCGATGGCCCGGGGGGCCCTGGTCGCCGACACCATCGCCATCGTTTCGACGATTGACCCGGTGTTGGGGGACGTCGACCGTTGACCGTGACGCCGGTAGGGACGGTAAGGACACGGGGAGAACAGGTCGGCGCGGGTTGGACCCGGCTGGTCGCTTTGGGCAAGGATCGGGCGTGGCTCGTCTGACCCCCGACAACGAGCAACGCGCCCGCGACCTGATGGCCCTCTATCCGTACTCCCGATCCGCGCTCATCCCGATCCTCCACGTACTCCAGGAACAGGAGGGCTATCTTCCCGAGGACGGCATGGAGCATGTCGGCGAGCTGTTGGACCTCCTGCCGGCCGAGGTGCGGGGCACCGCGACCTTCTACGACATGTTCCATTTCGAACCGGTCGGCAAATACCTGCTGGCCGTCTGCACCAACATCGCTTGCATGTTGCAGGGCGCCTACCGCCTGCTCGAACATGCCGAGGAGCGCCTGGGCGTGGCGCCGGGCGGGACGACGCGGGACGGGATGTTCACGCTCGAAGATGCCGAGTGCCTGGCCCTGTGTGGAAACGCCCCATGCGTGACGGCGAACTGGCGCTTCTTCGGCGACGTCGACGAGGAGCGCTTCGACACCCTCATCGAGGACCTCCGGGCCGGCCGTCTTGATGCCGAGGTGCCGCCGCACGGCACGCTCAACCGTGTCCGGCGCCCGATGGGGTTGCTGGCCGGGGCACCCGAGGGGGACCAGCAGCCAACGGGGGGCGATGGAAAAGAGGGGGAGCCGGCCGCGGTGCCAGGACGAGAGCAAGAGCGGGCGGCGGAACGCCACTACGTGCGCCCGGACGGCGGCCGCGTCGTCCCCGCCCCCCACGTGGACCTCGGTACCCACCACACCACCCCTGCGGTCCTGTCCCTCGACGCCGGCCAACTCGAGGCCGGCTCATGACGATCACCGACGCCCCGCGCATCGTGACCTCGCGGCTCAGGGAGCCGCGGTCGTGGACGCTCGAGTCCTATCTGGCCGACGGCGGCTACCGCGGCCTGCGCGCCGCCCTGGCCATGACGCCCGAAGGCGTCCATGAGCAGGTCAACACGGCCAACATCCTGGGCCGGGGCGGGGCGGGCTTCGAGGCGGGGCGGAAATGGGGCATGACCCGCAAGGCCAAACCGCTGTATCTGACGGTGAACGGCGACGAGAGCGAGCCCGCCACCTTTCATGACCACTCCCTCATCGAGGGCGATCCCCACCAGCTCATCGAAGGCGCCGTGATCTGCGCCTACGCCATCCAGGCGGACCAGGTCTTCCTCTACATCCGCGGCGAGTTCGCGCTCGGGATCGAGCGGCTCCAGGCCGCCCTCAACGAGGCCTACGCCTACGGGGCCGTGGGCCGCAATATCCTCGATAGCAGCTACTCCGTCGACATCGTGGTCCACCCCGGTGCCGGGGCCTATATCTGCGGCGAGGAAACGGCTCTGCTCGAAAGCCTGGAAGGAAAGCGCGGCTATCCCCGCATCAAACCTCCCTTTTTCCCCGCTGCAATCGGACTTTACGGGGCGCCCACCGTCGTGAATAACGTGGAGACCCTTTCCAACCTGCCCTGGTTGATGATCCACGGGGCCGACGCGTACGCCGCCCTAGGGGAGGGCAGGTCGAAGGGCACCAAAACGATATCCCTGTCCGGGCACGTGAAGCGGCCCGGCAACTACGAACTGGAATGGGCCAAAGTCAGCTTCCGGGAGCTCATGTACGACCCCCGACTCGGCGGCGGCATCCGCGACGACAACGAACTGAAGGCCTTTATCCCCGGCGGCGCCTCGTCCCCCTGGCTGGGGCCCGAACACCTGGACGTGCTGATGGCCAACGAGGCGATCGCCGCCGTCGGGTCCATGGCGGGTTCGGCCTCCGTGATCGCCATGGATAACACCACCTGTCCGGTGCGGGCGGCCTGGCGCATCGTCGGCTTCTTCCAGCGGGAGTCGTGCGGGCAGTGCACGCCCTGCCGGGAAGGCAGCGGGTGGTTGAAGAAGATCCTCGAACGCATCGAGCACGGCCAGGGGCGCGAGTCGGATCTGGACCTGCTCATGGATGTATGCGACAACATCTCTCCTGGCGTGACGTGGCCCCCCGCGCAAACCACCATTTGCGTCCTGGGACCGTCCATGCCGCCTGCGATCGCCGCCGGCCTGCGTATGTTCCGGGATGAGTACGTGACGCATATACGCGAGGGGCGGTGTCCGTTCCCTCCCGATCGGTTGCCGCGGAGGCTGGCCCGTGTCTGAATCCACCGGACAACCGGAGCCGGGAGCGTCCGGGCAGACCACAGCGGGCCACATCGAATCCCGCGGGCCAGGCGCCGGAGTGCCCGAATCCAGCCTCGCCCATCCTGTTCCTGTGCGCCTGCGCCACCGGCCCACGGTCACCGAAAGCGCGGTCGGTACGGCGCCGCCGCGGCCATCGGGCTCGGGCGAGCCCATCACCATCACCATCGATGGCCGCCAAGTCCAGGCTCGCAGCGGCCAGTGGATCATCCAGGCCGCCGAAGAAGCGGGCGTGTACATCCCGCGGTTCTGCTACCACCCCCGCATGAAGCCCGTCGGCATGTGCCGCATGTGCCTTGTCGAAGTCAGCGGGCCGAGGGGACCATCGCTCATGCCGGCGTGCTACAACGCAGTCGCCGACGGCATGGAGATCCAGACCGAGCAGCCCCCAGGCCAAAAAAGCCCAAGAAGGCGTGCTGGAGTTTCTGCTCGTCAATCACCCCCTGGACTGCCCGGTGTGCGACAAGGGCGGCGAGTGCCCGTTGCAGGACCAGACGCTCGCCTACGGCCCGGGCGAGAGCCGGTTCGTCGAGGAGAAACGTCATTGGGAAAAGCCCATTCCCATTTCGGAACTGGTGTATCTCGACCGGGAGCGCTGCATCCAGTGCGGACGCTGCGTGCGTTTCGCGGACGAGGTGGCGGGTGATGCGCTGATCGATTTCGCCGATCGCGGCGACCTGACCGAGGTGGCGACTTTTCCGGATGCGCCGTACTCGTCGTATTTCAGCGGCAACGTGGTCCAGATCTGCCCGGTGGGCGCGCTCACGGCCAAGCCCTATCGGTTCAAGGCCCGGCCCTGGGACCTGGAGCAGGTGGAGAGCACGTGCACGACCTGCTCGGTGGGCTGCCGGGTGGCCGTGCAGGCGACTTCCGGCGAGCTGTCCCGGCTGATCGGCGTCGACTCCGATCCGGTCAACTGGGGGTGGTTGTGCGACAAGGGTCGGTTTGGTTTTGCGGCCTCGACGGGCCCCTCCCGGGTGACCGTGCCCTTGATTCGACATGGCGACGAGCTGGTTGAAGCCGGTTGGGCCGAGGCCTTGGACGTTGCCGCGGCCGGGCTGGCTGCGGCCAAGCAAACGGGGGGCGGATTCTCGGTTGCGGTCATCGGGGGGGCTCGCCTGCACAACGAGGATGCGTACGCCTGGGCAAAGGCCGCCCGGGTGGCGCTCGGGACCGACAACATCGACGCCCAGCTTGCCGACGGTCTCCCAGCCGCCACTATTTTGGGGTTGCCCCGGACCACCATTTCCGAAGCGGCCCAGGCGCCGGTCGTCATCACGCTCGGCGGCGATATCAAGGACGAGGTGCCGGTCCTCTACCTCCGGCTCCGCGACGCCGTCCGCGAGAATGGCACCCACCTCGTTGAGCTGACACCGGTGCCGACCGGATTGAGCCCGTACGCGGCCGACACGCTTTTGTACCGGCCCGGAGAGGTCGCTGCCCTCGCTGTCGCTCTGGCCGGCTCCAACCCGATCACCGGAGAGGTGGCGGGCGTGCGGCCCGAGGCCATCGAGGGCGTGCGGGCCGAGCTGCGAGAAGCTCAGGAGAAAGGAAAACCCGGACGCGCCTGCGGTGGTGGTGGTTTTGGGTCGGCCGTCACTGGCTGAACATGACGACCAGGTGACGGTGGCGGCCCGGATACTGGCCGACTTACCCGGAGTGGCCTTCCTGTCGTCGCTGCGGCGGGCCAATGTGCACGGCGCCCTCGACATGGGCCTGACCGCGGGCGTGCTCCCGGGCCGGGTCGGTCTCGACACCGGCCGGGCCTGGTACGAGCATCAGTGGGCGGCGTCCCTCCCGGCCCAGGCGGGCCTGGATGCGGCCGGCATCATGCAGGCGGCCAGCCCGGGGTTGGATCGGCGGGCTGGTGCTCCTTGGCGCCGATCCCTGCGCCGACTTCCCGGACACGCGGCTGGCGTTGCAGGCCATGCACGGGGCCCGTTTCGTGGTCGCGGTGGACACCCATCTGACGGCCTCCTCCCGGCTGGCGGACGTGGTGCTGCCGGCGGCGGCGTGGGCGGAGCGGCGAGGGTCGTTTACCAACCTGGAGGACCGCATCACCCGCCTGGGGCAGCTGGTGACGGCCCGCGGTGCGGCCTGGCCCGACTGGATGATCGCCAGCGAGCTGGCGGCTCGACTCGGGGTGGACCTCGGCTTCTCCAGCCTGGAGGACATCTGGGAGGAAATCGCCCGGGTCTCGCCGCTGCACCGCAACGTCGAGCACAAGGTGCTGTACAGCGACCAGGCCCGGGACGGCGTCCTCGTGCCGCCGGGACGTCACGATCCGGGCGCGACCGGCCGGCTCAAGCCGCTCGATCCCATGGCCGACCCCGGCATCTATTCGGCGGAGCTGCACAACGTGGCTCCCACGGCCCTGCTGCACACGGCCGTGTCGGTGGAGCCGGAGCCGGACGGGGCCAGCCCCCCGGGCGGCGCTGAGGTGGCATCCACCGGCGGTCCGGCCGCGCCGGCCGTGGCGGCCGCTGGCGCAGGCAGTGACGAGGCGACCCCGCAGATGCCAGCCATGCTGGGATTGCCAGGGGTGGCACTGTCCGGTGCCGGCTCAGGCATCGGCCCCGGCCCCGCGTCTGGCGCCCCTACCGAGTCCGGCGTCTCCGCCGAGGTCGGTGCCTTCGCCGAGCCGGGCACCTCTGCCGAGCCGGGTACCTCCACCGGCCCCCGACCTGGTCCCGTCACCGGGCCACCACCGTTGCGGCTGGTCACCCGGCGGACGCTGTGGGACGGCGGCACCCAGGCGCAGGCGGTGCCCTACCTGGCGGAGCTGCGGCCGCCCGCTCGGCTCGTCGTCCACCCCTCGGTGCTGGCGGACCTGGGCACGGCACAGGGGGAGCCGGTTCGAGTGGTATCCAGCCGGGGCGCTTTGGTGGTACCGGTCTCCGGCGATTTCGGGGTACCCCCAGGGAGTCGCGGTGCTGCCCTGGAACTCCCCAAGTGCCACCGCCGGCGAGCTGATCGACGCCGGCGAGGCAATCACCGAGGTGCGGGTGGAGACGATCGCACTGGAAGGAGGCCCGTCGGTGGGTGATCCGGTATTCGACCACGGGCTCAACCTGGCGGTATGGATCATCCTGCTCGTCAAGACGGTGGCCGTTTTCGTCATCGTGCTCGTGTCGGTGCTCTTCATGGTGATGTACGAGCGCAAGGCGGTGGCCCGGCTCGGCGTGCGCTACGGACCCAACCGGGCCGGCCCCAACGGCTGGCTGCAGTCGCTGGCGGACGGCACCAAGCTGCTGTTCAAAGAGGCGTTCACGCCGCGGGGGGCGGACAAGTTCATCTACAAGGCTGCCCCGTATCTGATGCTGGTGCCGCTCCTGCTGGTATTTTCCATCGTCCCTATCGGCGGCACCATCACCGTGGCCGGGCACACCACCCGCTTGCAGCTCGCCGACCCGCCGTGGGGCATCCTGTTCCTGCTGATGTGTTCCGGGGTGGCGGTGTACGGCGTCATGCTGGCCGGCTGGGCCTCGGGATCCAAGTACCCGTTGCTGGGCTCGGTGCGGGCCAGCGCCCAGCTGGTGTCCTACGAGGCCGTGCTGGGCCTGACGACGGTCACAGTGGTGCTAGTGACCGGGTCCTTGCGGACCAGCGCCATCGTTGCCTCCCAGCACGGCGGGTTCCTCAATCACTGGAACTTCCTGCGCACATTGATCATCCCCTTCGTGTTGTTCTCCATAGCTATTACGGCGGAAATGACCCGGCCTCCGTTCGACCTTGTCGAGGCTGAAGAGGAGCTGTCGGGCGGCTACAACATGGAGTATTCATCGATCGACTTCGCCTGGTTCTATCTGGCCGAATACGCCGCCCTGGTAACCAACTCGGCGATCATCGTCACCTTGTGGTTTGGTGGCTACGACGGGCCGAAGATCGCCGGGAACAGCATCGGGCCTTTCTGGTTTGCCCTCAAGGTCCTGATCATCCTGTACATCTACGTGTGGATCCGGGCCACCTTGCCCCGGCTGCGCTACGACCAGCTCATGGAGCTCGGCTGGAAACGGCTCATTCCGGCCGCCCTGGCCATGCTCATGATCGTGGCGGGCCGCCAGATCAGCTATGGCTGGGGCCTGGTGGCCTTCGGGGCCGCCGTGGTGCTCTTTGGCGTGCTGCTGCGGGCGATCGATGTGGGCCGGGGCGCTACCGAAGTTGAGGGGGCTCGGGACGACCGGCTGGCTCGGGACAGCGGAGGAACATCGCCGTGAGCTTCCTCGATTTCTTCAAAGGCTTCGTCGTGACCGGCAAGCTGCCGTTCAAGCCAAAGGTCACGACCCTCTATCCGGAGGAGAAGCGGCCCAAGCCCGAGCGCTTCCACGGCCGCCACGTCCTCAACCGCTACGAGGACGGCATGGAGAAGTGCATCGGCTGCGAGCTGTGCGCCGGCGTCTGCCCGGCCCGGTGCATCTACGTGCGTGGCGCGGACAACCCGCCCGACGCCCCGGTGTCGCCCGGCGAGCGGTATGGGTTCGTCTACGAGATCAACTTCCTGCGCTGCATCCATTGCGACATGTGCGTCGAGGCCTGCCCGACGGAGGCCATCACCGAGTCGAAGCTCTTCGAGTTCTCCTTTACCAACCGGGAAGACGCCATCTACACCAAGGCCGAATTGCTCGTGGACGACGAGGGCCGCCCCCAGGAGCTGCCGTGGGAGGACTGGAAGCCGGGCGACGACCGCAACACGTCGGCGTGGGTGCGGGCCACCAGCCCGGCCGGCTCGGCCGCCGTGGAGGGTCAGCCGCTGTGGTCCGGCGAGCTCGGCTACGGGGTGCGCCCGCGCCCAGCAGGGCCAGAGCGACCCGCCGCCGCCGACATGCCGGCGGACACGGATCTGTCCGTGCGGGAGATGGCCTCCGGGGCGCTGCGTGGGATCGGTGTGGACGGCGCCCGGCCGACCCGGGGTGGCGCGGAAGGAGGACAATGATCCCGCGTGCAGCCGGCACTGCTGGCCCGCCCGCCGCCTCTTGCCAATGCCGCCAGTCCGGTACCCACCTGGCGCACGCCGCGGCGTGGGCGGTGTTCTTCACCGGCGGCACCCTGGTGCTGGCCGGCGCCTTTGGGGTCATCCTGCTGCGCAACCCCGTGCACTGCGCCCTCATGCTGGTCGTCACCCTGTTCGGCGTCGCCATCCTGTTCATCGACGAGTCCGCCGACTTCCTGGCCGCCGTGCAGATCATCGTGTACGCCGGCGCCATCGTCATCCTGTTCCTGTTCGTGATCATGTTCCTGGGGGTCGACAAACGGGACGCCGGGCGGTCACGAAGCCACCCGCTTCCAGAGGCCTCTCGCCGCCGTGCTGGGGCTGGTCGTCCTCGATCGAGGTCCTGGTGCTGTCCCGGGTGCAGGACTGGACCAACGGGCCGATCAGCATCACGGACCCCACGACCGGGACCGCGTCGCACGGCTATCGCCGGCCAGCTGAGCGGGCCGGGCGACAACGTCCAGAAGCTGGGTCAGTCGATCTTCACCCGCTACCTGCTGCCCTTCGAAATGACCGCCGCCTTGCTGGTCATCGCCGTGGTGGCGGCCGTGGTCTTGTCCCGCCGGACAGGAGCGGTCGGCCAGTGAGATGACGCGTGCCGAGCAAGAGGAGGTCGCCGCCGAGGGATGAGCGTTCCCGGAGCGTGGTATCTGGTGCTGGCGGCCGTGCTGTTCGGGGTCGGGGCGACCGGCTTGCTGGTGCGGCGCAACGTGCTGGTGATGTTCATGTGCATCGAGCTCATGCTCAACGCCGTCAACCTGACGTTCGTCACCTTCTCCCGCCTGCAGGACGACATCGCGGCCAGGTGTCGGTGTTCTTCGTGCTGGTGGTGGCGGCGGCCGAGGTCGTGGTGGGGCTGGCCATCATCGTCGCCATGTTCCGGCGGCGGGCGGCGGCCACCGCCGATGACATCCACAGCCTGAAGGGCTGACGGGCGAGCCGGCGTGAACGCTGCCTACGTCATCGTCGCCCTGCCGCTGGCCGGGGCTCGGTCATCCTGCTCTTCTTCGGGCGGCGCACGGGCGACCCGGCGTCCGGGTGGATCGCCACCTTGATGGCGAGCGGGCTCGTTCGTGGCCACCGTGGTGGTCTGGGCCACCCTGCTGGGCCGGTCGGGGCCAACCGCACGGTGGACAAGAACATCTTCACCTGGATACCGGTCGACACCCTCCACGTGAACTTCGGGCTGCAGCTCGATCCGCTGTCGATCCTGTGGTGTCTGTTCGTCACCGGGGTCGGCAGCCTGATCACGCTGTACTCGATCGGCTACATGAAGGGCGACAGCAGCTACGGCCGGTTCTTTTTCTATATGAACCTGTTCCTGTTCTCCATGATCGTGCTGGTCCTGGCGGACAACTATCCTCTTCACCTTCCTCGGCTGGGAAGGCGTGGGCTTCTGCTCGTACGGGCTGGTCGGTTTCTGGTTCGAGCGGGACAGCGCGGCGGTGGCGGCCAAGAAGGCCTTCGTCACCAACCGGGTCGGCGACTTCGGGTTCATGATCGCCCTGTTCCTGATCTTCGGGCACTTCCACTCGTTCAACTTCTCGACGCGTGCTGGCCCCGCTCTCCTCGGGGGCTCGCAGACCCTGCCCGGCGGGCTTCGCCACCGGCCTGTCGCTTATGCTGTTCCTCGGGGCGGTGGGCAAGTCCGCCCAGATTCCCGCTGTACATGTGGCTCCCCGATGCCATGGAGGGCCCCACACCGGTGTCGGCGCTGATCCACGCCGCCACCATGGTGACCGCCGGCGTCTACCTGGTGGCCCGCAGCGCGCCGATACTTGCACTTCAGCTCGTCCGCCCAGTGGGTGGTGGCGATCATCGGCGTCGGCACCGCTCTGTTCGCCGCCACCATCGCCTGCGCCCAGAACGACATCAAGCGGGTGCTCGCCTACTCGACCATCTCCCAGCTGGGCTACATGTTCCTCGCCGAAGGATCGGGCGACTACCCGGCCGGGCATCTTCCACACGGTCATGCACGCCTTCTTCAAGGCGCTGCTGTTCCTGGCGGCCGGCGCGGTGATCCACTCCCTCCACGACGAGCAGGACATGAAGCGCATGGGCGGGTTGCGCCGCTACTTGCGCATCACCTTCCCCACGTTCATCATCGGCTACCTGGCCCTGTCCGCCATCCCACCCTTCGACGGCTTCTGGTCGAAGGACGACGTCCTGCAGGCCGCCTGGCACAAGAGCCCGGCGTCTGTGGGCCATCGGCGTGGTCACCGCCGGACTGACCGCCTACTACATGAGCCGCCAGGTGATGCTGGTGTTCGCCGGCAAGGCGCGATGGGAGGAGCACGCCGATGCCCACGGGGCGGCGGGACGCGGGCCTGGTGCACGGGGCGACGGGGGCGCCGGTGGCGACGGGGGCGCCGGTGGCGCCGGTCCACGAAGAGGGAGCCCACGCCGCACCGGAACACCCCACGAGGCGCCGCCTGTCATGACGATCGTCCTGATCATTCTGGCCGTGGCCTCTACCATCGGCTGGCTGCTCAACGCGCCCTTCGGCGGGCCTGGACTACATCAACAAATGGCTGGCACCCGTCTTTCCCGCCACCATCGCCCCGGCCTTCACGGTGGCGACCGGCACCAAGTGGGTGATCGGGATAGTGGCCACGGGCGCGGCGTTCATCGGTCTGTTCATCGGGCCTCGGCCTGTGGCGGCGCGACCGTCGACCGCCCAGACTGGAGCCGGCCGTTCTGCGCCACGGCTGGTACATCGACGAAGGCGTGTCGGCGACGGTATCGGGCCCGCTGGCCCAGCTGGCCAGCGACGCCAGCTTCGAGGTCGACGAGGGCTTGGTCAACGGGACGGTCAACGGCGTGGCCTGCCTCACGGCCCAGATCGGCCGGCAGCTGCGCCGCGTACAGACCGGCTACGTCCGCAACTATGCGCTCGGCATCGGCATCGGGGCGGCCATCCTGCTGGCGTACATGGCCACCCGGGTAGGGAGCTGATCGCCCGTGACGACCGGTTTCCCCCTGCTGACCATCATCGTGTTCCTGCCGCGGCGGGCGGCGTGGTGGTCGCGTTCCTGTCCCCGCCGGGTGCCCGGAGCGAAGCCGTCATGGCGCTCGGGCTGCTGGCGGCGATCATCGAACTGGGATTCGTCGCCTATCTGGTGGTCGACTTCCAGGGCGGCCAGGCCGGCTTCCAGTTCATCAGCCAGCACCAGTGGATCAGCTACTTCGGGATCCGCTGGGAAGGTAGGGGTCGACGGCATCTCGCTGTTTCTCGTCGCCATGACGGCCCTGTTGTTCCCGGTGGCCATGGCGGGGCCGACGATGTTCGGCAACACCCGAGCATTCATGGGCTGGATGCTCCTGCTCGAAGCGGCGTGCATGGGCGTGTTCCTCGCCATGGATCTCTTCCTCTTCTTCGTGCATGTTCGAGATCACGCTGGTGCCCGGCTACTTCATCATCTCCGGGTGGGGTGGATTCCGCCGCAACTACGCGGCGATGAAGTTCTTCATCTACACGTTCGCCGGGTCGGCCTTTCTGTTCGTGGGCATCTTGGCGTTGGTGCTGCTCACCGCTCCGGCCAACGGTGGTCACGAGACCTTCGACCTGATCCGGCTTGACCCAGCTGGCCAGCAACCTGCCCCACGCCGATCAGGTCCTTATCTTTGCCAGCTTCGCGGTGGCTTTCGCCGTCAAGATTCCACTGGTGCCGTTCCACAGTTGGCTACCGGACGCCTACACCCAGGCGCCGACTGCTGGTTCCATGATCCTGGCGGGCATCCTCTTCAAGCTAGGCGCCTACGGGATCCTGCGCTTCGGCGTGTTCGTGCTGCCGCGTGGCGCCACAGACCTGGGGCCGGTTCTGCTGACGCTGGCCGCCGTGGGCATCGTGTACGGGGCCCTCGTCACCATCATGCAGAAAGACCTGAAGCGGCTGGTGGCCTACGCGTCCATCGTGGACGTCGCCTTCATCGTGCTCGGGTTTTTCGCCTTCAGCGCTCAGGGGGTCACCGGTGGCGTGCTCGAGATGGTCAACCACGCCCTGACCACGGGAGCGATCTTTTTCCTGGTCGGCGTGATCTGGGAGCATCGCGGCAGCTTGCGGTTCACGGATCTGGGTGGTCTACAGCGAGCCACCCCGATCCTGGCGGCCATCTTCCTGACGGTGGTATTGAGCGCCATCGGGCTGCCCGGCCTCAACGGGTTCGTCGGAGAGTTCCTCGTCCTGGTCGGCACTTTCATCACCCATCGCTGGTGGGCTGTCGTGGCCACCACCGCCATCATCACCGGGGCTATTTACATGCTGTGGGCCTATCAGCGGGTATTCTGGGGTCCGATCCGGGTGGAGAAAAACGCCGCCGTGCGCGACATCACCTGGCGCCAAATGGGCGCGGTGGCGCCGTTGCTGCGGGCATCGTGTTCCTCGGCGTCTACCCGCGACCCGTCCTCGATCGGATCACACCGTCCGTGAACCATCTGCTGGCCCACGTGCAGCACGTCGACCCCAGCGCCCACGTACCTGCGCCCGGAGGGCCGGCCGTGGCCTACTCGGTGCCGGCTGATCAGAACGTGGACGGTCAGGGTGGCGGAGCGTCGCCGGCGGGCAGTGCCGGGCGGGCGGCGCGGCGGGCCGGCGTCGGGCGGTTCGGCGTCGGGGGGTTCGGCGGTGGGTGGCTCGGGTGGGGCAGGTCCGGGTCGGGCGGTTCGGCGGGGTCGGCGGTGGGCCGGTCGGACGCAAATCGGGGGGCCGCAGACTCGGGCGGCCATATCCTCCGGAACTGCGGGCGGCGGGCCGGGCCGAGTCTCGGCTTCCGTGTCGTCGGCGGCGGCTCCATCCGGGGGACATCGATGATCGTCACCCTGCTTGCCGGAGCCGCGTCTTTCGCTCACCCAGTCGTCGGGCGGCTCGACTGGGTGCAGCATCGCCCCCGGCGGCGCCCGCATCACAGCGTGTGCACCGCGGACAACAGCCTCCACATCCCGATCAGCCTACGCCAGCATTCTGCCCATCCTGGTATTGGTCATCGGCGGGCCTGGTGTTGCTGCTGGTCGCGGCGGTGCTGCCCAAGCGTTCTTGGCCAGGGCTGTATCCCGATGCTGACCGCGCTGACCGGTGCCTGCGCTGGCGCCGGCATGTGGCAGTGGTTTGACGTCGGTACCAAGCACGCGGCAACTCACGATCGGGCAACAAATCATCTACGACCGTTTCAGCGTGTTCTTCATGATACTGATCTCCGTGGCCACCATCTTCGGTGCGCTCACGTCCGACAGTTATCTCCGCCGGGAAGGCCTCGATGGCGTGGAGGCTACGCCCTGATGCTGCTTGCCGGAACGGGCGCCATGCTCATGGCGGCTTCGGGTGGGCTGATCATGCTTTTCCTCGGCCTGGAGATAATGTCGATCGCCCTTTACGTGATGGCCGCTTTTCATCGCCGGCGAGTCCAGTCAGGTGAGGCGGGCTTCAAGTACTTCATCCTGGGTTCGTTTTCGTCCGCCATATTCCTGTACGGCATCGCCTTGGTTTACGGGGCTACCGGCACAACTCAGTTCCAAGAGATCGCATCGTTTCTGGCGGGGAATGTCCTTCCGCATACCGGCGTGTTGCTGGCTGGTATCGCCCTGCTGATCGTGGGGCTGGGGTTCAAGGTGGCTGCGGTGCCTTTCCATTTCTGGACTCCGGACGTGTACCAGGGGGCGCCGACGCCGTTTACCGGCTATATGGCGGCGGTGGCCAAGGCGGCCGGCTTCGCCGGTCTGCTTCGCGTCCTAAACGGTGCGTTCAGCCACCGAGCAGGCCAACTGGCGGCCGGCCATCTGGCTGATCACCGTCCTCACGCTTGCGGTCGGGTCGGTATTGGCGCTTGCCCAGAAGGACCTCAAGCGAATGTTTGCCTACTCCTCCATCAGCCAGGCCGGTTACGTCCTGGTCGGTGTGCAGGCAGCGTCAAGTCAGGGCACCGCAGGCTCCTTGTACTACCTTTTTACGTACACGTTCATCATCATTGGCACTTTCGCCGTCATCGAAATCATTCAGGGCCCCGGGGAGGCGCGCAACGATCTCGGTGCCATGCGAGGGCTGTCCAGGCGTCAGCCGCTTTTGGCCGGCGCATGGTCATCTTCTTGTTGGCTCAGGCGGGCGTGCCGTTTACCACCGGCTTTCTCGGCAAGTTCTACGTCATCTCCGGCGGTCATCCAGCGGGGCCAGTACGCCCTCGGGATCATCGCCATGCTGGCCGCGGCGGTGGCGGCGTTCTTCTATCTCCGGGTGGCGTTGCTGATGTACAGCCCAGTGGAAACAGAATCGGCTGCGCCGGAGGCGGCGGGGGCGCTCGAGGGGGCTGGGGTGACGGGCACAGCGGCGGTGCCGGCGGCGGGCGGGGTGCGAGGGCGCGGCGGTGCCGGCGGCGGGTGGTGTGGGGGGCTCGGCAGTGCCGGCGGCGGGCCGGTGTCGAGGGCGCCCCTCCCGGTGCTCCGGTAGCGGTTCGGGCCGGGGCTAGTCCCCGTGCGGTTTCGGGTGAGCTTCCAGGCTCGGCGGGGGACTCGTCGGCGGAATATCCTCCCGGGCCGAACGGCGGCAGTCCCTTTGAGGTCCCCCCCGACCTGGATGGAGCGCTCACGGCCGGCTTGCAGCCAGTGCCAGGACTCGATGGTCCCGCCGCAGGGGCAGCGGGGGTAGGCGCACCAGCTGCGGGTGGCTCGACCGGTGCGGCGGCCGCGGCGGGCGGGTCTGGAGATGCGGCTGCCGCTACCGCCACCTTGGCTCCGCCCCCAACGGGGAAGATCGTCGTACCGCTCGCAGTCACCGTGGTCCTGGCGGTGTGTGCCGCATTCACCATCGTGGCGGGAGTTTCCTCCTTCATGATCACCTTTGCCCGCCAAGCCACCATGCTCTTCTGACGTAATGACCCTCTAGACAAGTTCAGCATACTTGATGTAATTTCATTATATGAACCTGAGTCCGGTCGTCGCGGTCGCGGAACGGCAGCGGGGGGTCATCATCAGGCCTCAGTTGCGGGCCAGTGGAATCTCCTCGAGGGCAGAACGGCGCTTGGCGGATAGTGGCTATCTGCGCATCATCCGGCCTGGCGCCTACGCCGTCGGGGCATGCCCGACTTCGAGCTGGGAATCCGCCATCGCGGCAGCCTTGCTATGTGGACCGGCCGCGGTGATCTCGCACTCCACGGCGGCGGCGATCCACCGATTGCCGGGGTTGCTGACCGATTCGCAGCCCGAACTCAGCGTGCCGAGCAACCTACGGCCACGTCTGGCGGGCGCCTCAATCCATCGTGTCAAGGATCTGTCTCCGGGCGACATCTTGGAGCGCCGGGGTGTACGGGTCAGCACGCCCTGCCGCACCGTGGTGGACCTGGCGCCTCGGCTGGACCCGGAACTGTTGGGCCGGATCATCGACGAGGGCAGCGTTGCCGGGCTGTGGTCGATCGACGAACTCGCCGACTGCGTCAACCGGCTGGCCAATCAAGGCCGCCCGGGCGGACGGGCCCTGCGAGCCGCATTGTCGACACGGGTGGCCGAGCCGGCCGCCGACAGTGTGCTGGAACTCCGGATTATCCGGGCTCTCAAACCGTTCGAGCCTTTCGAGACGCAATTCCAGGTCGTAATCGACAGCGAAATTTTCATTCTCGACATCGCCTGGCCCTGGTGGCGAGTGGCGGTTGAGGTTGACGGCTGGTGGTCTCGCCGGCAATCCCGCCGCAAGCTTGACGCGGACGACCACAAGTCGAACGCTCTGATCGCGGACTGGGTGGCGCCTTCTCCGGGTTACGGCGGCGATGAGCGACGAAGCGGTTCTCCGGTACGTCGGCCGGGTGTTACCCGTCGGGTTCACCGCCGTCCACTCTTGCTGACCGGTGGCGAACGCGGTGCGTACGAAGCCAAGGCGCGCTCAAGTGTCCATGCTTCGCGGGCGCTCCCCACGGGAACGCGAGGCGTAGACGTCTGGGTGCCTTATGGCGCGGCTATCGGTCCATGCTTTACGGCGGGCCGCCATGGGTCGCGGAGCGTGGACGGATTCGTGCAGCGCCGGCGCGTGAGAGCTCCGGGCGGGACAGTGGTTCGAGTTGAAAGCCCCGCGGTGGTGCCCAGCCTGCGTGGCGGGATGCCGGACGGGGGTGGCCAGCGCCTGGCGGCGGGTGGCCAGCGCCCGGCGGCGGGTGGCCAGCGCCCGGCGGCGGGGTGGTCGGGCTGGCGGCGGGGTGGTCGGGCTGGCGGCGGGGTGGTCGGGCTGGCGGCGGGGTGGTCGGGCTGGCGGCGGGTGGTCGGGCCGGCGGCGGGTGGCCAGGCCGGCGTCGAGGTGCTCAGGCAGGCGGGGTGGGGCCGCGCGCGTGGGCCGGGGCGAGAGGTAACGCTCTCGGGGGAGTCGGATCGGCGCGGGCCGTCGCTAGGCGTCCACGCTTCGCGGACCGCTGAGGTGAGGGCGCGAGGTGTGGACGCTCGAGCGCGCCATTGCGCGGGTTTTGGCCCAAGCCTCGCCATGGCAGGGCGGCGGGACGAAAAACGTGGACCTCTTTGCGCGTTGTCCGGTCCGGGCCGTCACCCCGTCCCGGCGCTGGCCCCGGAGCCGGACGGCACAAGGAAGCGCCCGATAACCGGCAGCTCCCAGAACGACTCGGCTCGGGCCACCGCTATGGCCACCTCCAGCATGTTTTCTGGGGCGTCGTACACGGCGTACCTCGGAAGCCATTCTGGATCGAACTTGGCGTTGAAGCGCCACAGCGACTCGATTTGCATCGAGTCGCCCATTCTGCGCAACGCCCAGGCCTGGACGCGTTGGCTCAACCCCTCGCCGACCTCGCCGGCGAGGACGGCTCGCATGGTCGCAAAGTTCAGCCCTAACCCCTCGCACCCCCGAGCCTGTAGCTCCTTGATGGTCTCGACGACGGCAAAATCGATCAATCCGTTCGGGTGGTTACCGTCGTCTCGGCGCATGAGGTCGAGCGAGTAGCCGCCAATTCCCGGTGCAGGGACGTACTGGCAGAACGCCACCGGAGGTCCGAGCGGGTCGGCACGGGCGGGATCGAGACCGGGCCCGTGCACGACCGCCAGCAGCAGGCCGGCGTCGTCGGGATCGAAGACCCGTCCGAGCGTCATCGAGAACCCCCGCTCGACGTCGCCACGACGGCTCTTGGTCATCACGCCCTCGAGCGCCGCCCGCAGGGTGGGGTCGAGCCGCGAGGGGTCATGGAAGCTGATGCGGTAACCGTATTTGGCGACCCGGTTAACGGCCTGGCGCAGACCCTTGAAGCGTCCGCCGTCCAGCTTGAATGCGGCGACCCGCACCACGCCCTCGTCGCCCACGTAGAGATCGTGCATGCCGGTTGCCCGGTAGATCGGGAGCCACTCCTCGCCGGCGCCCAGTGTTCCCAGGGCCCAGCCCTGTTTGTCCGCGTAGCGACGGAACGTGCGCCACACTTCTTCGCGTTCGGCCACTGGCCCGATCGGGTCGGGCGATACGAGGCAGACGCCTCCGTACACGGCATGGGCGACCACCGTGTCCCCCCAGAAGAAGAACTGCTTGTCGGGTCGGAGGGCGAAGTAGTCCAGGGTGCCGGCGCCGTGTCGAGCGACGACCTCCCGGGCCCGGCGCAGTGCGCCGTCCTGGGAAGGACTGGTGCTGGGACCGGATCCGTCGACGCCCGTAGGACTGGTGCCGGGACCGGGTCCGTCGACGCCCGTAGGACTGGTGCCGCGACCGGGTCCGTCGACGCCCGTGGGACTCGTGCCCTCCCCGGGGCGGCCCACATCGGAGCGGCCGGCGCCGCCGCGACGTACGCCGACGTGGACACGGCCGGCACCCCCCTGACGTTCGCCGAGCTGGAGACGACCGGCGCCGCCGCGCCGTTTGCCGACGTAGGGAAGACGGTCACTGATGGGATTGCCGGCGCGCCGCGACCGGCCATCGGTCCCGGCGTGGCGGTGTTGCACCACGGGCCGGAACAAAACCGCCACCAGCGCTACTGCCAGCCCCACGGTGGCAGTAGCCATGGCCGGCGAGAAGAAGTCGTCGAGCCGGGCGGGGAGGACGATGTGGCTGATCCCGACCATGCGTTCCACGGCCGCCTGGGTCGCCTGCGCCCACGAGAGCCGACGCAGCGAATGACTGTCCTGGTCGACCCAGCCGGCCAGCTTGATGGCGAGTGTGCCGGCAACCACGGTCAGGAAAGCGGCCACGACCACACCAGACACGCCGCGTCCCAACCGGGCGACATCGGTCTTGGCCGCAAACGACGACCGGTGTAGCCAGAGGTAGCCGGCCGCGGCCAGGACGATGAGCGCCTCTTCCACGTCCACACCTTTGACGAGATGCAAAACGGCGACGGCCAGAAGGAGGGCGAGACAGACGAACCAGGCGCGTCGTTGGCCGCGCCGGATGCCGCGGGCGAGCACGATCAGGGCCACGCCGCCCAAGGCGGCGAGGGCGGCGGCCGTCTCGGGCACCGCCATGGGGAACAGCGAGTGCACGATGTTGAGCCGATCCCGGATCGGTTCTGCCAGCGCCGACAAGAGGGACAAGAAACCCGCCGCGAACACTGCCACGGCGGCGAGGCGGCGAACTCGCCGGTCCCGCGCCGCAGCCGCGGCCACTTCCGACCGCGGCCACCCGACGCCTTGGGGGAACGTGGCCACCACCGACGGGCGTTGCTCGCGGGAGGTGGATTCCACGATGCGGTCGGCGAGAATCCGTTCGAGCAGGGTGGCGCCGGGCAGGTCCTGGCGGGCGTGAAAGAGCCGGGCGTGCAGCTCATTGCCCGCCTCCAGTTCCACCCAGGAGGTCTGGCGGTAGCCGAGAAACACGGGCGGCAAGCCGAGGCCGGGCAGGCGGCTCGGGACTTCCGTGACCAGGTCTGATCCGCAGCCTACGTTGGCGTAAAAACTGCGCCCCAGGTGAGTGAGTTCGGGGCGGCAGGTGTGGGCCGTGATCAGGGCGCTGTGACCGGCGGTGGCGAGGTCGCGGGCGCGGGCGCGGGCCGTCTCGTTGGGATCGCGATGTCCTTCGTCCAGGGCTACCGCCGACAGGGCCCGGGTCGTGCGGCGCAGGGCGGCCAGGGCGACCAGGACGATGAGGAGCAGTTCTACGAACATGAAACCGACCAGAATGCCCAGCCGCGTCGAAAGCCCTCCGGCCCGGGCCGACCGCAACGCCAGGGACGGCAGTCGCAGGGCGACGATGACCGCCACTGGTACCAGCAGCAGCCACGCCGAGCGCCCCAGGCGCCGATACGTCAACCGGGAGGCAATGAAGCGGGAGAAGGCGGCGGGGTCGTCGAGTTGTTCCATGCCAGACAGCCAGCCCGTGCCCGAACCGGCCAGGCCGCGCTGTCGGCGCCGAACGGAGGGGAGCAGTTCCTCGCGAAGATGCTGGGCGTACGGGCTTTCCCGGGGATTGCGGGGGTCCTCGAACCGGGACAGGGCGTCCAGGTTGTGTCCGGGCTCGACACGCACGACTCGCAATCCGGCACCGGTGTCGATCGACAGCTCCACGGCGAGGGCCAGCGCAGCGCCGAGTTGGGTGGTCACGGCAGACTGGCACGCAACTGACCAGGCCAAGCGGGCATCCCGGTCACCTGGCAGTACCACGACCCGGCGCCCAGGACCTGCCGCGTACGAAGCGATGTCGTGGGCAAGGCGGGCGTGCCCAGCCAGGGCCGCATCCGGGTCGACACCCGCATCGAACAGGTTGCCGGCAATGACCAGCACGCCGGGCCCGGTCGCCGCTTCCACGGCCGCACCCACCTCACCTATGGCGGCGAGCTGCCCGGGTGTGGGTTGCGCCGCCAGGTGCAGGTCGGCCACGACCACCACCCGACCCCCGACCGGGACGTGCAGAGACAACAGGTCGGGGATCACGGTCGGGGTAGCCAACGCGCCCCTGGACCCTACTACGGTGCGCCCCGATGCAGCCCTCGGAGTCGGCTCGAGCTCTCCTGGAGCAAGCCCGGCGCCTGGGGCCGCTGCCCTATTCGGCCCTGGGCCCCAACCCGGTGCCCGGGCTGCCGCCAGCGCCGGAACTGGTCGCCTGGCTGGCGGACGCGGTCGACGACTGGTGGGTGCAGCTGGGGCGGCCGGATCCGTTCACGCTGGTGGAGGTGGGGGCCGGCGACGGCACCCGGGCGGCCGCCTTTCTGGGCACCGGGCCGGAGTGCTTGACCGCCTTGCGGTACGTCCTCGTCGAGGACGATGCGAACCTGCGCCGTCAACACGCCACTCATCTGCCCATCGAATCGCCGGTGTTCGTACTGGGCCCGGTGGAAGGGGGTGATGACGACGAACCGGTTCGGACCTCTGGCGGGCATCGGGCCACTGATGACGTCGCTGGGTGAGCCTCCGGTGGTGGAAGGGCCGGCCGGCGGTGGTAGTCATCGGATGGCTCAGCCGGCAGCCATCCGACCGGCTGGAATGGCGAGATGGCATCTGGTGGGAAGTGCGCCTGGCCGCGCGGCGGGACCCGGACCCGGGTCTTACCGAACTGTTGGTGCCCGTGGACGAGCCGCGAGCGGCGGCGGCCGAGGCGATGGCGCCGGCGCCGCGGCCCGACGGCGCCCGCTTCGCCAGCCTGCGGCCGGCGGTCGAATGGCTCGCCCACACCCTTCGGGGCGCCGAGGAAGGCCGTCTGGCCGTCGTCGACCGCTGGTCCGACGTGACGAGCATGCTGGCGTACGGGGAGGTTCCGCCCCTGGCCCTCGACCAGCTGTCCACCGT
Source organism: uncultured Acidimicrobiaceae bacterium (assembly GCA_963834775.1). GTDB lineage: Bacteria > Actinomycetota > Acidimicrobiia > Acidimicrobiales > Palsa-688 > PALSA-693. The sequence continues at coordinate 272,279 of CAWICR010000013.1, forward strand.
GAGGCGGCCCCTGCAGCCAGCGCCCGTGGATCTTTCTCCAGGAATAGCCGTCGTCACGTGGCGATTAGGTTGACCACGTGGACAACTGGCACTGGCGGGACGGTCAGGTGGCCGCCGGGTCGGCGGTCGTCTTCGACCTGGACGGGGTGCTCAGTGATGCCGCCAGCCGCCAGCATTTTCTGGAGCGGCCGTGGCGGGATTGGGAGGCCTTCTTCGAGGCGTGCGGCGAAGATCCCCTTATTGAGGAGGTGGCCCGGCTGCTGGATCTCCTTGACCCGAGGCTGGTGATCGTGCTGTTGACGGCCCGCCCGGCCTGGGTGCGCCCGCAGACCCTGGCCTGGCTGCACCGTTACGGCCTGCGCTGGGATCTCCTCGTCATGAGGGAGTTCGGCGACTACGGCGCGGCCCGGCGAGTTCAAGCGCCGTTCGGTGTGGGAGTTGCGGGAAGCTGGGTTCGAACTGGCGTTGTCGTTTGAGGATGACCGGCGCAACGTGGCCATGTTTCGCGACGAGGGCGTGCCGTCGGTGTACATCCACTCCGGCTACTACGCTGATAGCCGGCCGTCCCGGGCGGCGTGGATGTGGCGGGTTCTTGGCCTTTTTTCAGACGATTTCGGGCCATCATGGTGTCATGAGCCGTAACACGGTCAAGACCACCTTTCTCCTCACTCTTATCGCCGCCCTTTTCGTCGGGGTCGGGCTACCTCATCGGCGGCAACTCTGGGCTCATCATCGGATTCGTCATCGCCCTCCTCTTCACCGGAGGGTCGTACTGGTTCTCCGACTCCATCGCCATCCAGCGCCGCCCGGGCCGTGCCGGTGTCGGAGGCGCAGATGCCGGACTACTACGCCGTCGTGCGGGACCTCACGACCCGGGCCGGCCTTCCGATGCCCAAGCTCTACGTCACGCCCGACCTTCAGCCCAACGCCTTCGCCACCGGCCGCAACCCGGATCACGCCGCCGTCGCGGTCACCCAGGGAATCCTGCAGATCTGCACCTGGGACGAATTGCGCGGGGTGCTCGCTCACGAGATCAGCCACGTCGGCAACCGGGATATCCTCATCGCCTCGGTCGCGGCCACGATCGCCATGGCGATCACCCTGTTGTCGAGGATCGCGCTCTGGGGGGCAATCTTCACGGGCGGCGGGCGCGACAACGACGGAGCCAACATCCTCGAGCTCCTGGCCTTGGTCGATCCTGGCCCCGATAGCGGCCACGGTGCTGCAGCTGGCTTTGTCCCGCAGTCGGGAGTACGAGGCCGACCGTTCGGGCGCTCGCCTGATCGGCGACGGCGAGCCCCTGGCCAGGGCCCTGGCGAAACTCGAGGCCGGAGCAAAGCAGATCCCGATGCCCGGGGCGCGTCGCGAGATGGCCCCCCTCTACATCGTCAGTCCGCTGGCGGGGATGAACGTCTCTTTCAAGAACCTGTTCTCGGACCACCCGCCCACCGAGGATCGCATCCGCCGGTTGCGGTCCCGAGAGTGGGCCCGCTAAGCCTCTGCGCTCGCGGCCTTCCGACCGTGTGAGTGCGCCGGGCGAGCACTTCTGACCGCTACTTCAAGGTAATTTTGGTACCTTTAACAGGTTATAGCTGGTTTACATACCAAAATCGGGGCCGCCTGCTTTCGGGCACCTCACTCCCGGAAGTTCTCGAACTGCAGCGGCAGCCCGAAGTCTTCCTCGCGAAGGCCGGCGATAACCGTCTGCAGGTCGTCCCGCTTCTTCGCGGACACCGCGCACCTGGTCGCCCTGCGTCTGCGAGGAGACGCCTTTCGGGCCGTGGTCTTTGATCCAGCGGTTGATCGACTTGGCGTTGTCCGAGGAGAGGCCGGCCTGCAAGGTGATCGTCTGCCGGGCGGTGCCCTTGGCCGCTTCCTCGACCTTGCCGTACTCCAGGGCTTTGAGCGAGACCTTCCGCTTTACGAGCTTCTCTTCCGTCACCTGCACGACGGCCCGCAACCGATCCTCGGTCGACGAGTGCAGGCGCAGCTCCATGTCGTGTAGCTCGACGGTCGAGTCCGTTCCCTTGAAGTCAAAACGAGTGGCCAGCTCGCGCTGGGCCTGGTCGACGGCATTGCGGACCTCTTGCATGTCGACCTGGGACACGATGTCAAAGGTAGGCATGGCGCCACGGTAGCGCCGCCGCCTACTTTGCCCGAGTCGTGGAGCTGGTCCCGCTACTCGGTGGTGCGCAGACGCCCCTCAACGATCACCCGGCGGCGGTGACCGTAGCGGGCCGGGCCCTCGACGCAGGGGGCTTGTTGGGGGCGGCGGGCGCGGTGGCGGCCAGGATCGCAGGCCTGCCAGTGGTGGCGGTCGACGCGACGCCATCCCTCGAGACGGTTGTCTCGGTGCTCGGCGGTCTCCTCGCCGGCGTACCGGTGGTTCCCGTGCCTGCCGACGCCGGGCCTCTCGAAAGGATGCACATCCTGCGCGACTGCGCCGCCTCGATCATGCTGTACGCGGCGGGTACTGTTCCCGGAACAGCCGGCGGGCGTGCAGCTCGTTCCGGTGCGGGCAGACGAGACCGCTTCACCCCCGGAGCGTGAGTCGCCTGTTCAGGGCCCGGTGTTGATTCTGTACACCAGCGGCACGACCGGACCGCCGAAGGGGGTGATGCTCAGTGCGGCCGCTCTGGCGGCCGACCTCGATCTTCTGGCCGAAGCGTGGGCGTGGACTGCGGGGGACGTGCTGGTGCACGGGCTGCCGCTCTTTCATGTGCATGGGCTCGTCCTTGGGGTCCTCGGTGCCCTGCGGGTGGGTGGGCGGCTCGTCCATACCGGGCGCCCAACTCCGGCCGCCTACGCCGTCGCCGCGGCGCAGGGCGGGACGCTCTTCTTCGGTGTCCCGACCGTGTGGTCCCGGATAGCGGCCGAACCGGCGGCAGCCGGGGCCCTGCGGGGCGCTCGCCTGCTGGTATCGGGCAGCGCCGGCCTGCCGGTTCCGGTCTTCGAGCGCCTGGCGGCTAGCGCCGGTCAGGCGCCGATCGAGCGGTACGGCATGACCGAGACCGGCATCACCGTGAGCGGGCGTGCTGACGGGCCTCGCCGGGCCGGATGGGTGGGCCGGACCCTGGCCGGCATCGAAACCAGACTCGTCGACGAGAAACGCCGACCGGTTCCGCCGAATGGCGAGACGGTCGGAGAGCTGGAGGTCCGCGGCCCCACGCTGATGGACGGCTATCTCAACCAGCCCGAGGCCACCGCTGCCCTGTACACGCCGGATGGCTGGCTGCGCACGGGCGACGTGGCGTGCATCGACGGCGAGGGTTGGCATCGGATCGTGGGGCGCCAGTCGACCGACCTGATCAAGACAGGGGGCTACCGGGTGGGGGCGGGGGAGGTCGAGGCCGCCTTACTGGCGCATCCGGCCGTACGCGAAGCTGCGGTGGTAGGCCGGCCCGACGCCGACCTGGGTCAGGCCATCGTGGGCTACGTGGTGGCCGACGGGGTGACAGGCCCGGCCTTGTGCGACTTCGTGGCGCACACGTTGTCGGTGCACAAGCGGCCCCGGCGGGTGGAGCTGGTGGAGTCGCTGCCCCGTAACGCCATGGGCAAAGTGCAGAAGTCTCGACTGCCGGACGCATGACGCGTTCGGATCGGGGCGGCTATCCTCTGTGGACCCAGGGTCGGTGCCCGAGTGGCCAAAGGGAGCAGACTGTAAATCTGCCGGCTGATGCCTACGGCGGTTCAAATCCGTCCCGGCCCACCAGGTCTACTGATCAGCGAGTTCGTCGCGATCTTTTGGACCCGTTCTCAGGGGGGCGAGTGACGAGAGAGCCCCTTGGGAGCACCCGGGAGCCAAAGCTCAGGGCAGTCGGGTGAGAAGCGGGCCGGCCTCGGCCCACGAAGCCCGCGAGGAGGTCGAACCCGACCGATGCAAGACCCGGTCCGGCAACCTGGTCGAAGTGGAGGAGAAGATCTTCAGCTTCGTCCGAGCCCGAACAGACCAGCTGGACACCGCCCGGGTGGAGCGGACCGGGGCGCACCCCGGATGAACAAGCACCCGACCCAGATGGTCGATCTACGAGTCGCCCCATCCCGGCCAAGGAACTAGCTAGCCGGGCACAAGCTGCGGTGGCGGAATCACCTCAACGCGTGAGCCTCATATCATATTTTTTCGCTGGGAACGTAGGTTTTCCGTCTTTGCCCGTGACCGGCTTTGGCTTGATGTCACTCACCGTGAAGCGGGTTCCAGCAGGGACCATTATCTCGTCCTCAACCTTGTATTGGGAGAACTCGCTAATGTCGCGGCCCCCTGAATCCGGGATGATATAGACCAGCTGTATAGGTTTCTCGGGTTTTGTGTTCTCTGCTGCGAACTTTCTGGCCGTCGCCTCTTTTTTGCTCGTGCTGGTCATCGTCCCAAATACGACTTCCTTGGAGACCGTCCAGGCCCCGAGCTCATCGAGGTCAACTGCGAGCCCGCGGTACACGGTTCCCTTGTAGGGAGGCAGTTGTTTCATAGCTCGATCAAGCATTCCGGCGTGGAGAGTCCCCTCCGACATTCGGTCTTTGTCCAACTGAGCCTTATCGCCTTTGCCCCGGGGGTCGACGAACGCGGCGCCCGTGTACTTACCCGACTTGTTGGCCTCGAGCCACTTCCGGTTGACCACCGTGGCGGGGTTGATGTACCCATAATCGGGTCCGGTGAAGATTCGGAAAGCTGTTCTCTGTGCCTCGGTCAGCCCGTGCTGATCTCCCTTTCCGGCGATTTTGTCCTGTACGCTGTTGGCACTCTTTTTGGTGATCGCTTGCAAGGGGAACTTGCTGGCGCCCGACGCGGTGACATCGTCCATGTAAATTTGCTCGGCCTGGGCCCCAGCCACTGCCACCATTTCTTTCTCGGCCCAGTCGGTAAGTTCGCTCAACGCCCCTACGCGCTCGACGTCGATGGGCTTCTTGCTGGATCGGTGGCTGTTGAGCCAGTCCACCGTCTTGAGGTGGAACACGTTCAGCCTCTCCAGGACTTCCTGTTGGGTCTTCGCCACTTCGTAGTCGCGAAAGGCCACCCGAAGTTGTTGGAAATCGAGGTCATCCGCAGTGCCCTGTGGAGCTGACTCCTGCTGAGGGCCGTCAGCCTCCTGGGCGAGTTGTACGAACGCTTGGTCAATCATCTCGGGAGGAATCTTGCTTATCTCCTCGGCCAGGGCGAGACGCTTCAAAATGTCGGCAGGGTCTATGCGCTCCTTCATCCTCAGCAGGGCTTTGGCCCTCCTGAGGTCCATCTTGGGTTCGGTCTTGGGCGTAATTTTCTTCCAGACTCTGCCGGTATCCGTCATCGGACCCTCCCTCATCGCTTCGTCTACAGGCGACCCTGCATCATGATCCAATTATTTGTCGCCAAGCGAAGTCCTACAAGTGGTCAGAGGGCGATATCCGGTTGGGGAGCGATCGGCGACGACCCTCGCTCAGTGGTGCACGAGGCGGGAAGGTGACCGTTGACCTCGATGGGTTGTGGACTTGAAGGTATCGCCAGGGACAACTGACGGCGCGATGTCATCGATGCGGCTCAGAAGTTGCACGAGAGCCTTGCGGTCCTTCTCGGTCAACGGGGCGAAGAGGTCTTCAGCGGCGCGCCGCCGCGCCTCCCGCATGTCGTCACGAACGGCCGCGCCGTGTTCGGTGAGGTGGAGGCGAATGGCGCGCCGGTTGTCAGGGTCGACCTCGCGGCGCACCAGCCCGGCCTTTTCGAGCGCGTCAACCACGGTTGTCAGCGAGCGGGGGACGATCCCGAGATGGTCGGCGAGTTCGCTCATCCGGGGCGGCTCCTCGCTACGGGTGATCATGCGCAGGGCGCGCTCCTGCGCGGGCGTGAGGCCAAACGGCGCCAGCCGCTCTGCCTGGGCCCGGCGGAGCCGTTTGGTCAGCCGCTGGAGGAGGTCCGCCAGCTGGACTGCATCCTCTTGTTCCATGCGGGTCAGGATATCAGGAGGCACGCTCATACTGAGGTTGGAATAACTTTGAGCTAAGCTCTGTTTGAGGTACTAAGACTAAACTGCTCGTGGAGGCCCATTTGAACACTGCCCGGCCACGTGTGCCGTTGCGCCGCATCCTGCACCTCTTCCGCCCGTACCGGTGGAGCCTGGCGTTCGTCGCCGTCCTGGTCGCCGCCTCCTCGATCGCCTCGATCATCAACCCGTTCCTCATCCGTGCGATCATCGACGTGGCCCTGCCACAGGGTCGGACCGGGCTGCTCACCTTGCTGGCATTCGGCATGGTCATCGTGGCGATAAGCAACAGCTCCTTCAGCGTGTCGCAGACGTACGTGTCCACCAAGGTGGGTCAGCGGGTGATGCACGATCTGCGCACGGCCCTGTACGCCCACCTTCAGCGCATGTCACTGGCTTTCTTCACCAGGACCCGTACCGGCGAAGTGCAGTCCCGGATAGCCAACGACATCGGCGGAATGCAGGCGACCGTGACGACCACCGCCACCACCCTGGTGTCCAACCTGACCACGGTGGTCGCCTCGCTCATCGCCATGATCGCCCTCGACTGGCGTCTCACGATCGCATCGCTCGTCATGATGCCCGTTTTTGTGTGGGTAAGCCGGCGGGTCGGAACGGAGCGCCGCCGGATCACCGGCGACCGGCAGCGCCAGCTCGCCACGATCTCCTCGATCGTGCAAGAGTCGCTCTCGGTCAGCGGCGTCCTGCTGGGCCACACGATGGGCCGCTCACAGTCGCTCACCGATTCGTTCGCGACCGAGTCGGACAAGCTCTCAGACCTCGAAGTCCGCTCCAGCATGGCGGGTCGGTGGCGTCAGTCGACGATCCAGATCGTCATGTCCTCCATGCCCGCCGTGATCTACTGGGTGACCGGACTGACGGGCCACGGACATCACATGGCCGTCTCGATCGGGACGCTGGTCGCGTTCACCACCCTGCAGCAGAACCTGTTCCGCCCCATGGTCCAGCTTCTGGGCGTCGGGGTGGACATGCAGAGTTCTTTGGAACTGTTCGGCCGGATTTTCGAGTACCTGGACCTCCCCGTCGACGTCGCGGAGCCGGAGCATCCGGTCGCGGTCGGGGAGCTGCACGGCGAGGTCGGCCTCAACGATCTCAGTTTCTCCTACCCGACCGCCGACCAGCCGACCCTGCGCGGCATCGACGTGACCGTGCCGGCCGGGCACAGCCTGGCAGTCGTCGGCGAGACCGGCTCCGGAAAAACCACGCTCAGCTATCTCATCCCCAGGCTGTACGACGTGACATCAGGCAGCGTGACGATCGACGGCATCGACGTCCGGGACATGTCCTTTGATTCGCTGGCCGCCGCTGTGGGCGTCGTCTCCCAGGAGACGTACCTGTTCCACGCCTCGGTCGCCGAGAACCTGCGGTTCGCCAAGCCCGATGCGTCCGACGCCGAGCTCGTCGCCGCCGCCAGGGTCGCGGAAATCCACGACCACCTCGAGGCTCTGCCCCATGGTTACGACACGATCGTCGGGGAGCGTGGCTACCGGTTCTCGGGCGGAGAAAAGCAGCGCCTGGCGATCGCCCGCGCCGTCCTGCGCAACCCGCCCATCCTCGTGCTGGACGAAGCCACCAGTGCTCTCGACACGCAGACTGAGCAAGCGGTGCAGGAGGCCATCGACACGCTGTCGTCGGGTCGGACCACGATCACGATCGCACACCGGCTGTCGACGATCCGAGCCGCCGACGAGATCATCGTCCTGGACGCCGGCGAGATCGTCGAGCGCGGCAGCCACGAGCAACTTCTCGCACTCGGGGGGCAATACGCGGCTCTCGTCAACCGCGACGCCGACATGCTCGTAACAGTGTGACGCCGCGCCGCGAAGTCATTGTGGGGTGCTGGATCGACCGTCTCTGACAATCCTTTTTGAGGCGTCCTGATCGGTCTTCTTCGGATCATGCCCGTCGGCTGACGCTGGGCCGTTGAGGACGGTTCCAGCCGCGGGGATCAGACGTGTTTGCGTACAAACTTGAGGATCGCTATGTGTTTCTCGGCGTCGCGCTGCATCACCTCCACCAAAAGTTCCCACGGCGTTGTGTCTTTCACGTCGCGCAACTCGCGCTCCAGGCGTCTGAGCTCGCCGATGTCACGCTCCTCGTTTTCAAGAAGCTCTTTCGCGCCTGCGAGCATGGCCGCACGGTCGGCGTTTCGAGTTTCTGGCGTTCAGCCTTGGGCCGTGCGACCGTCAGGAGTGCGCTCCTGCGGGGACTCCCGGCCTATGCGCGCTTTCGGCGGGGTCCTCGTCAGGCGCGAGTGTCGTAGAGAGGCGGGCGGACTACTGCCGGCTTCGTCGCCGCCTGCGGGACCGCTCGATCCGACCTGGCGAAGCGCATCTCAGATGAGCCCGTCAGCTCGCCACGACTCGAGTTCTGGGCGCGAGTGCCCGAGCTCGCCGACGTAGACCTGCTCGTTGTGCTCGCCTAACGTCGGCGCCGATCTCCGATAGCTCACCAGGTCGGGCTCCGACCGAAACGGTCGGCCCGGCATGGAGAACTCTCCGGTGCCGGGGCGACGAGACTCGACGAAGAGGTGCCGTGCCGTCGGCTGGACGTCCTCGAGGAATTCGCTGGGGGTGTACATGAGGGCGCAGGGCAGCCCGAGCGCCTGGCCTTTCTCCACCAGCTCCTTGGCGCTACGAGTGGCAAGCAGCTCGGCGATGATGTCAGTGAGCAAATCGAACAGCTGGATGCGCAGGGCCCGGTCTTCGTAGATGGGGTCCATCAAACTCTCGGGGCGGTCCATGACGTCCAAGAAGATGCCCCAGTGGCGGGGGGCGTGCGAGGCAATATCGATATAGCCGTCGGTACACCGCCAGATACCGCCGGGAGGGGGCCCAAAGTTCGTTTCCCGGGTGAGGATCCTGCCACGCATGCCATACCGTTCGAGGCTGAGCTTGTTGAACCAGCCCACGTCGTGGGCGGCCACGTCGATGTACTGGGAGCGCGCCTCGGGGTGTTGCAATAGGGCCTGGATCATCACCGCGCCGTGCACACCACACTCGTCGTAAAGTTGCTGGCCCGGCTGGGCCACCGGCGGTCCCTCAACCGGGCCTACCGGATGCATCAACCCCGACATGGCGTAGGACGTGAACGGCGTGGCCCGCCAGGCGCGGAACGGCCCGGTCAGCCCAAACGGTGTCACGAAACACCTGATGGCCCGGTCTCCCGCCCACGGCAAAACACCCGGAACGTCAGGATCATAACCGGCCACGGGAGTGCGCGCACTCGGTGACAAGACGACGGCGTCGGCGGCGGCGGCCAGCTCCGCCAGGAGCGACAGCGACGCCTCCTGCCGCCAATCCAGCGTAATCCCCAGCTTGTTGTGGTGGTAATAGGCGAAGTTCAGGCCGGCTTCCGGCCCAGACACACCGTCACGAAAAGGCGGTATCCTGCGCAGGACGTCGCCCTCTGGCAACTCGACCTTGATAACGTCCGCCCCCAGGTCCGCCAACACCTTGCCGCAATACGCCCCCATTTGGTCACTCAACTCCAGGACTCGCGCCCCCTGGAGCGCAGTCCCCCCAGGGGTCTTCGGGGAGGTCTGCGCTTCCAGGTCGAGGTCGGTCATTGCCGTAATGTACCAGGCGCCATCAGAGTGGCACTCCGGGCCAAACGCCGGACGTCCAGGGGCTGCGGTGCAGCTCAGGTCGGGCGCCACCTCGTTCCCGGTGGGGTTCGGCGCCCCGCCGCTGGGGCGCGGTCCCGGGCTGAGAGGTCGTGATGACAAGCGCGGCGAGCGCCTACTAACGTGCCTTCGGGTTGTCGCTAGCCCTGTCGAAGCACACGCGAAGGGAGTCGGTACATGAAGTACATGCCGATCACGGAGGAGCGTGACGCACCTCGGGCCGTCATCGCAGCTCTGGCCGAGGGAGGAGTCAAGTACGTCCTCGGGATGCCGGGCGGGCTGACTGGGCCACTCTGGCGGGCTCTCCACCAGCATCCGATGGTGCGCGCCTTGCAGGTCCGGGAAGAATCGATCGGGGCGTTGATGGCGGAGGCGTACGGCAGGTTCACGGGGGAACCGGTCGTCGTGATGGGCCAGGGCGAGTGGATCGCCGGCAACGCCGGTCAGGGGTACATGGAGGCGATGCTGGGCGCCTCCCCACTGATCATTCTCACGGAGATGTCCGATGGGGCGTCGCTGTCGCATCATGCCCCGTACCAGAGCGGTACCGGCGATTACGGAACCTGGGATGTCCGCCGGACCCTCGGAGGAGTAACCAAACGGCTCATGGTCAGCTACAGCCCTGCCCAGGCGGTGCAACACACGCAGCTGGCGCTCAAACACGCCCTCACTGGACAGCCGGGTCCCGTCGCAGTGGTGTATTACAGCAGCGCCCTCCGCGGTCAGGTCGGCCCCACGTCGGTGCCCCGGATTTACTCCACGCAGGCTTACCTGCCGGCTCCGCGCCGGAGCGTTGACGACGTCGCCCTGGCCGCGGTTGTGGACGTCGTCCGACGGGCTGCCCGACCGGTGATTGTGGCCGGCAACGGGGTGCGCTTGGCCCGGGCCCAGACCAGCCTGGCCCGCCTGGCTCGGGCCATCGATGCACCGGTCGCCACGACCACGAGCGGCAAGGGGGTGTTCGCGGAGCGCGACCCCCTCTCGGTGGGTGTGATCGGTCCTTTCGGATGGCCCAGCGCCAACGCAGTGGTAGGCGACGCCGACGTGGTAATGGCCGTTGGCACGAAGCTCGGTCCGAGCGACACCGCCAACGAGAATCCCGGTTTGCTCGATCCCACCCGGCAGATCCTGATTCAGATCGACGTCGAGCCGCTGAACACTTCCTGGACCTTTCCAATGGATCACGTCCTCCTCGGTGACGCGGGCTATGTCATGGACCGCTTGAGAGAGGCGTGTGAATCGGCGACCCAGCTATCGGCGGGTAGCGGAACGTCTCGGGCCGAGAACGCTCGGGTGGCACACGGGCGTGCCGCCTGGGCGGACACGGTGTCTGACGACGTGCCAATGCTCCCGCAGCGGATCATCGAGTTGCTGGAGGAGGTCGTCCCGGACGACGCGGTGATCACCTGCGACGCAGGCGAGAACCGCTTGTTCATGATGCAATGGTTCCGGACGGGGGCACGGGGTGAGTACCTGCAACCCGCCGCAGGAGGCGGGATGGGCTACGCCGTGCCGGCCGCCATGGCTGCTCGTCTGGCGGACCCCGAGCGCCCGGTCGTAGCCGTGTGTGGCGACGGCGGGTTTGCTATGTCAATCCACGCCCTGATGACGGCTATCCAGGAGAATATTCCGATAGCAGTTGTAGTATTCAACAACGGCGCACTGGGTTGGGTGCTGCACGGGATGGGCAAAGAGGCGGTGGCAGCCAGCTTTGCCGAGTTCGACCACGCCGGGATCGCTCGTTCAATCGGATGCGAAGGCGTCAGGGTGTCAAGCGTCGACGAGTTGCGGATGGCGCTCAAATCCGTGACCGGTCTCTCCAGACCACTGGTCATCGATATACCAACCTCGTTGGCGACGTCGTTCAAGGACGTGGCGCAGACCTTCGAGTAACCTTGGAAGAGCGGCACCCACCGCCACGGCAGTAGAAGCGGCGCGCCCTGGCCGCACGGGGGACGGTCCACGGCCGAGTGGATAGCCGGCTTTTGAGCCGAGAAGACTCGGATGTTCCGATCATCCCGGCCCCATGCCAGCCGGGTTCTAGTCGTCGAGAATGTCGCCCGCCAGCACCGAGATGACCGTGCTCCGGTTGCGTCCCGAACGCCCTACGTCGTAGCCGGTTGCCGGGTAACCATTGTTGTAGAACGCCACCGACAGGTCGACCTCCGGATCGTGCCAGGTGAGCGACGAGGGTGCGCCCGTGTGCCCCCAGGTCGATGCGGAGGAGGTTTTCGGGCCGTCGATGTTCACGAACAGGCCCTTGGCGGCCATATGACCATCTCCCCCGTAGTCGCCTTCCATGGGCATTACCACCACGGGGCTCGTGGCCAAGGCGATGACCTTTGGATCGAAGAGATCCGTGTGGTAGAGGGACTGGAACAACAGCACCGTATCCAGGGCGGTCGAACAGATGGTGTGGCTCGGCTCCCCCGCGGCGAGCGCTTCGGGGTCGCGGAAGAACCAGGGTCCCCACGGGTCAGGCTTCCAATCATCGGGGATGTTGCCGATCGCCACGATCGGGGCCAGCGTCCCCGCCTGCTTCTCAGGCGGTACGCCAAGTTCCAGGTCGAGGCCGAGCGGCTCGGAGATCTCTTCGCGGAGATAGTCCCTGAGGGGATCGCCGGTGAGGGCCTCGATCGTGTCGGCGATCACCCACGCGGCCGAGGTGAGGTGGTAGCGCAGCGAAGTCCCCGGCGGGTAGTCCAGAGACCACCTGGACATGGCGTCCAGCCGCCTGGCTCGATCTCGCATGGCCCCGAAGCGAATCGGAGCCATGGGGAATCCGCCGGTGTGCGTCAGCACCTGACGGTAGGTGACCGTGTCCTTGCCATTGTCTCCGAATTCGGGGATCACCGAGGCGACCGTCTGGTCGATGTCGAGCTTGCCGTCACTCATCAGCTTCCACACGCAGGCAGCCAGCAGAGGGCGGCCCGCGGACTGAGTGATGTAGCGGGTGGTCGGCGTGGCCTCGCCGTACGTGGCGAAGGCGACCGCCTTCCCGTCCTTGGCGATGGCGATCTGCGCCGATGGGAGCGGTCCGTTCTCGACGTCCTCCCGCACCCGGTTTAGCAGGACGTTGAGCCGGCCGGGGTGAATACCGACCGAGGCGGGGTCGACGATCTGGCGGGATAGAGGTGTGGTCATGGCAGTCGCTCCACTACCTAGAGAGCCATCGGGGCTTCCATGATAAGCGCAGCGGTAGTCCAAGAGCGAGTGAGCCGAGCGACAAGGCGGCTGCGCGCACGAAGACGCGATCGACATCCCAGGCGTAGCCCAGGCGGTTCGCGCTTGTCCGTGGCGAGACCGCGGAGCTGCCGGCTCAGGGTTGTGTCGCCAGAGTGATGGTCGTGTTGTGTGACTGGCCGTCGCGTTCGTAGGTGACCGAAACGGTGTCGCCAGCTCGATCGGTTATCGCTATGGCCTGCAATTGGTTGGGGTCCGTGGCGGGCTTGCCATTGATTTCTGTGATGATGTCGCCCTGTTGCAGACCCGCGTTTGCCGAGGGACCACCGGGGACAACCCCCGCCACATAAAGCCCTTCGCTCACTCCCGCCCGCTGGGCGGCCGCTTTCGGGATCGCCAGGGCCTGAATCCCGAAGTAGGCATGGCTCACTGTGCCTGTTTCGATGATCTCGTTCGAGACGGACTGCGCCAGGCTGGCCGGAATGGCGAAGCCCAGTCCGACGCTGCCCGCGCTGGATTGGCCGGACGCATTGGGCACGGTGGCACCGGCCGAAGGGACCCCGATCAGCTGACCGGCGCAGTTGGTCATGGCACCCCCGCTGTTGCCCGGATTGATGGCGGCATCGGTCTGAATCGCCGACACCAGGAGCGCCGTCTGGCCGTTGTCGCTCGGCACCTCAATGGAGCGGTCGAGGGCGCTGACGATGCCGCTGGTAACCGTGCTCGAAAGACCTAGGGGTGCCCCGAGCACCACAACGGGCTCTCCCACGTTAGGAGTCGACGTGTTGAACGGAATGGTGGGCAGGCTCTTGGATTCATCCACTTTGATCACCGCCAGGTCGGCTTGGGGGTCGCGGCCGGTGAGAGTGGCCGGGGCGGTGGTGCCGTCGCTGAAGAGCACCTCGAGCCTGCCGCCGTTGACGGCCGGCGAGATCACGTGGTTGTTGGTCAGGATGTAGCCGTCGCTTCGGATGATTTCCCCCGAGCCGGTGCCTCCGGTCGTTCCGCTGGTGGCCGAGATGGTGACCACCGACGGCAGCGTCTTGTTTGCCACGGTGGTAGCCGGACAAGCGTTCGCCTGGCTCGACGACGACTGGGTGTCGGCCGCGATCAGGCCGCCGATCACGCCTCCGACCACCAGAACCCCGGCGCCCGCCGCGGCAAACGGCCACCAGCGGCGGCGCGAGGAGTGGGTAGTCGGTGTGTTCTCAGGTTGCGCTTGGCGGTTGGTTTCCACGCAGGTCCGCCTCCTTGTCCTGGCGTACAGATATCTGGTCGTCGCCTGAGCGAGTCGACACGGAGCTCAGGGTGAGAATCCCGCCACATTCTGAACCCGTCGGGACCTGGTATAGATCACCCTAACGGGGTGGTACTCGACGGCGGTCTCGGCCACTCGGTCAGGCGACAGCCGGGGATGGCTGGAACCGCACGACGCTCCAGGTTGCCGAGCTAAGAGGGTTGCTAGGCGCCCGGCAGGCGATCCCGATAGGCGCGCCCGAAGGCGACCATTCCGGCGCCGATCATGCCGTCGGGGGAGGCGCCAGACTGGACGAAGTCCCTGGGCTGGCGGGGGCGACGGACTGGTGGCGGGGACACGGACTGGACGCTGTCGGCGCTGCAGAGGGCGGCCGCATCGTCGACTGGACCCAGCACTTGGCCGCTGGTCGGGATCGCTCCCCGCGGCACCGGTCGCCGACGGTGACGGCTGAGCACCTGGCCGAGATTTTGGGTGTTGGCGTCCCGGGCCGTCAGGGGGTGCAACCCGAACGTCGACTCGATCAGCTTCAATGTGGAGGTGTGCTCGAACGGACCGTGATGGACTACGCGCGGCTCGGCCAGGTCGGAGATCACAATGGCCGGGACCCGGAAGCCGAGCTGCTTGTAGTTGGGGATGAGCTGCCCGTCGGTCGGAGTCGTGTTGTCGCCGGAGTGATCCACGTTTGCGGGATTCGTGTCGTCGATCACTTGAGGAGGCGGAACGTGGTCGTAGAAGCCGCCCCACTCGTCGAAGGTCACGATCAGCACGGTGTTGCCCAGGTAGCCGGCATCGTGGAGGGCGTGATAGGTGTCGGCGATGAACCGCTCGCCGAGGCGGATGTCCGCCAAGGGGTGATCGTCGGCGGAGGTGCCGTCGCTCTCGACGTCGAAAGCCGGGTCAACGAAGCTGACATTGGGAAGGGCTCCCTGGGCAACCGTATCCAGGAACGACGACGTGACGACCGGGATTCCGAGGGCGTCGGTGTCGCCATCGGCAAAGGGGTGCCAGAAGGGGAAGTACTTGGTCCCCCACAGTGCCAGGAAGGGCAGATCCCGGAAGAAGTAGCCCCCTGTGGGGATGCCCTGGGTGTTGGGCACGGGCGACAGCTGGTCCCAGATAGACGGCAGGGTCGACATGGTCTCGTTGTTGTGGTCGCGGTCGGTCTGGGCGGCGTGCTGGTAGAAACGGTTGGGGAAGGTCTCCCCTGCGAACGAGGCAAAGTAGCGGTCGAGGACGGTGTAGTTCTCCGCCAGCGCTCCGATGACGGGCAGGTCGGGAAGGGCTTTGCGCCGGCCCCCGCGGTCAAGATTGGTGTAGTACCCGATCGGGAACGTGTTGGCCGCGGCCAGCGTCACGCCCGGGTCCGGCGACGGCGTCGTCGGCCGCTGCAGGAAGCCGTCGAGCCGGCCGCCGTTGTACTCGACCAGGAAACCCTCCCAGCTGTGGTCCGGGTCGCTGTACCCGCAGCCTTGAAAATCGGGGGCGAGGGGATAGTTGCGGTACACATTCCCGTCCGTTGAGAGGTACTCGAGGTCGTGGCGACCGTCCGCCCCCGGCAGCCAGCCGAGGAAGTGGTCGAATGAGCGGTTCTCCATCATCAGGATGACCACGTGCTCGATTCCATTCGATCCGCCGGCCGAGGTTGCCGGCGAGGCGCTGGCCGCCGCCTGGGTCAAAAGCTCGGTGCCGGTCACGGCCGCCCCGGCCGAAGCGCCCATCAGTTGCAAGAACCTGCGACGAGTAAGCACGGTAACGAGTCTGCGGACGGCCGGTGAACGTCAGGGGAGCGTCATATGGCTCCCGGGTAGCCAGAAGCCGAATTTTCGCTATCGAGTGTCAGGGGCTTCCGATCATCAGGGTGGTTCCCGAGCGACCTCGTGCCCGCAATTGCCCGGCTCAAGGGACGCCAACGACCGCGGCGTTGTCGAGCGCCAACATGAGCCCCGATTTGGTCGGACTTCCCCCGGGTCAGGAGACCATCAGAAGGGGGCTTCGCTCCGAACCGCCGACGCCAGGATGGCCATCTTCGATCGCGGTCAGGACCAAGTGCGAACCGAGAAGCACGGTTCGTCGCCACTCGTTGGTCCGGCCGTGTCCGATAGCCACCCACCAGAATCGTCCGTATTTTCCGGCAGCCGAGAGATGGCACTGAGACCTCTCGACAGCGTCGGTGAGGGCGGCGTGAGCGACGGCCGCAACTCCGGCCAGCGTGACACTCCAGCCCGGAATGATGACCCGCACGGTTCCAGCCGAGGTGGCGGCTAGCCCATAGACAGGCAGCCCTTGGCACTCTCGCAGTTGAGACAACAGGCCAGTAACGTGCCCAGCGACGATCCGGCGAGTGGTGCGTCGCCACGCCTGCCGGGCCCGCCAATCTAGGCGGCGCAGAGGATCTTTGGTTCTGCGGTGTAGCGCCCACATGGCGAAAATACTTTCTTCACGAAGTTGAGATTCAGTTGGTTGCCACCACCCGAATGGATCTGAGCTCGCATCGCCACGAAGGCGCGCCCGGCTGTTTGGTGGTTGTGATCTGAGCGCGTCCGGACCTGGCGTCACGGCTTACGAAGGGTTGTGGCTACACGAGGCGGGTGCAGACGCCTGTGTCTAGGTAAGCGACGAGGAGCCGATCGCAAGTGGGAACGTCTTTTTTACATCGCGGATTTTCGTCACTGCTCCTCCTTTCCCTCGGCGCGTTAGTTGTAGCGCGCCACTTCTGCGTGGGGCGAACGAATATTGCATTGCCCTGCGCGGGCGTCGGTTCATGCCAGAAGGCTTCGCCTGTTTGCCGAGGCCTCTCCCGGGTGAGCGCTGTCGCCGAGCGCCGGTTTGGACGTTTTGGCCTAAAGCCAGGCGGGGCGTAATCAGTCTTTCGGCCCTGCGGTTGATGGTGGGGAGGCGGTAAACTTTGCTCTAAGGCCTGCCCGGCTGTCCGCCATGCCCTGCAACGCGGATATTCATCTGGTGGGCACCGTTTCGGCTGGAACGACCGGGGTCGCGAAGGTATCCGAGCGGGCCACGCTCAAGCCAATGGATGACTTTTCCACTGTCCAGCTGGGGGATAACGCTTTAGCGAGCTGGAAGCAGCCGGCCTGCTCGCTCGCCAGGGCGAGCGGCCCGGCCGATGCGGCCAGGCGCTGCCGCTGTCCTAGGACCCGTTCGGAAGCGATGCGGCGGCCGCCTGTCGGCGGGTGTAAGGAACTGGCGGACGATCACCCCGGCCGGCGCGAGCCGGGACTGGGAGGCCGGGCGCCAATGTCGACTGCTGGGAGGGCGACGTCGGTCTCATCGATCCAGCCCTCTTCGACTTCCTCGACGATCGAGCCGGCGCGGTAGACGTACTTGCCGCCTCGCAACCAGGATGCCCCCGCGGCCACGAGAGAACAAGCGATGGCAAAGTCGAACGCATAGTGCACGCCCTGGGCGAACGGGCCGCTGATGAGAGCCGGAAAGAACTCATGGCCGGTCAGGACCGCGACCTGCTGCGGGTGGAGATGCAGCAGCACGCCTGATGGCCCAAGCAGCTGCTGCACCGGGTTATAGCCCAGGAAGCTGGCGAAGAGAACCCCGATCGGGGGCAGATGCGCGATCTGGTGCGCAGCTGCGGCCGGCACCCCTTGCGCGGTTAGACCGGCGTACAGGTGGGTGGGCAGCGACGCGGCCAGCCCCAGAGTGACCACGCTGAAGAAGATGCCGATCGACAACACGGTGGCCGAGTTTTGGAAGGTGGTCGTCATGCCCGCGCCCGCCCCCCGCTCCTGGGGCGGCAGGCTGTTCATGATGCCCACTCGGTTCGGGGAGGCGAAGAGTCCCATGGCCAGCCCCATCAACAACAGCAAGGGCGCGAACCATTCGTAGCCGAAGTTCACGGGCAACACCTCGAGTAGGGCGAAAGCCACGGCGGTGGCCAGCATGCCGAGGGTGGCGAACAGCCGCGCCCCGTAGCGATCCGTGAGTATCCCGGCCGTCGGCCCGGCAATTAAGAAACCCACCGTCAGCGGAACCATGTAGATGCCAGCCCACAGAGGGGTTTGCTCGAAGTTGAAGCCGTGACGCGGCAGCCAGATCCCCTGGAGCCAGATGATCAGCATGAACTGAAGACCGCCCCGAGATAGCGCTCCGAGGAAACCGGCGATGTTACCGGCGGTAAACGATCGGATCTTGAAGAGGTGCAGCCGGAACATGGGATCGGTGACCCTGGTCTCGACGCAGCAGAAGGCCGCCAGCAACGCGAAGCCACCACCCACCATTCCGAGCACAAACGGATTCGTCCACCCCATGGGATGCCCTCCGTAAGGCTGGATCCCGTAGACGACGCCGGTGAGGACGGCAGTCAGCCCGAGGGCAAAGGTGGCGTTACCAAGCCAGTCGATGCGAGCCGGAACGCGTACGCCGTTGTCGACCAACTTGAGGTACGCCCAGCCTGTGCCGAACAGCCCGAAGGGAACCGATATCAGAAATACCAGGCGCCAGTCGACCGGGGCCAGCAATCCACCCAGGACCAGGCCGATAAAAGACCCGGCGATGGCGGCCACACTGTTGATACCCAGGGCCAACCCGCGCTGATCCTCCGGGAAGGCATCGGTCAGGATGGCGCTCGAATTGGCGAACTCGAGCGACCCTCCGATGGCCTGACCCGCTCGCATGAGGATGATCCACAGCGCTCCGGCCGAGCCCGTCATCCAGTTGACGGAAAGGAGGATCGAGAAGAGCGTGAATATGGCGAACCCGAGGTTGTACATGCGGACTCGCCCGTACATGTCACCCAGCCGCCCGAACGTAAGCACCAGGACCGACGTGATGAGCAGGAAACCCATCAGGACCCAGAGAAAATAGGAACTGTTGCCGGGGGCGAGGGGATTGAGTCGGATGCCGCGAAAAATCGCGGGCAGGGCGATGATCGTGATCGAACCGTTGATGACCACCATGAGGACCCCCATGGTGGTGTTGACCAGAGCGACCCACTTGTAGCGGGGACCTGGTTCTCGCAGCCGGCGATTCGGCCTGGTATCGGGGGGCGCCGGCAGGTCTGCCCGGTTCATCGACATGGCGGCGACCACGTTCTCGTCCGGCTCACTACACCCACCATCGCGGAGACGAAGGTAGCTGACCGCGGGGGTGTCGGTCATGTCCCCCTTTGGCGTAGCCGCCGATCCGGCGGGCCGCGTCGACCCCCCAGTCCGGTAGCTTCGACGCGCGGTGAGCGCGACGGTGACCGAGGCAGTGCTGGAGGCAGACGGCGACGGGCTCGTGGTGCGTTGGATCCTCCTGGCCGACGAGCACTCGAACGGCCCGGGAAAGTCGACGGGCGCCGGCCCTGCCCACAGCGAAGGCGACGTAGGAGTCGACATCGGCATTGGTCGGAGCCCTGATGCGATCGACCACGCACGCGCCGTGACTGTTGGTCCCGGTCATCGGTCGGCCCGCCTGGAGGGACACGGGCCCGGGCGTCACTACGTGTCGGTGGCTCCTCAAGGCGCGGGCGGCGCCATCGTCGTCGGAGAGCGGCGGGTCCCCTTCGAGGGCGTCACCAACTTTCGTGACCTAGGCGGCTATCCCAGCACCGACGGGGGTCGTACCCGATGGGGTCGGGTCTTCCGGTCCGACGCCCTGCACCGTCTCACGCCCGAGGACCTTCGGCGCTACGAAAGGCTCGGGCTGAACTCGGTCTTCGACCTGCGTGGCGACCTCGAGCGCGAGCGATACCCGAACCCGTTCCCATCGGTCCAGATGGCGCTGGTGTCCGGGGCTGCGTCGGAGGCCGCGCTGCCCGGGACCAGCGTTGCCGGGCAGGACGCCATCGACGGTGAACGCAGGCTACGCCAGACGTACCGGGGCCTATTGGCGAACGCAGCCGAGGTGTTCGGCCGTCTTCTGACCGCGCTTGCCGACCCCGGCAGTTTGCCGGCCGTCTTCCATTGCACCGGGGGCAAGGACCGGACCGGCCTGGCTGCGGCTCTGCTCCTGGAGCTGCTCGGCGTGCCGCGCCGTCTAGTGCTGGACGACTACGAGCTCACGTCGCGCTTCCGGCTCCGGCCCCATCAGACCGACTCGTACGAGAGGTTGCTGGCGATGGGGATGGGTCCCGAGGCAGCTGGCGCCGTGCTCGGGACCCCTCGTTGGGCAATGGCCGAGACGTTGCGGGAGCTGGATGACCACTATCGCGGCGCTCGGGCGTATCTGGTTGGGCCGGCCGGGATGGCCGCCCCGACGGTCGACCGCCTCCGGACGCTTCTCCTGAGCTGAGGGGACTCACAAGCGGCAAAGTCCATCCTTGGAACTCGCTGACCCAAGCAGGATCACACTGAGTCACCAGGCAGCGCCGGCCTTGTGTGCCGGCCCTGGTGTGCCGGCCTGGTGTGCCGGCCTGGTGTGCCGGCCTGGTCCGGGCTAGCGGGCGACGCGCGACAATCGAGTCGTGCCCGACGGTCCACTTCAGGGGATGACGATCGGCGTGACCGCTGAGCGTCGCGCTGCGCAACAAGAGGACCTGCTTACCAAGCGAGGTGCCGAGGTCCTGCACGGTCCTACCCTGCGAGTCTTCTCTCTCGACACCGACGAAGTGCTGAGGACGGCGACGGCTGACGTGATCGCTCGGCCACCGGACTATCTGGTGGCTTCGACCGGGTTCGGGATGCGCACGTGGCTGGCCACGGCCACTTCCTGGGGCGTGGACGAGCCGTTGCTGGAGGCGTTGCGGTGCGCCCGGGTCGGGAAACCGGGGGGCCAAGGCGGCTTCCGCCACGACGAGCCTCGGGCTGAAGGAGTGGTATCGCGCTCCCCACGAACGGCTCGAGGAGCTGATCGAACGGCTGTTGGGCGAACCTCTGGTGGGGCGCCGAGTGGTGCTCCAGCTCCACGGCGCGGGCCTGCTCCAGGTGCAGTCGCGGCTTTGGTGGACGGCGGCGCCGAGGTCCTGGAGATCGACGCCTATCGATTGAGTCTTCCCGTTGATCCCGCCCCGGCCCGGCATCTCATTCGGGCGGCGTGCGATAACCAGCTGGCTGCCGTCACCTTCGTGAGCGCGCCCGCTGTGCACAACCTTTTTCTGCTGGCCGACGATATCGGACTGGCCGAGGGGCTCCGCGGCGCGTTCAATACCAACGTGGTAGCTGCCTGCGTCGGACCAGTGTGCGCGGAGGGAGCCATCGACGAGGGGGTCCTCCGTCCCCTCGTCCCGCCCCGTCCCCGCCTCGTGCCGATGATCCAAACTCTCACAGATCATCTCCGTCCGGGCCGCCCCGCGTGACCCTGTTAAGAGGGCGAAAGCCGAGGGTCTAGTGTCGCCGGTGTGACGGGCGACTACTGGCGGGGTGCCGTCGAAGATCAGGTCATGCAAGACGAGCACGAGTTCATCTGGCGAGCCATGCTCGAGACGATCGACGTCGACCTGACCGGCGCCCGAGTGCTCGACGTGGGGTGCAACCAGGGTGGCTTCCTGCGTTTGCTGGCTGACAACGCCGGCATCGCCGCGGGCTACGGTTACGACCCGGCCGACGGAGCGATTGCAGACGCCCGAAGACTGGCCGGTGACCGCCCGCTCACCTTCGAGACGGCCGAGACGGTCCCGGCCGGATGGCACGGTTTCGACGTGGCCTTCAGCCACGAGGTGCTGTATTTGGTGAAGGATCTGACGGCCCACGCCGAAGCGATCTTTCAGGCGCTGGCTCCTGGTCGGCCCTACTTTGCGGTAATCGGTGTGCACGGTGGCAGCCGGTTGATGGCTGCCTGGCATGCCGCCTCCACCAATGAGCTGCGACTTCCCCCCATACGGGATCTCGATGAGGTCGCTGACACCTTCGAAGCGGCGGGCTTTGAGGTGCAGATCGGCCGGCTCCGCATCCGCTTTGTGCCGGCAGCCGCGCATCGCCGTGGTCGGGCCGACCGCGGTCAACTCGATTGACTGGCTCGATTACTACAGCCAGGACAAGGTCATGTTTCGGCTAACGCGCTCGAGACAGCCGTAGCCGAGAGGACCCCGGCCGGGGCCCAGCTGTCCCCACCCAATATCCTCATCTCGGTCCGAGTTCATATCGCATGACGCGACCCGTCTCGAAACCCGTATTTCGCTGAGCTGTTCTCAGTTCAGCGCCTCCAGTGTCCTGATCACGCCTTCTCTTTGTTCGTCCCGACTCGGTGCCCGTACCGTGGATCACCTGGCGGTTTCGATGCCGGCACGGATCCGTCCACGCCTCGCGCCACGTCCTCTCCTGGCGCGAAGTGTGGAGCGGATGGGGCTCGTTGGCGCGCTGACGTTTCCACGCCTCGCGCCGGATCACTATGAGGCCTCGAAGCGTGGACGTTTCAGCGCGGGCCCGCCCGGACCCGGGCCCCCACGCAGATCACACTGCGTGGCGTGCCCACGGCACCAGCCCATTCACCGCACCACCGCACCACTGCACCACCGCAATCCCGCTCACCTCGCCACGACGCGTCGGGGATGGGCAGTCGGGGGCACCCCGTGAGCCCAGACGAGCGAGTTGGGACGTCTGCCTCGTGGAGCGTCGGCTTGCCGCAGGACGTGCTGAGGTGTGCGCCGTGACGGTCCAGGGTCGTGCCGCCGCGGCGTATTTCGCACTTGCGAAGGCAGCCGGCTGGCGGGAGCGTTCAGCTGGGCGCCCGGCCCGGTCCGCCTTTCGGCTGAGCGCAGCGCCGTGTGTTGCTCACCGCCCGGCGCAGACCTGGCGCTCGACCTCTGGGCTCACGCCCCCGAGCTCACCTCCCGAGGACTTGACCGTCGATGGTGATTTCGGCCCGATTGGGATAGAACGACAGCAATCCCTGGATCCCGGTCGCAGCCGGAATTGGTGTCTCGTAGCTCCAGGCGATGCCATCGTGCGTCTGACCGTCGATGTCGACCGACCAGTACGACGCCTCACCCTTGAAAGGGCAGGTGGTATGAAACGTCGTCGGCCGCAGGCGCGTCATCTGCACATCGTCCCGGGGCAGGTAGTACCGGGTGGGAAGGCCGGTCTCATCGAGCAGGACGGGATGGTCGGTGGCCGCCAGCAGCTCGCCGTCGAGGCGAACTTCGACGCGGGCGTCGCCCGGGGCAATGGTGATGGTATGACCTGCGCTCATGCCACCTACAACCCCCGCCGGGCCTGACCCTATTCCAGTGTCAACGCCGGACGCCGCAGCGCTTTGTGATCCCCGGGCAAGATGGCGGACGCTCACCCGAGCCGACAGACTGTCCGGGTGGGTCAGCTGGACTTTGGTGCTGCGCTGGACGCCATTCCAGAGGCGAACCCTGATCAGATCGTGCGGCTGCTGACGGCTGCTGCGGGGCCCCTGGGAGCGACCGACATCAGCTTCTACCTGGCTGACTTCCAGGGCACGCTATTGCAGCCCATTTTGCTCAGTACGGATCTGTCCGAGCCGGTGGTGGCCGAAGCGGATGTGGCCACCTCGATGGCGGGCCGGGCCTACATCACTGGTCGACCCGTGACAGCCGAACGGGATGGGGGCGTGCGCGTCTGGGTACCCCTGGTCGAGCGAGGCGAGCGCACCGGGGTGGTGGCCCTCAATGTTTCGGCCGTGGACGAGGAACTGCTCGCCGAATGCGTTCGCTTGGGGCTCTTTGCCGGCCTGGTTATCCGGGCGTTCGCTCGGACCACGGACCTCCTGCACTTGCGCCGCCGTAGTCGCTCGATGACGCTGGCGGCGGGGATGCAGTGGGATCTGCTGCCGCCTTTGACGGTGCGTTGCACCGAGGCCATCGCGTCCGGGCGATTGGAGCCGGCCTACGGGGTCGCCGGTGATGCGTTCGATTACGCCCTCAACGGCCGCCATCTGGATGCCGGCGTCTTTGATGGGATGGGCCACGGTGTGGAGTCCACGCTGATGACGACCTTGGCGATAGGCGCCTATCGACATTCCCGGCGCCGCGGCGACGCGCCGGCTCAGGCCCACGCTGCCATCGATCAGGCGATCAGCGTCCAGTACGGCGGTGAGGCTTTCGTCACGGCCGTGCTCGTCCGCCTGAGCCTCGACGACGGGACCTTGGAATGGACGAACGCAGGACACCCGCCACCACTTCTGCTGCGGGGGCAACGTGTAGCCCGCGAATTGCACTGCACCCCCTCGCTGCCCTTGGGGCTCGGTGGCGAATGCCGTGAGATGGCCACCGAAAGCCTGGAGCCTGGAGACGTGGTGTTGTTTTTCACCGACGGTGTTATCGAGGGCCGATCGGTCGGCGGCGAAGAGTTCGGTGTAGAGCGACTGACCCAGGCGTGGGAGCGAGAGTGGGGTTCCGGGCAGCCCCCAGAGGAAGTGCTGCGCCGACTCATCCATTTGGTTGCGGCGTACAACGGCGGCACGCTCCGGGACGACGCCACCCTGCTGCAGCTGGCCTGGTACGGATCGGGCCGCTAAATACGTTACGCACCGGTACTCTGCCCAGAGTGGTCTTGCTCGCCGCCTGTCTCTTTTTCCTCGCCGAGGTCGCCGCTTTCGTAGCGGTTGGTGACCACATCGGGTTCGGCTGGGCGGTGCTCCTCCTGATTGGTGTCAGCGCTCTGGGTCCGATGCTGGTGAGGCGGGTGGGCCTCGGGGTGCTCGGCCGGACCCAGGACCGGCTGGCAAAAGGCGATCTTCCCACCCGGGAACTGCTCGACGGGGTGGTCGTGCTGGTGGGTGGCGTGATGATCTGCGTGCCCGGGTTTATCAGTGACGCCTTGGGGCTGCTCCTCCTGATCGGGCCCGTACGCCACCTCCTCATCTGGGTTGGCGGCCGGCGGTTGGCAGGACGGGTTCGGACCATGGGCTCGGGTCGTTGGGGCGTGGTCGACGCCCGAACTCGATCGGCGTCCGAGGGCACCACCGGCCCGACTTCGCTGGTTCAGCCGATGATCGGGCGGGATCCGGCGGACACCAAGCCCTGAGCTAGTCGGGGAGCGGGGCGACCGGTCCCGTGCCTTCGGGAGAACACTCCCAGTCTGAGTCTCGAACGGGTTTACTTCAGCCGTCGTCCGCGGCCTTGACAGCCTCCGCATCACTCTTTAGGATAGGCAGCCCAATGGCTGCATGATTCGAAGTTGATGACATGGACGAGGTTTTCAAGGCGCTCGCCGATCCCAGCCGGCGCCAGCTGCTGGACAGCCTGAACGCCCAGGGAGGCCAAACCCTGACGGAGCTGGGCGCCGGACTGGACATGGCCCGCCAATCGGTGAGCAAGCACTTGGGGATCCTGGAGGCCGCCAATCTCGTCACCACGGTGTGGCGAGGGAGGGAGAAGCTGCATTACCTGAACAGCGCGCCCATCACGGAGATCTCCGACCGTTGGATCAACCTGTACCACCGCCGGCGAGTCGCCGCCCTGGCGGGACTCAAGAGAGCACTGGAGGACCCTTTTATGGGCAGGCCCGAGTTCGTTTACGTGACCTATATCCGCACCAGCGCCGAGCAGCTCTGGGTGGCGCTCACCGACCCGACCTTCACCGCCAGGTACTGGGGGCGGACCTACGACACGGACTGGAAAAAGGGGTCGCCGTACGCTATGAGCCAATCCGGGGTGCGGGTCGACGATCCCGAGCAGGTGATCCTGGAGGCGGACCCGCCTCGTCGTCTGTCGTACACCTGGAACACGTTCAGTCCCGAGCTGGCCGGGACACTCGGCTGGAGCGAGGAGTTTTCGGCCCGGGTGGCGGCCGAGCCTCGTTCGCGAGTCACCTTCGAGATCCAGGTGGAGACAGACGACGTGGTGCGCCTCACCGTCATCCACGAGGGCTTCGAAGACGGCAGCGCCATGCTGGAGAGCGTCAGTGGCGGCTGGCCGCGGGTGCTGGCCAACCTCAAGACCCTCCTCGAGACGGGAGAGGCCGAATCGCTTTGGACGTGCTCGTGAGCACTGGCACCGATCCAGATCCGCGGTGGGCGGCCGACTCCACCACCGGAACCGTTGCGTTCGCGGCGGCGGGGGTGACCGTGGCGCTGGCCGCCACGTGCTGGGTCCTGGCGGTGTGGCAGATGAAGGGCATGGACATGGGGGTTGCCACCCGGCTCGGTTCGCTCGCCTTTTTCGTGGGTGTGTGGGTGCTGATGATGGCGGCCATGATGCTGCCGGGCGCGACCCCGACCGTGTTCAGGCACGCCCACGCCAGTGGGGGGGTTCGCGCCCTGCCCGTTTTTCTGGGCGCCTACCTGGTCGTGTGGAGCTTGGTGGGCCTCGCAATTTATGCGTTCTACCGTCCGCACGGGACCGTCGCCGCTGGCGCGCTCGTGATCGCGGCCGGGTTGTATCAAATTCACGCCGCTCAAACAGCACTGGCGGGACCGCTGCCGGGAGAGCATCCGGTCTGGTTTCGGGTTTGGCTTCTGCTGCGTCGGATCGAGCATCGGACTGATGGTGATGCTCGTGGCGGTGGGTGCCATGAGCCTGGCGTGGATGTCGGTCATTGCTGTCCTCGTTCTCGGGCAAAAGCTCGTACCGGCGAGGGCAGCCATTGACGTGCCGGTGGGCCTGGCGATCGTCGGGCTGGGAGTTCTGATCCTCGTTGCGCCTGCCGCGGTGCCCGGACTAATGCCAGCAATGTGAGACGACACCATCAAGGAGAGACATGACTGATCACCAGGTTGTCACCCAGGAAGAGTGGGTGGCGGCGCGTCAAGAACTGTTGGCTCGCGAGAAAGAGCACACCCGGGTGAGCGACGAGCTGGCCCGCCAGCGGCGCGAACTGCCCTGGACCCGAATCGAGAAGGAGTACACCTTCGAGACCGCGGCTGGGCCCAAAACCCTGGCCGAGCTCTTCGACGGCCGGTCGCACCTCGCCATCTACCATTTCATGTTCGGCCCTGACTATGAGGCCGGCTGCCCGGTGTGTTCATCCATCGCTGACAGCTTCGACGGCGTGATCGAACACCTCAAAGCCCGGGACGTCACCATGATCTGTATTTCCCGCGCTCCGCTCGAGAAGCTGCTCGCCTATCGCGAGCGAATGGGCTGGAATTTCAACTGGGTGTCCAGCTATCGGAGCGAGTTCAACTTCGACTTCGAGCATTCCCGATCAGCGGATGAGGTCCGCGGGTGGGTCGGAGCGGATGGGATGGAGATCCCGGCAGGTTTCGCGTCCCAGTGCGGGACGGACCTGGTGGCCTATATGTCGGAGGCGCCGGGCCTAACCGTGTTGGCTCGTTCGGGCGGCGACGTGTATTTGAGCTATACCACGACCGCGAGGGGCCTCGAGCCAGTCATGGTGTACTACGGGATCCTCGATCGCGTGCCGAGTGGTCGAAACGAGGGCGACCCGGCCGATCCGTCCTGGATTCGCCGGCATGACGAGTTCCCTGTCCGCACATAACTATCAGATGCGTAGCCAGATTTGGCGACCGCGGTGATGAAGGCGGGTCGCATGCGGATAAAGGCCAGAGTCGTGTTGGGGCCGGCTCATCCCACACGAGTTCGAGGAGTTCCCCGGCCGAACCCGTCCGACCTCAGGAAGGGACCAGCAGTTCCAGCACGCCGAACTCTTTGGGGAGGGCTCGAGCGAGCGCCCGGCCCGCGAGGCCTTCCGTTTCGGTGTGTCGACGTGGCGCCTGGCCAGCACGCCGTGCGGCTGGATCAGAGTCAGTCCGTCTGCCTACTGTCAGCGGTAACTGAAGCTGGCGTGCATGGGCTGGGCGGCTGAAGAGTCGCCGACACCAAGCGTGTAGCGCCCAGGAATCACCGTCCAGCCCGCGGCCTGGTACGTGCGGAGCTGACTTCGCGGCAGGCGCCAGGTGACGCTGACCGTGGCGCCCGGGCGCATGGCGACGCTGCGAAAGGCCACGAGCTGCCCAGGGGGTTCTCCGGCTGCGGCCGGGTAAGTGAGGTAGGCCTGGATGACGTCCCCACCGAAACGACGGCCGGTGTTGGTCATCTTCACGGACACGTCGACACCTTGCGGCCCAGGGGAGACCGACAGTCCACTGAACGAGAACGTGGTGTACGAGAGGCCGAAACCAAAGGGAAAGAGCGGACGGATGCCGGTCTGGTTGTAGTAGCGGTAGCCCACGTCCAGGCCCTCGGAGTAGGAGGAGACGAAGTCCGTTCCCGGCCACTGCGCCGGGCTCGACACGGCCGTGGCGGTCTGACTCGCCGGGAAGGTGACGGGCAGATGCCCGGAGGGGTCGTAGTCGCCTGCGAGCACTGCGGCTATGGCTGCGCCGTCTTCTTCGCCTGGGTACCAGGCTTCGAGGACGGCGGAGACCCGGTTGAGCCAGGGCATGAGGACCGGCCCGCTGGTGTCGAGGACAACCACCGTGTGGGGGTTGGCAGCCGCCACCGCGTCGATGAGGGCGTTCTCGTCCCCGGGCAGCTGCAAGGTGGGCCGGTCAAAGGTCTCGCCGCTGTAGTCAGCAGCAAACACGACGGCTACCTGCGCCCGGCGGGCGGCTGCGGCGGCGGCCGCCACGGCGCTGGACTCGTAAGCCAGGCCCACCGCCATAGTGCTTTTGGTTCCGTCCTGATTGTCGAGCGGGAGCCAGTTGAGCTGCATGCGGTAGCGATGTCCGGCGGTCAGGTAACGGGCCGCGGACCAGGTGCCCGGGCCGTGGGCGACGCCGTCATCCACCGCCACGGCGCCGTCAAGGGACAGCTGGACAGTTCCCGAGCCGGTGAGTGAGATCGAGTACAGGCCGCTGCGGGGCACGCTCAGAGTGGCCCTACCGGTGACCGCGGCTGGTCCCCAGTGGGTCGGCAAGGTGATCTGGGATCCGTGAGTCGTTCCGAATCCGGGCGGCGTCTCGGCCGGTGCCGCCCGGTTCGTCGTCTTCCGCACCGCCAGGGGATTGTCTTTGACCTGGGTCGTCATGTTGCGAGCGGCGGGTTGGGGGCGCACGGAGACCGTGGCGGACGGGTCGATCACGGTGAGACGGCTCGATGGCCCGCCGGCGTGGCCGACGGTGAGCGTCAGCCCGTGGCCCCGGCCCGACAGGGGTGTCAAGTCGAGGCGCGGGACCGGGGGCAGCGGGCGCGTCGTCGATCCCCCGTCTGCGTAGCGGACAGTGACTTCGTCACCCAGCCGGGCGGTGATCGCCGCCAGGGGGGTGGAGACGAACGGGGCGATGACGTGGGCCGAGCCGGTGCCGGCCGTGACAGGAGTGTCGTAGGCGGCTGCACCGATCACCGCCACCGACCGCAGGCGTGCTCCTTGCAGGGGGAGCGTGCGGTTCCGGTTGCGAAGCAGGACCACCGAGCGCTCGGCGTCCTGCAGGGCGGCTGCCGTGTGGGCGGCGGTGTCGACACGGGTCCCGGGGATACCCTCGAGTGGTCGCCCGATCAGGCCAAAGGCAAACATCTGGGCCAGTACGGTCTGCACGGCAGCGTCGACCGTCGCCACCGGCAGCTGGTGGTGGTTGACGGCAGCGGCCAGCGCAGACACGGAGGCAGGTTTGATCAGGTCAGTACCGGCTGCCTCGGCAGCTGCGGGATCGTGCACGGCCCCCTGGTCGGAGCGAACGAACCCTGCGAAGCCCCATTGGCGGAGGATCTGGGCGAGCGCCGGATCCTGGCATTGGAACGTCCCGGCGAGCCGGGGATAGGCGCACATCACCGAGGCCACCCGGGCCTGGGCGACTGCCGACTCGAACGGCGCCAGATACACCTCGTGCAAGGCGCGCTCGGGTACCTGGATGTCCAAGATGCCCCGGTTGGTCTCCTGCGAGTAAACGGCCAGGTGCTTGGCGTCCGCCATGACCCCTTGGGATTGGATACCTGCGATGGTGGCGTCGCCCAGCGCAGATACCAGCAGCGGATCCTCCCCGTAGCCGGTGAAACCCTGACCGCTTTCCGGCACCCGGTCAATGTTGAGGTTCGGTGCCTGGACGACATCGATCCCCTGACCGACAGCTTCGTCGGCGATCACTTGGCCGTACTGCGCGCGCCACGCTCGGGTCAAAGGAGGCGGCCACGCCCAGCGGGGCTGGCAGCTGCGTAACGCCGGTGTCGCCGAAGGCCAGACCGGCCGGTCCGTCTTGCAGGGTCAAGGACGGGATGCACAAGCGGCCCACCCCGGCGTTGACGTTCTCGTACGGGCCCGCGTTGCGCAACACCAGCTCCCCGAGCTTCTCCTTCAAGGTCATTCGGCCCACGACCATGGCCGCGAGCGCAGTCGGCGTGGCGTGGTTCTCGATGGCGGCCGTCAGCCAGGGGCACTCTGTCAGCCCGACCGGAGCAGTCGGCAAGCCCGCCGCAGCAGCCCACGTCGACGCGTCCGCCTGGTTCGAAGAGGATGAAACCGGCACCAGACCCAGGCCGATCAGCGCGGCGACCGTTACTGCGGTGGCGCCGAGTTGCCGCGTGAACCGGCGCGGGCGGCGGACCGGGTGACCAGGCCCGCTGAAACCCCCTCGACCGTCGCCGGCACGCAACGAACAGAAACCCCCTGCAAACTCCAAGACATGGGATCGCCCCACGCAAGGGTATTCCTCATCGCCGGCCAATGGGGGGCAGCAAGACCGCCCCGTTCCCGTCCCCGTCCCCGTGCCGTCCCGGCCTCCGGCGCCCCCCGCGCCGCCGCCCGCCACAGGCCCGGCGTCCGGCGCCTTCCCGCGCCGCCCCCGGCGTCCGGCGCCTTCCCGCGCCCCCGGCCTGCGGCATCTCCCCGCCCCGGCCTCGGCCTGCGGCATCTCCCCGCGCCGCCCCCGGCCCGGGCCCCGGCGTCCGGCGCCTCACGCTTTCTGGCCGGAGCAACCTACGATGCAGAAATGACAGGTAATGCTCTCACCTCGCGTGGATCCGTGGACCGTCCCGTCTCGCCGGGGGTCCCGTCATGAGCGCCGGCTGCACGCATCTGGCCAGCATCCGAGAGGTGGCCCCGTCATCATCAGGGTGCGAGGATTGCCTGGCGCTCGGCCGGCGCGATTGGGTTCATCTGCGGATGTGCCAGGAGTGCGGGCACGTTGGGTGCTGCGACAACTCGCCTCTGAAGCACGCAACCGGCCATTTTCGCTCGGCGACGCATCCCATCATCCGGTCCTACGAGCCCGGTGAGGACTGGTACTGGTGCTATCGGGACAATCTGGCGTTCGAACTCGAAGGAGCCCCTCCGGCGCCTTCGCATCCCTGACGTCCCCCGTGTCGGCGAGGTTGGCCCCCATCGATGAGGAGGTCGATCACGTTCGCGGCGCCCCGACGGGCCGGCTGATCCTGGAGTACGGCGACTTCGAGTGTCCGTATTCCAGGCAGGCCTACCGGGAGATCCAGAAGGCAGAGCGGGAGCTGGGCGACGCTCTGCGGTTTGCCTTCCGGCACTTTCCGCTGGCTGAGATACACCCGCACGCCTGGGCCGCGTCCCGAGCTGCCGAAGCCGCCGCCGTCCAAGGCCGGTACTGGGAGATGCACGACACGCTCTTCCACCGGCAGAAGGCGCTCGAGGAGGACCATCTGCCGCGGCTATGCCCAGGGGCTAGGGCTCGACCTGCTGGCCTTCGACCAGGATCGTGAAGAGCAGCGCGGTGCGGGATCGCATCCGCCGCGACCTGGACAGCGGGATCGTCACTGGACAAGTGGTGGGGACGCCGACCCTTTTCATCGACGGCAAGCTGCACCGGGACTCCTACGACGCCGCCACGCTGCTGACGGCTCTGAGGGCCTGACCCTTCTCTCCTCCGGTCGGGGAGGAAGACCTGCAGCTTCGACACCGTTCCGCCAGCCCGCCGGGCTCGTCCTGGGAAGCGGCAACGTGGCGCACCACCGGCGCGCTCCAGCTGCCTGCCGTGGTGCCACCTGACGAGAGGAAGATCTGGTCGCCTGACCTGAATCCCGGGAGACCGTGAGCATCGCTAATAGAGAGTTCGCGGTGAAGCTACCTGGCGCTTTCTCTCGATTCAGATCCCGTTCACCTTCGCTCCATACGGTCCAGAGCGCCGGGAAGCGCGGGGTGCGCGTTCCCATCGGCAGGCCATCCTGCGTTACCGACTGAAGGAGCGACACATGCAGCTGAAGGGTCGAAGCGGACGCACACGCAAACGTACGGCCGCGATAGGGGTTGCCGTCGCCGCGGCGGGTTCCCTCAGTCTCTTGTCCACGTCGCCCGCCGGTGCCGCAGCGGGCGGGAACGGCAACGCCGGCATCCCCGCCAACCTTCAGCCGGGAAAACTGCTGGTGTCGACCAGTACCTGGCAGCGGGACGCCGACATCACGGCGGGTCAGACCATGCTTCCGCCCGGCTGCGGGACGCTAAAAAATAACCCGTGTGCGACCGCGGTCGCCGACGGGAGCTACCCGTACACGTTCAACAACGATGCGGTCGACGGCAGTTTCGGGATCACTCAACCCATCGTCCTCGAACAGATCAACCCGTCGTCTGGCGTCATCATGCGCACCCTGGTCGTCCCCAACTCGCTGACCACTGGCGGCGACCACCTCGTGACCAGCTTCTCGTCGAAGTCCGAGATGGCGCTTAACCAATCGACCGATGGCAACGACGTCACGTTCATGGGCTACGTCGCACCGGTGGCGGCCATCGACGTCTCGAACTCGAACACACCCGGGGCCATCGATCCCAGCAACTCGGGCACCACGACGGCGTTCTACCGGGCGGTAGCGGAACTCAATCGGGGCGGGCAGCTGCAGTTCACCGAGACCAACGCCTACAGCGGCAACAACGGCCGGGCCGCCATTCTCAACAGCGGCAACGACACCCTGTACACAGCTGGCAACGCCGGCAACGGCAAGGGTGCCGAGCCGAAAGGCGTGGTGGAAGGCGTCGGCTCGCAAATCCTGGCCTCGTCGAACCTGCCCGAATCGGCCCAGAAGCCGGGCGCACCAACCCCCATGGGGAACTTCAACATTACGCAGCTGGGAATTCGGCGGACAAGTCGGCCAAGGACGACAACTTCCGTGGTCTCGCCGGTACAACAACACCATCTACATGACCAAGGGCAGCGGCGGCAACGGGATCGACACCGTCTACTTCCTGGACACGACCGGCACCGCCTGCCCGTTGGGCACCGGCATTCCGTCGTCAGGCGCCACGCTGCCGGACGCTACGAGTTTCACCTCCCCGACCTACAGCACCAATGACCCTGCTCTGGGGCTCACCTCCACAAATCCGGGACTGACGCCCACCAACATGTGCGTGCTGTCAGGGTTTCCCGACGGCGCTGGCCACGAACGCCACAGACGCCAGTGACTACCCGTTCGGAATCTGGTTCGCCAATCCCGACACCCTGTACGTGGCGGACGAAGGGGCGGGCGACGCTACCTTCGACCGGGTACCAACACCTACACGGCCGCGGCTGCTTCCACCACCGCCGGCCTGCAGAAGTGGGTCTTCGAAGACGGGTCCTGGAACCTGGCCTACACCATCCAGAACGGGCTGAACCTCGGTGTTCCCTACCACGTCGCCAACGACGCCCAGGGCCACGCCTATCCGACCGGCGAGAACACCTACGTCGATGCCGGCAAGACGGTCGATGTCGGCAACTGGGCGACGGCGACCGACGGGCTGCGCAATCTCACGGGCCGGGTCAACGCCAACGGCACGGTCTCCCTGTGGGCCGTCACCTCCACCGTCAGCGGCAGCGGAGACCAGGGCGCGGACCCCAACGCCCTGGTATCGGTGACCGACCATCTGGGTGCAACCTCGCTGCCCGCTAGTGATCACTTCTCGACCGTCCTGGCGCCGACTTATGGCCAGGTTGTGCGCGGCGTTTCGTTCACCCCGGGGACGCACTAGCCGGATAGCAGGGTGGGCGGCCGGCCGGTGA
This sequence comes from uncultured Acidimicrobiaceae bacterium, assembly GCA_963834775.1. Classification (GTDB taxonomy): domain Bacteria; phylum Actinomycetota; class Acidimicrobiia; order Acidimicrobiales; family Palsa-688; genus PALSA-693. Next base: position 306,003 of record CAWICR010000013.1, read on the forward strand.
CTGCGTTGCGGTCGGCCGCCCGGTCGGCCCTGGCCCGCTGGCCGGCCTGTGCCTCGTCGAGGCCGTATGGCCCCGTGGCGGGACGCAGGCTGTCGGACCCGCCTCGAGTCGACCGCGTGGGCCGCGACCATTCGCCAGCGCCCGGCGCCGGCCGATCCCGAGACCGCAACGCCCGGACGTATGAGCGTAGAAATAGGCGAGTTCTGCTCCACGCGTGGCGCCCGATCGAAGCTGGGCCGCGAACGATGGACACCTGCATGCGTGCGGCGGTGCGCCGCGCCGCGTGAGTTCGCAGTCACCCGGGAGCAGGCACGCCCGGACGGTGGTGCCTACGCTACCCCCGCAATTTGGTGCCGACACCCTCGCTCAACAACACCAATAATCTGACCTTCAACTAGTTGCTGGGCATCAGCAACCATGGCGTGATCGCCAGATATTTCGGTTCCGGCCCGGCGAACCGTCCGAACCAAGGTATTACCTGCGCCTCCGGCATACCCGGCCGGATTATGGCATTGAGACCTTCCCCGGCTCCCTGCAAACCCAGGTGACCGCACTCAATGACGGCCGCGTCGAGGTCGGCTTCAATTCCACAACAACACCGGGGCCGATCCGAACTTCCCGTGGTACTCACTCGACGGCGGGCGCCTTCCCGCGCTTCAGCGTCCCCGAGACCAGCTCCAGCACACCGCCGGTCACCCAATTGCTCGGGGTCAACGACGCCAACAAGGCGGTCTGCCTTTACAACGACAAAGGCGGCACTGCCCACGGCTTCAGCTACACGCTCAACACCCACGTGTTTGGGTGTTCACCACGACTCCCGGCGCCAGCTCGCTGACGGAGTACAGCATCGGTAACACCTGCCAGATCGCCGACTTCTTTACTGATTCCGCAGCCAACGGCGTTAAGTCGTTCCTCAGGTACAGCCCGGGCCACATCGTGACGTTCGCCGTGCCTGGAGCCTCCGCGAAGCGGGCCCCCAGTGTGAACGACCATGACGAGGTGGTGGGCGTCTACACCGACACCAACAACAACGTCGTCGGCGTGCTTGCCACCGCCAACTCATCGCGAGGTCAACGAGCAGGATCTGCCGCTAGCCAAGTTCGCCGGCGGGTCCAGGCCACAACGACGTGGCCTGGACCCTGTCGCGCCGGCCAGGCCACAACGACGTGGCCTGGACCCTGTCGCGAGACTCGGTCCTGGAACATGGCGCGCTTCCGAGCCTCGTACTGGACGGCGGGAGGTTTAACGGTTCTGCAACAAACCCGACGGCAGCATGAAACGCGGGAGAACTTAGATACCCCCTTACGAGAGATCCCGAGGCACAAGCGAACGATGCGGCTGGGGCCGGCGTCAGGCACGGCGACGACGGCGACGGCCACGGCAATCGTCCTGACCGCGACGACCGCGACGTTGGCGCTGCGCCGACGAACGCGATGACCGCGACCACCGAGGCGACCGCAATGACCGCGACCACCGCGATGACCGCCCCGCCCCGGAGCGCCGCCCCGCCCCGGAGCGCCAGCGACGACCCCGAGGACGCTTCCCACGGCGACGACCGTGGGAGCGGGGACCGCCCGGAGCGAAGACTGGACCGATGTCGGTTGATCGCAGCTTGGTGGGTGCCTGGACCCGCCACCGGTTGATCGTCGACGGGGCCCGCTGCAGAGAGCCGAGCCAGGTCCTGTGGCTCCAAACCGGTGGGTGCTATGCCGACATCAGGCTGCCGGCCTCGGCTCACCCGATCTGCGCGGGGGGTCCCGAGGCGGTCTTCGCCCGTCCGGCTGCCTTCGCGGGCACCGCTTTCTGGCACCCTCCGATCATGCGGTGGCAGCATCAGCTCGACTCGCTGCGCGACCAGACCGTCGAGTCGAACCCGCTCCACTTCGAAGGCGACCTGCTGGTGGAATCGGGCTTCTTGCGGTGGGCGGGATTGACCATTCCTTTCCGGGAAGAGTGGCGCCGCCTCAGTGCGGTCCACGACGACATCGCCGTCCGGTCCGACGCCCATCGCATGGAGATCACTATCGGCAGGTGGCGGATCGAGATCGAGGACGATGGCCCGGCAGGAGTCTTTCGGGCGTCCAGACACGATCTCGAAGAGGGATCGTGGCGGCTCAAAGGGACCATCGTCGAACCCCCGTCCCGGCCATTCATCGGGAACAGGGAACTGGCGCCAACCACCTCGCTGGCCGGAAACACCGACCGGCCCGCTTGACATCGCCAGACGTGCTTCCCAGACTGAGAAGGTGCCTGCCGCCAGTGACGAGTTTCATGGTGACGGCGCGGCCCGCATCCCCATGATGCGAGACGTGGTTTCCTCGCGTGCAAGCGGGACCGGCAGTCGCTGAGTTCGGTCAGAGCCGGTCGCCGACCAACCCCCGCCCCAGGTTTGCGGCGGTGGGAAGTAGGTCAGTCCAAGATCCACCTAACTTGATCGGAGGGAGGCGCGATGCCGTTTGTCAAAGTCGGCGCCGAGAACAGTGCCGACATCGAGATTCACTACCGGGATCACGGAACGGGACGGCCGATTGTCCTCATACACGGCTATCCGCTCAACGGCAACTCCTGGGAACGCCAGGAGCGCGCTCTGTTGGCGGCGGGGTTTCGCTGTATCAGCTATGACCGCCGCGGGTACGGCGCGAGCAGCCAGCCCACCACTGGATACGACTACGACACGTTCGCCGCAGATCTGAAGGCGCTCCTCGATCATCTGGCGCTTGATCAGCAGGTGGTCCTGGCCGGGTTCTCGATGGGAACCGGGGAGGTCACCCGGTACCTGGGGCGCTACGGCTCCGCCGGTGTCAGCAAGGCCGCCATGCTCGGTGTGATCCCACCTTTCCTGCTGCGCACCGACGACAACCCGCAAGGCGTACCGGCCGGCGTGTTCGAGGGCATCAAGCAGGCGATCGTGGCGGACCGCTATGCCTATTTTGATCAGTTCTTTGCCAACTTCTACAACACCGATGTCCTGGCGCCCGAACGGATCGGCGATGCCGCCGTGCGGGCCAGCTTCCAGGTGGCGGCGGCCTCGTCACCATACGCCACATATGCGTGCGTCGACACCTGGCTCACGGACTTTCGCGCTGATCTGCCCAAGATTGATGTTCCGACGCTGGTCGTGCACGGCACTGCGGACAGGATTCTTCCCTTCGCAGCCACCGCCGCCCGGCTACGCGACGAGAAGCTCATCAGCAACCTCACCGTCGTGGAAGTCCCTGACGGTCCCCACAACATCGGCTGGACTCATTACGAAGAGGTCAACGCCGCCCTGCTGAACTTCCTGGGTTCCTAGGCACGGATCAGCCGCACCGGCCGGACCCAGGCCCGGGTCGATAATTCCCACCCGCTGGTTCGGACCCCACTGGCCTCCAACGAGAGTTGTGGAGGTGGGAGTGCCCCGATCGACTGGTGGGAGAGATATGGCGACCAGAGCGCGGTGCCACGATGGCGTTGGTCAGGCGACGCCAGATCGGCGCTCGCCCGGCTAGCAGATGCGGGGCAGCGGGTCGCCGACAAGCATGTCGACGATCCGGGTTCCGCCGAACGCCGTGAGCAGCACCACGATGCCAGGCGGGTCGGCGCGGATGTCGCCCACGGTTACGGCGTCGCGGCCCAAGGGGTGAGCCTGGAGCGCCGCCAGCGCGGCCTCGGCTTCTTCGGGGGCGACAATCGCCACCAACTTGCCCTCGTTGGCGACGTAGAGCGGGTCGATGCCGAGCAGCTCGCAGGCGGCCCCCACCGTCGGTCGCACCGGCAAGGCAGCTTCGTCGAGCACCACGGTGAGATTGCTGGCCCGGGCCAGTTCGTTGCAGACCGTACCCACGCCGCCTCGGGTCGCGTCCCGCAGCCATCTCGTCGCCGGAGCCGCAGCCAGCAAAACTGCTCGACGAGGTCATGCAGAGGGGCCGTGTCGGAGACGATCTCCGCCTCCAGGGCCAGGTCGCCGCGGGCAAGCATGACGGCGGTGCCGTGGTCGCCGATAGTGCCCGAGCAGATGACCACGTCGCCCGGCGTTACCCGGGCGGCGTTGAGGTCCCGGCCTGGCGGTATCAGGCCGACGCCCGAGGTGGTGATGTACATGCCGTCCGCCGCGCCGTGGTCGACGACCTTGGTGTCGCCGGTGACGATCGGAACCCCGGCGGCCGCGGCCGCCTGCGCCATATCGGCGACGATCTCTCGCAGCGAATCGATGGGAAAGCCCTCCTCCAGAACGAAACCCGCCGAAAGGGCGAGAGGGCGGGCGCCCATGACGGCGAGGTCATTGACGGTGCCGTGCACGGCCAGGTGGCCGGCCGATCCGCCCGGGAAGCGAAGTGGCTTGACCACGAAAGAGTCGGTGCGTGAACGCCAGCCGTTCGCCGGAAGGCAGGCTCAGGACGGCGGCATCGGTCTGGGTGGCCAGCGTCTCATTGGCGAACGCGGGCAGGAAGAGCGCATCCAGCAGCGCGGCGGACGCCTTGCCACCGGCACCGTGCGCCAGCGTCACCACCTCGTCGACGAGGCGCGGTCGGCGCCGCCTGAAGGCCTCGATACGCTCGAAGACGGCCGCTTCCCGATCGGGCGGGCCGGCCGGCCCGGTCTGGCGGGCGACTTCGGTCACGACTCGAAGCCCCTGCCGAGATGGCGTCTGGACGGCTTGCCACAAGCGCCAGCGTGAGGGCGTCCTGCGCCTCCTGGATGCGGTGCACGCTCTCTGAGCGTACGACCAGGCAGTAATCCAGGGCGCGCGCAGCTCGCCATGGCGCCGCCGTCGTAGCCGCACAAGCCGATGGTGAGCAGTTGGCGCCGGGTGGCCTCCTCGAAGGCGCGGATGACGTTGATCGAGCCGCCGCTGGTGGAGAATCCGAGGGCGACGTCACCCGGGGCGGGCGTGGGCGATGAGCTGACGGGAGAAGACCAGCTCGTAGCCCAGGTCGTTGGCGAGGGCAGTCAGCACGGCTCGGTCCTCGACCAGCGACAGCGCCGGCAGAGGCTGGCCCGCCGGGGGGGTTCGAAACAGCGCCACGGCGCCATCCGCGTCAGTGGCACTGCCGCCATTCCCGAACGCAAACAGCCGGCCGCCGGCGCGGAAGCTGCTTCGCCATCCGGGCGGCGGCCGCCTCGATCAGGCCGGCACAGTCCCTGAGGGTCGTCGCCCGCAGCCGATGGCTGTCGTCCATCTTGGCCCGTGCGGAGGCGGCCAGGTCGGACAACAGCCGACGGCGTCGCGTTCCTCGGCCTCGATAAAGGGGTACAGGAAGCCGGTCGGCTCGGGGGTCACGGCGGGTCCGTCCCAGGGCACCGATGGCGACACCGGCGTGGATGATAATCAGATCTCCGGGCGCCACGTCGTCGATCAGGGTGATGTCCACTTCTTGACTCCGGCCGCCCGCCACGACCGGCCCGGCCGTGCCGCCGGCCGGGCGCGGACTTCTGCCACATCGGCCTGATCGGAGCAGGTGATGCATACGTCGTCGTGGCACGGCTGGTCCGCGAGAGCAGACCGGGATGCTCGAACACGACCTGGGTGAACTCCCACAGCAGGTGATACAACAGGCCACGTCACCCGAGTGGGCAGCCCGCCCGGGCTGGTCGGGCCCGCCTTCGATCCAGACCACGTGCTCCGCGTGACTGGCGGCGGGCGCCGGACCGGTGCCCGAGCCAGAACCGGGTCAGGCCCCAGGCTCGGGCCCGGCGCAACAGGTCTACGGTGGCCGGGATCAGTCGGCGGTGCTGGCGGCGAGCAGCACGTCGCCGGGCCGGCCAGCAGGCGCAAAGCGTTCGACCGGGGTCGTCCCCTCGACGTGCACTGACGGGAGCGCCCGTTTTCCCACGATCACCGGATGCACGAACTCGACCGCCACATGGCGGGCGTGCGAGGGCCATTGCGTCGAGACGCACCACATGGTGGCGCCGGCGGCAAAACGGCGCGCCAAGCGCCAGCGCCCCCACGGCCAGGCTTTCCGGTACGGCCGCCATCTCGGGAGGCGGGGTGGCATCCACGGCGCTCATCATGCCCCCGGGGCCGGCGCCGGCCCTGCGATGACCACTTGGCCGAGCGCCAGCCCGCCGTCGTTGGGCGGTACCAGGCGATGGGTCAGGACGGCGAAGCCCACGGCGGACGAGCTCCGCCCGGGCCAACTGGGTCACGAGCACGTTCTGGAACACGCCCCCGCTGAGGGCGACCGTGTTGATCCCGGTCGTCTCGCGCAACTCGTCCGCCAGCTCGGCGATCAGGCGAGCCACGGTCGCATGGAACGCAGCGCCATGGCGCCTACGGACGGCGCTGCCGGTAGATCGCGCCGACCAGGGCCTGCAGGACAGGTCCGGCGTCGATGTCGCCGTCGTCGATACCGAACCGATAGCGGGGCCCTCGACGCCACTCGCCCCGGCGGCGACGGCGGTCTCCAGCTCCATAGCGGCCTGGGCTTCATAGGACACCGTGTGACGCAGGTCGAGCAGGGAGCTCACGGCGTCAAAGAGGCGGCCCATGCTCGAGGTCGGAACGCAGTAGGACTGGCGCTCGAGCTGGCGTTCCAGGGCCCGCAGCTCGGCTGCGAGGCGCGGCCCGTACCGGCGGCAGGTCGGAGGTCCATGCGACGCCCGCCGCTCGCAGGTGGGCGAGGGCGGCCCGGTAGGGCTTGCGGATGGTGGCATCACCGCCGGGCAGGGGGACGTAGCGCAGGTGGGCGGCCCGATCGAAACTGGCATAGCTGGCGAGGAGCACTTCTCCTCCCCAGATGGCGCCGTCCGTCCCGTAGCCAGTTCCGTCGAAGGCGAAGCCGATGACTCGTTCGTCCGGGCCGGCCCGGTGTTCGGCCATGACGGACGCGATGTGGGCGTGGTGATGCTGTACGAGGCGACACGGGGCGGCCTCGGCATGCGTCCTCGGCCCAGCGCCGGGTGTGATAACCAGGATGGGTGTCGGCGGCCAGGACTTCGGGATGGATCTCGTAGAGGCGGGCCAGCTGATGGAACGATCGCTCGAAAGCGGCCAGGGTCTCGATGCTTCCCATGTCGCCGACGTGGGAGCTCATCCAGGCGTGGCGTCCCGTCGCCAGGCAGAAAGCGTTCTTGAGCTCGCCCCCCGCGGCCAGGCCGGCGGAACGACATCGACCGGCAGGTGCACCGGCAAGGGGGCGTAACCCCGGGCCCGCCTGATCGGTAGGTCGTCATCGTCGAGGACACGGACGACCGAGTCGTCACAGGGAACGTGGATGGGACGGTCGTGAAGCAGCCATGCGTCGACGATGCCGCCCAGACGGTGCCGGGCATCGTCGTCCTGGTAACAGATGGGCTCGTCCGTCAGGTTCCCACTGGTCATGACCAGCACGCTCGGCGCGGAGACAGGGCGAATCGCCTCCGCAGCTATCGGGCGAAAGAGCAAATGATGCACTGGCGTGTAGGGAAGCAGGACACCCAGATACGGGTTTTCCGGGGCACACCAGGGCGTGACGGGCGAGCCCGGGCGAGTGGCGCAGCAGCACGATGGGCCGCTGGGGGCTGGCGAGAAGGGCCGCTTCGCGCCCATTTACCTCGGCGATGTGCCGGGCGGCAGTGAGGTCCGCAACCATCACTGCGAATGGCTTCTCCATCCGGTGTTTGCGGTGGCGCAGCTCCTCGACCGCCGCCGTTGCGGTGGCGTCGCAGGCCAGGTGAAAACCGCCCAGGCCTTTGATGGCCACGATGCGGCCGGCCGCCAGCGCCTGCTGGGCTGCGGCGAAGGCGGCGTCCCCGGTCGGTGCATTGGGGCCGCCCGGCCTGAGGCGTCCTCGAACCAGACATGCGGTCCGCAGACCGGGCAGGCGACCGGCTGGGCGTGAAATCGCCGGTCGGGCGGATCCTCGTACTCGACTCCTGCAATCGGCGCAGAGCGGAAAGGCCGCCATGGTGGTGTGCGCGCGGTCATAGGGCAGCCGAACCGTGATAGTGAACCGGGGGCCACAGTTCGTGCAGTTGATGAATGGGTAGCGGTAGCGGCGGTCGGCCGGGGTCGAACAACTCGGTGAGGCAGTCATCACAGACGGCGACGTCCGGCGACACGAGGGTCGTGGCGGGGCCCTGGTCGCTGGCTTTCGACGATGCGAAACCCGGCGTCGCCAAGACTGCGACCATCTGGTCGTCTCGACGTGGAAAACCCGGGCCAGGGGAGGCGCCTCCCGGACCAGCCGGGTCCGAAACCGGGCGACCGGGCGTGGGGCTGCCCTCGACCTCGACGAATACGCCGTCGGTGTCATTGCCGACGTGTCCGGCCAGGAACAGTTCGTTGGCCAGTCGATGCACAAACGGACGGAAACCGACGCCCTGGACTACACCCGCCACCCGGATCCGGTGGCGGACCCGCCGCTCCGAAGGCGCCGCGGTGATCACCCGGTCAGGACCTGCTTCCTGCCCAGGGTCACGGCGGCCTCCCGGTGCATCCGGCCGAAGTTGTAGTAGGCCGCGCAGGCGCCTTCCGAGGAAACCATGCACGTGCCGATGGGGGTCTCGGGCGTGCATCCGGTACCGAACACCTTGCACTCCCAGGGCTTGATCACGCCCTTGAGTACCTCGCCGCACTGGCACGCCTTGGGGTCGGCCACCCGCACGTTGGGGATCTGGAAACGCTGCTCGGCGTCGAAAGCCGCGAAGCCCGTGGCGCAGCTTGAGGGCGCTTTGCGAGATGAAGCCCAATCCCCTCCACTCGAAATGGGGCCGCAACTCGAATACTTCGGCCAGCACGGCTCAGCGCCCGGGGGTTGCCTTCTTCGCGCACCACCCGGGAGTACTGGTTCTCGACCTCGCAGCGCCCGTTCCGGATCTGGGTAAGCAGCATGGCGATCGCCTGCAGGATGTCAAGTGGCTCGAACCCGGCGGTCACCAGGGGCTTGTGATACTGCGCCGGGACGAAGCGGTAGGGCCGCTGTCCAATCACCGTGGAGACGTGGCCCGGTCCGAGAAAGCCATCGAGGCGCAGATCCGGGCGACTCCAGGATGGCCTTGATGGGTGGCACGATGGTGACGTGATTGCAGAAGACGCTGAAGTTGCGGATCTGCCGGGACCGGGCCTGTAGCAGGGTGAGGGCCGTTGACGGGGCGGTGGTCTCGAATCCAACTGCGAAGAAGACCACCTGGCGGCCGGGATTGTCGGTCGCGATCCGGAGGGCGTCGAGCGGCGAGTAGACGAAGCGCACGTCTGCGCCCTCGGCCTTGGCTTTGAGCAGGTTCCCCTGGCCCCCCGGTACTCGCATCATGTCGCCGAAGGAGGTGAAGATGACGCCCGGCTCTTTCGCCACGCAGATGGCGTCGTCCACCCGGCCCATGGGGATGACGCAGACCGGGCAGCCGGGGCCGTGCACCAGCTCGACCGAAGAGGGCAGCACGTGCTCGATGCCGTGCCGGTAGATGGTATGGGTGTGTCCGCCGCACACCTCCATGAATTTGAATTCTTGATCTCCGGCCAGCTCGGTGATGCGGGCTACGAGCGCCCGGGCGGTCGTCGGATCGCGGTACTCGTCAACGAAACGCATGCTCTTTTTCCCCTAAGTGGTGTTTATCCGTGAGTTCCAGAGGGCGTTGAGTTCGTCCCCATAGGCCTGTCCCATGAGCTGCAGGGAAGCGAGGGCCAGCGTGGCCTCCTCCTCGTCGATCTTCGACATGGCGAAGCCCACGTGGATCAACACCCAGTCGCCCGGCTGCAGGTGCTCATCCTCGAGCAGGCCGATATTGATGACGCGGGTCACGCCGGAGACGTCGACCCGGGCCAGGTGGTCGTTGCTGTCGACCAGCTCCACTACCTGTCCAGGAATGCCCAAACACATACCGACTCTCGTCCTCTACCCGGTCCCCCGGTACTCGATCGATTCCAGCACCAGCTCGTCGCCGCCGATGATTTCCGGTCCAGCCGATCCGCACAGGTCGCAGGCGATCGGGAGTTCGTCGCACTCCCAATCCGTCTCGCAGGCGGTGCAGCGGGCCCGGACCGGAAGGAGCACCAGTTCGGCGACGGCATTCTCGGCGACGGTGCCGGTGGCCGCCACGGCGAAGGACTGTTCAAAAGCATGGGGATGGACGTGGTGGAGTTGCCCCACCCGCACCCGGACACGGGCCACGGACCGGTCACCGGCGCGGCGCTCGACAGCCTCGACGATCGAGCTGCACAGACCCAACTCGTGCACGGCGGCTCAGGGCTCCTTCCTGGCGATGATGTCCACCGCCACCTGCACCTGCGGGTCGACCTTGAGCATCAAGAACCGGGGTGGCTCCATGCCGAAGTCCCTGATATCGAAACGGGACTGGCCGGCGAGCGTCACGCGTGTCGTCGTCCAGTTGCCGGATGGACATCTCGTCTTGGTGACGGCGGGCCTTGCCCCGAAAGGTGACGGTGCCGGTGACCCGGTAACAGCTATCGGAGTTCGCCTCGCTCGATTGCTTCCAGCACGCCGGTGATCGTAGGATAGCGACGGGCGTCGATGCGCTTCTGCAGCTCCCGGTCCTCAAAGCGAATTCCCGAAGAAAGCCGGCGAACGGCTAGCACAATTGGGCCGCCGGTTTGACGTCGAGGTCGACACCGCCGTCCGGGACGACCTCCAGATCGACGAAGCCCTCCAGCCCGGTCGTGGTGGAATGGATCGGGTGCACGTTGGACCGGGCGTTGATCGACACCGTCGAACGCTCTGGGACTATCCGGTAGCGGGCCACCGGTTGTTACATCCTCCGCATCCTGAGGTAGCGCTGGAGGTCTGCGAACAATCCGAGGCCGGGAAAGCGGGGGCGACGGGATCCATTATGCGGGCGGGCCATTTCGGAGCTCCCTGATCTTGAGGTAGCGGGCGATATCGGAGAAGGCGAAAACCCCCCGGCCGGACGACGCATCCGGGGCCAGCATCGGGTCGACGGGCACGATCACAGGGTTGTCCCTTCTTCGGCGGGCTGAAACTCGTCGATGAGGAGTTGACGGCACAGGTCTAGCGCCCCGTCGATGGCGGAGGCCACCGGAGGAGTCAGACCGATCCCCTCCTCCAGGCTGGCTGGTTGGCAGGCGACGACATACACGTGTTCGAGCCTTCCGCCGAGGCGGACCAGGGTGGCCAACACCGCCTCGGGATTCATGCCGTGGGCGTCGACAACCGCCCCGCGCCCCGTCACCCGCGTCGCCAGGGTCGTCAGCATCGGGCTGGATGACCGCCAGCGTGCCCGGGGGCTCGCCCATCGGCACGGCGTCGATGAGGATCAAACCGCGGTACCCGTCGAGCAGCTCGTAGGCCAGGTGGACGCCGCGAATTCCGAAATCCGCCACGCGGACGCCGGGTGGCAGCGATTGGCGGGCCAGGCGGCTGGCCACCTCGACACCGAAGCCGTCGTCGGTCAAGAAGATATTGCCGATCCCCGCCACCAGGATGTCGCCATTCATGGGGAATCCCGGCCCACGAGCGGAATGATCTCATCGGGATGGAAGTACAGGTACCGGCCCTGCCAAGCCAGTTCGGAGCCGGCCGGGTCGTCGTCGAGGGTAACGGCGACATGGCGGGCGCCGTCGACATCCAGGAAGACGCCGGCCACGGTGGCGGTCAGGTCCCGCAGGAACAGGTCCTGGGCGTCGGCCCGATGGGATGGTGCCAGCCGGACGCAGGTTCCCTTCTGGACCGTTACACCGCGGACCACCATTGAGTCGGCGCCGGGGTCGACCGCGGCGTCGGCGGCGGGATCCCACCAGCGAACTTCCTGGTCCTCGTTCGCGGCGTGGTTGGCCGGACGGGTTCGACGGCCCGCATGGCGCCGTGCAGACGGGACCACATCTCGGCTGGCATATCGTCGCAGCGGTCGATGATCGTGGCGGCCCGGGGGTCGGTCGCCCTGGCCTCCGCCTTCTCGTCCTCGGTCAGGGTGAGCACCCGCAGGGCCAGGATCTCATCGATCTCGGTGGCGTCGTACAGGTCGCCGGGACTCTCCGGGGCGACCTCCGGGCGGTCGTAGAGGATGATCGGTGAGGCGAGCATCACGTCTCCCGCGCCGATCAGCACGGGGAAGAGGCCGTCCTGGCGGCAACCGGCCGCGGCCGGGGCGGCCGGCGGAGGCGGGTCCAGCAGTGAGACGAATGCGCCGTCGTCGCTCGCCAGCATGGCGTGGACGGCGGCCAGGGAGTGGCCCAGGACGTCCTGGCGGCGGGCCGAACCGGCCCAGGCCGTGAGGTTGTGCACGGCCACCGAGATCCTGACCAGCTGGGCGTCGTCCTCCGCCGGCGTGGCCTGGACGCGGACCAGCCCGGTGAGCGGTTGCCGGATCCTGACGACGCGGCCCGCCGTCGCCCCCGCGGCGTCGCGGATCAGCTCCGTCTCCGTGCCGCCGGCCAACTGGAAATGCTCCTCATGGGCATCGGTGAGCAGCGCGGCGAGGGCCAGACCCGGCAGGTCCACGACCCGCTCCACGGCCTCGTCCCAGTTGACGTACACCTGGCCGTCGACCTCGAGTTTCTCGACTGGCGCGAAGGCCGCCCCGGCCAGCCCGGCCATCTCCACGGCCCGGTGTTGTACCTGGAGGCACCGGACCCGCACGGCCACCAAACCGGTGGGGCCGGGTTGGAGCAGGCATTCCGTGCCCAGCCACGACCGCTCGGAGGGATCGGCGGCGCTGAACGCCTGCGGACTGATCACCCCGAACTGCCAACGCAACTGGTTCTTGCGTGCCGACGCCCGGTAGGGATACAGCACGTACCCCTCGTACAACACGGCGTCAGCCACGGCCCGGGCGGCCGCGAAGCGGTTCGAAGCGGCCCGGGTCACGGGCCGGCCTCGCCGGCCAGTTTGAGCAGGACGTCGACAGCCTGATCCCAGGTCGGCACCGCTTGCGCCGACTTGAATCGCTGCAAGCGGTCCAGGGTGTCACGGTGGAGGCGCAGCCAACCGCTGTTGGGAAAGTAGAGGTCCATGACCTCCCGCCACACCGACACCGGGAGACGGACCGTCGCCTCGGAGTCCCAGGAAATAGGTTCCACCGCTAGACCCCGATCGCCGCGGCGTGAACACCGTGCCGGAGAACAGCAGGAGCAGCGGGATCTCGCCGCCCTGCAGGGCGTGCAGGTACTTGGTGGCCGCCACCTCGAGGTCGTAAGTGCACTCCACGGGGAGATCGAACTCGGCGGAGCCGCTGAAGGCGGGAAGCGTGGTGGCAACGTGGGTCCACAAGAACGGGCGGAGGGACTCGCCCCACCGGGCTGTCTCTCCGAACAGGTCGTACAGGCGCTCTTCCTCGCCGGCCTGATAGCGGCGGCGTTGCGGCTCGATGCGAATCTGGCCGCGCAGCACCAGGGCGTGGACGGTGCGACCACCGGTCTCGGTGACCCTGGCGCGCAGCATGATCGTCGGCACGACGGCGTGCGCCTCGGCCCGGGCCTCAAGGACCTCGAAGGCCAGGTTGTTCATGGCGCCCGTCTCCGGACCGCGGTGAAGAAGGTGTCCATGGCGGAGTGGGCGTCGCGGCCGCCGTCGAAGCCCTTCCACAGCCTGCGCAGGTGGCCTACCAGCTCGTAGCAGGCGTCGATGGGCACCAGGAAGCACTCCCTGCCGGCGCCGCGCTCCCGGGCGTCCACGAGAAAGGCCTCCACGTCGGGCTGCATGGCGGCGAGTTCGGGGTAGACGGCTACCAGATCCCGCCAGGTTTGCAGGGGCAGCTCGGACTCGGTGGCGCCGGCGGGTCCCGGGTAGAACGCGGCTACCCGCCCCAAGGAGGAGTTGAAGAAGAAGAAGGCCATGCCCACCGGAATCTGCAAGGAATTCCACTGCTCCTCCGACAGCGGAACCCCGGAAAGCGCCAGGTAGCGGTCAGGTACGGCCCGGTAGTGCAGGCCTCCAGCCCCTTCAGCGGTGAACAACAGATAGCAACCCCGGCAGGCGCACATCAGGCGGCGGGCCCGGACGTCGACGAGATGGCGGTGGCTCGGCCGGGATCGGTTCCCTGCACAGGTCGCACCGCTCCAGGTCCTCTGTCTCTGGCGGGGAGGCGCGCCCCGGCGATTGCCGAATGCGCTGCAGCACCGCCAGGGGATTGCCGGCGTCGCCGGTACTCATGTCCGGGCCAGGTCCGCTGGGCATTCGGTGAACGCCGGCTTGGTGGAGATGGCCACGGGCACCCCGGGACCCGGCGGGGTCGGTTGGTCGACGTTCAGACGGACGATCTCGGGGGCTGCCTCCGTGATCGCCGTTTCCACGGCGGCCCGGAGCGTGACCGATGAGGAGGGGCACCCGTCACAGTTGCCCAGGAGTCGGAGCCGGACGGCGCCCACGTCCTCGTCGACGCCGAGCAGCTCCACGTCGCCGCCGTGGGCGGCGAGGAGCGGTCGGACCCGGGTCAGGGCGACCTGCACCCGCCCGGAGAGGGACTGGGGGTGGAGGCCATGAACGACCAGGAGGCTGGCCACCAGTTCGTCGGCGGCCAGGCCGTCCAGGACGTCCGGAGCCCGGGCCCTGACGATCTCCACCATCCTGGAGAGGCCGGCGCCATAGAGGTCGACGACCAGGTGCAACAGCCCCGTGACCCGCTCGTAGGTGGCCGGATCGCAGGTGGCCTCGAACTCCTCGAGCTGGCGCTCGAGGCGATCGCCCGTGGCCCGCAGATCCTGTGGTGCCGTCATGAATATGAGCCCCGCGCTCAGGCCAGCTCGGGATGCGCCACCTGGGTCGGGTGAATGGATCTTCTTCAGAAGCTTCCCCTTGCCCAGGTACATGTGCACACCGCAGGGCAGGCAGGGATCGAAGCTGCGCACCGAACGCATGATGTCGATGCCCTTGAAGTGCTCCCTGTCGTTCTCCTCAAAGATCGGCGTGTCGATGACGGCATCCTCGTAAGGTCCGGGGGTGCCGTAGCTGTCGCGTGGATTGGCGTTCCAGGGTGTGGGTGGGTACGGGTGGTAGTTGGCGATCTTGCCGCCCCTGATGACCATGTGATGCGACAGGACGCCACGTACCGCCTCCGTGAACCCACAGCCGATCGCCTCGTCGGGGACGTCGAATGGCTCCCACGTCTTGGTCTTGCCGGCCCTGACGTCGGCCAGCGCCTTCTCGATGAAGTCCAGGGCGGCGGCCGCGGCGTAGGCCTGGAAGTAGGTCCGGGCCCGGTCCCGCTCGATGGTGTTGGACCACTGCGGCACCTTCCACTCCAGGGTCACCGCAGGCTTGAGCGCCGTCTTCGGCAGGTTGATGACCACGCTGTCGCCGGTGGCTTTGAGGTGATCCGTGTTGACCAGCCGCGACAGGGCGGTCGACCAGAGCCGGGCCAGTGGACCGCCACCAGTATCGAGGGCCAGGTGGTCGTTGCCATCGAACCAGCGCGGCGCCATGACCCAGCTGTAGTTGCCGTCAAAGTCCCGCTTCTGGGGTTGCGGGTTGGTGTGCTGGTTCCAGGGGTGGCGCCGGTCGACCGGGTTTCCCAACGGATCGTGGGTGACGAACATCTCCTGGTCTTCCCAGTCGTCGTAGAAGGAATGACCCAGCAGGATCCTGATGCCGAGGTTGATCTCCACCAGGTCGTTGGTGACGAGCTGGCCGTCGACTACCACGCCGGGCGTGACCCCCATGGCCCGGCCCCAGTTGGTCATGTCCTCGTACCTGAAGTTGCAGACGGCGGGGTCCTGGAACGCCCCCCAGCAACCCAGCAGCACCCGGCGCCGGCCGACCGCCTCGTAGCCCGGCAGCGCCTGGTAGAAGAAGTCGAAGAGATCGTCGTGCATCGGCACGACCCGCTTCATGAACTCCACGTAGCGCATGAGCCGCGTGTAGTAGTCGGTGAAGAGCTGGATCGTCGCCGTTGTCCCCACGCCTCCCGGGTAGAGGGTCGAAGGGTGCACATGGCGGCCTTCCATCAGGCAGAACATCTCCCGGGTGTAGCGGCTGACCTGCAGAGCCTCCCGGTAGAACTCGCCCGAGAAGGGATTCAGCGACCGCATGATGTCGCCGATGGTCTTGTAGCCGTGGGCGCCGGCCTGCGGGGCTTCGGTGCGGTTGGCTTGCTCCAGGACGCCGGGGTTCGTCTCAGCCACCATCTTCTCGCAGAAGTCCACGCCGACGAGGTTTTCCTGAAAGATGTTGTGGTCGAACATGTATTCGGCAGCCTCGCCCAGGTTGACGATCTGCTCTCCCAGGGCCGGAGGGTGGATCCCGTAGGCCATGTTCTGGGTGTAACAGGAGCAGGTGGCGTGGTTGTCACCACAGATGCCGCAGATGCGGCTGGTGATGAAATGCGCGTCCCGGGGGTCTTTTCCCTTCATGAATATGCTGTAGCCCCGGAAAATGGACGATGTGCTGTGGCACTCGGCCACGCGGCCGGTGCCGAAGTCGATCTTGGTGTAGATGCCGAGGCTGCCCACGATGCGGGTGATCGGATCCCAGGCCATCTCGACCAGGCCGTCGCCGCCCCCGGTCGCGCCTTCAGTCGCTGTCTCGGTGACCATCGCCCTACCTCCACGTTCCCTTGTAGCCGGTGACAAGCTCACGGCCGGGGGTGCGCCACTTGGGCTCTTCGTCGACCGTCTTGGCAGTGATCTTCCGCAACCCCCTGACAGCTCCGCCCATCAGTCCGCTCGCAAGGGTCGAGAGCCGGGCCCCGGGCGGCTCGTCCATGAAGGGCATGAACTTGTCCGGGAAGCCCGGCATGGTGCAGCCGATGCAGATGCCGCCCACGTTGGGGCAGCCGCCCGACACCGTTGACCCAGCCCCGCTTCGGGACGTTGCACTTGACGACGGGACCCCAGCAGCCGAGTTTTACGATGCATTTGGGAGATCCGTACTCAGTGGCGAAGTCGCCCTGCTCGTAGTAGCCGGCCCGGTCACAGCCCTCGTGCACCGTGGCGCCGAACAACCACTGCGGACGCAGGGCGTCATCGAGCGGGATCATGGGGGCCTGGCCCGTGGCCTGGTAGAGCAGGTAGAGGATGGTCTCGGAAAGGTTGTCAGGCAGGGTCGGGCACCCTGGCACGCAGACGATGGGGATGCCAGCCTTCGACTTCCATCCCCAGCCCAGGTAGTCGGGCACGCCCATGGCTCCGGTGGGGTTGCCGGCCATGGCGTGGATGCCGCCGTAGCAGGCGCAGGTGCCCGCTGCCAGCACCACCAGCGCCTTGGGGGCGAGGCGGTCCAGCCACTCGCTCGTCGTCATGGGCTGATTGGTGGCCGGATTGTTGCCGAACCCGCACCAGTAGCCCTCGCGCTTGATGGCCTCGTTGGGAATGGAGCCCTCGACCACCAGGACGAAAGGGTCAAGTTCGCCCCTATCGGCCTTGAAGAACCACTCGATGAAATCGTCGGCTCCTCCGACCGGACCACACTCGAAGTCAATGAGTGGCCAGTGGACGGCAATCTTGGGGAGGCCCGGGCAGGGCGCCCAGGGCGATCTCCTCGATGCTCGGCTGGGTGGCCGCGGTCAAGGCCACGGAATCCCCGTCGCAGCTCAGCCCGGCGTTGATCCACAGGACGTGGACGACCGTGTCGTCGGCTGGCGCCTCAGTTGCCGTCACAGCAGATCCTCCCCTGGTTGTGAAGCCGCGCTGGACTGGCGGCTCCTTGTAGTGATACCGCGGGCCGCGAGCCACCCGTAAATGAGTGTCTTTTGCACCGTCCACCCATCCCGGGCGCTGGGTCCGCAACCGTTGACATGCGCAGGTGACGGGCGGTAGGAAGAGAGCCGGAAAGGCTTGGCGGCGATGGACGACAGCACCCCGACTGCAGCTCACGGTTCGACCGGTGTGTCCGGTGCGGCCGGTGCGGCCGGTGCGGAGGGTCGTCGCGGTTCGAGTTGGCGCCTCCTCGTCGGTTCATGCTGCCGGCAATCCTGCTGCTGCTCTCCGAGCGGCCCGGCTACGGCTACGGGCTGGTCCCGCGCCTCCGGGGGTTCCGGCTCGGCCACGTGGACCGGCCCGCCGTCTACCGTGCCTTGTCGCAGCTGGAGCGGGACCAGCTGGTGGAATCGTCGTCCCAGCACCGGACCGCGGGCCAGTCTCGCCGCGTGTATGGCATAACGCCGCTCGGCGAACGGGTCCTGCGGGCGTGGATGGGCGTCGTCGAGGAAGAACACGACTGCCTGGGCGAGGTGCTGCGGCGCTACCAGGCCACGGGAACCACCGAGTCGGTACTGGCCGAGAGTGGAAGGAGGTTGGTCGACTGCGCTGGGCTTCGGCTGGTCGCCGGTCGGGCGGTCCTCCAGCCTGGGCGCGCCGGCGCCGGGTGGATTTCGCTGTCGTCACGGCCGCCGGGACGGCGGATCTCCGGCCTACGGCCCTCACCGAGAGGCCACTCGCCGCGGGCCGCCGACGCCCGGGAGCGCCGCGATGGTTCCGGTTGGTGCCGGATCGATCGGTGGTACTGATCGAGGTCCGTTCCACAGTTGGGCCCCTCAGCTTTGGTGCCATCGGTGTCAGCGGATCCATCCACGCCGCGGTGCAGCAGGGCATGGTGGACACCGATGGCGAGGTGTCCGGTCACATCGTCATCGACGTGGCCGGGCTTCGTTCCGGCAACGGCCTCTACGACGCCGAGCTGCTGCGCCGCATCGACGCCCGCCGATTTCCGACGGCCATGGTCGAATTGCGCAACTGCGCGCCCGAGCGGTCTGGGCGACCGCTACAACCTGGAGGGCGCCGTCACCTTCCACGGAGTGACGCGTGCCGGTGACGGGGGCGGTCAGCGTCGGATCCGCTGGCCACCGGCTCGTCATCACCGGCGAGCAGGTACTCGATATCCGGGACTTCGCCATACCGTCGCCCACGGTGCTCATGTTGCGCATTTACCCCGACGTGCGGGTGCGCCTGCAGGTCGAAGCCGAACCGGAGGACGCACCTTGAACATTCCTCATCGCCTTGGCCGTCGGCTATCTGATCGGAGCCAAGACGGGCGGCAAGGACCTTGACCAGCTGACCCACTCCCTCAAGGCGCTGTGCGAAACCGACGAGTTCTCGGATGTGATGGCGGCGGCGCGCGCTCAGGTGGGGGCCACCCTCCGCGAGCTGGCCTCCATAGCCGATGGCGGCCATCCGGCCACGGCGTCGGGCGGCGACCTGGTCGCCCGCGTCCGCAACCTGACCGGCCGGGACTGACCCGCTGGACGGCAAACTGTCTATCTGATTGCAATTGTCCGTGACGTCGTGACCGCTACCGCGCAGGCCTACCGTCGGTCCCATCTGAGCCCAGGGCCGGCTGGGCCCGCACCCGCATCAGGCGCTGCTCGCCATCAGGCCGGACGATGCGATACTCGTCCTCGAAGGGACGACCGGTTGCCACGGCCCCCTCCATCCTGACCCGGACCCGGTCGCGGTCGTCGGGATGGACCACGGCCAGATGCGACTCGAACGTTCCGTCGAAGATGAGCGGATCGACCCCATGGAAGCGGTGGAATTCGGTGCTCCACTGCACGGCACCGGTGCGCACGTCCCACAGCCAGCTGCCCACATGGGCGAGCGCCTCGCCCTCCTCCAGCCGCCGCTCCGCCTCGGCCAGGGCTGCTTGGGCCAGTCGCTGCTCGGTGGTGTCTCGCACCACGACCACGAGACGGCCTCCCCGACCGGGGACATCGACATGGAAACCGGAGTGGGGAGTCCTTCCGGTCGCAGCACCTCGGTCTCGAACTGCCGGACGTACTCGCCGGCAAGCGCCCGCGCCGTCACAGCTAGTCACTTCGGCGTGCAAGTGTTCGGGGAAAAAGACGGCCAGATCCTGGTCGATCACGCCGCCGGCCGGGTGCCCGAAGAGACGCTCACAGGCGGCGACTCCAGGTCGTGATGCGGCCCCGGCCGTCGGTGGTGAATATGGCGTCTTCGCTGGTCTCTAGCACGGCGCGCAGCACCGGCGTGGAGGCGGGTCACGGACGTTGGCGATCCTCGTCGTTCTCGTCGTCCTTGGGTCCTCGGCGGCGTTGCGAACAGCGTGTCACGCAACATCTCCATCCCAGTGCGACCCCGTCGATGGTAGGCGCGGCCGCCATGCGGCGGGCCACAGCCATTCCGTCTGGCTGAGGTAGCGGGGCCACCAGCCGGCCGGGTTGGTATTTTCCCCTCCGGATGGCCCAACCGGAAGCCGCTCCAGGCCATTTTCGGTCACAACCGGTCGGCCGGGCTCATCGGTGACTGTGACGTCGTGGCGACATAGTGCTCGTTCGCGTCACAAGGGCAGGCCGTTGCCCGGGAGCAATTGCTCTACGTTGTGGCGGGGGCGCCCGACTCGACGCCCAGGCCAGGCCGTCAGGCCGTCAGGCCGTCAGGCCGTCAGGCCGAGCTGAGCTAAGTGAGCTTCTGGTCGTCATGAGCAGCGAACTCACTGAGGCCGGCGAGGCGGCCGATGTCGTCGAGGCAGCCGGTCATTTTCGTATCTACCTGGGCGCCGCGGCCGGGGTGGGCAAAACGTACGCCATGCTCAACGAGGGGCGGCGGCGGGCGGCGCGTGGTACTGATGTCGTCATCGGCTTCGTCGAGCCTCACGGCCGGGCGCACACCGAGGAGCTGGTGGAAGGTCTCGAGATCGTGCCCCGCAAGACGGTCGACTATCGGGGCGCGACGTTCGAGGAGATGGACCTCGACGCCGTGCTCCGGCGCCACCCCCAGGTGGCCTTGGTGGACGAGCTGGCCCACACCAACGTACCTGGTTCGGGGCGACACGCGAAGCGCTGGGAGGACGTCCTCGAACTGCTCGACGCCGGCATCGATGTCATCACGACGGTGAACATCCAGCATCTCGAAAGCCTGGCCGACGCCGTCGAACAAATGACAGGCGCCCAGGTTCGCGAGCGGGTCCCCGACTGGGTCGTGCGCAAGGCCAACCAGATCGAGCTGGTCGACTCCTCCCCCGAACAACTCCGGCGCCGCATGCTGCACGGCAACATTTATCCGGCGGCAAAGGTGCCCCAGGCACTGACCCATTTCTTCCGTACTGACAACCTCATCGCCCTCCGCGAGCTGGCCCTGCGCTTCCTGGCCGACGAGACCGAGGAAAATTTGCTCGAACACCTCCGTCGCCATCAAGCGCAGGGTTTATGGGAGACGACCGAGCGCATACTGGTCGCTGTCACGGCGGCGCCGGGGACGGACATGCTCATGCGCCGGGCGGCTCGTATCGCGGCACGCGTTAAGGGGGAGCTTGATGTCGTCCACATCAGCGGTGATGAGTCGAGCCGCGGCAGCGACCGTAAGGCCATATTGGCGCTGCGGGAACTGGCCGAGAGTCTGGGCGCCCGGTGGCACGAGATCCAGGCCGATGACCCGGCTCGCGGCATCACGGGCTTCGCTCGGGAACATCAAATCACGCAGATCGTGATCGGCTCCAGCCAGCGCAGCCGGTGGCAAGAGGTAATGGGCGGAGGGTCCGATTGTGCGGCGCATCATCCGGGAGGCCGGCGCAGTCGGCATCGACGTCCATGTCATCGCCCGTCGCGAGTTGCCACCGGGCGAAGCCCGACGAGCCCCTGCCCGACGACGAGTCATGACCGTCCAGGATGGTCTCGGAACGACACCGTTCAAGAACGGCTACGGACCTCCTCGACCGTGGTGTCGGGCAGCAGGCGGCGCAGCTGCGTGGCGACGGACCCCCGCAGCAGCTCGCCGAGGCGGCTTCGGTGACTGGCGACCACCACGGTTGACGCTTTGCTGGATCGGGCTACCTCGGCCAGGGCCCGGCTCGGCGACTCGCCGAGCACTTCCTGATAGCTGCCGCCCATTTCCTCCGTCAGGTCCTGGTAATCACCCAGGCGGCTCCGAGGCGACCGGGCGGTGCCGTCGGCGATATTGGCGTGTACGACGAGCAGATCGGCGTCGTTGTCACAGGCCAGTTCGACGCCCCGCCGGATCACCGCCTCACCCCAAGCCGAGTCCGACACGCCGGCCAGCACGATCGGGCGAGCGGGTTCGCCGGCCAGGCCCCGCTCGGCGAGCAAGTCGGCGCCGGTCTGCTCGACGGTCCCGGCCATCCAGGCCTGACCGAGCCGGCTGAGGGCCTCGAGGTTCGGAGACGCGAAAGTACTCCGCCAGAGCGCCACCTAACTGGTCCGCCGAGTACACCTGACCAGAGGCGATCCGCCGGCGCAATACCTCGGGTGGAAGGTCGACCAGCACCACCTGGCCGGATCGCACGAAGTCGTCCGGAACCGACTCCACTACCCCGGCACCGGTCAAACGCGGCCGCGAAATCCCGTGCCGACACCAGGTTGGCGACGTTCACGCCGGTGACCACGTCGATCCCGGCAGCCAGCAGGTCGGCGGCGTCCATCCACCGCTTCCTGGTGCCGTCCGGGAGGCTGTGCGCCAACTCGTCGATGATCACCACGTCGGGGTTCGAGGCCAGCACACCCGGCACGTCGAGTTCGAGAAAATCGTGGCCGTGGTAGCGGTATGGCCCCGGGTCGATCACTTCCAGGTCGCCGACCTGAGCGCGGGTATCGGGCCGGTCATGGTGGTCTACCCACCCCACCACCACGCGCTCGCCCGTGCTCGGCGCGACGCCGGCCCTCCTCCAGCATGGCCATGGTTTTGCCGACCCCCGGGGCAGTGCCCAGGTACGTGGTCAATTGACCAGCGTCAGTCACGACGACCTCCAACCACGATGGTAGCGACGCCCTCGACGCTCGGAGGGATTGGTATTCTGCACCTGGTGTGCCGGGAAGCCTGGTCGGCTGCCGAACCGGTCAGTCCGGGCGGCACCCTGCGATCCCAGTGTTCAGGAGGTTCCAGGCATGGATTCCGGAGCCCAGATCACCCGCCATTATCCGCTGTTGTTGGCTCTGCTGGGGCCGGCGGCGGCGGCCGCCCTGATGACTCCGCTTCGCAGCCACGTAACCAACACCGACCTGGCCCTGGCCATGGTGGTCGTGGTTGCTTTCGTCGTGCTGCCGGGGCGGAGGTTGGCGGCGCTGATCGCCGGAGTCTCGGCCGGAGTGTGGTTTGACCTCTTCCTGACAAAGCCGTACGAAAGCTTCTCCATCCAGCGCGGTACGGACGTGCAAACCACCCTCCTGCTGGCTTTAGTTGGCGTTGTGGTGGGTGAAGTCGCGGTCCGGCGGCGGCAGGCTCGGGGCGAGACGACCATAGCTCGCAGCGAGGTAGTCAACCTGTACGTCGTCGCCGAGATGCTCGCCGCGGGCAGCCGCGCCGAGCAGGTTGTGACGTTGGTCGGCGAACAATTAACCGAGTTGCTGTTCCTGGTCGATTGCCAGTTTGATCCGGACGTTGACGCCCAAAACGGTCCTCTACTCGAGCGGTCCGGCGAGTTGCACTACGGCTACCTCGACTGGGATCTGAACAGAGAGGGACTACCGAGCCGGGATGTGTTGCTTCCGGTCGAGGCGGGCCACCACCGCTTCGGTTCGTACGTGCTGCGGGGCCCGGCGTTGGGCATCCCGATATCGCAGGACCGCCGGCTGGCCGCAGTGGCGCTCTCTGACCTGGCCGGCGCCGCCCTGGCCAGCCAGTCCTCCAGTCATCAGCAAGATCGCCGTTGGACGCCATCTAACAACTGATCAGCAGGCTTTCTCGGCTTCAGTCCAATAACTGAACAGGACGCTATCTCGGCGTCAGGCCAACAACCGAACAGGTCGCTACCTCGGCGTCAGCGGTTGGCGGCTCGGGCCGCCACGGCCCAGCGATCCACCACCCGGGCTTGGTCGACGACGAGCAGCTCGGGCACGAGGTTGACCGCCGTACAGACGTGGTTCGGCACCACCGCCACCACGTCACCGAGCTCCGGTCCCGGTCCGTCCAGGGTGACCACGGCGTGGTGCTCCCAGAGTCCGGTGACGCGCGCATCC
The DNA here is from genome assembly GCA_963834775.1 of uncultured Acidimicrobiaceae bacterium. Classification (GTDB taxonomy): domain Bacteria; phylum Actinomycetota; class Acidimicrobiia; order Acidimicrobiales; family Palsa-688; genus PALSA-693. Next base: position 329,733 of record CAWICR010000013.1, read on the forward strand.
GGCCACCCGGCCAGACGGCCGTGACCGCTCGCCCAGGCGGGCCGGTCTGGGCCCAGAACTTTGGAGCCGGCGTCGAGCACGAACCGGCTTCGCTCCGGCCGGCTCACCACTGTGGCCGCCACGAGCAGGGCCACCTCATCCAGTTCGGCCGTCCCCAGTTCGACCTGCTGGGCGTCCTGGAACACGTAGACGCCTGGTCGCAGCTCGGTCAGGGCGTCAGCCCCGGTCAGCCGGGCGCTCGGGGTCGAGCCGCCGCTACGCTCGAGATGGGCGAGACCGATCTGGGCCAGCGCTTCGGCGGCCGTCGTCGAGCGCGGTGGCTTCGTCGGCGGCAGCCGCCGCGGCCGAGCCGGGTGCGTAACTGTGACCGGGAAACGTGAAGACCCCACCGACCTCCAGACCGAGCTCGCCGGCGCGCCGCGCTAAACCGGCTGCCGAATCCGGGGCCACACCGGTCCGCCCCAGCCCGCAATCGACCTCGATCATGATCCGCGCTCGGCCGGCCAGCGGGGCCAGCCGAGCCAGCCCGGCGGCCGAATCGGCTCCCACGCTCAGGCGAGCCCGGTCTGAAATGGCGCGGAGCCGCGATAGGCCGTCCTCGCCTAGCCACAGCGGATAGGCGATGAACACGTCGTCCACGTTCGGGACGGCGTGGTCGCCCATCATCCCGGGCGCCGTCAGCATCTCGGCCTCCCCGATGGTCGCCACGCTGATGCCCCGGGCCCCGAGCGCCAGCTGGCGCCGGGCGATCTCCGCACACTTGTGGGTTTTGGCGTGGGGCCGCAGCGCCACCCCAATCCGGCGGGCAAAAGCGGCCATGCCAGTCAAGTTGCGCTCGAGACGATCGGCCAGTACGACCGTGGCGGGAGTCGGCAGGCCCGACGGCAGCAGCTCGTCAGTCAGCATCGGCTGGCGGAGGTGCGGGTCGCGACACCTCCGGGCCGGTCATGGGTACTGGAGGCTTTCCTGGTACAAGCCGGCTACGGCCGCCGGCATCCAGCCGCTATCCCAACGGTGGGTCAGCGCCTGCGACAGTCCGTCGGTGTGCACCACACCTTGGGACGTCAAGAGCGCGTCGTAGTCCGTCATATCCTGTTGGTAGAGAGCGTAGCCTCCAATCCAGATGCGGTTCGCGGAGAGGAACGGCGTATCGTGGGCGGCGACGAACCCGGCCGTCAGCTCGTAGTTCGCGGCGAAGTTGGCCTGGGTTCCGTACCCCTGGGTGCTCGTACCATATTCGGTGTAGGTGGACATATCGGCCGGGAAGTCCCACGATGCCGCCAACGCAAACAGGTCGGGATGTTTGAGAATGAGGTCCTGGGCGCCATAGCCGGATTTCGAGAACCCGATTAGCCAGTTCTGCTCGGTGCCGGTCGTGGAGAGGTTGGCTTTGACCCACGGCACCAGCTCTGTGGTCATGAAGGTCTCGTACTGGAGGTTGGGGTCGCCGGGAACGTTCGCGTACCAGGGTTCGATATCAAAGGTCGGTTCGATAATCGTCAGGTTGTACTTGTCCTCCGCGTCGAACGCCTGGAGGGTGGAGAGGCGTCGCCGTAATGCGTGCCGAGTCCGGCTTCGACGGGAAGCACGAAGAGGAAGTTGTGGGCAACCCCGGCCGCGGGATGGGTCGGCTGCAGCACGCGCAGGGTCTGAACGCCATAGCCATTGTTGGCGGAGATCATGTTGTAGGAGACGATGCCTGTCGGGTCCGTGCTGGAATAGGAGACTTGGAAACCGGCACTGCCACCTGACCAGGTGCCGGCGGTGGCGGCCCCGTTGGCCATGATGCCGGGCGACCCGCTGGTGAGGCTGGTGTCATAGGCGCTGACCGGACCACCCCGTTCACCGAAAGCGCCAGGGTGCCGCCGACCGCGGTCAGGGTGAGCGGTGGTGCCGGCGGTGAGGGGCCCGGTCGAGGTCGAGCCCAGCTGGGTCCAGTTGCCGCTGATGCGCTTGAAGAGCATGAGGTCGGGGTTGCCGTTGTTCCAGAAGTAGATGCCCACGTACAGGCCGCTGCCGGCGTTTTGGGCGCGCACCATGGGGCCGATCCACTGGCTGCCGGTGAGGGCGGTGGAGGTCACGGTGATCTGGGAGTACTGGTCGTTGGTGTAGGTCTCGGCGGTGCGGACGTCACCGGAGTTGCCGTTGGCGTTGGTGCCCATGGCCATCTGGTTGGAGATGGTCAGGGCCCCGTCGGTCAGGTTCGTCCAGTTCGGCCCGAGCGGCCCGTTGGCCCGGGCGAAGTTGTCCGACGCCGCCCCCGACCCGCTCGAACCGCCGCCGCCGGTTTGGGTCGTGATGGTGGTGCAGGTGACGGCGACGTTGGTGATGTTGGCGGTTCCGACGGTGCCCGATGCCGTTGGTGACCGTGCAGGTCTGGCCGGTGGGGTTGGTGGCCACGCTGACGTTGTAGGCGGCGCCGGGGGCCAGCAGGGTGGCGAAGGTGAAGGTGCCGTTGGCGGTGACGGTGAGGTTGTCGGCGCCGTTGTCTTGGAGGACCACCGTGCCGGACACGCCGGAGAGGCTGCCGCCGATCGAGTAGGCTGCCCGACCGACGTTGCCGCCGGTCCAGTTGTCGGCGGTGGCGGTGCCGTTGGCCATGATGCCGGGCGCCCCGCAGGTCAGGCTGGTGTCGGTGGCGGTGATGCGGGTAACCCCGTTTTGGGCGAAGGTCAGGGTGGTGCCGACCACGGTCAGGGTCAGGGTGGTGCCGGCGGCCAGGGCGCCGCTGGCGTAGGTGGAGCCCAGCTGGGTCCAGTTGCCGTTGATGCGCTTGAACAGCATGAGGTCGGGGCTGCCGTTGTTCCAGAAGTAGATGCCCACGTACAGGCCGCTGCCGGCGTTTTGGGCGCGCACCATGGGGCCGATCCACTGGCTGCCGGTGAGGGCGGTGGAGGTCACGGTGATCTGGGAGTACTGGTCGTTGGTGTAGGTCTCGGCGGTGCGGATGTCGCCGGAGTTGCCGCTGGCGTTGGTGCCCATGGCCATCTGGTTGGAGATGGTCAGCCCCCCGTCGGTCAGGTTCGTCCAGTTCGGCCCGAGCGGCCCGTTGGCCCGGGCGAAGTTGTCCGACGCCGCCCCCGACCCGCTCGAACCGCCGCCGCCGGTTTGGGTCGTGATGGTGGTGCAGGTGACGGAGACGTTGGTGATGTTGGCGGTTCCGACCGTGCCCGAGCCGTTGGTGACCGTGCAGGTCTGGCCGGTGGGGTTGGTGGCCACGCTGACGTTGTAGGCGGCGCCGGGGGCCAGCAGGGTGGCGAAGGTGAAGGAGCCGTTGGCGGTGACGGTCAGGTTGTCGGCGCCGTTGTCTTGGAGGACCACGGTGCCCGACAGCGCCGGAGAGGCTGCCGCCGACCGAGTAGCTGCCCACCACGTTGCCGCCTGTCCAGGTGCCGGCGGTGGCGGCCCCGTTGGCCATGATGCCGGGCGACCCGCTGGTGAGGCTGGTGTCGTTGGCGGTGATGCGGGTCACCCCGTTTTGGGCGAAGGTCAACGTGGTGCCGACCACGGTCAGGGTGAGGGTGGTGCCGGCGGCCAGGGCGCCGCTGGCGTAGGTCGAGCCCAGCTGGGTCCAGTTGCCGCTGATGCGCTTGAAGAGCATGAGGTCGGGGTTGCCGTTGTTCCAGAAGTAGATGCCCACGTACAGGCCGCTGCCGGCGTTTTGGGCGCGCACCATGGGGCCGATCCACTGGCTGCCGGTGAGGGCGGTGGAGGTCACGGTGATCTGGGAGTACTGGTCGTTGGTGTAGGTCTCGGCGGTGCGGACGTCACCGGAGTTGCCGTTGGCGTTGGTGCCCATGGCCATCTGGTTGGAGATGGTCAGGGCCCCGTCGGTCAGGTTCGTCCAGTTCGGCCCGAGCGGCCCGTTGGCCCGGGCGAAGTTGTCCGACGCCGCCCCCGACCCGCTCGAACCGCCGCCGCCGGTTTGGGTCGTGGTGGTGGTGCAGGTGACGGAGACGTTGGTGATGTTGGCGGTTCCGACCGTGCCCGAGCCGTTGGTGACCGTGCAGGTCTGGCCGGTGGGGTTGGTGGCCACGCTGACGTTGTAGGCGGCGCCGGGGGCCAGCAGGGTGGCGAAGGTGAAGGAGCCGTTGGCGGTCACGGTCAGGTTGTCGGCGCCGTTGTCTTGGAGGATCACCGTGCCCGACAGCGCCGGAGAGGCTGCCGCCGATGGAGTAGCTGCCCACCACGTTGCCGCCGGTCCAGTTGCCGGCGGTGGCGGCCCCGTTGGCCATGATGCCGGGCGACCCGCAGGTCAGGCTGGTGTCGTTGGCGGTGATACGGGTCACCCCGTTTTGGGCGAAGGTCAGGGTGGTGCCGACCACGGTCAGGGTGAGGGTGGTGCCGGCGGCCAGGGCGCCGCTGGCGTAGGTCGAGCCCAGCTGGGTCCAGTTGCCGCTGATGCGCTTGAACAGCATGAGGTCGGGGTTGCCGTTGTTCCAGAAGTAGATGCCCACGTACAGGCCGGCTGCCGGCGTTTTGGGCGCGCACCATGGGGCCGATCCACTGGCTGCCGGTGAGGGCGGTGGAGGTCACGGTGATCTGGGAGTACTGGTCGTTGGCGTAGGTCTCGGCGGTGCGGACGTCACCCGAGTTGCCGTTGGCGTTGGTGCCCATGGCCATCTGGTTGGAGATGGTCAGGGCCCCGTCGGTCAGGTTCGTCCAGTTCGGCCCGAGCGGCCCGTTGGCCCGGTCGAAGTTGTCCGACGCCGATGTGGCGGCGTAGCCCTTGTTCGGCATGACCACCATGGCCCCAACCAGACAACACAGGACCAGCAGCCCGGTCAGGCCAAGACGACGCTGGCGCCTGGAGTTGTTCGGACGCATTGTCATGAGTGATCTCTCCCGCCCTGCGGATCAGCTGCGGGGCCAACGAATAATCGGCCTTGCCTGGTAATTTCCCATTCTTTTGTTCTCGAGAACCTGGATTCCAGGTGTGCCCTTCGCTCGATGGCGACGACGGTACCAGCCCTGACGCTTGAAAGCATCGCTGTAGTTTCACCACTCTGGTGACCAGCGATTTTTTCGATGAATCCAACCCTTACGAAGCTCAGATCGCAAGTATTTGGTCGGCCAATTTCGAACGTATCAAAGGCCTCGTCAGGTGCCGCATCAAATCGTGGGGCTGGTGTCCCTGGTGAACTGATGACCGACGTCCTCATTGCTTGTGACTGCCCCTTGTCGTTGCCGCGCCTCACCGTTTGGGAGGTTCAGAGCCGGGGCGCTCCCGAACTGATACAACAATCCATGAGATGCTTGCGTCACAAGCGGTCAGCGGGATCGCCTGACTTCCGCCGGGACGCGAAAAGGGCCGGACCCGGCAGGAGTAAGATACGTCCTGCCGGGTCCGGCCCGGAACTGCCGTTAGCTCTGTAGGTTCGGCTGCTGGGTGATAGCTCCGTTCGGGGCGCTGGTCGCAGTCGAAGTGGAGTGGTCGGTCAGCACGTTGGCCGCTACAGCCGCGTTCACCGGGACCGCCACGTTGGCATTGATCAGTGACATCGCAGCCCGCTCGGGTAGCGTTTCACCGGCGAGGCCGTCAAGTTCTTCGCGGGTCACGGGTCGATAGTCTGCCATTCGGCTTTCTCCTTGCTAGTCGAGTGCTGCGCTTGCCGCCGGCAAGGCTTCCGTAGGTATTCCCAGCTTCTCCGGAAGGAAAACACCATCCACTAGAACGGGGCCGATTGCGGTCCCGTGTGGCATGGGTAGTTACCGAAGTCGTGGCCTGTTACCGAGCATCCATCCCCGAATTCGGCGCCTGTGAGCGGGCCCGGCAATGGTGATTGCAGAAAATTCGACGGGCAACCAAAAGCTGATCGGCCCAGAGCCGGCGGCCCCAGAACCGGCGGCCCCAGCACGCGATCCGGGTCTTGAACTCCTCGGTGAGTACCAGGGATCCGGGTACCGAGAGCCGCCCGCGTTGGTGCGCCGGTCAGATGGTCAGATTCTGCAGCTCCCACCCGTCCTTTACGAGGTGTTGAAGGCGATCGACGGCGAACGCGGATCGGCGGAAATCGCCGCGGCGGTCAGCGAGCAAGTACAGCGAGGCTTCACCAACGAAGATATCGACTTTCTGATAGAGGAAAAGCTACGGCCTCAACATCTGGTGACGGAAGTCGACGGATCGAGCACGGCACCGCCCCGACCGGATCCGTTTTTGGCCTTCCGGTACCGGATCGGCGTCGTTTCGGAACGGGTCTCCGGGGCGCTCGGCGGCGTGTTCCGGCCGCTGTTCTTCCCGCCGGTGCTGCTCGTTCTTCTACTCGGTCTCATCGTGGCGGACTGGTGGATCTTCTTCGATCAGGGCGTGGCGCAGGCCCTGCGCCAGGCCCTGTACCACCCGGGTCTGTTCCTGCCATTGCTGGCCGCGGTGGTCGTGTCAGCCGCCTTTCACGAGATCGGCCATGCCACCGCTTGCCGGTACGGAGGCGCCCAGCCGGGCCGCATGGGGTGCGGGCTGTATCTGGCCTGGCCGGCGTTCTACACCGATATCAGCGACACCTACCGGCTGGGTCGCCGAGGCCGGCTCCGGACCGACCTGGGAGGGGTGTACTTCAACGTCATCGTCATCCTGATCACGACGGGTGTGTACGCCACGACCCGCAACCTCGAGGCGCTGTTGCTGCTGGTCGTGATCGAGCACATGGAGATCGCCCATCAGCTGCTCCCGGTCGTTCGACTGGATGGCTATTACATTGTCGCCGATCTGACCGGCGTGCCGGACCTCTTCGCCCGCATGGGGGCGATTCTGCGCAGCCTGCGCTTCTGGCGAAACCCTGATCCGCGAGTGACGGCGCTCAAGCGCTGGGTGCGAGTGGCGGTGACCACCTGGGTGCTCATCGTCGTGCCCCTGCTCATTCTCGAGCTGTTGATCGTGCTCATCCACCTACCACGTATCCTCGGAACATCCTGGGATTCCGCGGACCGGCTCGGTCGGGGAACCGGGCAGGCCTTCGGCCACGGCGATGCGCTCCGGGGCTTTTCTGATGCGCTGCAGGTCCTGGTGCTCGCCATCCCGATCACGGGCACGCTGCTCATGGTGTTCCAGCTGTTTCGGAAGGGCGCGGCGTGGGTGTGGCGGATCACGCGTGGCCATCGACTCCGGCGCGCGCTGGCGCTTTCCGCCATGGGCGTGTTCGCCGGGCTGCTGCTGCTGGCCTGGATACCGAGCCGCAACTACCGGCCGATTCAACCAGGGGAGCGGGGGACGGAAGGGCAAGGTTTCCATGCGCTGTTCAGTCTGGTCGGCGGGCCCGGTCCGCTTTACAGCGAGCGGGCAGCTGCTCATCGTGGCGTGGGCGGTGGGCCCGGCGCTCCATTGCCGGGGGCCCGGCGGGTGCCGGCGACCGGAGGGTCAGCAGGCGGCGGTTCCGGGACAGGTCCGGTCGCATCGGTGCCTGCGGCGGCACCGACCAGGGGCGGGGGTGTCACGCTGCCACCGGTGACGGTGCCCCCTGTCACGGTGCCGGCGGTGACGGTGCCGGCGGTGACGGTGCCGGCGGTGACGGTGCCGGCGGTGACGGTGCCGGCGGTGACGGTGCCGCGACGGTGCCCTGACGGTGCCGGCGGTGACGGTGCCGGCGGTGACGGTGCCGGCGGTGACGGTGCCAGCGACCACCCTTCCCGGGGTGAAGTTGCCCTGACCCCGGACTCGGGCTGCCGGGTGACTAGGCGGGCGGGTTGGTTGTCGGCGCCCGACCAGGTTGGCTTCTCGGGGAAGTCGCCGGATGGGGCTGCCCCTCGACTGGGGCGGTTTGCGTACGCGACGGGCTGTGCGGGGCGAATCGCGGTGACCCCGCACGGAACCGTCCACGCTTCGCGCCGGTGCTTTGTTGTGCGCCGAAGCGTGGACGTCAGCGTGCCCGGAAACGCGGTTTACGCTCCAGACGTCTCGATCCAGGGACTTTCGGCGCGAAGCGTGGACGCCCCAGCGCGCCGGCCCGCTGCCCTCACTCGCCCGCGGTGAGTATGGACTCGACAGCTGCTCCATTGGACGCCGCTGGATACCGGCCCGAAACCGCCGCGCCGCGGACGGATGACGGATCAGTCGGGCCCGCCTACCCGGTGCTCTCCGCGTCCATGTGGAAAGTGAACATGCGGGAGGCGTCGACCCTGGCGTAGAGGGGTCCCGAGTCAAGAAAAGACTCCCATTCCGGTCCGTACCTGGGCAGGTAGAGCTCCAGAAGGGTTTGGCGCAGCCCGGTCCCGTCCGACGCTGCGCACATCCACGAGGACGGCTTTTCCGTGCACCGTGATGGCCAGGTTCTCCCCGGGGAGATGAGTGGCGCTGACGTGGGGGTTGCGCCGGATGTGGCGGAATCTGACCGAGTCAGGCGAGGAACCGAAGTAGAACGATCCCCGGTAGAAGATGCCATCGACCGGGCCGACGAGCGGCCGACCGTCGGACGTCACGGTCGCCAGCGCGAGCAGTGACATTCCCGTCAGCCGTTCGCAGACCTGGGCTGCGGTCAACCGGCGCTCGCGAGTAATGATGCTCGAGAGATGGCCCCCGGCCCGGGCCATGCTCTGGTCGAGAAGTTCCTGGAGGGCCGCCAGATCGAACGACGTCTCATGCATCCCATCAGTATCGTCAGCCGGCGGGGCGCTCGAAGCCGGGCCGAGGTGAACCCGCCCATCGGCGGCACCGTCGGCTGAAAACGGCGTGACGGGGGTGGCGACGGTCCCGCGGGCCGGGCAGACTACCGCGATGTCTTCGTCGCGGGATCTGGCCGACCGCTTCCACGCCGAGTGGCTGGCGGTGCATCCACTGGCTGCGAGCACTTATGGCATCCCTGGTTACGACGACCGCGTCCCCGACGCGAGCGAGGCAGGCGACGAGGCGTGGCGTTCGATGCTCCAAAACCTGACCTCCGAAGTCCGGCGCCTGGAGGCCACCGAGCTGTCCGAGCTCGATGCCGTAACCCTCGGCTGTCTCTTGGGGCATACCGAGCAGCAGCTGGCCGAACTCGACTCGGCCCCGATCGAGCACACGGTCACCCCGCTGCCGCTGGTCGGACCGGGCGAACTGCTTGCCGTCGCCGCCCGCACGATTCTGGCGGACTCGGAAGCAGCGGAGGACTATCTGATCCGCCTGCGCCAGAGTGGCCGCTGGATCGACCAGCACACCCAACGACTCCGTATCGGCGCCGCCAAGGGTCGGCTCCCCGTCGCACCACTCGTCGAACAGACCATTACCTGGACCGAGGGAGTGCTCAGCCGTCCCGTGCCTGAGGCCCTATCGGCCCCACAACCGCCCGCGGGGTGGGATGGGGACGCAGTCTGGCGAGAGGAACGGGACGCCATCGCGAACGATATCGTCAAGCCCGCCCTGAACCGGTGGCTGGATTACCTCCGTGAGGTGCTGCCCCGAGCTCGGCCGGGGGAGCGACCGGGACTGACGTACCTGCCCGGCGGTGACGCGGACTACCAGCGCGCCGTCTACTCGCATACCACGCTGCCGCTCCGTGCGGATCAGCTCCACCAGAAGGGACTCGAGGAGATCGAGGCGCTCGAGGGTCGTGCCGTCGAGCTTGGTGCCGACTTGGGGCTCGCCGATCTTCCGGCCCTACATGAGGCCCTGCGCAACTCGGCGCGCCAGACGCGCCCGCAGGACGCCATCGAGTTGGCAGTGCACGCAATACGGCGAGCGGAAGCCCAGGCGGCTGAAGTCTTTCCGCAGCCGTTACCGCCCCCGTGCGTCGTGACGCCCATGCCATCGGTAGTTGCCGCCAGCGGGATGGCGCCCCACTACACCCCGCCTCGCCTCGACGGCGGCCGCCCGGGCACGTTTTGGTTCAACACCGAGACGCCGACGGCGGGCACGGGCTGGGACCTCGAGGGGGTGGCCTTTCACGAGACCGTCCCCGGCCATCATCTCCAGCTGTCGCGGGTGCAGATGTTGAGCGGTCTGCCCGACCTGCAGCGGCTGCACCACATCACGGTGTTCGGTGAGGGCTGGGGGCTCTACGCCGAGCAGCTGGCCGAGGAGACAGGCCTCTACTCCGACACCGCGGAGTCTCCTGGGAGCGATCACCGCCAGCTTGATGCGCGCCGCCCGACTGGTCGTGGACACCGGGCTGCACGCCTTCGGGTGGAGTCGCGACCAGGCCGCGGAGTTCTTCATCGCCCACGTTCCGATGCCGCCGGCGTTCCTGGCGGCCGAGATCGATCGTTACATTGCCTGGCCCGGCCAGGCCCTCGCCTACCTGACCGGAAAGTCGGAGATTCTGGCCTTGAGAGCAGATGTCCAGCGACGGCTGGGTCCGGCGTTTTCCCTGCCCGAGTTTCATGCCGCCATCCTTGATAGTGGCTCGTTGCCCATGTCAGTTCTGCGCCAAAACATCGACAGTTGGGTCAGGCGCCAAGAGCTACCTTCCGGTTGAGGCGTCACCCGATGGGGATCCCGGAGAGCTGGATGCTTGGCACGACCGGCCGCCCCGCGTCCTAGACGAAACAGACCTCATCGACTCAGTTCCGACACCGGCGGGTGGCCTGAACCAGTACCGCGGCCGGGCGCCGATCGACATGCGGCAGTGACTGCTGCCCCCGCCAAAGGAACACTTTCTTCTCGGTCGCCTCGGTCCTCCTGACCAAGAAGAGCCGAGGACCTTTCCTGCGTGTAGTCGGCCAGCGACCAAGCTACTGGGTTGCTTAATAGAACGCAACTCGGTAGAGTCAGTCCTGTGACAGAACTCACGATTGTTCCCACGCCCGGCGCGGTAAGGCGCACCGAGCGGGCGAACTCGTCCCGTCAGGTCCTGCTCATCGTCTGTGCAGGGGTGGTGATGGCGAGTCTCGACCTGTTCATCGTCAACGTGGCGCTCCCGCAAATCGCCCGTGACCTGGGGGCGTCGAACCTGGGAGAACTGTCCTGGGTGCTCAATGGGTACGCCATCGTCTACGCCTCGCTGCTCGTGTTCTTTGGTCGGCTCGCCGACCACTACCGGCGGGACCGGGGGTTCCTGCTGGGGGTCGCCGTCTTTACGGCGGCCTCGGCGGCCTGCGCCGCCTCCACCAGCGTGGCGATGCTGGTCGGCTTCCGGCTGGTGCAGGCGGCGGGCGCAGCGCTCTTGACCCCGACCTCGCTGGGCCTGGTGCTGGCGTCATACGAACCGGAGCGCCGGGCCGGAGCGGTGCGAGCCTGGACGGCCACAGGAGGAATCGCGGCGGCGCTCGGTCCCGTGGTCGGCGGACTGCTGGTGGCCCTCAACTGGCGGCTGGTGTTCCTGGTCAACGTGCCGGTCGGCGTGGCGGCGTTGCTCTTCGGGGTCAGGCGACTGCCCCGCATCCCTGGTCATGGCGCCGAGCGGCCCGACCCACTCGGGGTCGTACTCGCGACCGCCGGGATCGGCGCCCTCACCTTTGGGCTGGTAAAGGGGAGCGACTGGGGCTGGACCTCACCGCGAATCGCCGGGACGCTTGGTCGGTGCGGTATTGCTCATCGGGTTGTTCGTATTGCACTGCCTGAGAAGTCGGACACCGCTCGTGCATCCTGACCTGTTCCGCTCCCGCAGCTTCACCGGGGCGTCCTTGGTCGCCCTGTTCTTTTCCGTCTCGTTCGGCGCCATGCTGCTCTCGCTCGTCCTGTGGGAACAGGGCGTATGGGGCTGGTCGGCGTTGCGAACCGGGCTGGCTATTGCGCCGGGGCCAATCATGGTGCCGGTGATGTCGTTTTTGCTGGCTGGTCGGCTCATCGCCCGGTACGGCCCGGCAGCCGTGATCTCGGCGGGCAGCCTCGTCTTCGGGGCTGGCGAGGCGTGGTGGGCCCTGGCTGTCAGCGTGGACCCCAATTATCTGTCTGGCATCCTCCCCGGGATGATCCTGACCGGGATCGGTGTGGGTTTGACGTCTGCCCACACTCATGGCAACGGCGTCGACGTCACTCCCACCGCCCTCCTTTGCCACCGGTTCGGGGGTGGTCAACATGATCCGCCAGACGGGACTGGCCCTGGGTGTCGCCATCCTGGTGGCCGTCCTCGGGACAGCGGGGAACCCGGCTTCTCACCTGAACGCCTTCCGCCATGCGTGGTGGGTGACTGCCGGTATTGCCCTGGCCGGAATCGTGCCGGCCGCGGTCCTGCTGAGGCGTCGACCGTCCTTACCGGCGGTCGCCCAGTCGCGCCCCACCGAGCTGTCGACGCCGGTATTTACAGCCCGGCGTAAAATTGTCTCTGCGACAAATCCACCCGGAGTCCTCTGAGCCGCGAGACTTCGGGGGGTACGATCTCAGGCTGATCAACGGGCTTGCGTTGGAGTAAATCTGACCCGGACACGTGAAGGCCATGGCGACACCGGTACCCTCTTTCGAAATCGTCGCCGGCGCGAATGGCGCCGCCGGTCGGGTGGTCGACATCCCGTCGGGATTCGATCAGATCCTCGGTAGGGACGCCTCCGCAGACATCACCGTGTCCGACTCGGCGATCAGCCGACGCCATGCCCGTCTGCACAGGGAGGCAGACGGCGTGTGGCTGGAAGACCTGGAATCTACGAACGGCACCTATATCAACGGCGACCGGCTCACGGTCCCCTACCGGCTCCGCGACGGCGACGAGGTGAAGATCGGGAATTCGCGGGCCACTTTCCACGACGCCGCCGGCGAATCGGACGCCACAGAAGTAATCACCGCGCTGGGCTCGGCGCCGGGGGCTGACACGCCGAGTGGCATCCCCGGCGCAGGGCCAGACTTGTCGTCCGTTGGCACCGGGGCTGGTCTTTCGCCTGCCCCTCCGCAAGCCGGCACCGTCGTCGGCGCTCCTGCCACGAGTCCATCGCCAGAGGGACGGACTACGGGCGGTACGCCTGCGCCTGCCCCGCCGCCGGCCCCGGCCGGCGCCGCGGCGCCAGCCTCGGCCCCAGCGACGGCCCGGGCCCCGGCCCCATCACCGGCCGGGGCTACTGCGCCAGCCTCGGCCGCAGCGAGGGCCCGGGCGCCGGCCCCAACACCGGCCGCGGCTACTACGCCAGTCCCGGGCCCCGGCCGCCCCGGCCCCTGCCCCGGCCGGGGCCACTACGCCAGCCGCTGCCCCTGCCCCTGCCCCTGCCCCGGCCCAAGCCCTGGCCTCGGCCCCAGGCCCGGCCGGCACCGCGGCCCCAGGCCCGGCCGGCACCGCGGCCCCAGGCCCGGCCGGCACCGCGGCCCCAGGCCTGGCCGGCGCCGCGGCGCCAGCCCCGGCTGACCTCGGCGCTGCGCCGGAGACAGGGGTTGCCTGCCCTGACTGCAGGGAGACGAACCGCCCGGACGCCTATTTCTGTCGCCACTGCGGTACGCAGCGGCGCGCCATCCCGTTTGTGACGGCCGATCCGGCCTCGTCCCGGCCGGAGATCAGCCCGGGCCGAATGACGACCGGCAAGGGCGAACTCCGGCGGCAGGAGTTTCGCCAAGTCATGCGGGCGCGCAACGGCGGCCGGCGAGTGCCCTATAACGAGAGCCTGGCCGTGCCGACGGTGGCCTTTCGCGTTTTTATGGTGCTCGTTCTCGTGGCGGCGATCGTGGCGGGGCTGGTGATTCTCGCCGAAGGCGTCCACCAGGCCCTGGGCCTCTAAGAGTTCAGGTCAAATAGTTCAGGTCAAATAGTTCGGGCCATGGCGTGGTCCGGGTGAGGTGAGTCTGTATGCGGATATGTGACAAATGCGGCTGGCAAAACCAAGACCCCCAAGGGGATGACGACCTCTGGTGCGTCCAGTGCCGGAATTTTCTCGGCTTTCCCGTCGAGTCGCGTGTCCATGAACGGCGCATTCTCATGCAACTGGTCGAAAACCGGGCGTCCGTAGCTCCGGGCGGGGAATCGAGGGTTGGCGCCTGGGTTCGCAATGGCGGCGACATCGTCGAGAAGGTCAGCTTCTCTGTCCAGGGCGAGGCCGCAGCCTGGACACGCGTGGAACCGGCAGAGGTCGGCCTCTTCCCGAAGCAGAAGGGTGAGGTCCAGGTGGTGTTTCGGCCGCCTCGCTCGTGGCAGGTCAGATCCGGCGCTACGCCGTTTCGCCTGGTGGCCACCTCCGAGTCCGACGAGAGCGTGATAGATGAGTCCGAGGGGACGCTCGACGTGGGCGCCTTCGTGGATGTGAATGCGTCCTTGCAGCCACTGCAGTCCGCCGGACCGGCGGGCGGGGAGCATAGTCTCGAGCTGGAGAACGCCGGCAACACGGTCATCAACGTGGCTGTCCGAGTTTCGCAGCCCGGGGACGATCTGTCCTTGCGGGCCAGTCCGGAGTCCCTCCAGCTGGAACCGGGTGGGAGCGGTCGCGCCTGCATCACGGTGATGCCCCGCCAAACCCTGTACGCCGCCACCGACAAGCGCCACCCCTTTGCGGTTGGAGCGATTGCCCCTGGCCAGGCGCCCATATCCATTCAGGCGGTGCACGTCCAGGAGGCGTCGGCCACGGCTCCTACTCTGGTGCTGAGCGATACCCGGCTGCACGCCGCCCCCGGTCAGGAGACCGCCGTTCTATTGACCATCCGTAACCGGGGTCGAGGGGGCGAGGATTGCAGCCTGGAGCTGCTGGGGCCAGCTGCCGGTTGGGGCCGAGTCATGCCCCCCGTCATCGCCCTGCCCACCGCCGGCGAAGTCGGGGCGAAAATCGTTTTTGTGCCGCCGCTCGTTCCCCCTGCGCCCGCCTCGGAGATCCCGTTCGCCGTCCGGTGCTTCTCGCAGGCCGATCCCAACGCGGTCGATCGTGGCCGAAGCGATGCTAACCGTTGACCCGGTCAGTGACATCAGCTTCGACGTGCAGCCGGCCCGGGTCCGGAGCCGGTGGTCGAGCCGGCACGTCATCGACGTGGAGAACCGAGGAAACACCACCGCGGAGCTGCGGCCGGTCATGGTGAATCCCGAACACGAATTGTCCTTCGCTGTGAGTCCAAACGTGCTGCGGATGCCCGCCAGCAGCCGGGAGTCTGTTCTGTTCAAGGCGCGCACCCGACGCCCGAAGCTGCTCGGAAAACCGGCCACGCGCTCCTTCGAAGTATCTTTTGCGCCGGCGGTGGCCGGTTCCCGCGCGCTGACCCATGGAGGAGAGACCAGGCGTCAGATCAACTTTGAACAGATATCCGTATTGCCTCGTAAACTCACGGCCCTGGTGGTCGTGGCGGGCGTGATCGGTGCGCTTGCGGTGGTAGCCCTGGTACTCTTCGCCAAGCAGCTACACCATTTGTAGGACGAGCGGAGGGCGTCCAACCCACTAGTCCTCGTCTGACCCGTCGTGGTGGTCAGGGCTGGACTGGTCGGGTGGCCCTCCCATCATTTTGAGCATGGGAACCCCGCCGGTCGCGACAAAGCGCCACAACAAGAAACCGGCCCACACCAGAAAGATGATGTTCAGGACGGTCGTATAGTTCCACGAGATACTGGCGTCAAAGACCTTCGCGTTTCGGGTCGTGGGAACCAGACCAGCGGCCGAGAAGATCAACTCGACCGCGTAGCCAGCGCACACCATGGTGACGTAGAAGGTGACGAGGATGAAAAGCATCATGCGGACGCCGTAGTACTTCCGGTAAATGATCAAGATCGGGATGATGATGAGGTCGGCGAACATGAACGAAATAACCCCACCGAAGCTGATGCCGCCGTTCCAGAGCACCGCCGCCAGCGGCACGTTCCCGATGGAACACACAAACGACACGATCCCGATTATCGGTCCCATCAGCGGTCCCCAGATCTTGGCCGCGAGCGGGTGGCCGCTCAGAAATAGGCTCTGCCAGAAGCTCTCGGGCACCCAGGCGGCGAGGGCGCCGGCGGCCAGCAGACCGATCACAATGTCGCGGATGACCGCTGCCCACTCGCTCACGAAGATGTGCGAAACCGCGGTCAGGCCATCCTTTGACCGCAAACGGGTCAGCACACTGCCCTCGCTGGCGATGCCCATGTCCATGGCGGCGTGGCCTTCCATGGAGCCAGCCAAGCCCCGATTCGCCTGGACCCGGGCTTCGCCAACCAAGCGCTGGCGCAGGAATGTCCGGAACAAGAAAGCCAGCACGACGATCATGATCGGGCCGCCCACGAACTCCGCCAAAGTGAACTGCCAGCCCAGCAGCAAAGCCATGATTATCCCGAGCTCGATCACCAGATTCGTGGAAGCGACCTCGAATGCCATGGCGGCCGTGAAGTTGGCCCCCTTGCGGAAGAGAGATCGAGCGAGGGCTACCGCCGCGTAGGAGCAAGACGAGCTGGCGATGCCCAGCGCCGATGCGGTCAGCAGATCCTTGGCGCGGTCGCCACCCAGGAGCCGAACGATCGTCGTCTTGCGGACGAGAGCTTGCACGATGGCTGTCAGGGTGAACCCGAGGATCAAGGACCACGTGATCTGCCAGGTCATGGTGCCGGCAACGGAGAGGGCGTGGCCGATGGCGTGGAGGGCTTGCATCAGGGGTGTCGGCTGGGCCGGCTAACAGGTAAGCAGACTTCGGCGGCGTCCCAATCGGCAGCCCTGGGGTTTCGCGCCGCGTCGGTGTTCGGGACGCATCCCATCCCGGATCGGACCGACGAGGAGGTGCGGGGCCTTGGCCGATGCCGCCTTCCAGAAGATCTTGGCCGCGTTAGTGGCTTAGGGGCGTCTGCGGGTCGCGGGCAAAGTTCGAGGGGCGTACTATGGCGCCCGTGATCGTAGACCACCTGGATCTCAGTCCCGAGGAGTTTGCAGTCGGCACGGGCTGGGAAATCAAACCAGAAGGCGCCTGCAAAGCCGATGTATGCGTGCCCCTGCGCCAGTCAAACGACCGGCCAACCGGGGCACAAAAGGAGCCCTCAAACGGCCCCGACGGGTTCGACCCGCTGGCCGTGGCAGATCAGCTTGGAATGGCGGTGGTTTCGGACGAAGGGACCGGCCTCTGGGCATTCGGCCCGGAGTCGCTGGGGAGCCGGGCCTTGGTGTCGGCTGAGGCCCCCGAGCTCGTGCTGTCGGACCTCGACGGAAACGAGTTCCGGTTGTCGTCGCTCCGCGGCCAGAAGGTTGTGCTGGTCGCCTGGGCTCCCTATTGAGGCTGCCGCTTCGACCTGCCCGGGTGGCAGGCACTGCGCACGGAACTTCACCCCAAAGGCGTTGAGATCGTCACCGTCTCCCTGGAGTTGAGCGGCCCTGAGGCGTCCAGACCCTTCATCGAGGCGGCCCATCCCGAGCATCCTTCGCTCCTCGATCCCGAACACCGTATGGACGCTCTGTTCGGCGTCGTCAACATTCCCAACGTCGTGTGGATCGACGAGCAGGGCGTGATCGTTCGCCCCGCCGAGCCCGGATGGCCCGATGAACGCCAGACGCTGCCGGCCACTATGGCCAATCTGCGGGATTGGATGCCAAGGCTGGGCCGGGCCAAGACCGCCCCGCCGCCTCCGGCACAGCCGGTCGGTCAGCGGGGGATGCTGACGAGGAGGCCAGGACCGCGAGAGCTATGCCGACGCCATCCGGGACTGGGTCGCAAAAGGACCGGCGAGCCAGTACGCCCTCACCCCGGAGGATACGGTGGCCCGCTCGCAGCTCCGCTCACCGGACTTGTCGGCCGGCGCCGCTCACTTCGAGCTCGCCAACCATCTCTGGCTAAACGGTCGGCGTGACCTGGCGATCGACCACTTCAACGAGTCCCACCGCCTCCAGCCCGCCAACTGGACCTACAAGCGGCAGGCGTGGTCCCTCCTCGGCAACGAGCGGGTCGGGGGGGAGTTCGGTCGCTTCGTGCAAGGGCCGCTGGAAGGAGAGGAGGACGACTGGCCCTTCGTCTCGGACTTCCGGTCCGACACCGCCATCCTGGTCGAGGGCGAGTACTACCCGAAGACGTTGTAGTCTCGGAACATCTGGCCGAGGGCGGCCAGTCCTGGGCATTACCATCCAACCGCGCCACGGAGGTGTCTGAGCGCCTGGTGGGCTCCGCCGCCTTCAAAGCGGTTGGCTGTGGTTACCCCGCAGCGGCGGGTTCGATTCCCGTCCACCTCCGCCAGTCGCCTCAGGCACCAATGAGTTACCGATACGCTGAGCGACGTGTCGGATGTCCAGCGGTCCCTTGACCGCCGACTCCGGTCCCGCACCCCCGCCAGACGACCACCTGTGGGCCGGCCGCCCCCCGTCGGTGGACCGGCTGGCTGCGGAACTGGCCGGCCAGCGGGCTGCCGCATCCGCTCCGGGTGGACGCCGCCCGGGTCGCGGTGGCGGCCGCCGTCGCCAGCGGCGATCCTGCCTCGGCCCGGGCCTTGGCCGACGAGGCGGTGACGGCCGCTAGCCAGGGCCTGCTGCAAGCCGTCATCAACGCCACCGGCGTCATCCTGCACACCAACCTGGGTCGGGCGCCGATCCCCGTCGGACGCACCCGGCGGGCTACAGCAATCTGGAGCTCGACCTGCGAACAGGCAGCCGGGGCAGCCGGTCTGCCCACGCCGCCCGCTTGCTGGCCCGGGCAGGTCGACGCCGAGGCCGCCCTTGTCGTCAACAACGGGGCGGCCGCCGTGCTGCTCGTACTGACCGCCCTGGCGGCCGGCAAGGACGTGATCGTCAGCCGGGGGGAGCTGGTGGAGATCGGTGGCGGGTTCCGCATCCCGGAGGTACTGGCCGCGTCCGGGAGCCCGGCTCCTGGAGGTCGGGACGACGAACCGGACCCGCCGGGCTGACTACCAGGCGGCCCTGACGGAGGGCACGGCGCTGCTGCTGAAGGTGCACACGTCGAACTACCGCGTCACCGGCTTCACCGAGGCGGCGACCGTCGCCGAACTCGAACGCGTTGGGAGTCCCCTGTCGTCGCGGACCTGGGATCCGGGCTGCTGGATGAAGGATGCCCGTGGCTGGCCGGGGGGCCGCCGCCGTGGCTGCGAGGAGAGCCCGCCGTGCGCCAGACGCTTGCCGCCGGCGCGGCGTTGGTGACCTTCAGCGGCGACAAGCTGCTCGGGGGCCCCCAGGCCGGGATCATCGCCGGCCGGGCCGATCTCGTCGAACAGATGTCGACTTCATCCGCTGGCCCGGGCCCTGCGCCCCGGCGGGCTGGTCCTCGAGGTCCTGCAGCAGGTGGCCCTGGCGTACCTCAACCGCGATGCCGGAGAGACGCTGCCGGTGTGGAAGATGGCAACCCGTCCGGTGGACGAGCTGCGCGCCCGGGCCGAGGCGATGGTTGCCGCCGGGCGGGGGCAGGCCCAGGTAGTCGATTGCGCCGCGGCCATGGGTGGCGGCACCCTGCCGGGCGTGGCGATCCCGTCCTGCGGCGTGGCGGTCGGTGGCAACGTGAGCCGGGCCTTGCGCACCTGGTCGCCTCCGGTGATCGCCCGGGTCCACGACGGCCGTACGGTCTGCGACCTGCGCACGGTGCTGCCAGAGCAGGACGACCAGCCTAGGCGCCAGCGCTGGGGGCATGCGGGTAATCGCCACCGCCGGCCACGTCGACCACGGCAAGTCGACATTGGTGTGGGGCCTGACCGGAACCGATCCCGATCGATTGGCGGAGGAAAAGAGCCGCGGGCTGACGATCGACCTGGGGTTCGCGTTCACCACTCTGCCCTCCGGCCAGGAGGTGGGGTTCGTTGACGTGCCGGGCCACGGCCGCCTGGTCAAGAACATGCTTGCCGGTGTGAGCGCGGTCGACGCTTGTCTGTTTGTGGTAGCCGCCAGCGAGGGTTGGAAGGCCCAGTCCGAGGAGCATCTCCGCATCCTGGAGCTGCTGGGCATCGGCCGCGGGGTCGTGGCCTTGACGAAGGTGGGCCTGGTCGATGACGACGAACGGGAAGCTGGCCGCGCTGGAAATAGCCGACCGGCTGCACGGTACCTTTCTCGAAGGCGCCGAGATCGTTCCGGTCGATGTTCCGGCGCGGCATGGGACTCGACGTGCTGGGGCGCCGCCCTCGATCGCCTCGTCGCGCGCACGCCACCAGCGGCCAGGACCGGGGCCGTCCCCGGCTGTGGGTGGACCGATCCTTTGCGATCCGCGGCGCCGGGCCGGTCGTCACCGGCACGCTGGTTGGTGGGAGCCTGGCAGGTCGATGACGAGCTCGTGGTGGAGCCTGGCCACCGGACCGTGCGGGTCCGGGGCCTGCAGAGCCATCACCGTCGCCTCGAAACCGCGCCGCCCGGCCGCCGGCTCGCCATCAACCTGAGCGGCGTCGTCCCACCATGAGGTGACGGCGAGGCCAGGCTCTGGTCCGGCCCGGCCAGTGGCACCTCACCGCCGTCATGGACGCGCTCCCTGCAGGTGCTTGCGTCGGTGCCGCACCCGGTGACCGATCGGGGCGCCTTCGCCGTCTACATCGGGTCGGGGGACTTTCCCGCCCGGCTCCGTGATGATCGGCGAGCCATCGCCAGATCGAACCGGGCCAGTCGGCTGACGTGCGCATGTGGCTTCGTGGCCGAGTGCCGCATGCCGCTGGTGCCCGGGGATCGCTTCGTGCTGCGTGAGCTGGGACGAGGGCGAAACGGTCGGGGGTGGCGAGATCCTGGATGTGGAACCGGTGTTACCGGCCCGCGCAGGCCACCCCGATTCTCTCCGCGGCGCGGGTGGTAGCCGAGCGGGGCTGGATTGATGCCGACTATCTGGAGCGGCTGACGGGCGAGCGGCTGCAGGCGACGGTCGGTCGTTGGGTGATGGCGCCTGACGCCCTCGACGAGATGCAGCCGGCAGATCGTCGAGGCGGTCGCACCGCCGGGCCCGCGGGCTCGCCGTGGCTTCACTGTCAGAGATTCAGCGGGCGGTGGTCGTTGCCGGGCTGCCCGGGATGACGCTGACGGGCAGATCGGGTGATGGAAACTGCCGCGGCCAGCACGCGAGTTGAGCGACGCAGCCACACGGACTTTGTCGGCGCTCGACGCCTCGCCGTGGTCGCCGCCCACCATGTCACCGGCCGATCGGGGAGCCCTGCGGGAGCTCCAACGGGCTGGCCTGGCGGTGGGGGTGGCGGACCTGTGGTTTTCCTCGGCGGCGGTCGATGAGGCAACCGCCGTGTTCGCCGCGACTGCTGGACGAGCATCCCGAGGGCGTCACCGTGTCGGTGGCCAGAGAGGCGCTGGGCACAAGCCGGAAATACGTGATGCCGCTGCTTGGCCATCTCGATGCCACGGGGATGACCCGGCGGCGGGGCGATATCCGCATCGCGGGGGCCACGCCTGGCCTCCTAAGGTACGTCAGCAATGAGCCACGGCTGGGGTCTTGAAGTTGACGGAGTGGACGTCCTGCGGCGGCTGCGCGGCCAAGTGGGGCGGGGCGCCGCTGTCGGGACTCGTTCGCGACCTCGGGCATCCGGGCTGATCCGCGCTTCTTGCTCGGTCTGGCGCCGTTTGACGATGCCGCTGTCTACCGGTTGGGCCCGACACGGCGCTGGTCTCGACCACCGATTTCTTCCCACCCCTCGTCGACGAACCGGACGACTTCGGCGCCATCGCCGCCGCCAACGCGTGCAGCGACGTATTCGCCATGGGCGGGCGCGTGCGTACTAGCCCTGAATATCGCCGCATTTCCGGAGAAATTTCCGACCACGGCGGCTGCCGCCATCATGGGGGCGGCCAGCGAGGTGGTGCGGGCGGCGGGCGGCGTCGTCGCCGGAGGCCACACCATTCGCTCGGAGGAGCCCATATTCGGGCTGGCCGTGCAGGGGCTGGTGCATCCCGACCGGGTGTGGGCAAAGGCCGGCGCCCGCCCCGGTGATCGGCTGGTGCTTTCGAAACCCCTCGGCTCGGGGATCGTGCTGGCCGGCGCTTCTGATGCGGACAAGTGCGCTGCCATCATCACCATGCGCCAGCTCAATCGAGAGGCGGCGACTGCCCTGGCCGGACTGCCCGATCGGGACGGTCGGCCCGCGGTCCATGCGGTGACCGACGTGACTGGCTTCGGATTAGCGGGGCACAGTTGGGAACTGGCGGAACGGGCTGGGGTTGTGGTGCGCCTTCTGGGCGAGGCGCTGCCGTTGTACGCCGGGGCGCTAGCTGCCGCCGAAGCAGGCGTGCGAACTGGTGGCGACGCCCGCAATCGTGACTATCTCGGTTCGAGGTTCCGCAGCCGGACCCGGCCGGCCATCGAGGCGCTGAGCGTCGATCCTCAGACCTCGGGCGGCTTGCTGGCAGCCTTGGAGCCGACCGATGCGGCACAGCTGGTTCGCCTGGGCTGGTGGGAGGTCGGCGAGGTTCTCGCTGGCGAGGCTGCGGTCGAGGTCGTCTAGCCAGGTCGGACCGGGGATCGTGGGAGGCGAGCCAAACGATAACCGTGCGAGTCGATCATCCGTTGGCCGAGGTGGCTCTCACGGTCTTGCGCCGGGCCGAGACATCCACCGACGAGTTCCGCCTGCACGCCCGTCTCATCAGCCGAATTCTCGCCCTCCACGTGCTGGCCGATCTGCAGACCACAACCATCGAAATCGAAACGCCGCTCGAGCGGACGGATGGCCGGGAGCTGCTGCACCGGGTCATCTTTGTGCCGGTGCTGCGGGCCGGCTTGGCCATGCTCGACGCGATGAGCGATATGGTCCCCGGTAGCCGGGTGGGCTTCGTCGGCCTCGAGCGCGACGAAGCCACTGCCATGGCCCGTAGCTACTACCAGAAGCTTCCGGCTCAGCTGGCGTCCTCCGAGGTCATCGTCTTGGACCCGATGCTGGCTACGGGCGGGTCGGCGATCGCCACTGTGGACTTGCTCAAGGCCAATGCCGCCACTTCCATCCGGCTGGCGTGCATCGTGGCCGCGCCCGAAGGCATCTCGGCTCTGGGCGCGCGCCATCCCGATGTCCACCTCGTTACCGCGAGCGTCGATCGTTGTCTCAACGACAAGAAGTACATCCTGCCGGGACTGGGCGATTTTGGCGATCGCTACTTCGGCACCAACTGATCGGTCACGGGCCAGTCCTGGGGTCGTGACGGCACGTCCGAGGCACCTTGGCGAGCGGTGTGCCTGCCACACCGATCCACGATCATGACGAAGCGGGCGGCGCCCCGGAGAGGCTCGTCACCGATGGTTGCTCCGCTGCGACCACCCCAGGTCGCAAGGGGGCAGATCGTTCGGCACGGTGCGGTGGGCTGTGATCGGCGGAGGCGATCGGAAGGGTGAACGCGAAGCGCGCTCCGCCGCCTGGCATGTCGTCGACCCAGATGTGCTCCCCGTGGGCCTCCACGAAGGTCTTGGCGATGGTCAAGCCCAGACCGGATCGCCCCCCCGTGTCGTAACGGACAAAACTCTGGAAGACCGAATCCCGCTCGGGGACGGGTACCCCCAATCCGCAGTCGGTCACGGCCACGACCACGTGATCGCCCTGTCGTTCTCCGGTGACAGTGATCGGGGTCCCGGGCGGGGCGTGCCGATGAGCATTCTCGAGCAGGTTGGCGAACACCTGGCCGATCAAGACCCGGTCCACGGCCACCAGCGGCAGCGAGTCAGCGAGATCAACTTCAAGCACACGATCCTCGAGCGCGGGCCGGATGGCGGCTGTCGTCTCGGCGACCAGATCGACGATCGACCATTGATGTCGATCTAGCTCAAGCACGCCTGCCTGATATCGGGTCATGTCCAGGAGGCTGGTGACGAGGCGAGTCAGCCGATCCGTCTGGGCGTCGAGCAGTCCGTACAGCTCCCTGGCGGCCTCTTCGGTGAGGGCACTCTGCGGATCCAGAAGGGTTGAAGAGGCCACCTTCATGGTCGCCAGCGGCGTGCGGAGGTCGTGCGAAACGGCGCCCAGCAGCGCCCGCCGGATCTGGTCCACCTCTTCGAGAAGCCGGGAGCGCTGGGCTTGGGCACGCAGCTGGGCTCGTTCGAGGGCCAGGGCGGCGTGGTTGGCGAAGGTGCGCAGCATGTCGCGGTCCGACGCCAAGGCCGGCAAGCCGCGCAGCGCCAGGATGCCAACGGGCCGGCTCGCGGCGGACAGCGCTACGGCCCGGACCTCCCCGGGCCCAGTCGGCAGCATGGTGCCCACCCGCACCGGCAGACCCGAGTGGGACGCCAGCTGGTGCAGCTCCCCGGGTGAGAGCTCCTCACCGGCTGAGGCGGCGATGGCCAGCCGGCCGCCCGCTGGCAGAAGCACCGCCACCCCATCCACGTTGAAGACGGTTTGCACGGTGCCGGCAATCGTTTCGAGCAGCTCCTGGACGGACCGGTCACCGACGAGCAGCTCCGAGAGTTCGTAGAGGCGCTGGGCGTCGACGGCCCGGCGCTGAGCCTCGGAACGGGCCAGGTTGAGGTGGCCCACGACTTGAGCAACCAGCAACATGACCGCCACGTACACGACCAGAGCCACCCAGTTCTGGGCGGCTCCAACGTTGAAGGTGTAGTAGGGAGGGATAAAGACGAAGTCGTACACGAGGAACCCGACCGCCACCGCCGTCAGCCCTCCGCGGTAACCACCGGCGATCACGCCAACGACGACCGGTACCACCAACACCAAGCCGGCGGTGGCGACACCCAGGTGGGAACGCAGGGGGAGCATCGCTGCGGTCAGGCCCGCGGCGACCACCAGTGCGGCGGCAGACCCGATCACACTCCTGCGCATCGCTCCATTCTCGTGCATATCTGCTCTGGTGTACCGAACGGTTTGTCCGATTCCGAGCACGCCGAGCGACAGCATCTGGCGGTGATGTCGGACCCGGCCTGGTTGCAGTCGGTCCGGTCGATCGGTTGTAGGGCTGCCTTGCTGGGTTCCATGTGTCGCTCAACCCTGGCAGGTTGTGGGTAAGCATTCGCCGTGGAGTCCACCAGCCACTACGAGGCGCACCTCCCTGAGCTCAGCAGCGTGGTGGCGTCGCGGCGATTGGTAGATAGCGCCGTCGCCAGCGGCGGGCTTCCAGACGGCGTGGCGGAAGACGCCTCCCTGGCGGTTTCGGAGCTGGTAACCAATGCCGTCCTGCACACCGGCACGGTCTTGTCAGTGCGGATTCGCCGCCTGGACCCGGGTGTGCGATTGGAAGTCCAAGATGGCAGCCCCTGGCTTCCCATCCTGACCACGGACCGAGGGGAAGACTCGTTGGCGACCCCTGCCACGACGGGTCGCGGATTGGCGCTTGTGGCTGCGACCGTTGATCGGCGGGGGGCAGACCCGTTGGCGGACGGCAAAGTGGTCTGGGCTGAAATTGGCACCGGTCAGCGGCAGCCCGCGACCACCGCTTCCGCGGTCTTGGCGGGCGCGCCTCGAGATTTCGCCAACGCGTCCGGGGCCGCCTTGGGCGCCGCTCCCCCCGTGCCGGCGGCCGCCAGCAGCGCACGTATCGTCCACTTGATCCCAGGTGCCGGTCCGGCTGCTGATCGAATCGGTCCGACAGTTCGCCGACCTGCAGCGGGAGATGCAGGTCGTCGCTCTCGATCACAATGGCCCGCAAGAACTGGTAGCTCTGGCCCAGACCAACCAGGAGCTCGCTGCCCATATCGGTGGACTCCGCCAAGCTGGCGCCGACGTGGCCGAAGCCGCTCTGGCGCAGGGAGCCGCGATGGTCGATTTCGAGGTGGAGGTCGGCGATGATGCGGTCGAAGCCTTCGATCTTCTGGGGTTGCTCATCCGGCGGATCGGCGAGAGCCCCGGGCGGCGCCCTCTTCTTTCCATCCCGCCGAGCGAAGAGGTCGTCGCCTACCGGCACTGGTTTCGCGACGAGATGCTGTCACAGCTGAGAGGTGGACCACCCCAACCCTGCCCTTTAACCCCTGCCTCCACGTAGCCGAGCGACTTGCGACTTGGCCACCATGCGAAGGTCGCTCGGCTGCGGGCCCGGGCAGTTCCTAGAAGTTGGCGAGCGGGTTGACCGGCGACCCCGAACCGCCCATGAGTGGCAACGGTGACATCACGAACTGGAACTCCCATCGGCCCAGCTCGGCGCACACAGTGGCTAGCCGTTCCAGGTCGCAGTTGTCGATCGTGGGCAAACCCATCTTGACGAGCCCAAGGGAGTGAACACTCGCACCCGATTTCGGATACACCGGGGGCCACGCCTCCTGGGGGTAGTCGCAACCGATTAAGGCAACCCCGCGTTCGTGCAACCAAGGCATGCATGCGGGGTGCCACCCCGACATCTTGTGCCATTTCGTCGGATCGTCGACCGTTCGGTCGGAGGCGTCAGGGTGCCAACGGCCCGTGCGGAGGAGGACCACGTCTCCCTCGCCGACGGCGAGCCCCTCGGCTTCCGCGGCCGCCGTAAGTTGTTGCGGCGTCACGGCCGTCCCGGTCTCGAGCACAGTGGCGCCGAGCAGCCGCGGGACGTCGAGGAGCACCCCGCGAGCCACGACCCCGTCGTGCATGTTCGTCACGTCGCACCACACCGCCCCAAACTCCGGCGTGACGGTTGCAGATGGCCGGTCGTTGTAGGTCCGGTCCTCCCAGAACAGATGGGCGGGTGTGTCGAGATGGGTGCAGTTCGCTCCGTGATACACCAAACCCACGTACTCCAGCGCCGCCTGCACCTTGCCAGTTCCATACTTCGATTGGAGCGCCGACCCGTCGGGGGCGCACGCGCTCTGGCCGGTCGACACCCAGTACATTTGGGCCGCGCTCTCTGGTTGCCCGAACCTCGTCTGCACCGGACGGGCACACGACACGGTCCGACCAGTCTGCACCAAGCGCGCCGCCGCCACCCGGTGCTGATCGGTGATCAGATTGAGCGTGCCCAGTTGGTCGTCGTTTCCCCACCGGCCCCAATTGGACAGCGTGTCGAACCACGTGGCCGACTCGGCCTCAGAAGGCTGACGCTGCGCCACTTCGGTCATACCGGCCCCCTCTCGTGAGCGACTGGCGACTGGGCGCGTTCGGGCTGCACTACCCAGCGAAACGGCATGCTAGCGGGCAAGGCGCGTGGGAGTGCCAGTCTCGTCAGGCAGCCGGAAATCGGGAGGCGCCGCGCCGGGGTCCACGGGTGGAAGGTACCCCCGGCGGAAGTTATGCCGTGGTCCCGTCGACGAGGTGCTGCATCAAGACCACGTCGAGCCACCGCCCGAACTTGCGGCCCACTTCGCGCTCCACCCCGACGAGCTCGAAGCCGCACGCCCGGTGCAGGGCGATCGAGGCCTCGTGGCCGCCCACGATCCGGGCCATCACGGCATGGAACCCGTGGGCGCCCGCCAGCCGCACGAGCTCCTCCAGCAGCCCGCGCCCCACGCCTCCACCTCTGACGGCCGCATCTACGTAGACGGAGTCTTCGACGGTTGTGCGATAGGCCGGCCGAGGCCGATAGGGGGACAGCGAGCCGAAGCCGCAGACGCGCTCCTCGTCGTCGACCGCCACCACGGCGGGATGGGCGCCGCTGTGCTCGTCCATCCAGGCCAGCTGCTCCTCCGGAGTGCGGGCCACCATATCGAAGGTGACCGTCGAGCTCAGAACCTCCCGGTTGTAGATGGCTCGCATGGGCTCGGCATCCTCGTGGGTGGCGAGGCGATACTTCATGATGACGCCCAGGGTAGGCGGCCGGGGCGCGTGCGCCGAACCAGGCGAGGCGAGCGGCAGGGCGGCCACCAGGGCCGCTGGTCGGGGTCCGGGCGGGCGGGTACCATGGATGGGTTACGCACTACCGGCGTCCGCCGGCAGCAATTCAGGCATGCAAACGCGCCCCCTTAGCTCAGTCGGCAGAGCACAGCCATGGTAAGGCTGGTGTCGTCGGTTCGATTCCGACAGGGGGCTCGGCGGCGTAGCTCAGTTGGTCAGAGCACTCGGCTCATAATCGAGTTGTCGTCGGTTCAAGTCCGACCGCCGCTACCAGAGCAGCGATAGAACAGGAGAAGATTTAGCTGTGCCCAAGAACGAGAAGCGTGTGAAGGTCACCCTGGCTTGCGACGTCTGCAAGCGGCGGAACTACATCACCATGAAGAACCGGCAAAACGATCGCGAGCGGATCGAGATGAAGAAGTACTGCCGCTGGGATCGCCAGCACACCCTCCACAAGGAGACCCGGTAATCGGCACCGAAGCCGAGCCCGAGCCCGTGGCCGCCCCGGCGGCCCCGGCCGCGCCGGCGGCCCTGGTGGCAGTGGATCCGATCCGAGCCGGATCACTCTGGGCGGGGGCGGTCTCGCCAGGGTCGACTCCATCGCGGTCCGGCCGGATGGGGTCGGCTCCGTCGGGGTCGGGCCGGATGGGGTCCGTCTGGATGGGGTCCAGGGCGGCGGTGCCCGGCGAGCTGCAGTCGGCCGGGGCGGGGTCGGTCGACCTGGGCGCGGTCGTGGAGGCTGCCCGCCGGGGCGACCGGGAGGCTCTGGACGACCTGGTCCGGCTCACCTACAGCGCCACCTACACGTTGGCCTACCGCCTGACCGGCAACGAAGACGACGCTCGTGACGTCGTGCAGGACGCCTACTTGCGGGCCTGGAAGGGACTGCGACGATTCCGCGGCGACGCCCAGTTCACGACCTGGCTGTACCGGATCACGGCCAACTGTTCCGCCAATTTGCTTGCCAAGCGGGCCCGGACGCGCACCGAGCCGCTGGTGGACGATGCCCCGGTCGTGGACGTCCAGCCCGATCACGACCCCGAGGGCCGGGTTGCCGGCGAGGATGACCGGACGCGTGTGGCCGGGGCGCTGGCAGATTTGCCGTGGCGGCTGCGGCAGGTGATCGTGCTCCGGGACATCTACGACCTGTCGCATCGCAGCATCGCTACCGAACTCGGCATCAGTGAGGCCGCCGCCAAGGTGCGCCTGCACCGCGCCAGGCGGCGGCTGAGAGAAGCCCTGGTGGGCGAGCTGAGCAACCCCCGCCGGGCGGAGGCACACGAAGGGGGCGCTTCCGGGGGTCGGAGCTCGGATGAGCGTCCCGCCGGGCGAGAAGGGGCGGTCGATGCCCGGGCTAGTTGAGATCGTCAGGCGCCGGACGGCTGACTGCCGCCAAGCCGCGACCTTTCTGCCCAGCATCGCGGCCGGCGAAGCGCACACCAATGCCCGGGCCAGTGAGCACATCGCCGGATGTCTGCGCTGCCAGGCCGAGGTGGCCGCCTACCGCCGCCTCCTCCGACATCTCCGCTCCCTGCGCCACGACGAGGTGCCGTCTCCGCCGGGAGCCTTGGCGGCCGTGCTCGCCGCCCTCGAAGCGGCGGAACTGAGCGAACACCCTGCCGTCAATCGGTCGGTCTGGATTGCCTACGTCGGGGGCATCACCGTGGCCACGGCCGCAGCCGGCGCCGCCGGCGTGCTGGTGTGGATGAATCGCCGGCGCATGGGTTTGGCCGCCACGGGCTGACCCCACCCCGGCAAGCGGGGACGAGGGCGTCCACGTCGGTCAGCGGTGGGCCACCGACGCGGAGTGTCCCCCAAATCGACCGGCAAAGCACCCGGCCGCACCCAAACGTCCACGCTTTTCCGGTCCATCCTCGTCCAACGCGAAGCGTGGACCCCGGAGTGCCTTTCCGGGCACGCTGACGTCCACGCTTCGCGTCCCCGCCGCGGTCGTCGCGAAGCGTGGACACTGGTAAGGAGGCGCACCGGGGAGGCGAGGGGTGGCCACCGGGGGAGAGGGGGCTGACACCACCGGCGGAGAGGGCTGGACAAGGGGGTAGCCACCGGGGAGAGGGGTGCCCACCGGGGGAGAGGGGTGCCCACCGGGGGATTCGGGTGACACACACGTCGGCACGGGCGGGAACTCAGCCCGTGGACGGGTCAGAAGCCCCCTCACCCGTGACGGTCAGGCGCCACCTGGTTGCGGCGGGGTCGGAAGGCTGGAAACGCCGAGCGCCTCGCGGAGTAGGTCGTCCAGCAAAGCCCGTCGCTCCGGTGCCAGGGTGTTGAGGGGACAACGGCGGGCCACGGCGACCCAGGTCTGATGGCTGACGGCCTCACCTTCTTCGGTGAGGGCCAGCTGGCGGATCCGGCGGTCCACGGGATCGGCGCGGCGCTCGACCAATCCCCGCATCTCGAGACGGTCGACCAGGCCGGTGAGGTTCGAAGCCTCGCAGTTCATTTGTTCGGCGAGACGCCGCATGGGGCTGGGGCCGTGATGGTGGAGGCGACGCAGGACGTCGAGTTGGGCGATGGAGAGCCCCTGCTCGTCCGCCACCTCCCGGATGTTGTGCTTGGTCCGATCCACCAGCCGGACGGCCAGGGACGCCAGATCGAGGTCGAGGGGTGAAACGTCAGCTTCGAACATCTCGGCACCGGCTGGAACATCGGCCGCGGGCACATCGACCGCGGGCTCGGACACCTGCGCCATGTTCACCGGCGGCAGTGTAACGCATGTCACAGCTCCTATATAGTTGACACACTTAAGTATATATGCAATGGATGGTCAAGCAGCTTCATTGGTTCGTCATCCAGGAGCAAGCCATGACCCTCGAGGCCCCGTCCCATCCACTGGATCGTCTCTCCCGGGCCGACCGCCGGCACTGGCACCGCCTCGAGCACCAGGCCCGGGCCGGGCTGGACGCCCAGCAGCTGCGCCGCCTACGTGCCCTCGCAGGAGACCGGGCCACGGTGGACGCCGTCGCACCGCTCGAGGTCGCTTCGCCATGGGTCATCGTCCAGGAGCTGAGGATCGGCGGTTGGCGTCTGGTGGGTCGCGTCCCGGGCCGGGCCGCCGCTGTCCTCGACGCGGCCGTGGCGTGTGGGCCGCTGTGGCTGGCAGCGGCCGGGCGGTACGGGCCGTACTGGACGCTGACCTTCGGAGGGCGGCGGGCTCCGGTGGCGGTGCTTGTTAGCGGCCTGGTAGTTGCGAGGCGGGAGGGCGGACTCGGCGCCCAGCTGCGCTCCCCTGAGCGAGAACTCCGTGGGTAAGTATATGAAAGATACTCGAATATACAGGGCTGTTGCGACCAAGATACCTGAACCCGGGCGATCGGCTGTCCGATTCGGCGGTCCCGCCAAATCCACGTCCCGGGTCTGTGGAGACCGAACGGACCCGTCTGCGCCCTTCGGCGCCGAACCTCTGTCCCGCCAGCAGTAGCAACGACGGCTGGTGCTATTCTCGAGCTCGAAGGACCCCGACCCGCAGACCATCTGCAGAGGGCAGTAGCTCAATTTGGCAGAGCACCGGTCTCCAAAACCGGCGGTTGGGGGTTCGAGTCCCTCCTGCCCTGCTTCCCGACTCTCGTGAGAAGGTCAGACACGTGAGCATGAACCGACAACAGAGGCGGCTCATGCAACGGCAGGGGCAGATGGCCGAGGACGGCGCTCCGGCGCCGACCCGCCGCCCCGAGCCGGCTGAGCGGCGGACCCGGCCCGTACGCCGGCGCGCCCAAGCGGCGCACCTCACCCCGGCAGTTCCTTCACGAAGTCAACGTCGAGATGCGCAAGGTGGCCTGGCCCACCCGTAGCGAGACGATCAACTATTCGACCGTCGTCTTCATTACCGTCAGTATTCTGATGGCGTTGATCTTTGTGCTGGACCTGGCGTTCGGCAAGCTGGCCGTATTTCTCTTCAAGTAGCAGCGGAATGACTGACGAACTCTTTACCCCTGATGATGGCGCGCTCTGGCGCCGTTGAACCTTCGGCGGCAACCCTGGTCGACGCGGACACTGTCCGGGTCGACGAAGACGCCGAGGAGGAGCAACTTCCCCCGGAGAGCCCCTACGACCGCCCGGGGCAGTGGTTCGTGATCCACAGCTACGCCGGCTACGAGAACAAGGTGAAGTCCAACCTCGAGAGCCGCATCGCCTCCATGAACATGGAGGAGCGCATCTTCGAGGTCGTCATCCCCATGGAAGACGTCATCGAGTTCAAGAACGGCAAGAAGCAGGTCGTCTCCAAGAAGGTCTTCCCCGGTTACCTGCTGGTGCGTATGGACCTCGACGACGACTCGTGGTACGTCGTTCGCAACACCCCGGGCGTGACCGGCTTCGTGGGCCTGGGAGCGCGGCCGACGCCGCTCTCTCGAAAGGAAGTCGAGAACATCCTGCAGGTGAAGCCCGAGGACGCCGAGGGCACGGCGACGAGGAAGAGCCGGCCGAAGCTGGAGTACGAGCTGGGCGAGTCCGTGCGGGTTCGTGAAGGCCCCTTCGCCGACTTCAGCGGCACCATCGCCGAGATCAACGAGGACCAGATGAAGCTGAAGGTCCTCGTCAACATTTTCGGGCGGGAGACGCCCGTCGAGCTCGACTTCGCCCAGGTCGCGAAGCTGTAGAGGAGTCTGCATCTGATGGCGAAGCGTCGCGTCACCGCCGTTGTCAAGATCCAGCTGCCCGCCGGCAAGGCCACGCCGGCCCCGCCCGTCGGGCACCGCCCTCGGGCCCCATGGCGTGCAGACCATGGAGTTCGTCAAGCAGTACAACGCCGCCACTGAGGACAAGGCCGGGTCAGGTCATCCCGGTGGAGATCACCATCTTCGAGGACCGGTCGTTCAGCTTCGTGCTGAAGACCCCGCCGACGGCTGTCCTGTTGCGCCAGGCCGCAGGCGTGGAGAAAGGGGCCGAGACCACCGGCCGCCAGACCGTCGCCACCGATGACCGACGCGCAGGTGGCCGAGATCGCCCAGGTGAAGATGCCCGATCTCAACGCCAACGACCTGGAGGCGGCCAAGGCCCAGGTCGCCGGCACGGCCCGATCCATGGGCATCAAGGTCGGCTAGTCCGTTTTCCAGCAACCGACGAGGCCGGGGAAGACCTCGCCCCGCCCGTCGCCAACCAGAGGGAGACAGCTCGTGTCGCACAAAGCCAAGAAGTACGTCGACGCCACCAAGCGGTTCGACCGGACCCGGACGTACGCCCCGATAGAGGCGTTCGACCTGGTGAAGAGCCTGGCGCACGCCCGCTTCGACGAGACCGTGGAGATGGCGGTGCGCCTGGGGGTCGACCCCCGCAAGGCCGATCAGGTGATCCGGGGCACGGTGTCCTGCCGTCCGGCACCGGCAAGCCCGTGCGGGTGGCCGTCTTCGCCGCCGGTCCGGCCGCCGAGGAGGCTCGGGCTGCCGGCGCCGACTTCGTCGGCGCCGACGATCTGGTTGCCCGCGTCGACGGTGGCTTCATGGACTTCGACGTGGCGATCGCCACCCCCGAGATGATGGGCCAGGTCGGCCGGCTGGGCCGCAAGCTCGGACCTCGCGGGCTGATGCCGAACCCCAAGACGGGCACGGTCACCCCGGACGTGGGCCGGGCTGTCACCGAGTTCAAAGGTGGCCGGGTCGAGTACCGGGCCGACACCCGGTCGCGCGGTGTGGTGCAGGTGCCGATCGGCAAGGTCAGCTTCACCAGACCCCAGCTGCTGGCCAACTTCCGGGCGGTGATCGACGAGGTCCAGCGCGCCAAGCCCGCCGCCGCCAAAGGCCGTTACATCAAGTCGGTGGCGGTGAGTTCCACTATGGGCCCGGGCGTTGACGTGGACACCGTCCGCCCTGCGCGATGACCGACGAGGATCTGGCCGAGGTCGGCTGAGCCCGCCCTCCGGCGGTGGTCGTGGCCCGAATGCCGGGCCCACTACCTGGCGCCCTAGCATCGACGTCAGTGCGCCAGTGGGTCACTCCGAGGTCGTTGATTCTTGCATCTGGTGTTCCTGGTCATCGCCACCGGGTGCCTTGATCGCGGCCTGGTGGCAGATCCACCGAGCCATGGCCGGGAACACCCTGAGCTATCTGTACTCGGTGGAGTGGCCGGCCTTCGTGGTGGTGGCCGGGATCGGCTGGTGGCAGATGTTCCACGACACGCCGGAGGACATCGCCGCCCGGAAGGCCCACCACGCCCGGGCCCGGGCGGCCTCGGCCGAGGTCGTGGCCCGGACCCTGCCCCGGTCGGCCCTGGCCATCACCGTCGAGTCGGACGAGACGGGCGAACGCCAGCCTTCCATCCGGATCGGCGCAGGCGCAGCTCCGCGCGTCCGGCGGGCACGAGCCTGCCGGCCGCCCGAGCCAGCGCCGGGACCCACCGGCTGTCGTCGATGCCTCTCGATGGCCGGCCTCCTCTCCGACGAGGACGCAGCCCGGCGACGAGCTCACGCCTACAACCGGTACCTGGCACTGCTGGCGGTCAAGGGCAAGGCCAAGACCTGGCGCAACCCGCACGGGGTATGACATGACGCTGGCCAGGTCGCTCCTCGTCTACCGCGTCCTGGCCTACATCGTGGGCGTGATGTTGATCATCGTGTTCTGCACCATCCCCTTCTCGGGCGTCGAACAGGTGGTCGGTCCCATCCACGGCGTCCTCTACATCGTGTACCTGGCCGCCGCCCTCAATCTCGTCATCCGGGCCCGCCTGGGCTTGTGGACCTTGGTGGCGATGGTCACGGCGCGGCTGGGTGCCCTTCGTGGCCTTCGTGGTGGAGCGCTGGGTGACACCCCGGGTGACCGCGGACATCGCCAGGTCGTGACCGGCCGGACGACTCCTGAAGCACGACGCCCCGCCACGGCCCGGTTCCCGGGCCGCTACACTGAGGAGGTTCCCAAGCCGTAGACATCCGGCGTGCCCTGCGGGGCACCGAAGCGGGCCTCGGCCCGGCCTGACGAGGCGAGAGGGCACCCCTTCCGGGGTGTGCCGTCCACGCGTCGGAGGGCACACGTGAAGGAGGAGGTGACCATTGGATAACCCGAGATCGGAGAAGGTGGCGGTCGTCGACGAAGTACGGCAGCGGTTCGACGACGCCAGCGCCGCCATCCTGACCGAGTACCGGGGCCTCAAGGTCAAGGATCTGGCCGGTCTGCGCCGGTCGCTGCGAGCCAGCGGCGGCGAGTACAAGATCTACAAGAACACGCTGGTCCGCCTGGCGGCCCAGGGCTCCGGTCTGACGGACCTGGAGGAGATGCTGGTCGGCCCGACCGGCATCGCCTTCGTGGACGGCGACGCCGCCTCGGTGGCCAAGGTGCTGCGTGACTTCTCCCGCACCAACCCGCTGCTCGTCATCAAGGGCGGCGTGCTCGGGCGACCGGGTCATGGACGCCCGGGAGACCACCGCCCTGGCAGATCTGCCGTCGCGCGAGGTCCTGCTCGCTCGTCTGGCCGGGGCCCTGGCCGCCCCGATGCAACAGCTGGCCGGCCTGCTCCAGGCCCTGCCCCGGAACCTGGCCTACGGGCTGGCCGCCCTGCGGGACCAGAGAGCCGAGGCCGAGGCGCGGTGACGCCCGTGGCCCCGGAGCCGCAGGACAGCCGCCGAAGCCGAGGCCACAGACGAGCGCGTCCCGCACGGCCGAGCCGGCGAGGCGGCCTGCCCGCCGAGGCATGCACCCGGCCTGCTTCGACGATTCGGCGCCCTCGAAGCGCCGCCGACGCCACGAACGCGATAGCCCGCGGCGACGCTCGAGGCCGACTGCCTCGGACGCCGACCCAGTCCATCCGAGTCCTGAACCGACAGAATCCCTTTTCGCATCGCAACCCCAGGAGCAATCACATCATGGCAACCAAGAACGAAGAGATTCTCGAGCAGATCGGCAACCTGACCGTCTTCGAGCTCGCCGAGCTCCTCAAGGAGTTCGAGGAGCGTTTCGGCGTAACCGCAGCCGCCCCGGTAGCGGTCGCCGCTGCCCCGCGGCCGGCGGCGGTGCCGCTGAGGCCCCGGCCGAAGAGGAACAGGACGAGTTCGACGTCATCCTGTCCGCGGCCGGCGACAAGAAGATTCAGGTCATCAAGGAGGTCCGGTCCCTCACCAGCCTCGGGCTGAAGGAGGCCAAGGACCTGGTCGACGCCGCCCCCAAGCCCGTCCTCGAGAAGGTCAGCAAGGAAGACGCCGAGAAGGCCAAGGCCCAGCTCGAGGCCGCCGGCGCCACCGTCGAGCTCAAGTAGCCGGCGGAGTCGGGCCGCACCGGGCCGAGCGCACCGGGCGAAGGCGTGAGGCGAGTCCTGACGTTGTGCGTGGCCGTGTGAGGTTGTGCGGACTTGCTGGCACTCGACCTATTGAGCCGTCGGCCCGGCTGGTGGGCCCGGCCTGCTTGGAACGGCCGAGAGGCGGGGTCGCCAGTCCGCCCCGCCAGTGAACGACCAGCCGGCCGCTGCCCGGCGGGCCCGCATAACAGGCCTGCTGCTCAGGCTCTCTTCGGGGCGCGCCGGCGACCCAGGCGTCGAGTTTTGCTTCCAGCTGCTCGGCTTCGGGCATGTCGGCTGCGGCATGGCCTGTCGGGCAGCGCTTCGGCCGGCGATCGCCTTCGTCTCACCGTGGCGCCGGCTTCGAGCTGGCGCTGGCTGGTCGTCTTTATCCTCAATGAGTCCGACCGCTCGACCGATGGCTTCCGAACACTCATGAGGGTGGCGGCCGCGGATCGGCGCTGATCGGCGAGGGCCGCGTAGTTCAGCGGCGGCGACTTCCTTCGCCTTCTGCTGTTCGACGAACATGCGCGCTTCCTCAGCCCGGGTGTGGGAGATGACCTGTTCCGCCCACTGCTCGATCTGGCGGGTCCGCGCCGCGGCTCGGGCTTCGGCCTCGGCCACGATCTCGGCGGCTTCTCCCTTGGCGACGGTCTCGATGCGGCGGGCCTGCTCCTCTGCTCGCGGCGGTGGCGCTGTGCATCAACTCCTCGGCCTCGGCGGCCCGGGCCTCGGCTGCCGCAACCGTTCGGGCGGCGTCGGCCTCGCCGTGGGCCACAACGTCGGCGGCGGCTTCCTCGGCCTGATGAAGCAGAAGCCCGATGCGTTCTCCGAGGGCGACGCCGGTCTTGGGGGTGTCGGCCCGGATCTTGTCTTCCAGCTCCTTGATGCGGGCTGTTCAACCGGCGCTACATGGGCCTGCAGGCGCCGTGAGTGCTCCTCGGCCTCCTCTACCTGGGCCAGCGCCTCGGCCAAGGAGTCGAGGTACTCGTCGACCTCTTCCCGGTCGTAGCCGCGAAGGCTGACAGTGAAGGATGGTGGCTTGGGTCTTGGTCTCCAATGGGACTCCTCGGGTTCGACTCGGCAGCTGCAGCCTCAGCCCGCCGGTTCCCGTCGGGACCCGATCCCCTGCCCCCATGTTCCCTGATCAGGGGCCCCGCGCGCAAGCACCGTGCGCCTGAGATGCCTCCGCCCTGGCGCGGGTACGGTGCCACCGGGCACCGTGCAGGAGGCCCGGCCCCCGGAGGGACCCGAAAAGGAGGCTCCGATGGATCTGGTAGACAAGGTCAAGGAACAGGCAGAGCATGCCGTTGATCTGGCCCGACAGGGTGTGAGCCAGGGACAGGCCAAATACGACGAGATGCAGTCCAAGCGCCAGTCCCAGGCGCTGTTTCGCCGCCTAGGCGAGGCCTACTACGCCCAGCTGCGTCACGCTGGATCCAGCGAGGCCGTGGCCGCCGCCCTAGCTGCAGTGGACCAATACGTGGCGGCGCAAGCCGAGAAAAAGGGCGGGGAGGACGCGGACGGGGCCACGTCTGGCCCGGTGCCCGCACCGGGGGCGGATGGGGCCCCGGGCGGTGACCAGTCCGGCGACCACTAGCAGCCGTTCCCCTTCCGAACCGGCCAAACCCACTGCCCACTTCCCCGCTTCAGAAGTCAGGCTGAGCCCATGAGTCCCAATGCCACCTACCAGCTCGATGGCCATGTGGCGACCATCACCTATAACCGTCCCGAAGCGCTGAATGCCGTCAACGCCGGTATGCGCCGCGACCTCAACGACGCCTTCGCCCGTTTCCGAGACGAATCCGCCG
Organism: uncultured Acidimicrobiaceae bacterium; assembly: GCA_963834775.1. Lineage (GTDB taxonomy): Bacteria > Actinomycetota > Acidimicrobiia > Acidimicrobiales > Palsa-688 > PALSA-693. Next base: position 367,087 of record CAWICR010000013.1, read on the forward strand.
CCTGGGTAGCGATTGTCACCGGCGCCGGCCGGGCTTTCTGCGCAGGTGGGGACATTCGGGACGGCGCCGGTGCGACGGGCGAGTTCCCTGGAACGTTCTGGGAAAAGCCGACCGCCAACTCTTTCGAGAGCGGTTGGGAGATCTACAAACCCGTGATCGCCGCGGTCAACGGTTACTGCCTCGGGTACGGCTTGACGCTGGTTACCTGGTGCGACTTTGTCATTGCGAGCGATCAGGCTCAGTTCGGCTTTCCCGAAGTCCTTCTGGGCGGGCCAGCCATCGTCGGCGCCCTGCGCCTGCCTCAACGAATCAACTGGCAGTACGCCATGGAGCTGCTCCTTACCGGTGAAACCATCGATGCGGCCCGCGCCCGAGGAAATTGGTCTGGCCGGATGGGTCGTACCGCATGACCAGTTGATGACCGAGGCGCACGCCCTGGCGGACCGGCTGGTCCGGGCTGCGCCCCTCGCTGCTCGCGCCATGAAGGAGGTGGCGATCCGGGCCCCGCATCTGCCTGCCGTGGATGCCATTCGCTTTGCCGAAACGATGCGGAAAGTCGTCGCAGCCACCGAAGACGCGGCCGAGGGTCGGCGGGCGGCAGCCGAGCGGCGCCCGCCGCGCTGGGGCGCCCGTTAGCCCGTGGGTGGTTCACGCGCCAGGAGTTGATGAAGACAACGGGCAGCTGACCGATCGCGCTTGAGCGGCTACGGCGCCACAGAGCGCGCTCGAACCCGGTTACGGCGAGTGTCCCGTTCGTATGAGATCGTCCTGGAGAGTGGGGACTTTGCCGTTTTTGACGGTCCAAGCATTTCGACACTGTATGATCTGCGGTCCGACGTCGAGCGCGAGTCGATACCAATTCGATTACCGGAGGCGTCGCCATATCATTGAGCTGGTTTGCTCGTGAGTCGGACCGCGCCGCGCCGCCCGCCACTTGGGCCGTGATCGCGGTTGGGGTGCCTTCCCACCACCGTATAGGTCCCCACCCATGTACACTCCGGACCTCGCTTTGAACGCATCGAGTTCGGGCTGACCGGCGACGCCCGCCTGCCAGCGATAATTCGATTGCGCAGCGGGGAAAGAAATCGGCCTGGTCTGCGGTGGGCGGTATGACCAGTTCACCGTTTTCTGGGCCACCGAGCAACCTGTTCGGCCGGACTGGCGACCGCCAACCGGGGACAGTGACGCTTTCCATGAGCGAGCTCGTGAATATCCGACCCAACCTTGAAGTGGAAGTGCTCGGGCCGACGGCGGCAGACCTCCGCGCCCTTGTGAGTTACAGGGCGACGGGCAAGAAGAATGGGATTGGCATTGCTCCATCGCGGCCCGGTGAACGGGCTGTGGCGCGGTCGGCAACTCTACCGTCAACGAAACGCCGATGGTTTACATCATGGTCACGGGAGTCGACCAGCTCGGCGATCAGAGTGTGGCAGCGTTGCGGCGTCACCGTCGTGGTTGGCCTTACCGATCATCCCTGAGGGCTTCGCGATTTCCTTGTCGAAGTTCTCTGTGGTCATCAGTTGGCGTTTGGCCGCCGCCTGGTCTAAACTTTTTGCTGGAATGCCCTCACTGTCAAAGATCGCGACGTGAATACGCTCCCGTCGCTTTATCGGCTATTCTGGTACCAGTATGAGAAATGACAATGGCGTCGACCACGAAATGTCCTGGACACCTGCGGACGTGCGCGGCTTGGGCACGAGAGCGCGGTCTTGAAATTGGGGATCGGGGACGTATTCCCGAACCCCTGATCGAGCTGTATCTCGCCAAGCCGTCGACGGTGCGTAAGTGGGCCAGCGAGCGCGGTATCCGTATAAGCGAGCGCGGCCGGATTCCCTCCGAGGTCGTCGAGCAATATCTTGCTCGTCCATCGGCGGTTCGGTCGTGGGCGCGTAAGCAAGGTATCGACATCGGCGAGCGGGGTCGAATCCCCGTCGAAGTTGTAGAGCGTTACCTGGAACGCTTTCGCCAGCTGGACTGGGACGCGGCCTAAGCCTCTTATCCCGACAACCTATCTGCGAGAGGCGCGGTGCTCGCCGCGCCTTCTTCGCGCCCGCGCCCCGGTTGTTGGGGGTCGCGCCGGGCGCACCCGAGTACGGGGTCGCCCGATCGCCCGTCCCTTCCTTACCCGGATCTGTGACAGTTGACACCAAACGGGCCCGTGGAGACGGAAGAAGCTGGAAAACCCGTCGTCGGCACAATTTACATAAGCTTCATGGGCCGAGTCGCTATGTCCGTCCCGCTTTGAATAGGCATACTGGCACCCGTGACTGAATCGGTGATGGCCGTCATCTTCGATCTCGATGGTGTCCTCATCGATTCGGAGTCCTTGTGGGATCAGGCACGCCGCGAGCTGGCTCACGAGGTCGGGCGGGAGTGGCCACCGGGCGCGACAGAAGCCATGATGGGCATGAGTTCTCCCGAATGGTCCGCTTATCTTCGCGACGCGGTTGGTGTCCCCCTCAGTGCGGCCGAGATCAACAAGAGGGTCGCGCAGGGGCTCTTGACCCATTATCAACACCACCTGCCACTGGTGCCCGGCGCGGTGGAGGCGGTTCGCCGCCTGGCCGGGTGTTTTCCGTTGGCTCTGGCATCGTCATCCAACCGTCCGGTCATCGACGCGGTCTTGGATCTGGCCGCTTTGGCCAAACTTTTTGCCGTAACCGTTTCGTCGGAGGAGGTGGCCGGCGGCAAGCCCACGCCCGACGTTTACCTCGCCGCGGCCCGAAAGCTTGGCGTCGAGCCGCCTGCCTGTGCGGTCATTGAAGATTCGAGCAACGGCATCCGGGCCGGCGTGGCCGCAGGGATGAGTGTCGTCGCCATCCCCAACCGGGAGTTCCCGCCTCCCTCCGATGTGTTGGCGCTCACCAAGGTCGTGCTCTCTTCCATCTCGAAGCTCACGCCTGAGATCCTCAGCTAAGTGCTGCGAGCAGCACAACCGGTCGCCTCGATACATCAGCACATTTTGGCTCGCTGAGCTTCTTCCCTCACTGGGCGCCGACGCGATCATCTCCCTTGAGCGCGGCCCGGTATCCAGAATCGCTGGGCGCGGGTCTTCTTGGTCCGAGGTCGCGCCGCCTGGCGGCTCGGTCTCATTGTCCTCAGTGACCAATAAAGGAGACACCATGAAGAAGATTGCTGTGCGCAAGCCCGGCACCGTCCGCCTCACTTCCGCTGCCGCGTCGTGCTATTGCGGCGGCACCGGCCCGCGCCTGGTCTAAGTAACGGGCCGGATCACCGGTTGGGCTGCTGGGCGCGTGCCCGGCAGCCGATGCAGTACGGCTGGTTCTCGGCCCGGCGGATCGGGCCGGGAACCGGCTTCACTCGTTGATCACTGGTTGAAAGGACTACCACGGCCATGAGTCCAGCTCCCGCGCAATCTTATGGACCCGCTGCGGCTCCACCCGCTGACTTTTCTGCAGGAGGGCGATGAAGACGACGTGACGGTCGGTCGTGCCGACATCGATTCCTATGGACTGTTCCCCGGCGATGGCGCCGCTCTGCTCAGACAGCTGGAAGCGGGCGTCCCGCCGGCGGATGCGGCCGAGTGGTACCGCAGCCAATATGGGGAAAGTGTTGACATAGAAGAGTTTCTCGACGTGCTCGAGGAGCTGGATCTGGTGGTTCGCGACGGCGAGGAAGTCGCCACGGTGGGTACCGTGAAGTGGCAACGTCTGGGCCGGGTGCTGTTTTCGCCTGTAGCTGCGCTCGGGTACGTCGGCATCGTGGTTGCTGCGATCGTGGAAATGATCCGCCGGCCCGCTCTGGTGCCGGCCTACCAGCATTTGTTCTTCACGCGTAGCTCGCTGACGATCCTGACGCTCGGCATCGTGCTCGGCCAGGTCCCCTGGATGTTGCTGCACGAAGCATCCCACGCTCTGGCTGGCCGCCGGCTCGGCCTGAATTCGAAGCTGGGGTTCGGGCGGCGCTTCTACTATTTGGTTTTCACCACCTCGCTCGATGGACTGGTCGCGGTCCCCCGTCGCAAGCGTTATCTCCCCATGCTGGCGGGAATTCTGCTCGATGTCCTCGCGGTTGCCGCCCTGACGCTGGCAGCCGGCGCGCTGGCCGGCACCACGGGATTCGGCGCCCTCGTACACAAGCTTTTCCTGTCCATGGCGTTCGGTGTGGTCCTCCGGTTGGCCTGGCAGTTCTACTTTTTCCTGCGGACCGACCTGTATTTCCTGGCGTCGACCGTCCTCGGCTGCAACGACCTGCAAACCGTGTCGCGCCAGCTGCTGGCGAATCGAGTCAATCGACTGCTGGGGCGCCGCCAGCACGTCGTTGACGAGACGGCTTGGACTGTCCGAGATCGGGACGTCGCCCGCTGGTATTCGTGGCTGATGGCGGGGGGGTACGCCTTCCTGATCGTCTTGATCTTCACGGCCATGATTCCCGCGGCCGTGCGCATCACCGAAATCGCCGCGCACCGGTTGACCAGGGACCTCTCTGTTCTGAGCGGGCTCGACTTCGCCGTGTTCCTCACCCTCAACTTCGGGGAGTTCCTGGTGGCTGGATACCTGGCCCTGCGCGCCTACCGCCGCAACCGGACGAAGAACCTCGACGCGCCGTCCGTCCTGGCCACCATGCCCCCCGCCGCAACCGCCTCAGCGCAGTGATGATACCCCGGGAGGATTTTGTGAGCAATCAGACCAACACCCATTATTGGCTCTGCGGGGGCCGGCGCGCTGACCGCCTGGCCGCGTTAGAGGCCATCGGCATCCCTGCGGAACTGATCCCCACGGTGGACGCCCACCGCCGGCTGCGGGGCCCCTACACCGCCGCCGGCACAGTCGTCCGGGCCCTCGTCCCGGCTCAGCTGACCGGGAACCCGGACCTCGTCCGCCACCATGACCTCGAACTATTGTCGGTGGCGCCTGAGCTCAGCCCGTCGGTGCCGAACTCCCGGGAGACACTCACCTCGATGGCGATCCCGAAGGAGCGCACCCGCTTCTACGCCCGCCTTCGCACCAAGAGGATCTCCAACGGCCTCGTCGAGTTCGTGCGCGACAGCCTGCCGGGCAGGGAGCCACGCGCGCTCGTCTTCGAAAACGTCGAGCACGCCGAGGAGACGGATCTGGAATTTCTGACCGCTCTGCTCCGACGCTTGGACCCGGCGCGCTTGACGGTCGTCGTCTGCACGGGCGAGGCCGGTCTGCCGGACGGCGAGCTGCGCTCGGTCGTCGAGAGCCGGGCCCAGCTGCGCACCGTGTCGCCGAGCGCACACGGTTACGTCTCCCTGTCGACATGGGCACCACCGCAAAGCCGGAGCGAGCAACACGCCCTGGGCTGGCTGCACATCAGTACGGAATGCACCAGTGATGACGCACGTCTGCCAGCGCGCCTACCAGGAGCTGCATCCTGCCGATTTGGCCCAGCTGCACCAGCGCCGGGCCAGCGAACTTATCAACGCGGCGAACCCAGTTTGGCGTTGGGTGCCATCCCGTTTCATCTCGAGCGAGGCTGCGATCCACACGGCGCCGGGGTGCGGGCGCTCTACGCGGCCCAGGACCACTGCCTGGTTGCGGGCTTCTACACCGCGGTCGTGGAGTATGGCTACCGGGGTAAGGACCTTGTCGATAGCCGCCAGGACGAGGACCAGTGGTGGATGTTCGTGGTCGAGCTTGGCTTGGCGTTGTCGATTCTATCCAGGACTCAGGAAGCCGAAGCGCTCTACGACGAGGCCCGCCTGCGCTCGACCAAGCCTGCGGTGCACATGGCTGCTGCCTATTCCACGGCCATGCTGTACACCCGGCATAATGCGCTGGAGGAGCGCAACGACCAGGTGGCCAAGGCCTGGCTCCACGCTGCCATCGCCACGGCATCGCTCCTGCCCGACCGGAGCGAACGGGCTTTCCAGAGCGCCTTTTACAAAAATGGTTTGGCCTTGGTTGAGATCAACCTCGGAGAGCCTTCGGAAGCTCTGCGCCTGGTGGACGAATGCATTAATGCGTTAGACGAGGAACTGGCCCCCGACGAACATCGTCTCCATCGCTCCGTGCTCAAAAACAACCGGGCCCGCGTGTACCAGAGCCTGGGTCGCCTCGATGAAGCCCTGGCGGACTACACGATCGTCATCCAGGAAGATCCCAACCACGCCGAGCACTACCTTGAGCGGGGAAATATCTTGCGCCGGCTGGACCGCACCGACGAAGCGCAGGCGGACTACGAACGGGCCTTGCGGCTGTCGCCGCCGTTTCCCGAGATCTATTACAACCGGGGGGATTTGCGTGCGACCCTGGGCGACGTCGATGGGGCCATCGCCGATTTCAGCTACGTGGTGGAGCTCGATCCGGAGTTCGTAGATGCTTACGTGAACCGCGCTGGGCTCTATCTGGAAATCGGGGAAACCGAGGCCGCGTTCGACGACGCCACGAGGGGGCTGGCCCTGGATCCCGAGAACGCCTATTTCCACGATGTGGTCGCCCACGTCCACGCCGCCAGGGGCGAGCCGAGCGCCGCCTTCGCCGCGTTCGCTCGGGCCTTGGAAGCCGACGCCACCCTGATCAGCGCCCTGTCCGGCCGGGCCACCCTCGCCTACGAATCAGGGGACCTTGACGCCGCCATCGCCGACCTGTGCCGGGCGATTGAGCTCCAACCTGGTGACCCGGCGCTGCTGTACAACCGGGCCTTCGCCCTCCAGGGCGCCGGTCGTTGGGACGACGCCCTCGTGGATCTCGAGTTGGCTGCCGTCCTTGCTCCCGACGACCCCGACATCACCGCCGCTCAGGAGAGCTGTCTCCTCCGGGTGGGTCAGTAGGGCTTACCACTCCTGGGGGCACAGCAGGAGGTCCAGCCGGTCCATCTGGTGCAGCTAGTCCAGCACCGGCCAAGGGGCAGGGCCGGCGGAGGCCGGGCCGGTGCTGGATAGGCAGCCCGCACCGGTCGCGCGTGCGACCGGTGCGGCATGGCGGGGCGGGGCGGGGCGGCGTGGCGGGGCGGCGTGGCGGGCGACCGGTGCGGGAGGGGCGGGGCGGCGTGGCTGCGGGCGTCGGCCCGGCCGCTCGAAAGGCGCGGGGCCAGGTCGCCCCGTGCTCGGGAAACCCGCCTCGTCGCACGCGAATGTCCACACGTCGCGACCGGCCTCCGCCGCTCGCGAGGCGTGGACAAGTTCCGGCCTTGTAGGCGCATTCTGACGTCCACGCATCGCGGTTATCGGCCGGCCGGTCGCGAAGCGTGGACGGATCTTGCCGCCGCCCGGCGGAGGTGACCCGAGCCTCGTGAGACGCCCCGGCGCTAGCCGCCAGAACGTCGGCCGGACAGCCGCAGCCAGCCGCCAGCAGCCAGCCGCAGCCCGGCCAGCCGCCAGCAGCCAGCCGCCAGCCGCCAGCCGCCAGCCGCCAGCCGCAGCCAGCCGCCAGCAGCCAGCCGCCAGCCGCCAGCCGCCAGCCGCAGCCAGCCGCCAGCAGCCAGCCGCCAGCCGGTCGGACGTCACCCGCCAGTCGCCTGAGCCAAACGTCACAACCTCGATGCGCCATTTGCGGATACGACCGGTATCCGCAGCCGTGTTTACCCCTTTCTTATCGCACTGTTCGGGCACTTCCGGACCGTCATATTTCTCAAACAAGGAGTCGTCAAGCATGTCAGTTACCAGTAAATGGTCCTGGAGGGTGGCGTCAGGAGTGGGAGCGCTGGGCGTCACGGCCTCGCTCTTCGCTGGTGCCGCTTCTGCCACCACGGTCTCTCCGGCCGCAGCCCGGCGCCTGCCGCGGTCACCGCGGTGCCGAAGACCACCTATCTCGGTCGAATGGTCAGGCCAAGGGTGCCCTGGTTCCCGCCAATTCCACCCTGTCGAGCCTTCTGGACCAGGTACTCCCGCGCCGCCAAGGTTCTCAATACGCCCGCTCCGGCGCGTCAGAAGCTGCGCTACTCGGCGATCCGTACCCGTGCCGTTCCCCAGGGTCCGGCGGTGAAGGTCGGCGGCCAACTCGGTGCCATCCGGACCCCGATCCGGCTCGCCACGCCTGCCCTCGGATCGAAGGGCACGCCGTGGGGCAACACCTGGAACGGCCCCGGCGACGACCACCGGCAAGGTGTTCTTCACCGACCACACGGGCGGCAACTGGGTCTGCTCGGGCAGCCTGGTCAACAGCCCGGCCCAGAACGTCGTGATCACCGCCGGCCACTGCGTCTACGGCACGGCTGGCGGCGAGCTGCCCGCCGGCGAGACCTGGCACAGCAACTGGGTGTTCGCCCCCGATTACTCAACGGCTATGGCGCCCTACGGCTACTGGACGGCCCGCCAGCTGTGGACCCTCACCAACTACGTCAACAACGGCGACGAGCAGGACGACCTCGGCGCGGCCATCCTCAACCGCAACAGCGCCGGCCAGAACGCCGTGGCGCTGCTCGGCGGCCAGGGCTACGCCTGGAACCAGAACAGCACCCAGCACGTCTATGACTTCGGCTACCCGGCCGCGCGCCCTTCAACGGCCAGACCCTGCAGGAGTGCGACGGCACCGCCAGCTGGAACGGCTGGTGGTGGGTTGACATGGAGATGCTGAACTGCAACTTCACCGGCGGTTCGAGCGGCGGCCCGTGGCTGATGGACTTCAACGGCCACTGGGGCTACATCAACTCCGTCAACGACGCCAACGGGTACTTCGCCTTCGGCGGCCAGATGGGCGGGCTGTACTTCGGCAACAACGCCGGCGCCCTGTACAACGCCGTCAAGAACGTCTGACCGAGCACATCAGCGCCTGACCAGCCAGACCCGTAGTGCAAAAGGAGCCGAGCGGCAAAGCCCGCTCGGCTCCTTTGCTGTTTACCCGGCCGGCTCGCGGTCCGAGCCGCCGCCGCCCATCAGCCGATCAGGGGCGCAGCTTCGACAGTTCGGCTTGTGGCCCGTCGAAACCGGGCCGCAAGGCGGCATTCAGTCCGGCCCGGTTGAGCGCGTCCAGCCAGTCGATATACCAGCGCAGAAGCGGATTCCCTCGCCGGGGATGTCCTGCACCAGGGTGACTCCCCGCAAGGGTCAAGGGCTCCGTGCAGGCGCACACCTAGAAACTCGGCCTCGGCGCGGGGCTTGCCGATGTAGGTCCAGGCCACGGCGTGGAGGGGCCCGTCGCTGAGTTGGTGCTCCGCCGTGAACTGGACGGGCTCGAGTTCGTGCAGACCGCCTTCCAGCTCTTGTCGCACCAGGGCTTCGGGATCGACGGTGTGGTTGGTGTTCATGAGGCCTCCTGGTAGGGCCGCCCGTCGGGCAGGACGCCGCCCTGGTCCTCCGGAGGCGCCACCACCACGACTGTCGCCTTCGCCGACGTAGGTCGGCCCCAGGTGCGGGCGGGGAAACTGTCCCGGCGCCACCCACTGCGCCGATGCGGGCTCCGGGGTCGACCCGGCGTTCCAGGACGGCGCCGATGGCCCAGAGACCCTGGTCCCCGTCGGCTCGGGCCGGATTGACGTCGTACGGCGGCCCGGGCCGGCCGGGTATGGAGTTGGTGGGACGTAGCAGGGTGGCTTCGGCCGGCTTGCCGTGGTCGGGGTAAGCAGGAAGACGACGACGTGTCCGCTCTGCGGCTCCGCCCCCACCTGCCGCCAGGAGACCCATCCTTCGAACCAACGGATGCCGCAGGCGGTGAGCAGGCTCACGTGCCAACGCCGGGTGCTGGTGCTCCCGTCTCCTCGCCGTGGGCAAGACCCAGCGCCACCTCGATGGCGCGGATGATGGTCTCCCGGACGATGGCCTGGGCGTCGCCTCGCCAGTAGTACCAGTAGCGAGACGTGGCGCCCTGGTCACGTCGTCGGGCTCGGTTTGATTCCGAACCAGTCGCGGTCAATATGGTCGGCCAGGAGAGCCGTGTCGCGATAGGGGCCGCCGTTGATGGGAACGGGCGGATCCCGCAACAGGGCCGTCACCGGCTTCGTCTGGTCCCGGAGACTGTCGAGGCAGCGCCAGGGATCCCGGTTGATGAGATCCTCGAGCATGGCCAGGTACGGGCCCCGCTCCAGGTTGTATGGCATTCCTGGCAATGGTTACCTCCGGGGGAACCTGCGGACGTTATGACCGGGCGTGCGGTACGGCGAGCCGCAGCCGTTCCGACCTGTCTAACAGGGCGGTCAGGCCGAGGTGCCGGAAGGCCGTGGTGGCCTCGTCGATGGCGGTGGCCGCACCGGACTCGTCGCCGAGGGCCATCAGCACCTCGGCCAGGTTGAGCTGGGCCCGGGCCAGCTCCGCTGGTGCGGGGCGCTCTCGGCCTGGGCCACGGCGGTCTTCGAAGCCACATCTCGCCTCTTCGTAGCGCCCCAGACACCGACATACCACGCCCAGGAGCCTAGGCACCGACGCCACCCACCCCAGGCTTGGGTGAAGCCGGCGCTGTGGGCGGCCTCCAGGGGCCCAAGGGCCGGCCCGAGCCAGGGCGGCGTCGCCGGTGACGTCGCACACCTCGACTTGCAGGGCGGCGAAGCCTAGGTCGAAGAGGCTGTAGGACGACCTCGGATCGGCGTCGAGGTTCTGGCCGGCGAGTCCGGCCCGCACCTCCTCCAGCGTCGCCGAGGATGGCCCGGCCGGCCAGTACCGGCCAGGGGCTATCGATGCCGGCCTCGGCGATCATGCTGATGCTTTCGTTGACCCCGGCCACGTCGCCCCGGTAGGCACGCCCGGCAATCAGGGCCGGCGCCAGGACCAGAAGCGTCCAGGCGTAGTCGGAACGTAGATATTGCTGATGGGCAAGCGTGCCAAGCCGTTCCGCCTGGGCCAGCCGGCCCTGAGCGACGGCGACCGCCACCCGGCAGGCGGTGGCGAGGGAGGCCTCCGCCCAGTCGAAATACTCCGATGCCACGGCGACCGCCCGGCCGCCTCCTGATCGGCGTCGCGCGAGGTCGCCCCGGCACCAGCGGAGTAGGGGCAGCCGGCTGGCCGCCCAGGCCTTGCCCCACGTGTCGCTCGAACGCCCACGCTGCGCTGGCAGTTCTCGAGGTGCAGCTCGGCCTGATCGAGCTGCAGGGCGGCCAAATATTGGACGCTGACGGCTAGCTTCGACTTCCGCGGTGACCTCGTCGTCGTTCAGGCCCGGCGGCCGTCTCCAGCGCCAGCCTGGGCCTGCTGGAAGCCGGCGGGAAAGTCGAACATGGCCCAGTGGGCGTCGGAAATCTGCGAGTAGGCGCGGGCGCGGAGATCGGCGGTGCTCGCCGTGGCTGTTGCGAATGAAGTCCTGGAGCGGCTCGAGGTCGATATCGGCGCCCAGCCACGACCCGCCGATAACCCGGCTCTTGGTCAGCGCCAGCACGGCCCGCCCCCAAAGGCGCTCGTCCCCGGCCGATTTTCGCCATTTCTACGGCCCGGGCCGAGCCGGCTCTGGGCCTCGCGGTGGTCGAGGTTGCGGAAGTGGGCGAGGCCGGCCCGCCACAGGAGATAGTGGTTCGTCTTCGGCGGCGGCCCCGGCCGCGAGACAGAGGTCGTAGTAGGCCGCCGCGTCGGACCAGGCTGCCACCTCAAACGACTGCTCGGCGGCGGCGCGCGCCGAGCGGGCCAAGTCGGCGGGCGAGGCCTCAGGTCCGGCGAGAGAGAGGTGGTGGGCGACGGCGGACGATATCTCCCGGCTGTTCCCGCGGAAGCGGTGCTCGAGGCGTTGCGCCACGGCCAGGTGTCTGCGCCGGCGCTGGCGGCTGGACATCTTGGCGTAGAGCACTTCGCGTAGCTCGGGATGGTCGAATCGGCACCTGTCGCCGTCCTCATACAGGACCCGGGCGGCCGCAGCGAGGTCCATGGCCGCGTCGAATACGCCTTCCTCATAATCGGTGACCGCCTGCAGCACGGCAACGGGCTGCCCGTCGCCCACCAGGGCGGCCCAGTTGAGCAGGTCCCGGCAGTCCGGGTCGACGCGTTCGAGCCGGGCCTCCAATTCGGCGTCGAGGTCCAGGGCGACCGCCGGCAGGTGCGTATCCTGACTGGCCAGCAGGCCGCCCTCAACCGTCACGGTACCGTCGGCGATGAGCCGGTCCAGGAGGGAGCGCAACAACAAGGGATTGCCCTGGCTCGCGCCCGACGATGGACTGCAGCAGACGACGCGACGGGCCGCGCCTTGCCGATCTCTTTTATCAACTGGTTGATCTGGAGGCTGTCGAGGCCCTTCAGCGCCAGCTCACGGCAGATGGACTCCCGCTTGAGGCGTTGTGTGGCCCGCCACGAGGGCTCGCCTTCCTTGGTGCGCCGAGTGGTCAACATGACGACCAGGGGCACGGGGGTGAGGGCGGACTTCTGGGATGCCACGGCCGCCAGGTGCTCGAGGAACGCCAGCGTCGAGTCGTCCGCCCAGTGCAGGTCCTCGATGGCCAGCAGGATCGGTCCCTGATCGGCGGCTTCGAGCAGGGCCCGGGTGACGGCGACGAACAACGAGAGATGGCGCCGGTCGGCTGCGATGTCGGACTCCACGCCGTTGGAGCTGTCCCCCTGGCCCAGGAACAACTCGGACAGGGCGGCCGGTGCCAATCCTGAGAGGTGATGGTCCGGGCGTAAGGGCGTCAAGGCGCTCACGAGCGGGAGGTAGGCGATGCGCGCCCCCTGCAAACACGACCCGGATAGCACCAGCCATCCCTTGCGGCGCACGCCGTCCAGCACGTGGGCGAGCAGGGTGGACTTGCCGATGCCGGCGTCGCCGCGCAGGACAACGATCCTCGGGTCACCCGCCTCCGCCTCGTCGAGCCAGGACTGGGCGGTCGCCATCTCCTGGTCTCGTCCTACGAACGGACCGCCCATATTGCTGTTCGCTCGTTCCCCATTCCCCGACGCCGGCGGCAGGTTGGGAGCGCGCACGGCCCGCGCCGGCGGGCGGAACGGTCGGCGGCGATCCCGGTCCACGCCGTAGACCTGGCGCCGGGCCGTTTCCAGTGGGCCCTGCAACTCGCCCGGGGCCAACCCCAGCTCGCGCTCGTACTCGGCGACCACCTCGGCGGTGGCCAGGCGGTGCCCTCGCTCGTAGTCCCACAGGTTGCTGTGGGACCGGGTGAGGCGCCGCGCCATCTCGCGGAGCGAGACGCCTTCCTGCTCCCGGGCCCGGCGCAGGCGCAAACCAAAGGCCGCCTCCGGCGTCACGGCGTCGTCGAGGCGCGTGGCGCCCGTGTGCGGCATCGGCTGCATTGTCGTCAACTCCTGCTGGTGCCCCAGAGAGTTTGACATGGCCGGACCCCCGGGTCCGGAAAATTGGCCGAAGTGGTCTAGGCGGAAATGGCGCGTGGCTGCCAGTCGGCCAGCTCACGCCCCTGGCGGAGATCGTCCAGGCAGCGCTGCCGGGTGGGGCCGATGCTGCCCCGCGGCATCGACAACCGGCTGGCGAGCTGGTCGTAGCCCATGTCCGGGTGGTCCAGCATGGCTTCCAACAGCTGCCGGCGGCGAGGCGGCAGGGTGGCGACGGCCCGGCGGACGGCGGCCTGGCGCTCGGCGTGCAGCACGGTCGCTAGCGGTCCCTCGTCGGTCGCGGCGGCAGGCGGGACATCGTCGACGAACAGCGTCGGGAGCCGCTTACCGACCAAGCGAAGGCATTCCCGCCTCGTGACTACCGCCAGCCAACCCGCCACGGCATCGGGCTGATTTAGACGCCCGATGTGCTGAATCAGACGGGCCCAGACGGCTTGCTGCACGTCGGCAACGTCTGCGGACGCGCATCCGGCGCAGCGGGCAACCCGGGTGATCATCTTGCTGTAGCGGCGGTGGAGCTCGTCCCACGCTTCCGTGCGTCCTTCGGCGGCCAGGCGCACCACTTCGCCGCTCTCCAGGTTGGCCCACTCGCTCCGCTTGTAGTGCATAGTCGTCCTTCCGTCCTCGTTGACGTGCATGGGTGCATCGTGAGGGCGCGGACGGGTGGTCGGTGGGAAGACCGAACACCGAACACGTGAAAAGACGGAGCGGGTCCGGGTTCGGCCGCCTCGTACCGGGACCGGCCGGAGGCGGGTTGGCCCCTATCCGCCGCGCGGCAAAGTTGTGTCAACTCCGGCCAGGTACCGCGCCTCCCGGGCGACCCGGCGAGCTTCCTGAAGCGGCACGGGCGTGCGTGACGCCGGAGTCGAACAACGCAGGACCGCGTCGGCCGCCACGGCAGCGTCCGTGCGCCAGGCCGCGTGCGCCAACACCGGACACGCCCCGCTACGAGTACGGACCCACCGGCCTACTTCCAGGGAGTCGACCTGCACCGGAGCGCTGGCACCCCGCCAGAGTCCGGGGAAAGCGCCCTGGCCGATGAGCGGCCGGCGGGTCACCCCGACGGTGGGCAGGTCGAGGACGGCTCCCATGTGGACGGCCAGTCCCGCCCGGCGCGGGTGATCCAGCCCGGTGGCGTCCAACATCACGACGTCGGGAAGGCAGGGCAAGGCCCGCAAGGCGGCGGCCAAAACGGGACCCTCCCGTAAGGCCAGGAAGCCGGGCACGTAGGCAGCCGGCACCCGACTGGCGACGATGGCCTGGCCCTCGACGTCGTGAGCCTGGCGCGGCGTGGGTCCTTGTGCCTTGCCGCGCAACACGGCGCCGGGCCGCGGGGTTCGGCGTGGGGTCGCGGGGGCACGCCACAGCACGGCGGCCGCCCAGGCCCGATCACCAGGACGCCCGGGGCCGGCCTCGCCCCGGGCGTAGGCGACAAAGCAGCCGGCGATGAGCGGCTCGGGGCCCATCGACCAGGGCCGGATCGCCTGGGCCGTGGCCGCCGCCGCGGCCAGCCCGTCCTGCAGGCGGACCAGTTCGTCCTTGGACTGCGGCCATGTCCACCCGGTCATGAAGAGCCGGGAGTCTCGTCAGACTCCCGGTTCCCCTTCGCAAAAGCGAGGCTCCGAGCGGCCCTTCTCGCCGGCGACAGGACAACCCGGCCGCTCCAACCTGCACATGACGAAGCCTCGTCCTTTGACCTTGTCAATAGGAGCCTGCATCTCGGGTCGGTGATACGGCAACGCAGCCCAACCGACCAATATCGTGATCTTTTCGTGCCTATAGGAGTATTAAATACTCCGATCGAGGCGGCACCCCAGCGCCGCACTTGAATCGCGAGCTTCGCCCCGGTGGGCTCGGACGTCGACGGAATGCCGGTGGAGGACGCCACCGATCTATGCGCCCTCTCCTGGTCGCGGGCCTGACGCCGGGGTGGCCAGCTGGTGGTCCGCCTCCGAGGACAGGACCGCCCCGATATCAGCCGCGCCCAGCCGGCGTACCAGGAGCTGCTGGCCGACGCCCAATTACGCGGGGTGAGTCGCCAGTCGGGTGCGGTCGAAGTCGCCCCCGCCGGCGCCCGGGCCGGGGAGCCCCGTTACCGATCGAGCGTCGAGCGGCTCGCCGCAGTGGGAGCACGTCGGCACGGCCTTGACCACATGGCCGCACGTCGTGTGCCGGATCTTCAGCGGCGGACCACCGGGCGCCGCCCAGCGATCACCCCACTGGCGCATGGCGGTGATCACGTGCCACAGGTCGCGCCCTTTGTCGGTTAGGCGGTACTCGAACCGGGGTGGGTGGTCCTGGTAGGGCACCCGCCTCAACACGCCCTCCTCGACCAGGTGGTTCAGGCGCTGGGTCAGGATGTTGCGCGAGATCCCGAGGCGAGCCTGGAAGTCGTCAAATCGAGACACGCCGAGGAAGGCGTCCCGGACGATGAGCAGGCTCCACCATTCGCCGACCACGTCGAGACACTGGGCGACAGAGCAGTGCATGTCCTGGAAACTGGTTCGCTGCACGGAGCCAGCTTACTGGGTTCTTTAACGGAACGCACGTACCTGCGGAAACCGGCGCTTCGCAGCCGACCGACGTAACGTGCCTAGCGGATGATCTGTTTCACCTGCCGGCGTGACCGCTAGCCCCGTCGCTGGCATGACGACACCGGGCCGCGAAGAGGAGCGACACCGGGTTGGCACGCTCGCCGAACGCCTGGAAGCGGACGGGATCGCGGCGGTGGCGCTCACCTTCGTCGACAATGCCGGAATCACTCGCGTCAAGTCGGTTCCGGTCGGGCGGCTGCCCGAGGTCGCCAGGCGGGGCATCGGCATGTCGCCCGTGTTCGACTTTTTCCTGGTGGATGACAGCATCGCACCGGAAGGGGGCCCGACCGGAGACCTGCGGTTGCGGCCTGACCTCAACCGGCTCACCGCCCTCTCGGCCCAACCCGGGTGGGCGTGGGCTCCCGTGGACCGCTTCCTCCAGGACGGGCAACCCTATCC
Source organism: uncultured Acidimicrobiaceae bacterium (assembly GCA_963834775.1). GTDB lineage: Bacteria > Actinomycetota > Acidimicrobiia > Acidimicrobiales > Palsa-688 > PALSA-693. Next base: position 383,215 of record CAWICR010000013.1, read on the forward strand.
CGGCTGCCAGCGCGGGTTCGCCCGTCGCACGGCGGAACTGGTCGATGAGCAGAATCTCGATGCCCGGATGGGTTTCGAAGTCGAGTGGGCCGTCGGCGCCGAGGACGAGGACGGCGATTTCGTGCCGGCGTGCCAGGGACCCGCCTACGGGATGGCCCGGCTGGTCGAGCTCTCGGACTACGTCGCCGACCTCCACGCTGCCCTGGCGACGAATGGCTGCGGGGTGTTGCAGATCCATCCGGAGTATGGGGCTGCTCAGTTCGAGTGCTCCGTGGCGCCCACTGATCCGGTCGCCGCAGCTGACACCGTCGTGCTGGTACGGGAGACCATCCGGGCCATGAGCCTCGCCTACGGAATGCGTGCCTCCTTCGCCCCGGTCGTGTCGGCCGGCGGGGTGGGGAACGGCGCTCACGTGCACCTGAGCCTGTGGCGAGACGGTTGCAATCTGTTTTCGTCGGGTAGCGGGCGCTACGGATTGACCGACGATGGCGAGGCGTTTCTTGCCGCCGTGCTGGCCCACCTGCCGGCCCTGGTCGCTGTCGGAGCGCCGAGTCCCGCCAGCTACCTCCGTCTCGTGCCCTCGCACTGGGCCGGGGCCTATCGGTGTTCGGGGCGCGAGAACCGCGAGGCGGCGCTGCGGCTGATCAGCGGCGGGACGACGGATTCGGATCAGGAGGCCAACGCCGAGGTGAAATGCCTCGATGCGGCCGCCAACCCCTACCTGGTTGTCGGGGCTCTGCTGGCTGTGGGTCTCGCCGGCCTGGGCTCGGCCTCAGGCGGGCGGCTCCCAGAGGAGATAGTGGTCGACCCGGCGTCGCTGCCCGGACAAGAACGAGACCGGCTCGGGATTGTGCGCCTGCCATCGAGCCTGGACGCGGCCATTGATCACCTCTCAGGCTGTGAGGTTCTGGCTGTGGCGATGGGCGCCCCGCTCTTTGACGCCTTCCTGGCCGTGCGCCGGGCGGAACAGGTCCGGTTCTCGGCTGCCAGCGACGCCGAGATCGTGGCCGCGACGCGGTGGCGGTACTGAACGATGTCTTTCTCCTCCTCTGGACACATCGGAGCCCTCCCGCTCCTGGATCATCACTGTCACAGCGTGAGTGGCGCAGACCTCGACCGAGCCGGTCTCGAGAAATACCTCACCGAGGCCCGTTCTCAGGCTCCGGGCTTCTCCAGCTTCGACACGCCACTGGGTGTGAGCGTCCGCCGTTGGTGCGCGCCCGTCCTCGACCTTCGGCCCCATGCCGACCCGGAGGTGTACGTGGCCCGGCGCCGCCAGCTGGGCGCTGATGAGGCGAACCGCCGGTTCCTCGGGTCGGCGGGCGTGACCGACTTCTTCGTCGACGGCGGGTACCGCGCCGATGAGCTACTCGGGAACGAGCCCCTGGCCCAGGCGAGCAGGGGGCGGGTACATGAGGTGCTGCGCCTGGAGTCGCTGGCCGAGAGCGTGGCCCGGAGCTGTCAGCCCGACGAGTTTGCCGATACCTTCGCCGCGATTTTGGCGGAGCGCAGCCCTGCCGCGGTGGCGCTGAAATCGGTGGTTGCTTACCGGTACGGGTTCGATCTCCCGCCCGGGCCACCCGAGCCGGAGGAGGTGCGAGACGGCTCGCGTCGCTGGTTCGAGGAGGCGAACAGCAGTGGGCAGTGGCGACTTGCTGACCCGGTGCTCCTGCGCTTTGTTCTGCATACCGCCGCCCAACTGGGCCGCCAGCTCCAGTTGCACGCCGGTCTGGGCGACCCGGACATCCGCCTCCACCGCGCCGATCCGGCCTTGCTCACCGGGTTCGTGGAGAACATTCAACCGACCGGCACCACCGTGATGCTCCTGCATTGCTGGCCCTACCACCGCCAGGCCGCCTACCTGGCCTCCGTCTACCCGCACGTCTACCTCGACGTCGGCCTCGCCCTCAATCACGTCGGACCGAGCGCCCGGACCGTGCTCGCCGAAACCATGGAACTGGCGCCTTACCAGAAGCTTCTGTACTCCTCGGACGGGTTCGGCTTGGCGGAGTTGCATTACCTGGGCGCGCTGCGCTTCCGCCGGGGGGTGGCCGGCGTTCTCGACGGTTGGGTCGCGGCTGGTGAGATGGGCGGGGACTACGCGGCGTGGATCGCCCATGCCGTTGGCGCGGACAATGCCCGCCGGGTCTACGGCCTGGACGAGCCTGGTCCGAAATTGATCCTTCGAATGTGGGCGACGAGTCGGTCGCAACGGCAGTTGCGCCGCCGAAAGCTGGTTAGCCTTCTACCCGGAACCCGACCTTCATGGCCACCTGAAACACGCCGACTTCCCCGTCGACAACGGTTCCGCGAATCTGAGTTACCTCGAACCAATCGATGTTGCGAACTGTCCGCGCCGCCCGGCTCAGGCCGTTGCGGACCGCTTGGTGAATGGAATCGCCGGACGTGCCCACGATCTCGGTTAGCCGGTATGTCGCCTCGTCCTCATTAGCCACGATCACCCTCCTCATCGGTCGGATAGGTCGGAGGGAGCGTAGGCGGTCGCGCCGGAGTGCAGGCGGGCCAGGGCCTGACGGTAGGGCCGCCTGGCGATCCCGTTATCGGTCACGATGGCAGAGATCAAGCGAGCCGGGGTGATGTCGAAGGCGGGGTTGGCAATGGCCGTTGCGGCCGGCGCCGTCCGGCGACCGCCGATCACGGCCACTTCTTCTCCGCGCCGCTCCTCCACCGGAATGGCTGCGCCGGACCGGCAGGCCAGGTCGATGGTCGACACGGGAGCCGCCACGTAGAAGGGGATGCGATGGTGGCGAGCCAGCACGGCCAACCCGTAGGTGCCCACCTTGTTGGCGACGTCACCATTCGCGGCGATGCGGTCGGCCCCGACGATCACACAATCCACTTCGCCCTTGGCCATCAGAGATCCGGCCGCGGCGTCGACCAGGACGGTCGCTGGAATCTCCAACCGGCTCAGCTCCCAGGCAGTGAGTCGGCTCCCCTGCAGAACGGGGCGGGTCTCGCCGACCCACACGGTCGGATGTTTGCCGGCGTCGTGCGCGGCCCGGATCACCCCCAGCGCCGTGCCATAGCCGACACAGGCGAGCGACCCCGTATTGCAGTGGGTAAGCACCCGGCTGCCTTCGGCCAGCAACTGGGCGCCCACTGAGCCGAGTCGGCGGTTGCGCCCGATGTCCTCGGCGGCCATAAGGGCGGCCTCGTGAATGGGATCGGCTGCCCGGCGCGCTCTTTCCACCCCCCATCTCAGGTTGACTGCAGTCGGGCGGGTGGCGACCAGCTGGCGGGCGCCGCGGCGTCAACGTCTTGGCGGAGCTGGGCGGCCAGGGCCACGCCCATGGCCCCGGCAACACCGAGGGCGGGCGCACCTCGGATCGCCAGGCTGGAAATGGCTGCGCACAACTCGTCGACGGTGGCCACTTCGATGAATACCAGCTCCTCGGGCAGGCGCCGCTGGTCGATCAGCCGCACCCGTCCATTGCGCCATTCCACGGTCGGCGGGATCGGATCGGGTTTCGCGCCCGTACGGCCATCGGCGGCTGCTGGGGGCGGCGGCACACCGCATTATGCAATACGCCTAGCTGCCCGGGGTCCGCCAGCGATCCGGGCGGCGATGGTCATGGGGGCGTGCGCCAGAGCCCGCCTGGCCATTCCTATCGATGGCAGCTACAGCGCGGCGACCTCGGGAATCACCCGCTGGCCCAAGATCTCGATGCGCCGGAGGGACGCCGCATCTGGCACCGAGCCGTGGAAGTGGGCGATGCCGAGTCGGGCCAGACGGCTGCATCTCGCGGACCAGGTCGTCGACCTGCTCGCCGTTAGGCCCGGGATCGAGCGGGCCCATGATCGTCTTTTCGATCTCGTCGTAGTCACGGTCCAGGGCATCACAGTGGCGGCGCAGTACCTCGAGCTTGTGCTCCAGGTCGGGGCTCGGGAAAAGGTTGCAGGCCTGGGCGTACTGGGCGACCAGTCGCAACGTCTTCCGTTCGCCGGCGCCGCCAATCAAGATCGGGGGATGAGGACGTCGTAGGGGCTGCGGCGAGTTGAGCGTCCGATCCAGTCGGTAGTGCCGGCCCATAAACGGCTTTTCATCGTCGCTCCACATCTGCAGGCAGATCTGGAGGGCTTCCTCGAGGCGCTCGAATCGCTCGGCTGTAGGCGGGAAGGGCAGGCCGAGACCCCGCGCCTCCGCGTCAAACCACGCCGCCCCGATGCCCAACCAGGCCCGACCACCTGAGAGCACGTCGAGAGTCGTCACCGCTTTGGCCAGCAACCCGGGTTCGCGGTACACCACGGCGGTCACCCAGGCCAGCAACTCGATGCGCTCTGTGCGGCCGGCCAGGAAGCCCAAAGTCGTATAGGCCTCGAGCATCTCCTGTTCAGGCGGGCCAATCGGGGCGATCTGCCACACGTGGTCCATCACGCTCAATTTGGCAAAGCCTTGTTGCTCAGCAGCTGCTGCCACCCGGGCCAAATCCGGCCCCAACGTCGGCGTCCCGCCCGGCCACGTGAAGTTCGACACATGCAGGCCCAGTTTCATTGCCTCCCACCCTCTCCTGTGCTTTGGCCAGTCTCGTGCCCTGGCCTCTCCTGGGCCCCGGCCGTCAGCCGGCCGGGGGTCCAGACCAGTCCGAATGTGGATCGGACGCCGGAAACGACTCGTCTTCTTGCTCGTCGAGGTACTCGTCAATCACCGACGCGGGAGGACCGAATGAGCCGGGCCCGTCCTCCGATCCCTCGGTGCCGGGGTCATTGGGTCTCGGGTCGAGCATGGCATTCCTGATTCCCCGCGAGGCGACACGTTCGTCTCGATGTTACTGAAGTGTCGGACCGGAGCGTCCGGGCCGAGTTCGATGTCCACGGAATAGGTGCCGGTCTGCACGGATACGGTCAGGGGCCCGTACCTCCGTAAGGTAGAGAGGATGAACTGGTCGTCGCCCCGCACGTCCGCGTGCGCTCGACACACCCCTCGGGCCCGGGCGCGGTCGAACAACACCGAGACCAACTCGGACCCCACGCCGCGGCGTTGCCAGGCGTCTTCGACGAGCACGCCCAGGTCGGCAGTCAGATGGGCGTAGTCCGCCAGGTTGCCGATGGCGATACACCTGCCTCCGTGCCAGGCGAGCAAGGTGTCAAGGTCGGGTCGGTCGCTGAAGAGCACCCGCACGTAAGCGCAACCGTCCGTGAAGGAGTGGAAGCGGCGGAACAGCGTCATGCGGGAGCAGCGCCCCACCATGGCCGATACTGCGGCCTCATCTGCGGAGGTCAGTAGCCTCACTTCCACGCCAGGCCTAACCGAAGTCTCCGACGAGGGACCGGCCGCGGCGGCTTGAGGAATCATGACAGTTGTCATAAGATGCTCAAGCAGTATGGGTCATGACGGGCGTCATAGTCAAGGGCGGCGGGCGGGCCGTTGACCGTTGCGCCGAACAAGGGCCGGGCGCTGTCCCCGCGCCAACGTATGGTCCGTAGTGCCGCACAGCTGATCCGGCGTCAAGGTGTCTCGGGAACCGGAATGCGCGAGATCGTGGTCGACGCCGATGCACCGCGAGGATCGCTGCAGCACTACTTCCCGGGCGGCAAGGAGGAGCTGGTCATCGAGGCCGTGCGGTGGATGGGCGACGTCGCCGCCAAGCGGGTGCAGCGCCATGCCCGGCGCGTGGAGCCCCGGATTCCGAGCGCCCTCCTGGCCGCCCTCGTCGACGATTGGCGGGTTGACCTCGCTCGGGAGGATTTCACGGCAGGCTGCCCGCTCGTTGCGGCGGCCGCCGATAGCGCCAGTGCCAGCGGCGAGATCCGGGGTGTTCTCCGCCAGGTGTTCGATGGCTGGCTGGAACCCCTGCGCGCCGCTCTGGTCGATTTCGGGGTATCCGGGCCCCGGGCCCCGGGGCTGGCCACAGTCGTGATCTGCGCCCTCGAAGGAGCCATCGTCCTGTGCCGCATCCGGTGCGACCTGGCCCCCTTCGACGACCTGGTCGCCGAGTTGGGCCCGGTACTCGATGCGGCCTGCGAGACAGAGGGAACGTAGCTCCCCGGCGCCAATCCCATGGGGCCCCACGCCCGATCGCTGGGCGTCTCTGGTGCAGCCCCCGGGCCGGGCCCACCACGGTGGCGCGGACGCGGTTCTGCGTGTGTGAAGCCGTCGCAAGGGGGGCGATCGACGAATCCGTCGAAGGCGGAGCTGGCGCCGTCCGGCGCATCAGTGAAATCACGGGCGCCGGGACGGCATGGGACCGCATGCGGCAAATGCGCTCGCGATACTTCACTTGCTAATCGAACGAGGCCTGGTAGAGCCAGTTCCTGAAACAGAGGGACGTCCCTGGAGGCGAATACCGGAGTCGTGAAGTTCCTCAGTGCTCTGAATGACTTGCCCGTCAGGCCCAACAAATACAGCAGGTGGATCCGTGTTGCCACAGGTGAAACAGTGCCCGAGCAGTTCGCCGGCCCGGGCGCTCGAAGAGAAACCTGTCGCCGAGCTGCACGATGCGATCAACGCTGGCCTGGCCCGGGGCCGCCCCGGACCAAGCAAGCGCGCTCATCTTGCAAACTAGGCGGCTCGAAGACAAGACCCGATTGGACTGGATCGAGGCCGGGCTATCTCTGATCGAGCGGGTCGGGGAGCCAACTACTTGAGCCCAAACATCCACAAATGAACGCTCGGTATCTGATGGTGATCATTCACTCCGTTCCCGACTACGAGCGGTGGGCGCCCGTCGGGCGGGAGACGCGCCGAGAGATCCCCGGTCCTCGCCATGACGGTGCGCCGCTCGGCAGACCATCGCAACGAAGTGACGGGGTAGCGAGCGCTCGGCTTCGCCTAGGCGTCGAAAGAAGTCATATCGCTCGGCAGAGTTCGTGAGCTCGTTGTCAATGCCGGTGTGGAGATCTATCCCTCCGTTTTCATCGGCGAGGTGGTGGACTACCCGCTGCGGCGGTCCTAGGGGTCCCGCCAGAAACTTTCAGGTAGGTCTCATCCGTTTCGTAGCTCCCTGTCGTCTACTACAAGGCAGCTGAAATCCGCAGCCGACTATCAGGGAGTGAGGATGACAGAATCGAACGAGCCGCAACCGCAGTCGGTGCCGCTCGCAAATTCCGGTGCCTGGGTGCCGGCCCCGCCGGCCGAGCAGGCCGGGGGTGGGTCGACGTGGCCCGCACCGGTACAGGCGCAGATGAGCGACGCCGGTCAGCGCCAGGCGCCGCACGCGGCCAGCCCGATGGCTGGTGGCTGGGGGGATCCCAACGCGCCCGTGTCGGCGGGTCCGGTTGCCGCGGGGTGGAGCGATCCCAACCGGCCCGCCTCTGCCGGCTCGATGCCTGGTGCGTGGGGCGATCCCAACGCCCACGCCGGAACTGCCGCCGCAGCGGCGGGCTGGGATCGCGGTGCCCCTCCGCCCCCGCCACCACCCGCGCCTCCTGGACCGCCGGGCTGGTGGGGCCCGGGCTCCGGCGCCGGCAGCGAGCCGGCTCCGCCCCGCCACCGCGGCCGCCGTGCCCTGGTGGGTGCCAGCGCTGCCTTGCTGGGCGTGGCCGCACTGGCCGGAGTAGGAGTGGGCCATGTCCTGTGGCCCGGTCAGACCACCGTCGCCAGCCCCGCTGCAACTAGCGCCCCGGCCAGCTCCGGGACTGGATCCGGCTCGTCGAGCGGCAACAACTCGACCGGGCAGTCCCCCTTCGGCTCGTCCGGTTCCAGCGGCTCCAGCGGGTCCTCGGGTGATTCCCCGTTTGGGTCTTACGGCGGCTTCGGTGGCGGCTACGGTGGCTCGTCGGGGAGCTCCCCGTACGGGTCGTCGGGTGGCCTCGGCGGCCTCGGCGGTTCGTCGGGCTCCAGCGGGTCGAGCGGCTCGTCGAGCAACGGAACGGGCAGTGGCAGTACCGCAGATACCGATGCCATCGCCGCCAAGATCTCTCCGGCGCTGGTCGACGTCAACTCCACGTTTGGCTACCAGAGTGCTCAGGGCGCGGGTACCGGCATCGTGTTGACGTCCAATGGCGAGATTCTCACCAACAATCACGTGATCAACGGCGCCACCAAGATCAGTGTCACTGACGTCGGAAACGGCCAAACGTACAATGCGACGGTCGTCGGCTATGACGATGCCCACGACGTGGCGGTACTCCAGCTTCAGGGCGCATCGGGTCTCCAGACCGCCAAGCTGGGCGACTCGTCGCAGGCCGCTGTCGGCCAGTCGGTGGTTGCAGTCGGCAATGCCGGCGGGACCGGCGGGACGCCGAGCAACGCCGGCGGGAGCATCACCGCCCTCAACCAGTCGATCACCGCGGGCGATGACCTCGACGGGACGAGTGAGCAGCTCGCCGGCCTCATCCAGACCGATGCCAACATCCAGCCAGGTGATTCCGGAGGTCCCCTCGTCAACACCGCCGGCCAGGTTCTCGGCATGGACACGGCCGCATCGCAGGGCTACAGCCTGCAGACGTCCGGGACGGAGGGCTACGCCATTCCCATCAACGACGCGCTGAGCATCGTCCACCAGGTCGCATCAGGCCACGGATCGAGCACGACTCACGTTGGCGCCACGGCGTTCCTCGGCGTCGAACTGTCGTCGTCCAGCAGCGGCCAGAGCGGCCAGGGAAGCTTCTTCGGTGGCAACTCGAGCAACGGGTCGAGCAACGGATCGAGCTCGGCCGGCGCCACCGTGAGTGGCGTGGTCTCCGGCGGCCCCGCCGCCCAGGCCGGCCTCGCCCAGGGTGACGTCATCACCTCTCTTGACGGCCAGAGTGTGGACTCGGCAACGACAATCTCGCAGATCCTCGTCGGCCACCATCCCGGCGACCACGTGCAGATTAGCTGGGTTGATTCGTCCGGGCAATCCCACACCGCCACCGTCGACCTCGGCAGCGGTCCGCCGGCCTGACCTTCCCCGTTTACCAGTCGTATTCGCCCCCCGTCGGAGCTCCTGATCCACCTGGATCAGGAGCTCCGAACGCGTGTTCGGTTAGCGAGTTGGCGATAGTAGGCTTGGGGTCATGGGACGACCCCAAGGTTTGCGCTGGCGGCTGGCGGACGGATCTGACGACGCCGACCACGCCCAGGCCGCCCTCTTCGCCGAGGAGGAGTTCACCGAGCGCCACGTCGGCAGAGGCGAGTTCCGGGGCATGGAGTTCCTGCACGTCAATGCCAGGTCGATCATCAACGAGGTACCTCGAGCATCTCGTGTGCCGTTCCGCTACACGGTCAACGTGTACCGCGGTTGCAGCCACGCCTGTACCTACTGTTTCGCCCGGCCCACGCACGAGTACCTGGGCTTCAACATCGGAGAGGATTTTGAGCGGCGCATCGTCGTCAAGGTCAACGCCGTCGAACGTCTCAGGGCCGAGCTGGCGGCCCGCCGGTGGGCTGGCCACCACATCGCCATGGGCACCAATACCGATCCCTACCAGCGCTGCGAAGGGAAATACCACCTGACACAGGGGGTCGTCCGGGTGCTCGCTGACGCCCGGAACCCGTTCTCGATCTTGACCAAATCGACCCTTATTCTGCGGGACCTCGATTTGCTCGCCGAAGCGGCCCAGCGCACTGATGTGACGGTGAACCTGTCAATCGGGACCCTCGACGACGAGGTCTGGCGCTGCAGCGAGCCCGGCACTCCGCCACCTCGCCGCCGGGTGGAGGCGGTTCGGCGCCTCAACGAAGCCGGCGTCTCGTGCGGCGTGCTGGTAGCGCCGATCCTGCCGGGTCTCTCCGATCGTCCCGATCAGCTCGAGGAGGTCGTAACAGCCTGTGTGCGAGGCCGGGGCGATATCGGTTGCGCCGGTTGTTCTCCACCTCCGTCCCGGCGTGCGGGAGCACTATTTCGGCTGGCTACGCACGGCCCGTCCCGATCTGGTGGAGGAGATGAGCCGGCGCTACCGGACCGCCTATCTCCCGGCAGCCGAGCAGCGGGCCCTGGCCGAGCAGGTGACGGAGATGGTGGGCTCCGCCAGATCGGCGAGCTCGCACGGCGCTCAGGCCGGTCCGCCGGCCGGGCAAGGTACTGACCGCACCTTGACGTCCCGGCCGGCGCGGCCGCGAGCGGGGGCGTCCTCACCGCCTTCGCCGGGCTCGGCGCCTTCACCGGGCTCGCCGCTTTCGCCGGGCTCGCCGCTTTCGCCGGGCTCGTCGCCTTCGCCGGGCTCGCCGCCTTCGCCCTCGCTCTCGCCCCGGGGAGGTGGGGGACGCAGCTCCGGCTGCGGCTTGTGAGCCGTCTCGGCGTCACTCCTCGTCGATGAGTTCGGCCATCATCCGGGCGCACAGGCGCTGGAGGATCACTTGAGAAGGTTCGCCGGTCACTTCGCTCACCGTCCCGGCTAGGCGGGCGGAGAGCCACGCCATGGCCCGGAGAGTAGCGATGAGTTCAGTCGACAACTTGCCCGGCCCCAGGCGAGCCAGGGGTACCAGCGGTGATGCCACGTTCATATCCCCGTTGAGCGCCAGGGTCACCATGGCGGTGGCCCGGCCCAGCCCGTCGGACGTGATGTCCGTCATGGGTGGCCCGACCGATGACGCGTTGCCCCGGCGCTTTCGGTCTCGAGGTCGCCCACTCGCATCGAGTCAGCATGTCACCCTGGCGTTGCCGGCGGTTCCGCGGGCGGACGGCGGGTGCCGAGAATGCAGATAAGTAGATCTCATGTCGTGTTCTCGGTGCCTTTTCGTGTTCTCGGTGCCAGAAACGCACTGTATGACACGTCTGGCCCCGAGAAACTCATATTGCACCGAGAAATGCTTCGCTCGGATTCCCGAAGTCCGAGGCGCCGGTCTGCTGTGGGGCGAAGTTGGAGGGGACCGGACCGTTAGCCGTTCGGTCTGGCTCTGCAGGTCCGGTACGGCCGACCGCTATGGTCGCGGCACTGATGCCGACCGGCTGAGTCGGGTTGTCCGGTGGGCGTCAGTCAGGAGGCACGCGTGAGTGAGGGCGAACAGACTTGGCCGAGTGATCCCACGCTCCCCGAGGAAGGTTCAGGAGCAGGCCAGTCGGCGGGAGCAGCCGGTGGGATGCCAGGCGGGCCGGCGGGTGGCCCGCCAGATGAGCCGCCACGAGGGAATCAAGGTACGGGCGACGAGACGCAGGGACCGCCGCCGTCGGGTCAGGGAGCGCCGGCGTCTGCTTATGGCCCGCCAGCGGGCCAGCCCGGTGCGTCATACGGCCAGCCCGGTGTGCCAGCGCGGCCAGCCGGGTGCGCCAGCGGGCCAGGCCGGTGCGTCGTACGGCCAGCCGGGTGCCCCGGCCGGCCAGCCAGGTCCACAGTCCGGGCCGGGTCCGGGTTACGGTGCGCCACCGTCCGGTTACGATGCGCCGCCACCCAGATACGGCGAACCGCCGCCACCCGGATATGGCGAACCGCCGCCACCCGGATATGGCGAACCGCCGCCCGGTCACGGCGGGTACGCCGGGCCGCCGGGTGGCTCCGCCCGCCAGCCGGGTGCCTACGCCGGCCCGCAGCCCGCGCCCGGGGCCGCCTCGTCCGGAAGCCCCTACGCCGGCGGCCCGACCTGGGCCGGTGCCGCGCCGCCCCCGACGCTGCCGGTACTGCCCTCGTCGGAGCGCATCCGGGTGGCGTGGCAGCGGCGGGGCGAGAGCGACTACATCTTCAACTACTGGACCGCCCTGGGCTGGACGATTCTCACCCTGGGAATCTACGGGTTCTACGCCTTCTACCAGCTGGTCCGACGGATGCGCGACCACAACGCCCGCCGTCTGGAGCTGCTCGACGCCGCGATCAACCTGGGCTGGGAGGAGGCCGAACGACGGGGCCTGCAGGCCGAGCTGACCCCGTCCTTTCAGCGGGCGGCCGCCCACTTGGCCGTGCTGCGCCGCATGACCAGAGACTTTCGGGACCCGGTCATATGGGTGCTGCTCTCAGTTGTCGCCAACGCCATCGTCCACATCATCGCCTTCATCTTCCTGGATCAGGATCTCGTCAACCACGACCGGGCCGAGGTTGGCGTCGAGTACGAAGTGGCGCTTATCTATGGGCGCTTCGGTTATAACGTGCCGTACCCCGACACGGATCGGGTGAAGGGCCAACACAACTACGCGGGCCGCATTATCGCCAGCATATTCTCCTTCGGTATTTACTCCTTCTGGTGGTGGCACGACATGATGGTGGAGCCGAACCACCACTTCTATACCAACTGGGCCCAGGAGGACGCCCTGGCTGCAGCCGTGCAAGCCATGATTTGAACTCACGCCGGGGGACAACCCGAGGGAATTGGAGGAAAAGGCCATGCCGGCTTCAAATTTTGTCGACCTCGACGGGCTGAAGCTTCACTATCTCGACTGGGGTGGTCCGGGCCTACCGCTGGTCATGTTGCACGGTTTTACCGGGCATGCCCACACGTGGGATCACACGGCGGCGGCACTCAGCGACCAGTACCGGGTGCTGGCATTGGACCAGCGCGGTCACGGCGACAGCGATTGGGCGTCGGGCTACGGGAGCCAACCCATGGTGGTCGACCTCCTCCATTTTCTCGACAGTCTCGACCTCGACCGGGTCGTACTCATGGGCCTATCCATGGGTGGCAACGTGGCGTACACGTTCGCGGCTGCGCACCCCGACCGAGTGGAGCGCCTGATCGTTTTGGACATTGGTCCGGAGGTCTCCCCTGTCGGCCGGGAACGGATAAACCAGGGCCTCGAGCAACCCGACGTGTTCGCATCGGAGGACGAGGCCGTGGCCCAGGCCCGGGCGGCGAACCCCCGCCCGACGGACGAAAACTTGCGTCACCGGGTGACCCACAACCTCCGGCCGTTGCCCGACGGGACGCTGACTTTCAAATACGACAAGGCGCTACGCGACGGGACCGCAACCAGGGACGACCCGACTGATGAAGAGCGATGGAACGCCTGGAGAGCGGTGAGGTGCCCGATTTTGCTCGTTCGTGCCGACGACAGCGACATTCTCAGCCCCGAGACGGCGCAGCGCATGGTGGCCGAAAACCCTCACGCCACCCTCGCCATAGTGCGGGACTGTGGGCACAGCATCACGCTCGACCGGCCTGAGGGTCTGCTTCAGGCCGTGACTCCGTGGCTCGCCGTCCCGGTCCCCTGAGGCGCGGCGTGGGGCGGCGAACTACGCCTCACCCGGCGATGGCGAAGCCAACTTCGACGCTCGCAGTCAGGGTGATCTCTTCGGGGTCTACGTCGATCGACTGATCCGGCGCGCCGGCGATGGCGCGCGGGGCCGTGGCCAGGGCCATGTGTGGAGGCGAAGGACTTCCGGCGGTCCGTAGGCCCGGCTCGGCGACCCAGGCAATGCCACCGAGCTTGATTCCGAGCGCGGTGGCGTAACGTTCGGCGCGCCGGCGAGCGTCCTGGCCGGCTCGGCTACGCGCCTCGTCGTAGGCGACGTTCGAAGGATCGAGCTCCCACGTCAGGTCCGAAACGGCGCCGCCGCTCGAGGTCAGCTGGGCGAGCAGATCCCCCAGCCGGTCCAGGGCGCGCACCTCGACGACGGAAGTGCGCGAGGCTCGCCAGCCGGTGCGGACCGCCTCGCCGTTCTGCCACCGCGTGCGCGGTTGCACCACCAACGCCGTCGTCATTACTCGTCCCATCGTGCCGGCCTCGGCGTGGAGAACACCGTCGACCGCGGTCGCCGCCCGGGCGGCCTCAGCATACGCACCATCACGGGTGGATCCGTCGCCATCTACCACGACCCGCACCGTCACCTGATCGGGCATGACCCGAACTTCCCCGTCACCTCTGACTACCACTTCGTGGTCCATGGCGAGATCCTACGGTCGCCTCCGTTTACCGGTCTGGGTCCCGGAACTTCTGGAACTCCCACCACTCCTCGGCATCGTAGGGGGCGTCTCCCCACCAGGTCCGCAACCGCTCAGCCACGGCTGCTTCCTCCCCGTGCGGCGACGGCCGGTAGTAGATCCGGCGAGCCCGACTTCCCACCTCTCCGGCAACATCAGCCGGCCGGTACTCCTGCACTACGAACGCCTGCGGATCGTTATGCGGGTAACGGTAGCCGCCGCCCTCCTTGAGCTTGTTGCGCTGGTAGGGATGGACGCTGCGCAAGGGGCCGGGGACGGCGCCGGCCTGCCGGTTTTTGACATCGTCGAAAGCACGGGAAAGAGCAGCCATGGTGGTATTCGATTTTGGCGCGGTCGCTAAATAGATGACGGCATGGGCCAGATTCAGCCCGGCTTCGGGCAGACCCACGAATTCCACGGCCCGGGCGGCGGCATCGGCTATCACCAGTCCCATCGAGTCGGCCATCCCGACATCCTCCGACGCCAGAATGACCAGACGCCGGGCGATGTAGCGGGCGTCCTCCCCCGCTTCGAGCATGCGGGCCAGCCAGTACAATCCGGCATCGGGATCCGAGCCCCGAATGGCCTTGATGAAAGCGGAGATGATGTCGTAGTGATCGTCGTCGCCATAGCGGAGGACGCGCGCCTGGCGGGCTTGCTCGACATCGTGCAGCGTCACCTCCCGGCGAGCATCGGCGACCGCCAGGGCCAAAGCGGTCTCCACCGTGGTGAGGGCGACTCGGGCGTCGCCGTCCGCGATGTCGACGAGATGGCTCAGGGCGTCCGGCCCCGCCGTTGCTCCCTCGTCGTCCAGGGCCCGTTCGACCACCACAGCCAGATCGGTGGCGCTGAGCGGCTCCAGGCGAAAAATAGTGGAGCGGCTGATAAGCGGCGCGTTTACTTCGAAAAAGGGGTTTTCGGTGGTCGCCCCGATGAGGGTGATGATGCCCGACTCCACCGCGGGGAGCAGGGCGTCCTGCTGGCTCTTGTTGAAGCGGTGGACTTCATCTAGGAACAGAATGGTGCCTTGGCCTGATGCGGCGAGCCGGTGGCGGGCTGACTCGATGACCTCACGCACGTCCTTGACGCCGGCCGTGACCGCAGACAGGGAGACGAAATGACGATCGGTTCGCGTGGCGATCACCATGGCCAAGCGTCGTCTTGCCGGTCCCGGGTGGCCCCCACAGGATGATGGAGGAAAGCCGGTCGGTCTCGATGAGCGCTCGCAGCGGGGCGCCGGGCCCCAGACAGATGCCGCTGCCCACTATGTCATCGAGCGTGCGCGGGCCGCATGCGGGCGGCCAGGGGTGCATGCCCGGAGGGAGACGCTCCTCGACGGGAACGCTCGCCCAGTGCGTCCGGACAGCCGGGGCTGCGGGTTGTTGCGCGGCGCCACCCCAGAACAGGGTACACCGGAGTCAAGCGTCGACGAGGACCGGCGGCCTTGTGACGGTGCGGCCTCCAGATGCCGGCGGATCATCAGCAGGGCGGCGATGCCATCGCCCACCGCCGAGCCCAGCTGCTTGGTCGACCCCGAGCGGACATCGCCAGCGGCAAACACACCCGGCAAGCTCGTCTCCATGGTCGGCGCTGGTAGCGAGAAAGCCGGCCGCGTCGCGCCTGTACAGCGTCTCCCAGAAATGCGCTGTTCGGTCGCATACCGATGAACACGAAGGCGGCCGCAGCCGGATATCGAGCTCGTTTGCCCGTCTCGCGGTCGCGGGCCACCACCGCCGCAAAGCGGCCCCGTTCGCCTTCCAGCTCCACGATGTCCGCCCCGGTGTGGATCACGAACTGGGGATCGGAGCGCACCCGATCCTGGAGGATGGTCGAGGCCGAGAGGCTCGGACCGGGCCAGCACCCGCACCCGGTCGGCGAACTCAGAGAGATGCAGTCCCTCCTCCAGGGCCGAGTTGCCGCCCCCGATGACGATGACCTCTTCGGCGCCCTTGTACAGACGGCCCGTCACAGGTGGCGCAGAAGTGGACACCGGCGCCGATGAGGTCGTCCTCACCGGGTACTTCCAGCGCCGGTAGGTCGAACCGGTGGCCACTATGACGGCGTGAGACGTCAGCTGCTGACCGGACGCAAGCGGCGTCACCAGGTCGTCGCCGTCTGCTGCCGACGGCGCTGACCGACAGGGCGGACAGGAGTTCGACGCCGTACCGTCGGGCCTGGGCGACGAACCGCTCCGCCAGCTCGGCCCCGGAAATGCCCTCCGGGAAGCCGGGGTAGTTGTCGATGCGGTCGCTGATGCCCGCCTGACCGCCCAGGGCGTTGGCCTCTACCACGATGGCGTCGATGCCCTCGCGGGCGGCGTAGATGCCGGCTGCCAGGCCCGGCCGGGCCACCGCCGGCGATGACCAGGTCATAGGCCGCTCGTTCGGCCTTGAAGACTGAGACCGAGGCGGCCCGGCCAGCGCCTCGTCGCTGGGGTTGACGTCATGGTTGTTGTCGCCATACACCACGGTTGGTATGATTTGGCCGCCGCCCTGAAGCTCCTTGAGGTGCTCGATGGCCTCCGGGTGCTCATCAATATCGACGTTGGTGTAGGGGACCCGATGGGCGGCCAAAAACTTTTTTACCCGTTTGCAATGGGGCACCAGGGGGCGCCGTAGACGGTGAGGGTTGGCCGTTAGTGGAGGTCATCATGCGATGCTAACGACGTGACGCGTGCTCAGCAGTGTGCCATCGAATGGCCAGGACGACGTCACACCAAGCGGTGAGGTGGCGGCATGCGGCAAAACGTTCCAGGCGACGACCCGGAGGGAGGGACCGTCGCCGACGGGCGACCGGCCGGCCCCGACCGGCCCGGTCGCGGCCGGCCGACCCAGCCCTGGTGAACGGCGCAGGGTGCATTTCGTCGGGCGGGAGGCCCAGCTCAGCTGGCTGGCCGCCGAGATGGACGAGGCGGCCGCCACACCGTCTGCGGGTCGCGCTCCTCCTCGGCGACGCCGGCGTCGGCAAGACCAGGCTGGCCTCGGAATTCGTGGCGCGCCAGGCAGGACCGGGTGCTCGCCCTGTCGGCTCGCGCCTATCCCCTGGGTGCGACCGCCTCGCTCGGTCTGTGGGTGGAGGCACTGGAGCGCCGACTCCGTACTTTCTCCGATGAAGAGCTGCTCGAACTCTGTGCTGGCCACGTCGAGGACTTGGCCGCGTTGCTGCCCTCGGTGTCCGCGGCGGCCCGGATCCAGCCCGAGGGCGAGCGTCCCCGCATCCGGCTGCTCGGGGCGCTGGCTCGAGTTGCTGCAGGGGCTCGCCGAGCGGCAGCCCCGTCATCGTCACCCTGGACGACGTCCACCTGGCGGACGGCTCTTCCTGGGAGGCGCTCAACTTCCTGAGCCGCAACCTCGCCGACTCGCGGTCTGCTGATACTGCTGGCGGCTCGGCCCGCCGAGCTCCGGGAACACTCCATGGCCGGCGACGTGGTCCGAGCCCTGGAGCAGGAGGGGTTGTTGACCCGTGTCCCGGTCGGCCCGCTTGCGCCGGATGACGTACGGCTGCTGGCGAGCGAGCTGGTGCAGGCCCCGGTGCCGGAGATCGCTCGTCGAGTGGCTGGACGCCCGGGCTCAGGGAAGCCCGTTGTTTGTCACCGGCTTGCTGCGGGCCCTCTCGAGGAGGGCGGAGACCTGTCCCGGCCGTCGCTGCACTCTCTGCCCGAAGACCTGGCCGATCGTGTCCAGGCCCGGCTGCGTCAGGCCTCGACAGCGCGGACCGGGCCGTGCTGGAGCTGCTCACCGTCATCGGCTATCGGGCGGAACTGGGCGATCTGCTGAGGTTGAGCGGTCGTTCGCTGGATGATCTGGGCGCGGTCCTGGAACGCCTGCAGCGGGTGCGCCTGGTCTCGGAGATCGAGGACGGGCGGGAACTGCTCTACGAGATCGCCCACCCGCTGATCCAGGAGGCCATCTACGACCAGATCGGCGGCGCCCGCCGGCGGGCCCTGCACCGTCACGTGGCCCGGGTGCTGGTCGAGACGGGCCGGCACGGGGCAGCCGCCAGCCACGTCGTGCAGGCCGCGGATCCGGGCGACGACGAGGCCATCGGCACGCTCTGCGAAGCGCTGCGGCGGGCCGAGGCCGGCGAGCACCACCGCGAGGCCCTCGCCCTGCTCGAGGCGCTGCTGACGATGCTTCCGGCCGGCGATGGCCGCTGGCGGGGGGTCGTCGACGTCATGCCGCTTACGCCCGAGTGGATCGTGGATCACCGTGCCGATGCGGCCGCCGAGGTCGGCGCTGCGGGCCATGCGGCGCGCCGATCAGGTACTCGAGCGGTCAAGCGATGTCGCCCACCAGGCGGCCGTGAAGTTCAGTCTGGGCAGCCTGCTGGCGTGGGGCATGTGCGAGCTGGAGGCGGGACGGGAACTGATCGAAACGGCCCGGCGACTTTTCCTCGAAAGCCGGCGACCAGCACAGCCGCCCTGCTGGCGACCAACGAACTGGGCTACCACCTGGCGATGGCCGACGACGGCGCTGGCCCACGAACGGGCCGCCCGGGAGGTGCTGGCGCCGTGGCGAAGAGCCGGGATGACGACCATCTGCAGCTTGCAGGCCCTTTGTTCGCTGGCCTGGTTCCTCAGCCTGGCCGGGCGGTTGGAGGAAGCGCTTCCGGTCGTCGATCGAGGCAAGCGATCCTGATCGCGGCGGAGGGCGACAAGGTCTATCGCCGGTCCTATCTGCTCGGCATGAAGGCGTCGCTGCCGTCATCTTCTCGGCGACCGCCGGGCCCGGGAGGAGCTGCGAACTGGCCGCGGAGATCAACCGGCCTACCGGGACACGCTCAATCTGGACTTCGCCGCCCAGATCGCATGGGAGACGGGGGACCTGCAAGCGGGCGGTGGCCGCCACCGTGGATCAGATGGCCTGGGATGGCGGGGTGAGCGTCCGGCGGGCGTTCGGGGTCGGAATGGCCGTGATGTCGCTGGCCGAGATGGGCCGGCTCGACGAGGCCAGCGAACTGCAGGCCACCCTGGACGGCGCCTTTCGGGGCAAGACCTGCTGGGTGCTGAGCCGTCTGGCGGACTGGTCGCAGGGCCGTCGTCGTCGAGCTATCGGGGGACCGGCGCGCCGCCCTCGAACCCCTCCGAAAGGTCGCCGAGGACGCCGTCGCCAATCAGTACTGGACGTGGGGCGCGCTGGATGGCCGCCGACCTCGGCGGCAATCGGCAGCGTTACGCTCAGGTGAGCCCGGTCCTGCTCGCCGCGGCCGCAAGCCCAGCGAGCTGCCCTCTGAGGCGACCCGCATGGTGCCGGTACGGCCGACGCCGCCGATGCGGGACGGTGCGGTCCGTTTGTGGCCGGGGCTGCGGCGGCGGTGCCGCCGATCGACCAGTCGCTGCGTGCGAGACTCGGGCCTGGCCGAGTGCCGTCGCCGCTGAGCATTCCAGGCCGCGGGCTGGCGACTCTTCGAAGGTCGGTCGCTGGCCCTGCTCGGCACGGCGCTGGCCCGACCGGATCGGCCGCGCGCCATCGACGTTGCTGGAGCAGGCCGCGGAGCGCTTCCACGCCTGTGACGCAGCGGTCCGGCGCCAGGAGGTGCTGTCCGTGCTCGCCGGGCTTGGGCTCGCGAGGCCGTCGCAAGCGGACCGACCTGGTGGGCCCGGGCGCGCTCAGTGCCCGCGAGCGGCAGGTCGCGGCTCTGGCATCGAAGGGTTTCGTGGCCCGGGAGATCGCCGAGCAGCTGTTCATCGGAGAGCGCACCGTGGAGACCCATCTGGCCAACATCTACGCCAAGCTGGGCGTCACTTCCAAGCTGGACCTGATACGACGGGCCAGCGAACTCGGGCATTCTGACTGAGTTCCCGGGTTCCGGGTTCGGGTTCGGGCTGGCCGGCTCGGACTGGCCGGCTTCGGGTTGGCCGGGCCCCGGGGTGCAGGGTCGCCACGGAGGCTCGCCATTCCGTACCGGCAATCCGTACCGCTCCGGAGGTTGCCGACCGGCCGCTTCCGTACGGTGAACCATGTCAGCGAACCGGAGGCGTCCAATGACCGTATTGACCGAAGAAATACTTGACGACTGCGCGGCGAGAGCCGCCGGCTACGACCGGGAGAATCGCTTCTTCACGAAGACTTCGAGCAGATCCGCGACACGGGCTATCTCCTGATGGCCGTGCCCGACCGAGCTCGGGCGGCCTGGGCATGAGCCTGGCCGAGGTGTGCCAGGAGGAACGCCGCCTGGCCCGCCGCTCGCCGGCCACCGCCCTCGCCCTCAACATGCACGTGTACTGGACGGGGGTGGCCGCGGATCTGTGGCGCAGCGGCGACAAGAGCCTCAGCTGGATACTCGAAGAAGCGGTGGCCGGCGAGGTGTTCGCCGCCGGTCACGGCGAAGCGGGCAACGACTTCCCCGTCTTGCTCTCGACCGTCCGCGCCGAGCGAGTGGACGGCGGCTACCAGATCTACGCCCACAAGATCTTCGGGTCTCTGACCCCGGTCTGGACCCGTCTCGGTATTCACGCCATGGACACGAGCGACCCGGCGAACCCCAAGATCGTGCACGCCTTCCTGCCGCGTGACACCGAGGGCTACCGCATCGTCGAGACCTGGGACACCCTCGGCATGCGGGCTACCCGCAGCGACGACACCCTCATCGAGGGTGCGGTAATCCCCGACCCGTACGTGGCCCGGGTCGTGCCGGCCGGGCTGGCCGGGGCAGATCCGTTCGTGCTCGGCATCTTCGCCTGGGCCGAGCCCACCTTCGCCAGCATGTACCTCGGGCTGGCCGAGCGGGCCCTGGAGCTGGCGGTGGCCGGAGCCAAGAAGAAGACCTCCATCGGCCTGGGTGGCCGGGCCATGGCCTACCACCCCATGATCCAGCACAGCATCGCCGAGATGGCCGATCGAGCTGGAGAGCATCACGCGCCCACGTCGAACGGATCGCCGCGGACTGGTCGAATCAAGTCGACTACGGCATGGGCTGGCCGGCCAAGCTGGTCTCGGCCAAGTACAAGGCGGTGGAAGGCGCCAAGCGAATCGTCGACCTGGCGATGGACGTTTCGGGTGGAGACGGGAATGTTCAAGTCCAACGAACTCGAGCGTCTCTACCGCGACGTCCGTTGCGGCGGCTTCCACCCGGCCAACAGTGCCCTCGTCCACGAACTGGTGGGCAAGTCGACGCTCGGCATTCTGGGCGAAGAACCTCGCTGGTAGTGCGGCTCCGGTCTCCAGCGCTGTAGCCCGCGAGTTGCGACGGGGCGCCCGTCAGGCCCGACGAATCGATTGCCGTTCTGGCCAATGGCTGGAGTGGCAGCCTTCTTTCCCCTCGATCTCGTCGATTCTCGCCTGGCGGGCGCCAGCTGAGAGGCCGGAGGGCCCCCGGACCTCGTAGCGTATTCAAGATGGAGAAGATGGACGCTGAACAACTCCGCCGGCTGCAATCGCCGTTGAAAGATCGCTACCGGGACGATCCGGATGCCGCCGTATTCACGTTGCGGGCCGAAGGATCGCTGGCGGAGACAGACGTCGCCTGCTCGGTCGAGACCGGACGGGCGCTCGTCGAAGCGGGATTACATCCCGCGACGGGCGGGGATGGGACGTTCGCCTGTTCCGGCGACATGCTGTTGCAAGCCCTGGTGGCGTGCGCCGGGGTGACGCTGCGCTCGGTCGCCACCACCCGGGGCATCGAGGTGCGAGGTACGGTCCGGGCCGAAGGGGACCTGGACTTCCGTGGCACACTCGGGGTCGACCGCGGTGCACCCGTAGGATTTCGGGCCATTCGACTGGCGTTCGAGCTCGAGTCGAATGCGAATCCTGAAGAGCTCGACAAGCTGATTGCGGCGACCGAACGGTACTGCGTGGTGTATCAGACGCTAGCGCAGCGCCCTGACTTGTCCGTCGCAAGAGGTTGAGTGGCGGCCGCTTCGATTTTGGTACCTAGACCAGCTATAAGCTGAAAAAGATAACAATATTCGCCCGCCCAACCGCTGAAGCTCGGGCTCGCTCAGTCGGGCAGCAACTCGACTCGTCCGTGTTTGAGCACGGTCCGGTCCTGCTGGGTTGCTTCAAAGACCAGGGCGCGACCGCCCTCCTCGGTGAACCCGTTGTCATAGAGGTTGACGGTCAGGTCCTGGAGCGGAAAGGTGGGCGCCGCGAAGCGACAGGCCAATCGCCGGAAGCAGGCGGGGTCGCCGTCGGCCGCGAGGTCAACCAGTACGCCACTCGAGAGGCCGAACGTGCACATCCCCTGCAGGATCTTGCTCGGGTAGCCTTCCCGGCGGGCAATTTCATCGTCCATGGCGTGACCGGCGTGATCGCCGGAGATACCGGCGTAGCGATAGGCCTGGTCTCGATCGACGTGCACCGTCCCGCTTCCAACCGGCCGGGTCCGGGCTTCTTCGGGAAAGGTGTGGTTGGGGAGGGGTGGCCCCATTTCCGCAGCGATGGTCCCGCCGATGTGGAAGGTCGACCAGAGGTGCTCGACTACGGGCGAGCCGGCGCTGTCGCAAAGCACGAAGCGTTGGACCACCAGGACGCCGCCCCGCGTCTGCCGGACGCCGTACGGCAGGGTGAACTTCCACTGCAGCGACATGTCGGGCTGCACGGGTGCCCAGAAGTAGACGTCGTGCTCACCGTGAACGGAACCCCGTGCGTGCCGGATCAACTTCCGCACCTGGGAGTGGTCGGCGCGCTGCTCGCCCCAGTTGGCTTCCCGGAGGACTGCGGCGGTAAAAAGTGGGGGAACCGCTTCGCCCATCTGATAGCGATCGTTGTGATCGTTGGTGGCCAGGGCAAAGGCAGCGACGGCGTCCCGGTCGATCCGGCCGCGATACAGCTTCGACTCCGCCCCCGGCAGGGCTGGGTCGGCTTCCATCGAATTATTATACCAAGAGCAAATCTGGGCCAGCCCCGGTCGGGCACCGGGGGCCGGTTCCTTCGGTGCTTAAGTGCCTCGGTTCATGCCTTCGAGCCGCATCGACGAACCGGGGCTCGCCTGGCGCGCCGAGGCCGAAACGTCAGCCCATGGTGCGGGATCCGTCGAGGGCTTCCCGGATGATGTCGGCATGGCCGGCGTGCTGGGCCGTCTCGGCCAGAATGTGCAGGAGGACCCGGCGAGCCGACCAGCGAGCGCCCGGGGCGAACCAGGGGGCCTCGGGCAGGGGGTGGGACGCGTCAAGGGACGGCAGCGTCGCCACGAGTTCGTTCGTGCGGTGGGCCACGTCCGCGTAGCGCTCCAACAGGAGGGCCAGCGTTTCGCCCGGCAGCATGCGGAAACCATCTGCGTAGGCCGCCATGGTGGCCTCGTCAGGTGGTGCCACGGCGGCGGGGCCCCGCTGGATGAAATCGGCCCAGCCTTCCTCTACCGCGGTCACGTGCTTGATCAAGCCGCCGAGGCAGAGTTCGCTCACGGTGGTGCGCCGGGCGGCGTCATCGTCGTCGAGGTCGCTGACCGTCTGGCGGAGAAACGAACGGTGCTTATCGAGCGTCTCGACCAGGTCGGCGCGTTCGGGGCTCAGGTTGTTCCGGGATGCGGTCATGACGTCATCATGACCGCCCATGCGGACAGATCCTGTCCGCTACCGTCGGCTACGAATTCTGGTTCGAGAGAGCAATAGGCCGAGAGGGAAACCGAGACGCCGTGGTGGTGCTCGCCCGAGCCAGCAGAAATCATGACCTCGGAGGGACCGACTTCGGGCAACAGCTCCCGCCGGGCGGCCACCTCCTGCGGCCTCCTCCGGGAGGCGTGGACGACGCCGGACCCATGCGACCGTGGCGGGCGCGGATAACTTCGCCGAGGTTGTAGGCCCCGTTGGCCCACCCCCCCGTCTGCCAGCCCGGCCTGGTCAGCCACTTCCGGCCAAAGGCCTGCCACCAACGTGACAGCAGCAGTGCGGCGACCAGTTCGGCCAAGGTCTCCAGCATTCGCGGATCCTGGTCCACGGCCACGACGCGTCCAGCCGGCGGCGCGGCTGGAAGACCGGCGGTTCGGCGAGGGCCCGGCGGGCCGTTCGCGAACTACTCAGTTGGAAAACCCCACAGCGACGTTGGGTCGGACGCGAGTATCTCCTCAGGGATGGCCCCTGCAGCCAAGCGTCAGCGCACCGCCGGCTCGCTGTCACACCGCCACTGTCGCAAGTGTCGCCGTCGGTCAGCGACCCATGCCAAACCAGCGGTCCCGCCGGGCAAAAAGGAAGCGCTCGGTAACGACTCCCAGAATTCGGCGGGCATCGCCGAAGCGGTCTGGGAGTTCACCGAGGACGGCGATGTTTCCCGGTACCGGGGGCTTTACCAGGTGAAAGGCCGCCCGGTACGACCGCCGGCCAATCTGCTCCAACAACGCCACGGCGTTGTCTTCATCGAGATCAAACGGACGTGGCGAACCATCCCGATTGCCGTCATGGTGGGGCGGACTCAGCGACCCGGCTCGGGTTAAACGGCCGCGTTCGATGGGGGCAAAGCCTCTCCGGGCCACGTAGTCGGGAAACACCCCCGTGAGGAAGAGGGCGAGGTCACCAAGGCGGCGCAGGACGCCGGGTCGTTCGGCGGGGGAGACGACCTCGAGGAGACCAGCCAGCCGGACCGGATCCAGTTCGGAGAAGCGCTGCCGGCGCAGGCCCCGGCGCGTTGCCACCACGACCGAGCCGCTAGAGACGTGGGTATAGGAGGCCAGCAGCTCGGCGAAAAAGAAGCGATGCCACGGTCGAGCCAGAAACTCCCGCAACCCCGCCACGTCGAAGACCGGTGTACGCCGGCCGATTCCGACCCATTCGGCGGTGTAGGTGGCCGAGTCCAGGTCGCGGGCAGTCCGGTGGACCGCGACCGCAAACGCCAGGAATGGAGAGACGCCGACCAGCGGGTCCGCGTGCCCGCCTTCGGCGAAAACGCTCTCGAATAGTTGCGGCCGGTTGAGCAGGTCTCCGATGCCACCGCGGCGATGCTGCAGCGTGGCCCGCAGCTCATGGAGGGGCGGGCCGGCAGCCCCATCAGCGACGAGGAGAGCGAGGTCCCCATCCGTGAAATGCTCCAGGTAAGCGGCCGTGACCGCGACAGAATCCGGATCCATACGGGACGAGCGTACGACGGCCCGCTGCGGTCGCGTCCGGATGGGCCCCGGCGTCGGACCTGGCCGGGTCGTGAGAACCGGGCGTGACCTGACCACGCGCGCTGACAATTCGCGGAGTGGCCGTTACCCGATGAGCCGGCGACTATCCGTCTGCCCGCATTCGGAGGTCATGGCGGCGAGCTTGGTACGCCCCAATGTCACAGTTGCTGTTGCCGTTGGGCGCGCGACCCTTACTTTGTGGCGAAATACCGCCTCTTTTGCAACAACAGGTCGATGATCGGCGGGAGCGGTTGTTACGAAGTGGCGAGCCCCGGCCCGGGTCCGCGCCCTGGTCTCGGCCCGGGGTCCGCGCCAGTGGCGCGCCCTGGCCCCGGGTCCGCGCCCGCCCGGACACGGTCTCCCACCGATGCGAACGGATCGAAAGTGCGGCCGGCCGGCGAGTCGTGTCACCACACCGCCCAGAAACACCTGCGGACTTTCGGTCAGGCCGGGTGCAGTCGCAGCCGGACCTGCCCCGCGAGCTCAACTGACCGAATGGCCTCCCGTGCCGGCACCGGCATGGTCCGGATGATGACATCCGTGAAGCCCAGTTCAGCGAAGACGGCCAGTTGTTCCGCTACTCCGTCGGGGTCGCCATAGGCGACGGCGGCCCGGTCCAGACCCCGGTAGCCGGACTTGATCAACTCGTCACCTACCTTTTCCGCCTCGGCTGCGCGCTCGGCGATGAACACGTCCTTGCGGATGGGGATGCGCACCGGTTGCCGATCGTGCCGCGCACACGCTTCTCGGTACTTGGCGATGGCGGCGGCCGCGGTCGCCGGCGTCAAATCGGCGTTCCCGTACCAGCAATCCCCCAACCGGGCGGCCCGGTCGATGGCGGCGGGGACGGACCCGCCGATCCACCACTCCGTGCCCTCCGGGGGTAGAGGCGAAATCCGGGCACTGGCGATGTTCCAGGGAGCGCTGTCGACCGTGGCGCCTTCCAGCAGGGCCTGGACCGTCACGATGCCCTCCTCGAGCAGCAGAGCCCGATCGCGGAGATTGACGCCCATGGCCCGGAACTGGTCGGCACCGGCCCCGAGGCCGGCTTGAATGATGAACGGCCCCGACGCCATGGCTGCCAGCGTCCCGATCTGCTCGGCCATGAGAACCGGGTGCCACAACGGCACCAGGAATAGGCACCCGGCCGGGCGGGTGTCCCACTCGGCGAGGATCCGACCGAGCATGGGCGCATTCTGGATATACGACCTGGGGCCGGTGGCGTGATGGTCGCCTATCGAGAGGGTATCGAGCCCGGCCCGGGCCGCAGCCAGTGCTTGTTCCAGCACCGAGCGGGGGCCGACCCGGTAGTCGCTTACTTGGAATGTCGTCCCGATGGATATCCCTACCCGCATCGACGGCCTCCCGCTTGACGAAAGACGATGAACATCGGCTGGAACGGTAGCTGCCCTTCGGTTAGGCGCAGATGTCGCAAACGTGACAATGTGGGGCAATGTGGCGCGGGTGGGACCAGGCCAGGTGGCGAATCAAAGGTGGGGTGGCAGCCGCGGCGATGGTCGCAGCCGGCGTGGCGGGCCTGGTGCCGACCCCGGGCGGCGTGTCAGCGGGCCCCGCTTCCGCTGCCCCCGCCGCGGCTCGGGCTGCCGTAGCTGCCACGGGCTTCGGATCCAACTGGACCGTCTATCACCAGAACGCGGCTGGAAGCGGAGTCGACCCGGCCAACACAGATCTCTCTTCCGTGACACCCGCCTGGACCTCGCCCACCCTGGACGGGCAGATCTACGGCGAACCCCTGGTCGAGGACGGTCGGGTCATCGTAGCCACGGAGAACAACACCGTGTATGCCCTCGCCGCCAACTCCGGGGGCATTCTGTGGCAGACCCACATCGCCACCGCCGCCTCAGCCGCCGAGTTGCCGTGCGGGGATATCGGGCCCACGGTCGGCATCACCTCCACGCCCGTGATCGATCCCGGCCGCAACGAGGTGTTCGTGGTGGCGGACGAGCAGGTGGGTGCCAAGGGGGCGTCACATCACCTCGTGGGCCTCAGCCTCACCACGGGCACCAAGATGCTCGACACGCCAGCCGACCCCCCGGGGTCGATTCCCGTCAACCAACTACAACGCCCGGGTTTGACGCTCGACGCCGGACGGGTGATCATCGGATTCGGGGGCAACGACGGCGACTGCGCCTTTTATCACGGTTGGTTGGCTGCCGTGCCCGAAAGCGGCGGGCCCATGTTGACGTTCGAGGTCTCGGCCCCGTCGGGGGACAGCGAGGGTGCCATCTGGATGGGTGGGGCTGCACCCCTGATCGACGGCGCCGGCCACATCTGGGTGGCGACGGGCAACGGCGCCTTCAGTTCAATGACTTCACCGTATGACTACAGCGACGGAGTTCTCGAGCTCAGCGCCAACCTCCAGCCGACGAACCGGCCGCTGGCCTTCTTCGCCCCTTCCACCTGGCAGAGCGACAACGGCGCCGACCTCGACCTGGGCTCGTCCGCGCCTGCCCTACTCTCCGACGACCTGTTGTTTCAGGCCGGCAAGTCGCAGTCCGCATACCTCACCTCACAGTCGTCGCCCGGTGGCGTAGGCGGACAGTTAGCTCTGTCGCCGAACTTTTGCGGAAACGACGTGGACGGCGGGAACGCCGTGCTGGGCCTGGTCGTGTATAGCCCCTGCCTCAACGGCGTCGTGAGGACGCAGGTTCAGGTCACGCCCGGCCACCCGCCCGCGTTGTCCGCCGGGTCGCCGTCTGCCACGGGCTCGGGCGGTCCGCCGATCGTGGCCGGTGGTGCCGTGTGGACTATCGATGCGGGCGGTGGCAACCTCTACGGCCTCAACCCCGACAACCTTGACGTTGTGCTGCAAGGGCCCTTCTCGTTGGGGGGCTCGATCGGCAACCATTTCCCCACGCCCACGGTCGCTGACGGACTGGTGCTGGCGCCAGGTGACTCGGCCGTTTACGCGTTCGTGGGCCCCGCCGGCCTACCTCCTCCTCCGCCCTCAGGGCCCAGCTTTGTCCTCCGTCCGGGTGAGGCCAACGATGTGGGGGTGGGGGCGAACGGGTCGGTGTGGGTTGTCGGCATCAATCCGGTGCCGGGTGGGTTCGGCATCTGGCACTGGACGGGCACGGCGTGGGGGCCTGTGCCGGGCGGAGCGGTCGCCATTGCCGTAGATCCCCAGGGCAACCCGTGGGCCGTCAACTCGTTGCATCAGATCTTCCACTGGACCGGCACCGGTTGGGCGCTATTTCCGGGGGAAGCGAATGATGTGGGGGTGGGAGCGAACGGGTCAGTGTGGGTTGTCGGCATCAATCCGGTGCCGGGTGGGTTCGGCATCTGGCACTCGGCTGGCCGCGGGTGGGCGCCGGTGGCCGGCGGGGCCGTGCGGATCAGTGTGGATCCCGACGGGAACCCGTGGGTCGTCAACTCGTTGCACCAGATCTTCCGGTGGAACGGTCGGGGCTGGCCGATGCTGCCCGGCTCGGCCAACGATGTCGGCGTGGGAGCGAACGGGGCGGCCTGGGTGACCGGGACGGATCCGGTGGGTGGGGGCTTCGGGATATTCGCCTGGACGGGTCGCGCCTGGGCCCAGGCGTCGGGCGGAGCGGTCCGGGTGGCTGTCGACCCTCGTGGGAACCCGTGGGTGGTCAATTCGCTTCACCAGATCTATTCGTCCTGACCGACCCATTACTGACCATACGGGCCGCTTAGTTGCCGTGTAACGCCCGCTAGCCCGCACCAATGGCGGTTCTCCCGTTCGGCGGTAGCTAGACGGTTCTCGGCGGACCATACTTGAGCATGGACTGGCGGCGAGCCCGGTTCCTGGTTTTGGCCGCGCTCGGCGCTGGCGGTGGGGCTGGTGGCGAGCGCCTGCGCAACTAGCACCGCCTACGTGTCGAGCAACTCCCAGGGGATGTACTTCAAGATCCCGAACGGCTGGCACACCTATTCGCAAACGAATCTCAAGCGAGACGGGCTCATCTCCACCGCGCTGCCGTATCTCATGGCATTTGACGCCAGCCCCAAACCGGCCGTCGGTCACCTCCTGGACGCCTCGACTTATCCGTGGGGGCTGGCTGAGGTGGAGGCCATCTCCAACACCGACCAGCTGACCTTCTCGCTCGACTCGCTGCTCAATACCGTCATCCCCGTCGATCAACTCCAGAACAGTTCGGGGAATTCCGTTTCCGAACTGTCGCCGAGCCGGGTGATCACGCGCGGCACTCTCCGCGGCGTTCAGGTCTCGTTACAGGTCACCACCTCGGGACATGCCCCGCTGTCGTACGAGCAGGTCTCCCTGGTCAACACACCGACCACGAAGGCCTGGCTGCTCATCGTGGGCTGCTCCCCCCAGTGCTTTGCCCAGCATCACACCACTATCGACCGCGTCGTCAATTCCTGGATCGTTAAGGCGAGGCAATCATGAACTCCGAACCCCCTTCCAGCCCGCCCGCGAGCGACGAGATCCCGTCGTCGGCGCGGCGCCCGGCGTGGCGGCCATCGGCGGTGTCGATGACGACGTCGAGGTGGTGCCCTATGGCAAGGAGACCC
Source organism: uncultured Acidimicrobiaceae bacterium (assembly GCA_963834775.1). Lineage (GTDB taxonomy): Bacteria > Actinomycetota > Acidimicrobiia > Acidimicrobiales > Palsa-688 > PALSA-693. The sequence goes on from CAWICR010000013.1 coordinate 412,499, forward strand.
GGCGGCCCGTCCCGCTGTGGGATCGGATCAAGCTGCTGCTTCTCATGGCGCTGGTGTGGGGCGCTCTCTTGTGGGCGTCGCTATCCAACAATCCGCTGCTCAGCGTCCATGACGCCATCGTTCAGCAACTGCGAGCCAAGTTGTGGCTCGAGGTGCTTTTCGGTCTCGAGCTGTTGCGGCAGGTGCACTACCTGATCTGCGAGCGCGTGTCCTGGTGGTATCGGTTCTGGACGAATGGCATCGTGGGCCGAATCTCGGCTCGTTTCGGAAGGCTGAGCGATTGGACGCGGTACCGCCTGGGCCGGATCGCGTCCGTTGTCATCGTGGTGGCGGCCGTGGCCGTCGTCGCTGGGGCGGCTTGGCACTTGACCCCGATCGACGCCTTGTTCGCGTTGCCCAGCAGGCTCTACAAGGCCTTGCCGTTCGTATTCCAGATCCTGGCCGTGCTGCTGCTGGCGGTCGGACAGTTTGCGGCTATCTTCTGGTTCCTGTCCCGGGGCGGGACCGACGTGTACTTCCCCGACGACATCAAAACCCGTTTCTCGGACGTCTGGGGCCAGGACGCGGTTTTGGAGCGGGTAAAGGAGACGCTTGTTTTCTTGGACGACCCGGCCTCGATCGAGGACCGCGGCGGCTACGTGCCGGGAGGGATCCTGCTGTGGGGGCCTCCGGGAACGGGTAAGACCCTGATGGCCGAGGCCGTAGCCGGCGAGACAGGCAAGCCGTTCGTGTTCGTCGATCCCGGCGCGTTCATCAACATGTTCTTCGGGGTCGGCGTCCTCAAGGTCAAGAGCCTGTTCCGCAAGCTGCGCAAACTTGCCGTGCGGTATGGCGGGGTGATCGTCTTCTTCGACGAGGCCGACGCTCTGGGAAACAGGGGGCTGCTCACCGCCGGTGGCATCTTTGGTCGGGGCGGCGTCAGCGGCGCGGAATTGCCGACCCCCTCCGATCTTCGATCACGGGGGCGGCTGCCACGGCGGGGCGTATCTTTCCCCTGACAGCGTCTCGTTGCTGCTGAAACCAGCCACGGCGGTGAACGGGATGATGCCGGTCATGGGGGGTGCAGGCGGTGGCGGGGGCATGGGTACCCTCCAGGCGCTACTCACCGAGCTCTCCGGCCTGAAGAAACCACGCGGTTTCATGAACCGGGTGGTCCGCCGGGTGCTCGGCCTGCGGCCGAAGCCGCCTCCCAAGTACCGGATCATGGTGGTGATGGCGACCAACATGCCTCAGGCGCTCGACGAAGCCCTACTCCGGCCGGGTCGACTCGACCGCATCTACAAGGTGGGTTATCCGTCCAAGGCGGGACGGGTGCGGACGTATCAGGGCTACCTCAACAAGGTGGCGCACAACCTGACCCCCGAGCAGATCGACAAGCTTGCGACGATCACTCCCTATGCGACCGGCGCCACCATCAAGGACCTCGTCAACGAAGCCCTCATCCTTTCTATCCGGGACGGCCGGGATCGCATCAGCTGGCCGGACGTGCTGCGAGCCAAACAGTTGAAGGAACTGGGCTTGCCCGAGGACGTCGAGTACGTCGAGCGGGAGCGCCACGCCGTCGCCGTGCACGAGGCGTGCCACGCCGTGGTTGCCTATCGCGTTCGCCACCATCTGCAGATCGACGTGGCCACCATCGAGAAAGGCGGCTCCTATCTGGGCCTGGTCGCATCCATCAAGCCTGAAGATCGGTTTACCACCTGGCGCAGCGAGTACGAGGCTGACGTCATGGTGGCCCTGGGTTCGCTGGCGGGCGAACGGCACTTCTTCGCCGGCGACAGTTCCTCGGGCGTGTCGGGCGACCTGGAGTCGGCGACGACCATCGCCAGCCTCATGGAGGGCTACTGGGGCATGGGTTCCACGGTCGCCTCGCACGGGGTGACGCAGCAGATCGGGGCTGGGCGGCCGGGCGGCCCGCCTCGTGAAGGGGGAAAGGAGAAGGATCTTCTGGGCGGGGATCTCGGGTCAGCGCATCGAGGGAAAGCTGGGCGAGCTCCTGACCCGAACGGAGCGACTCGTCGCCGACAACCGGCGCCAGATCCTGGCCGTCGCCCACGCCCTGGAGGCCCACAAGACTCTCAGCGGGGAGGACGTACAGGCCGTGATGGCGGGGGACGAGGGGCCGGTGGTCAACGGCCGGGTGTACGCCGACCCACGCTTCCTCCCCGTCGTCGAGCGCTATCACCAGGCCCACCTGGATGCTCACCTCAACAATCGCGGCTGTTGCCGTCACGCTGCCAAAGCTGTCGGATTGGATGCCCGAGGCGGTTTTGGCCACGAACGGCTATGGCAAAGCGGGATCGGGTGCGTCGGCCACGCCGGTGGCGACCCCTGGCGACGGGTGGAGGTCGGAGCGACCGGCCGGTTTCTCCTGAGCTCACGACCCGGCGACCCGGCGACCCGGCGAAGCGGCGATCTGCGATGCGGCGACCCAGCCGACCCAGCCGACCCGGCGATGCGGCGACCCGGCGGACCCGGCGACCCGGCGACCCGGCGACGCGGCGACCCGACATGATGGCGGCTGACCGAGGGACGACGAGCCGCCTTCAGATGTCCACGGCTCGCGGCCGCCCCGGCCTGGACCGCCAAGCGTGGACCGTAACGTGCCCATCAGGGCACTCGGGTGTCCACGCTTGGCGTTTCCCGGCGTGCGGGCCGAGAAGCGTGGACAGGGACGCGCCCGGTGCCTCTCGTGTTCTTTCATCGGAAACGGACGCCGAATGGTGGTCCTGGACGCCTGAATGGATGCCCCGTCACGACCGTCGTCTAAATCCGGGCGAACCGCCTTGGTCCGGGATTCGCCAGGCACCACGGCGGGTATCTGCCCAATGCATGGCCCGACCTGACACCGCCGAGGACGCCAACCGGACCACGTGGATCCACGACCACCCTGACGAGGGGTTGCCGTGATCACCGCCTGGCGGCTGTGGCGCGCTCGCCGGCGCTGGTGGGCGGAGCGGGAGTGGCGCAATACGGCCCACCAGCTGGTGGCCGAAGCGGCCATGTTCTTGGAGACCGCGCAGCCGCCGGGCCCCGCAGCTGCGGACCACGACCGCTAGCCGCGGCGGTCTACTACCTGGCCTGGTGCGCCTGGGTCCCGCAGGCGGTTGGCCACCCCCCTCCCAGCCAGCCTGCAGGATGCACCCCAGGCCCCAGGGTCCCGCAGGCGGCAGACACCCCCCTCTTGCCGGCCGGCCTGCGGGCCCCGGAGGTCGGCGATAGTAAAGGAGCCAACTCAGGAAAACTCCTCATCCACAGGTCGCTCTCAGGAACCGCGGTGCGGACACCCGATTGATCCCGCTGACAGCCGGTCACGACGGATCGATCGAGCCGCTCCCGTCGGACGGACGGGAAGAACCGCCGAACGGCGCAAGCGAGGATGGCCGCATCGACGAGAGATGTCGCCACAGAGGTGTGGCCCAGCCGAGCCGCGCCCCTGGGCGCCACAGCCGACTGGGCGGGGACGAACTTCTCCTTGTTTTCGGAAGTTGCCATGGGAGTCGAGTTGTGCCGCTTCGACGTGTACGGCAAGGAGAAGCGAATCCCGCCGGAGGAACTCGATGCCTTCTGTTGGCCTGCCTACCTACCCAACCTGAAGCCCGGCCAGCGCTATGGCTATCGCGTCCACGGGCCGTGGGCACCCGAAGCCGGCATTCGGTGCAATCCCGCCCAACTTCTCCTGGATCCGAAGGCCAAAGCGATCGCGGGGAGCGTCGAATGGGGGCCGGCCTGCTGCCTGTACACGCTCGGCGACGAATATTCCCGCAACGACGACAGCGCTGCCCTAGGTGCCGAAAAGTGCCGTCGACAACCCCTTCTTCGACGGGGGCCATGACTGTCCTCCTGCCGCCCCCGGCACGAAACCATCATCGACGAGAGGCATGTGAAGGGATTCACCGCCGAGCATCCGGACATTCCCGAAGCGCTCCGCGGTGCCTACGGCGACCTCGGGCACCCCCTCGGCGTCGAGTACCTGAGCAGGCTCGGCGTGACAGCCGTCGAACTCCTCCTGGTGCACCAATTCGTGCACGACGCCCGTCCCGTCGAGGGCGCGTTACGAAACTATTGGGGCTACAACTCCATCGGCTTCTTTGCTCCGCACAATGACTACGCCGCTTTCGGTCAACGCCGCGAACGAGTTCAGGAGTTTAAGTCCATGGTCAGGACTCTCCACCAAGCAGATATAGAGGCGATCCTCGACGTGGTCTACAACCACACGGCCGAAGGGAGTCACCTGGGTCCTGTCTCGTCATTCAAGCGAATAGACAACTCGGCATATTATCGCGCTGTCGGCGACAATCCCCTGGTTTTGTACCGCGAGAAGCACAATGAGGCCAAGGGACGAGATAGGCCGTACGCAGCGAGGCAACAACAACGCCTACTGCCTGGACAACCGTGTCTCCTGGTATGACTTGGAGCAGGATGACGAGGATCCGCTCGACTTCACCAAACCACTCGTAGCTCTGCGGCGGGATCACCCGGTCTTTCGGAGGCGTCGCTGGTTTTCGGGAAGACCGATCCGAGGTACGGCGGACGTGGGCTGGTTCAAGCACGGCGGCACAACGAGCCTCTGGCTTGAACACTTCCTATCTAGTTGGGCGGTCGCTGGCAGGTGGCGGCGGACAGCACGGTCCCCCGGGAGCCTTGGGCGGGCACCTGCGAGGGTTCCACCACCATCCCGGCCCGTCGCTGCGGGTGCTGCGGTTCCGGCCCGACCGCAACCGGATCCGGTGGGAGCTGTGCGGCCCGGGGCGGCGTGGTGAGCGGCGTCACCAGCGCCGCGTGCCGCCCGCAGGTCATCTCAGCAGGCGATTGCGAACGACCGCCGCCCGGGCAGTTGGAGCGGGCGGCCAATCCCGCGGCTCCTTCGGCACGTATAGATCAGGGAGCCCACGGCCGCACAGTCCCGTCCCAGGGAAGAGGGGGGTCGTGGGCTCTCACTCGGCCCAGCCGAACCCGAGAACCGTACGGACTTCGAGGCTTCCCGTCTCTACCCCTCCCGGGCGCGACGGAGAGGCCGCCCTGTAGATTGCGCCCATTGCCGCACGACGTTGTCGTAGAGCGGCTGGTCCATGAGCTCCTCCTCGTCGGGTAGGCCCTCTGCCATCTCTCCGGGCATTTCGCCGTGCTCGTAGAAATACATCATGGCCTTGTACACGGCGGCCGCGGCAATGGCCGTGGAGCCGCCACCGAGGCCGAGCTGCATTCCCTTGAACAGCTTCCCGTACCCGGCGATCGGAATAGGTACCTCCTCGGCGATGCGTCCCAGCTGCTCTTCGGTCGCGAACGTGGGCAGGAACACGTCCGCGCCTGCCCTGGCGTAGGCAATCCCTCGCCGTATGGCCTCGTCGAGCGAACCGGACCCACCGCCGCCTTCTCGGTAGAGTTCGTCGGTTCGCACGATGAGGACGAAGTCGGGATCCGTACGCGCTTCCGCGGCCGCGGCCACCCGAGCCGACATATCCTCAACCGGCAGAAGGGGGCCATCCCACGCCGAGTGTTTGGGAGCTATCTCGTCCTCGATGTGCAGCGCGGCCACGCCCGCCCGGATATAGCGCTTGATGGTCCGGTAGAGCTCCACGATGGACTCTCCCGCCTGGTCTGCGTCGACGATCAGGGGGATGTCGATGACCTCGGCAACACGTCCAGACAACTCGATCATTTCCGTGGTCGTGAACGCGCCAAAGTCCGGGATCGCCAGATTCATCATGGACGTGGCATGACCACCCATATAGGCGGCCTTGAACCCGATCTTCTGGACAATGCGGCCAGTGAGCGCACTGAAACAGTCTGCGGCCAGGAACGGCTCACCTTGAAGCAAAGAACGGAGCGACTGACGGGGCTGGGACATCCGATCGACTCCTTTTCGAATAGACGGTGAGCCTGCAGGTTACCGAGTCGCGTCATCACGAGTGCTAGTTCGGAACCTCCCGGTGCACCTCGGCTGCTGCTTTATCCGGCCGGAGTCCCTGGAAGCTCGGATGGCGCAACCGACCATCGCTGGTCCACTCGGTAAACGCCACTTCTCCGACCAATTCCGGCCGGACCCAATGAACTCCTCGTTCTCGAACAGGATCGAAGAAGGGCGAGGCGGGAACCTCTCGAGCGGTTAGCTCGCCGTGGAGCTGACGGAGCAACTCATTGGTGAATCCGGTGCCCACCTTGCCGGCGTAGCGGAACCGGGCCGCGTCGTCGTAGTAGCCGACGAGCAGGGCGCCGAGGCCGACGCGGGAACGGGTTGGCTCGGTCCAGCCACCGATGACGAGCTCCTGGCTGGCTGTGCACTTGAGCTTTTGCCAGTCACTCGAGCGCCCGGCGTGATAGAGGGAGGCAACCCGTTTGGTAACCAGGCCCTCCCAGCCGGACGCGCAGGCTCTGCCCAGAAGATGGACCGGATCCCCGTGCAGGGGCTTGACGAGGGATAGCGGGCGGTGGCCCTTGCGCAGGGTGTCGGCCAGCAGCCGCTGGCGTTCCTTTAGCGGCAGGTTGGTGGTGTCGCGTCCGTCCACGTGCAACAGGTCGAAGACGCAGTAGGTCAGCCCCTGGGGGTGCGGCGAGCTCTGCAGGAGCGAAAAGCTGGTCTGGTCCCCATCGAACGCCACCAGCTCTCCATCCACCACGAAGCTTTGCGCCGGGAGAGCCGCCAGGGCGGCCACCACCTCCGGGAAGCGGGCGTTGAACGACAACCGGTTGCGCGAGTACAGATCGACTTGCTCGCCATTGCGGACTGCCAAACCCCGCAGGCCGTCGAACTTGCGCTCGTACTGCCAGTCGCCCGGCTTCCTCGTCTCAAAGTGGACGGCCGGCTTGACCAGGGTCGCCAGCATGGGCGGGACGAAGGCGGCACGATCGCCGGTCACGTCCTTACCGTAGCGACCGGCTGGGGTCGCGCCTCTGAACAGCGAGACGACGAAACAGGCTACGAAGGCATCACCGGCGCCGGTGCCGTCAACTGCTGCCACTGGTGGGGGAGTGGCGCGCCCTACCTCTTCGCCGTCCCTGAGCAGCACGGCACCGCGGGCTCCGAGCGTGACGCACACGAGACCTGGTCGTCGTGGGAGGGCTTGAAACTCGTACTGGTTGACGATGGTGACGTCAGCGTTGGGGGGTTCGGGACGAGCGGGCGCGGCGTTGAGGAAGAAGCCACCTCCCCCCAGGTGTGCCGCCCGCCGAACCGTCTCGGCCGGGATCTCCTGCTGGCAGAGCACGCCGTCGACCGGGGGCGGCGCCACGTCGGCGGGCCTGAGGCAGAGGTTGGCGCCGGGCGCCACGACGATTTGGTTTTCTCCCGACGCATCCACCAGGATCAGGGCGACGCCCGTCGGTACGGCCGCGGTCTTGAGGTGGTCGAGCGCCACGCCTTCCTGGCGAAGGTGGACGAGTGCCTCGTCAGCGAACGGATCGTCACCGACACAGCCGATCATGGTGACCCGGGCTCCGAGGCGGGCTGCGGCGACCGCCTGGTTGGCGCCCTTGCCGCCTGGCACTCGGGAAAAGGTGGCCCCGGTGACTGTCTCGCCCCGCCGAGGCAGCCGATCGGTGCGCGCCACCAGATCCAGGTTGATCGAGCCCACGACGGCGAGCCTCGGGACGGCCACTCGCGACAAGGTACCTGGTGAGTACCATCCGCCCGGGCCAGCTCGGTGCCGCATTGGCCCGCCGTTCGCGGCGGCAGTCCGAACCGCATAACGCCTGGAAATTTCTCGCTTCAGTTCCGGCTCCGATCGGCCGATGACTTAGTTAAGAAAATTGATGGGCCCGCCGGGACGGATCTCCGGGCCCATGGGAACGGCCGGACTGGTCTTCCCGCATTACTGAGAAAGGGTGGACACCATGAAGAATCTGAAACTCGCGCACGTGATCCTGCGGAGCAAGTGGACTGTCGCGGTGGTTACTCTCGGGGCCGTCGTTGCATCGGGCGGCGCCGGGGTCAAGTGGGGCTAGACGACCGCGTGTGGTGACCTCCCTGGGTTAGGGCCGGGCTGCCACTTCCTTCAGGGCTATTACCTGAGCCCGCCCAGTGCCCCCAGAGGAGTTGTTCACGCTGGTGGCCGCCACATCCGTTTTGGGCTCGACATTCGCGTCCACCGAACTCGCGGGGTGATTGCATGTTGATCGTTGCTGTCTTTGTCGCTGGCCTATTCGTCCTGTTGCTCACCGGCGCTGATCTCAGCCGGCTCAACGGCTTGCGCCTGCGGTGGCCGTACCTGGCGGTGGGTGCTGTCATCGCTCAGGTCGCCGTGATCTCCGTGTGGCCGCGCGGCTGGCATACCGGTCACCTACTTGTCCACTTGGCAACGTACCTGGCAATCGGCGTGTTCTTCTGGGTCAATCGCCGGATCCCCTGGCTCTGGCTTGTGGCACTCGGCACAGGGTGCAACTTCGCAGCCATCCTCGCCAACGGAGGGGTGATGCCTGCTTCCGCCCGGGCCATGGCGATGGCGCACCTGAGAATGGGCCCGGGATTCGCGAACTCGGCACCGGTTGCCCATCCCCGGTTGGTCTTCCTTGGGGACATCATCCCAACTCCACCCTGGCTTCCCCTTCACAATGTCGCCAGCGTCGGCGACATCCTGATCGCCGCCGGCGCCGTTCTGGTGGTCGCCTGCCAGACTCGGCCTCGGCGCGTCGCTACGCTCCGTTCGAATCCGCAGGAGTGTTCAAAGCTGGCCGAGGCCGAGTGAACGTCCTCTCCGGGTGTGCTTCACCTGGTGGTCGCGCCAGGCGGTCTGGGCGAGCATCGTTCCGGCTCTGGCCATCTGCTTAAAGGCTGAAAGGTCACGGCGAACGAAGGATGGCTCTACTGCTACAGGTTGAATGGACGTGGACGCCTGGCACAAGGCCTGGTACTCGTCCTCGGCCAGTTCGATCTCCGCGGCGTTCACGTTGCTTTCCAACTGGTCGAGGCTGGATGCCCCCGGAATGGCTACTACCGCCGGGCGATGAATGACCCACGCCAGCGCAATCTGAGCGGGCGTGGCAGAATGGGCTGTTGCCACTTCGCGCAACACGTTCAACAGATTCGTCGTGCGCTCCAGATTCCTTGAGTGGAAGTCCGGATCCCTCGCTCGAACCGCATTCGTGGGGCGGACCCCGTGATGGTAGTTGCCGGCGAGCAGGCCTTTCGCCAATGGACTGTAGGCGATAATGAGGTGGCCGTTCGCCGCCGCGAACGGCAACAAGTCCTGCTCCGGAGCGCGATGCACGAGGCTGTAGGCCACCTGGTTGGTCATAATCGGGCGTCCGAGGGCGCGTTCCGCCGTCCGCCAGCGCTCGACTGAGTAGTTGCTCACCCCCACCTCGGCGACCATGCCGGTGTCCTGCAACGAGCGCATGCCCCGCATGAGCGGGCCGTCTCCGACCAGCGGATTCGGCTGATGCACCTGGTAGAGGTCCAGGCGGGAAACTCTCAGTCGCTTCGCACTGGCTGTGGCCCGCTGGCGCACGATGGGCGCAACGGGAAGAAGGGGGAAGATCTTGGTGGCCAGGAAGGCTGAGGCCCTGTCGTCGCCGAGGGCACGGCCGAGCACCCGTTCGCTGCGGCCCGCCCCGTAGAGCTCAGCCGTATCGAACAGCGTCACCCCCTGCTCGATGGCCCGCCGGACAATGGCGTACGCCTCGTCCTGCACGTAGGACTCGCCGTAGCCCCACTCCGGGGAGCCGAACTGCCAGGTACCGAGACCAATTCCGGGAGATCTTCTTGCTCGTGTCGGTCGCCAGGTAACGCATAATTTCCCTCTGCCTGCGGAATGTCTTCAACCCCGTACCCCACGATGCCAGACTCCGAGATGTCACGATGGGTGAGAGGAAAGGGTATGAAGGGCTCTGGAAGTTATCGCGGAGCGATGGGTTCCTGAGATTCCTGCTCTCGGCGAACACCTCGACCAAGCACCGCAGGTCGCTGCTGTGCACCGGCCTCGGTTCACGCCGTTGGTACCGTGCGGGCCATGCCGGATGCTCTGCTCCGGCCCTTCGGCTGGAGGTCATTGCTGATCCACGGGGACCCCTGTGTCCTGGACAGATGGCTCTGGCTGCGGGGTCATCTGCGCCACGGGGACTGGCGAACCTTCGACGCCGGCTGCGGCAACGGCGTCTTCAGCATCTACGCCGCTCGATCGGGCAATCGCGTGGTGGCGGCATCTTTCTCCCCGCGCCAGCAGGAGGACGCCCGCCGGCGGGCAGGGCTGCTCGGTATGGACGGGATCGAATTCCGCCTCATCGACCTGCGCCAGCTTCCTGACCACGCCTGTGACCTAGGCCGTTTCGACCAGGTGATCTGCCTCGAGACCATCGAGCACGTCGCTGACGACGCTGGTATGTTGCGGTCGCTGGCTTCGCTGCTGGGTCCCGGCGGCCGCCTCCTGCTGACCACGCCGTTCGCGGGCCACCATCCGTTGTATCGAGAGGAGCCGAACCCCTCTGAAGTCGAGGACGGCTCGCACGTGCGGTATGGGTACACGCAGCCGGCGCTGCGCCGGCTCGTGGAGGCCGCCGGCCTGCGGGTGACGAGCGAGGCATTCGTCAGTGGCGTCGTGTCGCAGAAGGTCACGAACCTCATGCGGCAGCTGACACAGCGCCTGGGCCTGATTCCGGCGTGGGCGTTGGTACTACCGCTGCGCGCCCTCGTGGTGGCGGACCGTCCGCTCAGCCGGATCCTGCGCTACCCCTATCTGAGCGTGGCCCTCGTCGCCGAGCCGGACGTCTAGGACAGACGTAGGGAGGTCCTGGTCGGCGGCTGGATCCGGGTGACTGACGGCTACTGTCTCGGCCCGTGGTGCGAGCGATGGCGCGTTCTCGGTGTCGTTACCCCCGACGGCGTTGGTAACCGGCAGCCGGTAGCCGGTCCCGTGCTTCTTCAAGCAGCCGGGTTGGCGCTGCTGGCGTCGATATCCCCCACCGCTCTGCTGATCGTCGCGGTATATCTCGGTTCGGCCCGGCCGCGCACGACCGCCATGTTCTACCTGGGCGGGGCCGTGGTCATGAGCGTGGTAATGGGGATAGCGCTGCTGGCGATCCTGCGCAGCGCCGACCTGAGTCTGTCCGGCGAACACACCCCCCGCTACGGCTTTCGGCTCGGATTCGGGGTGCTGCTGCTACTGGGCGGCGTGGTGGTCGCCCGGCGCCGGCGGCGGGGCCCTAAACCAGCCGGGTCGCAGCAAGGATTCGTCTATCGGATGGCGGCCAACCCTTCGCCGCGAAGCGCCTTCCTCGTTGGCGCTTTGGTCTTTGCCCCCGGCGCCACCTTCCTCGCCGCCTTGCAGGTGATCGCCACGGCGCGGGCCAGCGTTCAGCTCACCGTTGTGGCCATCGTGCTCGTCGTGATCCTCAACGTCCTGCTGGTCTGGGTGCCGATCGTTCTGTACCTGGTCGCGCCGGCGCTCACGACGCGCTACCTGACCGCTTTCAATGACTGGCTGCGGGCCCACGGCACGACGATCCTGGCGGGCGTCCTCGTGGTGGCCGGAGGAATCCTCATCGGCAACGGCCTGTACGGACTGGTCGCCTCGTAGCGGCCCCGCCACGGACCGCGTCAAGTAGATTCGCCCCCGTCTTGAAGGCTTCGGCGCAAAGGAAGTCCGGATCGGGGGAGGAGCGCGCCTCCTCCGCGCCTCGAAGGCGGCGGTGGAGTCATCGGCGCCGCTCCCGCTTCGTTATCGCTGTTCTTATCGTCCTGGCCGCCATCGGAGGCGCGCTCGCCGGTTGCCACCCCACCGGGTCGTCCGTTCTCGACGCCTTCTACGGCGCCGCCCTGGCTGCGCTGGTGACCCTCGCTGCAGCTGGTGCGGGCCGGGCGAGCCTTCTCGTGATGGCGACCGTGGCGGCCATGCTGAGTCGCGGCTGGCTGATCTTGCCGGCGGGAGTGGCCTTGGCCCTCGCCTTCCTCGCCGTGTTGGCGCCGAGGTCCTACCGGCGCCTGGGCGCCCTGATCGGTGCCCTGAGCATCCAGGTCATCTTGCGGTGGCCGTCGATCGGCTTCCATGGCGCCACGGCGCTGTTGGCGGCCGTGGCCGATCACCCCTGTGCTGTTTTCGGGTTGGCGCAAGTTGCGGTCCCGGCATCGGACCCGTGCCCTGATCGGTGCCGGCGTCCTGCTCGGCCTCGGCGTAGTGTTGTCTATTCCGGCCGCGGTGAGCGCCCTCTCCGCCCGGTCCGCCGTGAGCGCCGGGACGGACGCGGCTCGCCAAGCCCTCAGCGACGTCGCCGCAGGCCAGGCCTCCGCTGGCGTCAACCAGTTGCAGACCGCGGCCGCTCAACTCGGCCGCGCTCACCGGCGCACGAGTGCCTGGTGGAACCTGGGGGCCTACCTGGTCCCTGTGGTCGCCCAGCAGGAGCGGACGATAACCCACGTCACCCAGGCGGGCTCAGGTCTGGCGGCTTCAGCTTCCTCCGTTGCCGGCGGCATCGACTTCCAGACGCTCAAGTACCACCAGGGCCAAGTCGACTTGTCTGCCGTCCGGGCGCTGGTTGCGCCGGTCAATTCCCTTAAAGACGAGATCGGCGCGGCGCAAAGCGTCGTCGATCACAACCACTCCGCGTGGCTCGTCGGGCCCATAGCCAATCGGATTGACGAGCTGCGCACCCAACTCGCCAAAGCCGGCCAGGAAACCGATCTGGCGGCCCTCGCGGTCAATGACGCCCCGGCCCTGCTCGGCGCGAACGGTGAACGTCACTATTTCGTGGCTTTCATGACCCCAGCGGAGACCCGCGGACTGGGTGGGTTCATCGGCGCGTACGGCGAACTGACCGTCGACCAGGGCCGCATCACCCTCACCCGATCCGGACAGGCGACGAACCTGACGGCGAATCCTGCGTCGACTCCCCACCTGACCGCGCCGCCGGACTACGTGGCCCGCTACGGCGCCTTCAAACCGCAGGACAACTTCGAGGACCTCACCTACTCGCCGGACTTTCCTACCGTCGAACAGGTGATAGCAGGGATGTACCCGCAGGTCGGGGGAGACCACATCGACGGCGTGCTGGCCCTTGACCCCAACGCCCTGGCGGCCCTGCTCAACTTCACCGGGCCGGTCTCCGTGCCGGGGCTCGACACCCGGATCACCTCTTCGAATGCGCCCCAAGTCTTGCTGCGCCAGCAGTACACCACGGCCCAGGCCAACGCGCTCAGCGCCGCGGAGCGCCACGACTACCTGCAATCCGCGCTGGCCGCGGCGTTCGGGCAGCTCACCACCGGCTCTCTGCCGTCGCCCCAGACGCTAGCCAACACGCTCGCACCTGAGGTCCATCAGGGTCGGCTGTTGTTTTGGTCGTCTCACCCCGCTGACCAGCCCCTTCTCGACCGCCTCGGCCTCGACGGGGCTTTTCCTCAGCCCGGGCCCGGCCACGACGTGCTCGCGGTCACCCTGGCCAATGCCGCCAACAACAAGATCGACGCTTATCTACAGGAACTCGTCAATGATTCCATCAGGTATGACCCGGCCAGTGGGCAAGTGACGTCCACCGTCACCGTCCGCCTGGACAACACGGCCCCTGACCAGGGCCTCCCCGACTACGTCATCGGCAGTTTCGCCGGAAGCGGACTGCCAGCGGGCACCAACTACACGTGGCTGTCTATCTACAGTCCTTTTGCACTCACCAGCGCCGCGGTGGATGGCAAAACGGTGGCGTCGCCCACCTGGATTCCGGAATTAGGGGTACGGGCGTACAGCCTCTTTGTGACCACGCCGGCTCGCTCCACGTCGACGGTTACCTTTTCCTTCAACGGACAGGTCGATCCCGGATCCTCGTACGGTCTCGACCTGCGTCTGCAGCCGCTGGCAACCACACCGTCTGTGTCGGTGGCGTCCACACCGGTCGCTGGATGGGTGGCCGCTCCAGGCCAGCCGGCCACCTGGATCGCCGGTAGCGACCTCGTGCAGCATCACAGCTGGCGGTTCGAGCGAACGTGAACACCGTGAACTTTGTATGAATGGCGGCCAAAGGGGGCAAAACACTAGACATGGCGGGCGAAAGCGCGGCATGCTGGTCGTAGGTCTCCTGACCGAGGAGGAATCGCTATGGCGTCACGGGTGGGTAAGTGCCTGGCAGCTATAGCTCTGGCCGTCTCGGCAGTGACCATGACGGCGACCTCGCTCGAGGCGCCCGCATCCGCCGCTCCGCTCATAACTGCCTGTCCGCCCTACGGACCTTGCGTGGTCGTGACCGTGACCGTGACGGTCAGCCCCACTTCGGGACCGCCTGGCGTGACAATCACGATCACGGTGACGGTGCATGGGTTAACGGTGGACACCTTCACGATCGTGTTCCACAGCGCCGGCACGACGCTCGGGACGATCACGACCGGGGCCAACGGTGTCGGCACGGGGACGTTCACCGTCCCGACGAACGCGTCGGTTGGTGCCCACACCATTACGGCTACGGACCCGGCCGGCAACACGGGCTCGGCTGCCTTTACTGTGACTTCCGTCACGCCGGCCGTGACCCCTAGTTCATCTTCGGCGCTTCCCTTCACGGGTGCTGACATCACGGGTATCACGGCCGGAGCGGCGGCGGCCATCGGTGCAGGTGGACTGCTCTTGCTCGGGGCCCGGCGCCGGCGCCGCCGGGCCTGGAGTTCCTCCAGCCTCTAGGCCGGCAGGCCCGATCACGCCGCTCCCTTCAGCCGTCGGCGGCTAGCGCCTCCGGCGTAGGGTTGCTCAGGCCTTTAGGCCGGCAGGCTCAGTCACTGCCGGTCCCTTCGGCTCCGGCCGTCGGGGACCGGCTGGCGACTCCGGCGTAGGGTTGCTCCGGCGTTTAGGCCGGCAGGCTCAGTCACTGCCGGTCCCTTCGCCTCCGGCCGTCGGGGACCGGCTGGCGACTCCGGCGTAGGGTTGCTCCGGCGTTTAGGCCGGCAGGCTCGAATTGCCGCTCCCTTCGCCTCCGGCCGTCGAGGGACCGGCTGGCGACTCCGGCGTGGGGGAGGGCGGGGCGCCGTTACCACCGTTGCGCATCCGGAGCGTGTCCCAATCCTCCGCGTTCTCTCCCGGAGCAGGCGTATCCGCCGCGGCCGCGGGGGGAGTCTCCGCCCCGTAGCGCTCGGGTGTCCGCCGCCCATAGCGGTAGCCGTACCCGTAGCCGTAATAAAAGTTGCCACCCCGGTGGGGGATGCGATTGACGATCACACCGAGCGGAGTGGCGTCCACCCGCTCCAGTATTTCGACTGCCCGGCGAGCCTGCTTCTTCGTCGTCGTTCCGGCCGCGATAACCATCAGCGTGGCGTCGGCATAGGCCGCCAGAACGGCCGCGTCGGTGACAGGGAGCACCGGCGGGGTGTCGATGAGCACGATGTCGAACTGGTCGGTCAGGAGATTGAAGCAGTCGCTCCGCCCGGCGGCTGGCCAAAAGCTCCGATGGATTCGGGGGTATCGGGCCTGCCGGCATGACCCAAAGGTTGTCGTAGCCAGGTATCTGCTGAAGCGTCTTCATAGGGGTCGCTTCGCCCAGGATCACCGAGGTGAATCCGACCTCGTTGGAAAGCCCAAAGGCGGCGTGCAGCTCGGGTTTGCGCAGATCGCACGAGAGGACTGCCACCCGGTTGCCGGCCTGGGCCATGCTGGCAGCCAGGTTGGCGACCGTCGTCGTCTTGCCTTCGTTGCTGTACGGGCTGGTGACCACGATCGAGCGGACGTCCTTGTCCAGCCGTATGAACTGGATGGAGGTGCGCAGACTGCGGTAAGCCTCGGCGGCGGGCGACGTGGCGGATGCGCTATCAGTGATGACGTGCGGGGCGCCGTGTCTGGAGCTACGTCTCGACACCCACTCGGGAACCGTCGGGATAAACCCGAGGGCCGGCACACTACCCATCGCTGAATCCAGATCCTCCTCGCCGCGAATGCGGTCATCGAGGAACTCCCAGAGGAAGGCGACGCCCAGACCCAGCACCAACCCGATACCGCCGGCCAGCGCCGTATCCCGCACCCGATGCGGAGAAACCAGGGCAGCAGGAGGAGTGGCCAGACCGATGATCTGCCCACCGCCACCTGCCAGTTGGGCGGTGTAGGAGAGCTGGGTGGCCTGTTCCCGCAGCGTGGTCTGTTGCTCGACGAGCGAGTTCTGCTGACTTTGCAGAGCAGCAATTTCGGGGTTCGAAGACGGAGGAACGGTGGACGCTGACCCTGACTGGGATTCAGAGAAGGTCGTGGTGGTGGGGGCGGATAGGGCGGCGATCTGACTCTGGATGGCTGAGATTTGTGTCTGGAGATCGGCGATCTTCGAGGAGAGCTGGGTCGCTGCCCCTTCGAGACTGGATACCGCCTGATGCTGCTGCCCGTTGATGTAGGCGTGGGCGTAGGCATTGGCCGCCGCGATGGCGAAGGCAGGATTGGGCGATTGCACCGCGATGTTGACGACGTTTGTGGTCCCCACCTCGCTCACGGAGGCACCAGGAACGGAGGGGATCTTCAGGAGTGCAGCTGCCGCCCGTTGATTGTCGGGGCTGGAGATCACCTTGGCGTCCGTGGCCACGTCCGTTGCCGAAAGCTCCGCCGAGGTGCTCCCATTCGTCGAGGTGACGGCTTGAGACAGGGTGGGCGTAAGCAGCACCTGCGCCTTTGCCTCGTAGATCTTCGTCCGCCGGGAGTCGAGGGCGAACGTCAGCCCCGGCCGCCAGTATCCCCAGGGCGAGGATCAGGAACTTGTGGCGCCAGATGATGCGGGCGAAGTCGACCAGACCAAGCTCGGTGGCCTCCGCCATCGGTCGCATGCGCGCTCATCGTAGCCGACGAACCACGGGCCGATGACGGCGGGTCCACGGTGATCGCCGGCAGACCGGCCGGTCGTGAATGCGTCAGGATTGCGGCCCCGGCAGGACGCAGAACACATCCCCATTTCCGGCTGTCTCTGTGGCGCTACCGTCATGGAGGTGACCCCGCAAGACGGACCGGCAGCCGACAGATCTAAGCGCGCACTGCTCGTTTCGCCGAGTTCCAAGGCGGCCGGAGCAGAACGAGCTCTCGCTGGGTTGGCTAAATATCTGCCATCTCACGGCTGGCATCCCACAGCAGTGCTTCTTGAGCATGGTCCGCTCGAAGGTTGGCTGGACTCCGCCGGGTGCACCACCGTGGTGCTCGCCTCACACCGTACAAGGGAGGTCCACCGCAGTATCGGTACAGTCGCCCTTGTTGCCCGGTTGCTGCGGTCAACGGAGGCAGATGTCGTTCTTTCGAACATGGACAAGGGACACCTCTATGGGGGTTCGGCCGCTTTGCTTGCCCGGTGTCCCGCCGTCCTTTGGCAGCAAGGCATCCCCACCGGGTCAAAGCGGATCCCCTCTGGGGCCATAGGGAAACTGGCGGCCGCAGTTCCGAAGGTGTCGGTGATGGCCAGCTGTCAGGCGGCGGTCGTTGCGCAACGGGCACTGACCCGAGTGCCGGTGCACAAGGTTCACCTTGGGATCAACGTCGACGAAGTGGCCGCCGCGTCAGGACGTGGACTGAAGATACGAGCCTCCTTAGGGTGGCTAGGGGAGACGGTGATCGGTATCGTCGGGCGCCTGCAGCCATGGAAAGGACAGGAAGTCTTCTTGAAGGCTGCAGACCTCCTAGCAGCCAAACGTCCTAGCTTGCGGTTCTGCGTGGTGGGTGGCGCAATACTTGGCTCGGAAGGCCCGTATGAGGCCGATCTGAGAGCCTATGTCCAGAAGAATCGCGTTCTTCGTGATCGAGTATATTTCGCTGGGCACCAGGACGACGCGTATGCGTGGATGGATGCTCTAGACATTGTGGTTCACGCCTCATTTGGCGAACCATTCGGTCTGGTATTGGTCGAGGCGATGGCTCTTGCTAAGCCGCTCGTTGCCACGAATGTCGCAGGTCCAACGGAGATCGTGGTAGAAGGTGAATCCGGTCTTCTTGTGCCACCCGGCGATGCAAACGCTCTTGCAGCCGCCTTAGGTCGAGTGCTCGACGAACCAGGTCTGGCTGGTCATCTGTCGGTTGAAGCCCGCGCTCGCGCCCAGCTGTTCACTGAGGAGAAGATGACTGCCCATGCTGCCGCTGTGCTCGACGCTGCTTTGCCGGATCGATGACTGAACCCATCCATTCATCTCGGTCTGAACTGATCGAGCGCACTGTGCCTGGACTGCATGACGCCGTCATCGCAAATATCCGCGGCCGATTATCTCCCGGCTTGAGAGCGGTCGACCTTGGCACCGGGAGCGGCGCTGTTCGCGACCCGGCTCGAACAGTTTGGATGTCACGTGATCGCGTGTGACATCGATATTGGAGCGTATCGGGGATCCTCGGCGCACAGGCGGATCGACCTCGAGCACCCCAACCTCGCCCAGGAGCTAGGATATCGAGAGTTTAATGTCGTGTCTGCCATCGAGGTAATCGAGCACCTCGAGGCCCCAGTGCGATTCCTCCGCCAAATCCAATCACTCCTGCGCCCCGACGGTTTCGCTGTCGTAACGACTCCCAATATGGATTCCATTCCATCGAAAGCAAAATTCCTTGTCAAGGGAACTCTGCGGATGTTTGATGACTGGGGTGACCCAACGCACATCAGTCCGATCTTTTGGGACCTCCTTGCGCAGAAATACTTGCCCCTCGCAAATCTGACTATGGCCTCTCATACCGTGTATCCTCCGGACGGATTCGTCGTCGGGCGGCCGGTATATCGAGAGATCCTTTCGCTCGTGCGTCCACTTATGCGGGGAGGGCTTCGGGCAGGGGACAATCATATTTTGGTTCTCGTTCCCGCCTGACCCGCGGTGTCATGTCTGATCTCGTCTAGCTCCGCTCAAGTCTGCCCGGCCCGACTGAGTATCTGACGACCTTACTATTGGACGAGTCTCGGCGCCAGGTGTGCCTGTGACGGCCATGCGCACGGACTGCCCCTGTCATGGGGTTGTCCAGTTGGGGCGCGTCATTAATGAATCCCCGAAGGAAGGGCGCGACGGCGGTTTCGGGGAGCCCAACTGACGGGGCTACCGTCGCTTGATCCTTAAACGGCGGCATCAGACACGCTACGCAAGCGTTGAGCAAAATGCTAGCCAAGTGGGCGGCCTCACCAGCGAAGATGCGGCAGGGCATCAAAAGGGGCTGAACTTCTCAGTTCCGACTTGATCCTGGGTCGGCCAAGACCGAGGCGTACACAGCTTCGACTGCGGCTGCGATCCGAGCGGGTCGGAACTGCTCCGCCTTTCGGGTTCCCGCATTCGAAAGCCTGGTTCTAAAGTCGGCGTCCCCGATCAGTCTGCTAACAGCTTCGGCGAGCTCGCTTGGGTCTCCGGCGGCCACGAGAAGCCCGTCGGTGCCGTCACTGACGATTTCCGATGGCCCTCCTGACGCCGTCGCCACAATTGGAACACCGCAGGCCATGGCCTCTACGATCACCTGCCCGAACGGCTCAGGGACAGTGGACGCGTGGACGGCGATGGTGAGCTCAGCTAGTTCTTCAGCGACGTCATCCTTAAAGCCCACAAAGTCAACCACGTCTCCGATTCCCAGATTCTCGGTCAAGATGAGGAGGCGTTGGAGGTACTCCTCTTCGCCAAACAAAGGGGAGCCAATCACTCGGAAGCGCACGGCGGGATACTGCCTTGACACCCTGGCCATCGCGTCGAGGAAGACGTGCTGACCTTTCCATGGAGCAAGGCGCCCGACGATCCCGACTACGGGCTGAGCGTCAGGCGCCCGAGGTGCGGGTGCGATGTCGACGGGGCTCGGCACCACCCAGACGGGGGCTCGACCATGGCTCAGTAGTCGAGCTGATGCCTTGCTATTCGCGATCACGGCGTCGGCCATAGATCTCACACTGCGCCTCATCACGGCAGCTAGTAGCGATGGATAGCTATCGTCCGATAGGCGGTCTCGAAGATGCCAGATCACCGGAATCCCTGCCGCTCGCCCCGCCATGGTACCGTACAGACCTGATTTGAGCGAGTTGGTGTGGACCAGATCAGGGTGTAGGCGACGAAGACGCCGGGACAGCCGAGTTATATAGCTGGCAGTGGCGATTCCGCCGCCGAGCAGTCTGGATGGAGAGTGTAACTCGTTACGTGAAAGGTTGGCTACATCCGGGGGAAGAGGGAGAACCTCTGTTGGGATGTCGACCTCCCGAAGACGCTGCACCAAGGGGCCATCCTCAGCCAGGATGACATAGGGCTCGATGTTTGTTGCCCCTTTGAGCAAGCGAAGTAGAGCAAGCTCACCGCCTGACAGTTTGGCGCAGTGGTCGAGGAACACCACCCGGTACTTGCGCTGTGGGGGTCGTACCTGCGCGCGATTGAATATGTCTATAACCCTGTCCGCGGCCTTCGGCCACTGGAAACGTTCGGCGAACTTGCGGCAGTCCTCCCGTGCTGGAAGTGACTGGTCATTCTTTAGCGCACTGGAGATTGCGGACGCCAGTAATGATGCATCGCCCGGTGGGACCAAGAGATTGGGAGCGAGGTCAGCGACTACCTCTGCCATTCCCCCGGTGTCGCTGGCGAGCACTGGAGTTCCGCAGGCGAGGCTCTCGAGGACGACCAGCCCGAAGCCCTCAAGGGCGAGAGAGGGAACGACGGTCATATCAGCAGCGGCGTACCAAAGTGGCAGGTCGACGTCTGACACCTTTCCAACCAACCGAACCGTGGGAAGGATCCCGAATTCCGCACTTAAGGCTTGGAGACGTTTCCGTTCGGGACCCTCCCCGATGATGTACAGTGTGGAATTCTCGGGTCTCGCGACCGCCCAGGCCCGGAGCAATATGTCCAATCCAACTCGTGCTGTGAGCCGACGGACCGACACAACGACCCTCTGTTGATTCGGCAGCTTGAGTCGCTCTCTCGCCTTTGTCCGATCCATAGGGCGGAAGCGGTCCAGATCCACGCCCGGCCGGATCATGTGAACGCGACTTGGCAGAAGCCCGAAGTCCTCAATCAGGATATGCCGAAAGGCGTCCGAGAGAACGACAAGTTCGTTGGCCCGGGAATAGACGGAGGTTTCGATGTGCTTCCGCACTGCAGTCAGCCAACGGGGCTCAGGGGATTCGGTGAGTGCTTCGTGATACCACGGGCCCTGAAAATGTACGACGAGCGGCTTGCCAGGCCGGGCCCACAAGACGGGCAAAGTGTAGAGGGCAAAGTGGCTGTTGATCACGTCGGCCGTTCTCGATCTGACGCGGCCCTCGATGCCTGTTGCCCACAACCTCCGGAGCAAAGGCGCCCCAGATGGGGCAGCGCCGACAGTACCAAACCCCGGATCGGGAGAGCCGACTACAACAGCCTCGACCTCTAGTCCGTGTACGCGAAGTACGGTCATCAAGTCGAAGGCATAACGGTTAAGACCACCCGGTGATTCAGCGAACCAGCCCATCCCTAGGATTAGGACCCGCATGGGCCGCCGTCCAGGTTCTGCGTGCATTAGCCCTTGTCGGATTGGTGGATCTCCTAACGCTTCGAGGTATTGGAGAGGCTACAGCGGTACAATAGGTCCTTGAATCGGAACCGGTTCGGGAGACGCCGAACAGCAACTAGTGTTGTGTGCTGTGGTGGCAGGTACGAAGTTCGCCGATCGACAGTCCCATCTCGTGAGCTTGGGTTGGGCGCTTTTCGTGCTGATTACGTTATCTATAGTCTGTGCGGTGGTGGTCCGTGTGAGGTTACGTCGGTCTGCTGAGGTACTTGCGCCTTCGCCGGTGGCCGTACCAGTGGCTCCGCGAGCGTCGTCCTGTTTCATGCACTGGTTGGCGGCCCTGCGCCTTGCCCTGAGATTGTATGTCACGACCGCCTGCGTCAGGTTCGACCTAGGTGATTGCACTCCTAATCATGGGAGCGCTCCTGGTCATAGCCCCGATCGCCATCGTGCTCCAACGGGTCGCGTTCCCCTGAGGAACCCCGCTGGCAAGGTTCCGCGGCAGCTGCGTTGGGGTTCATCTCGCGGCGCTGCCGATACCCCATCGGGTCGCAGCTCCGCCCCGTCCCTCGGAAGCAGTCGCAGCGCTCCGATTGGTTCTAGTGACATTTCTGCAATGGACCAGTCACGTCTAGTACGCCGTCGTTCGGCCCCCGTGCCTGGTCTCCAGATAGGCCGACCGTGTTGTTTTGACCGATCAGCTCGCGACAGAGCAGAACGTCGATGCGGCCATTCCGATTGGCAGCTGCCAGCCTCTAAGTTGAGCCTGAGAGGGGCAAACCATGAGACCCGATGTGTCCACTCCACAGTATTCGGCTCACTCCAGCCCACGACTGGGCGATCTCTACCGGAGTGGCTATTCAGTGCATTACCAACACAATCCTTAGTACATTACAATCCAGGTTTGGCGTGTTCGGTCTCGTCCCAAATAATCACCTCTCGGCCCTGATGTTTTGAGAGTAATTTCGACACCTTCATGATGAACGCGACTCGCACCGATTTATTGATAATAAGCCATCCCGCCGTGCTGACGGTCAATCAGTCAGTCTATGAAGAGCTTGCCAATCGCGGATATCATGTCGAGCTAATTGTACCCGCTCGCTGGCACCATACGTATTCACCTCATTCCTTCGACTCTACACCACTGCCTCGGCTGATTGATTTTTACCACCGCAAGGTAGTAGCCGGAGCCGGGAGACCGCAGCGTCACATCTACGTATGCAATCCGTTTGCGGAGCTGCGTCGCCTCCGGCCGAGGGTCGTCTTCTGCGAGCAGGAGCCCTTTGCGATGTCTGCAATCCAATGGGGACTTGCGGCGGCTGCATTGGGCGTCCCTTTCGGCGTCCAGATGGATGAGAACCTTGATCGCAACCTGCCCAGCGTCATTCGGATGCTGCGTAAGGTTGTGCTGCAGCGAGCTTCGTTCGTGGCCGCTAGATCTCCTGCTGCAGTCGACTTGGCGATAAAATGGGGCGCCCGGGGCAACATAGGCTTGGTGCCGCATCATGTGTCCGGCTGGGACAACTCCCGCCGTACATCGAATGACGATTTGTTCACGATCGGATACGCCGGACGCTTGGTTGCAGAAAAGGGCCTGGACACGTTGGTCGATGCGACACGGCTCCTGGGTCGAAATGTCGAACTCGTAGTAGCCGGTGACGGTCCGTTACGTTCGTGGCTGGAATCGGCGGATCTCGGCGAGGCATCTCTACGGATGATCTGCGGAATTGATCATGCCGCGATGGGGGATGTCTATACACAAATGGATGTCCTCGTTCTTCCGTCTCGAACCACTCCTACCTGGGCCGAGCAGTTCGGTCGCGTACTAGTGGAGGCGATGTCGTGTGGCACACCCGTAGTCGGGTCGAGTAGTGGATCGATTCCCTGGGTACTTTCAGTAACTGGTGGTGGCGAGGTGTTTCCCGAAGGGGATGCCGAGGCGTTGGCTCAAGCTTTGGAGTCTTTTCGTACCAATCCGATGAGGCGTCGAAGCCTAGCAAAGGTTGGCCAACACCGGGTGTCAGCCATCTTCGGCGTGAGCGCTGTGGCCGACGAGATGGAAAAGATGGTTCGAGAAGTAACGCACCGCCGATGGCGCGCTCTTCACAACGTCGAAACCGTCTATCGCTCTTGTGGCTCACGGAGTCCACGAACGCGGAGGAATGGAACGGGCGTGTGCAGAACTAATCCGGCGTACGAGCAGCGAGTTCGACTTCTGCGTTGTCGCCGCTGAACTGGACCCAGAGCTGAGGCCCTTCGTTCGGACGTGGTGCCGTGTAAAGGTGCCGAGCCGCCCAATTCCATTGAAGTTGGCGGCCTTTTGGATCCGCGCGGGTTGGGTGCTTCGTAACGTCGATGCTGATCTCATTCATACGGTCGGCGCAATAGTCCCCAATCGGGTAGACCTTGCCTCAATACATTTCTGTCATGCCGGAAACGTAGGCATGGAGCGGCGCTTCGCGCCGAAGTCCGCGCCGATAATTCGCAAACTGAACACAGCGATGAGTCGTGCCCTGGCACTGCTCGCAGAGCGTTGGTCATTCCGCCAGCGCCGGACGCGAGCCTTCGGAGTGGTGTCAGAAGGGCTCGGGCGAGAGGTCGCCCATTACTATCCCACCGTTCCCTTCAACGTTACGCCCAACGGAGTTGACCTCGCCCGTTTCCATCCTGACCGGAGCGCCCGGAACGCGTTTCGGACCGCTAACGGCATCGGTCCAGATACAACAGTGGCGCTATTCGTCGGAGGCGATTGGGCCAGGAAAGGACTCGAGCTAGCGATCGCCTCCGTAGCTGCTGCTCGTAGGTCAGGTGCCGACATCGAGCTCTGGGTTGTTGGCCACGGTGACTATGCAAGTTTTGAGGCCTTGAGTGCGAAATATGGTATCCGACCAGAGGTCCACTTTTACGGAATTCGAGATGATACCGAGTGCTTCTATCAGGCTGCTGATGTATTTCTACTTCCTAGTGCTTATGAGGGGTTCAGCCCCGCGTGCCTTGAAGCCGCAGCGTGCGCCCTTCCTCTGTTAACGTCACGGATCTCCGGCGCGACAGAGCTCGTGGGTGACAACGAGGGTGGGTGTATCGTTCGGCGCGAAATACTGCCCATCTCCAAAACGCTTGTTCGCTTAGCTACAGACCGAGACCTGCGGGAGACACTCGGATTGGAGGCACGGCGAAGAGTTGAGGAATATGGGTGGGATCGCTCAGCCGAGTCAGTGGCAAGTATCTACCGACGACTCCTGACTGGCCAAGAATGAGCGGATCTAGATCACTGGGTGTGCTTTTGGGATTCATAACGATCGTCATCACCGGAAACGCGCGTTACGTAGGATCGAAGTGTCCCTCTCACTGAGTTATTAACCGTTTATATGGACCGCCCACAGCGTCGGAGGGTCTCCACTCGTCACCACAGGTCAGCGCCCACTTCCCGGGCCACGGAGAGACTTGTGACGATGCTTCATTGCGCCAGCATAAGACTGCCTACGGCTGGGTTGCGACAAACCGCGAAGGCTGTATGGCTATCGGTTCTGGTAGTCACGAATAGGACAGACTCGGGGAGAAGTTGGCGCGCTTTGTATCGATACTGGTGGTGGCAAATCGCGCGACGCAGGCACAAGCCTGGCACATTAGAGCTGACGCTGCGGCCATCAGGCGCGCCATTCTTGCTGCCTTGTTGGAGCAAGTTGGGCGGCATGATCATCGCAAACGGAAGCCACGAGCCAAATGAGATCGCATTCATGCTTCGAGTCGTTAGGGTAGGGGATGGCTTCATCGATGTGGGAGCCAACATTGGCATCTACGCTGTTCTGATGCTATCTGCTGGGGCGAACCTTGTCGCTTTTGAACCAGACCCAACGGCCCGCGCTCTACTCGATCGGAACGTCGCAATGAACTGTGAGGGTTGTCGAGCGAGCATTTTCCCGTACGCGATTGCGGACTGGGATGGCACCGGCGCGTTCTGGGGTGGCGAAGATGTGGGTAGTCGCCTTATCCGTGAACCTATGGGCGAAGATTCTCTCGCAGTGTCGGTGACCCGACTCGACACCCTGCTATCAGCTGGGATTTTTGACATCCCCTCTGAGCCTTCGTTGCCGTTTCTGAAGATCGATGCTGAAGGCTATGACCTTGATGTGTTGCACGGTGCTGTTGGGATGATCACTGCGGCGCGGCCAACAATTTGTGTTGAGGTGTGGGACGGTGGAAGAGAAGTTAAAGATCTGCTCGGTCGGCTTGGGTATGAGATCTTCTGGTATTCTGAACCGTCTCGTTCCTTGGCGGAAGTTGCGCCAACATTTTCTGGACAGGGCAACATAATTGCCATCCACAGTACCCGCGTGTCGATGATAGTCTCTCGGATCGACGAGTCTCAGGGTGCTGTCCAATCGCCCCCAACAGTTGTTGCGTGGCGTGACTCGTAGGGTGATCGTTTTGAGCTCACATCGTTTTCATTGATGGATTACCTCCCGACTGCCCTTGAATTGCGAGGCGAATGAGCTGCCTTTTGAAGCTTTGGATCACGCTCGGCCCTCGAGCGGGGTTCTGGGTCTGTGGTGCCGGCCACGACGCATCGGGACAGTGTCCGATCTACGTTGGGGCCTGATGATCTGCATGTGTCAGGACGCGCCGAGACACCACCCAAAGTGATGTTTAGGCGATTAATGTCGCACTGTGACCGCAGGCGCGATTGTCGTGCAACCGTCGGATGGTGGCGTCCTTGAGTGGAGGACGTGTGCGGGAGTCGTTGGCAGCAAGCATCGATCCGCGTCTGAGATGACTCGAAAGGCCGGTTGAGCGGGTGGAGATTTGGTGTCTTGGAAGTGTCTCGTCCGGTCCGTGCGGCGTGAGGGACTACGGTAGCCGACTCGCCGGACAACTTGGAGTAGCTGGGCATGATGTCACTGAGTTGTGGTTTGAGAACGACGGGAGTCGATTTCGATCGGCTCTTCGAACTGCGGTAGGGTTACTCAGGGCATGCGTGCGACCTCGACGGGGAGCGACCGCCATATGGCATTACAGCGTTTATGCCTACTCCTTCCGGGGGATCCCGCTGCCGGGAGTGCTACTGGGAATCGTGCTCCGTCTTCGGTCTGTGACGGTCATTGCCGTTCTACACGAAATGGCGCTTCATTGGGATGTTCCCCGTCGCCAGAAGGTACACTGCGTCTTGCAACGACTAGCTCTTCCACTGGTTCTGGCAGGAGCGGATGAGGTCGTCGTGACCACTGAACGAAGGCAGCAGTGGCTCATATCGAGGCTAAGAGTGTCCCGCCGGAAGGTTCATGTACTGCCGGTGTTCTCCAACTTTCCACCGGTTTCCGGTGAAGCTTTCGCATTGGGGCGACTGTGCGGCTCGGAGACCACGGCGAAAACGCTAGTTGCACTCAGCTGGGCCAGCATGGCCGGGGCAGAGCGTCTCTTTCTGAACGCGCTGTCAAGGCCGGAGCTGGCGGTCCGAGACCTGGCGGTCGAGTTAATCGGTGCACCGGGACCCGCTTCAGGAGCCGCTGAGCGTTGGAGATCGCTGGCGCTTGAGGAAGGACAGGATGAGAGAATGTGGTTTAGTGGTGTAGTCAGCCCGGATGAGTTCAGCTCCCACTTGAGGCACGCCGACGTAGCTATTCTACTTTTTGGCGACGGACCAAGCACTCGGCATACGCTTCTCGCTGCTGCGTTGGCGAACGGATGTGCAACACTCGCTGTTGATGGACCCGACACGTGGGAGATCCTTCGAGAGTCGGACGCCGTTGAGATCATTCCTGCAAACAGCAGTTCAATTGCGGAAGCGCTTGCTTCGTTACTCGACGACTATCAAAGGCGACATGATCTATCAACACGGGCTCTAGAGGTGTATGACCGATACATGTCGGTACAGCGGGCCGCAGAGAAGATATTGCAGCTCGCTTCTCGAACAGCAAGGAAATGATTGAGTGTCTCGTGGCGATCCTTAGGTCTGCGGATCGGAAGTCTCGGAAGAACGAGGTGGCTTCAACTAGCTTTCTTTTGAGATCCACTTACATTGGCTATCACCCGGAAGCGGCGGCAGGGTCGGTGCGAAAAGAGTGCGGTGGGGTCAAACTCCGAGGAACCCCGACCTGTCTCGGGCGCGGTCGTCACACCTCCGAAGTATTTGCGTCGGAATGGGACAGCGATCACGACCGCCTCTAACAAGGTCGGCCGCTGATTGAGCTCGTCCGCAGGGGCAACCACGTGACGATCGGCAGAGGCGCGGCACACAGGCGCGCGTTGACGAAAGTCGGCAGGAGCTTACGGCTACCCGCGAATGGAGAGCGTATCTCGCCAGGGAGGAGTATCGAAAAGCGATCTGGATTGTCCGCTGCGCGAGCCGCTCATAGCACCTGGAGAACGGGCGCGACTTCATCGGTCATGAGCCCTATCACTGCGAGCGAGGATGAGCCGTTGTAGGGATGTCGCGCCGAGCCATCAAGATTGAGCGCGTGGACAGTCCGGCAACGCTGTTCGAGCAGTGGGACATCGTTGAAGACGGAGTACGAGTACGAAATCCCGTCGCCCTCTGATTCCCTGAAACCTTTGCCCCTGGTCTTAACGAGATCCGCCCATTTCCACAACCCAAGTCCATTGATGGTCTGTTTGAGGAATCGCTTGCGGATGTTTCCGGCCCCGAAGTTGTTGGCGTCGGCGATGAACACTGCCTTTGATGCCACTCGACACATCTCGGCGACCGCCTTCGACGGTTGAGGGATATGATGAAGCATTCCGACCTCACACACGAGGTCGAAATCTCCATCGCCGTACGGAAGCGCGGTGGCATCTCCGTCGATCAGAACGTTCGGGCTGAGACCGTTCTTATATCCCTCCTCGCGCATGGCTGCCGATGGCTCCACGCCAATCATCATTAGATTCGGACGGACCCGCTCAAGCACGCGTAAGCAGTGACCGGTTCCAGACCCGACATCGAGGAGAGAAGTAGCCCCCAAAACGTCAATCAGTCCGGCCAAGAGTGCGAATGGAAGCATCAAATCCATCGTCGACCACGCCTTCGACCAACCGGCGTCGTAGGCGGCCGCGTGCGATCGGTAGTACTCGCGCTGCCTATGGACCTGGTCAGGCAATGGCGGTCTCCGTTCGTGAGAACTACTCTTCAAGATGCGTTTGACATAGTATGCCATTGAGCGCGGCTCCGTCGGGCGGGGTGCTGTTGCTGGCGCTCACCCCTGGTGCCCTTCGCTGGTGGGATTGGGGTCATGGCGGTTTGCTCGTTCTTCACCGCGATCACCTTGTTCACCGAGTCTGGTGAGCGCGTTGCGCGCGTTCGGACGAGCACTCCAAGCTTTTGTCCGGTCGGAGGGTTCCTATAGCGGACACACAGTCGTTATCAGAAGGGACCCCCGGTGAGCGGCTGGATTGAGTCTGATCGCTTTGAGGCTAGGCCGTACGCCGCAAGATTAGGGCTAGCGGTCGCGATTGGGAAGCTCTTGGCCGACGTTGTCCCGGTTAAGCTAGTGGTGGACGAGCGCGGTCGAGGGGGTCACCACGGTAGCTGAGGGTTTTCGGCTTGGGATTAGCCGATGAAAGTCGACATGAGCGTCCCGCAGTCTCCATGATCTGAGGTGGTGACGAATGCGGGGGTGGAGTCGTAAGCGCTGTCGATGCGCACGTGGTTACCATGAAGGCCAACGTAGGAACCTGATGGAATGGCCGATCCGCGAAATCCGACGTCGGTAACTCGGCTACCATCAGCGAAGCTTCTTGTGTCCGGGAGCGACCGCACGGTGACCAACGTGGGCACCGCCCACAAAAGTCAAGTCTAGGATTTCCTCATGTACGTATCTACCTTAGTCGCTGCCGTCGCTCGCAGACTCGATGGTGTGCGAGGCCGTGGAAGACTCGGGCAGCGATGGGCCACCCGCCACACCGATGTCGTACACGACTGGAACGTAACCATGAGGAGAGGCTACGTGATTACGGGTCCCGTCTCGTCGAGTCAAATGTGGACGGCAGCGTTTACTGGAGAATATGCTGAGCCGGTCGTCGACCTCCTCGAGCCTTTCATGGAAGCCGGGTCTATAGTGCTGGATATTGGTGCATCACTCGGCTTGTTTACCGTACCACTAGTCTTAGCAGCCAACGCTGCAGGAGCATCTAGAGTAATTGCCTATGAGCCAGTACAAGGGAACTTGACATATCTTCGTTACAACATAGCTCAAAATGGTCTTGAAGGTCGTACATGCATTCGTCCGGTAGCCCTCGGAAATTTTAGCGGGACTACCGAAGCTCATGTCGAGGGACTCGGCGCAGGCAATGCTGCCATAACGTCCGGTGTCGACCCGCTTGACCAGCTGAATCACGATCGTCAGGGTAATCTTCGGGAGACGGCGATCATTGAAATCGTAACCTTAGATAATGAGCTCGAGAAGTTTGATGGTTCTTGCTCAGTGGTCAAAATAGACGTCGAGGGCTTTGAAATGGCTGTTTTAGCAGGAGCTGAACGTCTGTTTGCAAAGTGTCGGCCAGTAATACTCGGCGAATTCAACCCTGACTGGCTGCGGTCGCGAGGCGTATCCCTTGAAGCACCCTACCAATGGTGTACGATGCACGATTACAGGGTATTTAGTCTCTCAGGTGTCCGACGACATTTCTGGACGGATGCCCGAATGTCTCTGAGACCTTTCGTTCCTGAGTTACCCAGACGCGACCTGCTCCTCGTACCTCGAGAACGAGACTCCGTGATCTATTGCTAGTGGGGAGTAGCGAGGTCGTGCAGCCCACCCCCGCCGCCCGAGCACGGTTGCCAAGTCTGGCCGGCCCGACAGATGCAGCGGATCGCCACGGGTCATGTATGGCCTGTCCCAGCGAGACTCGCTGAGGTGAGAGTCGGAATCTGCCTCCGCAGATGCTGTGGATTCGAATTCGAGGTCCACGGGGAGATTGGGTACTCGCAAATTGGGCAAGTTCCGTAGGGGATAGCGCGAGGTCACAGGATTCTCGAGGCAGCAGCTCCCGGAGACGGAAGCGGCGGCCGGCTACTACAGTTATGGCGTGCGGATCGGCCATCGCCCTGTCGCTTTTACCGAGCAGGTATGCCTGTCGAGGCATCCTTGACTAGAACTAGCCCAGCCAGTTCGGATCGCTCCTCGTTGTTGAGCGGATTCGGATGGGCGTTGTTCGTAGTGTTTGCGTCCGGCACTCTCGCGGCGGTGTTGCTTCATCCGGGACTGCTTCGGCCGACAGTGTTTGTTGCCCTCGTGCCAGCGGTGGTAGCGCTCGGCGTGCGAGCACCCTCTACGCTGCTCTATGGCCTGGCGATATGGCTGGTCGCTCTTGGCCTTGTTCGCAGGCTGTTTGACACGACCGCACCTGTGAGTCACGCGGGCCTTGGGGATCCACTCCTCCTCGTCGAGCCAGTGATCGTCATCATTCTGACTGCCATCGCCATTCAGCGGGGCGCGCTTCGGCGCCGGACTCGGCTTGCCAATGCCGTTCTCGTCCTCAGCATTCTCGCTGTGGTGGAAGTAGTGAATCCGCTCCAAGGCAGCCCGCTCGTTGGGGTTGGCGGATGGCTGTTCCTCCTGGTGCCGATCCTCGCATTCTGGGTAGGACGGTCTCTAGTCGACGATCTTGTACTCCGGCGGCTATTCATTCTGATCGCACTGCTTGCGGTCGGGGCGGTGATGTACGGCCTGTTCCAACAGAAGCGAGGACTGCCCAGCTGGGATCAGGCTTGGGTGGCTGCATCGAACTACACCTCCCTTAACGTTGGTAAGGCGATCCGTGCCTTCGGTACATTCTCTGCGGCATCCGAGTACGCCACCTTCCTGGCCATCGGTACTGTAATTTGTGCAGCCGCGCTGACCCGTCGGCGAGCTATTCCCTTACTCGCTGTTGGCGGCCTGCTCTGCTACGGCGTCTTCTACGATTCGAGCCGGGGAATTCTTATTCTCACGGCGGCTGCCCTTGGCGTGATGTGGGCGGCGAGTCAACGATTGCGTCCGATTCCTGCCCTGTCCGCGGGAATCATCGGCGTCTCCGTCCTCTTGGCGGCGGCTGGGCACTTCTCCACGCAGACGTCGACGCCTACCACCGAGCAGGCCAGTCTGGTACAACATCAGTTGCAGGGCCTCTCGAACCCACTCAACTCCAAGGACTCCACTCTCAGTCTTCACTTCTCCGAAATGGTCAAAGGCCTGAAGTCGAGTATTACGCAACCACTTGGACACGGTACGGGGGCAGTAAACCTAGCGGCGTCGCGCCTCGGCGGCACCTCGACGGCCACGGAGGTCGACCCTTCAAACATGGGCGTGGCGTTGGGCCTCCCTGGTCTTGTCGCTTACTTTATCGTCGTTACGGTTGGGCTCGTAACCGCATACCGCGTTGCAGCCGCCAACCGTACGTGGTGGGCGTTTGCAGGCTTGGGGGTTCTAGTTGTCACCTTTCTGCAGTGGAGCAACGGAGGGCAGTACGCTGTAGCCTGGCTCCCGTGGTTGGTAATGGGATGGGCAGATCGGGCTGCAATCGAGCAGTTCACGATCAGGAGTGCCTCCGATAATCTCGGCGCTTTCGCTCCTACAGGACTTCTCTAAGATGACAATACAACGTGCGATTTGGGGCGCGACATGGTATGGAGGTGCGCCGTACTGCAGAACCCTACATCGCCATTTAATTGCATAACTGCTACGCGACCAGAAGCGGAGTTGTCTCGCACAGCGAACTTCGTCCAGGAGTTGTTCCACTGCCTCCATGGTCCCGGCAGGCGCGTCTTAGAAACGTTTGGTGACCGATGGCCGAATCAGATTGGCGTAGCCCGTACACGGTAATGGCACCCGGAACCATTTAGGCTTGACTTGTGGGTTACGCGTGACACTGACATGTGACATTGCTCAGAGGGTGCATCGGTCCAGCGTGAGTGGATCATAGCCGACTAAAAAACTGCTTGAGGCATTGGTATTTCTTGCAGAGCGTGCGGGCAGATCCCGAAAGCCGGAAATTGCTGATGGCAGATACTTCCTTCAGTCGCTTCCTGGCGGTCGTATGATCCTCGTCATTACAAAAGAATCAATGGCCAGATCTACGGTCGTATCCATCGACCTTATAATAGCGATGACCTCGAACGGTCCTCGTTTCGGCGGGCTCCTAGACTGCCGGTGTGTGCGTAAATAGACGGTGTCTCGAGTGGTGTAAGATGGTGATATACTACGGGTGCCCCCTCAATGGCGAGCAAGGCCCTTTAGGTCAACCGTCAGGATTTGTGCGAGTTTTGTCCGGAGGCGCACGCTGCGTAAGAGTCGGTCCAGCAAAATTTGTTGCGCACTTGACGGAGCCATTCGGTCTACGCCTTTATCGATATGGATTTTGGGATGCGAGTCTCAGTTCTCTAATACAGATATTGCGAGAGGGTGATACCTTCGTGGATTGCGGAGCTCATGAGGGGCTGTTCTCTGTGGTTGCCGCCGCTCGTGTGGGAAGATGTGGCTCGGTGATTGCTTTCGAGCCCGTACCGATGCTCGCGGAACGGCTAGAAGAGAATGTCCGGATCAACGGTTTCGAAAACGTTCGCATCGTTGGATCCGCGTTGTCGGACGCGGAAGGAAGGCGTAAATTCGTTGTTGCTCCAAGTGCGGCTGGGACTTCCTCATTTGTTTTAGATGGAGGTGAAGAGATAATTGTCGATACCACCACGCTTGATGTTGCTTTGGAGCGCGGGGAAGCAAGATTGGTGAAAATAGATGTTGAGGGAGCTGAGGTAGCCGTTCTTAGAGGGGCACGTAAGCTATTGTCGAGCGATGCTGCTTGGATTGTTGAGATCGAACCCGCTCATTTGGCCCGCCACGGAGCGACCGCCGACGAACTCATCCAACTACTGACAGCGTCTGGTCGCGTCTCCAAACCGTTGTCACCCCCGAACTATCTGTTCTTCCGCCCCGCTGAGACCCTCATGACTTAGGGCTTTCATTTGTCTGGGATAATTGGTGGGACTACTGGCTTACACCTTCCGCCACGCCTGACGCCCGCCCCTGACCTTCAGCAGTCGGAGAGCCACGAACGGAATAGTCGGCTTCGTGGCGTCACCCTAATCAGGAGCGTTTTCGAGGAGGAACGTTGGAAGGGCTGGTGCCAGATAGTTTCGACGGCCTGCTCTCGGCGGGGTGGGTTGTACTGGGGTGAAAAGACGCTCGGACTAGTGGCCAATCCGCCGACGGGCGCACTGCAAAATCGATTAATGGCAGGATAAGTGCATCACGAGCATTACCGACACTTCTGACATATTCTAGGAGGCCGCAGGTGGTTTCGACTGGGACAGCGTGAGCGCATTCTTGTAAAACTCATTGGATTCAAATACTTCTTTAGGTGATGCGAATGCCTCGATTCTGCCACTTTGCAGCACCATTACACGGTCGCAGAGCTGCAGCGTAGTAAGGCGATGTGCGATGACAAAGAGGGTCAACTGGCCCTTTAGAGCGGCTAAGGACTCTTGCACAAGCGCCTCGGACCGAGGATCAAGTGCGCTCGTGGGTTCGTCAAGGACAAGCAGGAGCGGTGACCCGGCGAGAGCGCGAGCAAGACAGAGGCGTTGGCGTTGTCCCCCGGAGACAGCCTTAGCCCTCTGACTGACGATTCTTTGATAGCCGCCGTGCCAGTCGTTGATTTCCTGGTCAATGTGAGCCTGCCGGGCCGCGTTTACGATTTGGTCGTCATCGAGCTCTCTATAGAACCGAATATTCTCTGCAACGGTGCCATGGATCAGACGGGGCTCTTGGGGTACGTACGATACGCGCTTCGCCCACTCGGCTGCCGAGTAGTCTTGGGCGGGGTCTGTCGCCAGTAAGTATAATCCTGAGTCAGGGTCTCGAAGTCCCAGGAGGAGCTGTACCAGCGTAGATTTTCCGGCGCCTGTAGGACCGACGACGCCGATGAACTCTGCCGGTTCTACGCTGAAACTAATGCTATGTAGAACTGGCCGATTTGGAGCGTAGCCGAACGTGACTTCATTGAAGCTGATGGAAGGGACACTATTGAAGGCTTGACGTCCCCGGGCCGAATGAGAGCGTATATAGTGCGTTTCAGCTTCGTGGAGTCGTTCGAGATATGGCGCGCTCTGGCGCATTAAGTGGTAGTTGCCTTGTACGAGTTGGCCGAAATTGGATGCTCGAACCAGAAGCAGAATCACGGCTCCCAACGAGGCAACATGGGCCGTTTCGCCTGCTGCGCGGAGGATCGCTAACCCAGCGAGCAAAAGGACGAGCATCAGACTCTGGTAAGCCCCACCAACAAGGCGGCCGACGAATTGAGTGGAAAAGAACCGGCGTTCCTCCCCGGCGGCGAGGGTGTCCATGCGTTTGAGTTGGAACCCGCCAACGCCGAACACGCGCGCTTCTTCAGCTGTCGTCACGGAATCATGGACTCCAGCCGCGTAATCAACCTGTGCTGACGACAAAGCGCTAGCGTGGCGTCTACCAATTTCGTTCAAGGGGCGAAAAGTCAGGAACACGGCTAGGCCGGCAGCGATAACTACTAGTGCTGTAAAGGGCTCTATGACTAGCGCTGATGCGACGAGAACTAGCAAAAGGAACCCTGACGTTATCGCGGTAGTAGCATAGACGGCACCGTAGGTGGCACGCATCACCTGGTTGGTCGCGAGTTCTTGAAAGGTTCCCTCCGCGTCGCTGGCCACCACGGACCAAGACGCTTCGGTATATGCGGCGAACAACCGATGCTGGAGCCCCGCTTGCATTTTGGCGGTGATCTGTGCCGGTAGGTAGGACAGTGCTCCCTGAAGGACCACTCGTAAAAGAGCGACGGCCAGACCTACGAGAAGCAACTGGCTTACCGACGTAGTGATGCCGACAGGCCCCAGGTTGATTGTCAAGGTCGAGCTATGGTTGACGAGCGCCGTTGCGATCTCTGCGAGAAGGGCGAGGATGGTCGATTCGCAGAACCCGGCGATCACCGAGCTCACTACGAGGAGCACGACTAAACCCGGACGGTCGCCGAGGAAGACTGAAAATTGTCGCCAAATAGGCATGCGCGCTGGATGTCTGCCCGGAGAGAGCTCTCCGTCGCTTGAGGAAGAAGCTTGTGCGGACACCGCTACATCATGGCGCGCTGAATATCGCCACGACGTCAGTCACGTGCCGGACATTCCGCAAGGCCGGGACGCGTGGCGGTGTGCGTTCACGCTCAGCAGAGGTCGGCGACGAATTGAGCGAGGCTCGTTGAAAACGCTGCCTCCGAGAACCGGTCGGCGTGGGCGTGGAGCGGTCCGGCCGACCAGGTCTCTGCGTCGGCCAGACGGACCGCGGTAGCAATGTCTCGGGCTTCGGCGTGATCGAAGAAGGTTCCTGTCTCCCCTTCGACGATGGTCTCGACGTAACCGCCCTTGCGGATGACGACCGCCGGCGTGCCGAAGGCCATGGCTTCGACGGGTGCCAGCCCGAAGTCGTCGGTCGCGGCCGAAACGAGGAAGCGGGCGTTCGCGTAGAGCCAACGCAACTGGGCATCGGACGCGCCGGGCAGGAACACGCTGTTGCGAGGGGCAGTTGCTTCGAACCCCTGACGCAAGGGACCCTCGCCCACAACCACGAGGCGGTCCTGGGTGAGGATCTCCATGGCGGCGAGGATGGCGTCCACATGTTTGTAGGGCAGCAGCCGGGCTACACAGAGCAGGAAGCCGGGTTCGATACCCGGGACGGGTTCCTGCACACCCTGGACATCCGCTCCGTGGGGCGGGTACACGACGGTCGAGTCCAGGCCCCACGACGAGCGGATGCGGGCCTGGACGATGCGGGAGATCGCCGAGCACTCGGTGCGCTGAACGGGCCGCTCTGCGGTCCCAGGATCGGAGCCATCCCGAACCGGCATGGAGCCCTGCTTGCTGCCATCGCGGGACCCCGTGGAGGTACTCGTCGGTCTGATAGAGCCACCGTGCCGGGTTGTAGACGTAGAGGATCTTGGTGCCGTCCGTCGTGACTCCGTGGGCCCAACCCGACGTGCTACAGATCACCACGTTGGCCCGCACGTGCAGGTGGCCGAAGGCGCTGGGGTAGAGCGGCAGTCCGATCCGATGGTGACGGCGCAGCATCGGTAACCGCTGGAGTGCGCTGGTCTCGATGTGCCGGTCGGCGAACTCCGGATAGGTGGACTCCTTCTGGTACACGGACGTGTAGATCGGAGCCGAGGGGAACGTGCGTGACAAGGCCAGGACAACGCGTTCCGCGCCCCCTCTCTGGGTGAGGTAGTCGTGCACGATGGCCACGTCGGGGGCGGCCCGGGTGTCAGGCGCAAAGGCGGTGGTCACGCTGTCAGTAACCACTGCCGGCGACGACGGCGCGCAGCGTCCGACCGAGGATCATGAGATCGAGCAGGGGCGACCAGTTTTCGACGTAGTAGAGGTCGCACCGGACGGCGTCCTCCCATGGGAGGTCGGAGCGCCCACTGACCTGCCATAAGCCGGTCATGCCGGGGTGGGCCAGGAACCGGCGACTCTCGGCGGGACCGAACCGCTCCATTTCGCGCGGCCGGCAGGGGCGCGGGCCGACGAGCACCATGTCGCCTTTGAGCACGTTGAAGAGCTGCGGGAGCTCGTCCAGGGAGTACTTGCGGAGCCAACGTCCCAGACGCGTTACCCGGGGATCCCGCCGAATCTTGAACAGCGCGCCGTCATGTTCGTTGCTGCTGGCCAGATCGATCAGATGAGTATCCGCGTCGGCCACCATCGTCCGGAACTTCAGGATCTGAAACTTACGACCCCGGTAGCCCACCCTTGTCTGTCGATACAGGACGGGCCGCCCGGAGTCGAGCAGGATCGCCATCGCCACAAAAAGGAGCAGCGGACTGAGGAGGATGGTGAGCGGGACCGCCAGAGCCCGCTCGCACCACGCCTTCAGCCTGCGGCTGAAGCCGTCGAGGCGAGGCTCGGTGATGTGGAGCAGCGGCAAGCCGGTCAAGGGCGTGACCCGGATCCTGGGTCCGGCCAGGTCCGCCACATCTGGGGCAACCAGCAGGTCGACCCCACTCCGCTCCAGCCGCCACGCCACCTGCTGTAACGTCAGATCTTCGAAAGGCGCGGGGCCGGCCACCGCTACGGACTCTGCGCCGAGCCTTCGGGCCGCGCTCTCCAGATCGTCGGGTGTGCCTACCACCGGGATCACGCCGGCCCGAGTGGTCAAGCTCTCTTTTTTTCCGGGTACGCAGACGCCTATCACCTGATAGCCGTTGGTGGGGTTGCGGAACAGGTGATCCGCGAACGTCCGCACGGCGGGTTCGTCGCCGACCAGTATGAGACGGATCAATGCGTGACCGCGGTGGCGGGCGGCCCGGAGCGATTGACGTACCGCCCAGCGCCCCAACAGGGCCGCGATGATCAAAGTAGGGATATAGACAAGGAGCAGCGCCCTCGACAGTTGCGCCTTCAGGGCAAAGGACCCAATGGCAATCACGGCCGCCAGCCGGACCCCCACGACGACGGGGATCCGGTAGACCTGCAACTCCTCGGCTGGGTGTGGCGACCGGTAGGCGCCGGCCAGCCCGAGCGACAACAACCACACCGGCACCGACAGGAGGGCCAACGTCGAGTAGTCAACGTGCGCGCCAAAGACGATCACGTGGTACAGGGTCGCCTGCGACCGGAAGGCGTAACAGGCCCAGATGGCGACGACGGCCGACAGGGTGTCTACGCCGATCAAGGCCGCCACGTAGCGGGTGCGCCACCGCCGCCGGACACCGGCCCGCGGTGCGGCATCGACTGCACCGAGTTGGCCGGGCTGCCTGAGCGGAGGACCTGGGGTGGGAACTGCCCCTGGTGCCGAGGCAGCGGGGCCGGTCAACACGGCCGGGCTGGGCGGCGCCGCCGCCCTGCCGTCCCGTCACCGTCATCCCGGGGCTTGGCCACCCGCTGCCTTGCCTTCCCGTCCCGACACCCACGTTCGGGCATCGACAACGTGTTCACCCAGTAATGTGCACCGACTCGATGAGCATCATAGCGCCCACGCTCCGCGCTCAATCAAGAGTCGATTACCCCCCGCGGCGCGATTTCCAATCGACGACGGGTGATGTCCATCTCGGACCCTGGCGCTCACCGGAACCCGGCGCCGCCTCTCTCGCTAGGGCGAGGAGTTTCAGGTAAGGGTCGGACTCCTGCCCGACGAAGCGCTGGAGCCAGCCGAGAGCCGCAGGCACATCCACCCTGCCTAAAAGCCTGGCGGCGATGTCGGGCCAGTCCCGGGGTCGGTTGAAGAGGCTCTTGAACACGGCCAGGTGAGTTGGCGGAATTATCGGGAAGGGTGGTGTCCAGGAAAGGAACCATTGTTGTTTGGCGCGCTACCTCGTCGTGCAAGAGATGCTGAGGAAAAAGAGATCGAGCGGCCCGCCTGTCCACCCGTCCCACCACAAGCGGATCTGACCTTCCCGGGCGATGACTCCAACGGCGTCGCTGGCCAACTCCACCGCTTCGGGCGTGGCAGCCAGGACAAGGAGCGCCCGCTTTCGTCGAGGCGACGGCCTCTTGAGCCGAAGCAGAGTCGCGACCGAGCCGGATTCGAACGTCGAGAGACGGTTCTAGAGAGCCGAGCCCCAGTGACCCCGGCGGCGCTTGCGGACCTTGAGGATCACTAGACCTGCGATGCCCACGGCCGCCGCCCCGACTGGGATGCCAGCCTCAGCGTTGACGCCCGCGACCCGGACGTCCGACCCCGACTTGGATCCGTGGTGCCCGCGCTGGTGCGGGGGTCCGTCACCCTTGTGCGGCGGCTTGTGGCCTTTTTGGTGGCCTGGCGCGGATGCGCAGGGGCCGGGCCGCACGCGGAACGGCGCCGACCCGCTGTTTCCGATGGCATCGACCGCCACGACCGTGTGTTCTCCCACGTTCACGGCGCAGGGCAGGGCAAACGACCGCAACCCGCTGCCCCCGGCATTGGTGGTGATGTCTCCGAGCGTCCTGCTGGAGCTGAAGACGACGATGGCGAAGGTGTCGCTGAAGCAGTCACCGGACAGCCTGACGGTGATGGTGCCGCCGTGGCCCACGCTTGCGGGGCTGACCGTTACCGCCACCGTGCAGGGGTGAGGGCCGTAGGGCGGGGGGCGGTGGTGATCCCCTCGACCCGCGGCCGCGGCCGGGCCGGCGGTCAAGGCCGTGCTGGCAGCGGTGGCCGCTACCAGCAGGGCGACAGGTGCCACGAGCAGCACTCCAAGCCTCCGTCCCACTGTTGGAACCTCCTTGGATCAGCCAGACTCCACCCGCCACGCCGCGTGGCTACGCCCCCACTGTAATACGTGGCCGAGGGGTGTCCGCGCCGTTTGTACCTCTGGAACAAATGGGGCAAGCAGGCCGAGACCCCCTACTGGACGGCCCTTTTCCCCCAGGTAGACCTTGACCATCCGGCCCTGGTGCCGTACCCTTCTCGGAGCGCAGATTTCGACGCGCAATTGGGCTTGCTTTTCGCTCCGGTATGGCCTATACTGGTCAGTTGCCGTGGTCCCCCGCCTTGCGCTTCCTCGTCTCATTGACGCGGCTTTGGCGCGCCACCACGGCGGCGATCTCTCATCCCTCCCTCCCTCAGGAGTAGGCCCTTGCCGTCACGTTCCGCTACACGGGAGCGTTTCTCCTTCGCCAACCTCGATGAGGTCCTGCCGCTGCCGGATCTCATCTCCATTCAACGCGATTCATTCAAGTGGTTCCTCGAGCAGGGGCTGGCGGACACCTTCCGCGACATCAGCCCCATCGAGGACTTCTCGGGCTCGCTCAAGTTGATCCTCGAGTTCGACCCGACCGACCTGGACCTGCGCCCACCCCCGAAGTTCTCGGTGGAGGAGTGCAAGGAAAAGGACATGACCTACGCGGCCCCCATCTTCGTGCGGGCCCAGTTCCAGAACGCCAACACCGGCGAGATCAAGGAGCAGACCGTCTTCATGGGGGACTTCCCGATGATGACGGAGAAGGGGACCTTCATCATCAACGGCACCGAGCGTGTCGTCGTCTCCCAGCTCGTCCGCTCGCCTGGTGTCATCTTCCAGCCCGGCCGGGACGCCAAGACCATCGTGACCGGGACCATCCACCCCTACCGGGGTGAGTGGATCGAGTTCGACGTCGAGGCCAAGCCGGGCAAGGACATCACGGCCGGCTCCCGGGTGGCCCGCAAGCGCCGGCTCAGCCTCTTCGTGCTGCTCCGGGCCCTCGGCTACACCGACGAGGGGTTCCTGGAGCGCTTCGTCCGCCACTTCGAGTTCCTCGAGGGCCAGTGGGAGAAGGAGCGCGAGCTCGCCCCGACCCAGGAAGAGGCCCTGCTGGAGATCTACAAGCGGGCCCGGTCCGGGCGAGCCGCCCTCGACCGAGTCGGCCCGGGTGTACTTCGAGAACGCCTTCTTCAACCCGAAGCGGTATGACCTGACCCGGGTGGGTCGTTACAAGCTGGACCGCAAGCTCGGTCCGGAGATCACCCGCTGCCGAGGAGCTGTTCGACATCGAGCTGGAGCGGCCGGCCGAGGGCCAGGGCGTGCTGTCCCGGTCGGAGATCCTGGCCGCCTGCAGCTACCTGCTCCACCTGGCCAAGGGCGAGTCCGGGCTACCGCCTGGACGACCAGGACCACTTCGCCAACCGGCGCATCCGCTCGGTCGGCGAGCTGATCCAGAACCAGGTCCGGGTCGGCCTGTCCCGCATGGAGCGGGTCGTCCGGGAGCGCATGACCACCCAGGACGTGGAGGCCATCACGCCCCAGACCCTGATCAACATCCGGCCGGTCGTGGCGGCCATCAAGGAGTTCTTCGGGACCTCGCAGCTGTCGCAGTTCATGGACCAGACCAACCCCCTGTCGGGGCTGACCCACAAGCGGCGCCTGTCGGCCATGGGCCCCGGCGGCCTATCCCGGGAGCGGGCCGGGTTCGAGGTGCGGGACGTCCATACCTCTCACTACGGCCGCATGTGCCCCATCGAGACGCCGGAGGGACCCAACATCGGTCTCATCGGCCACCTGGCCTCCTACGGGCGCATCAACTCCTACGGCTTCATCGAGACCCCGTACCGCCGGGTGGTCGAGGGCCGGGTCACCGACGAGATCGTCTACCTCGCCGCTGACGAGGAAGAGGAGTACGTCATCGCCCAGGCCAACGCCAAGCTGGCCGACGACGGCACCCTGACCGAGGACCGGGTTCTGGTGCGCCGGGCCCCCATCGGCCCGGGCGTCCGGGTGGGTGCGGCCGGGCACGTCCTACGGCACCACCAGCGAGGTGGACTTCGTGCCGCCCGCCGAGGTGGACCTGATGGACGTGTCGCCGAAGCAGATCGTGTCGGTTTCGACGGCCCTGATCCCCTTCATCGAGCACGACGACGCCAACCGGGCCCTGATGGGCGCCAACATGCAGAAGCAGGCCGTGCCCTTGGTCCGGCCGGAGGCTCCTTTTATCGGGACCGGGGTCGAGGCCCGGGCCGCCCGCGACGCCGGGGACGTCCTCCTGGCGGAGGGGACGAGGCACCGTGGTCGAGCTTTCCGGCGACCACGTCACCGTCGAGTACGCGCCCGGCCAGTCGGACCGGCTGGGCACGCCGCTGGGCGCGGCGCGTCTACCGGCTGGCCAAGTTCCGCCGCTCCAACCAGAACACCTGCCTCAACCAGCGCATCGGTGGTGGAGGAGGGGACTTCGGTCGAGTTCGGTGACGTGCTCGCCGACGGCCCCTCGACCGAGGCCGGGGAGCTGGGCCTGGGCAAGAACCTGCTGGTGGCCTTCATGCCGTGGGAGGGCTACAACTACGAGGACGCCATCATCCTCTCCGAACGGCTGGTGCGCGACGACGTGCTCACCTCCATCCATATCGAGGAGCACGAGGTCGACGCCCGGGACACCAAGCTCGGGGCCGAGGAGATCA
Organism: uncultured Acidimicrobiaceae bacterium; assembly: GCA_963834775.1. Classification (GTDB taxonomy): domain Bacteria; phylum Actinomycetota; class Acidimicrobiia; order Acidimicrobiales; family Palsa-688; genus PALSA-693. The sequence goes on from CAWICR010000013.1 coordinate 454,665, forward strand.
CCCGGGACATCCCCAACCTGTCCGAGGAGATCCTCAAGGACCTCGACGAGCGGGGCATCATCCGCATCGGCGCCGAGGTCGGGCCGGGCGATGTGCTGGTCGGCAAGGTCACACCCAAGGGCGAGACCGAGCTCACCCCCGAGGAGCGCCTGTTGCGGGCCATCTTCGGCGAGAAGGCCCGGGAAGTCCGGGACACTTCACTGAAGGTGCCCCACGGCGAGTCGGGCAAGGTCATCGACGTCCGGGTCTTTTCCCGGGAAGATGCCCACGAGCTGCCGCCCGGCGTCAACCAGCTGGTTCGCGTGTACGTCGCCCAGAAGCGCAAGATCTCCGAAGGCGACAAGCTGGCCGGCCGCCACGGCAACAAGGGCGTCATCTCCAAGATCCTCGCCATCGAGGACATGCCCTTCCTGGCCGACGGCACCCCCGTCGACATCATCCTCAACCCCCTCGGCGTCCCCTCCCGCATGAACGTGGGCCAGGTCCTGGAGAGCCATCTCGGCTGGGCGGCCCGCTGGGGCTGGGACGGCAACCCGCTGGCGGTGACCACGCCGAACGGCAGCGAACGCAAGACCCATCCCGTCGCCGAGGCCTCGGTGCACATCGCCACGCCCGTTTTCGACGGGGCCCACTGGGACGAGGAAATTGACGCCGGGCGCCACCCGACGATGCGCCAGATCTTCGAGCGCCTTCATCCCGAGGCCCCCGGCAGCGACTACGGCAGCGACGGACGCCTGATCGGCACCGACGGCAAAGCCACCCTCTACAACGGCCGCACCGGCGAGGCCTACGACAACCCCATCAGCGTGGGCTACGTGTACATCATGAAGCTGGCCCACCTGGTCGACGACAAGATCCACGCCCGCTCCACCGGGCCCTACTCGATGATCACCCAACAGCCCCTCGGCGGGAAGGCCCAGTTCGGCGGCCAGCGCTTCGGGGAGATGGAGGTGTGGGCCCTCGAGGCGTACGGCGCCGCCTACGCCCTGCAGGAGCTTCTCACCATCAAGTCCGACGACGTCCTCGGCCGGGTCAAGGTCTACGAGGCCATCGTCAAGGGCGAGAACATCCCCGAGCCCGGCATCCCCGAGAGCTTCAAGGTGCTCATCAAGGAAATGCAGAGTCTCTGCCTCAACGTGGAGGTCCTTTCCTACACCGGTGAGGAGATCGAGATGCGCGAGCTCGACGAGGACGTGTTCCGCACGGCCGAGGAGCTTGGCATCGACATCAGCCGGCCGGAGCGGGGCTCCGACGAGGAAGACGCCCGGCGAGCCAGCGAAAGAGGTTTCTAAATGTCAGCTCGCAAGCAGAGCTTGCTCGCTGAGCTAATTCGTGTCGGCCTGCGGCCGACGCTCACTTTGCCGCCAACCAGCAGCGCCAGCTTGGCTGGCCAGGCCAGCACTGCTGGATCGGCGGCGGATTCACGGGGTGATTGCTAAGTGCTAGATGTCGACAATTTCGAGCAGCTGCGGATCGGGCTGGCCACGGCCGACGCCATCCGCACCTGGTCCAACGGCGAGGTCAAGAAGCCCGAAACCATCAACTACCGCACCTTGCGGCCGGAGAAGGACGGGCTCTTCTGCGAGAAGATCTTCGGTCCCACCAAGGACTGGGAGTGCTACTGCGGCAAGTACAAGCGGGTCCGTTTCCGCGGCATCATCTGCGAGCGCTGCGGCGTCGAGGTCACCCGCTCCAAGGTGCGGCGCGAACGCATGGGCCACATCGAGCTGGCCGCGCCCGTGGTGCACATCTGGTACCTGCGCGGCACCCGTAGCTGGCTGGCCTACCTGCTCATGGGCACCGAGGCCCGGGAGGAGCTGAAGGCCAAGCAGCTGGAGAAGGTCATTTACTTCGCCGCCAACCTGGTCACCTGGGTCGACGAGGAGAAGCGCCACCTGGAACTGCCCAACTTCGAGGCCGAGCTCACCGAAGAGCTGACCGAGATCGAGCGGGCCCGCGACCTGGACCTGGACCGTCGGTTCAAGGCGCTCGAGGACGAGCTGGCCAAGATGGAGTCCGAAGGCGCCAAGGAGTCCGAGCTCAAGGCTCGCCAGCGCCAGGTGGACAAGGAACTGGCCGCCATCCGGGAGCGGGCCGATCAGGAGCTGGATCTCGTGAAGCGGACCTTCGACGAGTTCCGCAACCTGCATTCCCGCAAGATCATCGAGGACGAACTGCTGTGGCGGGAGCTCAAGGATCGCTACGGGGAGTATTTCCGCGGCGGCATGGGCGCCGAGGCCATCGCCAGCCTGATCAGCGAGATCGACTTCGACGAGGAGGAGATCAAGCTGCGGGACGCCATCGACCCGAGCGACGGGCGCCGGCCCCTGTCGGTCCAGCGCCGGCAGAAGGCCATCAAGCGCCTGAAGATCGTGTCCGCCTTCAACCGCCGCGACGAGCACGGCCGCCGGGCCAACGACCCCCGGGCCATGATCCTCGACGCCGTCCCGGTCATTCCGCCCGAGCTGCGGCCCATGGTGCAGCTCGACGGCGGCCGTTTCGCCACGTCGGACCTCAACGATCTGTACCGCCGGGTTATCAACCGCAACAACCGCCTCAAGAGGCTGCTCGACCTGGGCGCGCCCGAGATCATCGTCAACAACGAGAAGCGCATGCTCCAGGAAGCCGTCGACGCCCTGTTCGACAACGGCCGGCGGGGCCGCCCCGTCACCGGTCCGGGCAACCGCCCGCTGAAGTCGCTGTCCGACATGCTCAAGGGCAAGCAGGGCCGGTTCCGCCAGAACCTGCTCGGGCAAGCGGGTCGACTACTCGGGCCGGTCGGTCATCGTGGTCGGGCCCCACCCTCAAGCTGCATCAGTGCGGGCTGCCGAAGCAGATGGCGCTGGAGCTGTTCAAGCCGTTCGTCATGAAGCGGCTGGTCGACCTCGAGCTGGCCCAGAACATCAAGTCGGCCAAGCGCATGGTCGAGCGCCGGCGCGGCCCAGGTGTGGGACGTGCTGGAGGAGGTCATCAAGGAGCACCCCGTGCTCCTCAACCGGGCCCCCACCCTGCACCGCCTCGGCATCCAGGCCTTCGAGCCGGTCCTCGTCGAGGGCAAGGCCATCCAGATCCACCCGCTGGTGTGCACCGCCTTCAACGCCGACTTCGACGGCGACCAGATGGCGGTCCATCTGCCGCTGTCGGCGGAGGCCCAGGCCGAGGCCCGCATTCTCATGCTCTCGGCCAACAACATCCTCTCGCCGGCGACCGGCCGACCGATCGTCACCCCGACCCACGACATGGTGTTCGGTGCCTACTACCTCACCCTGGAGAAAGACGGGGGCCGTGGCGAGGGACGCGTCTTCCGCCACTTGCACGAGGTGGAACGGGCGTACGACGCCGGCGATCTCGATTTGCACGCCCGGGTCACTTGGCGTCGCCCCGTCGCGGCTGCTCACTCCAACGGCTCCACCCCCGCGGCCGAGCCGCTCGAGTTCGAGTCGCCAGAGCCGGCCGCGGCGATTCGAGGAGGAGGGCTTGCCGGCCTCCGAGACCGAAGACGCCGCACTTCGCGACGCGTCCGAACCCGGGCCCGAGCTCGGCAACGGCGCGGTCGCCTACGAGTCGATCCAGACCACCCCCGGGCGGATCATCTTCAACACCGCCCTGCCTGACGACTTCGAGTTCGTCAACGAGGTGGTCGGAAAGCGGGCCCGCTCCCTCGCCTCGATCGTCGGCGTGCTGGCCGACAACTACGACCGGGCTGACGTCGGCCGAGAGCCTCGACCGCATCAAGGACCTGACCTTCCGCTACGCGGCCCGGTCGGGTCTGACGATCTCCATCGACGACGTCAAGACGCCGGCGCGGAAGACCGAGATCATCAACCGCTACGAGGCCGAGGCCCAGAAGGCCGAGACCCAGTTCAAGCGGGGCATCATCACCGACGACGAGCGGCGCCAGAAGGAGATCGAGATCTGGACGTCGGCCAACTCCGAGGTGGGGAAGGCCATGGAGGACACCCTCCACGCCATCCAGTTCAACCCGCTCGACATGATGGTGGACTCCGGCGCTCGCGGTAACCCACAGCAGGTCCGCCAGATCGCCGGCATGAAGGGTCTGGTGTCCAACCCCCGAGGCGAGATGATCCCCCGGCCCATCGTGTCCTCCTTCCGGGAGGGGCTGTCGGTCCTCGAGTACTTCATCTCCACCCACGGCGCCCGCAAGGGCCTGGCCGACACCGCCCTGCGGACGGCCGACTCCGGCTACCTGACCCGGCGGCTGGTCGACGTGGCCCAGGAGCTGATCGTGCGCGAGGAGGACTGCGGGACGACCCGCGGCATCCGCATCGGCGACGTGCGCCCCGACGACGAGACGGTGCGCGCCTACCTGGAGACCCGCATCGACGGCCGGGTACTGGCCCGGGACGTGAAGCTCTCCTCCGGCGAGGTGCTGCCGGCGGGGACCGAGATCAGCGCCGAGCAGGTGGACCTGCTCCGCGACGATCCCTCGGTCACCGAGATCACGGCCCGCTCGGTCCTCACCTGCGAGGCCGAGCACGGCGTGTGCGCGGCGTGCTACGGGCGGTCGCTAGCGACCAACCGGCACATCGAGCTCGGCGAGGCGGTCGGCGTCATCGCCGCTCAGTCCATCGGCGAGCCCGGCACGCAGCTGACCATGCGGACGTTCCACACCGGCGGTATCGCCGGTGAGGACATCACCCACGGTCTGCCCCGCGTGGTGGAGTTGTTCGAGGCCCGCACGCCCAAGGGTGCGGCGGTCCTGGCCCGCACCTCCGGTGTGGTCCGCCTCGTCGAGGACGACAACAACACCCGCCGCGTGCTCGTCATCGGCGACGACGGCACCGAGGACGCCTACACCGTGAGCTCCCGGGCCAAGCTGGCCGACGGCATCCACGACGGCGCCGAGATCGCCGCCGGCGACCCCATCGTCGACGGCCCCAAGGACCCCAAGCAGCTGCTGGAGATCAAGGGCATCCGCGAGACCCAGCAGTACCTCGTCAACGAGGTGCAGCAGGTGTACCGGGATCAGGGCGTGTCGATCCACGACAAGCACATCGAGCTGATCGTGCGCCAGATGCTGCGCCGGGTGCTGGTCGCCGAGCAGGGCGAGAGCCCGTTCCTGCCCGGCGAGCGGGTCGACTCCCGGATCTACGCCGAGGTCAACCGGGGCCTCGTCACCGAAGGCAAGCGGCCGGCCGAAGGCCGGCCCGAGCTGATGGGCATCACCAAGGCCTCGCTGGCCACGGACAGCTGGCTGTCGGCGGCCTCCTTCCAGGAGACCACCCGGGTGCTGACCGAAGCGGCCATCGAGGGCAAGTCGGACCACCTGTTCGGCCTGAAGGAGAACATCATCATCGGCAAGCTGATCCCCGCCGGGACCGGCATGCTCTCGCTACCGCAACCTCCAGTCTGGAGGCGCCGGAAGCGGAGCGCATGACGTTCTGGACGTCCTCCGACGAGGAGGCTGGCACCGAGGACCTGGCCGCCTGGCTGGCGTCCATCGGTGCTGATGGCCACGACGGGGGCTGGGAGTCACCGGCCGAGGTGGGGGCGGACCCGGATCTGGCGGCCGTGCCCGGCTCGGACGACAGCGCTGTCTCGGACAGTGGGTTAGAGGCGGCGGCTGGTACCGAGGGTGACGCGGAGGCAACCGACGGGGCTCCAGCTCCGACCGCCGCTCCGGGTTACGTCTCCGGGTTCGGCGACCATGACAGCTTCGGGGACCGCGGCGACCAGGAGAGCGCCTCCTAGGCCGAGGCCGCCTGACATACCGCATGAGGGCCGCCCCTGGTCGGGCGGCCCTCATCGCGCCGCCCCGGTCGCCCCCTGTTCGCGCGGTCTTTGTTCGCGCCGCCCTGGTTGCGCCGGTGCCGCGGCCCGCTTTGCCGGCGAGTCGTGCGGGCGGGCTTCGGGCCGCTGACTCCAGCGGGGCCGTCGCCGGGCCCGAACCTGGGTGCGCCCGTACCTCGGCGCGTCCACGCCTCGCGTCAGCGTCCGGGCCGGTCGCGAGGCGTGGACCAGATCTCGCGCATTTCGGCGGCCGGACGTCCATGCCTCGTCTGTAGTTGGGGACCGGTCGCGAAGTATGGACAAGATCTCGCCCACCAGGCCACGATGGTGATCAGGGAGTCCATGCGGCAACGACGGCGACCAGGGAGCCGATGCGGCCAGCGCGGGCCATGCGCCCCGACGGGCGGGTCAATGCGGGCCATGCCCTAATGCCCGACGGGGGAGGGCGGGGCAGACCAGGTCCGGCATCCGGATGGAGTGGCGCCCGCCTCGGGGTCCCATCCGGCTGCGTCTTCGGGACACGTCGGCAGTTGCGGGACAGGGGCGACATCTGGTGTCGGCCCTGTCCCGCAACAGCAGAGATGTCCCGCAACAGCAGAGATGTCCCGCAACAGCAGAGATGTCCCGCAAAGCGGGCCGGACTGAACAACACTGTGTCTTGTGGCTGACGAGGCGCAGAGGCAGCGGGAGTACTACCGCTCGCATGCAGCCAGTTATGACGCTGGCTGGTCCAAGGCGTGGTCGACGATGGAGATGATGCTCCCGTTCGCATTGCTCGGGGGCCTCGTGGACATTTTGGGGGCTACCTCGCTGCTCGATGTGGGGTCGGGCAGCGGTCACGGCCTGCGGGTACTTCAACGGATGCGGCCGAACCTGAGGCTGATTGGCCTGGAGGCGTCAACAGCCATGCGCGAAGAGGGCTACAAAAACGGTCTCAGCCCGGACGTCCTGGTCGAAGGGGACGCGACCGGCTGGACTATGGCGACGGCGAGTTCGACGTGGTGTGCGAGTTGGCCGTGCTCCACCATCTCCCCCAGCCGTCGAAGGCGGTCGAAGAGATGTGCCGGGTGGCCTCGAAAGCGGTGTTCCTCGTCGACTCGAACAACTTCGGTGCAGGAGATCGGCGCAAGCGACTACTCAAGCAGGGAATCAACGCCCTCGGCCTGTGGAAGTGGGCGGACCTGGTCAACACGCGGGGCAAGGGCTTCAGGGAGTCGGAAGGTGACGGGATCTCTTATTCGTATTCGGTCTTCAACGACGTGCCTCTTCTCGAGCAACGCTGCCGCAGCGTCCACGCCCTCAACCTGAGCGGTTCCGCTCGGCGTCCGTACCAGACGTCCGATTCGCTCGCCGTGGTAGGCCTTATGACCGACGAGGTGGCGGCGCTGGTGCGGCAGCTGTAAAAGGATCGGCGGGCGATCAGCGCTTATGCGATTGGCCCCGGTGAGATCAGCCTCGCGGGGCGGATCCCGGTGTCCTGGCTGGTGTCTCGACCTTGCGTAGTCGCAAGGCCAGTGTGGGGCAGGCCGCCACCGCCCGGCGGGCCAAGCTTTCCAGGTGCGGCGGTACTGCACTGGGGTCGATGATGGGGTAGCCCCAGTCGTCGAGCTGGATCAGTTCTGGCAGTAACTCGGCGCAGATTCCGTGTCCGTCGCAGGCGATGGGGTTGACGACGAGGGAACGAGCGGTCACCGCCAGGCCGCCTCGGAGGATGGCACGGGCAGCGCGGCTACCGGCGCCCGGCAGGGACCGTACTGGCGGTGGCGGCCGATCTCGGTGGCGAACACCGTCACGGCGCTGCGCACCAAACGGACGGCCCCGTCCGGATGGTGGCAGGCCCCCCGTCCCTCCACCATGCCGAGCCAGCGGCGCAGCTGCCGCTCCCACACCTGGCCCCGGTCGCCCTCGACGAGGCCCTCGACGGCCCGGGCGATGGCCGGCAGGCCCTGGGCGCACGGCCCGCATTGGCCCGCCGACTGGCTGGCCAGCCAACGCGCCACCAGAGCAGTGGTCTGCAAACCGCAGTGATCGGGCCCGAGGACACTGATGGCGCCGCATCCGAGGCTGGCGCCGAGCGCTCGCAGCGAACTGCGGTCGAGTCGGGCGCTGGCCGCGCTGGCGCCGGAAAGCCAGGTTCCGGCGTAGCCGCCGATGAGCACCGCCTGTGCATCCCCTCCTGTCCCGGCGGCCCGGAGCGCTTCCGCCAATGGGATGCCAAGCGGCAGCTCGTAGACGCCCGGTCGGCCCACGTCGCCGGTCAGGGTGATCAGAGCCGTGCCCGAGTCCTCGGCGGTACCGAGGCCCCGAAACCAGCTCGCGCCGAAGCGGGCGATGAGGGCCAGGTGGGCCAGCGTCTCGACGTTGTTGACGAGGGTGGGCCGGCCCCGCACCCCTCGCTCGAACGGCCGCGGGGGTACGAACACCGGCTTGGCCGGACCGCCGTTCAGCCAATGCACGAGGGCGGACTCTTCGCCGGTGACGTAGTGCGATGGGGTGGCCTCGACGCGAAAGCTGAGCCGGTCGGCGCCAACCCGCCGCCGTTCAGAGATGGCCGCTTGCACAGCCCGAACCGTCGCTCCCGCCGCTCGCTCCACGCAGACCACGACTTCATCCGCCCCGACGGTTTCGGCCGCGATTCCGGCGCCGTCGAGCACCAGGTGGGGAGAGTGCGCCAGGAGGACCTTGTCTTTACCGCTGGCCGGCTCGCCTTCGGCGCCGTTGGCGACGACGATGCCGTGCCGGGCGGAGGCCACGGTCCGCAGTTTTGTTGCAGTCGGGAACCCGGCGCCGCCGCGGCCGCGCAGCCCGGCCCGCTCCACCTCATCGATGAGAAGCGGGCCTCCCGTTGGTAACTGTCCCCATCTCGCAAAGTGGGCGTCCAGGCTCGGTCCATCGTCGGTCAGCAACAGGCGAGGCAGCGCCCGCGGGTCCGGGGTGGTCACGGTGGCGCCGGTGGTCATGCGCGGCCCCCTATTCATGTGCTGGCCCGGACGGTACCGGTCACCGTGCTTTGCCCCGGCGTGAGCCGCAGGTCAATGCGGGCGGTGAGCGTCGAGCCGCGGGCGCTGGTGAGATCCGCCACCAGGCTGGTCCCGGTGAGTTGCGTCACGTGGCCCTGGTATGCGGTAGGCGCCGCAGCCGGCCCGAGCTCGACCTGGCTGCCGGTCAACTGGACGCCCCCGTTGTCGTCTGGCTGGCCGGTTAGAACGATGGTGAGCATTCCGCTCTGGCTGCCCTGGAAGCTGCCGGAGAACGAAACAGAAACCAGCCCGTTGCTGTCCGGTCCGGACTGTCGTTGCGTGCCTTGAAAGGTGGCCGAGAAGGGCACGCTGAGCGTCGCCCCTGTCGACGTGCCCGTCGATGTACCCGTCGATGCGCTCGTCGACGGGGTCTGGTGGGCGGAGGCCGTTGAGGAGGCGATCAGCGCCGTTGGGGTGCCGGCCCGGCGGGCCCACCCCGGGCGGAGGGGTCCGGTTGCGATCCAGGCGACCGCCGCCACCGGGAGGGTGATGCTGAGCAGCACCGCCGCTCCCCGGCGGGGGGCATTGGCAACCGACCAGCCCTGCGCCAACCGCCACCACAGGGCGGCCAGCACGGCGGCCACGCACACGGCGTTGATGAACAAAACCCAGCTGAGTTTCGTGTCCGAACCGGTTCCCAGACCGTGCACCACGGCGAGCGGCCAGCAAGCGTAGGCGGCCCAGTGGACGGCCCGCCACGCCTTGTAGCTCATCCGGTCCCGCACCAGGCTGGTAACGAGCAGGGCTACCAGGAGATCGAGGGCGATGGCGCCGAGCCCCAGCCAGAAGGGCCGATAGCGGGAGACGAAGGGGATGAACACGTCGACGATGCGAATCGGGGCGTAGCTGTCGAGGACCGCGGTGACGATATGGACGGCGAGGAGCGCCATCGACAGGAGGGCCGCGTTCTTGTGCAAGGCGGAGACGACGAAGCGGGGCCAGCCGGGCCGGGCAAACCGCACCGCCTGGGTGAGTCCGAGCACCATGGTGACGGTGAGCAGGATCAGCGCAATCAGCCCGAAGCCCCGCGTCAGATACCACAGGGCCCGTGAGTTGGTCGTGACGCTGGCCGCTAGGAGCATCTGGCGTTCTCCGCCGGCCAGCCGCCGACCGTCTGGGCTGGGCCGTTCATCGCCACCAGGCGGGCAGGTAGTCCCCGCCCGGCCAGCCAGTGCGGCGCCGCTGTCCCCATGATCACGGCCGCGCAGGAGGCGACGTTGGCGTCCAGGCACGACCCGGCGGCCACGCTGACTGTGCGCCAAACCTCGACCGCCGGGGCGCCGGTAGCCGGGTCAATCAGATGGTGCATCGCCTGGCCGCCTCGGGCCCAGCGCCGGACCGCGGTGCTCGAGGTGGCCAGGCCCCCGGAGGTGATGGTGACCACGGGACCGCCACTGTCGAGCGGGTCGGCATGGTTGTCGGTGACCTGGATGGGCCAGCCTCCTGCGGGTGGCGGACCCGCCACGGCTATATCGCCGCCGAGGCTGACGAGCACCCCCGAACCGGTGAGGGCGGCCGCCCGGGTGGCGGCCCGGTCGGCGCACAACGCCTTGGCAGTGGCGCCCAGGTCCAGTTCCACCCCCTTCGGGATCCGGATAGTAGAAGCAGCCTGGTCGAGCGCGACGGTCTTCCAGCCGGCCACGGGGCGCAGGTGAAACTCGATCGGCGGGCCGCCCGGCTCGATCAGGGCGAAGTCCCGGTCATAACCGGCGAGCTGGAGCGATGAGCCGACGGTCGGATCGACCGCACCGGAGGTGAGCCGGGCCGCCCGCAGGGCTGCCGCCACCGCTTCTACGAAGAGGGGCGAGACCTTGACGGTGCGGCCGGCGGCTCGGTTCACCGCCGACAGTTCGCTGTCCGACCGAAACCGGCTGCACGCCCGATCGATCCCGTCCAGCTCGCTCGCCAGCACGGAGACGGCCTGCTCCCGGCGCCGGGGATCGGTCGTGATGATGGTGGCGGTGGTGCCGAGGGCCGGAAAACTGACCGGTTCGTCGACCGTCATGACCCTCCGGACGAAACCACGGGCGGCGAGATCGACGGCTGGGGAGCCTGGGTCGGGGGCGTAAGCGAGGGGTCTGATTGGGCGGGGGACTGCGATGTGGCGCCGGACCCTGACCCCGACCCCGCGACTGACGTCGCGCTCGATCCGGCGGCGGCGCTGCTCGTGCCGGAACCTGACGTGGAGCTCGAGGTACCGCTGGTGCCGTGCGTGGACTTGCCAGGCAGGGCTTTCGCCACCGCCGCCGAGAGGACCCCGCCGGCGACGATGGCTCCGACGGCGAGGAAGCGGGTCGTCCGTCCGATGCGTTCGAAGCCGAGGTCCCGGCGGGCGCTCGATGGCATACCACCAGTATCTGGATCAACCCTAAGGACACGCTGAGTGTCAGGCAAAGGTTTCGCAAAGGGTGCGGCCCAGCGCGAGCTGCGCTAACGGCGGCCTGGCCGTTAACCGGTATGGGATTCGACCTCCTCGCCGTTCTGCCCCCTCGGCCTCACGAGCCTCACGAGGTGGGCAGCGTACGGAGGGGTACCGACACAGAACGGTCGGATCACCTAGGGTTTTGCCGATCCTTTGCCTGAGCCTGACCATGGGCTCACCGTTTCGCCTGAGACTTGACGAGCATGCCCGTCCACCGCCGCCGGCGCCGCCGCCCGCACTACGCCCTGCGGCGGATCGTCGCCGTCCTGGTCTTACTGGTGCTGGTCCTGGCGGTCCTCGTCGGCGTCTCCCTGATAGGAGCGCTGCGGACCCCGGGCAACCAGAGCTTCGAGGCCAAATGGGCTGACTGGCTCCGCAGCCATCACATGGCCACCCTCGCCAATGACGTCGAGACGTACTACTACCAGCACCACACTCCTCCGAAAGGGGGCCGGCCCGCCCACCTCAACGCCGTTCCCGGCGTGCCGCCCACGTCCGCCGCCCCCGCCAAGAGGCGGGTGGTCGTAATACCCCACCTCCCGGCGCCGGCGCCGGTTCCCCTGGTCGTGGCCCCCGCCCTGCCCGGAGAGGGACAGTGGCGACCCGCCGACGTCCTGGTGCACGGCATTCCGGCCATGTACGTCGCCCAGTTCCGGGCCGACGCCATCTACACCAGCCAGATCACCTCGGCCGTGTGGATCGACCCCACCCTCCTAAGGATCTCCCTGGTCCCGGGGAGCCAGGAGCCGGGCGGTACCTGGTCCCAGCCCCCCGACATCGAGGGCGCGGCCCTGCGGACCGTGGTGGCCGCCTTCAATGGCGGGTTCCGTATGCAGGACGCCCACGGCGGCTTTTACCTCGACGGTCGCACCGCGGTGCCGTTGCAGTCTGGCGCGGAGTCCCTCGTCATCTACGCCAACGGCCGCATTGCCATGGGCACCTGGGGCGGCGAGGTGAACATGAGCCCGTCGGTCACGGCCGTCCTCCAGAATCTGGTGCCCATCGTCGACAACGGTCAGCCGGCTCCGGATGCCACCTACGCGGACTCCCAGATCTGGGGGGCGACGCTGGGAGCCAACACCGTGGTGGCCCGATCGGGTGTGGGCGTGACCGCCTCCGGAGGTCTGGTCTACGTCGCCGGCCCGGCCCTGACCGCCCGCAGCCTGGCTGAATCGCTGCAGCGGGCCGGTGCGGTGCGGGCTATGACCCTCGACATCAATCCGGAGTGGGTGACCTTCAACTTCTACGCCCACAGCCCGGCGGACCCGTCGATCGTCTCGGCTTCGAAGCTCTATCCCCAGATGCAGCGCCCGGCAACGCGCTACCTCGGGCCCGAGCACGAGTCGCGCGACTTCTTCACGGTCTCGCTCCCGCAGCAGTAAGTGCCGGCGAAATACCCCCCTTGTCCGTCTCAGCTCTGGACGCTGATTTTCTCGCAGGCGCTGAGGGTGATCACGGCGTCGAGTCCGGTCTGGTCGGCTGGGCGCAACTCGGCTGAGGCGCCATTGCGGGCCGCTAGCTGGCGTACGATCGCCAGGCCGAGTCCGCTGTGGCCGCCGTTACGGCCCGGCCCCTGCCAGAAGCGATCGAACGCCCGCCGCCGATCCTCGGGGCTCATGCCGGGCCCCTTGTCGGTGACGTGTAGCTCGAGGTGGCTGGTGTCGGAGGCGCGGAGCCGCACCGAGATGCAACTCCCCTCAGGGCTGGCGTCGAGGGCGTTGGCCAGCAGGTTGTCGAGGATCTGATCCAGGTCGCCGGGGACGAGGAGGGCGGTCCGGCCGGCCTCAGTCCCGACGGACGGAGTGAGGTCCACGTGACGCTCTGCCGCCAGGGCGCCCCAGGCCTCGCATCGCCCTTCGATGATCTCCCCTACGTCGATCGGCTGGCGCTCCGGGTCGTCGCTCCCGACGCGACTCAAGGTCAGCAAGCCGTCGACGATGCGGCTCAGGCGCTGCACCTCCTCGGCTGCCGCCGCGATCCCATCGGTGGCGGCCGGTTCAGCCCCGGCCTCCAGGTTCTCCAGCCGCAACCGGAGGGCGGTTAAGGGCGACCGCAGCTGGTGCGAGGCGTCGGCCACGAAGCGGTTCTGGGCCTGAACGAGCTCGGCGAGGCGCCCGGCCATCTGGTTGAACTGGTGGGCGAGCGAGCGGACCTGGGGCGGTCCGCTCTCGGCAGCCCGAATCGAGAGGTCGCCCTCGCCCAGCAACCGGACTCGCGATTCCAAGCGGGCCAGTGGCCGGGCGAGGGAGCGCGCCAGCAGTAGCCCGACCAGCGTGGTGAGCACCAGGACCGCGGCGGCGAAGCCGGCGAGCCCCAGCCAGATGTCATGGATGCGGTCTTCAGTCGCGCTGGCCTGGATACCGAGCAACATGGCTCCGAGCGGTCGATTGTCACCACTGATCGGTACCGCCGCGGACGCCCAGGGGCGGCCCTCGTCAGCCCCGAAGCTGTTCACGGACCGACCGGCCAGGGCGGCCTGGACGAGCCGGTGCTGCTCGAGGGCGTCGTTGTCGCCGTCGGTGTCCGACGATGCGGACACGTTTCCGGCGGGGTCGACAACCGTCACCTCGCCGCCGGTCCGCGACTGGTATCGGGCCACCAGAGCGGCCAGGTCAGCGGTGCGGCCGTGTTCCACATCCTCGCTTGCTACCGCGGCCAGACCCGTCGCCTCCCGCTCCGCCTGGCTCGCAGCCATGTCCCGCTCGTGGCGCTGCGCGAGTATCCCGAACGGGACCTCCAGCATCACCAGGATCAGTAACGCCAACCCCACGTAGGAGAGAACCAGGCGGCGCGTCATGCCGATTCACTTCACTCCGGATTCAGGTGGTGGGACCGAGGCGGAGACCGACCCGACGGACCGTCTCGATCCACTCGGGGTGGCCCAGCTTGCGCCGTAGAGACGCCACGTGCACGTCGACCGTCTTGGTGGGGCCGTACCAGTGGGGATCCCACACCTCCTCGAGGATCGTCTGGCGATTGACGACCGCCCCGGGATCTTCGGCCAGCAGCGCCAGCAGGTCGTATTCCTTCGGTGACAGGGTCACTTCGACGCCATACACCAGGACCCGGCGCGAGCGGCGATCGACGGTCAGCGCCCCGAGAACCTGTACCTGGTCGGCGGTCGCGGGCTCCCCGGTCCGGCGCATCACGGCTCGAATGCGGGCGACGAGCTCCCGGAACCCGAAGGGCTTGACGATGTAGTCGTCGGCCCCGAGCTCGAGCCCCACGACCCGGTCCACCTCCGCACCCCGGGCGGTCAGCACGAGAATCGGAACCGACGACCGGGCTCGCAGCCGCCGGCACACGTCGTATCCGTCGATGTCCGGCAGGCCCAGATCGAGCAGCACCACGTCGGGGTTGGGCGCCTCGAGGGCATCCGCTCCGGTCGCCACCCGGGCCACCTCGAAGCCCTCCCGGGACAGCCCCTCCACCAGCGGGGCCGCGATGGCGTCGTCGTCTTCCACCACCAGGAGTCGCACGCCCACAGGATGGCACGGTGGTGGTGATGTTCCAGTCGCCACCGGTGAAAGACCCGGCCCGGTAGACTGAGAGGTCGCGGGGCGGGCTCACCGGATGCGGCCGCCCCTTTCCCTCCTGTTTTCTGCCATGACCACGCTAGCCACCTCACATCCAGCGCGCCTCCACCGAGGCGGCGAGCCGGCGCACGTTCGCCATCATCAGCCATCCCGACGCCGGGCAAGACCACGCTGACCGAGAAGTTCCTGCTCTACGCCGGCGCGGTTCAGGAGGCGGGGGCGGTGCGGGCCCGGGCCGGGCGGCGGCGGGCCGCATCGGACTGGATGGCGCTGGAGCAGGAGCGGGGCATCTCGATCAGCTCCACCGTCCTGCAGTTCCCCTACCGAGAGTGCACGATCAACCTGCTCGACACGCCCGGTCACCGGGACTTCTCTGAGGACACCTACCGGGTGCTCGACCGCCGCGGACGCCGCCATCATGGTGCTCGACGTGGCCAAGGGGATCGAGCCGCAGACCCTCAAGCTGTTCGAGGTATGCCACGCCCGGCGGCTGCCGGTCCTGACCTTCCTCAACAAGCTGGACCGGCCCGGGCGATCCCCGCTCGAGCTGCTCGACGAGATCGAGCAGCAGATCGGTCTGGTACCCACGCCGGTGACGTGGCCGGTCGGTGAACCGGGCGACTTTCGGGGGGTGATCGATCGGCGGGATGGGGGATTCGTCGGCTTCGCCCGATCGGCTCGCGGCGGAGCGGGCACGGCGGCCGAGCGGGCCGTGCCGGCGGCCGTGGCCGCCGCCGACCCCGAGCTGCGCGGGGCCTGGTCGCGGGCCGTGGAGGAGTGCGCCCTGCTCGACGAGGTGGGCGCCAGCCTCGATCTGGACGAGCTTCCTGGCCGGGCGAAGACCAGCCCGTTGTTCGTGGGCTCGGCGCTGACGAACTTCGGGGTGCGCCATCTCCTCGACGCCGTGATCGATCTGGCGCCCGGGTCCGTCGCCGATGGCCGACGCCGACGGCATCGCCGCGGGCCCTGGACGCGGAGTTCTCGGGCTTCGTGTTCAAGGTCCAGGCCAACATGAACCCGGCCCACCGCGATCACGTCGCCTTCGTGCGGGTGTGCTCCGGACGCTTCGAGCGGGGCATGGTGCTGACCCACGGCCCGACCGGCCGGCCGTTCGCCACCAAGTACGCGTCGTCGATGTTCGGCGCCGAGCGGGACACCATCGAGGAAGCCTGGCCGGGCGACGTCGTCGGACTGGTCAATGCCAGCGGTCTGCGGGTCGGCGACAGCCTGTACGCCGGACCCGCCGGCGGGCCCTCGGCCGTGACCTACCCGCCCATCCCGTCGTTCCCGCCCGAGCTGATCGCCACCGCCTACGCCAGGGACCTCTCCCGGTCAAAGCAGTTCAAGCGGGGCCTGGCCCAGCTGGAGCAGGAGGGCGTCGTGCAGCTCCTGTACCGCGGCGGCGACGATCCGACCCCGGTGCTGGCGGCCGTGGGGGCGATGCAGTTCGAGGTGCTGGCGCACCGCATGGCCCACGAGTTCGGCGCCGAGATCGAGCTCACTGGGCCCCACGCCCGGACGGTGCGCCGCACCGATGCGGCCACGGCCGCGGCCGGGCTGGGTCGGCTCGGCGGCGTCGAGGTCCTGACCCGCCGCGATGGCGTGCTGCTGGCCGTGTTCGAGAGCCCCTACTGGCTGGCGCGGGTCGCGGCGGATCACCCGGACTGGGTGCTGGAGCCGATCGTCACCACCTGAACCGAGGGAGCCGGATTCCCCACCGCCGCCTTGGCGGGCGAACGCGGGCGACGGGAGCCCTCTTGCCGGGTGGCTCAGCCCTGGACGACGGCCAGGGTGAACCCGTCGTAGCCCTTGGCGCCCACCGTCTGGATGGTGGTGGCACTCACCCGGTTGTCCGAGCTCAGCACCTCGTGCAGGCCCCGCACGCCGACCACGTCTGGCTGCTGGCCGCTGTCATCGAGGAGCGCCCCATTGCGCACGACGTTGTCGACGACGATGACGCTGCCGGGCCGGGACAGCCGGATGGCCCAGTCCATGTACTCGGGGATGTTGGGCTTGTCGGCGTCGATGAATGTCAGGTCGAAGGAGCCCACCCCTTCTTCGGCCAGCTTGGGCAGGGTGTCGAGGGCAGGGCCGATCCGTATCTCCACCGCCTTGTCCACGCCGGCGGCGGCCAGGTTGGCGGCCGCCACCTCGGCATGGCGTGGATTCATCTCAAGGCTGATCAGGCGCCCGTCGGCGGGCAGGGCCCGGGCCATCCAGATGGTGCTGTAGCCGCCCAGGGTCCCCATTCGAGGATGCGTCGGGCCCCGCTCATTTGGGCCAGCAGGGCGAGCAGCTTTCCCTGCGGTGCGGAGACGGCGATGGGAGGCATGCCTGCTTTGGCGGTCGCTTCCTTGCCGCCTCGAGGGCGTGATCGGGCTTGACCAACAGCGGGGTCACGTACTCGTCGACGGCGGACCACAGCTCCTGCTCATCGGCCATCGCAACCTCCGGGCGGGACTCGGCGTGGGTCCACCGTAGGCGGAGACAACGCGGGAACGGTGGGTCGCTCGGGGCGTTCTGTCAGGCGTCTTCATTGGGTCGGCCGACGCCGCGGATGCGAGGGCTGGGCCAAGCGGGACTGGAGTCAGGCGTCTCCTAGCGTCTTTCACGTCCTTTCCGTCGTTTTGCCTGGGACGTCACGGCGTCGTTGTCCTGGTGGTCCACGCGGATTGAGCGATGAGCTCGGCCGGAGCCGGCCGGGCGCGGGCGCGGTGACGCGCGGCTGGCGTTTCATGCGCTACCATGATTAACGGCCCACCGGCCCCACTCCGCGCGCACGCGCTTGCCGGGCGTGGCCGGCGAGTTTTCCCCAAGAGTCAAGAGGTTAGGTTGCCCACAATCGCGCAGTTGGTCCGGAAGGGCCGCGAACAGAAGACGGTGAAGACCAAGACGCCGGCGCTCCGGGGCGCGCCGCAGCGGCGGGGGGTGTGCACCCGGGTGTACACGACCACGCCCAAGAAGCCGAACTCGGCCCTGCGCAAGGTGGCCCGGGTCCGGCTCACCAGCGGGGTGGAGATCACCGCCTACATTCCCGGGGTCGGCCACAACCTCCAGGAGCACTCCATCGTCCTGGTGCGCGGCGGACGGGTCAAAGACCTGCCCGGAGTCCGCTACAAGATCATCCGCGGCACGCTCGACACCTCCGGTGTGCGCGACCGGAAGCAGGCTCGCAGCCGCTACGGCGCCAAGCGCTCATGAGACCGCACGCTTTGGATGCGCTGGCCACCGGATCGCCGGGACGCAGAGGGGCCGAGATGACCGCGATGACCGAGCGCCCTTCCGCCGCCGCTTCTTCGTTGCGCTCGCAGTCTCACGAGCACCTGAAGCCGTAGGGAGGACACCGCCATGCCCCGTAAAGGACCCGCCCCGCGCCGTGACCTGCTCCCCGATCCCATCTATCGATCCGTGCTGGTCACCCAGATCGTCAACAAAGTTCTCGAGCGTGGGAAGCGCAGCCTCGCCGAGCGTGTTGTATATGAGGCACTCGATCTGGTGAAGGATCGCAGCGACGGGGACCCCGTCGCCGTGGTCAAGCGGGCGGTGGAGAACACCAAACCGCAACTCGAGGTCAAGAGCCGGCGGGTCGGTGGCGCGACCTATCAGGTGCCGGTAGAGGTTCGTCCTCGCCGGGCCGCCACGTTGTCGATCCGCTGGCTGGTCGGTTACGCCAAGCAGCGCCGGGAGAAGACGATGGCGCAGAAGCTGGCCGCCGAACTGCTCGATGCCTCCAACGGGGTCGGCGCCGCCGTCAAACGCCGTGAGGACATGCACAAGATGGCCGAGTCCAACAAGGCCTTCGCCCACTATCGCTGGTAGGAAACCACGCAGAGTCACCCCATTCGATTAGCAAAGCACTGAACGCCATATGCCTGACGCATCCGTAACCCGCACCAAGCCCCTGGCCCAGGTCCGCAACATCGGGATCATGGCCCATATCGACGCGGGCAAGACCACGACGACCGAGCGCATCCTGTTCTACACCGGCATCAACTACAAGATCGGCGAGGTCCACGAGGGCGCGGCCACCATGGACTGGATGCCCCAGGAGCAGGAGCGGGGCATCACCATCACCAGCGCCGCCACGACGACCGAGTGGAACGGCACCCGCATCAACATCATCGACACGCCGGGCCACGTCGACTTCACGGTAGAGGTGGAGCGATCGCTGCGCGTCCTCGACGGGGCGGTCGCGGTCTTCGATGCCGTCGCGGGCGTGGAGCCGCAGACCGAGACGGTGTGGCGGCAGGCGGACAAGTACGGCGTCCCCCGGATGTGCTTCGTCAACAAGATGGACCGCATCGGCGCCGACTTCTTCCGTTGCGTGGACATGATCAAGGACCGACTCGGTGCCACGGTGGCCGTAATCCAGCTGCCGATCGGGGTGGAAAGCGAGTTCCGGGGCGTCATCGACCTGATCGGGATGAAGGCCCTCGTCTGGCCGGAGGACTCCAACAGGGGTCAGAAGTTCGACGTCGTGGACGTTCCGGCTGCCCTGGTGGAAGAGGCGGAGTCCTACCGGGCCACGCTGATCGACACCCTGTCCAACTTCGACGACCGCATCACCGAGAAGTTCCTCAGCGAGGAGGAGATCACCGCTGAGGACCTGACCCGGGCCCTGCGCAGCGCCACCATCGCCAATCAGGTCGTGCCCGTACTGTGCGGCTCGGCCTTCAAGAATAAGGGCGTCCAGCCGATGCTGGACGCCGTGGTGTCCTTCCTGCCCTCGCCCGGTCGACATTCGCCCCACCCGGGGCATGGACGTCAAGGGCGTAGAGGAGCTCGAGCGCTCAGGCCGACGATCGGGAGCCCTTCTCGGCGCTGGCATTCAAGATCATGACCGACCCCCACCTGGGCAAGCTCACCTACGCCCGGGTCTACAGCGGACAGCTCAAGGCGGGCAGCCAGGTGCTCAACTCGACGAAGGATCGCAAGGAACGGGTCGGGCGCATCCTGCAGATGCACGCCAACCACCGCGAGGACCGCGACGCCGCCTTCGCCGGCGACATCGTGGCTCTGGTCGGTCTCAAGCAGACGACCACCGGGCGACACGCTCTGCGACGCCAACGCACCCATCGTGCTGGAGGCGCTCGACTTCCCCGAGCCGGTCATCCACGTGGCCGTCGAGCCCAAGACGAAAAACGACCAGGACAAGCTGTCCCGGGCCCTGCAGGCCCTCTCCGAGGAGGACCCCACCTTCCAGGTGCACTCCGACGAGGAGACCGGCCAGACCGTCATCGGCGGCATGGGCGAACTGCACCTCGAGGTGCTGGTGGACCGCATGCTGCGGGAGTTCAAGGTGGACGCCAACGTCGGCAAGCCTCAGGTGGCCTACCGGGAGACCATCAAGAACCCGGTGCAGAAGGTCGAGACCCGCTACGTCCGCCAGACCGGCGGCCGCGGCCAGTACGGCCACGTCGTTCTCGATCTGGAGCCCACGGGCCCCGGGGGTGGCTACGAGTTCGTCGACAAGATCACGGGCGGGCATCATCCCCAAGGAGTACATCCCCTCCGTGGACGCCGGCATCCAGGACGCCATGCAGTCAGGTGTGCTGGCCGGTTACCCGCAGGTAGACATCCGGGCCACTCTGGTGTACGGGTCCTATCACGATGTCGACAGCTCGGAGATGGCCTTCAAGATCGCCGGGTCGATGTGCTTCAAGGAGGGCTGCCGCCGGGCTCATCCGGTGCTGCTGGAGCCGATCATGTCGGTCGAGGTCGTAACGCCCGAGGACTACATGGGTGACGTCATCGGCAACCTGTCCTCCCGCCGGGGCAAGATCGAGGGCATGGAGCAGCGGGGCAACTCGCATGTCATCCGGGCCCAGGTCCCCTTGGCAGAGATGTTCGGGTACGCTACGGACCTACGGTCGCGCACCCAGGGCCGGGCGACCTACACCATGCAGTTCAACTCGTACCAGGAAGTACCCGAGGCGGTCTCGAAGGAGATCGTCGCCCGGGTCCGGGGCGAATAACGGCGGCTGCGCAAGCCGCTACACCAACCCACTATCGTTTTTACCGCGTCTAGACCCCGGCCAGATGGCCGGACCGCATGAGGAGTAACCCTTCCATGGCTAAGCAGAAGTTCGAGCGCACCAAGCCACATCTCAACATCGGAACGATGGGCCACATCGACCACGGCAAGACAACCCTGACCGCGGCCATCACCAAGGTCCTGTCCGAGCGCGACCCGAGCGGCACCAAGTTCAAGGCGTTCGATGAGATCGACAAGGCGCCCGAGGAGCGCCAGCGTGGCATCACTATCAACATCGCTCACGTCGAATACCAAACGCCCAACCGCCACTACGCCCACGTAGACATGCCGGGCCACGCCGACTACATCAAAAACATGATCACCGGCGCCGCCCAGGTCGACGGCGCCATCCTGGTGGTATCGGCGGCAGACGGCCCCATGCCCCAGACCCGTGAGCACGTGTTGCTCGCTCGTCAGGTCGGCGTCCCGTCAATCGTGGTCGCCCTCAACAAGGTCGACATGGTCGACGACGAGGAGCTCCTCGACCTGGTGGAACTCGAGGTGCGAGAGCTCCTCAGCGAGTACGAGTTCCCCGGCGACGACACGCCGGTGGTCCGCGTCTCGGCGTTCAAGGCTCTGGAGGGCGACCCGGAGTGCGGAGCAGCAGGTTCTCGACCTGATGCAGGCGGTCGACGACTTCGTGCCCGAGCCCATCCGGGACGTCGAGAAGGCCGTTCCTGATGCCGATCGAGGACGTGTTCACCATCTCCGGGCCGCGGCACGGTCGTGACCGGCAAGGTGGAGCGGGGCCAGAGTCAAGGTTGGCGACGACGTCGAGATCGTGGGACTGCGGCCCGACCCAGAAGACGGTGTGCACCGGCGTCGAGATGTTCAACAAGTTTCTGGACATCGGGCAGGCCGGCGACAACATCGGCGCCCTGCTCCGCGGCATCAAGAAGGAAGAGGTGCAGCGGGGCCAGGTGCTCTGCAAGCCCGGGTCCATCACGCCGCATACCAACTTCGAGGCCAACGTCTACGTCCTGACCAAGGAGGAAGGCGGCCGCCACAAGCCCTTCTTCAACAACTACCGGCCGCAGTTCTACTTCCGGACCACCGACGTGACCGGATCCATCACCCTCGCCGAGGGGACGGAGATGGTCATGCCCGGCGACAACACCGTCATGACCGTGGAGCTGCACAAGCCCATCGCCATGGACGAGGGACTCCGGTTCGCCATCCGTGAGGGTGGCAGGACGGTCGGCGCCGGCCGGGTCACCAAGATCCTCAAGTAGAGAAGTCAGTAAAGGGAGCGCCGGTCGTTGGCTAACGTGCCGGCGCTCTTTTTTTCGAGTGTGCGTTTTTTGACATTGATCGGAGACCGCCGTGGCTGACGGCAACAAACAACGGATCCGTATCCGCCTGAAGGCCTACGACCACGAGATCCTCGACCAGTCGACCAAGAAGATCGTGGAGACCGTGCTGCGCACCCAGGCCAAGGTGCGGGGCCCCGTCCCCCTGCCGACCGAGAAGAACCGGTACACGGTGATCCGGTCGCCCCACAAGTACAAGGACAGCCGGGAGCATTTCGAGATGCGAGTGCACAAGCGGCTGCTCGACATCGTCGAACACACCCCCAAGACCGTGGACTCGTTGCAGCGCATCGAGCTGCCCGCCGGCGTCGATATCGAGATCAAAATACAAACGAACTAACGACGTTAACTCGAGATTCTTCGAGAAGGGCGCTCCCTCCGGGAGCGCTCTTTCGCGTGGGGTCGGGTTGCGTCGGGTCGGGTTGCCACGCCAACGCCCCGTCGGTACCCCGGTACGGTCTCGGGCGCCCGCTACCGCGCCAGGCCGCCTGGATTGGCGTCCGGGGGCGGTCCGCCGGCAGGCCTGGTGGTATCCCGCCCGGGGGCGGCCCGAGGCATCCTGCCAGGGGCGGGCCGAGGTGGGCCCGAGGCATCGCGTCCGGGGGCGGCCCCGTGCATCCGGACCGAGTCATCCCGGTGGCCGCGGGGCATCGCGGGGGCCCGAGGTGGGCCTGAGGCGTCCCGGTGGGCCCGAGGCATCCCACCCGGGGCAATCGTGGGGCGTCCGGGTGCATCCCGACTCTCGTTGAGGTCCCGTGGCGGCGCCGGGTGCGGCCGATTCCGTCCACGCTTCGCGGCCCACTTGAGCCAGACGCGAAGCGTGGACGCCGGAGTGCCCTGACGCGCCGAATCTTGTCCATGCATCGCGGCCCCCCGCCGCCTGAGCGCGAAGCGTGGACGTTTTCGAGCCACTCGACCCCGGGCCGAAGAGGCAACCTGATCGGGCCGGCCGAACGACCGGTGTCAACACGGGCTGTCTCGTTGGCCTGCCGGCTGTCTCGTTGGCCTGCCGGCTGTCCCGTTGGCCTGCCGGCTGTCCCGTTGGCCTGCCGGCCGTCTCGCCGGCCTGCCGGCCGTCTCGCCGAGCCCTGCACGCCTGAGGGCCGTCGCAGCCCGGCCAGCCCGGCCAGCCCGGCCAGGCCGGCCAGCCCGGCCAGCCCGGCCAACCAACCCGCAGCCCAAAAATCTGCGGGCCTGGACGGCGCTCTCCGTACCCTGGCCGGTCACTCCTATGCCCGCTGGTTGCTTTTCCTGCTGGCAACGGGGCTGATCGTGTTCGCGATTTCCGGGTTCGCCGCCGCACGCTGGGCCAAGACGGAGCCGGGACCGCCAGCCTGAGGCGAGGCAGAAAGTGCGGGTCGGATAGTCACCCGGTTATCCCCGGCCGTGCACATAGCGCGCCCACCAGGGACTGATGTCGATCCCGGACCAGGCGTTGAGGTGGGCGGCCAGGCCGTCGGTCGTAGCCGATCGGCCGGCGTTGACCCGGTACCACTCGGCCATGGCCGTGCGGAGCCGTTCCGGTCCCCCGAAAAGAAACGCCAAACCGGCGAACAGCCGGGCCCCGTCCGTGTAGGCCGCGGTCGGCGTGTACCGGGCCCACGGGTGCTGGGGGTAGAGCTCCACCGGGGGGTCGTCGAGCGGGAGCTCCTGGGCGGAGAATCGGGGCTCTTCGACCCGTCGTGACGCGGTGGCCCAGCTGGTCCAGGCCTCGTCGATCCAACCGTCGGCAGCGCGGGCCGGCTTGACGCCCCGCCCGAACCAACTGTGGAACACCTCGTGCTCGAGCGCGGCCACGGAGGCGGTCGTGGCGCCGTCGTACTCCATGCCCCGCCCGGCGGCCCACACGACCGCCCAGAAGGTGTCCCCGTGAACCCAGGGCCCGTAACGGGCGGTCAGGTACGCCAGCCAGGCCCGGATGTCGGCTTCGCACGCCGCCAAGTCGACGTCGGCATCGATGTGGCGGGCGCACACCAATCCGAGCGAT
Source organism: uncultured Acidimicrobiaceae bacterium (assembly GCA_963834775.1). Taxonomy (GTDB): domain Bacteria; phylum Actinomycetota; class Acidimicrobiia; order Acidimicrobiales; family Palsa-688; genus PALSA-693. Next base: position 478,725 of record CAWICR010000013.1, read on the forward strand.
CGTTCCCGTCCCGGCAGACTGGCGGCGCTGCGGCGCAGCTCGACCTCGTCCGTCGGCGCCAGGACGAGCATCGGCGATAAGGCGGTGAAATGGGCGGGGTAACAAAGATCCCATCTTCCGTCGCTCGGAACGGCGTCAATGCCGGCGGTGTTGGCCAGCACGGTGTGGGGCCGTTCGTGGCCGCTCATCCCGATGCGCAGATTGAGGGCGAACTGGTCGTGAATGAGCGGGGCCGGGACCCACATCTCCAGGTAACGCCCGGGCTGGAGGTCGGACATCCACAGATCGAACAGCAATCCGCCCCGCATCCAGCCGATTGGTTGAGCGCCCTCCGCCTGCGGCGTGTCGAGGTGGTAGCCGAGTCTCAGCTGGTGGGCGGTTCCCTCTTCGAGAGGAACGTCGAGCACGCGCATCTCTGCGCCCGGACCGGCGCCCAGGTCCATGGGGGCGAAGGCGTCGGGGTCGAGGTCCTGGCCGTCCAGGCGCAGCCAGTCGATGGGCTGGCGCAGATCGAGGGCCGCATGACCGGCGGGCTCGCCGGCGCGAAAGAACACGCTGGCCTCGCCGGTCGCCGACTGGGCCACAGCATCGAATTCGAGGCTGGCATCGACCCGCTCGACGTCGGGGGCTACGATCCGCCGGCCGGCCACGATCACCGGCGGCGGTGCCAAGTTACGGGGCACCTAGCGCCAGAACTGCAGACGACTGGGATCGGCGGGCGGCGTCAGGGTGAACCATGCCGGGCCCTGCGCCGCCCAGCGCCGTCGGCGCATCGGGCCGGCCGGGGTGATGTCCTCCGCCTCGACGTGGACCCGGGGCAGGATGCGGTCCAGCCACTTGGGCAGCCACCAGTTGGCTGACCCCAGCACGTGCATGACCGACGGCACCAGCACCGTCCGGATGATGAAGGCATCGACGAAAATGGCACCGGCGAAGCCGACCCCGACCATCTTGATGACGATCTCGCCGCCGAAAATGAAGGAAGCGAACACCAGGATCATGATCAGCGCCGCCGCCGTGATGACGCGCCCGGTCTCGGCCTGGCCGCGAGTGACGGCCTGTTCGTTGTCGCCGGTACGGACCCATTCCTCGTGGATGCGGCTGACGAGGAAGACCTCGTAGTCCATCGAGAGGCCAAAGAGGATGGCGAACATCAGGACGGGCACGAACACCTCGATGGGGCCTGCCTTGCTGAAGCCGAGGAAGTGACTTGCCCCAGCCCCACTGGAAGGCGGCGGTCATGATCCCCAGGGCCGCACCGATGGAGAGCAGGTTCATGATCGACGCCACCAGCGGCACCAGAATGCTGCGGAAGACCACCATCAGAAGGAGGAAGGCGAGCAGGACGACCACACCCACGAACTGGGGGATCTTCTGGGCCAGGACGTGGGAGAAATCCTCCCCGATGGCGGTGACACCTCCGACGTGCACCACCAGCGAGCTGTCTGCTTCGGCCTGCGGCCGCGGCGTGCCGCAAGCGGTGGAGCAGCGTGGTGGTCTGGGCGTCCTGGGGTGCCGTCTTCGGGAAGACGATGGCGACCTCGGCCTGGCCGTTGGGGCTCTGCGGGGCGGAATGACCGCCGCCACATCGGGGAAGTCCTGCAGCGAGTCGACGAAACTTGCGAAGCGCTGCTGGTCGGCCGGGCTGGATCATCTTGCCCACGATCTGCAGGGGGCCGTTGAAGCCGGGACCGAAGCCCTGGGCGAGCAGGTCGTAGGCCTGTCGGGTGGTCGATGACGTCGGGTCGTTGCCGGCGTCGTCGAGACCCAGGCGCAGACTGAAGAACGGCAGCGCCAGTACCACGATGACCGCCAGCGAGATGATGCTCAGGATCCCGGCCCGGCCGCTCAGCCCTTGAGCCCAGCGCAGCCAGAAGCCCTGGACCTCCTCCGGCTGGGCACCCTGGTGCTCCAGGCGTCGCCGTTCGCCCCGCCGCAGGGCCTTGAGCCCGAAGAAGCCGAGCATGGCCGGTAGCAGCGTGAGGGACGCCAGCATGGTCAGCGCGACCACGAAGGTCGCCGACAGGGCCACGCCGTAGAGGAAGCTCACCTGGAGGGCGAACATGCCCAGCAGGGCGATGCAGATGGTCAACCCGGCGATGAGGACAGCTCGCCCGGAGGTGTTGAGGGCCATGACGGCGGCGTCCTCAGGTGTGCGCCCGGCCAGCAGCCCATTGCGATGGCGGCTGACGATGAAGAGGGCGTAGTCGATCCCGACGCCGAGGGCCACCAGCGTGGCCAGGATCGGTCCGAACTGCGGGTACGGCCAGGGCGTGCGTGAGAATCGCCGATGATCGACGTCCCGCCCCGATGGCCACCAGGGCGGAGATGAGGGGCAGCAGGGCGCACAGGAACGAGCGTCGGAAGGCGAAGAACAGCACGATGAGCGGCGAAGATGATGCCCAGCCCCTCGCTGGCGGGCTGGCCGCTCTGGCGGTTGTTTTCGATGGCGTTGCCGCCGAGCTGCACGTTGAGGACGGAGCTGTCTGCCGATTTGGCGGTGGAGATCAGATCGCTCACGGCTGACTTGGGAACGTTCTGCGCCAGCGCGTCCATATACACGGTCGCCAGCCCGATGGTCCCGTCTTTGGAGATCTGGCCGCCGGGGCCGTACGGGGAGGTCACGGCCCGCACATGGGGGAGCTCGGCGACCCGGGCGAGCATGGCCTCGACCTCGGCTTTGGTCGCCGGGTCGTTGAGGGTGCCGTGCTTGGCCTGGAGGACGACCTGCTCGGTGTCACCTGATTGGCTGGGGAAGTCGGCCTTCAGGATGTCCAGCGCCCGACTGGAGTCAGTGGCGGGCAGCGAGAAGTTGTTGGCGTAGCTGGCGCCCACGGCGCGGTCGACCCCGCCGAAGCCGATCAGCGCGACGAGCCAGAGGGCCAGGACGATTCTGCGGTGATGAAAGCACCAGCGGGCTAGACCAGCCACAAGCACGTCTCCTCCGCCGGTCAGCTAGGGGGGTTGCCGGCCGACGCTCCGCCATTCTGCCAAACGGCTGTGACGGCTGGCGAGCGAGTTGCCCGTTCCGGCTATACTGTCAAGCCGTCCTGTGAACCGATGTCCACGGGTGTCCGGAGAAGCGCCGTCTTCCGGGTCGGTCCTGACGGAGACCCCGTGGCAGACCCTATCGAGCGCTCCGCTCGGGTGGACCGAGCGGAGCGTCCCGCGTGCGAGACGCTCGATCTTTCCCCTGGGAAGCATCGGTCTAATCTCCGCCACGAGCCCCCAGAAAGAGCCAGCTGTGCCATCGAAAGCGATCGTCGGCGAAAAAGTCGGCATGACCCAGGTCTGGGACGACCAGAACCGCGCCATCGCGGTCACGGTCGTCCGGGTCCAGCCGATGCGGGTCGTGCAGCTCAAGACCCCTGATCGGGACGGCTACTCGGCGGTGCAGGTCACGTTTGGCGTCCGCAAGGCGCGCACGCTGAGCAAGCCGCGAGGCGGGTCACTACGCGGCTGCCGGGGACGGCGTCGACCCCGGCCGGGCCCTGGTAGAGCTGCGGGTGGCGGACACGGCCGAGTACGAGGTCGGTCAGGAGCTCACGGTCGGTCTCCTTGCCGCCGGGGACAAAGTGGACGTCACGGCGGTCAGCAAGGGCAAGGGCTTCGCGGGCGGCATGAAGCGCCACAATTTCAAGGGCCAGGGCGCCAGCCACGGCAACCATAAGCATCATCGGGCGCCGGGTTCGGTAGGGGCTTGCGCCACTCCGGCCCGGGTCTTCAAGGGGACCCGTATGGCCGGCCAGCTCGGTGCGGCCCGGGTCACCACCCTCAATCTGGAGGTCGTCCAGGCGGACGCGGAGCGTAACCTGCTCCTGTTGAAGGGGGCGGTGCCAGGGCCTCGGGGCGGCATGGTTCTGGTCCGCGATGCCGTCAAGGGAGGCAAGTGATGGCCATTTCCCTCGGACCTACGAGGCGTGGACGGGTCCGTGAGAGGTTCCGTCGACCTGGACGAGGGGATCTTCGGTATCCAGCCCAACGTGCCGGTCCTGCACCAGGTCGTCACTGCTCAGCTCGCCGCGGCCCGATCCGGCACCCAGAGCACCAAGACCCGGGCGGAGGTGTCCGGAGGAGGGCGGAAGCCCTTCAAGCAGAAAGGCACAGGCCGGGCCCGGCAGGGTTCAGAGCGGGCGCCGCAGTTCACTGGCGGTGGCATCGCGCTGGGTCCCAAGCCGCGTAGCTACCGACAGCGGACGCCGCGCAAGATGATCCAGCTGGCCCTCCGTTCGGCTCTGTCGGATCGGGCGACGGATGGCAAGGTGATCGTGGTGGAGCCCTGGCCTTGGGAGACACCGAGCACCAGGGACGCCCGCGCCTGCCTGGAGGCTCTCGATTTAAGGGGAAGGTGCTGGTGGTGCTCGGTCCCTCCGACGGGGAGGCCTACAAGTCGTTTCGCAACCTGCCGGCTGTCCAGCTCCTCATGGCGAACGAGCTCAACGCCTACGACATCCTCTGCAACGACTGGATCGTGTTCACCCGCGACACGCTGCCCGGCGAGGTGACCGTGGTAGAAGCGTTGTCAGAAGCCGCCGGGCCCACCGGGCCCGCCGCAACCGAACCGACGAGCGAGCGGCCCCCGACCGAGGCGGAACCGGAGATGGCTGCAGCGGCGACGGCGAATGCCGGCGTCGAGCAAGCCGCACTCGAGACAGCTGGACGTCGCGGCCGCCCACCGAAGAGGCGGCACGGCGTCGAGCCTGCCGGCGAAGACCTGGCCGCGGCCCCGGCCGTAGACGACGGGGAGGACGGCGATGAGTGATCCCCGCAGCGTCATCATCCGGCCCGTCGTGTCCGAGAAGTCCTATGCCCTGCTCGATCAGGGGGTCTACACCTTCGTGGTCGCCCCCCACGCCAACAAGGTCGAGATCCGCCACGCCGTCGAGGTCATCTTCGGCGTCAACGTCGTCAACGTCAACACGCTCAACCGCCCTGGCAAGCGCAAGCGCAACCGGAAGCAGCAGACCTTCGGCAAGCGGCCCGATACCAAGCGGGCGCTGGTGACGCTGGCCCCCGGGCAGAGCATCCCGATCTTCGAGGGGAACTGACATGGCGCTCCGCAAGCGCAAGCCGACCAGCGCCGGGCGCCGATTCCAGACCGTCTCGGACTTCAACGAGATAACCAAGACCCGGCCCGAGAAGAGCCTGGTCGTCCCGAAGCCGGGCACCGGAGGGCGGAACGCCTACGGCCGCAAGACCGCCCGCCACCGGGGCGGAGGGCACAAGCAGCAGTACCGCCTCATCGACTTCAAGCGCACCAAGGACGGCGTGCCGGCGACGCGTGGCGGCCATCGAGTACGACCCCAACCGCAACGCCCGTCTGGCCCTGCTCCACTACCACGATGGGGAGAAGCGCTACATCCTGGCCCCGGCCCGGGTCCGCGTCGGCGACATCCTGCAGAGCGGGCAGGGCTCCGACATCCGCCCCGGCAACGCCCTGCCGATGCGCTACATCCCGGTCGGGTCGGTAGTGCACAACGTCGAGCTCAAGCCGGGCGGCGGCGGCAAGATCGCCCGAGGCGCCGGCATGAGCGTCCAGCTGGTGGCCAAGGAAGGCGACTACGCCACCCTGCGGCTGCCCTCGACGGAGATGCGCCGGGTTCCCATCGACTGCCGGGCCACGCTCGGCGAGGTCGGTAACGCCGAGGCCGAGCTGATCAACATCGGCAAGGCCGGTCGCAACCGTTGGAAGGGGGTCCGCCCCCAGACCCGAGGCGTGGCCATGAACCCGGTCGACCACCCGCTCGGCGGTGGCGAGGGCAAGAGCTCCGGTGGCCGCCATCCGGTGTCGCCCTGGGGAAAGCCGGAAGGCCGCACCCGCGACCGCACCAAGCCGTCCGAGAAACTCATCGTCCGCCGCCGGCGCACCCGCGGCGCCCGGAGGTAGTCCGTTATGCCCCGCAGCCTCAAGAAGGGCCCCTTCGTCGACGACCACCTGCTCAAGAAGGTGGACGACCTCAACTCTCGCAACGAGAAGCGGGTGATCAAGACGTGGTCCCGCCGCTCGACGATCATCCCCGACATGGTCGGCCACACCGTCGCCGTCCACGACGGCCGCAAGCACGTTCCGGTGTACATCACCGAATCGATGGTTGGCCACAAGCTGGGCGAGTTCGCGCCCACCCGCACCTTCCGGTACCACGCCGGCCAGGAGCGACAGGGACGTCGGTAATGGAGCACAGAGAGCTTGCTCGGCGAACCTGTCGGGCGCCGGTCAGCGCTCGGGCCGCTCGAGTCAGCCCAGCGATCGGATGTGCCACTGATGCCCGGACTCAAGACCAACGAGCGGGAGGGCACCCGCGCCGTGCTGCGCCATGCCCGGGTCTCGCCCTACAAGGTGCGCGAGGTGCTCGACCTGGTGCGCGGAAAGCCCGTCCACGAGGCCGAGGACATCCTGCGCTTCTCCGAACGCGACGCAGCCATCGTGGTTGGGAAGGTGCTGCGTTCCGCCGTCGCGAACGCCGAGAACAACGACGACCTCGAACCTGAAGAGCTGTTCGTATCGGCCTGCTTCGCGGATGAGGGCACCACCATCAAGCGCTGGCGGCCCCGGGCTCGCGGCCGGGCCACCCGGATCCGCAAGCGCACCAGCCACATCACGGTGATCGTGAGCCGCATGCCGGACGCGCAGCTGCAGCGGCTACAGGCCCGCCGCCGGGCGGAGCAGCTCGTCCAGCGGGCCCGCCGGGTGGCCGGCGCTCGCCGGGCTCAGGGCGATCAGCGCTCCCGGGCCGAACGGCGCCACGGCGGTCCGGTCCCTGAGGAGCTGCTGGCCGAAGCCGCAGTGCCGAAGAGGGGACTGCGTCGTCCGACGGCCGAGTCCGGCCCGGTCGAGAGCCTGAACGAGCCGGTCACGGGCGAAGTCGGCGCCGAGCCGGCCACCGAGGTCGCGGAGCCAGAGAGCGCAGAGCAGAGCCGGCCGAAGCAGACCACGCCGTCGACACCACCGACCCGGACGTGGGCGACAGTGAAGATACGACCGCCACAGACACGCCAGACGGGGAGCCAGGCGACAACGAGCCGGGCGACAACGCGCCAGGTGACGAAGAGAGAGACGAGCACTAGATGGGCCAGAAGGTCAACCCCTACGGGTTTCGCCTGGGCGTGACCACCGACTGGAAATCGCGGTGGTTCACCGACCGGGATTATCAGGACTACCTCATCGAGGACTGGAAGATTCGGGACTACCTGATGAGCCAGTTGGAGCGGGCCGCGGTGAGCCGGATCGAGATCGAGCGCACCCGCGATCGCTTGCGCATCGATGTGCACACGGCTCGGCCGGGCATTGTCATCGGCAGGCGGGGCGCGGAGGCGGACCGCCTGCGCACCAAGCTGGCCGAGATGACCAAGAACCCCAAGGTCCAGCTCAACATCCAGGAGATCAAGCAGCCCGAGCTGGACGCCGCCTTGATGGCGCAGGGCATTGCCGATCAGCTGGCGGGCCGGGTCAGTTTCCGGCGGGCCATGAAGCGCACGGTCCAGACAGTCCAAAAAGCGGGGGCGCTCGGTATCCGGGTGCAGTGCGCCGGCCGCCTGGGCGGCTCCGAGATGTCCCGGCGGGAGTTCTACCGGGAAGGCCGGGTGCCGCTGCACACGTTGCGCGCCGACATCGACTACGGCTTCCGCGAGGCCAAGACCACTTATGGGCGCATCGGCGTCAAGGTCTGGATCTACAAGGGCAACATCCTGCCCTACAAGGTGTCTGCCGAGGAGAAAATCAGCCGTGAGGCCGCCATGGCGGTGGGCGAGACCTCGGGCCAGAACCGGCCCAGGCGAGTCATCTCCGCGGGTGGCGGCCGCCGGCGCCCGGATCTCGGCGAGCCCGGCTCTGCACCCGCGGCGTCGGCTCCGGCGGAGGCTGGTCCCGAGACCGGGACGGACGAAGAGCGCCCCATCGTGGAGGTCGATCCGGAGCTGGAGCGCCTCCTCGCCGAGGAAGAGGACATCGAACGCCGGACCCGCGGTGATCACCACGAAACACCCCACTTCCCGAAGGACGGGTGATCAGTCATGTTGATGCCACGCAAAGTCAAGCACCGCAAAGTCCAACGCGGCCGGCTGACCGGGCAGGCCAAGGGTGGCACGGTGGTGACCTTCGGCGACTACGGAATACAAGCGCTCGAGCCTGGCTGGATCACCGCCCGCCAGATCGAGGCGGCCCGTATCGCCATGACCCGCCACGTCAGGCGCGGCGGCAAGGTCTGGATCCGGGTGTTCCCGGACAAGCCCGTGACCTCCAAGCCGGCCGAGACGCGCATGGGCTCCGGCAAAGGCAACCCCGAGTACTGGGTTGCCGTCGTCAAGCCGGGTCGCATTCTCTTCGAGCTCGGCGGCGTCAACGAGACGCTGGGACGAGCCGCCCTGGAGCGGGCCATCCAGAAGCTCCCCATCAAGGCCCGGGTCGTGGTGCGGGCGCATCAGGAGGAGGTCGAAGTCGGATGACCTCGGCCAAGGAACTGCGGGAGCTCAACCTGGAGGAGCTGGATCAGAAGCTGATCGAGGCCAGGCACGAGTTGTTCAATCTGCGCTTCCAGCTCGCCACGGGCAAGCAGGACAACTCTGCTCGCCTGGGTCAGGTCCGCAAAGACATCGCCCGTGTCGCCACCGTGCTGCGCGAGCGGGAAATCGAGGCAGCCGAGGCCGTGGCGCTAGAAGGGACATCGTGATGGCCGACCAGGAAACGACAGAGGGCACCCAGCCCGAGGCCGACCGTCCCAACCGGCGCAAGGTTCGAGAAGGCCTGGTGTTATCCGTGGCCATGGATAAGACGGCGGTCATCGGTGTCATCGAGCGAGTCCGCCATCCCCGGTACGTGAAGACCGTGCAGCGCACCAAACGGTTCTACGTCCACGACCCCAACAACGACCTCCGCGTCGGCGACCGGGTGCGCATCGCCGAAACCCGGCCGATTTCGAAGCTCAAGCGCTGGCGGGTCGTCGAAGTCCTCGAGCGGGCGAGGTAGCGCCCGTGACAGTGCACGCGATCGGAATGAGAGGGAGGCGACGAATGCCAGTTCGCACGCCCGACAGTGGTTATTCGAGATGGAGCGATGACGGCATTCGTCGACTCCCTCTCTTGTGCGAGCTTGCACTGTCAGCGTCGCTGAGGGCGCGGCCATGATCCAGCAGGAGAGCAGGCTACGCGTGGCCGACAATTCCGGCGCCAAGGAGGTCCTCTGCATCAAGGTCCTCGGCGGCAGCCGGCGGCGTTACGCGTCGATCGGCGATGTATTCGTTGCCGCTGTCAAGGACGCCATACCGGGCGCCAACGTCAAGAAGGGCGACGTGGTGAAGTGCGTGGTCGTGCGTACCAAGAAGGAAAAGCGCCGCCCCGATGGCAGCTACATTCGCTTTGACGAGAACGCAGCCGTGCTGATCAACGACCAGCAGCAACCCCGCGGCACCCGCATATTCGGACCGGTGGGCCGCGAGCTGCGGGACAAACGCTTCATGCGCATTATCTCCCTGGCACCGGAGGTGCTCTGATGCCGACCAGGCGAACCCGAGGGCGGGTTCGCTTGAGCTGGCACGAGTCTCGCCCTGATTTTCGTATTAAGGAGCGGACCCGCCCTCGGGTTCCTCGGGAGGCATCGGCATGAAACTGAAAAAAGGCGACGAGGTCGAAGTGCTTTCGGGTAAGGACCGGGGCAAGCGTGGCGTCATCATGCGGGTGCTGGCCAAAGAAGACCGGGTCATTGTCGAAGGCGTCAACGTGGCCAAGAAGCATCAGCGCCAGACCAAGGCCCGGGTAAAGGGCGGCATCATCGACAAGGACATGCCGATCCAGGCTTCTACCGTGGCGCTCGTCTGCAGGGAACACGGCCCGGTGCGGGTCGGTTACCAGTACAAGACTGAGGGCGACAGGCACAGCAAAATGAGAGTCTGCAAGCGCTGCGGGCGGGAACTGTGACGGCAACCGACACCGCCAGTCGGGAGCGGCCCCGGCTGAAGACGCGTTACGCCACCGACCTGCGCGCCCAGATCCAAGGCCAACTGGGGCTCCCGAACGTGATGCTCGTGCCCCGCATGGAGAAGATTGTCGTCAACATGGGCGTCGGCCGGGCGACGCAGCAGGCGTCACTTCTCGAGGGCGCCGTGCGGGACCTGACGACCATCACCGGTCAGAAGCCTTTGGTGACCCGAGCCAAGAAGTCGATCGCCGGCTTCAAGCTCCGCGAGGGAAACGCCATCGGTGCCAAGGTCACCCTCCGGGGCGACCGCATGTGGGAGTTCTTCGACCGGCTGGTATCCCTGGCGATTCCGCGGATCCGAGACTTTCGGGGTCTTTCACCAAAAGGATTCGACGGAAGAGGCAACTACACGTTCGGCGTCAACGAGCAGCTGATCTTCCCGGAGATCGACTACGACAAGATCGACGCCCCCCGCGGCATGGACATCACCATCGTCACGACCGCCCGCAATGACTCGGAGGGTCGGGCCCTGCTCGACGCCTTCGGCTTCCCGTTCCGCCGAGACGGCGCGTAACCCAGCAGAGAAGAAGGCAACGAGACATTTATGGCCAAGAAGGCACTCATCATCAAGGCCCAGCGCAAGCCGAAGTTCAAAGTTCGGGCGTACACCCGCTGCCGCCGTTGCGGCCGGCCCCATTCCGTCTTTCGAAAGTTCGGCCTGTGCCGCATCTGTCTGCGTGAACTGGCCCACGCCGGCGAGGTCCCCGGCGTGACGAAGGCGAGCTGGTAGGAGGCGCGCCATGACGATGACCGACCCCATCGCCGACATGCTGACCCGGATCCGCAACGCCAACGTCGCCATGCACGACACGGTGCGCATGCCCTCCTCGAAGCTCAAGGAGGCTCTGGCCGCTGTGCTCACCAAAGAGGGTTACATCGAGGGCTTCGACGTGTCCCAGGCGTCGGAGCGGCCGGGCCGCACACTGGAGATCACCATGAAATACACCAAAGAGCGCAGCCGCACCATCTCCGGCGTGCGCCGCATCTCCAAGCCGGGGCTCCGCGTGTACACCGCGGCCGACAAGCTGCCCCGGGTCCTCGGTGGCCTCGGTGTTGCTGTCCTCTCGACTAGCCAGGGTCTCATGACCGATCGCGAGGCGCGCCAGCGCCGGGTCGGTGGTGAGGTTCTCTGTTACGTGTGGTAGCGCCCCAGAAAGTGCGAGCGAAACGGAAAGAGGAGGCGACGAATGCGATTACTCACGCAGAGCAGGGTGGACAGCGGAGGACGGATGCCTGCATTCGTCGCCTCCTCTTTTCTGCGCGGACACTTTCCGGGGCACTGAGTTACCGATGTCACGAATAGGACGCACCCCCATCTCTGTACCGACCGGCGTCGAAGTGACGCTGGGGGACCGCCAGGTGACCGTTAAAGGTCCCCGGGGTACGCTGGCGCGCACGGTGCCCGGGCAGATCACCGTTCGCCAGGAGAACGGCGTGCTGGTGGTGGAGCGGCCCGACGACGAACGAGTGAACCGGGCCCTCCACGGCCTGACCCGCAGCCTTGTCAACAACATGGTCGTCGGCGTCACCAACGGCTTCAACAAGGACCTGGAGATCGTCGGCGTCGGCTACCGGGCCACCGCCCGGGCTGCCAACCAGTTGGAGCTGGCCCTCGGCTTCAGCCATCCCGTCGTGGTCGACGCCCCCGAGGGCATCACCTTCGAGGTGCCGGCCCCGACACGCATCTCGGTGCGCGGCATCGATAAGGAGCTCGTCGGCGAGGTAGCGGCGAACATCCGCAAGATCCGCAAGCCCGAGCCTTACAAGGGAAAGGGCGTCCGTTACGCCGGCGAGCGCGTCATCCGCAAGGCCGGCAAGGCGGCGAAATAACCGATGACCATATCCAGCAAACACAAGCAGGTGGCCCGGGCTCGCCGGCACCACCGGGTCCGCAAGAAAGTGGCGGGCACGGCGACGCGGCCGCGCCTGGCCGTGTTCCGCAGCAACAAGCACATCACCGCCCAGGTGATCGACGACCGGGCCGGGCGCACCTTGGCCGCAGCGTCCACCGTGGAGGCCGACCTCCGCCAGGTTGGCGCCACCGGCAACAAGGCCGCGGCGGCTACCGTCGGACGCTTGGTCGCGGAGCGAGCGAAGGCTGCCGGGGTGAACCAGGTGATCTTCGACCGGGGCGGTTTTCTCTACCACGGCCGCGTCGCGGCCGTCGCCGACGCGGCCCGCGAGGCCGGACTGGAGTTCTGAAGCAGACATGGCAGATCAGCAGTTCGAAGACCGGACGATCAAGGTCAACCGGGTCGCCAAGGTGGTCAAGGGCGGCCGTCGGTTCTCCTTTGCCGCCCTCATGGTGATCGGCGACGGTCAGGGCACGGTGGGCCTCGGGTACGGGAAGGCCAAAGAGGCCGGTCTGGCCGTGCAGAAAGGCATCGAGGAAGCCAAAAAGAACCTCTTCACGGTGCCGCTGGCCGGCTCGACGATCACCCACCCGGTGCTGGGCGAGGCGGGCGCCGGCCGAGTACTCCTGAAGCCGGCCGCACCCGGCACCGGTGTCATCGCCGGCGGGGCGGCCCGGGCCATTCTGGAGATGGCGGGCATCCACGACATCCTCGCCAAGTCCCTCGGCTCGTCGAACAGCATCAACGTGGCCCAGGCCACGGTGGCCGGTCTGCGCGCCCTCAAGCGGCCGGACGACATTGCCCGCTTGCGCGGCAAGTCGCCCGAGGAGGTCACCCCGGCCGGGGTGTGGCGGGCTTATCACGAGTCGCAGCGCGGTCCGCACGTACCCACGGAGGTGGCGTGATGGCCGGCGGCCCCACGCTGACGGTCAGGCAGGTGAAGTCCGCCATCGGCAGCAAGCCGAAGCACCGGGGCACTTTGCGGGCCCTCGGATTGCGCGGCGTCGGAAGCAGCAACACGCTCCCGGACCGCCCAGAAATTCGCGGCATGATCGCCCGGGTGCCGCACCTGGTGAGCGTGGCGGAGTCAAGAGTCCCGGAGAACTCGGAGGGTTCTCAATGAGAGTTCATGACCTGAGGCCGGCGCCCGGTTCGACCCGCCCGCGGCGGCGGGTCGGGCGCGGCACGGCCGGCAAGGGCGGCAAGACCGCGGGCCGGGGCACCAAGGGTCAGGGTGCCCGGGACAACGTGAAGCCGGGCTTCGAGGGCGGCCAGCTGCCGTTGACGCAGCGCATCCCGAAGCTCAAAGGCTTCAAGAACCCATTTCGGGTGGAGTACAACGTTATAAATCTGGATACACTGGAAGGGTTCGAGGGCGACGTGGTGAGCCCAGACACCTTGCGGGCGGTGGGACTGATCCACAAGCAGGGCCTGGTGAAGGTGCTGGGACGAGGCGAACTCACCCGCCGGCTGGACGTGTCGGCGCACGCGTACTCGGCGTCGGCCCGGGCGGCCATCGAGGGGGCCGGCGGTCGGGTCCAGGTGCTGCCACCCCCGTTCGGTCACGGCCGGCCACCGGTGAAGGGCAACGCCCATACCAACCGGTGACATCGTCACCCACAACCGAACTTTCGGTCGGTGTGACTGGGCCGAATAGGGGGGCCGCGGGTAGCCTGCGTCCACCCCGTCAGGCCGGGGTGGGACGGCGACTGTGGTAGCCGTGGCAGGAGGCCCTTGCTGATGCGAAGCACTCTGAGCAACCTGGCGAACATGTTCCGGGTCCCTGACCTGCGGAACAAGGTGCTTTTCACCCTCCTGATCATCATCATTTACCGGTTCGGCGCCAACATCCCCTGCCCGGGCATCGACTTCAACGCCGTCCAATCGCTGGTGTCGTCGTCGCAGCACGCCGGGGTGGTCAGTTTTCTCAACCTCTTCTCCGGCGGGGCGCTGACGAAGTTCGCCGTCTTCGGGCTGGGGATCATGCCCTACATCACCAGCTCGATCATCGTCCAGCTGTTGATGGTCGTCATCCCCAAGTTCGAGCAGTGGCGCGAGGAGGGGGCGGTCGGCCAGAAGAAGTTGACTCAGGTGACCCGCTACCTGACGCTGGCTCTGGCCATCTTGCAGTCGACCGGACTGGCATACGTGTTCCACAACGGGGGTGGCGGCCTGCTCGGCGGGGGCTCGGGACTCAACATCGACCTGATTCCCAACTTCACGGTGCCGCGCGTGCTCCTGATCGTGCTGACGATGACCACCGGGACGGCGATCGTGATGTGGCTCGGCGAGCTCATCACCCAGCGCGGGATCGGTCAGGGCATGTCGGTCCTGATTTTCACCAACGTGGTGTCGACCATGCCCTCGGGGGGCGCGGCCATCAAGGTCGAGGCCGGCTGGTTCAAGCTCGGGGTCATCATCGTGCTGTCGCTGGCGTTGTTGGTTGCCATCGTCTTCATCGAGCAGGGCCAGCGGCGCATACCCGTTACCTTCGCGAAACGTGTCGTCGGCCGGCGTATGTACGGAGGACAGAGCACCTACATACCGATGAAGGTCAACACGGGCGGTGTGGTGCCGATCATCTTCGCCAGCTCGGTGCTCTATTTCCCGATCCTCATCTCCAACGTGTTGCCCAGCCACGGATTCTGGAAGCAGGTCCAGAGCTGGATCAACGTGCACCTGGCCCAGCCCAATGACATCTGGTACATCTTCCTCTACGGCATCCTGATCCTCGGGTTTGCGTACTTCTATGCGGCGATCACCTTCGACCCCCACCAGCAGGCCGAGGTCATCCGCAAACAGGGCGGTTATATTCCGGGTATCCGACCGGGACCACCGACCGAGCGGCACCTGCAAAACATTCTCAATCGGATTACCCTGCCGGGCGCCCTATGGCTCGCCTTGATCGCCCTCCTGCCGTCGATCTTCCTGGCGTTCTGGAACATCCAGAACTACCCCTTCGCAGGCACGACCCTGCTGATCGCGGTGGGTGTGGCTCTGGAGACGATGAAACAGGTCGACAGCCAGCTGATGCTCCGGAACTACGAGGGCTTCCTGAAGTAGTGCGCGCCAGGCCGTCCGGGGACGGAGAGCGGACTTGGTAACCCGCGGCGCCCGACTCGTGATCCTCGGAAAGCAAGGGGCGGGGAAGGGGACGCAGGCGGTGCGACTGTCGCGGCACTATGTCGTTCCGCATGTAGCCACGGGCGACACCTTTCGGGCCGCAGCCCGCTCCGGCTCCGAATTCGGCCAGAAGGCCCGCAAATTCCTCGACGCCGGGGAGCTGGTGCCTGACGAGATCGTGATCGGCATGGTGCGGGAGCGGCTGACCCACGACGACACCACCCATCGCGGGTTCATTCTTGACGGCTACCCCCGAACGGCGCAGCAGGCCGAGGCGCTGCTGGACATGCTCGACCCCCTGGAGCTGGACCTGGCCATCAACCTGGAGATCGACACCGAGCACGTCCTGCGGCGCCTGGCCGCCCGCCGGGTGTGCTCGGACTGCGGCGCCAACTACAGCATGGTCGACAACCCGTCCCGAGTCCGGGGCATCTGCGACGTGTGCGGCGGGGAGGTGGTCCAGCGCGACGACGACACCGTGTCCGCCATCCGGCGCCGGCTGGAGCTGTACGAACGTGAAACCGCGCCGCTGATGATGTGGTTCTCAGCTCGGGGACTGCTGGTCAACATCAACGCCCTGGGCAGCCCGGATGAGGTGACCGACCGCCTGGTGGCGGAGGTGGACCGGCGCCGACAAGGTTTGAACTGGCCGTCGCTGTAAGCAGTGGCCGCCTGGCCGGGCACCGGCTGTGGGCCGGGCATGGGCGCAGGTCAGGTGTCTGGCTTGGATCGGGTGGGCCGCCTCGCTGCATTCCAGTGTGTTTGGCTCGACGTACTAGGTTTCTGACCTATTTTGGTATCTTTACCAGCTTATAGCTGTTAAAGATACCAAAATCGAGGGGGCGCCGGTCCGGTCTCAGGACCCGGACTCGATACCAACCGAGGCCGAGAACATCGGTTCCGAAACTGCTGCCCAGTCATGCCCCTCTCGCCCCGCCCGGGCCACCGCAATCCGGCCCTCAGGTGGTTCACTGGAATGGTGTTACGCAGCAAGGAGGAGATCGGCAAGATGCGCCGGGCTGGCCGGGTGGTGGCCGAGATGCACGCCGCCACGCGGGCCGCAGCCAAGCCGGGTGTGACGACTGCCGAACTCGACCGGGTGGCCCGCGAGGTCCTGGCGCGGCGGGGAGCCCGGTCCAACTTCCTCAACTACCACGGTTTCCCGGCGGTCATCTGCACGTCGCCCAACGACATGATCGTGCACGGCATCCCCGGTGATTACCGGTTGGCCGAAGGCGACATTCTGTCCATCGACTGTGGCGCCATCATCGAGGGCTACCACGGCGACGCCGCCTTCACCATGGGGATCGGCGCCATCGACCCGATGGCCGAGAAGCTGATCAAGGTCACCGAGGAGAGCCTGTGGGCCGGCATCGAGCAGATCCGGCCGGGTAACCGGCTGCACGACATCGGCCTGGCCGTGCAGACCGTGGCCGAGGGAGCCGGGTTCTCGGTCGTCCGGGAGTATGTGGGTCACGCCATCGGGACCGCCATGCACGAGGATCCTCAGGTCCCCAACTACTGGCCGGGGCGGCCCGGCCCGATCCTGAAGCCGGGGATGGTCTACGCGGTGGAACCCATGGTTAATGCCGGCGGTCCCGAGACCGTCCAGTTGGACGACGGCTGGAGCGTGGTCACGGCCGACGGGAGCCTCTCCGCCCACTTTGAGCACACCATCGCCGTCACCGAGGACGGGCCGGAAGTTCTGACCTTGCCGGACTGAAAGCGGCACGGGCCGTCCGGTCGACGTTATGACGGCGCGTGTAGTAACATGACCAGCCGGCTCGCAGCGGTTTGGCGCGCCCAACGCGCCTCCGCTCCCCTCCGATAGGAAGTGTTGCCGTGAAAGTTCGTCCGAGCGTAAAACCGATATGTGAACACTGCAAGGTGATCCGCCGTCACGGCCGGGTCATGGTCATCTGCACCAATCCGCGCCATAAGCAGCGCCAGGGTTAGGAGGAACGTGCATGGCACGCATCGCGGGCGTCGACATTCCGAGAGAGAAGCGGCTCGGCACGTCGCTCACTTACATCTACGGCATCGGTGAGACGTCGGCCACCCAGGTCTGCGAGGGAACTGGCATCGACGCCGCGACACGGGTCCGCGACCTGACCGACGAGGAGGTAGTGCGACTCCGCAACTGGATCGACGCCAACCTCAAGGTGGAGGGCGATCTCCGCCGCGACGTCTCGCAGGACATCAAGCGCAAGATGGAGATCGGCTCCTACCAGGGGATCCGGCACCGTCGTGGCCTGCCCGTGCACGGCCAGCGCACCCATACCAACGCCCGGACTCGCAAGGGACCCAAGAAGACGGTCGCTGGCAAGAAGAAGGTACGGAAGCACTAAGACGGCATATGCCCCGCTGCTCGCGGCTCAGCGCCGCGCTCGCGGGGGGCGACGACCAATGAGGAGCATGGACAACATCTCGAATCTGACTCCCTGCCAGCCCGCCCCCGGGGGACGCGCCTGATGGCGAAGCCCAAGCCCGGTGGCCGACGCCCCCGCCGCCGCGAGCGCAAGAACGTCGCGTACGGGGTGGCGCACATCAAGAGTTCGTTCAACAACACCATCGTTTCCATCAGTGACCCCGAGGGCAACGTGCTGGCCTGGGCATCGGCCGGCAACGTCGGTTTCAAGGGCTCGCGCAAGTCGACTCCGTTTGCCGCCCAGCTCGCCGCGGAAGCCTGCGCCCGCCGGGCCATGGAGCACGGCGTGCGCAAGGTCGAGGTCCTGGTCAAAGGACCCGGGTCCGGTCGGGAGACGGCGATCCGGTCACTCATGAACACCGGTATTGAGGTGGCCGGGATCAAGGACGTCACACCCATCCCGCACAATGGGTGCCGTCCCAAGAAGCGCCGGAGGGTGTAGGCGATGGCGAGATATACCGGCCCGGTATGCAGGTTGTGCCGGCGAGAGAAGATGAAGCTGTTTCTCAAGGGCCCTAAGTGCGACTCCATGAAGTGCCCCATCGAGCGACGCCCGTACCCGCCCGGTGAGCACGGCCGGGACCGCATGCGGCAGGGGTCCGAGTACTTGACCCAGCTGCGCGAGAAGCAGAAGGCCCGCCGCATCTACGGCGTGCTCGAAAAGCAGTTCCACAATCTCTACGAAGAGGCGAACCGCCAGTCCGGTATCACCGGCGAGAACCTGCTGCGCATGCTCGAGATGCGGGTCGACAACGTGGTCTTCCGGGCGGGCTGGGGTGCCAGCCGGGCCCAGGCCCGGCAGCTGGTCCGGCACGGCCACGTGCTGGTCAACGGGAAGCGGGTCACGATTCCCAGCTACCGGGTCCGCAAGGGAGACACTGTCGCCCTCAAGGAGAAGGCGCGCGGCATGATCGTCGTTCGGCACAACCTCGATACCCTGGACCGTCAGGTCCCCCCCTGGCTCGAGACCAGTGCCGAGGGGCAGCAGGTCACCATCGTCGACCAGCCGCTTCGAGAGCACATCGATGTGCCCGTCCGCGAATCGCTCATCGTCGAGCTCTATTCCAAGTAGTCACCACCAGGAAGTCGCACATGCTGATCATTCAACGTCCCACCGTCGAGCCCCTGGGCGATCAGGAAGGCAACCGGCAGCGCTTCGCCGTCGGCCCTCTTGAGCCCGGATTCGGCCACACCCTCGGCGTGGCCCTGCGCCGTACGCTGCTGTCCTCGATTCCCGGTGCAGCGGTCACCCAGGTGCGCTTCGACGAGGCGCTCCATGAGTTCACCACCCTGCCCGGAGTCAAAGAGGATGTCACCGACATCATTCTCAACATCAAGGACATCGTCCTCACCACGCAGGGCGACGAGGCCGTCACGCTCCGCCTGGACGTGCGGGGTCCTGCCACGGTCACGGCAGGGGACATCGTGCTGACGAGCGACGTGGAAATCCTCAACCCGGATCTGGTGATCGCCACGGTCACCCGCGGTCGCTTGGCCGCCGACCTCACGGTCGAGCGGGGCCGCGGCTACGCATCCGCCGACCGCAACAAGAGGTCCTCCACTATCGGTGTCATCCCGGTCGACTCGATCTTCTCGCCTATCCGGGTGGCGGCCTTCAGCGTAGAGCCGACCCGGGTCGAGCAATCCACCAACTTCGACCGCCTCATCCTCGACATCACGACCGACGGGTCCATTTCGCCCCGGGAAGCGCTGGCTTCGGCTGGCGATACGTTACGCTCGCTGGTCGGCTTGGTCGCGGACATGAGCGAGAGCCCGCAGGGCTTGGAGTTGGGCGACGTGGGAGCAGCCACCAGCGGATCGCCGGACCTCGACCTGCCGATCGAGGACCTGGACCTCTCTGAGCGGCCCCGCAACTGCCTCAAGCGCGCTCAGGTCAACACGGTCGGCGAACTGGTACAGAAGACCGAGGACGACCTTCTGGCGATCACCAACTTCGGCCAGAAGTCGCTTGACGAGGTGCTCCAGAAGCTCGACGAGCGCGGCCTGTCCCTGCGTACCAAGGAGGGCTGATCCGGTGGCCACCCTCCCCGGTCGGCCTCGGAAGGGCCCCCGGTTCGGCGGAGACGCCGAGCATCAGAAGGCCATGATGGGCAACCTGGTCGCCTCTCTGATCGCGGCTGAGGCCATCGTCACTACCGAGGCGAAGGCCAAGGCACTCCGTCCGGTCGTGGAGAAGTGCGTCACCAAAGCCAAGAAGGCCCACGTCGACGAGGACCGGGCGGTGCATCTTCAGCGCCAGGTCGTGGCGTTCATCCGGGACAAGGACATGGCCAACAAGCTGTTCACCGACATCGGTCCGCGCTTCGTCGATCGGCCGGGTGGCTACACCCGGATCCTCAAGCTGGGCCCTCGCCACGGGGACAACGCTCCTATGGCGCGGATCGAGTTCGTCCAGCGCTAGCGGCCTCGTTTCCGTAGATCCCATGACGGGGCGCGTCGCTGAGCTTCCCGCCAGCAGCGAGGTCGCGACGCGCTGACCCTTTTTTCCGAAGACGCCGGGCCGGCCGCTCCGGCCGCAGTGACCGCCGGTCCAAGCCTGCGGCTACGGATGCTGGTCGCCTACCACGGCGCCGGCTTTCACGGCTTTGCCCTGCAGCCTGATGTGCCAACCGTCGGCGGGGCTCTGGCCGGTGCCCTCGAACGACACCTGCGCCACACCGTCGAGCTCACTTGCGCGGGCCGGACTGACGTGGGCGTGCACGCGTGGGGGCAGGTAGTCAGCTTCGACGCCCGCGCCGACGTCGACTTGACGGCGCTGCGGCGCGCCGTCAACCGGGCTCTGCGGCCCAGCGTGGTGGTGCGTGAGGCGGAGCGGGCTCCGGCGGGCTTCGACGCTCGACGCTGGGCGACCGGACGGCGCTACCGCTACACCCTGTGGAACCAGCCCGCGGCCGATCCCTTCAGCTCGGCCACGGCCTGGCACGTGGAACAGCCTCTCGATCTGACCGCCATGCGGCTGGCGTGCGATGCCCTGTATGGGGAGCAGGACTTCTCGTCCTTCTGCCGAAGGCCGCCGGTCGAGGGGGCGTCGCTGGTGCGGATCGTGCGGCAGGCCGATTGGCTGGACCTCGGTAATGGGATGGTGCGCTTCGAGATCGAGGCGTCTTCGTTTTGCCAGCAGATGGTCCGCAGCATCGTCGGGACGATGGTCGACGTCGGCCGCGGCAAACGGAAAGCCGGGGAAATGGCGGCCGTCGTGCGAGCCCGCTCCCGCGCCGCCGCCGGACAGCTGGCTCCCCCCCACGGGCTGTGCCTGTGGGAGGTCAGCTACGGCTCGGCCGGTTTCTTCAGGTGACCGGCTCGGCCCGGTAGCCGGCAGCGGTAAGCGCCTCGACCACCTCCCGGTGATGGGCGAAGTCGCGGGTTTCCACCGTGATCTGCACTTCTACCTCCGACAGGGCCAGGTCCCGGCCGCTGCGATGGTGCTCGACGTCGAGGACGTTCAGGCCGAGGCGGGCAAGTTCACCGCTCAGGGCCGCCAGGGCGCCGACGCGGTCGGCCATGACAATGCGGAGGGTGAGATAGCGTCCCGCCGCCGTAAGACCGTGCTCGATGAGCTTGGTTAGCAGGAGAGGGTCGATGTTGCCGCCCGACAAGACGGCGACCGCCGGTCCCGAACCCGACACGCGTCCCGCCAGGATGGCGGCCAACGACGCCGCCCCGGACGGCTCGACCACGGCTTTGGCCCGTTCCACGAGGAGCAACATGGCCTGGCTGATCTCCTCCTCGTCCACGGTCACGATGTCGTCGACGTAGTTCTGCGCCAGGCTCAGCGTCAGCTCGCTGCACATCCGGACCGCGATGCCGTCCGCCATGGTGGCGAGGCGATCCAACCGCACGGGCCTGCCCTCGGTCAGGGCCCGGGTCAAGGTCGGCGCGCCGGCGGCCTCCACCCCCACGATCCGGGTCCGGGTCCGCGGCCCTTCCAGACGGGCGCCCGGGCCGACCCGAACGGGACCGTTGCTGAGCGTCAAGGCAGCGGCGACGCCGGCCAAGAGGCCGCCGCCCCCCACCGGAACGACCACCACCTCCGCATCCGGCGCCTCCTCCGCCAGTTCCAGCCCGACGGTGCCCTGCCCGGCGATGACCTGCGGGTCGTCGAACGGCGGCACGTAGACCGCGCCGGTCCCGGCGGCGAAAGCCTGGGCCAGGGCGATGCTGTCGTCGACCACCTCGCCTTCGAGGCGGACGGTGGCGCCGTAGGTCCGCGTCGCGGTCACCTTGGGGAGCGCGGCACCGCGTGGCATGAAGATCGTGGCGGCGCGGCGTGTGAGCGTGGCGGCCAGCGCCACCCCCTGGGCGTGGTTGCCAGCCGAGGCCGCGACCACCGGGACACCTGGCGGAAGCTGGGCGATGCGGTTGTAGGCGCCCCGGATCTTGAACGAGCCCGTCCGTTGCTGGTGCTCCGGCTTGAGCAGCACGGGCCGCCCGGCGAGGCGAGATAGCGAATCGGACCGATCCACGGGGGTGGGGCGGATCACGGGCTTCACCCGGTCCCGGGCGGCCAGCAGGTCGTCGAGAGAGATCAACTGCTCGGCGGGGCGCCGGGGCCCGCCGAGCCGGCGGTGATGACCGAGGAGGCCGGCGAAGCGGCGACCCGGGCGTCTCGTCCGGCGGCGTCCTGTTGCTCGCCGTGCGGCACGCCACGACTGTCTGCCCGGACCGTCGACGAGGCGGCCCCCCAGCCCGCTCCGGCCGCCCGGGCGGCGGCGTCGCGTGCGGCCCGCCAGTGCGCCAGCTGGACGGCCGCAGCCGCCTCGGTGACCCGGTCGTTGCGCCGGGCGGCTCGTTCGTCGGTGCGCAGCCAGGAGATGAACACGGCCAGCGTGCAGAGCAGGCCGGTGGCTTCCCCGGCAACCCACATCAGGCCGCCTCCGGTGTGCAGGTCCGTCAGCGAGATGCCTGGCGCGATGGGGGTTGTTTGGCTTTCGAGCGACATACCCAGCAGGGTGTGAAACGGAAGGGCGAGCATCAGGTAGGCGATGCGCACTCCGTGGTTGAGGCGTCGCGGCAGCGGATCGACACCGATGGCCGGCCAGAAGAACAGACAGCCGACCACGAGTAGATGGAGGTGGATAATCTGGTGGACCACCTCGTGGTGGAGGCTGTAGGCGTACAACCCGGTGAAGTACAGCGTGAACAACGACGCTCCGTAGAGCGGCCAGGTCACCAGCGGGTGGGTGAGCACCCGGGCGACCCGGCTGTGCAGAACCTTCAGCAGGCCGGTCTGCACGGTGCGGTTGCTGGACTGCAAGGCCAGCGTGATCGGCGCCGAGAGGGCTAGGAAGATCGGGGCGAGCATCCCGATGAAGATGTGCTGGATGGTGTGGATGGTGAAGTTGGTGTCGTCGTAGGCCGCCAGGCCCGACACCACCGCCACCGTCAGCAGCAGCTCGGCGAGCAGGTAGGAGGCCATGCGAGCCTTCGGCCAGGGTCGCCCGCGGGCAGCTAGGCGGCGCACCGCCCACAGGTACCAGCCCGTGCTGACGACGATGAGGATGACCGGTACCGGATCGGGGCTGGCTTTGGTGAAGAAGTCCAGCGGGGTGAGGTCGACGGCAGGCACCATCAGGACCCCACGTTACTGTCGAGCCGCGGGCCGAGGGCCCCGGGTTGGGATCGCGGCGGCGGGTTGTGTAGAAATAAGGTCAGTGACTGCGCTCTCCACATCGGGCCCGGCAGCCGTCAGCCCTCCGACGGTGGTGCGGCCGGTGGATCCCGCTCACTACCGACCGCACCTGCTGCAGGTCGGCGTGCTGGTCTGGCTGGCGTCGGAACTGATGTTCTTCTCCGGGCTGTTTGCCGCGTTCTTCAGCTTGCGGGCCGCCACCTCGCCCTGGCCCCCGCTGCAGGACAAGCTCGACGTCCCGCCGGTGCTGGTGGCGACCATCCTCCTGGTGCTGTCGTCGTTCACCATGCAGTACGGGGTGCACCGGGCAATTCGTGGTAGCAAATGGGGCTGGCTGGGTTGGCTCGCCTTGACGTTCGTTCTGGGCAGCCTCTTCGAGTTCCTGCAGATCTCGGACTACCTGAATCGCGACTTCGGCATCGACACCAATGCCTTCGGGTCCGCCTTCTATACGCTCACGGGCTTCCACTTCTTGCACGTGCTCGCCGGCCTGTTCGGCATGATCCTCATCGCCATCCGCACGCTGAAGACCCGCCGGTTCGGACATCGAACAATGCCGGCGATCGAGTTCCTCTCCTACTACTGGCACTTCGTGGATGTGGTATGGATCGCGCTGTTCCTCGTGATATTCGAGCTCAAATGACCGTGCTCGCCCGCC
The DNA here is from genome assembly GCA_963834775.1 of uncultured Acidimicrobiaceae bacterium. GTDB lineage: Bacteria > Actinomycetota > Acidimicrobiia > Acidimicrobiales > Palsa-688 > PALSA-693. The sequence goes on from CAWICR010000013.1 coordinate 502,407, forward strand.
ACCGTCGGTTGCTTGCCGGACCGTTCGCGTTGATCGCCCTGGCCGTGGTGGCGGGCTCGATCTTCTTCATGGTCGGACCGCGCGCCAACGGGCAGAGCAACCTGGTGAGCACCAATCCGGCCGACATCCAGGCCGGCCAGCTGCTCTACCAGGCCAGCTGCCAGAGCTGTCACGGCTTCCAGGGCGAGGGCGGCCAGACCAACGCCCCGGCGCTGGTCAGCGTGGGGGCTGCCGCCGCCGACTTCTATCTGACGACGGGCCGCATGCCGCTCAACAACCCGGCCAATGAACCCATCCGCCACCGGCCGTACTTCAACCCCTTGCAGATCCGCCAGCTCGTCGCCTACATCAACGCCCTGCCGGTCATCACCGGTAACCCGGCTGGACCCACGATCCCGACCGTGGGACCCCTGTGCCCGACCGCTGCCCCGGCGCCCAACTGCGTCACCCTTTCTCAGGGCATGCAGGCGTTCGCCATCAACTGCGCCCAGTGCCATCACGCTTCGGGATCGGGCGGCATGCTCTCCAAGGGCAACGTGGTGCCGAGCCTGCGCAACGCCAACCTGACACAGGTGGCCGAGGCCGTTCGGGTTGGCCCCCGCCCCATGCCGGTGTTCGGCCCAGCGGTGATGAGCAACCAGGAGATGTCGGCCATCGCTCACTACGTGCAGTACCTTCATCACCCTGCGTCCCCTGGCGGCTTAGGCATTTCCTTCTTCGGCCCGGTCGGCGAGGGCTTCGTCGGGGTAGTGATCGGGTTTAGCCTGTTGTGGTTCGCCGTGCGCATGATTGGCACGAGAGGATGACGAGCACGGACCCCAACCTGCCCCCTGGTTCCTCGCCCCCGGGTTCGACAGTTGGACCCCACCCCGATGGGGCACCACCCGAGTTCGAGGACCTGGCCACCAGCCTCAAGTTCAATCCCCGTCATTTCGGGATCGACCCGGGCGAGCCGTGGCCGGACGACGTCCCGAAGGGCCAGGACGACACCCGCTGGCGCTACCAGGACGACCCCAAAGGCGCCCGGCGGGCGGAGATGCGTATCGCCTTCTGCTGGACCCTGACGGTGCTGGCGTCGATCGGGCTGGCCTGGACGTATGTAGCCGGGGGCCAGACGCAGGCGGAAGGGGCCTTGTGGGCTACCGCGTTTCTGGGTCTCGGCGTCGGCTTTGTTTTGTGGGCACGCGACCTCCTGCCCGGCAACGACGTGATCGCCAGCCGCGGCCATCACGATGTGAGTGCCGGCCAGGACCGTGAGGCCGCCGCCGAGTCGCTATCTCGGGGTGTCGATGTCATGGCCCGGCGGCCGTTCCTCTACAAGATGCTCGGCGCGGTCGGGGGGATCTTCGGGCTGGCTGCCCTCTTCCCGCTGGCGTCGCTCGGGCCCAGGCCTCACACCAGCTTGTACGACACGGGCTGGACTTCCGGGACGCGGGCGCTCACTGTCGATGGCAACCCGGTCAAGCCGGGCGACATCCCGGTCGACGGTATCCTGACCGTGTTCCCCGAGGGCCACATGGACAACGCCTTGGGACCCACGCTCCTCATCAACATCGGAAATCCTGCCAGGTTCGAGATCCCGCCGGCTCGGGTCGGTTGGAACATCGGCAGCCTCGTCGCCTTCTCCAAGATCTGCACGCACGCCGGGTGCCCGGCCAGCCTGTACAACGTCTTGACCCACCAGCTGGTCTGCCCCTGCCACCAATCCACGTTCGACGTTTTGGAAGACTGCAAGCCAGTGTTCGGACCGGCGTCCCGCTCCTTGCCCCAGCTGGCGATAACGACCGATGCCAACGGACACGTCGTAGCCCAGCACGGCTACCTCGAACCCGTCGGGCCTGGCTTTTGGAACCGCGGCTGATGAGTACGACCCAGGAACGGGTGAAGGCGCACAGGCGCTTCTCGCTGGGCAAGAGCGGCCTGGACACCGTCGACGAGCGGTTCGGGTCGTCGAAGTTCCTGACCAGCGTCCTCGACAAGATCTTCCCGGACCACTGGTCGTTCATGGTCGGCGAGATCGCTATGGACTCGCTGATCATCCTGATCGTGACCGGGATCTACCTGACCTTCTTCTACGTGCCGTCGTCGACCGACGTCATCTACGCCCCCACCAGCGGGCACGTTTACGCTCCACTGCTCGGGCAGCACATGACCGAGGCCTACCAGTCGGTCATCAATATTTCCTTCAATACCCGGAGCGGGCTGATCATGCGCCAGGCCCACCACTGGGCCGCCTTGATCTTCCTGGCAGCAGTGTTCTTCCACATGGCCCGGATTTTCTTCACTGGCGCGTTCCGGAAGCCCCGGGAGATCAACTGGATCATCGGCCTGACCCTGTGGATGGTAGTCATGCTGGAGGGGTTCACCGGCTACTCCCTCCCCGACGACCTCCTGTCAGGCACCGGACTCCGGGTTATCTACTCGATCGTCGAAGGCATACCATTCGTCGGCACCTGGCTCGTCTACAACATCTGGGGCGGTGCCTACCCGGGTACGTCTTTCATCCCCCGTCTGTTCGTCATACACGAGTTCCTGTTCCCGGCCATCATCGTGGGCCTACTCACCGCCCACTTAATGATTTTGTGGCGTCAGAAACACACCGACTTCCCGGGCGTGGGCAAGACCGAGACCAACATCCGGGGCAGCCGGATTTGGCCACAGTACGCTCTTAAAGCGGGCGGTCTGTTCATGATCGTCAGCGGGGTGATTTTCCTTTTCGGCGGCATCTTCCAGATCAACCCGGTCTGGATCTACGGCCCGTACACCCCCTACACGGTGTCCGCAGGTTCCCAGCCGGACTGGTATCTCGGCTGGCTGGATGGATCGGTACGACTCTGGCCGCACTGGGAGTTCCGCTCCTTCGGCCACGAGATCGCCAACCCGGTCTTCCCGGGCCTGCTGATCCCGGGGTTGGTATTCACGATCATGTACGCCTGGCCCTGGATCGACAAGAAGATCTACAACGACTACGGCGCCCACAATCTGCTGGACCGACCCCGGGACAAACCCTTCCGGACGGGGGTCGGCGTGGCGGCCATCATCTTCTTCTCGGTTCTGACCCTCGCCTGCGCCACCGATCTGCTCGCCAACAACTTCCACATCGCGTTCGAACGCCTGATCGAGATCCTCCAGTACAGCGTGCTGATCGGTCCGGTCGTGGGCTTCCTGATCGCCTACAAGGCGTGCCAGGCCCTCCAGCGTTCGGGAGCCCATCCCATCCAACGCCCCGTCGGCGGCATCATCATCCGGACCGCTGACGGCGCTTACCACACGCTGTCCGAACACCACGGCAACGGGCATGGTGGCGAGGACGGGCACACCGACGAGCGCCGGGAAGTTGCGGTCGCCGGGGAGTCCGGGAATGGACCGCCGGGGTCCGGGCCGGGGTCCACCCCGGCGGGCGACGCCCCGGCCCGGGTTGGCAGCGGCGAAGAGAGTTCGGGTCACGCTTCCGAATAGCCGAGAGGTCTTCGGTGTACGCGGTGTACCGACGGTGTACGCGGGGACGAGGGTCGGAGCGGGTCGGCGTCTCGCGGCTAGCGGATGGTGACCGGCAGCGCGTGCCGTGCACGGCGCGTCATGCGGTGGCCTAGTCGGCTGGCGTCGGCTTAGGTGCGGAGCTGTCGGTTAGCCGTCGGCCGGGCGGACGCGATTGCATCCGCGGGGCGTTGCCGGCCGCTCCTCGGCGCTCGGCTCCTCGGGGTCGGCCGCCCGGCGGTTCGGCGGCGGGTTCGGCCTCCGGCGGGGTTCGGCCCGCGGCGGGGGCTTGGCGTTCAGTTCGGGGCCGCCAGTAGCCGAGCAGCCAGAGGGGCGTGCCCGGTTTTGTCCACGCTTTGGGGCCCTCGATGCGACGACCGCGAAGCGTGGACGCGGGAGGGCCCCGTTGCGCCCAGGGTTTGGTCCACACGTCGCGCTTCTCCGATCAAGCTCGCGAGGCGTGGACGTGTGGGCGCGCCCGGATGGACCGCGACTCGACCCACCGTCGTCGCGCTTGGCATGACCCTGGATCGGCCCTCGGCCCCAGTCAGCGAGGTCGGTCCGTACCGGATCGGGCCCACCGCTCGGTCCGCTGGCCGCGTGGGGCGGTGGCCGGGTGGCCGGGTGGGGGTGGCCGGGTGGCCCGCTGGCCCGCCGGCGCGCTGGCGCGGTGGCCCGCTGGCCCCCGGCCCGCCCGGCCGACTTGATGCGGGCAACCCGGTCGCTTGCCCACCGGCTAGGGCGGTTGCGGCGTGCTCCGGTGGTCGGGTCCGTGGGCCCGTGTGGATCGTCGCCGGCGGTACACCCCGAAGCCGTGGCCGAGCAGCGCCCCGAGCGCCAGGCATACCAAAAAGCCGACCCATAACCGGCTGCTCACCGTGAAGAACACGAAGTGGATGCGCACCTTCGTCCGGTTGAGGACGATGAAGATGATGGCGTAGATCACGCCTACGGCCGCCAAAACGATCCGCATGATGCGACGATCCGGCCAACGCCAGCGTGACGGTGGGTGGGGACTGCTATGACTCGGCTCGGTGCCTGTCATCGCGGGCGACGCTATCACCGGCCCGTCGGACCAGGGAGGTCACACTAACCCCCCGACGCGGGCTGCCCTCGGGCCAACGCCAGCCAGCCGCCTCAACCCAACCGAATCAGCGCCGCCCTCCACACGACCAACCGCCCGCATCCGCAGTTCCCAACCACGCCGGGCTGGGGCCGGCGCCGGTGCAGGCCCCAATCCGACCTCGACCCATCACGCCTTTGACAATCGACGCAGCTGAAACGCCAAAGCCACGTCCACGATGGCCGACACGATCAGCCCGATGCCCAAAATGACGGCCAAAATGGTCAGGGACAGACCGGGGTAGACGAGGCAGATAATGCCGGTGATGGCGTAGATCAGACCGAGCACGATGAGCCGGGTCCGCCGGCCCTCGGCTTCCGGACTGAGGCCGGCGATCAGCAGCGCCACACCCCCGACCACCCAGAACACGCCGATGATAAAGCCGACGACAGCTACGGTCTCGAAGGGATGATGGAGCACGAGCAGGCCGATCAAGATACTCAGCAAGCCCAGGAAGACCAGCGCCATCCGACTGCCTCCGCCTTCACCGCGGTCGGCGATGGCCAGAATGATCCAGAAGACTCCCAACACCAGCAGCCAAATACCGAAAATGATGGCCAGCACGCGCACCGTACCGCCGGGGCGGAAGGTGATGGCGATGCCGAGAGCCAGGGTCAGTAGCCCGAAAATCAACAGCAGACCCCACCAGCGTCCCATCCGGCGGAGTGGTTCCAACGAATCAGGCGAAGCCCCAGCTTCCATATGCGCTCCCTCGGCTGCGTCGGCGAACAAACTTGCCGGCACAGTAGCCCCTGAACTGGCACCTGCCCCCAAATCGGCACCCGCCGGGGGTGGGCCGCTCGGGTCGGTCAGCCGGGGCCGACCGCGGCCGCGGCCCGCCCGGCCGCGGCCCGCCCGGCCTCGACCGCACTCGCAGACCGCCACTTAGAATCGCACCTCGTGGCCACTGAAAGTCCTCGGTCACAAGATGCGGAGCCGGGCGGGGTGGTGAACGCACCAGGGCGTCGCCAAGCTGCCAGCCGTTGGGTCCGTGCAGTCAAGGCCCGCGCCGAGGTCGCCCGGGACCGGGCCGACGCAATGCGCCAGCGGCTCGAAGGACGCAGGGAGCAAAGCAAGAGCGTCGACGTGGCTTTCGCCGCGGTAGAAGTCGACCGTGACACGGGTGGCAGCCTGCTGGCGGCCGCCTTGGCCTACCGGTTCTTTCTGTGGATGTTGCCGGCGTGTCTGGTGCTAATCGCCGGTCTGGGATTCGCCTCCGCGGCCGGCCCGGACGCACCGGCCCAGACTGTTCGCGATCTGGGCATTGTCTCCATCCCCGCGCAGTCCATAAATCAGGCCGCCCACCAGTCCAGCGGCACCCGGTGGCTGGCGCTCATCGTCGGCGTACTGCTCTTGTACGTCGCCACCAACGGACTCATTCGAGCGCTATGGGTAGCCCACGCGCTGATCTGGGGCAGCCCGAGGACGAAGATCGTTCGCAGGCCGCGGCTCATCGGAGTCTTCTTGGGGGCGTGCTTGGCTATTGGGGCAGTCACGTCGCTGGCGGCTGTGATCCGCGACGCCGCCGCCACCCCGGGGTTGGTCGCCATGCTGGCGGATTTCGGGGTGTACGCGGCGGCCTGGTGGCTGGTCACGATCCAGTTTCCTCACGGTGACGCCTCGTACGCCGCCCTCATCCCTGGCGCTCTGGTCTTCGGCCTCGGCGTCCAGGCCTTGCACCTGGTGACCGTGTACTACCTGGCCCGGCGCGTGACTAGCGCGTCCGAGCTGTATGGCGCCCTCGGCGTTTCCGCCGCCCTGCTGCTCGGGCTGTACCTGGTGGGGCGCCTGGTGGTGGTCTCGGCCGACGTCAACCAGGCCCTGCACAGCCGAGCTGCGCCGCGCCCTGGGCCTGCCGACGCGGGCAGCCCGGTAACCCTGCTTCGGGCGGATCCGGTGCCGAGCCGGCCGGCGGGACCGGCCGGATCTGGATCGGCGGGACCAGCATCGGCCGGGCCAGCCGGATCGGCGCCGGGCGGACCAACGCCCGACGAACCGGCCGAACCACCATCGGGCCGAAGCTGATCACGCGGCCCAGGAGGCGCTGCGGCGCAGCCGAACTAGTCGATGTGCTCGACGTGCGGATCGATATGGCCGGGGTGTCCGGCCTCCAGGGCCGCCTCTTCTTCTTCCTCGGTATCGGGAACCTCGACCTCGAACTCGGATTCCACCATCCAGCCGATCACGGCCCCGAAGAACAAAATCCCTCCGACGATCAAGTACCACAACCCGTAGATGAGGCCGATAACGGCGAAGATCATCCCGAGTGCCATGCCCGCGGGCCACATGGAGGCGCTCGGGAAGTAGCCCACGACGCCTTCGCCGTCCGCGTTGGTGGCGTCGAAGCGGTCCTCGGGGCGGGGGATCTTGTGGCGCCGCAGGTACTGCAACAGCAGGTATCCGAAGAGCATGCCGTAGGCGGCAAAGCCGAAAATCAGCATGACGACGCCGGCCGCCTCGGTGGGCTCGTTTTTCAGAGCCCAGTAGACGCCGCCGGTGGCCCCCAGGAAGATGGATGCGCCGAGAACGGTCCGCCACTCGACTTTCATGGCTTAATGTCCCACCCTCGTCAACTCGTCCGGATGGTTGGCGTCCCACACCGGACGCTCGGACCGGATCGGTGGCAAGGCCTCGAAGTTGTGGTCAGGAGGTGGTGAGGAGCAGGCCCACTCCAGCGTCTGCCCGTCCCACGGGTTGTCGCCGGCGATCTTGCCTGTCCGGTAGGAGTAGACGAGATTGACCACGGTGACGGCCACCCCAATGCCGAGGATGTAGGCGCCGATGCTGGACCACTCGTTGAGCCAGTTCCAGCCCATATTGGCGGGGTAGGTCTCAATGCGCCGGGGCATGCCCCGCAGGCCGAGGGTCGTGCTGAGGGAAGAAGCTCAGGTTGAAGCCGATGAACATCAGGGTGAAGCTCAGTTTGCCCAAGCCCCTCGTGCAGCAGGCGGCCGGTGAACTTGGGATACCAGTAGTAGATGCCCGCAAAGCCAGCAAAAGCCGATCCGCCGAACATGACGTAGTGGAAGTGGGCGACCACGAAGTAAGTGTTGTGCAGCTGGAAGTCCAGCACGGGCTGGGCCAGGATCACGCCGGTGATGCCGCCGAAGAGGAACATGGTCAGGAAGCCGAAGCAAAGAGGACAGCAGTGTTTATGGTGATGGTTCCCCGCCACATGGTTCCGATCCAGTTGAAGAACTTGATCCCGGTCGGCACTGCGATGAGCAGTGAAAGGGCGGCGAAGAAGGGCAAGAGGACCGCCCCGGTCGTGTACATGTGGTGGGCCCACACGCCCATCGACAGGGCGCCGATGGAGAGGGTGGCGCCGATCATGCCCTTGTAGCCGAAGACCGGCTTTTTGGACATGGTGGCCAACACCTCGGTCACGATCCCGAAGTAGGGCAGCGCCAGGATGTAGACCTCCGGGTGCCCGAAGAACCAGAACAGGTTCTGCCACAGGATGGGCTGGCCGCCCTTGTTCGGGTCGTAGAAGTGCCCTCCGAGGTGCCGGTCGATCCAGAGCAGGGCGAAGGCTGCCGTCAGGACCGGGAAGGCCAGCAAGATCAGGAACATGGTGACCAGCTGGTTCCACACGAAGATCGGCATGCGGAACATCACCATGCCCGGGGCGCGCAGCGTGAAAATAGTGGTGATGATATTGACGGCCGTGAAGATGCCGGACAAGCCGGTCAGGCCCACCCCGAGGATCCACATGTCCGCGCCGGGGCCAGGGGAGTGGATCGCCTCGGTAAGCGGGGCGTACCCAAACCATCCGAAGTTGGCCGCGCCGTTATTGGTCAAAAACCCGGCCGACATGAGGAGAAAGCCCCCGAGGTACAACCAATAGGAGAGGTTGTTGAACCGGGGGAAGGCCATGTCGGGCGCCCCGATCATCAACGGGATCAGGTAGTTGCCCAGGCCGGCGAAGGCGAACGGCCCGAGGAACACGAACAGCATGATCGTGCCGTGCATGGTGAACAGCTGGTTGTACACGTTCTCCGACACGAAGTGGTTGTTGGGCACGATCAGCTGCGTCCGGATGCCCTCGGCCAGGAGGCCAGCGAAGAGGAACCCGATGAACGCGGTGACTAGGTAGTTGAGGCCGATCTGCTTGTGGTCGGTGCTGGTGATGTACTTGACCAGTCCCCTGGGCCGGGGCCCGGGGACGATCTCCATGAGTGCTGGCTCGGCCTCGGCGGCCACAGGTTCGGGCGGGCGGTCCTGGATCAGGGTCATGGCTGCGATGTTCCCGAGCCGATAGCGGCTTCGCCGAGGGGTTCAGTGGTCAAGTGTTCCGTGCTCAAGGAGGTCGGGCAGAGCGGGCTGCCCGGTGTGAGGTTCGGGCGCAGCTGGATGCCCGGCTGACCCGCCGTGGTAATCGAACACGGTGGCTGGTTGGCGTACCACTTCTGATAGTCGGCCGGCGTCATCGCCTGCACGAGGAAGCGCATGTAGGCGTGGTACTGGCCGCAGATGTTGTTGCACTCGCCGTACATCTCGGTCGGTTTGGTGACGGTGATGTCCACGGTGTTGTCGATGCCCGGGATCATGTCTCGCTGAAAGAGGAACTCCTTGACATAGAAGGTATGGACGACGTCGTCGGAGACCAAGTGCAGCTGCACCGTTTCCCCGGCGGGCACGTACAACACGGGCAGGTTGTTGAAGTCGTTGATGTCCAGCTCGTCGATACGGTACCGACCTGCTGGTGGCCGTTGGGGTACGTGAACCGCCAGCCCCACTGGAAGCCCTCGACGGTGATCTTGACGGCGGGGGTCTTGGAGATGGCATCGACGTGGTTCTCGGCGTTGTACATGAAGCCGAACACGATGGCCACGATGACGAGCGGGATGATGGTGTAGGCGGCCTCGATGGGGATGTGGTACTGGAACTGGGCGGCGCGGCCGTTCCTTACCGGGCCGTGACGCGGTAGCGGAAGATGCACCAGATGATCCCGCCCGAGGACGATCACGCAGATCGGCATGGCGAAGATGTAGGTGATGTGCCACAGCTGGCGGACCCAGTGGTCCTGGTCGGTCACGCCGTGCGGGGAGCCGAGGTCGGTGCTGCCGAGCAGTTGGGTGGCGAGATCCGTCACTGCGCCCACAATAAGCACCGGGAACACGCCGCACCAAACCACCCGTCTCTAAATTGGACACAAAAGAAATCTGAGTGGTATACTGTCAACTTAGTTGTAGGTAGCAGTACACAGTCCAGCGATGTAGGAGAGTGCCATGCCAATGTTGACGACCTTTGATCCCTTTTTCCGCGATTTCGACCGCTTGTCGGACAGCCTGTTCAGCCGCCGGGTCCACGGGGTCCGCTTGATGCCGGTGGATGCCTTCCGCCGCGGTGACAGCTTCGTGGTCAACTTCGATCTCCCTGGTGTCGATCCCGCCTCGATCGAGGTCACCGTGGAGAAGAACGTCCTGTCGGTCGCGGCCGAGCGGCGTTGGAGCCCCGAGGAGGGCGACAAGGTCGTACTGACCGAGCGGCCCCAGGGACGCTACGAGCGCAAGCTGCATCTGGGCGACAATCTGAACACTGACGCCGTCGAGGCGACCTACGACAATGGCGTGCTGTCCCTGCAGATTCCGGTCTCCGAGGCTTCCAAGCCCCGCAAGGTGGAGGTTCTTTCGGGTAATGGCCACGGCGCCATCCCGGCCGCCTCGTCCAACTAAGACCAACCAGGTTCGTCAGACCAGGACCGTACGAGGCGCCCCACGGGGCGCCTCGGCGCGTCCGCCTCGATTCCCGGCCCGTGACCATCTATCCTGGTGAGTCGGCTCGCGGCGCCTTGGCGCGCTCCGGCCCCCTTTTCTCCAACCGCACACCTCCGAGGACACGACCGTGCGCACCTACTCGCCCAAGCCCGCCGACATCCAGCGTGTCTGGTACGAGGTCGACGCCGACGGCGCCGTGCTCGGCCGGCTGGCGACCGAGGTGGCCCGGGTGCTGCGGGGCAAGCACAAGCCCATCTTCGCCCCCCACATCGACACCGGCGACCACGTGATCGTCGTCAACGCCGCCAAGATCCAGATGACCGCCGGCAAGGCCGACAAGAAGTTCCACTACCGCCACTCCGGCTATCCCGGCGGCCTCACGGCGCGCACCTACAGCGAGCTGCTGGCCAAGCAGCCGGAGGAGACATTCCGCCGGGCCGTCAAGGGGATGCTGCCCAAGGGACCGCTCGGGCGCCAGATGCTGCGCAAGCTCAAGGTGTACGCCGGCCCGACCCACCCCCACGTCGGCCCAGAGCCCCACGCCGCTTGACCCGTCGACCCCCGCACCCACCGGCGCCTACCCGTCTCGGAGCAGGAGCACAGCCATCCGTGCCCAAGCCGCTGATCCAAGCCACCGGTCGCCGCAAGGCCGCGGTCGCCCGCGTCCGCCTGCGCGCCGGGCACCGGCGTCGTCACCGTCAACAAGCGGCCCATCGACGAGTACTTCCCGTCGGCGACCCACCGCATGATCATCACCGAGCCGCTGCGCCTGGTGGAGAAGGGCGACATCTACGACGTCGACACCACCATGGACGGCGGCGGCGTCTCCGGTCAGGCCGGCGCGCTGCGCCTCGGCATCGCCCGGGCCCTCGTCGAGCTGGACCCCGAGCTGCGCGCTCCCGCTCAAGCGGGCCGGCTTCCTCACCCGGGACGCCCGGGAGAAGGAGTCCAAGAAGTACGGCCTGAAGAAGGCCCGCAAGGCGCCGCAGTACTCCAAGCGCTAGCCTGGCGCCACGGCTCGTGTCGCTGCGGTTCGGCACCGACGGGGTCCGCGGCGTGGCCGGCACCGAGCTGACGCCGGAGCTGGTGCTGGCCCTCGGGCGGGCCGCGGCCCGGGTGCTGCTCGGGCGCGATCCGCCGGCCCGGGCCGGCACGGCGTTCCTGGTCGGCCGGGACACCCGCTGGTCGGGCCCGCTGCTGCAGGCGGCCCTCTCGGCCGGGCTGGCCGCGGAGGGCGTCGACGTGATCGACCTCGGGGTGCTGCCAACGCCTGGCGTGGCGGCGGTGGCGGCGGAGCGCGGCGCTGCCGGCCGCGGTGATCTCGGCGTCGCACAACCCCTACGCGGACAACGGGATCAAGCTGTTCGCGCCGGGCGGCCGCAAGCTGGGCGACGCCGACGAGCGAGCGGTCGAGGCCGAGCTGGCGGCTCTGGCCGAGCGGGCGCCGGCCCAGGCCGGGCAGGCCGGCGGCCGGCCCGGGGGACTGCGACCGGCAGGGCCGAGCGCTCGGCCGCCTCCCGCCGATCCGGACGCCCGGGCCTGGTACTGCGACGGGTGGTGGGCGCCCTCGAGGGACGGCGGCCTGGACGGGATCCGGGTGGTCGTCGACTGCGCCAACGGGGCGGCCGTGCGCGACTGCGGCCGACATCCTGGCCAGCGGCCGGGCGCCGAGGTGGTCGAGGTCCTGGCGGCGTCGCCCGACGGGAGCAACATCAACGCCGGCTGCGGCTCGACCGATCCATCCGGCCTGGCGCCAGGCGGTGGTCGCGCCACCGGGCCGACGCCGGGCTGGCCTTCGACGGCGACGCCGACCGGGTCATCGCCGTCGACGAGAGCGGCGCGGTCGTCGACGGCGACCGGCTGCTCGGCCTGTTCGCCACCGACCTGCGCCGGCGGGGCCGGCTGGCCGGCGACACCGTGGTGGTCACGGTCATGACCAACCTGGGCTTCCACCTGGCCATGGCGAGCGCCGGGGTGCGCGTCCACCAGACCCCGGTCGGGGACCGGCACGTCCTGGAGGCCCTGGACGCGCACGGCTGGTCCCTCGGGGGCGAGCAGTCCGGGCACCTGATCTTCCGGGACCTGGCCACCACCGGCGACGGCGTGCTGTCCGGTCTGCTGCTGCTCGACCTGGTGGTCCGGGCCGGGCGGCCCCTGGCCGAGCTGGCCGCCGCGGTGATGGACCGCCTGCCCCAGGTGCTGCGCAACGTGGCGGTGGCCGACCGCGACGCCCTGGCCCGGGCCGAGCCGGTCTGGGCCGAGGTGCGGGCCGTCGAGGCCGAGCTCGGCGACGCACGGGCCGGGTCCTGCTGCGCCCGAGCGGAACCGAGCCGCTGGTCCGGGTGATGGTGGAGGCGCCGACCGAGCAGGTGGCGGCCGAGGCGGCCGACCGCCTGGTGGCGGCGGTCACCGCCACCCGGGCCGGCGATCGGTGAGCCCGGGGTCGACCCGAGCCTATTTTGACCTGGGCAGGGCGTCGGAGCCAGAGTCGGAGCGACGCGTAGGGCACGCAGCCGGCAGTCGACGACCCCGGCCGGCTACTCGAAGGCCGGCACCGCGTCCCCGTCGCCGGCGCGCCGTCGCCCTCGGCCTGACCGGGGCGTGTCGCGGACCGGAACCGCACCTCCCGGAGCAGGAACGACAGCACGAACGCCAGCACCGCCACCGGCAGCGCGTACAGGAAGGCCCGTGTCCATGCCGTGGGTGAAGGCCTGCAGCGGCCCGACTCGGTCGGTCCGTAGACGGCGGACGTAGTGGGCGGCGGTGGTCTTCTCCTGCTCGATCAGGATGGCCCGAGCACGGCCGCCCCGATCGCCCCGCCGAGGGTCCGGAAGAAGGTGACGGCCGCCGTGCCGATGCCCATGTACTCGTAGGGGATCGAGTTCTGCACCGCCAGGATCAGGGTCTGCATGAACAGCCCGAGCCCGGCGCCGACCACGAACATCATGGCCGGCCAGGACCCAGGTCGCCGGTGTCGATGCCGATGGTGCGTCATCCAGGCCAGGCCGAGCGGCCAGGACCGCCGTCCCGGCGATCACGAAAATCTTGTAGCGGCCGCAGCCTGCGAGATCAGCCGCCCGGAGGTGATCGACGTCAGGAGCATGCCGGCCAGCATCGGCAGCAGCCGCAAGCCCGACAGCGTGGGGCTGATGCCCCGCGACCCGCTGGAAGTACTGCGGCAGGAAGATGATGGCCCCGAACATGACCGCGCCGGTGATGAAGCCCAGGACGTTGGCGACGCGTGAACACCCGGTTGCGGAACAGCTGCAGCGGGATGATGGGCTCGGGCGGCCCGCCGTCTCCCACCAGACGAAGGCGCACGATCAGGATCAGCCCGGGGATCCCGTAGGCCCAGGACTGCGGTCGTGATCCGGGCCGCCGCTGCCGGCGACCTGGACGCCACCAGGAACAACGACACGCCCAGCACGATCAGGACCGACCCGAGGACGTCGATCTTGGACCGGCGCGGGCCGGTGGTCGAGCTGGAGGACCCGGTTGATGACCACCAGGGCCACGGCCCCGATCGGGAAGGTTGACGTAGAACACCCAGCGCCAGGACGCCTCGTCCACCAGGAAGCCGCCGACCAGCGGGCCCGATGACGCTGGCCACGCCGAAAACGGCCCCGAAGTAGCCCTGGTAGCGGCCCCGTTCTCGGGGCGGGATGACGTCGCCGACGATGGCCATGGCCAGCGTCATCAGGCCCGCCGGCGCCGAGGCCCTGGACGCCGCGGAAGATGATCAGCTGGTACATGTTCTGGCTCAGGCCGGACAGGGCGCTGCCGATCAGGAAGATCACGATGGCGATCTGGAAGATCCGCTTGCGGCCGAACTGGTCGCTGATCTTGCCGTACAGCGGGGTGCTGGCGGTCGAGGTCAGCAGGTAGGACGTGACCACCCAGCTGTAGAGGTCGAGGCGGTGGAAGTCCCGGCTGATGGTGGTGAGGGCGGTGGACACGATGGTCTGGTCGAGGGCGGCCAGGAGCAGGCCCATCATCAGCCCGGACATGATCAGCAGGATCTGGCGGTGGGTGTAGTCGGTGGCGGGCGCCGCTGGCGCTTCGCGAAGCGACGGTCATCGAGCGAGCCCTTTCGTGGCCGCAATTGCCGACGGGCGAGCCGGCCGGGCCGCCGAGGCCACCCGTAGCGAGCATGTCGAAGGCGGACGACAACAAGGCTCGGCAGCGGCACCTGGCCGCCAAGATCGCTCCAGCGCAAGTGGGCCAGCTCTGAAGGCCCCCCACGCCGCGCTCACCACCAGAGCTGGGTACAGGTCGTCGGCGTCGTCCCCACCGGTGCGCTCGGCGACGCCGGCCACCAGGGCGTGCTCCATCTCCTCCGAGATGCCCGCCATGGCCGCGCGCGAGCGGCGGTTCCTGGCGCATGAGGCGCATGCGGCGCAGGACCTGGTCGGCGTCGACGAGCCGGCGGGCGGCCTCATCCTCCAGGACCCGGCGCAGGGCCGTGAGCGGGTCCTCGCCCGCCGGCCGCGCCGACGAGCGGCCCGCCGCAGGTCCTCCGGCCGCTCGGGGTCCCGGTCGAGGATGGCGTCCTCCTTGCACGCGAAATAGTTGAAAAACGTTCGCGGCGCCACGTCGGCCCGGGCCACGATCGCCTCGACGGTCACGCCGGCCAGGCCCGGACTCCTCGGCCAGGCCGAAGGCGGCCTCGTGGAGGGCCTGGCGGGTGGCCTGCTTCTTGCGCTGCGCGCCGGCTCGGGGCCAGATCGATCGTCATCGGAGGCAGAGTCTAGGAAAAAGTTGCAGCACTGTGCAAATACGCACAGTGTGCACTTTCGGTGACGGCGGTCATACTTCCTGACCGGTTGATCGTCGGGTCGGTTGCGAGCCGGTGCGGGGGAGTCCACTCCCGAGCCCGGTACCCTTGGGCCCCATGTGCGGGATCGTCGCCGTCCTTCGCCAGCCCTCGACCCGGCCGGCACCCGACCCGACTTGGGTGCTCCTGGCACGCCTCGGAGGAGGCGGCACGTGGCGTGGCTGGGGCTGGCGAGGATCTGGCCGGGGCTCGGACGCCGACCGCTGGCCGGTCCTGCAACGACGTCGATCGAGGCTCTGCGGGGCACGCCGGGCCTCCGTTGCCTCCTTGGCGCCGAGGGCTGCCGCAGAGCGTTCGCCACCCTGACGTCCCGCATCGGCGGCTCGCCTCGTCCCAGCTGGAAGCGGACCTGGACCGGCGTGCTCGAAGCTGCCACCCGAGCAGCCAGGAGCAGGTCAACGCCGCCCTGGTCGCCCTCAAGGACGCCTGGTGGGCGATCGACCGGGACCGGCTGGGCATGGCCCGGGCCGTGGCCGACCTGATCCCGGCCGGCACCGCCGGCCGGACGCCCGGCGCCCTCGACGGCTGGTGGTCGATCCAGGTGGCCCTGGCGTCGCTCGACCGCCTCGAGGTGCGCGGCCGGGACTCGGCCGGCATCCACGTGCTGGTCGCCGGCCACGGGCTCGACCTCGCCGACGGACGTGCCGGCCCTGCTCGACGGGCACGGCCGACGACCCGCTGTTCGCCTCGGGCGCGGTGCGCGCTCGCCGACGGCTGCCTGAGCTTCGTCTACAAGGCGGCGGCCGAGATCGGCGAGCTGGGCGACAACGTCAAGGCCCTGCGCGCCGCCATCCGCGCCGACGCGCTGCTGGCCCGGGCCCTGGCCGGCCCCGGGCGCCCGGGCCACCGTGCTCGGCCACACCCGCTGGGCCAGCGTCGGGCATCATCTCCGAGGCCAACGCCCATCCCCTCAACTCCGAGGAGGTCGGGCCGCCCGGCCGGCCCCTACGTGGTCGCCGCCCTCAACGGCGACGTCGACAACCACGCCGACCTGCGCCTGTCCGAAGGCCTGGTCGCTGCCGCCGGAGATCACCACCGACGCCAAGGTCATCCCGACCATCGTGTCCCGCCGCCTGGCCGAGGGGCTGCCGCTGGAGGAGGCGTTCCGGCAGACGGTCGCCCGCTTCGAAGGGTCGGTCGCCATCGCCGCATCGACGGCCGGTCGAGCCCGACGAGATGCACCTGGCCCTGTGCGGGTCGGGCCAGTCCCTCTACATCGGCCTGGCCGAGGACGCCTTCGTGGTGGCCAGCGAGCCGTACGGGCTGGTCGAGGAGACCGCCGCGGTACGTGCGCATGGACGGGGAGACCACCCAGGGCCAGGTCGTGACGCCTCGACCGGGACGGCGCCGGGACGCCTGGCGGCGATGCGACGCGTCTCGCTACGACGGGGGCGCCCTGCCGCTCGAGCCGACGCGACGTGGTCACCGCCGAGATCACCACCCGGGACATCGACCGGGCGAGCTTTCCCCACTTCCTCCTCAAGGAGCTCACCGAGGCGCCCGCGTCGTTCCGCAAGACCCTGCGGGGCCGGATCGTCGCCGGCGCCGACGGCCGGCTGGCGGTCCGGGTCGGCGAGGACACCATCCCGCCGGCCTGGCCGCGGCGCTGTCGCCGGCGGGACGCTCACGCGGGTGCTGGTCATCGGTCAGGGCACCGCCGCGGTCGCCGGGCAGGCGGTGGCGGCCGCCATCGCCCGGTGCCTGCCGGAGCTGTCGGTCGTCGGCGCTGCCGGCCACCGAGCTGTCCGGCTTCGGGCTGGCCGACGACATGAGCGACACCCTGGTCGTCGCCATCAGCCAGTCCGGCACGACCACCGACACCAACCGCACCGTCGACCTGGTCCGCACCCGCGGCGCCCACGTGGTGGCCGTCGTCAACCGCCGCAACAGCGACCTGGCCGCCAAGGCCCACGGCGTGCTGCTACACCTCCGACGGCCGGGACGTCGAGATGAGCGTGGCGTCGACCAAGGCGTTCTACGCCCAGGTGGCCGCCGGCTGGCTGCTGGCCGGGGCCCTGGCCCAGCGTCGCGGGCGGCGGCGACGGCGCGGCCGACCGAGATCGACCGGATGCTGCGGGCCCTGCGGGAGCTGCCCGGCGGCCATGGAGCAGGTGCTGGCCCGGCGGGAGGAGATCGGCCGCATCGCCGCAGCCGTGGCCCCGTCCCGGCGCTACTGGGCCGTGGTCGGCAGCGGGCCGGACCGGATCGCCGCCGCCGAGGTCCGCATCAAGCTGTCCGAGCTGTGCTACCGGTCGATCTCCAGCGACGCCACCGAGGACAAGAAGCACATCGACCTGTCCTGCGAGCCGCTGATCCTGGTGTGCGCGGCCGGGCTGCGCGGCCCCACCGCCGACGACGTGGCCAAGGAGGTGGCCATCTACCGGGCCCACAAGGCGGCGCCGGTCGTGATCGCGACCGAGGGCGAGGCGGAGCGTTTCCGGGTCGTCGGCCGGGAGGTGGTCACCGTGCCGGAGACGGATCCGCAACCTGGCGTTCGTGCTGTCGGCCATGGTCGGCCACCTGTTCGGCTACGAGGCGGCCCTGTCCATCGACGCCCAGGCCCGGCCGCTGCGCGCAGGCCCGGGCGGCCATCGAAGCGGCGCGTCGGCGCCGGCCACCGATCGATCTCGCTCGACCGCTTGCGGCCGGACCTCGCAGCGGGTGACGCAGCCGTTCCTGCAGGGCCTGCGCGAGGGCAGCTACAACGGCAATCTCGAAGCGGCCACGGCGGTGCGGCTGGTGTCGCTGCTGCGCTACGCCACCGGCGTGCTGCCGCTCGAGGGCTACGAGCTGGAGTCGGGCAAGATCGGGGTGCCGAGCGCGCTGGTCGCCGATCTGCTCGACGCGCTCAACGCCGGCATCGACGAGCTGACCCGCCCCGTCGACGCCATCAAGCACCAGGCCAAGACGGTGACCGTCGGGATCTCCCGCAGCGAGGACGCCCTGTTCGGTGTGCCGCTGGTCAAGGCCACCCTGGCGGCCGGGGCCGCTCCCGACACCCTCGGCTACCGGGCCCTGCGCACCCTCGGCGCCCTCGACGAGGCGGTCGCCGAGGTCGCCGGCTTCACCCGCTACCGCATCGACTGGCCGCCACGGCGGCCCGACCATCGCCGTCGTCGACCAAGGCGGGCATGGCCCGGTCGCTGCCGTCCCGGACCGCGCCGATCCCCGGCTGCTGGGCACCAAGCACCGGGCCGCCGAGGAGCGGGAGGTCACCGTGGTCCGCGGGCGCCAGCGACGGCCGCACCGTCATCCTGGTGCCCGAGGCCAAGGGCACCCAGGTCACCGGCATGACGCTGCTGCACGTCCGCTTCGACGACCGGCTGGCCGTGGGACGCGGCCAAGGCGGGTGCTGAGCGGCTACCGCACCCGCTACTCGGCGCTGGCCGACGCGGTCACCGAGACCGAGCCGGTCTTCGACGATGACCGCCTCGGGCCAGGAGCCGATCGTCGACCTGCTCACCGAGCCCGTGTACGAGCTGGCCGAGCGCTGGGGCCGGCCATCTCCGATGGCGGCTGCGTCACCCGGCTCGCAGCGGCGTGCGGGTCGCCTGTCGGTGCTCGGGATCGACTCGGTGGACATCCCCCGCTTCGCCGGCAGTGCTGGACCGCCGCCCGGCCCTGGCCGACCGGCTGTTCACCGCGGGTGAGCGGCGCTACGCGGCCGGGCTCGCCAACCCGGTCCCCACGCTGGCCGGCCCGGTTCGCGCCAAGGAAGCGGTCATGAAGGCGCTCGGCGTGGGCCTCGGCGCCTTCGGGTGGGCGGACGTGGAGGTCGTGCGGCCCGAGCGGCGGCGCGCCCGGGCCTGGTCGTCAGCGGGCCGGGCCGCCTGCGCTGGCTGCCGGACGGGGCGTCGGCGGCTGGCAGCTCTCGATCACCCACACCGACACGGTGGCTTCGGCCGTGGTGGCGGCCGTCTCGTGATCCCGGTCCTCACCCCCGCGGAGATGGCCGGGGTCGACCGGGCCGCCACCGAGCCAGTGGAGGTGCTGATCGAGCGGGCCGGTTTCGCCGTGGCCCGGGCCGCCCGCGGATGCTCGGGCGGCGGCTACGGACGCGGGTGGTGGTCGTCGCCGGCCGGGGCAACAACGGCGCCGACGGGCGGGCCGCGGCCGAGGTCCTCGGCCGCCGGGGGGTCGCGGTCGTGGTGCTCGACGCCACGGACCCGCCGGGCGACGAGCGGCTGGCTGCCGCCGAGCCCGACCTGGTCATCGACGCCGCCTACGGCACCGGGCTCAGCCGGCCCGTACGCCGCCCGAACCCGGGCGCGGCGCCGGTGCTGGCCGTGGACATCCCGTCCGGGCTGTCCGGGTTGACCGGACTGCCGATCGGCGATGGGGCGGTGCGGGCAGACCGGACGGTGACGTTCGCGGCGTACAAGCCCGGTCTGCTGCTGGGGGAGGGCCCGACTACGCCGGGCGGGTGGAGGTGGCCGACATCGGTCTGGGGTCCTTGGTCGACCCGGCGGCGTCAGCATGGCTGGTGGACGGACGCTGACGTGATCGGCACTGGCCGCGCCCGGCGACGCCAGGCCCACAAGTGGCAGAGCGCCGTGCAGGTCGTCGCCGGGTCTCCCGACATGTACGGCGCCCCCTGGCTGGTGGCCCGCGGGGCCCTGCGGGCCGGCGCGGGGTACGTCCGGGTCGGGGTGCCCGGGCCCCGCCCGGCGGGGGGCTGCCGCCGGGCGAACAGGTCACCTATCGCCTGCCCGCCCACGACTGGGACCAGGATGTGGTGGCGCCGGGGCTGGATCGGGTGCGAGCGCTGGTGGTCGGTCCCGGGTTGGGGCCTGGCGCGGCGCTCGAGGGTGGGCAGGGTCGGCGGGTCGGGCGGGTCGGGGTCGCCGGTAGGGCGGTTGCTGGCGGCGGCACCCGTACCGGCCGTGGTCGACGCCGACGGTCTGCGGGCCCTCGCACCCCGGACGACGCCGCCGCGGTGCTCAAGGACCGAGGCGCCCCCACCATTCTCACCCCCCACGAAGGCGAGTACGCCCGCTTGGTCGGCCACCCGCCCGGCGACGACCGGATCGCCGATGTCCGCGCCGTGGCGCAGCAAACTGGGGCGGTGGTGCTCCTGAAGGGATCCCCGACGGTCGTGGCCGACCCGGACGGTCGGGTCCTGTTGGTCGTCGGCGGGATCGGCCCGCCTGGCCACGGCCGGAACCGGCGACGTGCTGTCCGGGGTCATCGGCGCCTTCCTGGCCCGGGGGTTGCCGGCTCTGGAAGCGGCCGCCTTCGCCGCCCACTGCCACGGCCGGGCCGCCGGCCTGGGGCCAGCGGAGGGTCTGGTGGCGTCGGACCTGCCTGACCTGATCTCGACGTGGCTATCGGAGGTCGTCGGTTGACCGCCACTGAGGTAGCCACCACGGTCGACTGCGCCCGGCCTGGGCCGAAGTCGACCTCGGGGCCATCCGTCACAACGCCGCAGTGCTGGCGGATGTGGTTGCGCCTGCCCGCCTGTGCGCCGTCGTCAAGGCCGGCGGATACGGGCACGGCGCGGTGGAAGTGGCGCAAGCCGCGCTCGAGGGAGGGGCCAGCGAGCTTGCCGTCGCTCTGGTTGAGGAGGGGCTCGAACTGCGCGCCGCCGGCATCGCGGCGCCAGTTCTGTTGCTCAGCCAGCCGGCACCCGAGGCCATGCCCGAGGTAGTAGCTGGCTCGCTCACGCCAACGGTGTACACCGCGGCGGGCCTGGAAGCAGTGCGTGAGGCGGTAGGGGGCTACCCAGGCCCGGCGACCCCGCTCGACGGTCGGCCGGCGGCCGGCTGCGGGTGCAGGTCAAGGTGGATACCGGGATGCATCGGGTCGGCGCCGACCCTGAAGCGGCGGTGGCGCTGGCGGTGGCCATCGATGACGACCCGCGTCTCGACCTGGAGGGTGTGTGGACGCATTTCGCCGTCGCCGATGAGCTCGACGAGTCCTTCACCGTCGAACAGCTGGCCCGTTTCGACGCCACCGTGGCGTCCTTGGGGGCGTGCGGGGTTCGGCCCGCGCTTCTCCACGCCGCCAACTCGGCGGGCGCCATGTGGCATCCTCGCAGCCGGTACGACCTGGTTCGCTGCGGTATCGCCCTCTACGGCCTGGCGCCTTGTGTCGACGGGTTGGATCGTGCACCGGTGCCGCGGCTGCGCCCGGCTCTGGCGCTCAAGGCTCGGGTGTCCCATGTCCGGGAGCTGCAGGCGGGCGAGCGCCTGTCCTACGGGCTGCGCTACCAGCTGGGGCAAGATTCGCTGGTCGCCACCGTGCCGCTCGGGTACGCGGACGGGGTGACCAGGGCGTTGTCCTCCACCGGCGGGGAGGTGCTAGTAGGAGGCCGCCGGCGTCCGATCGCGGGCACCGTGACCATGGACCAGATCCTCGTCGACTGCGGACCCGGATCGGAGGTAGCGGTGGGGGATGAGGTCGTTTTCCTCGGCCGCCAGGGCGGGGAGTCGATCACCGCCTGGGACTGGGCCCGGCGGACCGGCACCATCGCCTACGAAGTTGTCTGCGGCATCAGCGGCCGGGTGCCCCGGATCCACGTCGGTGGTTGACACCCGGTCTGGGTCGGAGTTCATTGTCCGCCGTAGCCCTGCGTCGGGCGGGGTGGTTCGATCGGTGTACGCATGATCACGTCCGTGCCAGGGGTACGGGTGGGGCACTGGACCGACGGGCGCGCCAGAACGGGGTGCACGACTGTCCTGCTGCCCGCTGGGACGACGGCCTCGGGCGAGGTGCGCGGTGGCGTGCCTGGCACTCGCGAATGGGCGCTACTGGAACCGGGCCGGACGGTTCAGGAAGTCAACGCCGTGGTACTCACCGGGGGGTCGGCATTTGGTCTGGCATCCTGCGATGGCGTCGTTCGCTGGTGTGAGGAGCGCGGCATCGGTTTTCCGACCTCCGCCGGTCCGGTCCCGATCGTGGTCGGTGTGGTCCTCTACGACCTGGGCATCGGCGATCCATCGGTGCGTCCAGGCGCCGGCGAGGGCTACGCCGCGTGCGTGGCGGCCCGGGCTGGAGACGAGGCAGTCGGAACCGGTCCGGTGGGCGCCGGTGCCGGAGCCACTATCGGCAAGTGGCGAGGTCGAGAGAGCGCCCGCCCCGGCGGCCTGGGCTCAGCCGTGGTGACCCATGGCGACCTGCGCGTGGCTGCCCTACTCGCCGTGAACGCCGTCGGTGAGCCCCGCCCCGGCCGATCCGGACTCACCGAGCCACGCCTCCCCGCTTTGCCGGTTGAACCGCTCGCCGCGCAGGAAGCCACCACCGTTGGCGTCATCGTCACCAACGCCACCCTCGATAAAGCCGGTTGCCGACGCGCCGCCGAGTCGGGACACGACGGGCTGGCGCGCGCCCTCGATCCGGTGCACACCGCCGGCGATGGGGACGCCCTGGTCGTAGCGGCCACCGGCGTGGTGGAGGCGCCGCCCGAGATCGTCAGGACGCTGGCGGCGTGGGTGGTGGAGCGGGCGGTCGCCGACGCCGTCGGCGACTTGGCGTAGGTAGTCGCACGGCGGTCGAAGGTTCCAGGGCATGAAGGTGTCCACGCGTCGCGCCGTCCGAGGGCGAGCCCTCGAGGCGTGGACGGGATCCGGCGGCCGGTTGGCGCGGGTTGAGGTCTTTGCTTCGCGGGCGGGGCGGCTGCGGTGGCGAAGCGTCGTGGACAATTTTGCGCGCTGAACGGTCAGCGCGGCGGGGCCGGGGGGCCTGGGATGCCGTGTCGAGCCGGGTCGTCAGCGTGGCGCGACTCGGGAGATGCGGAAGCGGGTGTACTGAGGTGTCCACGCGTCGCGCTGGCCGCCGGCGAGCCGCGAGGTGTGGACCGGATCTGGCCGGTTGGCGCGGGTTGAGGTCCATGCTTCGCGGGCGGGGCGGCTGCGGTGGCGAAGCGTGGACAATTCGGTGCCCTGGACCAGCTCCAGCGCCGGGCGGGCGGTCGCCCGGCGGTCGCACAGATGCCCAGCTGACCGGGTCGCGCCAGCGGGTTGTCTACCCGGCTTCGAGGGTGACGAACGGTCAGGTCGCCAGCGAACAACGAGCGACCTCGGCGTCAAGTGCTCGCCGCGCTGTACGCGCTGGACGTGCTAGCGGGACACGTCCGTGCGCAGTACCACTGTCCCCGCCGCCTTGTCGTGCAGGGTCTGGTTCTGCCGATCCCAGAGCGGCCAGAGGATGTCGAGGATGCCGCCGATGATGGTAAAGGCGAGGACGATCTCGACCAGGGTGCGCGGCACGGCCCGGTCATAGCTCGCAGGTGCCCCGGTGCGGCCATCGATCGTCACCGTGCTGGCTGCCATGTTCCCAATCGTGCGACCGCCGTGGCCCCCGATCATGAGAATCAAGTAGACGGCCTGGAGCACCGCCTCCACGAAGTAGCCGGCCCCGCGCCCGGTTCCGGTGGCAGCCAGGAAGATGGCGCTCACGATGCCCAGCAGGATGCCGTCGACCAGAGTGGCGGCCACGCGCCGCCACCATCCCGCCAGGATGCCGCCAGCGCCGTCGGTGGGTGACCAGTTGGCGTCCGATTGGCGCCACGAGCCGGGGGGTGGCGGATAACCCGAATCCGGCGGGGGTGGCGGGTATCCGTACCCCGGCGGGGGTGGCTGTTGATACCCGTAGCCGGGCGGCGGGGGTGGTTGGTAGCTGGAGCCGGGCGGTGGGGGTGGTTGGTAGCCGGAGCCGGGCGGTGGGGGTGGTTGGTAGCTGGAGCCGGGCGGCGGGGGTGGTTGGTAGCCGGAGCCGGGCGGCGGGGGTGGCTGGTAGCTGGAGCCGGGCGGCGGGGGTGGCTGGTAGCTGGAGCCGGGCGGCGGGGGTGGCTGGTAGCTGGAGCCGGGCGGCGGAGGCGGTGGCGGCGGGTATCCCTCTGGCGACGGGGGAGCCGATGCGGGCGGGGCCGGCGATGCGTCGCCAGGCCCCTCCTCGGAGGGCCAACTCCAAGGATCCGCTGGTGGGGTCGTACTCACGGCATCACGCCCTTCGGCAAGGCGGGGAACCTAGCTGGCGTTCCCGCTGTCAAGACGCTAGCAACCGGCAGAGGGCGAGCGGAGTCGAGCGGGTCCACCGATACGATGGGTCGCCGTGCCTGGGCTCGCTGACGTCGAACGGATCGCCCTTGCCTGCACCCGCTGCCCGCTCGCCGCGGGCCGAACGACCGTGGTCTTCGGTGAAGGTGACCCCAACGCCGACCTGATGGTCGTCGGCGAGGGGCCTGGCCGCGATGAAGATCTGCAGGGCCGCCCGTTCGTGGGGCGTTCGGGTCAGTTGCTGGATCGGCTGCTCAACGAGGAAGCAGGCTTGCGTCGGGACCAGGTGTACATCGCCAACGTCGTCAAGTGCCGGCCCCCGGGAAACCGCGATCCGCTACCCGACGAGATCGCCGCTTGCCGCCCGTATCTGGACCAGCAAGTGGCCTTGATTGCGCCCCGGGTCGTGCTGACGCTGGGCCGGTTCGCAACCCATGCTTTGCTTGGCAGCACGGAACCGATAACTCGGATCAGGGGCCGTACCTATCCGTTTGGATCTACCGGCAGCGTTCTCCTGCCCACCTACCACCCCGCCGCGGCCCTGCGGGGTGGCGGCGAGGTGCTTGCCATGATGCGGGCCGATTTTGTGCGGGCTCGGGCCGCGGTCGACGCCGAAACAGCTCGAGCCGCTCGGGCCGCTCAAGCCGCTCGGCCTACCGGGGCCGCCCGGGTCGCCGCCGGACAACCCGGGGACCAGGACGGATGAGCCTTCACATCGTGGCGCGGACGCCAGACGCGACGAAGGCGATTGCCGCTGCTATCGCCAAGACCCTTCTTCCCGGAGATGTCCTTCTGCTTGACGGGGACCTGGGCGCCGGAAAGACCACCTTCACCCAGGGTTTGGCCCGTGCCATGGGCGTGGGTGAGGCGGTCACCAGCCCGACCTTTTCCCTGGTGCGCAGTTACCCGACCGCCTTCGGCGTCGAGCTCATTCACGTCGACGTCTACCGCCTCGACACCCTGGACGAGATCGTGGCGCTGGGTTTGCCGGAAATGCTGGACGATGGCGCCATCGCCGTCATCGAGTGGGGCGAGAAGGCTGCGTCCGCCCTCGGTCCCGAGCATCTCGACGTCCGCTTCGAGTTGACGGATTTCGAAGGTGAACGTCGCGTAAGCCTGAGCCCATCAGGCTCGCGGTGGCAGGCTCGGCGGGAGGACCTCGCCGGCGTGACGGCCGCCGCGGGGGTTATTCGCAGCCGATGACAACGTTGCTCGCCATCGCCACCGCCACCTCTCAGGTGGGAGTCGCTCTGGGAAACGGAGACGATCCCATCGCCTCCCTGCACGTCAGGCGGGGCCGCCACCATGCCGAGCTGCTGGCTCCGGCCATCGAGACCGTGACCCGCATGGCCGGCATCAGCACCCAACAAATCGGCCGCATCGCCGTCGACATCGGTCCCGGTTTGTTCACGGGCCTGCGGGTGGGCGTCGCTACGGCCAAGGCATTGGCCGCGGCGCTTGACATCCCCATCGTCGGCTGCTCCTCCCTCGAACTGCTCGCCTACCCCCATCGCCGCCAGGACCGCCCCGTGGCTGCGGTCATCGACGCCAAGCGCGGCGAAATCTTCTGGTCGCTTTGGCGGCCGGATGAGGGGGAGGTGGCCGGGCCGGTGGCGAGCGCTCCGGACGCTCTCGTCGCCGCCATCCGGACCACCCCTGGAGAGGTGCTGGCCGTCGGCGACGGCGCCCGCCGCTACGCCGACGCCCTGGTACCGCTGCCAGGCGTGGAGCTGGCGAGCCCGGCAGACGACGATCCGAGCGCCGTCGTTCTCCTCGAACTGGCCGCCACCCGACCGTCGGTCCCCCTCGACGAGATCACACCCCGCTATTTGCGCGGTGCTGACGTGCGCATCGGCTGGTCCCAAAGACCCCAGGTCGCCGCTCGCCATGCCTGATCTCGACGTCTATCTGGTGCCGCTGCGCCGGCGCCACCTGCGGGCCGTGCTGCGGATCGAGGGGCAGGTGTATCCGCGCCCGTGGTCGTTGCCGTTGTTCATGAGCGAGCTCAATCTGCGGTCCAGCCGCCACTACGTGGCTGCGCGCATTGACGGGACCGTGGTGGGGTATGGCGGCTTGATGTTCAGTGGGGACGAGGCCCACGTGACCACCATCGCGGTCGATCCGGCCTGGCACCGTCAGCAGATCGGCACCCGCCTGCTCCTCAACCTGGCCGGAGCCTCGCTTCTGCACGGCGCTCGCCACCTGACTCTGGAGGTCCGGGTGTCCAATGCGGCGGCCCAGGCCATGTACCGCCGTTTCGGTTTCGAAACGGCGGGCGTGCGCAAGAACTACTACGCCGAGACCAACGAGGACGCCCTCGTCATGTGGGCGTACCACATCGACGCTCCTGGGTATGCCGACCGCCTGGCGGTTATCGAGGCTGGTGTAAACGGCACGACCATCGACGAGACGCTGGTGGCGGCCAGGCGATGAGGATCCTGGCCATCGAAACGTCCTGCGACGAAACGGCTGCCGCCGTGGTCGAGGACGGCCGCACCGTCAAAAGCTCGGTGGTGTCAAGCCAAAGCCACCTCCACTCCCGTTTCGGCGGCGTGGTGCCCGAAGTGGCCGGCCGGGCCCACGTCGACCTGCTGACTCCCGTGGTGGCAGAAGCGATGGACCGGGCCGATGCCATCCCGGGCGACATTCACGCCGTCGCGGCCACGATTGGACCCGGCTTGATCGGCTCGCTGCTCGTCGGGGTCAGCGCCGCCAAGGGTTACGCCCTGGCCTGGGGCGTTCCCTTCGTGGGCGTCAACCACCTCGAGGGCCACCTCCACGCCGCCTTCCTGGAGGACCCCGACATCGCCTTGCCTGCGGTGGTGCTCCTGGTGTCGGGAGGGCACACACTGCTCATCCACATGCGCGACCCAGGCCGTTATCGCCTCCTCGGGCAGACCATCGACGACGCCGCTGGGGAGGCCTTCGACAAGGTGGCGCGGTTCCTGGGCCTCGGTTACCCGGGTGGTCCGGCGATCGAGAAAGAAGCTGCGGCCGGTGATCCCCAGGCGATCTCGTTTCCGCGGGGTCTGCGCCACGAGGGCTACGATTTCTCCTTTAGCGGCTTGAAAACCTCGGTCATCACGTACGTCCGTAAGCACCCCGAGGCCGCCACCGCGGACGTGGCTGCATCCTTCCAGGAGGCGGTTGTCGACGTGTTGGTGGAAAAGACCCGGCGGGCCGCGGCGCAAGTCGGGGCGCGGTCGGTATGCATCGGTGGCGGGGTGGCTGCCAATGGGCCGTTGCGGGAGCGCATCGTCAGCGTCGCTCGGGCCGACGGGCGGGCCGCCTTCGTCCCGAGCCGGGCCATGTGCACGGACAACGCCGCCATGGTCGGGGCTACCGCCTGGTATCGGCTGCGCCTCGATGGACCGACACCCTTGGGGGCCGGCGCCAACCCGAGCCTGCGGCTTCCTCTGGAGGGCTGAAATGCGCATCGAGATCTGCATTGACTGCGCCGATCCGCCCGCGCTGGCGGGCTTCTGGGCGCAGGTCCTCGGCGACGCCTTGGTCCAAGGTAGCGGCGAACCCTATTGCACCATCGCCGCTGCGCTGGGCGGGCTCCCGGAACTGGTCTTTCAGCGAGTGCCGGAGCCCAAGGTCGGCAAGAACCGGGTCCATCTGGACCTCTACGCCGACGATCCGGCCGCCGAAGTGGTCCGGGTCGAGGCTCTGGGCGCCACTAGGGTTGGCGAGCCGGTTACCGGCGGTGCGGCCTGTACCTGGTGGCAGGTCATGGCCGACCCTCACGGGTAAGTGAATTTTGCGTGTGCGCCGGTCCGCAGAACTCTGTTTGAACTAAGTCCCAGAGGTCGCTATCGTTAGCACTCGTACCCTGAGAGTGCTAACTGCCAATGGAGGCGCACCAAACATGAGTCTGCAGCCGCTCGACGATCGCATCGTCGTCCGCCCCAGCGAGGCCGAAGAGACCACGGCGTCGGGCCTGGTCATTCCCGATACCGCCAAGGAGAAGCCCCAGCAGGGCGAGGTCCTGGCCGTCGGCCCCGGCCGCCGCGCTGACAACACCGGAGAGCTGATCCCCCTGGACATCGCCGTCGGCGACCGCGTCGTCTACTCGAAGTACGGCGGGACCGAGATCACCATCGACGGTGAGGATTTGCTGATCCTCGCCGGCCGTGACGTACTGGCAAAGGTCGTGAAGTAATTGGCCAAGCAGCTGAAATTCGACGAGTCCGCCCGGCGCGGCCTCGAGGCCGGCGTCAACAAGCTGGCCGACACCGTAAAAGTCACCCTCGGCCCCAAGGGCCGCAACGTGGTGATCGAGAAGAAGTTCGGTGCTCCGACGATCACCAACGACGGCGTCACGATCGCCCGTGAGGTCGAGCTGGAGGACGCCTTCGAAAACATGGGGGCCCAGCTGGTCAAGGAAGTCGCCACCAAGACCAACGACGTCGCCGGTGACGGCACCACCACCGCCACCGTCCTGGCCCAGGCGCTGGTCCACGAGGGTCTGCGCAACGTGGCCGCCGGTGCCAGCCCGACCGCCCTGAAGAAGGGCATCGACAAGGCCGTGACCGCCGTCGTCGGCGCCATCAAGGACCAGGCCAAGGAGATTGACGACAAGAGCGAAATCGCTCAGGTAGCAGCCATTTCCGCCGCCGACGCGTCGATCGGTGAGGTGCTCGCCGATGCCATCGACAGGGTGGGCAAGGACGGCGTCGTTACGGTCGAGGAGTCGAACACCTTCGGGCTGGAGCTGGAGTTCACCGAGGGCATGCAGTTCGACAAGGGCTTCCTGTCCCCGTACTTCGTGACGGATCAGGACCGCCAGGAGGCCGTCCTGGAGGATCCGTACATCCTGATCGCCAACTCCAAGATCAGCGCCGTGCACGACCTGGTGCCGGTGCTCGAGAAGGTCATGCAGGGCGGGAAGCCGCTGCTGATCATCGCCGAGGACGTTGAGGGCGAAGCCCTGGCCACCCTGGTCGTCAACAAGATCCGCGGCACCTTCACGTCCGTGGCCGTCAAGGCTCCGGGATTCGGTGACCGCCGCAAGGCCATGCTGGGCGACATCGCCACCCTGACTGGTGGCCAGGTCATTTCCGAGGAGGTCGGCCTTAAGCTCGAGAACACCTCCCTGGACCTGCTCGGCCGGGCCCGCAAGGTAGTCGTCGACAAGGACAACACCACCATCGTCGAGGGTGGCGGTTCTGAGGCCGACGTCAAGGGTCGCATCGCCCAGATCAAGCGGGAGATCGACGACACCGACTCGGACTGGGACCGGGAGAAGCTCCAGGAGCGGCTCGCCAAGTTGTCGGGCGGCGTTGCCGTCGTCAAGGTCGGGGCCGCCACCGAGGTGGAGCTCAAAGAGAAGAAGCACCGCATCGAGGACGCCCTGTCCGCGACCCGGGCTGCCATCGAAGAGGGCATCGTGGCGGGTGGGGGCGTGGCCCTGCTGCGCACCCGGCCGGCGGTCGAGAAGACCGTCTCCGGCCTCACTGGCGACGAAGCCACTGGTGCCCGCATCGTGGCCAAGGCCCTCGAGGAGCCCCTCAAGTGGATCGCGATCAACGCCGGCCTGGAAGGGTCCGTGATCGTCCAGCAGGCGGAGCACGAGACCGGCAACAACGGGCTGAATGCGCTCACGGGTGAGTTTGTTGACTTGCTCAAGGCTGGCGTCATCGACCCGGCCAAGGTGACCCGGTCGGCGCTGCAGAACGCCGCGTCCATCGCCGGGCTGCTCCTCACCACCGAAGCGCTCGTGGCCGACAAGCCCGAGAAGCCGAACCCCGCAGCAGCCGCGGCCGCCGCAGCAGCCGCGGCTGGCGGTGGCATGGGTGGCATGGGGGGCATGGGCTTCTAACCCACCCCGTTCTGCTTCCTACCATCTACCGATTGCGCGAATCGCCGGCCTTAGCGCCGGCGATTCGCCATTTGAGAGCGGCTGGCTCCCACCTGGCCATCTGCCGGGGGTTTCTCGGTGCCGTTGCATGTTCTCGGGGCCAGGAACGCGTCATACCGCACTCCTGGCCCCGAGAAAAATGAATCGCGCCGAGTAATGCGCCGAACGGGCCGGCCCGTGGTATCGCCCGGTCAGCTCGCCGGGACCGCCCGGCTGGATCGCCGGGAGCACCCCCCCGGGTATCGGTCCGAGCGCCGGGCCGAGCCCGGCGGCCCCTAGATTGGACGGCATGGACCGACCACCTCCCGACCCCACCAAGCTGCTGGAGGCGTGGATGGAATGGGAACACGGCGATATGACTCCGGGCCGGGTCATGGCAACCCTCAAAACCGGCGGCCTCCGGGATCTCCTCGAAGCCGCCGTCGCCCAGACCGCCGTGGCTCAGCCCGCGGACTCGCCGGCTGCCGACAGCGAAACCTGGACTCCGGTTGTCTGAGGGGGCGCCCGCCCCGTCCCGTCGCGGGGGTCCGCAGCAGATCCCCCGGCCGGCAGTCACCCGCCTTGGGCCCGGTGCCCCCTGGAGCCGCCCTGGCGTGGACCGCCCGGCGACCATCACCGTCGACGATGTACGGGCTGCCCTGGAGCGGCGCGGGCCGGCGCCGGCGTGGCCGGCCCGGGTTCCCAACGTCACCCTCCCTGGCCCAGCCCGCCAGCCCGCCGCCGTGCTGTGCGCCCTCTTCGACGAGGCGTCGCCCGGCGGTGCCTGCCAGGCCCAGGTGCTGCTGACCCGCCGGTCTTCGAAGCTCCGCTCCCATTCCCACCAGGTGTCCTTCCCGGGCGGGCGCATCGACGAGGGTGAACGTCCACTCGATGCGGCGCTGCGGGAAGCCTACGAAGAGGTCGGCTTGGAACGTGCGTCGGTGCGCATCCTCGGCGAGCTCGCCCAGCTGTGCACCTTCGCCAATCCGGCACCCATCACGCCCTTTGTGGCCGCTCTGCCGGGCCGCCCGGTGCTCCACCCCAACCCCGCCGAAGTGGAGCGGGCCTTCACCGTTCCCCTCGTGGAGCTGATGGAGCGGCAGGTCTACCGCGAGGAGCTGTGGGTGTTCCCCGACGGGACCGAGCGGGCGATCCACTTTTTCGAGCTATGGGGCGACACCGTCTGGGGGGCTACCGCCCGCATGCTGCTCGAGCTTCTCCATCTGATCGTTTCGGACTCGGCGCAGGCGGTCTGACCTCCCCGCTCGCAGCCGCCGCAGACGTCTCGGGTAACCCGATACCGGACTAGTGGCCCCAGCCGATACCGTGGTAAGGAATGATTTGCCCGCGGTGTGGAACCGTCGCTGCTGGTCAAAGCGCCAGCTGCACCCGGTGCGGCGGCAAATTGGGTCGCGGCGACGCGGCCGTCACGCAGACCGAGCCGCCCGTTCCTCGGGCGCCGACACGTCGTGGTGAGCTGGCCCAACGGGCCGCGGGGGTCGTGACGCAAGTCCTGGCTCGACCCAAGTCCCCGCCCGCTGTCCCCGCCCCAGCTCCGGTGATCGATCTGGTGGGGACGACCGAAACCCGGCCGGGTTCCTCCGATACCGCCACGCCGGAGGAGCGGGCCTGGCCGCCCCCGCCAGCCGTGTGGGAGCCCGGTCCCGGCGCTTCACCCCCTGGTCCGCCTGGACCAGGAACAGCCCCGGCAGGAACAGCACCGACAGGAACAGCGCCCGCAGGCTCCGCGCCGGCGGGCTCGGTCGGTCGGATCCCCGCCCCCGAGCAGGCTGCACCCGGTCGCAAGCCGGGCTGGGCGGCGCCCGGCTCAGGCTCCGCCCGCAGCCGCGACTCGGGCTTGTCCCGCTTGGCGGGGGCCTGGTCCCGGCCCGCGACGGGGAGCAGCGGTCGGGTTCGGCCGTCCGCACGGAGAGCGCCACCGGCATCCCCTCCAACTACCTGTGGCAGTCGCTGGCGTGTCTTTTTCTTTTCCTCCCGTCGGCGCTGGTCGCCATTCTGTATTCCGCGCAAGTAAACCGGCGCGTGCAGATCGGCGACATGACCGGGGCCATCCGGGCCAGCCGGCTGGCCCGCGTCTGGTGCCTGGTCACGGTCGGCGTGTTCACGGTATTGGTGTTATGGCTCACGGCTGGAGGGAACGCGCCCTAGCCCGGGGGGGCCACTAGGCTCAAAGGCCACACCGAGCGAACCAGGAGAGCGTGTGGCCGAGATAGAGATCGGGCGGGGGAAATCAGGCCGACGAGCCTACGGATTCGACGACATCGCTATCGTTCCCAGCCGGCGGACCAGGGACCCCGAGGACGTTGACATCTCGTGGGAAATAGACGCCTACCGTTTTGACCTGCCGCTCATGGGCGCAGCCATGGACGGCGTGGTGAGCCCGGGTACGGCCATCGAGATCGGCGCCCTCGGCGGTGTCGGCGTGCTCAACCTGGAAGGGGTCTGGACCCGCTACGAGGATCCCGAACCGCTCCTGGACGAAATTGCCCACCTCGAAGTGGACAAGGCCACTGCCCGCATGCAGGAGATCTACAGCGAGCCGATCAAACGAGAGCTGATCGTGCAGCGCATCCGGGAGATCAAGGACGCCGGCGTCGTCTCCTGTGGCTCCCTCACTCCACAGCGCACCCGCCAGTTCGCGCCCGCTCTCCTCGACGCCGAACTGGATCTGTGCGTCATTCAAGGGACGGTGGTCTCGGCCGAGCACGTTTCGAAGACCACCGAGCCGCTCAACCTGAAGCGGTTTATCCGCGAATTCGACATTCCGGTGATTGTCGGCGGCTGCGCCTCCTATCAGGCTGCCCTGCACCTGATGCGCACTGGTGCGGTTGGCGTGCTGGTCGGCGTGGGGCCGGGACACGCCTGCACGACCCGCGGCGTGCTCGGCATCGGAGTCCCGCAGGCCACGGCCATCGCCGACGCCCGGGCCGCCCGGGCTCAGCACCTGGACGAGACCGGCGTCTACGTGCACGTCATCGCCGACGGCGGGATGGCGACCGGCGGTGACATTGCCAAAGCCATCGTGTGCGGGGCCGACGCCGTGATGATTGGCTCGCCCCTGGCCGCGGCACTGGAAGCGCCCGGGCGTGGCTACCACTGGGGGATGGCGACCTTTCACCCCACCCTGCCCCGAGGCGCGCGGGTTAGGACGTCAGCACGGGGTTCGGTCAAGGAAATCCTCGTGGGGCCGGCCCATGAAAACGACGGCCGCCTCAACCTGTTCGGCGCCCTACGAACCTCCATGGCCACGTGCGGCTATGAGTCGGTCAAGGAATTCCAGAAGGCCGAGGTAATGGTTGCCCCTGCCCTGCAGACCGAAGGCAAGGACCTGCAGCGGTCGCAGGGCATCGGCATGGGTCACTAGGGCTCCCGCGGTGCCGCCGGCCGACGCCCAGGGCCCCGTGCTGGTTGTCGACTTCGGCGCCCAATACGCCCAGCTGATCGCCCGCCGGGTCCGGGAGGCGCACGTCTACAGCGAGATTGTGCCCCACACCATCACGGCCGCCGAGCTGGCGGCCCGCCGGCCGGCCGGGTTGATCCTCTCCGGCGGCCCGAAGTCGGTCAACATTTCCGGGGCACCCCTGCTGGATCCCGCGGTCTACGACATCGGCGTGCCGGTGCTTGGCATTTGTTACGGAGCCCAGCTGATCGCCCGAGAGTTCGGCGGCGAGGTCTCCAACACCGGGCGGGGCGAGTACGGCCGGACTCCACTGGTCGTGGCCTCGGACGGTCCGGCGCCATCGGCCCTCTTCAGTGCTGTGCCGCCGGCGTTCGACGTGTGGATGAGCCACTTCGACGCCGTGGTGAGCGCCCCGGCCGGGTTTCGCGCCACGGCCTCCACCACCGACTCTCCCGTAGCCGCTCTCGAGGACACCTCTCGGGGCCTGTACGGCGTGCAGTTCCATCCGGAAGTGATTCACACTTACGGCGGGCAGGAGATCCTCAAGGCGTTCCTCTACGAGGTGTGCGGGTGCCGGCCGGCGTGGACGATGACGTCGGTCATCGAATCGTCGGTCGCCGCTATTCAGGCGCAGGTCGGGGCGGCCCGGGTGATTTGCGGGCTCTCGGGCGGCGTCGACTCGGCGGTGGCGGCCGCCCTGGTGCACAAGGCGGTGGGATCGCAGTTGACCTGTGTCTTCGTCGACACCGGGCTGTTGCGGGCGGGGGAGGCGGAGCAGGTGGAAGCCACGTTTCGGGAACAGTTCAACGTCGACCTGGTGCACGTGAAGGCGGCCGATCGATTTCTCGGGGCACTGGAAGGGGTGGTCGACCCCGAGCGCAAGCGCAAGCTCATCGGGGAGACCTTCATCCGGGTGTTCGAGGAGGCTGCCGCCGACTTGGGCGAGGCCCGTTTCCTGGTGCAGGGGACCCTCTATCCCGACATCATCGAGTCCGGGACGAAGGACGCCGCCCGCATCAAGAGTCACCATAACGTGGGCGGGCTGCCCGAGGAGATGCAGTTCGAGCTGGTGGAGCCGCTGCGCAATCTGTTCAAGGACGAGGTGCGCACCGTGGGCGCCGAGCTGGGGCTGCCAGAAGAGATCGTGTGGCGCCAGCCCTTCCCCGGGCCCGGGCTGGCCGTGCGCATCGTCGGCCCCGTCACCGCCGAGCGGGTGGGGCTGCTCCAGGCCGCCGATGCCATCGTCAACGAGGAGATCCGCCGGGCTGGGCTGTACAAGGAGCTCTGGCAGAGCTTTGCGGTGCTGCCGGTCGTGAGGACAGTGGGCGTCATGGGCGACGAGCGCACCTACGCCTACCCAGTGGTTATACGGGCCGTGACCTCCGATGACGCCATGACCGCCGACTGGGCCCGCCTGCCCTACGACCTGTTGGAGCGGCTCTCCAGCCGGATCATCAACGAGGTACCCGGCGTCAACCGGGTCGCCTACGACATCACATCCAAGCCGCCCGGCACGATCGAGTGGGAGTAGGGCGGGGCGTCGAGCGGTGTCCCGTTGAATTGTGTGATGTTCAACAGCATATAGCTGGTTTAGATACCAAAATCGGGGTCAGGCGGCGCCGGCGGCCGGGGCGGTGGGCCGCAGGCGCACCTACCGGGCCCGACGGCCCGGCTGCCGTGCCAGCCGGCCCACCTCGGACCCGCTACCTGCGCCGTGCCAGCCGGCCCACCTCGGACCCGCTACCTGCGCCGTGCCCGCCGCACCACGCACTACCGGCTAGCTGCGCCTTCCCCGCATGTCGGCGTTCGGAGCGGCCCGGGCTACCAGGTCCGGGATGACCTCGCCCAACTGGGCCGGGTCCCACCGGGCCTTTTGCTCGACCACGGGCCCTGCGACCCAGCCCTCGGCCACGCTGATATGGCCACCGGCCACGTTGAAGACCCGGCCGGTGACCCCCCGGGATTCGGCGCTGCCGAGCCAGACCACTAGTGGGGCGATGTTGTCGGGCGCCAGCGGGTCGAAGGCGTCCGGAGGGCGTTCCGCGGCGGCCGCCCGGGCCCGCTCGCCCAGGGCGACGTTTTCCGTCATGCGCGTCAAGGCTGATGGGGCGATGGCGTTGACCGTCACCCCATATCGGTCCACTTCCATTGCCGCGATGACGGTGAAGGCGGCGATGCCGGCCTTGGCCGCGCCGTAGTTGGTCTGGCCGATATTGCCGTAGATGCCCGATGGGGAGGAGGTATTGATGACGCGGGCGTCGTTGTCCTCACCGGCCTTGGACCGCTCCCGCCAGTGCTGGACGGCGAAATGGGTGGGGGCGAAGGTGCCGCGCAGGTGGACCCGCATGACGGCGTCCCATTCCTCCGCGGTCATGTTGACGACCATGCGGTCACGGAGAATGCCGGCGTTGTTGACGAGCACGTCAAGCCGTCCGTAGGCGTCGATGGCCGTCTGCACGATGCGGGCCGCCCCGTCCCAGTCGGACACGTCATCCCCATTGGCGACGGCTTCGCCGCCCAGAGCGCGGATGGCATCTACCACCGCGCCGGCCGGGCCAGGTGAGCTTCCGGTGCCGTCCATCTCGGAGCCGAGGTCGTTGACGACGACCTTGGCGCCCTGGCGGGCGAACTCCAGGGCGTGTTCTCGGCCGATACCGCGTCCGCTTCCTGTCACCACCACGACCCGGCCTTCACAGATTCCAGTCATGCCGTCCTTCCTCCCGTGGTCTCCAACGTCTCCGGCCGCCACTTTGCCCGACCCGCTTGCGGGCCGCCCAAACCGTTCCCCCACGTCGCCCGGCGCTCTTCGGCGGACGGCCCGAACCGCGCTACCGGGCCCACCCGAGCCACCCGGGCATCGCCTGGTCAGGTCGCGCCCACCCGGTACCGTGGAACGGGCATGACCGTGGACACGTTGGACACCCCCCCGGACGATCCCGCCGCCCACGTTCGCGCCGCTGCCGGCGGACCTGGTCGCCGGGCTGAACCCCGTGCAGGCCCGGGCCGTCACTCATCCCGGCGGCCCTCTTTTGATCGTGGCAGGAGCTGGGTCGGGCAAGACCCGGGTGCTCACGCACCGCATCGCCTGGTTAATCGCCGAGCAAGGCGTATCGCCGTTTGAGATCCTCGCCATCACCTTTACCAACAAGGCGGCCCAAGAGATGCGGGAACGCGTGGAGGCGCTGGTCGGCCCCGTCGCCCGCCGCATGTGGGTGTCGACCTTTCACGCCGCCTGCGTACGGATGCTGCGCCGGGACGCCAGCCGCCTGGGCTACAAGGGCAACTTCACCATCTACGACCAGGCTGACGCGGTCCGGTTGACCGGCTACGTCATC
The DNA here is from genome assembly GCA_963834775.1 of uncultured Acidimicrobiaceae bacterium. Taxonomy (GTDB): domain Bacteria; phylum Actinomycetota; class Acidimicrobiia; order Acidimicrobiales; family Palsa-688; genus PALSA-693. Next base: position 539,155 of record CAWICR010000013.1, read on the forward strand.
CGAGATCTCAACTTCGACTCCAAGAAGTTCCCGCCCCGCGCCATCCACGCCCTCATCTCTACGGCCAAAAACGAACTGATCGATTTCGAGACCTACTCCTCCCGCGCCCGGACCGTCATGGAGCGCCGGGTTGCCGAGATTTACCGCGAATACCAGCACCGGCTTCTGGCCGCGAACGCCATGGATTTCGACGACCTCCTCCTGGTGGCCGTCAACTTGCTGCAGGCCTGCCCCGATGTCCTCGAGTACTACCAGCAACGGTTCCGCCACGTCCTGGTCGACGAATTCCAGGACACCAACCGGGCCCAAAACGAGCTGGTGTTGCTGCTGGCCGGCGCCCACCATCAGGTTTCGGTTGTGGGCGACAGCGACCAATCGATCTACCGGTGGCGGGGCGCGGATATTCGCAACATCCTCCAGTTCGAGGAGGCGTTTCCCGACGCCACCGTTGTAGTGCTCGAGCAGAACTACCGATCCACCCAAACCATCCTCGATGCAGCCAACGCCGTCATCTCCAACAACACCATGCGCAAGCCCAAGGCGCTCTGGACCGAGCAGGGCGGTGGCGCCGCGGTGGAGCGCTTCCACGCCGAGGACGAGCACGACGAGGGCCGCTGGCTGGCCTCCGAGATTGCCAGCCTCCACCGGGGCCAGGGGGCCGGCGCCCGACCGTACGAGTGGGGCGACATTGCCGTCTTCTACCGCACCAACGCTCAGAGCCGGGCCGTCGAAGAGGAGCTCGTTCGGCGTGACATCCCCTACACCGTGGTCGGCGGACCTCGCTTCTACGAGCGGGCCGAGATCAAGGACTTGCTCGCCTACTTGCGTGCCATCGCCAACCCGGCGGACGAAGTGTCGCTCAAGCGCATCATCAACGTGCCCAAACGGGGCGTCGGCGACACCAGCGTGGCCCGCCTGGACCGCTTCGCGCAGGAGCACAACATCTCCTTCGCCGAAACGATGGCCGAGGCCGACGCCGCCGGCGTTTCGGGCAAGGCGCTCGCCGGCCTGGCCGGCCTGGTGACGCTGCTCGACGACCTGCGGGCCCAGCGCGCCGAGGGCGACGGGCCCCGCGGGGTTGCTCGACGCCGTGCTCGACCGGACCGGCTACCGGAGGCTCTCGAGGCCGAGCACACCATCGAGGCCGCCGGCCGCATCGAAAACATCGAAGAGCTGGTCGGCGCGGCCCACGAGGCGGAGACCTCGAGGCCTTTCTGGAGGAGGTGAGCCTGGTGGCCGACGCCGACGAGGTCGATGGCGACAGTTCCCGGGTGACCCTCATGACCCTCCACACCGCCAAAGGACTCGAGTACCCGGTGGTGTTCATCGTCGGCATGGAGGACGGGGTGTTCCCTCATCTGCGCTCGCTCGGTGAGCCGGAGGAGATGGAGGAGGAACGCCGGTTGGCCTACGTGGGCATCACCCGGGCTCGAGAGCGGCTGTACCTTTCGCACGCCTGGTGTCGCAACCTGTGGGGCCAGACCCAGTACAACCCCCCGAGCCGTTTCCTCAGCGAGATTCCCGACACGCTGGTCCTGGCGTCTGAGGGGGGCCGGCGCCCAGGCGCTCGCGGCTGCCCGGTCGGAGCGGTCGGGACCAGATCGTCGAATCGGCTCTGCGAAGCGGAAAGGTCGGCCCGGTCCACGGCACCGGCGCCGAACTGCTCGGCCTGCGCGCCGGCGAGACGGTGGTCCACGCCAAGTGGGGTGAGGGCGTGGTCATCGAGGTGCAGCGGAGAAGGTGATCGGGCCGAGGCCAAGGTGCGCTTCCCGTCGGTGGGCGAGAAGCATCTGGCCCTGTATTTGGCGCCGTTCAAGCGGGCGTGAGGAGATCGTGGACACCAAGGTGGTTCAGCTCAATATGGCGGGCCGGCGGGTTGGCGATCTGACCGACTGGGTCGAGCGGTTTTGTGCCGACCGGGGGGATGGTCTGTGTTCGGTGTTCGCCCCTCACGCCACGGCCGGAGTGGCCCTCATGGAACTGGGCTCGGGCTCGGAGGGAGACCTGGAGGCGGCGCTGGACCGGCTGTTGCCCCGCGACGAACGCTACGCTCACCGGCACGGATCGCCAGGCCACGGCGCTGACCATTTGCTGCCTGTTCTGGTATCGCCGTCGCTCGTCCTGCCGGTGCTCGGTGGGCCGCCCGGCGTTAGGGACGTGGCAGCGGGTGGTGTTGGTGGACCTGAACGTGGATAACCCCGACCGCCAGGTCCGCCTGTCTTTCGTGGCTGGCTAGGCTCAGCAGGGCGGCGTGGTCTGGCCCGCTCGGGGCTGCCCGGCAGCTGATAGACGGCGCTGTTGGTGCCCGGGACAGCGTGGTTGACGTCGAGTTGCGTCGATGCGGTAGTCGAGCCGCTCGAGGCGGTGCCGCGCGGTCGGCTGAAGCTGGAGCCGGTGATGATCTGCAGGTTGTAGGCCGTTGGCGTCAGGTCCGGTGCCGCGACCAGGGTGGCGCCCGCCAGGGATGCGGGCGGCGACCTGCCGGGCGGCCGTGAGTGAATCCGGGGCGTAGCGCACTTCGGTGGTGGCGTGGCCCGTAGCCCGGCGAGGAGCCGAGAGCGGTCTGGTAGCCGAGCGCGGTCAGCACCTGGCGTCATCTGACCGGCCTGCCCGGCGGTGCCAGTCCCGTTGGCCACCTCGATGCTCACGCTGGACGGGGCCACGGTGACGGCGGGCGTGGTGGGGGCCGGTTGCGTGGTCGACTGGTGTGGCGACCGGTTTGGGAACCGGGTTGCCGAACGCGTTGAACGCGGCGATGGTCTGGCTCGCCTGTGGCTGCTGCAGGCCCAGGACCTCGGCGCCGCCCGACGTGGTGAAGGGATACGTCGGCAGGGTCACGTTCGGTATGCCGGACACGTCCATGGACCGGAAGTCCTTGGCCAGCGTGCAGCATGAGGCCGGGGCTGAAGCCGCTGTCCACGGTGAGGTTCTTGGTGATCCCGCCGATGATGGCGTTGAGGGCGAACGGATCGGTGTACTCGCCTTCGGCCTTTTTGATCATCTTCTTGATGAAGGCCTGCTGCCGCTGGATGCGAGCCAGATCACTCTCGGCCTCGAAATGCCAGTAGCCGTCCTGGTAGTACTCGTAGTGGCGGGACCGCACGAAGGCCAGCGCCTGGTCGCCCGTCAGGTTGTAGCAGCCGGGCGCGGGAATGGCGAGCGTCGAGTAGGTGTCCTTGGCCGGCGTCGGGAAGTAGAAGTTGACCCCTCCGACGGCGTTGGTGATGTCGCGGAACGTGTCGAAGTTGACCTCGACGTAGTGGTTGATCGGGATGCCGAGATCCTGCTGGATGGTCTGGATCAGCAGGTTGGCGCCGGTGTCGAAGGCGGCTGTTGATGCGGTTGCTGCCCTGGCCCGGGATCGGACCCCACAGGTCCCGGGGGATCGACAGCATCATCAGCTGGCGGGTCTTCGGGCACGACCCGGACCAGGATGATGGTGTCGGAGCGCTGACCGCCGACGCTCGACGCGCCGCCGAACTGGGCTGTTGTCCGGCGTGTTGCGTCGAGGGCGGCCCGGCTGTCGCTGCCGACGACGAGCAGGGTGAAGGGGCTTTGCCGACCGCCGCCTCCTCCGCCGCTCGCGCCCTGGGTGGTGCAGGGCGGTCAGGTGCTTGGTGTGGATCTGCCCGAATCGCCAGTTGACGTAGCCGTAGGCGCTGGCGACCCCGATGATGGTCAGCGCCACCGTCACGTTGGCGACGATCAGCAGCCGGCGGGGCCACCGCCGTGGCCGGAGCGTCGCACGGACTCGCCGGTGCGGGTGCCCCGCCGGTGCTGGGGAGCGTTCCGCCGTCGCCCGGGTCCGGGCGGCGGTAGGGGGTCCGGGCGGGGGGCGAAGTGTCTCTCATGCGAGTGTGAATCGGGGTCGGGCATGATCCCGCCGGCACGCGACATCAACCCACGGCGACCCGGCACTACAGCTAGCGGGCTGCGTCGACGCAGTCTACTCGGGGCGCCGCGGCGCGACGGGTGTCAGCCGGGCTGGCCCGGATCGGGCGCTGACCTGCGAGTATCTGAGGCCGATGGAGCGACCCTACCGGGTGGTGGTGGCCAAGCCGGGCCTCGACGGCCACGACCGGGGGGCCCGGGTCATCGCCCGGGCCCTGCGCGAAGCCGGATTCGAGGTGATCTACACCGGGCTGCACCAGACGCCCGAACAGATCGCGGAGACCGTCGTCCAGGAGGATGCCGACGCGGTGGGGCTGTCCATCCTGTCGGGCGCCCACATGACGCTGTTCCCCCGCATCATCGACGACACTCGGGGACGCAGCGGGCCGGCGACGTGCTCGTCTTCGCGGGCGGGATCATCCCCGAGACCGACATCCCCGAGCTGAAGCGGGCCGGCGTGGCGGAGATCTTCACGCCCGGTGCCCCGCTCAGCGACATCACCGCCTGGCTGGAGCAGGCGCTGGACCAGCGGGAGCGCGGCGCCCGCTGAGCGGCGCGGGGCCGGTCTCTTTTCCAAAGAGATCAGGAGCAAGCGTGGATCTGTTCGAGTACCAGGGCAAGCAGTACTTCGCCCGCTACGGCATCCCGGTGTCGGCCGGCGGCGTCGCCGACACCGTCGACGAGGCGGTCGCCGCCGCCGAGAAGGCCGGCTACCCGGTCGTCGTCAAGGCCCAGGTCCAGGTGGGGGGGCGGGGGAAGGCCGGCGGCGTCAAGCTGGCCGACGAACGCGGACGAGGTGCGCCTGCACGCCGGCAACATCCTCGGCCTGGACATCAAGGGCCACGTGGTGCGCCGGCTGTGGGTCGAGCACGCCTCCGACATCGCCAAGGAGTACTACGCCAGCTTCACCCTCGACCGGGCGGCCAAGAAGTACCTGGCCATGGTGTCGGCGAAGGGCGGGGTGGAGATCGAGGCGGTGGCGGAGGAGGATCCCGAGGCCATCGCCCGCCTGCACATCGACCCGTCGGTGGGTTTCACCGAGACGGACGCCCGCGACCTGGTGCTGGCCGCCGGTCTGGATCCCGGAGGCCCGCGAGGGCGCGGTGGCCATCCTGCTGGACCTCTACCGCTGCTACGTCGAGGGCGACGCCGACCTGGTGGAGATCAACCCGCTGATCCTGACCCCTGACGGCGAGGTGCACGCCCTGGACGCCAAGGTCACCCTGGACGACAACGCCGCGTTCCGCCATCCCGAGTGGGACGAGTTCCGGGACATCGACGAGTTCGACGAACGGGAGCGGCTGGCCGCAGCAAGGGCCTGCAGTACGTGGGCCTGGACGGCTACGTGGGCATCATCGCCAACGGCGCCGGCTTGGCCATGAGCACGTGCGACGTCGTCAACCAGGTCGGCGGGTCGCCGGCCAACTTCCTCGACATCGGTGGGGGCGCCAACGCCGAGGTAATGGCCAACGCCCTGGAGGTCATCAACTCCGACCCCAACGTCCGGTCCATCTTCATCAACATCTTCGGTGGCATCACCCGGGGCGAAGAGGTGGCCAACGGGATCGTCCAGGCCCTGGAGCGGGTGGCCATCGGCGCCCCCATGGTGATCCGCCTGGACGGCACCAACGCCGAGGAGGGCCGCGACCATCCTGAAGACGGTGGAGTCGGACCGGGTGCATCCGTCGCCCGACCATGCTGGATGCGGCCCGCAAGGCCGTGGCTCGCGGCTCGGCGGAGGTGCGGCTGTATATGGCGATCTTCGTGGACGACAAGCACCCGGGTGCTGGTGCAGGGGCTGACCGGGGGCCAGGGGCGTTTTCATGGCCTGCGCAACCGGGCCTACGGCACCCAGGTGGTGGCCGGGGTCACGCCGGGCAAGGGCGGCCAGGACGTGGAGGGCATCCCGGTGTTCGACACGGTGGCCGAGGCCGTGGCGGCCACCGGGGCCAACGCCAGCTTCGTGTCGGTGCCGCCGCGGGGCGCGGGCGCCGCCATTCTCGAGGCGGCCGCGGCCGGCGTCCCGTTCGTGGTGTGCATCACCGAGGGCATCCCGGCCCACGACGAGGCCCGGGTCTACAACACCTTGGTGGACAAGCACTCGGGCACCCGGCTGCTGGGGCCGAACTGCCCGGGGATCATCAGCCCGGGCAAGTGCAATATCGGCATCACGGCCGGCGAGATCGCCCTGCCCGGCGGGCCGGTCGGGCATCGTGAGCCGCTCCGGGACCCTCACCTACCAGGCGCTCTACGAGCTCAAGCAACTCGGCGTCGGCGTCACCACCTGCGTGGGGATCGGCGGGGACCCGGTGCCGGGCACCAACTTCGTCGACTGCCTGGCCGCTTTCCAGGCCGATCCGGACACCCGGGCCATCGCCATGTTCGGTGAGATCGGCGGGTCGGAGGAGGAGAAGGCCGCGGACTTCATCGCCGCCGAGGTGACGAAGCCGGTCGTCGCCTACATCGCCGGGGTGACCGCTCCGCCCGGAAAGAAGATGGGCCACGCCGGCGCCATCATCTCCGGTTCGCAGGGGACCGCCCAGGCCAAGATGGCGGCCCTGGCCGAGGCCGGCGTCCACGTCGTCAACAACCCCACCGAGGCCGGCGAGCAGATGGCGGAGGTCGTCAAGGGGCTGTAGAGCGAGCACGGCGCCGGCGCTGGCTAGCGGCGCCCGCGCCGGCCGGGTTGCCCCCGCCGGCCGGTCGCCTCCGCCGGCCGGCACTGGTCCGACTCGAGTCGCGGACACGCCACCCGGTCCCGGAGCCTGTTCCAGGCCGGGATCCGCGACACGTCGGAACCTTTGGGCGCCTCCGGGCGTCCTACCTACTGTGACAAAGCAGGCCTAGGTTGTGTCGTGGCAGGGGACCCGCGGCCGCCAACTTCGGAGAAGCTGTACGCCGCCCAACGCGACCGTTTGGTCCGGCTGGCCTACCTGTTGACCGGCTCGCACATGACGGCCGAGGACCTCGTGCACGACACGTTCATCCGGGTGGAGCCGCGCCTGGACGGGTTGGGCGAACCGGGGCCTATCTGCGGCGCAGCGTGGTCAACGCCTGCTACTCGTGGCACCGCCGCCAGCGTCGCGAACGGATCGCTACCGTCGGACCCGCCGGCCGTGGCCACGCCGGGCGAGCACGTCGAGATGTGGGACGCGCTCGTCCAGGCTCTCGGCCGCCCGGCGCACCGTGCTGGTCTTGCGCTACTACCTGGATCTCCCCGAAGCGGAGGTGGCAGCCCTGCTCGGGTGGCGGGTCGGCACGGTCAAGTCGGCGACCCACCGGGCGCTTCGCGACCTCAGGAGCATGCTCGAATGACCGACGACGAGCTCATCGAGCGGCTGCGGCGCACGTTGCAACCCGAAGCGGCCGCCATCACGCCCGGTTCGGCCGGCGGCCGGCCCCGGCCTACCCGGCCGACGGGTCCGCTTTCCCGGTGGCGGGCGCCGGTGGCCTCTGGTCGTCGTGGCCGCGGCCGCGGCCGCCGCTGCCGCCGTCGGCCTGGTCGCGGCTTACTGGCCTGCGCGGCGGCTCATCCCGGTCGGGGTGGTCTCGCCCGGGCCGTCAACGACGCGGGTCGCCACGACGGCGGGGCCGCCCACCACCGTGGCGCCCGTGGTGGTGCCCACCACGGTGGCGCCCGTGGTGGTGCCCACCACGGCGACGGCTCCAACCACCGCTCCTCCTGTTTCGGCCACGACCGTCCCGCCCAGTCCGGCGGTGCCGGCCGGATTCGCGCCTCAGTCGGTGACCTTTGTGTCGGCTGAGCAGGGCTGGGTTGCCGGGGCCGCACCGTGTCCCACGGGTTCCTGCCTTGCTCTGGCGCACACCCGCGACGGTGGCCGGACCTGGAGCGCAGCACCGGCGCCGCCGGTGACGCTGACGGCGGGCGCCTCCTCGGACGCCGATGTGGCCGTTCGCTTTGCCGACGCCAACGACGGCTGGATCTACGTGCGGCAGCCCCTCGCGGTGTGGTCGAGCCATGACGGCGGCGCCGCTTGGCATCAGGTCGGCATTCCGGGTTTGACGGCCGGAGCCACCATCATGGACATGGAGGCAGGCGCCAAGCAGGTCCAGATCGCCGTCATACCTGCCAACAGCAGCGCCGTCCACCTGGCGGCGTCGCCGGTTTCGAGCGACGAGTGGGTCGACATCGACACCGGGGTGGCGGTCGGGGGTGGACCGGTTCCCGCCGCCCAGCTGGTGTTGCAGGATTCGCAGGGCTGGCTGCTGGAAAACGACCGCACCGTCATCGGCGGCGCCCGTCTCAATGGCACCGGAGCGTGGATCACGTGGACTCCGCCTTGCCGCACGGCCAACGGAACCGCCAGCGCTGGCGGCTTCCACGCCGGGGGACCTGGTCGCCATGTGCCAGGAAGGAGAGTGGGGCCCGGCTGGCAACCTGCCCCCGGGGGAGCCGATCCCGTCCACGTGGCTGTTCCAGTCCAGTGACGGTGGCACCAGTTTCCAGGCGGTCGGAGCGGTTCCCGGGACTCGGCGGGGCCGCCGAGGTGGCGTCACCGGCGCCCACCACGGTCGTCCTCGGTGGGCCAGGCGGGTCCAACTCGCGGGGAGCTCCTGGCCAGCTTTGACGGCGGACACTCGTGGCAGGTTGTGTACCGGAACCCTCAGGTCCGGACGTGGTCGTACGTCGGCTTTACGACCGTTACCCAGGGCGTGGCGATCGGGTCGGGAGCCAACGGGCCGGCCGTCATGGCGATGACGCGCGATGGTGGTCGCACCTGGACGGCCGTATCGTTCGGTTTGCCCGCTTAAACGAGCTGCCCGGTGGCGCCTGATCGCTTTGTCGGGACATTTCTGCACCGGTGGGACCAGGGTGACACTCGTAGTCGCCTCTGCTCCACAAGGACACGAATGTCCCGCGAAAGGCAGGATGAAGAACATCCAAAATCCATAGGATACGGTGGGGCCGGTAGGCGGCCGGCCAGGCGGGGCCCGAACCCTACGCCTTGGCCCGGTTCTCCGCAGCCGCCACCGTGTTGCGCAGGAGCATGGCCACGGTCGTCACCCCTACCCCGCCGAGGCGGGGCGTGATCCAGCCCGCCACCTCGGCGCAGGACTCGTCCACGTCTGAGCGAGCCTTGCGCCCCTCCCAGGTGAGGCCGCCGCCGATCACCACCGAACCGGGGCGGATGACGTCCGGGGTGATGATCGACGGCACCCCTGCCGCGCCCACCACGATGTCGGCTTGCCGGGTCAGGGCCGGCCAGTCGGGAACCCCCGTGTGCACGACGGTCACCGCCGCGTTGGCACCCGGTTCTTTCAGCGAGAGCAACAACGACAACGGTCTTCCGAGCGTCGGTCCCCTGCCCAGGATCACCACGTGACGCCCGGAAACGGGAATCTCGTAGTGGAGGAGGATGGCCTGGATGCCGAGCGGCGTGTTGGGCCGGGGCGCAGCCCGATCGCCCAGGGCCAGCAGGCCCAGGTTGGTCGGGTGGAGGCCGTCGGCGTCCTTGGCCGGGTCCATTGCCGACACCGCCTCGTTGAAGTCAAACCCTGGCGGGACCGGGTGCTGGATCAGATAGGCGTCGACGGCTGGGTCGGCGTTGAGTTGGGCTACCGCCGCCAGTAGCTCAGCCTGCGAAGAGTCGGCCGAGATGCGCACATCGATCGAGGCCAGCCCGCAGCGCTCGCACGCCTCGTGCTTTCTCGCCACGTAGGCCGCGCTGGACGGATCGTCCCCGACGAGCACGGTGGCCAGGCCGACGGTCCGGCCACTGGCGGCGAGCTTTGCCACCCGCTCGGTCACGTCGGCGTAGACGGCGTCGGCCACGGGGGCGCCGGGCATCAGAACCGCGCGTCAATGCTGGAACTGCCTTTCACCGGTGAACACCATGGCCAGCCCGTGCTCGTTGGCGGCCGCGATGACCTCCTCGTCTCGCACCGACCCACCGGGCTGGATGACGCTGGCCACTCCGGCGGCCGCCACCGCGTCCAAGCCGTCGCGGAACGGAAAGAAGGCGTCGCTGGCCGCTGCGCCACCTTTCGCCCGCCCGGCGGCCCGGGCGCTGGCGATTTCGCCGGGGGTGACCCGGTTCTGCTGGCCGCCGCCGATGCCGACCGCCATGCCGTCAGCGGCCAGCACGATGGCGTTGGACTTGACTGCGGCGCATACGCGCCAAGCCAGTTCCAGGTCGCGCCACTGATCGTCGGTCGGCGTCGCCGTGGTCACCACCCGCCACTGTTCCCGCTCGGCGCCAAAACGGTAGGGGTCTTGCACGAGCCAGCCACCACTGATCTGGCGCAGGTGCCACCCGTCTGCTCGCGGGGTCGGGGCCGCCAGCACGCGCATGTTCTTGCGCTTCGCTGCGAAGAGTCGCAGCGCGCCCTCCTCGTAACCCGGTGCGATCAATACGTCGGCCTTGGCGTTGCCGACCATCTCGGTTGCCACGGCCTCGCTCACGGGCGCGGTCAGGGCCACGATGCCTCCGAAGGCGGATATGGGGTCGCCGTCGAAGGCCCGGTCGTAGGCGGTCAGCACGTCCTCGGCGACGGCCGCCCCGCATGGGTTGGCGTGTTTTACGACGACGGCCGCCACCGGGCCGAGATCGGCCAGCTGGTGGGCGAGGCGCCAGGCGGCGTCGGCGTCGTAGAGGTTGAGATACGACAGGGCCATCCCGCCGTGCTGCGTCACGTCGTCCCACCAGCTGTGCTCGCCGGTCACCCGGTAGCGGGCGCCGCGCTGGTGGGGGTTTTCCCCGTAACGCAGCGGCTGGGCCTTTTCGAGCGACAGGTGCAGCGTCGCCGGCAGGTCAGCGTCGTGATCGGCGAACCAGTTGGCAATGGCGGCGTCGTAGGCGGCGGTGTGGGCGAAGGCCGCGCCGGCCAGCCGGTGGCGCAGGCCGGAGGACAAAACCCCGTCTCGGCGCAGCTCGTCCAGCACCTCGCCATAGGAAGCCGGGTCGACGACCACTCCCACGTGCGCCCAGTTCTTGGCGCCGGCTCGCACCATGGTGGGGCCGCCCACGTCGATGAGCTCGATCGAAGGGTTCTGGCGGAAGGGATAGAGGTTGCAGACCACCAGCCCGATCGGTTCGATGTCCTGGGCTTCCAGGTCAGCCGTATGCATGGGATTGGCCAAGTCGCCGAGCACGCCAGCCAGGATGCGGGGATGAAGGGTCTTGACCCGGCCGCCGAGCATCTCCGGGGCGTCGGTCACCGACTCCACGGTGACGTGCGAGATACCCGCCTGGGCCAGGGCCGCGGCCGTACCGCCGCTGGCGATCAAGTGATGGCCGAGCTCCACCAGGCCGCGGGCGAAGTCCTCGAGCCCGGTCTTGTCGTATACGGACAGCAGGACCCTCATGGGGTGGCTCCTTCGTTTCTCTGAAGAAAAAGACGAATCGTTTCGGGGTACAGCCGGCGTTCCACGGACTTGATGCGCTCGTGCAAGGACGCTTCGGTGTCGCCCGCTTCAATCGCCACCGCCTCCTGAGCCAGGATGGGGCCCTCGTCGACGCGTTCGGTGGCGATGTGCACCGTGCAGCCGGTCACCTTGACACCTGCCGCCAGCGCGTCGCGGACGGCGTGCCAGCCTTTGAACGCCGGCAACAGCGCCGGGTGGGTATTGAGGATGCGGCCCGGATAGACAGAAAAGATGTCCGGGGCGAGGATGGTGCCGAAACCGGCCATGGCGATCACGCTGATCTGGTGTCTTTTCAACGCATCAATGACCCGCTGCGTGTAGGCGGGCCGGTCGAAAGTCGGCCCATAGCTTTCCCGTTCGACGACCTCGACCGCGATATTGGCCTGTTCGGCCACTTCTCCCGCCGGGCAGGATCGGTCCAGAATGACGGCCTGGACCGCCAAACCAGAGTCCAGGATGGCGGTCAAAATGGTGCCCGTGCCAGATGCAAGTATTCCGAGGCGGGGGAGATCCTCAGTCACAGGATGACGCTAGCCGACAACACGTAACCTGCAGAGATGACCCGGATCGCCGATTTGCTCGCCACGGGGCGGACGTACTCGTTCGAGTTCTTTCCCCCCAAGAACGACGCAGAGCACGCGCGGCTGGTCGCCACGCTGTCGGAGCTGCAGCCGTTGCGGCCGTCGTTCGTGTCGGTGACCTACCGGGGCGGCCGGTCGTCCCGGCAGCGCACCCACGATCTGGTGGTCGGGATGTTGCGGACGACCACCCTCACGCCTATGGCCCATCTGATCTGCGTGGCCCACACCCGCCTGGAGTTGGCCGAGATTCTGGTGGAGTTCCGCAAAGCGGGCGTGGAGAACCTGATGGCGCTCGGCGGGGATCCACCGACCGATCCCGGCGCCCAGGAAGGCGAGCTGGGCCATGCCGTCGAGCTCGTCGAGCTCGCCCGAGCCATCGGCGGGTTCTCCATTGGGGTGGCGGCGCACCCGGCGGGCCATCCTCGCTCGCTGAACCTCAGGTCGGATCGCGACTACCTGGCGCAGAAGCTGCAGCTGGCGGACTTCGGCGTCACGCAGTTTTTTTTCCAGGTCGACGAGTACCTGAGACTGATGGGTGATCTCGAGACCCGGGGTGTGTCCACACCCGTGGTGCCGGGCATCATGCCCGTGACGAGCCTGTCTTCGATCAGCCGCATGGCCGACATGGGGGCTGCGGTACCGGCGGAGATGGCAGCCCAGCTCGAGGCCGCCGGTGACCCCGAGTCGGTGCGCAAGGTGGGCACGGATTTGGCCTGCCGGCTGTGCCAGGATCTGCTCGACGCCGGCGCGCCGGGGCTGCACTTCTACACGCTCAATCGATCGCTGGCGACCCGCGAGATCTACGCCAGCCTCGGGCTGGCCGCACCAGCGGCCCCCGCGGGCTAAGCCTGGGTGAGCGGACCCTGGGGCAGTACTGGTTGCAGCAGCCAACAGGAACAGTTTTTTTCTCCCCAACCCGCACCACCTCCAACGCGCGAGCGGTGTTGCGCTTGGCGAAGTGCTATAACCGCTGACTGTGATGGGGGCGGGGGCGGTCTGGGTGATTCATACGGGGCATCTGCACCACCGGCTGGCGGCGGGCCCCTCGACTGACGTGAGGTGAGGCAAGCGTGAGTTCGGAGGGTCCCGGGAAGGTCAGGCGTCTGACCCTGGCGGTCGCCGGAGCAGTCGTTTTGGCGGGTGTCTTCTACGTGGTGCTGGTGGTATTCGGAAGCGGAGCCCAGCACCCGGCCTATGCCACCAGCACTTGCAACGTGGTTGCCAACGGCACGAATCCCCAGACCTACACGGCGTCCATCACGCTGGATGGAACCTCGTCGTCGACCCTGGGCCAGGACAGCACCCAGGACCTGTTGGTCGATGGCAACCCGTGTGGCAACTTCGTGGCGACGACCAGCGGCAGCGGAGGCACGATCCTGGGCCCACTCACCGTCATCGATCTGTTCAGCCCCCTGACTCAACCGACACAACCGCCAGCCACTCCACCGTCCCTCGTCCTCGACCAGACGCAGCCGGGAGGCATGTTCCCCTGCTCGGTCCAGATCGAAGGGAGTCTCACGGGCTACAACCTGCAGGTGAACGGGACAGCCAACGAGCATGTCATCGTTGGCAGCTCCGGCGTCGACCTCAATAACTGTGGGACGGCGGGCACGCTGACGGGAATACAGGGCTACGTGCTCGTAGGGGGCACGGGCTCAGGCGGTGAGTTCGACGCCCAGGGTAGCAAGGCAACCGGTGGGGCAGTAGCGGCGACCTTCCAGGCTGGCGACAGCGCCGAGACCTTCGATGCCGGGAAAGCCCCCTCCATCCTGGACTTCTCGCAGCTCAGCTGCCCGGGAGCCACTTGCGCGATCGTGGCCAACTCAACCGGGTCGCCGGTCGGCTCCTCGCCCCAGATCGCCAAGTTCAACGCCGGCCTGGTTTCGGGATCGACGCTGGAGGACCAATATGTCTACTCGACCAACGGAGCCGACTTCACCGAGGTGATCGGTAACGGAGACATACCGACGACGTTCTTTGCGGCGCCCAGCAGCACGGCCTACACCCTCGACGGCGACGTGAACCTGCAAGGGGCGGCGGGCAGCTACACGGTCACCTGCCTGCAGTCCAACAACCAGATCTCCGCGGGCGCTGGCACGGAGAATTTCACGGTCACGGGGAGCAACGTCAGCCTGGTCGGAGGCAGCGGCAAGGACACCTTCGCGGTGACCGGCGACAACAACGACTTCCAGGCCGGCGTCGGCGCGGATACCTTCTCGGCCACCGCCGGTCCCAACACCATCGACTTCTCCAAAGTCGATACCAGCGCCAACCCGCTGACCATCAACACCAAAACTGGTAGCGCCACGGTGGGGACCACCACCTATACCTTCCAGGCCGCCACCACGTCGAGCGCGCCGTTCTCGACATTCCTCGGCGCCACCTCCGGCCGGACCAAGTTCCAGACCGATTCCACTGGTGGCCTCTCCTTCCAGGGGGCGGGGAGTGGCAACAGTGGCGACTTCTCCCTCGCTAGCAACGGCGTGGCCGTCAACCTATCCGGGGCCACCACGACGACCTCGTCCGGCGTTTCGGTCAATCCCGGCCAGGTCCTCGTCAGTACGGCGCCCTGCCCATGCTTGTTTGACACCCTCGCCAACGTCGGCGCCGTCACTGGGTTCAGCGGCGGCTCCAACACGTTCTGGGGCGGGGCGGGAACCTTCGCCTTCAACGCCAGCGGATCGTCGAACCTGTTCAACGGGAGCAGCGGCGGGACCTACACCATCGGGATCACGGGCACGGGCACCAACAACCGGGTGGCCGCCGGGGCTGGCGCCGAAACCTTCAACGTGAACGGCAACGGCGTGACCTTGCTCGGAGGCTCCGGGACGGGCACGTTTACCGACACCGGCACCAACAACACCTTCATGGCCGGATCCGGCCCGGACTCGTTCTACGACAGCACCGGGCCCAACACGGTCAACTTCACCAATGTGGGTACCAGCCCGACGGACCAGCTGGCCATCGACGCCGCCGGGGCTCCCGAGCAGGAGACGCTGTCCGGCAACACCGTGACCGTGCAGTACGGGCAGGCGGTGGTGGGTTCGGGTACGACCTACACCTTCCTCAACGGCCCCGGCTCGACGTCAGCCTCGGCATTCACCGGGTTTGTCGGGGCTTCGACCGGCAGCAACATCTTCCTGGGCGGCACGCGGAATTCAACGACGGCCAGAATGGCGGCGTCACCTTCAACGGCGGACCCGGCGGTGGCAACTCGCTCTCCTTCCCCACCGTGACCTCGGGGATGACGGTCCAGCTCAGCGGCACGCCGCCCGCGGGGACGGCCAATGTCGCCGGCAACACCGCCGACACGGTGTCGGGGATCACGACCGTGACCGGGTCTCAGCAAGGCGGCAACACCTTTACGGCCGGGGGTGCCTTCTCCGTGGGCTCCAGCCCGGGTACGTATAACTTCACGGGGAACGGCAACGGAAACAGGTTCGTGGGCGGCGCCGGCGCGGACGTCTTCACCAGCAATGGCAGTGACAATTTCTTCGTCGCTGGGTCCGGTACCGGAACGTTCAACGACACGGGCACGGCCAACACGGTCGACTTCTCGAATCTGACTCCGCCGCCGAAGGTTGTCGTCAACGTCACGGGTGGGGTCGTCGGTTCTCTCAGCACCGATGAAGCCACGGCGACCTTCCCTGCTGGTGGCGGGACGACGAAGTACTTCTTCAGTGGCTTCGGCGCCAACGGCGCCACCTTCATCGGCGCTCAGGGCACCGGCGCCGGGACGACCTTCTTTGCCGGTGCGACGAGTGACGTCTTCGAGGGGCATGGCCTGCCTTCGGACACCCTGAGCTTTGCTGACGTGGCCGGCACCACCTTGCAATTGTGCGTGGCGGCGTCGGGCTGCACGACAGACGAAGCGGTGCTCGGCACGGTGGCCGAGCCTTTCTCGGGGATCGAGATCTTCGATGGCCTGTCGTCGCCGGGATCAACCACGACGTTCCTTGCTGATGACAGCAGCGGCGGGTACACCTTTACGGGCCTGGCGGGCAGCAATACCGCCGACTTCTCGGCGTCCACCGACCAGGTCCAGGCGAACGTGGCGAGCGGACAGGTGACCTTCACGGCTCCGGGGATCTCGCCGGACAACATCGCCGACGTCAACACGGTTTTCGGCTCGGCCAGCGGCGGCAATACGTTCGTCGCCGGTACCGCCTCGCAAGGCAACGAAACCTTCGGTGACCGGGGCAAGGGCACGCTGCCCAACGGCGACGACACGGTCAACTTCACCAACGTCCCAACGGTCTCCGGAACACCGTTGAACATCAACGCATCCGGGACGGGAACCTCACCGTTCGTGGCGACCTTCGGCTCGGTTAGCTACAACTTCAGCGTGGGCGGCCCCAACTTCACCAACTTTATCGGCGCCAATGGCGGCTTTACCAACTTCGTGGCGGGCGCCGCGAGCGGCTACACCTTTACCGGCCAGGGCGGCGCCAACTCGGTCGACTTCTCGGCCGTTTCCACGCCCATCATCGCCAACCTGTCCACCAAGTCGTACGGCACCATCAACCCGGTGGGCGCCAATCAGGTGGCGTTGGGGACAGGCCCGTGCGCTTCGTTGTGCGACACCATTGCGGACATCAGCACCGTTACCGGCTCCCTCAACGGCGGCAACACGTTCGTGGCCGGGCCGGGCCAGGCGGAGACCTTCAAGGGCGGTGGTGGCGCCCAGAGTGCCCAGAACACCGTCGACTTCTCCAACCTGTCGACGCCCACCGTCGTCAACGTCTCACAGCCCGGGTTGTCGCTGCAGTCGACCGCCTACGGGACGGCAACCTCGAATGGCACGGTCTACGACTTCACCAACTTTGTGGCCTCTCCGGTCCGTTTCGTCGGCGATAGCCAGGGGACGACCTTCTATGCCGGGGCCAACTCGGGAGACAGGTTCGTAGGACAGGGCCTGGCGTCCGACACCCTGAGCTTTGCCGATGCGTCCGGCAACAACCTGCAGGTGTGCGTGGCGGCCGGCGCCGGATGTTCAGCCGGCGAGGCGGTCCTCGGCACGATCGACGAGTTCTTCTCCGGGATCAGGGTCTTCGACGGCCTGGCGGGTTCCGGTCCCTCGACCACCTTCCTGGCTGATGACCTGAGCGGCGGCTACACCTTTACCGGTGTCACCGGCAGCAATACGGCGGACTTCTCTGCGGCCCACCAACCGGTACAGGCGAACTTCGGGACCGGTCAGGTGACGTTCACGTCCGGGGCGGCCGCCGACACCATTACCAGCATGACGACCGTCTTCGGCTCGGCCCGGGGCGGCAATACCTTCACGGCCGGCACCAGTTCCGAGACGTTCGCCGATCGCGGCGTCGCCCCGCTTGCCGACGGTGGGGACACGATCGACTTCAGCAACGTCCCGACGGTTTCGGGGACCCCCCTCAACGTGAACGCGTCCGGGGCAGGCACATCGCCTTTCGTCGCCACTTTCGGTTCCGCCGCTTACACCTTCGCCACTGGCGGCCCCACCTTCACCAAGTTCATCGGGCCCAAGACGGGCTTCACCACCTTCGTGGCTGGGGCCACGGGCGGCTACACCTTCAATGGGCAGGGGGGCGGTAACGCGGTGGACTTCTCGGCCGATTTCGCCCCGATCACCGCCAACCTGTCGGCGAAAGCGTACGGGACGACCAACCCGGTGGGCCCCGGCCAGGTGGCCCTGGACGGTGGCGCGTGCGCATCGGTGTGCGACAACATCGCCAATATCGCCACCATCACCGGCTCGCTCAACGGCAGCAACATCTTCGTTGCGGGCGGGCCCGGTCAGACGGAGACCTTCAAGGGCGGTGCCAACAATACGGTCGACTTCTCCAACCTGTCCGCGGCGGTCAAGGTCAACGTCACCGGAGGTGCGGTGGGCTCGCTCAGCACCGACGAGGCCACCGCCACCTTCCCCTCACCGGGTGGGACGACGCAGTACTTCTTCACGGGATTCGGCGCCAGCGATGCCACGTTCGTCGGTTCCACGGGCCCGTCCGGGGGCACCACGTTTTTTGCGGGTTCGAACGCCGACAACTTCACCGGCCAGAAGCTGGCGTCGGACACCCTGAACTTCACCGACGCCTGCACTACGTCGTCGCCCTGCCTGCCCGGGCTGCCCCTGCAGGTGTGCGTGGGTGCCGGCTCGGGGTGTGCCGCCGGGGAAGCGGTGCTGGGCAACGTGGATGATTTCTTCTCGGGGATCAAGATGTTCGACGGGCTATCAGCGCTCGGATCGACCACCACGTTCGTGGCGGACGATGGCAGTGGCGGATACTCGTTCGTCGGAAACGGCGCCGAAAGCAATACCGCCGACTTCTCGAATGCGATCCAAGGCGTGACCGCCAAGCTGAATGTCGGCTCCGTCTCGTTCGCAAGCGGCCAGCCCGCCGATGCAATCAGTGGAATTACCACCATCTTCGGGTCGATGAACGGTGGCAACACCTTCGTCGCCAGTCCGAGCAGCAGCGAGACGTTCGCGGACAATGGCGGCGCGGGCGGCGACAGTATCGACTTCTCACACCTTCTGGGCTCCACTTCTGCCAACCCCCTGACGATCAATGGCACGGTCGCCACCACCGCCAACGGGACGCCACCCTTCACGGCGACGCTCGGCACGCTCTCCTATTCATTCGGGACCGGGGCCACGAACTTCACGGGATTCACGGGTTCGTTGAGCGGCAGCACTGATTTCGTGGCCCCGTCCACTTCCGGTCTTAACTTTGTGGGGGAGGGCTTCGGCAACACGGCAGACTTTTCCAGCAACCTGACCGGCGTCACGGCCGACATGGTGCACGGGCAGGTCACCTTCGCAGGAGTCGCCGGGTCGGACAGCCTAGGGGGATCGTTTTCCAGCGTGGTCGGGTCGCCGGTCGGCAAAAACACGTTCGACGGTGCCCTGACCGGAACCACGTTCTCGGCGTCGAACTCCTCCACCGGTGACGTCGTCTCCTACGCCGGTGTGACGTCGGGCGGGGTGACCTTCAATCTCCCGGCCAAACTGGTACAGGGCGCTTCCGGTAGCCCGGACAGCTTCAAATTCGCCTCGACCGCCCCGCTGACCGTCGAGGGATCGCCTGGGTCGGACGCTTTCCAGATAGGCACCACGGCCGCCACCATCGAGGGCGGTGGTGGCACCGACACCATCGATCTGTCCCAGGTGCCGCCGCCGGCAACGGGCACGACTCCCCTCTCTGTCGACCTCAACGGCAACCCGAACCCGAGCACTCCGGCGATCACCGGTCCGACCATCACCGGCGGAATCAAATTCTCCACCTCCAGTTGCACGAGCCCAGCGCCCAACCCCGCGGACCTCTGCGTCAGTCAGGTGATCGGCTCGCCCGGAAACGACACGTTCATCCCCAACGCCGCCGCCCTCGGTTCGAAATCCGGCTCGGCGCCCCCCGTGGCGATTATCGGCAACGGAGGCACCGATATCCTCAGCCTGTCGCAAATTCCCGGCTCCGCCACCATCGACATGCCCGTCACCAGCGGGTCGCCCAATCCCAACCCGGCCACCTGTAACAGCCCGCTCGGGTCGATCGGCGCCGTCTGCTCGGGGCCGGGGGTTACCCCGGGGGTCACGTTCTCCGGGCTGTCGACTGTGATCGGTAGCGAGGCGGGGGGCGACCACTTCTTCGCCGGATCGGGTACCGAGAACCTGACCGAGACCGGCCCGGCGCTCGGCGTGCTCGACTACTCGGTCGTGCCCAGCATCGCTAACCCCAACAACAACCAGGCCGGCATCACGGTTGACGCCACGGACAGCGGGGGGTCGTTCGTCGGCACGGTGATCAGTCCCCTTGACATCGGGGTGACGGATGGCTTCTCCGGGAACTTCGGCACCTTTATTGGCACGGTCGACAACGACAGCTTCATCCAGAACGGTCCGGCCCCGAGTGGACCCTCGCCAGGCGCGCCGCTGCAAACCCAGCCGGGTTACATCTTCGAGGGCGGGGCCGGGACCAACGGCCTCGACCTGTCCCTCGCCCCCTCCTCGACGATCAGTTTCACGCCGCCGACCGGGACCGACGCCTGTACCGGCGCCACCAACAACGACGGCACTGTGTCCTTCAGCGCCACCAGCTCCGACACCTTCTCCTGCATGGCCTCGGTGTCGGCGCTGTCCTCCGAGTACCAGATTTCGCCAGGCCAGTCCGCCGCCGTAAATGGCGGTGGTCAGGGCACCCTGCGCCTGGTGGGCGATATGACCGGGAACGGTGTGACGGTCACCCTTCCCGCCGGAGCCAACGGGGCGGGCGCCGGCACCGTCACGGGCGACGGGTACAACTTCTCCTTCACCGGCATGGGCGCCGTTGACGGCACCCCGTACAACGACGTCTTCGTCCCGGGCACCGGCAACGTGACGGTTAACGGCGAAGGCGGAAACGACTGGCTCGACTACGCCAAGGCACCCGCGGCCGCGGACGTGAACCTCTCCAGTGCGCCCTACACCATCCCGGGTACCAGCCCCGCCGTTACAATTCCGGCGGGCACCGCCATCGGCGGCAACGGCGGTCTGACCTGCGGGACGCTCTCTTCCACGGGCTGCATCACCCTCATCGGCATCTCGAATATCACCGACACCGCCCACTACGACGACGTGATCGTGGGGGGCAGCGCCAACGAGCGCCTGGTTGGCGGTCTGAACGGCGATGACACGTTCGTGCCGACCGGCGGTAACTATGTCATCAACGGCGGATCGGGAAGCGACAACACCATCGACCTGTCGCAGCTCCCCGGCCCGACGTCGCTCTACCTGTGGTCGTCGGCCCGGCAGGCTCTGGGCCCGCAGGCCGGCACCATCACTCTCGTCCCCGGCACCATCCAGACGGCTATCGCCTCGCCCGGCGGCAGCGTCCTGGAGGCCGGTAACGGCAACAACGTCACCCTCGTGGGCGGGAGCGGAAACGACACCCTGGTCGCCGGCACCGGGACCCAGACCCTCAAAGGCGGCGGCGGCAGCGATGTCCTCGTGGCCGGCAACGGAAATGACACGCTGATCGGTGGCAGCCAGGCGGTCACCTTCATGCCCGGCCAGGGGGGACAGGACACTCTCGAGAGCACCGCGGCGGGCAACACCCTGTCCTATGGCAACGTTCCCGTGGCCACGCCGTGGAAACGGCCCGCCTTGCTGCCCGGCAGCGGGGCGCTGGTCAACCTGTCTGCTCTGGACTACTCGGTACCGAACGGCAAGCCGTTCGCCGGTACGTCAGTGGGTGGCGAGTCCGGGGCTGGCGCATGGGGCGCCAGCGTGGCCCTGGACTGGACCGAGGGCTCGACCAACGTCACGACCAGCATCAAATACGTTGTAGGGTCAACCGCGTCCGGCGTGTACGTCGTGGGGACGAACCAGACGGTCACCGGAAACGGGCCCGCTGACCTGTTCGTGATCGATGGCGGCAACAACCAGCTGACCGCCCCGACCGGCTCGCATCCGACCTTCCTCTTCAACGGCGGCGGCAGCAACAACATCAACGGCGGCGGCAGCGGAACCGTCGACTTCTCGCAGGCCCCGGCGGGCGTACAGGTCAACGTGCAGCCCGGTTCTGCCACCGGCGGATTCCCAGGCGGAGGGACCCAGACGCTCGCCGGCATCCTCAACATCACGGGCAGTCCGTTTAGCGATTTCCTGATCGCCACCCAGCCGAATGCCACCATCATCGGCCTCGGCGGCAACGACACCCTGCAAGCCAGCGCCAAGGGCGGCGACACCCTGATGAGCCAGGGCGGCGGCAACGACACCTTCTGCGCCCAGGTCGGATGTGGTCCCAATCACATGCCAGCCGCGGCGGGCGGCAACACCATGATCGGCGGACCCGGCAACAACCTCTTCTGCGCCCAGAACGGTGGCGTCGACACCATCAACGGTGGCGGCAGCGTCTTCAGCACCGCCTACGTCGACAAGGCCGACAAGGTCTCCAACGTGGGCGGCATCATCACGACCCCGGAGCCCTGTTAGCCGTGGGGGTTTCTGCCGTCCTGCTGGGGGCCGAGGACCTCCGGGTCGAGCCCGGCAACACCACCACCGCCGTGCTCAGCGTGGCGAACACGGGCACCATCGTCGAGCAGTTCACCATCATGCTGCTCGGGGACGGGGCGCACTGGATGGAGTCGAATCCACCAGTCGTTTCCCTCTTCCCGGGCAGTCAGCAGAACGTCACTCTGGTGTTCTCGCCCCCACGCGAGTACACCACGCCGAGCGGTCCGGTCCCGTTTGGCGTGAAGGTCATTCCTTCCAACGAGCCCGAAGAGTCCGTAACCGAAGAGGGCGTGGTCACCGTCGGGAGCTTCACCGACGTCGGAGCCGAGCTGGTGCCCCGGGTGGCGACCGGGCGGTTGGCCGGGCACCAGAAGCTGGCCGTCGACAGCCGCGGCAACGTTCCCCTGCCCGTGGCGGTCTCCGCCATTGACGCCGCCGACGCCCTCAAGTTCCAGATCCGGCCCGCCAAGCTGACGGCGGCGCCCGGCGAGGCCCGCTACGTACGCGTGCGCATCAGGCCCCGGCAACGCTTTTGGAAGGGGGCCAACCAGCACAAGCCCTACAAGGTTCAGGTGACGCCCGAGGACGAAGCACCGCTCGTCCTCGACGGCGCCCTCACCCAAAAGGCGGTGCTGCCGAAGTGGTTCCTTCCCCTCGTCGGCATCCTGGCCGTGCTGGCCCTCCTGTGGTTTCTGGTGCTGCGCCCCATCGTCCACAACGACGCCGTGAACGCCAGCAAGGCGGCCCTGGCGGTACAGGCCGCCCAAACCCGGGCGCTGGCCAACCAGGTGGCGGCGGCGTCGAAGACGGCGCAGAACGCCAACGCCGCCGCCGCCGAAGCGGCGGCGCTCGCCGGCCGCAAGCCCGCTACCACCACGACCACCTCGACTACGACCACCACGATTGTCAAGGCCATCGTCAAACCGGGACGCGCCACCACAACCACCAGTACGACGAAACCCGGTGCTACCACGACGGCCACCACGGTCGCCCCAGCGACTCCGAGCACGTTGGCGCCACCCGCACCAAACGACAACCAGCTGCTTGTTCGTGCAGCCTCGGGCACCACCAACCAGCTCTCCACCTCTGCCGTGGCCACCGGCAAACAGCTCCAGATCTCGGACATCGTGCTCGAGAACGCCTCACAAGGCCAGGGTTTGGCCCAGGTCGAACGGCTGCCTGCCGCCTCGGGGCAGCCCTCGGTACTGCTGGTGGAGGACCTCAACACCCTGACTGATCAGGAGTACCAATTCGCCCAGCCGATCGTCTTGACGGCGGGGCAATCGCTCCAGTTGACCGTCGGCTGCTCCGCCCAACAGGAGGTCGCCACCTCCTGCGAAGTGGCCCTGTACTACACCGGAATCCTCTCGTCGGTCTGATAGAGCGCTCGTACCGACCGTGCAAACCGCGCTGGGCGGTCGACGAACCTTGCTGCGCGCATGTGACGCGCACGGCGATACACTCGCCACGGGCCAGTCGGGGCCTGGTAGCCAGTCGAATACTTAGCGGACACCCATGACCCGCACACGGGCAGGCTGGTAGGGAACGTGGAAACAGGCGCTCATATCCAGGGGTCGCCAGGGGAGCCGCCATGGCGCGGGGACGCCTCCGGTCTGGTGCGCAAACGCCTCACGTCGCAGCTCCTCGATCCCGACGTCTACCTCGTCGGGCGGGCGGTCGCCCCGCGGGTTCGGGCAAGTCCCGCCTGCTCGCCCACGTCGCCGTCGCCTACCCGGGGCCGGTGGCCTGGTGCGGCGCCCCCGATCCCGTGCCTCGCACCGAAGCGGCCCTGGCCCGGTGGCTCTGGAACGGGTTGGGTCCGGTGTTGTCGGCGGGCGGTGCATCCCCTCCTGACCTCGCCGGCGTCCTCGAGAGCCTGGATGGGCCGGGTCCTCCGATACTGGTGATGGCCGACGACGTCCATCTGCTCGAGGGCAGCGACGCCGAACTGGCGCTCGCCGAACTCATCAGGCGGCTACCGGGGCGGATGCGGTTGCTGCTCGCCAGCCGGGTCAGCCTGGCTCTGGACCTGTCGAAACTGCGGGTCGCCGGGCAGCTGGTCGAGATCGGCCCGGAAGACCTCCGCTTCCGGACCTGGGAGGTCGAGGAACTGTTTCGCGATGTCTATCGCGATCCGTTGATCCCCGAGGAGGTAGGCACCTTGGCCCGGCGCACCGCGGGCTGGGCTGCCTATCTCCAGCTCTTTCACTTGGCGACGGCTCGCAAGCCAATCGCCGAGCGGCGTCGTGTGCTCGCCAGCCTGACCAACCGGTCCCGGCTGGTCCAGGAGTACCTGACCCGGCACGTTCTGTCCGGCCTCTCGGCAGATCTCCAGGACTTTCTGATCCGGACCAGTGTGCTGCGCCGGCCGACCGTCCCGCTGTGCGACGAACTGCTCGGCTGGCACTCGGGGAGCCGCGAGCTGCTCGCCGAACTGGAACGCCGCCAACTGTTCACCGACCGGCTCGACGACGAAAGCTACCGCTATCACACCGTCTTGCTCTCCTACCTCGAGGCCCGCCTCGTCGAGGCCATCGGCGCCAGCGCCGCCCGGGAGGAACACCGGCGGGCGGCCGTGCTCCTCGAGCGCGAGCGATTGACCGAAGACGCCGCCGCCGCCTTCGCCAAGGCCGAGGATTGGGACGGTGTGGCCCGCACCTTGGGACATCCCGCCGGTGCCGGGGCCGGCCTGGGCGGGGCGTGGCTGGAAGCGCTGCCGCCCACGGTGGTGGAGACCGACGCTCTGCTGTTGATGGCCCGGGCCCGGCGGTCCATGGCCAGCGGGGCCCTGGCCGACGCCGTCGCCACCATGAAGGCGGCCGAAGAGGTGGCGGCCTCGACAGTGGTGGCCGAACGGTGCCGCCTGGAGCGAGATCGCATCTCGGCCTGGATGAACCCCGAGCGACCGGCCGGCGACGACTGGATTGCCGTCCTCCGATCCGCGACCCAACGCCAACCGCGCGAGGCGCAGCGTGTCGCCAGCGTGCTCGTCGGGCCCACCGGCCGGTTCGCCGAGGGAGCGGCGGCCTTCCTAGCCGGCGACATGATGGCGGCGGCCCGGCTGTTCCGCGGCGTGGCAACCCATCCGGAGGCGGCGCCGGCGATGGCCGCAGGCGCTCATCTCATGGCCGCCTTGTCGGCGGCCCTGCACGGGCGTCACGCCGACGACGGGGAGCTGGATCGTCTCCGCGACGAGGTGGAGGAAACGGGCATTCCCTGGCTGGATCGCATAGCCCAGGCGGCCCTGGCGCTGTTTGCTCCCTTGTCCACGGATGCCCTGGACAACCTCGGCGACGCCTGCCAGCGGGAAAGCGATCGCTGGGGCGAAGCGCTGGTGGCGTTTATGAGCGGGCTCTGTCATTTGCGCCGGGGGGCGGCCGGGGTGCCGTACTTCGAGCGGGCCGCCACCATGTTCGACGAGCTGGGGGCGGGTGTCCTCGCCGCCAGCGCCCAGGCCTACCTCGCCCTGGCCGCCCACGCCGCCGGGCAGCGCGACCTGGCCGCCCACACGGCGCAACAGACCCGCACGCTGGCCTCGCTGCTGGAAGTGCCCGGTGCGGCTGGAGTCGCTGGCCTGGCCCTGGGCCTATCTATCGGTGACGAACGAGAGTGCTTCCGGGCGCGCCAACTGCTCAATCCGCTCGGGACCTGGGAGTGGCATCAGGCGCTCGGAACGTCCGTGCCGGAGGAGGCCTCTGCCGCGATCGGACGGGGGCCTCCGGGCGGCGGTGACCTGCCGGGTCCCAACGGTCAGGTGCCGGCTGCCGCCCCACCCGGCGTTGCCCGCGTCCAACTGCAGTGCCTCGGTGGTTTCTCACTGGTGGTGGCGGGTCGCCAGGTGGATGAGTCCGCGGCGAAGCCCATGGAGCGGGCCCTGTTGCACCTCCTGGCCATGCGGGCCGGTGAGCAGGTCCACCGCGAGGCCCTCGTCGAGGCGTTGTGGCCTGAAGCCGAACGGGACGCCGGCTTGCACCGGTTGCAAGTGGCCATCTCCTCCCTGCGCCGGCTGCTCGCCACGGATAACACGGATACGCGGATAATGGGAGCCAGCCGCTGCTCCTAGCCCGGGACGGCGACTCGTACCGGTTGGTGATTCCCGAAGGTTCGGACGTCGACCTCTGGCATCTCGATATCCACTTGCGCCGGGCCGGCCTGGCCCGCAGCGCGGGCCAGTCCGGGTTGGAAGAAGAGGCGCTGGTGGCCGCCCTGGCTGCCTACCGGGGGCCCTTGCTGCCCGGGGATGGGCCGGTCGACTGGGTTGTTAGCCGCCGGGAGGCCCTCCACGCGGCCGCAGTTGATGCCACGGCTCGGCTGGCTGGTCTCCGACTGCAAATCGGGCAACTGCAGGGCGCCGCCGAGACGGCTCGCCAGGGTTTGTCGCTCGACAGGTACCGGGATGACCTGTGGAAGCTGCTCATCGAAGCCGCGGACCGTTCGGGCCATCATGCCGAGGCCGGGCAAGCGCGGCGGACGTACGCCGCCATTCTCGACGAGCTGGGTGTGTAGCCGTACTACGTCGAAATACATCACGTCTTGGGGTGGAGACGCGCCTTTGCTTTCGAGCCGCGGCCGAGGCCACGAGTCCACCGGCCGCCGGCGACACAAATTGCACGAACGTTCAAATGGGAATGCCCGCTGAGTACTCGTTGACTGCCTGTTGAGCCCCGGCAAGCAATATGTCGGGGCACGCCAAGAAAGGGGCAGCTATGTCGACGAGCGGCCGGGTGAAGGTGTATGTCTACGCGACCGACCCCGTCTCGGCGACCGGCGTCGCCGGTGAGCTGCGCCAGCGGTCAGAGGTACTGGTCGTCGACGAAGCGGAGGTCGACGCAGCCCGGGTGGCGGTCGTGGTCGCCGACGAGGTCGATCAACCGACCGTGCGGGCGGTACGGGCGCTCCAGCGGGACGGCTGTCACCGGGTGGTTATGGTCGTCACCCGGCTGGACGACGCCAGCCTCCTGTCGGCGGTAGAGGCTGGGGCGTGCGGGATTCTGCGTCGCTCGGAGGCGGTCGCCGACCGTATTGTCGAAGCCGTGTTGACCGCCGCGAAAGGAGACGGTTCCGTCCCCCCGGACCTTTTGGGCCGGCTCCTGGACCAGATGAGCCGGCTGCAACGGCAGGTGCTGGCGCCGCGGGGTCTGTCGCTGAGCGGGTTTACCGATCGGGAGCTCGACGTCTTGCGGCTTCTGTCGGAGGGCTGGGATACGAATGAGATCGCCACCAAGCTGGCGTACTCGGAGCGGACCGTGAAGAACGTGATCCACGACATCACCGCACGTCTCCACCTGCGAAACCGTTCCCACGCCGTGGCCTACGCGGTGCGTCAAGGACTTATCTAGGTCACCCAGCCGACCCCAGCCGGTTGCCTCTTTGGGCGGGTCTGGTTGCCCAGAGGACTGTCCGGTCTCATGAGGCGACGGCGGCCCGCAGCCGCGAAGATCGCGATGGTTCGGCCCCGACTCACGCCCCCGATGCGGGGCGCCAAGGAAGGCAGCGGCGATGATCAACGAAGTTGACGAAGCCCTTCGCACCCTGGTGGAGACGGAGGTGGTCAACGGCGCCGGGGTCGACATTCTTTTCGATGCGCCCACGAGGGAATGGGCAGCCCGCCGCAACACACCGACGGTCGACCTCTACCTCTACGACATTCGCGAGGACCTGCGCCGACGGGAGATCGGCACGATCAATATCCGCGATGAAAACGGGATCGTGGTGGACCGCAAGCAGGCCCCTCGTTACTTCAAGCTCGCCTACCTGATTACCGCTTGGACCCAGCGACCCGAGGACGAGCACCGGCTGCTTTCGGCCATCCTGGCTTGTTTTCTGCGCCACGAGATCCTGCCCGACGCCGTGCTGACCCCGGTTCTTCGCGACCTGGAGACGCCGCTCCAGGTGCTGATGGCGTATCCGCCTCCGGAGAACCGCCAGGTGTCGGACGTCTGGACATCGCTTGGTGGCGATCTCAAGCCGTCGATCGATCTGGTGATCACCGTTCCCATGCAGCCGGAGCTGCTGTTCGAGATCGCCCAGGCCGTTATGGCTCCGCTTCGGTTGCGGGCCGTGGGGCACACCACCTACGACGTGGAAGACGACATTCGGCATTTACGCGAACCCGTCGCCACCCAGCCCGCCGCCGCTCCGCCACCCGCCGCCCCAGCCCAGCCCGCGCCTCGTAAGAGCACGCGAAAACGGAACGCATGACCGGCGAGGCCCAGGCCGCATCCCGGGAAGCGGCGCGCCCGGCCCCAGCGCAGCCGCCGACTGCCCGGGTCGAATCCTCAAGCGGGTACCTCCTGGCCCGGCTCAGAATCGTGGAGGCCCGGGTCCGCGCCCTGGTGGCCCAGCGCCGGCAGGACGACCCCTCGCCGGAGGATCCCTTCCTCGGGCTGTACCTCACCGATCAGCACGTCGATCGCATGCTCAGTACCTCGCTGGCCGCGATCACCGAAGAGGCTGATGACACCGGTCTGGCTACCCTGCAAGAGGAGGCGCGCCGAGCCGAACTGGCCGGTGGCCCGAGCCGCCTGCAGTCTCTGGCCCAGAGAGCCGGACTCAGCGGACTCGACGTCGAGCTGCTCCTCGTCGCCCTCATGCCAGACCTGGACAGCCGCTTCGAACGACTGTACGGGTATCTCAACGACGACGTCACCCGCCGCCGAGCCACCATCGGCCTCGGCCTCGAGTTGTGCGGGGCGTCGGCCTGGTCCGGCGAAGCGAGAAGCCGGGTCGGTTCCGACGCCCCACTGATTCGTGCCGGGCTGGTGGTCGTCGAGGAACCCGACCGCCCGTTCCTGACCCGCTCCCTGCGCGTGCCGGATCGGGTCGCCGCCCACCTCCTGGGCGACGATCGCCCTGACCCGCTGGTGACGCCCTTGATCCAGGCTGCGTCGATGCCGCCCAACCGCGATGTCGCGGCGGCGCTGGGCGCGGTCCTCGCCCAGGGCGTGCACTTGGTCTACCTGCGAGAACGCCCGGGCGGATCCAGCCCGGCTGTGGCCGCAGCCGGGCTCGCCGTGGCGGGCTTGGGGGTTCTGCCGGTCGAGCTCGATCATCTCAATCCGGCGGCGGAATTGGAGACGGTGGTCACGGCCATCGGGCGGGAAGCGCTGCTCGCGGCGGCCGGCGTGGTGGCCGGACCGATCGAAGCCATTCTCGACCGGGCGCCGGCCTCGGTGCGAGCCTTCGCCAACCTCCCCGGACCGGTCCTGCTGCACGGCCGAGCGAGCTGGGAACCGGCCTGGAGCCGGGCGGTTCCCCTAGTCGTGGACACGTTGGCCGGTTCGTCCGCCGAGCGCCGGAGAGACTGGGAAACGAGCCTGGGAGATGACGCGCCCGGCGCCCTGGGCGAGGCGGACGTCGTGACGCAGTTTCTGTTCTCCGGCGAGCAGGTGGCCCGAGCGGTTGAGGCGGCTCGCCTTCAGGCCCGCCTGACCGGCACCGACGTGACCCTCGACCACCTTCTGGCCGGCGCCCGCGCCCAGAACGGCGCCGGCCTGGAACGACTAGCCAGGCGCGTACAGCCCAGCGTGGGCTGGGCCGATCTGGTCCTGGCGCCCACCACCGCCGAGGCGCTCGAGGAGCTAGCGGGGCGGGCCCGGCACCGGGAACTGGTTCTCGACCGCTGGCGCATGCGCCCGGGCGGAGGCCGCGGTCGCGGTATCACCGTGCTCTTCGCCGGTGATTCCGGGACAGGAAAGACCATGTCCGCCGAAGTGGTCGCTGGGGACCTTGGCCTCGATCTCTATACCGTGAACCTGGCGACAGTCGTCGACAAGTATGTCGGCGAGACCGAGAAGAATCTTGAGCGAATCTTCGCCGAGGCGGACGGGGTCAACGCCGTGCTGCTCTTCGACGAGGCGGACGCCCTATTCGGCAAGCGCTCCGAGGTCCGCGACGCCAACGACCGCTACGCCAATATCGAAGTCGGTTACCTCCTGCAGCGCATGGAAACCTTTGACGGGCTGGCCATCCTGGCCACCAACCTGCGGGCCAACGTCGACGACGCCTTCGTCCGCCGCCTCGACATGATCATCGAGTTTCCGTCCCCCGACGCGCCGCTGCGCCGGGCCCTGTGGGACCGGTGCCTGGCGCCGGGTGTGCCGCGTGGCCCCGACCTCGACCTCGACTTTTGCGCCCAGGCCTTCGAGTTGTCGGGTGGCAACATCCGCAGTATCGCCCTCACCGCGGCCTACCTGGCGGCAGACAGCGGCAGGCCAGTCGCCATGGTGGATCTCATTCGCGCTGTCCATCGGGAGTACCGCAAGCTCGGTCGGATGGTCGTGGCCTCCGAGTTCGGCGATTACTACCCTTTGACCGCCAGTTCTTGACCAACGCGTCGGGCAATCGCCAGCGGGCAGCGGCGATTGCCCAAAAGCGCAACGCATGCTTCCCTTAGGCTCGCCCCCCTATCCCTTTCTCCTGGGGGCCGAACGCGGCATGGTGCTCTTGGTCCGTCCCGAGGAGGATGCTCATGCCGACCTATCAGTCGCCCGGGGTCTACGTCGAGGAGATGCCGGCCGGTGCCCGACCGATTGAAGGAGTGGGCACGGCCGTAGCCGCCTTCGTCGGCTTGGCCGGGTCCGGTCCGTTCAATGCGCCGACATTGATTACGAACTGGTCCCAATTCACCGGGACTTTCGGCGACTTTGTCGAGGGCTCCTATCTGCATCACGCCGTGTACGGCTACTTCCAAAACGGCGGAGGAACCTGCTACGTGGTGCGCATAGGCGGTAACGGGGCGGCATCGCCGGCGGCCCGGGCGGAGCTCACCACGACCACCGGCGCCTCGGGCGGGGCTGCGGCCAGCCTGGGCGCGTTCCGGGTGCAAGCTCTGGCCGAAGGCGTCGAGGGCAACGACATCTCGGTCGAGGTCGCCGATACCAGCGCCGAAGGCGCCGCGGAGGACGCCTTCAAGCTGATCGTCAAGAAGGGCAACAACGTCGAAGAGACCTTCGACAACGTGACGACCAAGAGGGGACGCCAGAACGTCGTCACCGTGGTCAATGCCCAATCCAAGCTGATCCGACTCGAGGACCTCGGGGTAAGCCCGGAGCGAGTCAGCCGGGGCACCGTGGCCCTGTCGGGCGGCGGCGTGCCCGCGCCAACCCATCTCGCCCCCGACGACTACGTCGGAGATCCGGCTGACCGCACGGGTTTCGGTGGCTTGGAGGCCATCGACGAAGTGACCATGGTCGCCGTGCCGGACCTGATGTCGGCTTACCAGAATCGCATGCTGGACCTGGAGGGCGTACAGGCCGTGCAGCTGGCCATGATCGCCCATTGCGAGCTCATGGGTGACCGGGTCGCCATCCTCGATCCGCCCCCCGGCCTCAACGCCCAGCAGATCAAGGAGTGGCGGGTTGATAAGGTCGGCTACGACTCGAAGTACGCCACCTTGTACTGGCCGTGGATCAAGGTGTTCGACCCGGCCTCGGGCACAAATATTTTCGTACCACCGAGCGGGCACATGGGTGGTATCTGGAGCCGCAACGACGATACCCGCGGTGTCCACAAGGCCCCCGCCAACGAGGTGGTGCGAGGCGTCATCAGCTTGGAAATCAACATCACCAAGAACGAGCACGACCTGCTCAACCCGGTCGGGATCAACTGCGTCCGGGCCTTCCCCGGCCGGGGCATCCGGGTATGGGGCGCCCGGACGCTCTCCTCGGACGCATCCTGGCGTTACCTCAACGTGCGACGTCTTTTCAACTACCTGGAGGAGTCGATTCTCAACGGCACGGACTGGGTCGTCTTCGAACCCAACGATTACACCCTCTGGTCAAAGATCCGCCGTACTATTGCTTCCTTCTTGGTAAATGAGTGGCGCAAAGGAGCCCTCTTCGGGTTGACCCCCGCGGAGGCGTTTTATGTCAAATGCGACGACGAGACCAACCCGGCCGAAGGTATCGACGCAGGTCAGGTTGTGTGCGAGATCGGCATCGCTCCCGTAAAACCCGCCGAGTTCGTTATCTTCCGCCTGTCTCAGTATTCGGGCGGAACCAGTCTGGTTAGCGAGTAACGTCTCCCTAATCCGCAAGGAGGAATTGAGAAGTGTCTTTTTCATCAGAGTACGACTCGGCTGGTACCCACAGGTTCTCTTTTACGCTTGACGGGATCGAGTCCAAGACGATCAAGGCAGTGGAGGGCCTGACGCTAAAGCTGGACAAGGTCGAGACCAAATCCGTGGGTCCGGGCGGTCAGGCCATCCATAAGGCCTGGGCCGGCAACAAGCAGTTCCTTGGGCAACTCACTGTCACCCGCATGATGACCGAGGACAGGCAGTGGGAGGAATGGTTCAAGATGGCCCAGACCGATGTGAAGACGGCTCGCAAGCACGGTGTCATCACCGTCTTCAGCCCCGATCAGAAATACGAAACGGCTCGGGAATACATGTTCAAGAATGCCTGGCCGACCGAGCTAAAGATCACCGGTATGAACGCCGCGGCTGCCAACCCGGTCGAGGAGACAGTCACCTTCGTCTATGAGGAACTGTACATGGAGTAGTGGTGAGCCGAGAACCTCACACTGTCCCTGCACGTCCGAGATTGAGAGTTTAAATGCGCCGTGGTGCACCACTTCCGCCGCCGGAAACGGCCGAGTCGACCGTCGACAACGGATCTCAAGGCTCCGTGATTGCCGACCGGCCGCCCGTGGCGCGCGCCCGGCCGGAGCCACTGCGCACCGTTTTCGAGTTCGAGTTGCCTCGCGGCTACCTTGACAGCTCGGGCGTCCTGCACAAGACGGGCGCCATGCGACTGGCGACCGCCAGGGATGAGCTCCTCCCGCTGTACGACGACAAGGTTCGCGCCAATCCGGCTTATCTGACGGTGGTGCTCCTGGCCCGGGTCATCACCCGGCTCGGGACCATGGAGGATGAAGAGGTCCGGTCGTCGGTGGTGGAGAATCTGTTCGCCTCGGATTTGGCCTTTCTCCAGGATCTCTATCGACGCATCAACACCGAGGGGCACAGCCGGGCTGCCGTGAAGTGTCCGGCCTGCGGCGAACGGTTTACGGTCGAACTGGCCGGTGGTGCTCCGGGGGAACGATGACGTACGCCGTCGACCGGTTGTACGAGGAGGTGGCGTACCTGGCCTACCATTTCCACTGGTCGCTGGACGACATTCTCGACCTCGAGCATCCCATGCGGCGGCGGTTCGTCGCGGAGATCGCCAACATCAACCGACGGCTGTCCGAAGACCGAGGCTGACTAGGCGATGGCCCTGCTGAGTCGGCGGCGCTCCGGTGGTCACGCGGATGGCGGCGAGGCGGCCGCTTCTGCGCCTCCCGAGCCGCGTCCATCGCCCGAGCCGCGTCCATCATCGGACGGGCCGGTGTTTCGCGCCGCCACGGCTGCTGATATCCCGGACTGGGCCAAGTTGCCCCCTCTACGGCCGTCGCTGCCGGAGATGCCGAAGATCGTGCCCAACTTCGAGTCGTCCCTCGTGTCGTGGCAGCCGCCCCAGCGCTTCCTCGAGGAGCTCGGCCACTCCGTTTCTCCCTCCGGCCCTTCTGGTCTGGTCGAGGGAATGACCGTTCTGCCGCCACCTCAGCTGGCTATTCATTCGGAAGCAAAAGAGGATGGCGTCCCGCCCGACCCGCTGCCGCTGGCGACTTCCGCGGCGGCGCCGGTCCAGAAAGCGCCGGTACGGGTGTGGCGATTGCCCTGGAATCGAGACGATCCCGTCGCCCCGCCTGCGTCGGATCAGACCGTGGCGGCGCCGCCTTCCAGCGGGGGAGAGGAGATCGCAGCGGCCGAGATCGCTCCCGGTCTGCCGACTGTCCACGTTCCGCTGGAGCAGCCGTCGCCCCAGGACCTACCCCTGCTGTCCCCGGCGTCGCCAGCCGCAACCAGCGCCGAAGCCGAGCCTCCCGCCACCGATGTAGGCGACGGCCGGATCGGAGACGAAGCCCCGGTAGCAGACGTAGTCGGCTCGGCGCCCTTGACTCCGGTTATTCAGCCGATGGTAACGGCGGCCGAAGAACGAACGGACAGCCGATTGGTCCGCGCCCCAGCTCCGCCAGATATGCCGCTGGCCCAGCTGCCCAGCGCCCTTCTTCCCGCTGAACGACGGGGGCAATCATCCGCCACGATCGAGGCGCCACCGCTTGGGACCGAATCGGTTCGCACGCCGCCGGGTCTGGTGGGACAGCGGGCGCTGGTAGCCGAGTCGATGGACGACGATCGGTCGCGACCGGCCGAGGCGGCCCCGGTCGATCGGGGCCTGCCCCGAGGTGACCTGCCGCTCGTTTCCCCTTCGTCAGCCCTGCCGGCGGAGGAGCCACCGAATGTCGCGCCCGAAGTCGACACCGGCACTGCGCCTGTCTGGGCAGCGCCCACGGGGCTGCCGCCAGCGATTGAGGACGAGCTGTCCCCACCGGCCCCGCTGCTGAGCGAGGGAGGCCAGTATCGGTCGACGGCGCCATCGGGGCCGCCGCCTTCGCCAGTTGAGGACGAGGCCGCGCCAACGGGCGGCCTCATCCTCGCCCGGCAGGCATCCGAGGACCCGGCCGGCCCGGCCCTACCGCCCGAGGACTCGACCGCGGTGTCGGCGCCCCTTCTCGGGCAAGGCCCGCCTGTGGCCACCGAACCCCTGCCGCTGGTCTCGGCACCGCCGGCCGCCGACGAAGCCTCCACCCTCGATAGCGGCGACCCTACGCCGGAACAGCCTGCGCCCAGCCGGCCGCCCGTGCCCCGCTCGGGCCTCGGAGAACCGATGTCGAATCTCCCGTCCAGCGCCAGGTCCTGGAATATCAGCTCCATGAGCCCGGCTCAGCAACTCCAGATGTCGCGGGCCATGATCCACCGTCAGACTCCGGGGTTGGCTCGGAAGGCGGCCCCCTCGAGCGACTCTCATGCCCAACGCCTGATGGCCCCCGCCGCGGCGCGCCAGCCGTCGAGCTTTGAGCCCATGGACACGGTGCTGGCCAGCGCGCCGCTCCCTCGTGCCACCCTGGAGCGCGTCGAGGTTTCCGCACCGGACGTCAGTCCAGGTGATATTCCGCCGGCCAGCGCTGAACAGGCGCCGTTGCTATCGCTTCAGCCCCTTCTGGGCGTCGACGCCAGCGAGGTCGGGCCCGGACCAGCAACCCCATCCCCAGAGGGGGCGCGGATTCGTACGGCCGTCAGTCAGCGCCATGGCGTCGATCTTTCCCGCGTGCCGGTTGATCGAACGCCCCGAGGAGCCTCGGAGGTGCGGCAGCTGGGGGCCCGAGCGTTCACCTCGGATCGGGCCATCGTGATTCCATCCGACGTTGGCACCCTGGAGACTGGCCCCGGAGAGGCGCTATTCGCCCACGAACTGACCCACGTCGCCCAACGGGCTCGGTTCGGCCGCAATCTGCCTTCTGAGTCCTCGCCGGCGGGCCGTGTCCTGGAGGCGGAAGCGCTATCGGCGGAAATGGCCCTGGCTCCCGCCTCCCTGCCGGTGGCCGAATTGCCGGGCCGGTCCGTTCAGACTTCGAGGTCGAAGGTTGCGGCTGGTTCGTCTGCCGGTTCTCCGTCTTCCGGCTCTGGGCCCGGCCCGGTCCTGCCGTTGGCCGCGACAGCGTCGGCGCCGGACGCCGAGTCCCTGGCCGCCACCATCCTCGAGAAGCTGTCTGCCCAGAGCACCGGACAGGCCTTTGGCCAACCGGCCCAGGTTTTCACCCCGCCCTGGCTGTCGACTCCAGTGGCGCCCCCTGCTGCTCCGGTGCAGCGGGCGGACCCGGTTACCGAGGTCACCCCGAGTTCCCCTCCTGCACCCGAGCCGATCCAGGCGGAGCAGGCCGGGCCGTTTATGAACCGTCCGAGCGATGAGGAACTCAGCAACCTCAGCCGCTGGCTGTACCCCCTCATCAAACATCGGCTGAAGGGCGAGTTGCGAGAGGACCGCGAGCGGGCTGGGCTGCTCACGGATCACTACAGGAGGTGGTGAGGGAATGTCCGTAACCGAGCATCCCAGCGTAGCCGTCTTTTTCACCGTGACCCTCGACGTCGTCGACCTCGGGTACTGGACCAAGGTCAATGGGCTAGGGATGAGCATTGCCACTGAGGACCGGCCCGAGGCGGCCATGAGTTTCTTTCAACACCACCTGCCGGGCCACATGACCTACGGGAAGGTCACGCTCGAGCGGCCGGTGAGCCCCGATACGGCGACGGTTCTGAACTGGATCAGCACCTACCACATGCTGCCGGTACCGACCAGCGGTCAGATCAGCTGCGTGGATCAGAGCGGAGTGGTGCTGATGAGTTTCGAGATGTTCGGGGTCACGCCGGTCAGCTGGAGGGGGCCGAGCCTCGACGCCCATTCAACCACCCCGGCCGTCGAAGTTCTCGAGCTCGCCCACATGGGGTTTATGTAGGTCGGATAGGAGAGTGTCATGTCTGTAGCTGCGGGAGGGATGGCGGCCAGCCTGGTCCCCGCGTACATCCAGTGTTTCGATCCCCCGGTTCTGATCACGTTTCCCTACAACCCGAAGGCCTACACCATTGAGGCCACGGCCAACTGGAAGACGTGGGTCAATCCCGCCAACCCGGATGGCACCCTGCCGCAGTGGGGCGGAATCAAGGCACGCCGGCTGGACGTCGAGATCCTGCTGGACCTTTTCTCGGTCCCGCCCATCCCGCCGAGCGAGGTGATCGAAGAACTCAAGCTGCTGATGAAGCCGACCATGATTTCCGACTTCGACGGGTCGGCGGTGGCACCCACGGTGACATTCGGGTGGGGGGCCAACATCATCATGACGCAAGCCGTCGTGGTGAGCGTGCGGGAAGCCCACACCCGTTTCACCATGGGGGAACCGGTACGCACCACGGTCACCGTGCAGCTCCTGGAAGTGCCGCTACCCGCGCCGCTCGGCGCCACAAACCCCACCTCCGGGGGTCTGACGACTCGGCGCAGTCGAACCGTGGTGGAGGGCGACACTCTGGCTTCGATCGCCCACCAGGAATACCGCAACCCCAATATGTGGCGGGCGTTGGCGGAGGTCAACAACATTCACGATCCCATGCGCCTCAAGGAGGGCACCGTGCTCTTTGTGCCCGAGCGGCGCGAGGCGGAAGCGCTGTCGTGATGCGAGCAGTCATGATCGGAGGACCGCGGTGAGCATTGGTCCGACCAGCTCCCAATGCCAGGTCACGGTAATGGGCGGTCCGCTCAGCCCCCTGGTGAGCGGCCTCCTGGTGTCGGCTGAGGTGGACAGCACCATGTTCGTGCCGTCCCAATTCAAGCTGGTGTTCCGAGGCACTCCCAACGCTGTCCTCCTGCCAGGAGAGCTCCAACTGGTGACGCCGGTTACCGTCTCGGTGAGCAGCGACGGAGTACCTACCCCGTTGATCACCGGTGAAGTGACCTCCGTGGAAGTCGAGCACGAGAACGGCTCGACCGTCACCATCGTGCGGGGTATGGACAAGGCCAACCGGCTCATGCGCGGGACCAACACCATGGCCTACCCGGAAATGACGGCTTCGACTGTTGTGACCATGCTGCTCGGGGAGGCCGAGGTCATACCCGGCGAGATCATCCCCACCGAGAACGTCTACCCGTGGCTGACGCAGGCCAACGTCAGCGCCTGGGTGTTCATCCAGCAGCTGGCTGCCCTGGAAAACTACGTCGCCTACACCGACGCCCTGGGGCTCTTCAACTTCTGCCCCATGCCCAAGCCGGAGGAAGGCCTGCCACCTGCCATGACCTACCTGACCCCGCCGATGGGCGGCCAGCTGGTCATGGGCAAGAACCTGATCAGGCTGCGAGCGACGGTGACGTCGGCGGAACAGGTGCCGGCGGTAACGGTGACCGGATATGACCCCACCATGGGCGTACCGGTGGTCGGCCCCTTCCCGACCATTCCATCCTCAT
The DNA here is from genome assembly GCA_963834775.1 of uncultured Acidimicrobiaceae bacterium. Classification (GTDB taxonomy): domain Bacteria; phylum Actinomycetota; class Acidimicrobiia; order Acidimicrobiales; family Palsa-688; genus PALSA-693. Next base: position 576,823 of record CAWICR010000013.1, read on the forward strand.
CACAAAGCACAGACCCCGCGACCCTTCCGCCCGCGGTGGGTGGCGAGTTCGGTGCCACGCCGTTCTTTGACGCCAGCCGTCCCTTCGACAACGAGGGAGCGGCCATGACCTGGTCCGAATCGATCGCCGCGGACATCGCTGGTGTCCTCGCCGAGTTCGAGGCCGAGTGCCTGGGAAACCCCGCCCTCCTGGCGGGTGGGAGCGTTTCGCTGGGGATGGTGGGATTGCCGTTCGACGGCTACTACGTGTGCTCGGCGGCCCGCCACGTGTTCGCCCCCGACGACGGGGGCTACACGACCTGGGTCACCGTCGGAGGCTTCCGGGACCGCTCACTCTTCGCCCTGAGCTCAGGCCCGGGGCCCTCCGACTCGGCCCGTCCCACCATTCCGGGCCTGGTGGTCGGCACCGTCGTCGACAACATGGACCCGGAGGAGCAGGGCCAGATCAAGGTGATGTTCCCCTGGCTGTCGCCCGACTACATCAGTGCTTGGGCCCGCGTGATGCAGATTGGCGCAAGTAAGGTCGGCGCCGGTTTCCTGTGGATGCCCGAAGTTGGCGACGAGGTGCTGATTGGCTTCGACCGGGGATCCATTGATCATCCGTTCGTGATCGGCAACCTCTACAACGGCCTGGCCTCGCCCTTGCCGCCTCCGTCGATCGAGGGGGTGGTGGCCAACCGGAGGATCGCCTCTCGCATGGCCCACACCATCCAGTGGAACGATGGCCCGGCGCAGCAGGGGATCAGCATCATGACCGCGCCCGTCGAGAGTCCGCCGACTTCGGTGGTTCTCGACGGCGAGGAGATCAAAATAACGGTCAACTCGCTGGGCCAGGTGGAGATTACGGGTGCCCTGGGGGTCAAAGTTTCTGCCACCGGCGGTCCGCTGACGCTCGACGCCCCGACGATCAGTATCGGTGGCGAGGACACCGTCTCGCTGAGCCTGGCGGGAACCACGGTGGCGGTCGGTGGCGTGAGCACCGAGTCGGTCTCGGTCGGCAGCGCCAGCACGGCGTCGGTAAACGTGAGCGGGGCCATGGTCAGCCTCGGTATGGGGTAGCCGACGATGGCTGAGGACTTCGTAGGGCACGGCTGGCGTTACCCGATCGGCACCGATGCTTCGGGCAGCATCGCCCTGACCAGCGAGGAACGAGACCTGGAGCAGGCCATGCGCCTGATCCTGTGCACGGCCAAGGGCGAGCGGCCCATGCGACCCGAGTTCGGGTGCGGGATCCACGACTACGTTTTTGCCTCGGCGGACGCCACCACCGCCGGGCGGCTGGCAACCGAGGTCAAGAAGTCTTTGGCGTTCTGGGAGCCCCGGGTCGAGATCAAGAGCGTCGATGTGAGCGTCGATGAGTACGCCCGCAACACCCTGTACATCCACATCGTCTACGAAAAGAAGGGCTCGTACGACCCACGTAGCCTCGTCTTTCCCTTCTACGTGATACCGGAAGAGGAGTGAGAGCCTGATGGCGTTGCCGGCACCGAACCTCGACGACCGCCGGTTCCAGAACCTGGTCGACGACGCCAAGCGTCTGGTCCAACGGCGCTGTCCCGAATGGACGGATCACAACGTCTCGGACCCAGGCGTCACTCTCATCGAAACGTTTGCCTACATGACCGATCAACTTCTTTATCGGCTCAACCGGGTACCCGAACGCAACTACATCAAGTTTCTGGATCTCATCGGTGTCCGCTTGTTTCCCCCGACCGCAGCGACCACCAGCGTGACCTTTTGGCTGTCCGCTCCTCAGGAGACGACCGTGGTGGTGCCATCGGGAGTCGAAGTCGCCACGCCCCGGAGCGAAGGCCCGGTCTCGGCCATCGCTTTCACGACAACCGACACCCTGGAGATCGTCCCCAGCGAGATGGAATACATCGCGTCGATCGTCGGGGGTGGGACCTGGCGTAATCACACGGACGCCATCCGACTGTCCCCGTTTTCGTGTTTCTCGCCTCAGCCCGTTCCCGACGAGGTACTTCTGATCGGGTTGTCGACTGCCGTGCCGAGGTGCGCCATCAGCCTCCGATTCGACTGCACCATCGAAGGTATCGGCGTCGATCCCGAGTGGCCTCCACTCGCTTGGGAGGCTTACGACGGCGGGTCCTGGGTGACCTGCGAGGTGGACAAGGACAGCACTGGTGGTCTGAACCGCCCGGGCGAAGTTGTCCTGCATGTTCCATCAACCCACGTGATGTCGCTCGAGCACCAGCTGCGGGCCGGCTGGCTGCGGGCCAGGCTGACCACGCCGGAGGAGGATCAACCGTTTTACAGCAACTCGCCGCTGATTCGAGGCCTTGAAGTCCATACCGTGGGGGGGACCATCGAGGCGGTGCAGGCCGAGGTCATAGAAGATGAGGTGTTGGGACTCTCAGAGGGGGTGCCCGGCGAGCGTTTCGATGTGGCCCGCCTACCCGTCGTTCCATCCGGAGACCCGGTCACGCTGGAGGTCTCCGACGAGGAGGAAGGCTGGCAGGTGTGGACGGAGGTGTCCGACTTCGCCCAGAGCGGCCCGGACGATCCTCATTTCGTACTCGACGCCGTCAACGGTGAGGTGGTGCTAGGCCCGGCAGTGCGGATGCCGGACGGCGACTTCGTGAATTTTGGGGCCGTGCCTCGCAAGGGCTCGGTGTTGCGGCTGCGCCGCTATCACACCGGGGGAGGACGGCAGGGCAATGTCGCCCAACGGGCGATCCGGATCTCCCGCCGGACGATCCCGTACGTGGCGCGCGTCGAGAACCGATACCCCGCCACGGGCGGGGTCGATGGCGAGGATGTGGAGGAAGCCAAGGTTCGTGGACCCATCGTGATGCGAACACTCGGCCGGGCCGTCACCGCCGAGGACTACGAGGAGCTGACCAAACGGGCCGCCCCCGAGGCAGCCCGGGTTCGGGCCGTGCCGGCCAGTACGGAGGAAGAGGCCGGCGGTGTAAGGGTCTTGATCGTGCCGGCCGTGGCAGACGACGAAAACGGCCGGCTGTCATTCGAGCAGCTGGTCCCAGGCCAGGAGACGCTGGCCAAGGTGGCCGCCTTCCTGGACTCGCGCCGCACCCTGGGGGCCCGGGTCATGGTGGAGCCTCCGGCCTACCAGGGCGTGACCGTGGTAGCCATGCTGAGGGCGCGGCCCTGGGCCAATCCGGCTCGTCTCCAGCGGACCGCAACCGACGCCCTGTACAGCTATCTCCATCCCATCACCGGCGGCATGGAGGGCACAGGATGGGATTTCGGTCGCGCCGTGCATGTGGGGGAGGTGTACGCCCTACTCCAACGCCTGCCCGGAACCGAATTGGTCGAGGACGTCAGACTCTTCGCCGCCAATCCCATCACCGGGCAGCGGGGGCAGGCGGCGCAGCGGGTCGAGGTCGCCGCCAATGCCCTCGTCTTCTCCTATGAGCATCAGATCCGGGTGGAGGAACATTAGTGCCGAGCTTCGCGAACGAGAAGGAGGCGACGGATGCTATTTATCGATAGATGCCGAGATGACGAGTGTGAGGCGACCTCACAGCATCCGTCGCCTCCTTCTCTCTGTCTAGCTCGTTTTTTCACGGGCGCTTAATCGTGTCGCTGGTAGAGCCGGGCCGTCGCAGCCAGGACCTGGTGGCCGCGGCATTCGGTCGGGGTCTCGTCGAAGCCTTACCCAGCCCTCGACCCATCGGCGCCCAGCTGCCAGCCGCCTTCCAGGAAGACGACTTCTGTCAGCGGATGATGAGCGCGTTCGACGAAATTCTCGCCCCCCTGTTCAGCACGCTGGACTGCTTCGACAGTTACCTCGATCCTAAAGTCGCCCCACACGATTTCGTGGACTGGCTGGCCAGCTGGGTCGGCATAGAGATAGACGAAACCTGGACGCTCGAACGCCGCCGCCGCCTGATCCTGGATGCCGTCGCCCTGTACCGCATCCGAGGGACGGCGGCTGGGCTCGCGGCCCACATCAACCTGTATGCCGGGACAACGCCCGAGATTCAAGAGAACGGCGGCTGCGAATGGTCGCAGACATCCGGAACTGCCATCCCGGGTTCACCGGTGCCCCACCTGACCGTACGGCTCCGAGTCGACGAGACTGCCGATGTCAAGCGCAGCACGGTGAGCCGCATCGTAGACGCGTCTCGCCCCGCTCATTTGCCCTATGAAGTGGAATTGCTCATCGGCGGGGCCACCGTCGAGCCCACGGACGAGGCGGCTGATGCGCCGCCCGCAGACGATCAGGCCCCCGGTGCGGTGGACCTGCCAGGATCCGAACACATCGAGCTGGCTTCCCAGGCACCGCCAAGCGCCGAGGAAATCGAGGGTCCCGATGAAGGTCCCCCCGAGGACGGCCAAGGCTCCTGATCGGGCAGCGGACCCATGACATCTCCCCTAACCCCTCCCGCCAAGCCGACCATCCCCAAGGCGGCTGCCTACTTCGTCAAGACCAGTACCCCCTATCAACACGGAGCCCAGGTCGCCGATCTGCAGAAAAAGGCCGCCGCGGCCCGGTTGGCTCCGGCGCGCAGCGCCTTGCTGCGCCAGAAGAATTTGGCCGGCCAGAATCTGAAGACGGACCTGGCGCAGTTGAAGAAGGCGAAGAGCGCGGCGAAGGGTACGGCGACTAAAGAGTTGGCGCAGGTCAAGAAAGCGGCGCATCCCGCCAAACAGCTGGCGGCCAGCGACGTAGCCAAGTTGAAGAAGGCGGCGACGCTCAAGAAGCAAGCGGCCCTGAAGGCCATGGCACCTCCCCGCAGCGCCTTGCTCCGCCAGAAGAGCTTGGCCGGGAAGAATCTCAAGCCCCAGCTGAGCCAGTTAAAGCAAGCGAAGAGCGTGGCCAAGGGGACCGTGACCAAGGACCTGGGGCAAGTGAAGAAGGCGGCGCTTCCTGTCAAACAGGTGGCGTCCAAGGATGTAGCGAGCGTGAAGAAAGCGGCGGCCCTGAAGAAGCAGGCCGCCTCGAAGGCGCTGGCGCCCGCCAAGAGCGCGCTGGTCGCGCAGAAGAACATGCTCGGACAAAAGCTGTCTGCCGACAAGTCGGCGGTGCATCAGAATCTGAATGCGATGAAAAAGGCTTTAAAGCAGAGTCAGGCCGCCCAATCGGCGAAGAAGGTAGGGGCGGCCGCCAAGCAGGATCAGCAGAAGACCAAACAACGCATCATCAATCGCCTCCTCCGGAAGGGAAACTAGCTTCCAGCATGATTGAATCCCTTGAGAGCACACACGGGCCCAGCGGTCCCTCCCCTACGGCGGCTAACGGCGTACCGGTCGCCCTGACACCGAACGGGCACATTCTGCCAACCGTCCGCAACCTGACCTACCGGGAGGCCCGCCAGTCGCCCTGCCTCTCCTGCACGACATCACCGTGCTGCAACTACCTCGTCCTGAGCGACTTCAAGCTGGAAACACTGCTCGACATCGACTACGCCGTGTACCTGCTGAACTTTGAAGGCATCCTGCTCGCTATCAGCAAGCAGGGTAAGGCCGAGGTCTATCTCCACCAGTCGTGCCACTTCCTCGATGTGCCAAGCGGGCTGTGCACGGTGCACTCGACACCGCTGCAGCCAGCCGTTTGCGTCCACTACAACGCCCACACCTGCGCCTATCGCACCCGCATGCTCGTAGACGTCGAACCCGAACGCCCCCTCGTGGATCGCCGCCGGATGGCCTGGTTCGCGGATCACGTGGTGTTTGACGACGCCCGGCACCTGGTCAGCGTTCCGGATTGGGATTACGTGCTGGAAGCGTTTCGCGGCATGCCCCTCGAGCGGGTGCCGGCGCCGCCGCCGGGCCCGGATCCCGTCATCGAGGAATGGCGCTCGATCGTCCTGTCGCAGAAACCATCCCGACCGGACGAGCTCCACATGTACCACTACGCCCATCCCAAGGTGTCGGACCCCTGCCAGGGATGCGGCGCCTGGTGTTGTACGCGGCTGGTTTTCAATCGCGGCCTACCTGTGAACGCCTCGCAAGTCGAGTTCATGCGCTACTGCCTGGGCTTTCCCGCGATCGAAGTGGGCATCGCCGACGAGGGCTGGGCCGTAATCGTCCACACCACGTGCCGGCATCTCGATGGAAATCGCTGTTCGGTGTTCGGTAGTGACGAGCGGCCCCTGAAGTGCAGCTACTACGACGCGCTCAACTGCTCGTTCCGTGGCCACTTCGGAGTGGCCCAACCGGACGACATCGTCCGGGTAGACCGTGACCAGTTCAAGGTGCTCGTCGATTCCATCGTCTTCGACGACATGGGCAAGATCATGGCGATACCGCCGATCGAAGTCCTGCGCGAGCGACTGGAAGAGGTCGAACTGGTGCGAGCCCAAGTGCAGCAACCCGAACCGATCGGGTGACGGAGCCCGTGATGGCATGACTGAGACCGACACACACCAGACCGTCGAGAGGGGAGTTGCCTCGAAATGTCAATGATCGAATCGCTCGAATATTTTGTTCTCTTCAACGCCGATTCTGGCGAAGCACCTCCTCGCATCTCCGTGGCCATCGGGTCGACTGTCGCAGCTCTGGGCGCGCCCGACGCCCTTGGCGGCGGGGGTGCTGTAGTCCTCTACTGCTATTCGGAGGAGCGGAATGGGTGGGGATATGTAGGTCTGCTCGGAGGGGCAAAGGTCGGTGGCCTGAAGGCCATCCGGGCGCTGGGCAGCAGTTTGGTTGCGTTCGGTGACACCGTCGTCGTGGGTGCGGCCGGAGACAAGGACACGCCCGGACAGGTGTTCGTCCTCCGCCCGCCATACGGGGTCTGGACCTACACCGCGCTTCCGGTGGTTAATGCCTTCTCGGCTCGGGATCCGGCCCGAGGCGACCAGTTTGGAGCTTCCGTGGCGCACTGCTCCGACGGGACAGACGACTACATCGCGGTGGGCGCACCCGGGGTGGCCCCTCCTCGCGGTCGGACCGCGACCGGGCAGGTCTTTATCTTCAAGGGCGTCGAGAGCACGGAGCCCTGGTCTGCGTCGCCCATCATCAATCCCAATCCGGCCGGAACGAGCGCAGATCAATTCGGATCAGCGGTGGCCATCAATCCCTCTGGCGATGGCTCGCACCACTGGGACGGGACCATGACGCTCGCAGTTGGGGCCCCGGGCGCCGACGAGGGCCAAGGCGCCGTCTTCGTCGGCCGCACCGCAGAACCAGGGAAGTGGACAACGTTCAACTTCGACGAGCCGTTGGTGCCGGTCTTTCCCGACGCCGACGAGGACTTCCGAACCGCAGGATTCGGCACGTGCGTAGCCCTGACCGGCGGGGCCACCCTGGCGGTCGGCAGCCCCAACGACCCGAACTTCGATGAACTGATTGAAGGCACGGGTGCGGTTTGGACCTACAACTACGTCGACGGTGCTTTCGTGGAAGGCAAGACCCGTCTGTACGGCGGAGCGGAGGGACGAAACCTCGGCTCCTCAGTGGCGTTTCCTGAGACCACTCCCGAGGACGACGGTGACGGAGGCTACGCCTTGCCCCAAGCGCAGTTTTTGCTGGTTGGGGCGCCGGGTGCCGTCGCGGGTGAGCCGGCGTGTGCCTACGTGTATGGCAATGACGTCGAGAGCGACCAGCCGGCGGGGGAGACGTTCAGTCTGTTTACGGAGCTGGTCAACAGCAGCAGGCAGGAGGGCGATCAGTTCGGGGCGGCAGTGGCCGCGTCAGAGTTCCAAAATGGAAGTTGGTCGCTCGTCGGAGTGCCTGGAGATCCCAGCTCCAGTATCGCCGGTGGCGGCTACCTCTACGCGCATGGTGAGCCGGCCCCGACGTGGATGGACTTCCCGACGCTGGTCGAAGGCACCGGACTCCGTTGGGGTGCCCTCGATGTCGAAGCGTGGAAGCGCTTCACACCGAAGATAGAGAAGTACCTCACCTGACCGGGCCCAGTCATCGCTCGAATTCCCCGGCCGGGCCGCGGGAAGGCTGTGGCGGCGGGGCGCGGATGGGATGCTCCACCCGCCCCGGTCACACGGCGACCTGCTCCTCCTCTTCCTCGTCGGCCTGCTCGACCCCTTCCTCGGCCTGCTCAACGCCCGCCTCGGCCTGCGCCATCTGGTCCTCTTCAACTTCGACTTCCGAAGCCTGATCTTCGCCGAACTCGGTGGCGGCTTCCGCTTCTTCCTCTTGGGCCATCTCCTGCTCGGCGGCCGGTGCCGCTTCCGCCCCGCCAGCTTCGGTCACCGCGGCCATCGGCTGGCTGGCCGCCTCCATCTCGACCGCCGGCGCCGCGGCCGCCGCTCCGGGAGCTTCGGCGGTCTCGGGAGCTTCGCCCGCCTCGACCTCGGCAGCTCCGCCCGCCTCGACCTCGGCCTCGGGTTCCCCTAGCTGCTCGCCCGCCTCGGTTGCCGCCTCTCCGGGCGCCGCCGCGCCGGCCGCTTCTTCGTCTTCCTGCTCGTAGTCTTCCGCGGCGGAAGTGTCTGCGGGCTGGAGCTGCAACGACGTTCCCTGCGCCGCGCCAAGGGCCGCGCCGGCTGCGGTTGGTTGCGAGTGCGGCGAATCTCCGATACGAGCCCCCTCGGGCCGGGCTGACATGACCCTTTCGGCGTTGGCTTCAGCAGCCTGCTCGAACGTGTCGGAGGGGTCGCTGATAAAGACCCCGTTACCGGCTGGCGTACCTGCGACCGGTCCGTGACGCTGCTGGACGACGTGTGTCAACTCGTGGGCGAGGACCCGTTTTCCCGCGGCGCTGTCGAGCGCCGGAGCGTCGGCGCCAAATACCACCTCGTTGGCGACGGTATAGGCCCGAGCGGAGACAGCTGCGGCGGACTTGGCCGCCGCAGCATCCGTGTGGACGCGCACGTCCGAGAAGTCCTCACCGAGGCGCGTCTCCATATCTTGTTGGAGCATCGGGTCGAGCGGCTGACCGTGACCCTTCCCGACAATTTCCCGCACCAGAGTCGGGTCTTCCCCCTCCTCCGAGAGGGCGGCGCTGCGCTGGATGAGCGCACTAACCGCGCCGTTGCCCGCTGTCCGTTGCAGACCCAGCACCACCGACGGTCGGAGGACGGGCGATCCTTCGATGGCGGCTTGCTCGGGAGCGGACGTCTGGTGACGGGACGCCTTGACAGCAGGATCGACGGGACGCGTGCGGCGCCCCTCGATGACATGAGAATCCCACGTTTCGTGTTCCACGAAGGAATTGTGCGTCCTCCCGAGCTTCCATACAAGGGGCTGCAGGAAAGATCTGTAAGACGGAACAAACAGGCGACACGGCGATGTCATCGGGGCCCGGCCCGGCCAATAGGGTCGGGAGGCCTGGTCCACTATGCGGCCCCCGGCCGTGCGTCGCTACTGACCACAGCGATGACCGTGCCGTTGAAGTCCCTGGCGGCCTCCGGTACGCTTGTCACATAGGGTGCCGGCAGACTGAAGGTTGGGCGAAAGGAAAGCGCGTGATTCTCGGTCACGGAAGTTTCCACGTCGATAGCGGCAGCTACCCGCTGGGAGGAAGAGGCATCTGATGGACCACGCCCACGACGGTCGGCGAACGGCAGACAAAGAATCCGCGCCTCCCGCCCGCAAAAATGTTCCCAAGCGGGCGCCGTCCGGCGCTGGCGGCATGCTCGATCTCCAGCGCGCCGCCGGCAACCGGGCGGTCACGAAGATGCTCACGGGCCCGACGGTCCGCCGCGCCGCGCCACGCCGGGTCCAGGATCCCTCGAGCCAACCTTCCATCCCGGTGAGCCTGCAGCGCGACAAGTTGGATGCAGCCATCGAGTACGTATCGGGAACGGTCAACTTTGATTACAGGTCGTTCGCTCAGAAGATCCTGGCGCCTCCGACGACCCCAACTAGCCAAGGTCTGACCCAACGGCCCGTCACGCCAATCCAACGTCCAAGTGGGCAAGCCGGCACCGCGACTCAAGCCGGGACTGTCGGTGCCACGCCTGAGGCTGTCGACTGGTCAATTCCAAGCGCGGAGGACCTGGCAGCCCGAGAGAGGCGACTAAAGGGCACACTGAGCCCCAAAGAAAAGGCCCGCGTGGCGAAGAAGGAGGAGTTGGATCTCCTCGAAGCCACGAAGAACCGGGAAAAGAGCCTGGAAGAGCGGGCTAAGAAGTTAAAGCTTGGGGAGAGCGATGAAGAGCGCGCCCTTCGTGAGCGGGAGGAGGATCTCACCCGTCAGGAAGAAGAGCAGAAACTGGAAGAGCGCGAAAAGAAGGTAAAGCATATAGAGACCCCGGAAGAGCGCTCCCGTCGTGAGAGAGAGGAGGAGGTCTCCCGTCAGGAAGCCCTCAAGAGTCAAAAGGCGGAGCTGGAAAAGCGGGAAAGAGAGTTAAAGCACGAGCTAACCCCGGAAGAGAAGGATCTTCGGGCCAAGAAGCAGGAGCTCGACGACCTGGAAGCGGACCGGAAGGCCGACCAGGACAAGGCCGAGGAGACCCGGCAGACCAGGAGGAAGGCGGCCAAGGCTCGCCAGTCGCTCAAGCGCGTGGACTGGTCGAAGGTGCCGGGGAACAGCAGGTTCTGAGAAGCTCGGCGCCTCCCCAGAGGCGCAGACGTTCAGGCCACCGGCGAGAAATGTGCCGGCGCGGTCAGGTGGCCTGGACGCTGATCTGCCCTGGTTCGGTGAAGGTAATAACCCCTCCCCACATGCAGTTGCACATGCATTCGTTAGTCAGCGCCGGCATGCCATTGATCGTTACCGAGATAGCTCCGGGCTCCCACGGAGCCACTGTCACCGGGACACATGGCATGGGGGTGAGTACTCCAAGCGCAGCCGCGGTGGCGGACGCCACTTCGGGGTTGCTGAGGGTGTTACACATGCCGAACGTCGGGATGTTATCCATCGGAACCATGTCCATGATGGTGGCCGCCGGCAAGTCGCTGGCTACCACGCCCATGGGAGTGGCGTTGAGTGGGGCGGGGGCCACCCCGAACGAGCACGTCATCATCGCCCCGGTCACCACAAGTTCGCCCACGGCGCCGCTCCTTTCCCTGATTGGTAGCTTACACCCGGTTCGGTGCCACGTCAGGGGCCCTCGGCGCGGTAAATCAAACTGGCGTCGCTACCGCCCGGCTGTGACGAGTTGGGCACGACGAGGAAGGGTGCGCTGGCCGGGTAGCCCAACGCGTCTGCAGTGCGTGGGCCCAGCACGTCAGGGGTCAAGACCAACAATTCCGTATTCGGGGGGAGGTTGCCGAACTGGTCCGTGGTAACGCTCACAGATCCGGTGCTGACGGACCACCGGATGGTGACCGGCGCGCTATCCGGGAAACCGGTTCCGGTCACGGTGACAATGGAACCAGGCGTAGCCACAGTCGGATTTAGCTGAATGGCCGGCCGCCGCGTCGTCGCTGTCGCCGGGATGCTCAGGGACGATCTGGTGGTCACCACGACACCGTTCGGTGCCACGCCGGTGGCAGTACCAACGTTGGTGATGGCGCCGGCTATCACGTCACCCTGGCTGGTGGTGTAGCGAGCGTGACACGTTTCGGCGCCGCCCGGGCTCAGCGCCGGGACGGGGCAACTCACTGCCGAGAGTCCGGGCATCGGGTCGGTGACGGTGACCGCGGTGAGGGTCACGTCGCCAGTGTTGGTAACTCGATACGCATAGGTAACCGAGGTACCTGCCGCCGCGAACCGTGAGATATTCGCCGATTTGCTCAGGGCGAGGGAGGGAGTCCGGTCCGCCAGGATAGTTACCGAGGAGCGGGCCGTCACGGCGGAACCGCCGCTTGGCGGTGTTCCGGTCGCGGTGCCGGTGTTGGTGATGGACCCGTTGTCGACGTCGGCTTGCGTCGTGGTGTAGGTGGCGGTGCAGGTTTCCGTGGCGGCCGGGGCCAGGGTTGTGACGGGACAGTGCAGCGGGGACAGGCGCGGCATGGGGTCGCTGACGCCGACCGGGGTCAGGCTCACATTGCCGGTGTTCGTCACCTTGTAGGTGTAGATAATGAAAGTCCCCGGTCTGGCGTAACGGGTGATGCTTGCTGACTTGATCACGGAGATGGCCGGGCCCTGCGTCGCCCGGACCGTAGCCCGGGATATGGCGGATACGTCGGTTCCCGCGGGCGTCCGGGCGGTGCCGGTGCCGGTGTTCTTGATGGATCCGTGGTCGACGTCGGATTGCGTCGTGGTGTACGTGGCGGTGCAGGTTTCCGTGGCGGCCGGCGCCAGGGTCGTGATGGGACAGTGCACGGGGGACAGCCGCGGCATCGGGTCGGTGACGTTGACGGAGGTCAGGGTCACGTTGCCGGTATTTGTCACCTGATAGTCGTAGGTGACCGCAGTGCCGGGTGAGGAGAAACCCGAGATGCTGGCGGTCTTTACGAGGCGAAGGGACGGCTTTTGAACCGCGGGGATGGTCAGGGATGCGGTGGCGCTGACCTTCGGAGGCGTGGCGGTAACGGTGGCGGTGTTGGTGATGGAACCGTTCTGCACGTCCGCCTGGGTGGTGGTGTAGGTGGCGGCGCAGGTCTCGGCGGCGGAAGGAGCCAGGGTCGGGTTGGGGCAGGAGACGGGCGACAACCCTGGCATCGGGTCGGTGACGCCTACCGAGGTTAGCGTCACGTCTCCGGCGTTGGTCACCTGGTAGCGGTAAGTGACCAGTTCGCCCGACGCCGAGTACGTCGACGGAACGGCGGACTTCGTAATTCCAATTCCGGCAGAGCTGGTGGCGCCGATCGGGGCAGGACTGGCGCTACCCGAAGAGTCAGCGGCACTGCCGGTCACCAACGGGATGGTGAGCACCGATGTGGACGTCACGTTGGGTGGGGTGCCGGTTGCGGTGGCGGTGTTGGTGATGGACCCGGCGTCGAGGTCGGCCTGGGTGGTGGTGTAGGTGGCGGTGCAGGTTTCCGTGCCGGCCGGGGCCAGGGTGGCGCCGGGACAGTGCACGGGGGAGAGCCTCGGCATGGGGTCGCTGACGTTGACGGAGGCCAGGGTCACGTTGCCGGTATTGGTTACCTGATAGTCGTAGGTGACCGCAGTGGCGGGTGCGGAGAAACTGGAGACGCTGGCCGATTTCACCAGACCGAGCGCGGGGTTTTGCGACGCGGGGATAGTCAGGGACGCGGTGCTACTGACGGCGGGTGGTGTACCGGTGGCGCTGGCCGTATTGGTCAGCGTCGTCCCGTTGTTGACGTCCGTCTGGGTGGTGGTGTAGGTGGCAGTACAGCTTTCCGTGGCGCCCGGGGCCAGGGTGGAGTCCGGGCAGGAAATGGCTGACAACCCCGGCATGGGGTCCGTGACGTGGACTGAGGTGAGGACGACGACCCCCGTATTGGTCAGGTCGTAGCGGTAATGGATGGTGGTGTTCGCCGAGGCATAGCTGCTGGCATCCGCCGACTTGGTCACGGAGATCCCCGTATCCTGCGGGTCCGCCGCGGCCTGCAACCGGGCTGAGGCGAGATAAATCTTGTTCGCATGGAACGCGCCCGGCATTCGGGAGCTATCGGTGTGTGCGCTCTCCAATACGACGATGGGGATTTGCACGGTATTCGATACGGCCGATATGTCCGGTGGCGTGGCGGTGACAGTGGCCGTGTTGGTTATCGACCCTCGGTCCACGTCGGTTTGAGTGGTGCTGTAGGTTGCGGTGCAAGTCTCAGAGGCTGACGGGGCCAGCGTCGAGTCCGGGCAGGTAACGGCAGACAATCCCGGCATCGGGTCGGTGACTCGCAGGGAGGCAAGCGACACAGTCCCTGTATTCGTCAGTTTGTACTGGTAGGTGATAGCGGTACCCGCCGCCGCGTAAGTGGAAACGCTGGCGGACTTGACGATGTTGAGGGATTCGATGTAGGCGGGGACGGTCAACGATGCCGTGGCGTTGATCGCCGGCGCGTTGCCGGTGGTGGTGGCGCTGTTGATGAGGGTTCTCTCGTTGTTCACGTCGGCCTGGGTGGTGGTGTAGGTGGCGGTACAGGTCTGCGTGGCGGCCGGCGCCAAGGCGGCGCCGGGGCACGCCACGGCGGACAAACCCGGCATGGGGTCACTGACGGACACGGAGGTGAGGTTCACATCCCCGGTATTGGTGACCACATAGCTGTAATGAATGGGGCTGTTCGGGCGGAAATAGCTGGCCGCGTCGGCCGACTTGACGACCGACATCCCGGGGCTCTCGGCGAGGACGGCGGTCGGGGCTGAGGGCGCGGCGGGTCGGGCTGGGCTCACGGCGGTGGCACCACCCACTGGGTCGGTCTCTCCTGCAGCCAGGCGAGGCTGGGCGACCACGGGGGGTTGGAAGGGAACCTGAACCGTGTTTGATGAAGCGGAGATCTGGGGAGTGCCCGTGGCGGTGGCCGTGTTGGTGATCGACCGCCGGGCCACGTCGGCTTGCGTCGTGGTGTAGGTGGCCGTACAGGTTTCCGAGGCCGTCGGGGCCAGGGTCGGGACCGGGCAGGTCACAGTGGACAACCCCGGCATGGGGTCGGTGACACCCACGGAAGCCAGCGTGACGTCGCCAGTGTTGGACACCTCGTAGTGGTAGGCAATCTTGGTGCCGGCCTCGTCGAAATTGGAGGGCTCGGCCGACTTGACCAGCGAGATGGCGGGTCCGCTCGTTACGACGGCCGCCGTTCGACCGGTTTGAGCCTCACCAGCCGCGGCTGAGTTGGTCGACGCACGCGCCCCCCGCGTCGGGGTCGAGCGCGACGGCCCTGGCGTGGCCACCTGATCTGTCGGACCTCCGCTGAGCGGCGTCACGCCCGCCCCCATGAAACTTGTGAGGCGGATCTGACTTCCATGTGCGATAGACCGCACGGTTCGTGGGCTCGCCAGCACCGCCCCGGCCACCAGTGTGATCGTACCGATTACGACTGCGGTCGCAATGGCTACGCTCAACCACCGCACCCGCGGTCGCCAAGCTCGGTCTGTCATGACGAAACGAGGTGCCCAGCCGCGTAGATAGCGGGCGTGCAAGTGCCACTGCAGCCGGACACAATCATTTGCACTTGGCTTCCAGGTCCGAACACGGTCGGCGTGATCCAGTGATAGTCGAGGTCGCGGAAGTTGGCCATGGCCCATTGCATGACAGGGGTGCCGTTGAGCGCGAGAGTGAGGTCTCCGGCTTCCCCCGTTGAGTTTTCAACCAGGAGGTCGGTGACTTGCAGCGTCCGGCCCTGGGGTACGGCAAAGACCACGTACGTGCCGTTGCCGGACGCCTGGCGGACCTTGTTTATGGTCCCGCCGGTCCCGATCAACGTGGTGTTCCCACCGCCGCCGCTCCCACCTGTGCCGGATGAGCTGGTCCCTCCGCTCTGGTTGCTCCCGTTCGGGCCGGTTGCTTTCTGACTGGCGCCGCTCTGTTTTCCCGCTCCGGAGGCACCGGTCTTGCCGGCGCCCTTCGAGTTGCCGGCGGGAGAAGTCGCCGTGATGCCGTTGGCGGACAACTGCTTGTTGACCTCGTTCTGGGCAGTCGAGCGGATCTGCGGACGGAACAGGGCAAACCACAGAATGAGCAGCAGGACCGCCAATCCCACCAGGGCGGCCACCAGAGTTAAAAGCCACCGAGGCAAGATCGGTCCTTGTAGCAGCGACCCGTCGGCAAAGATCTCCTCCGGGTGGGGGCTGGGCGGCGTGGGCGCCGCCAGGGCTGAGCCCGTTGTCGCCTGCGCCGGGCCGGTCGGGACCGCTGTCGCGGTCGCCGTCGCGGTCGCAGTCGTGGCGCGCCCGGCGGGGCCAACAGGGGTCTGGCCCTGTTCTGGCAGGCCAGCTGTATCGGAATGGGCTAATCCCGCCTGCCCCCCGACCGGTATGGCGACTGGCTCGTTGGTCAACGTGAGCCGGAAGGGAATGGTCTTGTCATGTCCTTTCCAGAACCGCCTGCGCGGTCGAAGTCCCACCTTTACGAAGACTGCGGCGCCGGGTGCTACGTCCACAATGGGCGGCCGAAACGCGAAGCCCACCTGGTCCTGCGGATCGGTGCCGGCTAGCTCGCCCCGGTAGGTGCAGTTGGACCGGTTGTCGACGGCCAGCTGAGTACGGCCCGTCACCCGACCGCGGGCAATGCGGGGGACCAGCTCCATCGTTACGTCGCTGAAGGGGGCTACGTAGACGGTCGTCTCCTCGACGACCGTCGCGCCCGGGTCCTCCGCTGACGACACCCGGATGCCGAGAGGAACGGCCCCGGCCGTCATCGCTGGGTCGCGCGGCGGCGCCAGACTCACGTTCACGATTCCTGATGCCTGCGGGAACAGCGACACGGTGGCGGGGGCAAACGTCACCCACGGCGCCAGCGGGCCCAAAGCCTCGAAGCTAAAACGGTCCACCACGGTTCCGGTGTTGCGCACCGTAAGCCCGAACGTGACACTGCGGCCCGGCTCCACTTGGACTGCCGGCTGTGACAGCTTAGCTACCGATCCCATGGCTCCTCCGGTGTAGATACGGTGTACGTACGTCATCCAGGGGAAATGGATTGCGGCCGTGCAGATACGCGGTCGTTGAATTTCCTGGCGTCGGCCGAGAAATGGCCAATTGGCTAAATCTCAGTTCGCGACGATCTCAACGGCACGCCCACCTCAAAGACCGATTGGCGCGGCGAAGATCGAGGTACTCCATTAAGAAATAGCGACCGCGATCACTCGGGCCTGGTTCGTGCCTGGACCGCCCCCGTGTGACGGTAGCGCCCCATTTGGACGTCACGGCGGAGATTGAACTCTCGAACAGGCATAATGGCTGCGCCTGGCGAACGCGCAACCAGCTCGAGCGGGATGAATACTGAATACCGAGACAGCATTTAACTACCAGCGTTACGGCTTCGTCATCGTCCGGGCAGTGGTCGACACGGGTTTCGTCGCCGCGTGCATCGCTCACCTTCAAGGTCTCCAGGCCGCCCAGCCGGGGGCCGGATCAATCGTGACGGCATGTCTCACGACGGACGGCTTCCTGACCTGCGTGGCTGCCGACCGGCGCCTAACAGCTATCGCGGGATACCTCCTCGGCGTCCAGCCGGTCCCATTCGGATGTACCTATTTCGTCAAGGAACCCCGCAGTGGGCTTCCTGTGCTGTGGCACCAGGACGGTTATCCCTGGCGGACACAGCTCGGCGTCACCGAGGCGGTGACGCTGTGGCTGGCCCTCGACCGCTCAGATGAGGACACTGGTGGCCTTCAAGTAATTCCGGGCAGCCACACGCTGGCCGCCCAACCCTTACACCCGCAACGGGAGCAGCCCAACGTGTTCGGCTGCCAGCTCGATGCCGACCTGGTCGACACCACCTTGGCCCGCACCGTCTCGCTGACGCCGGGCGACCTCTCGGCGCACCATGCCAACCTCATCCATGGCTCTCCGGCCAATCGGTCCGCGCACCCCCGCCGGGGGCTCGCCATCCGGTACCGGACGGGCGAGCCCTCGAGCATCTGAGGGTAGGCGGCCTGCGGTTCCCCCTGGCCGGGGCGCGGCCGGGCCGGCGGCGGGTCCGGGTTGACAATGGGGGGTCCGGGTTGGGGTGGGGCTGGGCTGGGCAGGGGCCCCTGGGCGGGAAGGACCTGTTCCGGGGTGGGTGGGGCGTGGCGGCGGCGGGCGAGGCGGCGCTGGGCTCGGCGGTGGGCTCGGCGGGGGGCGGTGGGCGGCGCGCGGTGAGAGGCTCCGGCGGCGGGGCGGCGGGGCGGCGGGGCGGCGGGGCAGCGCTGGGCTCGGCGGTGGGCTCGGCGGGGGGCGGTGGGCGGCGACAGGCGGCGGGCCGGCTGTGAGGCCGGCAACCGACGGGCAGCGGTCGTGGTTGCCAGGCGACTACGGGCGGTGGCGGGCGGCGGTGACGGAGGGCATTTGACGGGCAGCGGTCGTGGGTGGCAGGCGGCTACGGGTGGTGGCGGATGGCGGTGCCGGCGGGCCCGCGTCCATGCTTCGCGGGCCCGGCGGGAACAGCGCGAGGCGTGGACCAACGAGCGCATATTTCGACGGGCGAACGTCCACACGTCGCGGTCCGAATATCGAGGGGCGCGAAGCGTGGACGCTTGATTGCAATGGAAACGGCCGCGATGGGCGCGAGCCGGCGTCGACCCGGGCGGGCGGCGGGTCGGGTCCGGTCAACAGGTTCGCGGCCGGGGACCTCCGGACGGATCGGTGACGGCTCGACCTTCCCCGGCCAGGTGCTGGGCGGATTTGTTGGCGCGCAGTGTTGGAGAGTGGGGTGCCCAGTGGCGTTAGCAGACACCTTGCGAAGCTGCGACGCGCCAACCCGGGCGTCAGGGATGTCCGAAGGTACGGGCCCATTGCCGCCATCGCCCAGCGTCGGCTGGGCTGCAATACGCTACTGTATTGCCTCCAAGCAAAGGGGTGAGGAGATCAGTCGGTGGCGTCCCTTCTATCGGTAACCCGAACGGAGGAAGTGTTCCGGCTGTCGCGCCGTTCCCTCAGCACTGCCGGCGGCCACGGGGTGGGACCGGTGCTGCCTGGATCAGCTCCGATCGACGCGGCGGGGGGCGGGCCCGCAAGTCACGAGGAACTCGGCTCGTCCGAGCCGTCCTCGCCCGATCGGAAGGAAGCGACGGGATGATCGTCTGCACGCGCTGTGGTTTTCAGAACGAGGACACGGACACGTTCTGTGGGTCCTGTGCGGGATTCCTCGAGTGGTCGGGTCAGGTCGTCGAGGAGGCCCCTCAACCCGAGCCGCAACCAGCGCCGGAGCCGCAGGCGGCGCCGCCTCCGGAACACGCCGGCTTCATCGATCGCGTAAAGGATCGCATCGGCTTCAGCGACAAAGAGTCCGAGGACGGAGGCGCCGTTGGCAATGCGGAGGCGCGTCCAGAGGCCGTCCCGGCCGGTGCCCCGGCGGCGGACGGTCAGCCCGCTTCGGCCGACACGGCGCCTACTGCGGCGGTCGCCAGCCCTCCCGCCAATGTCTCCCCGGCTGTGGCCGGGTCGGTAATACCACAGGCCAGCCCCACCGATGGAGCCCCCTCTGCCGAGGGGGCGAGCCCCTGGTTGGCCTCGCCTGCTCCGCCGCCACCATCGACGTCGACTCAGGACGCCGTGCCGGCGCAGGCAGGGCACCCGACTCCTTCCGCCCCGCCGGCCGCCGCTGCGCCGGTTGCCGCCGGGCCGGTTGCTGCCCCGCCGGCCGCCGCCGCGCCGGTTGCTGCCCCGCCCGCACCTGCGGCCGCTCCGCCGCCGGTCCCGCCCGGTGTGCCAGCGGCGGTTGCTCCCGGTGTCGCCGCGGCCGTGATGGCTTCCGCACCCCCGACCGAGGCATCCCCGGTCCGGCCCGGATCTCCTGCGCCGCCGGGGGCGCCGACCCGCACTGGCCACTCCGTTCCGCCGCCCGAGGCCGGCGCCCCGGCCGCCGTCGCACCGATCCAACCAGAGGCGGTCAAGCCGGCCGCCGTCCGGAATCGTCCGACGCCCCGTGCCAAGGCCGCCCCGACCCGGGAGATCAACCCGGGTGATCTGGTGTGTTCCCAATGTGGCGAGGGCAACGACCCGGGCCGGAAGTTCTGCCGGCGATGCGGGGCGTCGTTGCAGCAGGCGATGATCTACGCCCTGCCGTGGTACAGCCGCTGGTGGCGGCGCCTGACCACTCGCAAGACTCGCCAAGCCGGAGACCGGCCGCGGACACGCCGACGCGCCTTCGGCGGCTCTGGCCCTGGTTGGTTAACCAGCTGGGTCACCAGGATTATCGCTTTGGCAGTCGTGGTGATCCTGATTCTCACCTTTGTGGGCCCCTGGCACCACGCCTTCCGAAATCGCGTCACCCGTTATTACCACGACGCCGTCAACGTGGTTCATCCCACCTATGACCCAGTGCACCCCGACTCCGCCGCAGCGACCAGCTTTACCCCGGGACACCCACCCAAGTTTGCGATTGATGGGGCTTCCAACACCTCATGGTGGACCGGTGGCCGCGGCACGGGCCAAGGTCAGAAGCTCGTGATCCTGATTGGTAATCCGACCAACGTGGACAAGATCGGCTTCCTTCTGGGAGACCAGGACACCTCAGCCGCATTCCTTGCTGAGGGGCGGCCATCGAAGGTTGAGCTCGAATTCACCGGCACCCACAGCCCCTACACCAAGACACTCACCCTTAATGACAGCCCCACGTTCCAGAGCTACACGATCAGCGCCAAGAACGCCAGCCAACTCATCATCACGATCGAGTCGGTGGCGGCATCACCTCCCGGCACCCACGCGGCCATTACCGAGGTTGAACTCTTCAAGAAGAAGCTTTAACCGCGGGCGGGATTAGGCAAACGTGATCTTCTTGTCCGTGAGCTTGGCAAGCGCTTGCTTGACCATCGCTTGCTTGCCTTTGGATAGGCCGGAGACCTGGTAGGAATCACCGAAGGCGCCCTTCTTGGCGGTGATCAAGCCCTGTTCGCGGTCCTGCTGGCGGTCCAAGTAGGCGATCGGTGGAGCACCGTGGCCCGAGCCAATTACCAGCATGATGCCGCCCACCGTGATGGATGCCTTGGCATTGGGAGCCAGGCTGCCGAGGTTGGTACGGCTCTGATTGTTGATCCGGTCGTACTCGGCGTCCGTCGGGACCCAGTCAGGAGCAACCGGCGTCGTTCCCGGTCCCTTGGCGCCACTCGTCATGTCCGACGGCAGATCCTGGCGATCGATGACGAACGAGGTGCATGCCGCCCAGTGCAATACGTTGTTGTCCTTGCCGTAGAGGCCGAGGAAGCCGTCGCAATTGTGTATCCACCGTTGCGGATCGGAGATCACCTTTTCGTCGGTCGAGGTCAGCAGCTCCGGCGTGGGGCACTTGTCCGGCGTGCCCTGACACAAGTAGACCTCTCCGGCGGGCAACGTTATGGGAACGGCGCCGTTCCAGTCCGCCTTGGCAATGGCCTGCCGTTCCTCCTCGTGGGTCTCGGGGACAAGCGAGAAGTTATAGGTCTGCATCGTCGTGGTCAGGCCGGGACCGCGGTCTTTGAGTTGCTGCCAGGCCGGGACGACCTTTGCGTAGTTCGTCTTGCCACCTAAGCCGGGTAGCAGTAGTGGCTGCCCGGCGTCGGAGTAGAACTTGAGCGTGGTGTTGGGCGGGATCAGCACCGCAGGCGGGTAGCCAGGTGGCATCCTCTCGTCGTATCCGCCGTGGCCCAGAAAGATGTACTCCGACAATTCCTTGCCCTCCAGATGTGCTCTGCGTGCGTCCGCCACCACACTAAGCGCGTATCGTGGGGCTGGGCAAACGGAAGTTCGCCGATCGACGCACCTGGCGCCGAAAGTTCGCCACCCGGCTCGCCCCGGGCCAGCGATTGAGGATGCGGAACTCGGTTTCGTGGTCGCTGCTCTCGTAAATCCTGCGTCCAAGTCGTGAAGTTCTTTAGGAAATCACGGCTACGAAAGGTTGTCCCTTCCGGAGTACCCGGCCCTGGTTGTCACCGTCACGAGAACGACACGAGTATTGCCGTTGATTCCTGTCCACAGTAGGCCGTGGTCGGTCAGCAGGGTGCCCGACCGTCGACCTCCGTTCGACGTGGCGCCCAACCCTGTCCGCCAGTTCGTCGGGGGTGAGGTCCGGGCCCGGGCGCAGCCGATCGACATCGGAAAAACACAGGGCCCGGCAAGAATAGGGCGTGGACCGCGACAGGCCGGGGACCGGATAGACGACGCCAACTCTGGGGAGGTAGGGAAGCGGCTTCGGACTGAACAACGTGCATGCTCGAGAAAAGGACCGGCAAAGACCGACTAATTCGCAGCGCGCGGGTTCTGGTCCAACGGTGATACGGCCTGCGAAAGCCGAAGCGGTAGCGAGCAGCCAGCGCGGGCACTGACGTAAGTTGAGGACCTACCAACCGGCCTCACTACGGGTCGACGCAACCAAGGAGCCCGTCCTGGGCGCACTGACGCGACAGACAGCTGTCATCACGGCCCATTGCCCCATCAAGGGAAGGGTATTTATGGTGCCCGTCCGAGACGTCTATCTATTTCAGCCGTTTGCGATGATCGACGAGATTCGCACGGACGCGCCTTGGACGATCGATGCACTCGAGCGGCAGCCAGCGGGGTTCGCTGACGGGCCCGGCAAGTTCAGCGACCGGCGCGCAGGCGACTGGGTGGTCGCACGATGAACACCTATGACGTTCTGGGCCAGGTCGGGCTGCCGGCTCCGATCGGCGAGCTGGCGGCTCGCACCTGGGATACCATCGTCGTCGGTGGCGGCCACAACGGCTTGGCGGCCGCGGCCTATCTGGCGCGGGCCGGGCAGTCTGTTCTGGTCCTCGAGCGGCGGGATCGGCTAGGCGGGGCGTGCACTCTCGAGGAGCCCTTCTTGGACCCGGCCTGGCGGGTCAGCCCGTGCGCCTATTTGGTGGGGCTGCTGCATCCCACGGTGGTAGAGGAGCTCGACCTGCGGCGCCGGGGATACCGGGTGCAGGTCGTCGACCCGCACCTCTGGTGTCCTTTTCCCGATGGTACGTCGATCGCCCTGTGGGAGGATGCGGATCGCAGCGCGGCCGCCGTGGCGGAACTGTCGCCGCGAGACGTCGATGGCTATAGGGCCTACAGCGCGCTCTTCGACCGCATCCGCCGGGCGTTACGAGAGGGCGATCGCGACGCGTGGGTGGGAGACGCGCCCGACCCGCCCCGAGCTGGAGGAGCTGCTGGCCGGTGATTCAGAGGCCGTCGAGATTCTGTTTCATGCCTCTATAGCGGACGTGGTGGAAAGGCAGGTGGCCGACGAGCGGCTCCGCACCGCCCTACACGGGCAGGGGATAATCGGCACCTACGCCGGCCCGCGCGACGCAGGTACGGCGGCCGTCCACCTCATGCACGCATCCGGGGTGCTCGAGGGAATTCCTGGGGCATGGGGCTATGTCGAAGGTGGCATGGGTCGGGTGTCCTTCGCCCTCGCCGACGCGGCCATCGAGGCCGGTGCTGTCCTGGCAGCCGGCGTTCCGGTCGCTGCCATCGTGCCCGGAGAAGGCGTACGAACAGAGGGCGGGGAAACGATCCGGGCCGGGGCCGTGGTGTCGAACGCGGATCCGAAGCGCACCGTGTCCCTGTGCGAAAGCGGTGTGCCGGATGTCTTCCGCAAACGCGTTGACGAGTGGCGCTCGGAGAGCCCGGTATTGAAGATCAACTGCGCATTGTCCCGGCTGCCGCGTTTCCCGCAGGCCGCGCCCGGCGTGCATCCGCACCGAGCCATGGTGACGATATCCACAGGGATCGACGCTACCCAAGCGGCCTGCGAAGCCAGCCGGAGGGGCGAGCCTTCGCCTGCCTGGTGCGAGCTGTACTTCCACACGGCTTACGATCCGTCCGTGGCGCCACCCGGCAAGCACGCCATGAGCGTGTTCGCCCAGTATGTCCCATATCAACTGGCCTACGGCGATTGGGAAAGCCGTCGGCAATCAATCGCAGACATCGCCATTGCCGCCATCGGCGCCTTCTCCCCTGAGGTGGCCGACTGCATCGAAGACCGCCAGGTGCTCGGCCCTCCCGACGTTGAAACGCGGATCGGTTTGAGCGGCGGCCACATCTTTCAAGGAGAATGCCTGCCGGACCAGATGTGGGACCGGCGGTTCACGCCGCGAACGCCGATCCCGGGCGTCTACCTGTGCGGAGCCGCCACCCATCCGGGAGGCAGCGTCATCGGCCTCAACGGCCGCAACGCAGCCATGACCCTGCTGGCGGATAAAGCGCTAGGAAAACACCAAAAAAGGCCCTAGGAGCACACGCCCACGCCGGCCAGGCGGTGCATCCGCCGCCCGCTGGCGGGCTGGCGCGGCCAGGTGGGGCAGAACTTGGCCTACGGTAGATGGCTGGTTGGGCGCGAGTTGGGTATCTCGTTCTATCGTCCCCGCTAGCGGGTAAACGAGCCGGGAGGTCTGAAGGGGCAATGAGCACTGCGCTTGAATCCTCTGATGCCATCTCTGGCCGCGGTCATGTCGACCCTCGGAGGATTTGGGCGCCGATCGAGAATCCCGACTTCGACTCTTCGCCGGGCCGGTGGCGGCGGGGAACCTCGGCGTGGCGGCACATCGCCAGCGACCCGCAAGGAGGCACCACGGGCGCGGCGCAACTCGCCGTCACCGCCGCACTGCTGGTGCCGGCTTGGCTGGCGCTCGGCCTGGCCGCGCTTCTGGTCCCGACCTCTCACATGCCAGTCGCCACATCGCAGGCCAGTTCGACGATCCTGTGGACGCTGGCTGGTCAGCTGGCGGTGGGCGCAGCCGTGCTGTCGATCATGCGGGCCTGGGCAGCGCGAGAGATCGCGCCTGCGCTCGCCGCGGGCGGTTTTCTCGCCTATGGGATCCACAACCTGGTCCAGGTGAGCACGGCGAGCACACAGCGATCTGGTTCGACCATCCAGATGGTGGGTAGCGCCTGCCTGCTGCTGGCGTTCGGGCTGGTGCTTATGTCTGTCGTGCACCGGCCTGAGGACGGTCAAACCCACCGTCCGCTCATCCTCTCCTTGGGAGCGCTCGTTGCCGCCCTGGCCACGTGGACCATCATCCGGCCGGGGGGCAGCAGCGCCTTGTCCGACGCTGGCCTCACGGCTGGTCACGGCGGCACCGGCGACCTGATCCTGACCGGCGGCCTGGACCGCACTGGGTCTGGCCGCCATCTATGTCGGTCGCAGCGAAGGCGCCGAACTGAAGACCTGGATCGGCTTTACCGCCATCTGCCTCGCGGAGGGCCACCTGGCCCTGGCCGTGATCAATAACGACGCCCTGGCCGCCCTGGCGAGTGGCGTCTTCCAGACCATAGCGATCGCACTGATCCTGCTCGGGACGATCCAGGCGCTGCGAGCGGCGATCTCCAGCAACCAGGGTCTGGTCTGGGAGTCGATGCTGGCGTTTCAGGGCAGCGAAGCCCGCCGCCGCAAGGAAGCCCACGCCCACGAGGAGGCCATCCACAATCTTCGTTCGGCGTTGACGTCGATCAGCTCCGCCACCCATCTGCTCGTTTCCGATCGAAACGTTCCCCTGGGCGAAAACGAGCGTTCAGAACTGGCGGCCGCCTTGCAGTCCGAACTCGATCGGGCCCGGCGCCTTCTCAGCCACGAGTGGGACGGCCGCCGCCGCAGCTTCCCGCTCCTCGATGTCCTGATTCCGGTCGTCGTCAACGAGCGGTCTCAAGGTTCTGTGATCGGGCTGGAAGTCGAGCCAGGGACCGCCGTGGTCGGCAACCCGGAGCGGACCTACGAAGTTTTTGCCACCCTGTTGGAAAACGCCCGCCGCCACGCAGCCGGCAGCACGGTGACGCTGCGGGCTACGAGCGCCGACGGCTGGGTCACCGTGATGGTCGAGGACGCCGGACCCGGACTCCCGGCGTCGTTCACCGACCGCATCTTCGAACGGGGATGGACCACATCGGACCGACGCGACGGTATGGGCCTTGGTCTGTATGTCGCCAAGAGGCTGATGGAGGAGCAAGGCGGCCAGCTGGCAGCGTCCAACAGCGCGTCCGGCGGAGCGACGTTCTTGGTCAGGTTCCCGATGGGCGAAGAGGTCGTCGCCCAAGCTGACACCATCATCGCCGACGTGGCCGGGCACACTCCCCCAATCGACGAGTCGGCGCCGCTCAACTCCCAACGCCTGGACCAGGGTCCGGCTCCCGTCGACGAACTCTCTGGTGTGGGCGGAGAACGGTAACCAATCCTGAATCTGTGGCGCCCGGACGGGTCGGCGGCCACCCTAGCCGGCCCGGGCCCGGGCGCTACGCGGTTTCAGCCAACTGGTCCAGGGTGGAGATGCCGTGGAAAAGGTGTGGTGATGGCGTGGAGAATGAAACCACGAGCACAGTGCCAGCTGCGAACCGGTGGGTCGGGGTGACCGCCCGTGTATCCGATCCGGCCCATGCGGGTTGTTAAGAGCGGCGTGGATCGGTTGGCCCGCTTCTCCGACGTGGAAGTTTGGGCAATTTCGCCGAAATATGGTGAAGAGGTACCACCGTCGACCGCCCGCATGCGTCAAGCTATTGCCCTTATCGAGTGACCAGGACCGACAGCGGAGGAGAAATGGGAGCGCTAGGTCAGTTGTCACACACAACGGTTGATGTGGAGCCGGGCCGCACCGCCACGTTCGCCATCACAGTGCGCAACACCGGAACGGTTGTCGATCGATTCAGCTTTGAAGCGCTCGGTGCGGCCGCGCCCTGGGTGACGTTCGCGCCGGCGACCCTGTCGCTCTTTCCGGAGGCGTCAGGAATAGTCAACATCATCCTGGCGCCGCCACGCGACCCCACGGTCACGGCCGGGGCCGTGCCATTGGGGATCCGAGTGGCGTCATCGGAGGATGCCGCCGGGACCTTCGTCGAGGAGACGACGGTCAACGTGGCGCCGTTCAGCGATATCACCATGGAGCTCGTCCCGCGGGTCGCTCGGGGGCGGGTGATGGGCCGCACCCAGCTCGCCGTGGACAACCGGTCGAACTGCACCTACCGGGCCGACCTGTCGGGCGTTGATCCGCAAGGACAGCTGGCCTTCGTGTTCCGGCCCCCCGTCGTCGACGTGGCGCCCGGCGCGGCGGCCTTCGTGAAGGTTGGCATCCGTCCGCAGCGCCGATTCTGGAAAGGGCCAGAGAAGGCCATTCCCTTCCGGTTGACGCTGAAGAACGACCCGGTGGCCATACCGGTCAAAGCGCAGACCGCCTCTCCGGACCAGGACACCCCCGCCCAGGGTGGGCCAGACGTGCCCGGGGGCCCGGCGGGTTCGGCTGGCGGCCAGGTGGCGCCGGGTCCGGCTGGTCCGGGTGGTCGGTGGTCCGGCTGGTTCGGCCCGTGGCCCGGTAGGGGCGGCTCGGGCGGGTGGCCCGGGGCGCCGGGTCCGGCTGGTCCGGCTGGTCCGGCTGGTCCGGCTGGTTCGGCCCGCGGCCCGGTGGCGGCGGGCCCGGCGGCACCGGCACCGACTCGGCCCCCCAGCCCGCATCAGGAGGAGATCTCGACGGACGGGTCGCTGCTGCAGGGGCCCCTGCTGCCTCGCTGGCTGGTGGCTCTGGTCGCGGCGCTTGTCGGTCTGGCGGTCCTGCTGCTGATCCTTTGGTATGCGTTGTTCCGCCCGCAGATCCGCTCCACCGCCCAGAACGAAGTAAACAAGCAGCTGGCCGCCAACGGCATCACGCCCGTGTCTTCCACCGGCGCCAGCAAGGGAACCGGGAGCACCGGCACCACCTCCTCGGGGGGAAGTGGCCAGAGCGGAGCCGGAACCTCCTCGGGCGGAGCCGGCACCGGCAGTGGAGCGGGCTCCTCGGCAGGCGGATTGACCGCAGTGGGAACAAATGGGACGATCAACCAGGCCAAGCAGGCGTCAGGAAACGGCACCTACCTGGTATTCACCGTTCCCAAGGGCGTGTCGCTCCAGGTAACCGACCTCCTGGTAGAAAACTCCGCCGGTGATGTGGGGAACCTGACGCTGGCGCGGAGCGGAACGCCGGTGATGGAGTGGGCTATGGCTAACTTCCGGGACCTCGACTATCACTGGATCACGCCGACAGTCTTCGGCTCCGGGTCCCAGCTGCAGATGATCGTGTCGGGGTGCACCGGCGCCTGTACCCCGGGCATCTATTACGCCGGGCACTTGGTGTCGGGATGACCATGCTGACCCGCCGGCGTCGCCGGCGGGTCTTCGGGATTGGCACGTCGGTGCTCCTGCTCGTGGCGGGGCTGGTTCTGGCCATGAGCGTCGCCGGCGGGGCGCCGCACGCCGCTGCTAATCCCTCGGGTGCGTCCCCTGCGGTTTACGTGACGGGTAACAGCGGCAACGGGGGACTGGCGAGTGCGCTGTCGACTTGCATGCCGTGCGGAGTGGCAGCGTTCCACCTCGGCGGAAGTGAACGGATGCCGCCGAGGGGCGCAGTGCCACGCAGGCCCAATGGCCATCAATATCGATGCCACTGCCGTCCTCATCGGAACATCAACGGACTCCGGTTCCTTTCAGGTCAATGCATTTAGTGTCAGTTCCGGCGCACGGTTAGGCACCCCGACAGAACTGACAGATACGCCTATCGGTGTTGCGGCCGATCCTGTCACGTGCTGGACTGGCATTCGTGCTCCTGGACACCGGCGCGGTTGACCAGATTCAGATCGGCGTCCCGTCGCCTGTGCAGCTCGCTGCCTCCCTCCCAGGCGACGTCGGTGACAAGGTGCGAGTGACCCCACGGTCCATCGCGGTGTCACCAGACGGAGGAACGGTATTCATCGGTTGGGGAGATCGTGGCGGCTCGGCGTCGACGAAATTAGTCCGTGACCGCTCCGCACCAAATCACTGAGTGGTTCGACTTGGCGGAGGACTTCCGAGGGTTGCTGACCTTGCCGTCTCCCCGAACGGCCAACGAATCTTTGCCTCGAGACCAATGGGTTCTCGGCCAGTTCGGCGTTCGCCGCTCTTGGCGCGCACGGTAATTCCATGCCGGCATAGCCGTTTCATGGTCGACGGCGCTCCGACGTGGGGCAAAAGTGGCTGAGAGCCGAACTGTTGGGCGACGGTCGGGCCTTCGACGGTCAGCCCGGACGGGCGAGACTGTCTCTGCGGGTGGAACGCGGCAACCAATGGATCCTCCCTTGTGGTGCTCCCCTCGTCGCGGCGTGCCGATCAAATCCGGAAAGCCAGTAGCTGTGACGACGAACTCGGATGGCTCATGCCTGGTTGGCGATCTCGGCCTCGCCGGCGGGAGCCACGATCGCCGTGGCGTGAGCAATAGCAGCACAGGAAAGGCTGCCGATCTATCCGTTGGGCCGTCCAACCCCGGGGTGAGTGCGCCTGCCCCGACGGCGTCGTCGGACGTCGGCGGCTCGACGGCCCGAGGACGTCGCGATTACTCCTGACCAGGCACCCGTGGCCGCCATATCGGCCCCGTCAGCCGTTCAAGTCGGTAATCCCATCACGTTCGACGCCAGCGCTTCCACCGTGGCGTACGGAGCAGTCAATAGTTTCGCCTGGGACTTCGGCGACGGATCCAGCCTGCCAGCGCCCGGCGCGCAGGCGGCCACCCATAGCTACGCGGCGCCGGGTACCTATCAGGTCACGCTGGTGGAGACCGACTCGGCGCATACCAGCATCCCGCCCGGCGTGGCGGGAACCTCGTTTGCGGTGAACGGCCCGGGACAGACCCCCTATCGGCGGGCCGATCTGTCGGCTCGAACGACGTTCACGGTCTCCGTGACGAAGACTCCGCCACCAACGACCAGCACGACCACCACAACAGGAAATACGACCAGTACCACTAATACGACGGGGCACAACGGCGGCTCGACCACCCCGACCACGACGGTCACCGGCCAGCAGCCATCGGGCGTTCCTACGCTGGTTCTCGATCCCGCCGTGGGACCGCCGGGGACGATCGTCACTGTCACCGGACACGGGTTCAAACCGAACACGCCGGTGACCGTTTCCTGGACGGTGTCGACGGGCTCGGTTGTCATTACCGCCGACGCGGCTGGCAACCTGCCTCCCAGTTCTCTGCTGATCCTCACCCCGGACGTGCTCGGGCCGCGCTTCGCGCAGGCCTCGAGCAGCCCGCCGGCAAGTGCTCCGTTCCTCGTCGTGCCCTCCACATCGGAACCGGGAGGCGATAACGCCGGGCTGCTGTTCCGCAGTGAAGGCCCGTAGCGCGAGGGTCAGTCTTTTCCTGAAGAGAGCCTTTTCAGCTCGCCTTCGGATGCGCGGGCAGCAGCGTTGCCAACGCTCCCACCAGTTCGCGCCGGCTGGTGATGCCGAGTTTGTGATACGTGCGGGCCAGGTGGCTGTCGACGGTCCGCACTGACAGGTATAGACGCTCGGCGATCGCCTGACTTGACAGCCCACTCTGAGCCAGGAGCGCCACCTCCTGCTCCCGCTTCGTCAATGTCGGCGCGGCCAGGGTCATGGTCAGGCCGAGCGGCAGCGGACCGTTGCAGTGCTCGAGGAAGGCCTGGGCCCGCCCGGTGGAGGCCGCAGCCCGCCGAGGGGATCCGGCCAGGAGATGGGCCCGGCTGGCCAGAGCCGCGCATTCGGCGGCGTGCAGCCACATGGTGAGTGCTGCCCATCCCTCGGCGGCCTTGTCAAGATCGGGACCGCTCCCGGCCGCCAGGGCCGCAGCCTGGGCCGCAGCCCGGTGGACCAGAGGACCTTGCACCCATGACGTCATTTCCACCAGGCGGTCGGCCACCTGGGTTTCGCCCAGGCGGGCGGCGGAGTGGAGGGCGAGAATCTCGAAGGCGACCTGGCCGGTGGTGCGGGCCTCGGTGGCGGCGGTCAGAAACTGTTCCACCGCTCGACTCAGTTCGCCACGCGCCGCCGAAACCCATGCGTTGGAAATGGCGACCCGCGGCCACACCCAGCGGGAGGTTGGACGGCCGTCGTAGCCGGCCTCGGCAAGGGCTGCGGCTGCGCCGTGCGGGTCGCCGGCCAACGCCAGTGTTTCGGTCAAGCCGGTCAGATTCTGGCTGCGGACCGCCGTCCAGTCCGCTTGCTCGAGGACAGCCACGGATTCCCGAAAGTGCAGAATGGCGCTCGCTAGCTGGCCCCGAGCCAAACACACCCAGCCGAGGGCGCCGGCCGCCACGCCCTGGGCCTGCGGATTGTGATGGTGGAGAGCCTGTTCGTACTCGGTACTGGCCAGCTCTTCCATCTTGTGGAGCTGTCCTGCCAACCGGTAGGCGGACAGGCGGGCCAGGACGTTCCAGCGCACGGACACGGGGGCGTCGTCGGCGTCGAGCAAGCCCGGCTCCAGGCAGGATTCGGCCACCTCGACGGCCTCCTCCGGTCGGCCGGACCAGGCCAGGCCCAGCGAGAGGGCGCTCCGGCAGGCGACCGTGGCGCGAGGAGACAGGTCCGGTTGATCTAGCACGGGGCGAATGTGGGCTGCGGCGGTGGCCGGCCTGCCCCGGAACGTCAGCATCCCGGCGCGGATGGCGGCGACCCAGGCCCGGTTCGATGGATCCACGATCTCCGTCTCGGCGCCGGCGAGGGTCTGATCGGCATCGTCGGTTCGACCCAAGCCCCAATCGAGGATGTCGGCGCGCGAGGACCGCGACCCGGGCCACTTCGTTATCGCCGTTGCCCCGCCAGTCGCCCAATGCAGCCAAGGCCTCCTCGTGGCGACCCTGGTGGTTGAGGGCGTCGGCGAGCGTCAGGGCGGCGCTGTGTTCCTTGTCGTCCGCGGCTGCCGCCGCCAACCGGCCGGCGAGCGCCCAGTCCTGGGCTTCGGCTGCCCGGTGGCTGGCGGCCAAGATGAGTTCGGGGTCCTCTTCGATCCCGGCATCGAGCCGCCAGGTCACGACCGCGCAGCAGATCGGCCCCCAGCCGCCCAGCCGCCTCGAACGCCGTGGCTAGGTCGATGCGAAGGTCGTGAGCCCGGGGGGCCGGCAGGCCGGCTCGGATGGCCGCTCCGTAAACGGGATGGCCCGGACGTACCAGGTCCGCGCCATTTGCTGCTTCCGCGGTGATCAGCCCCTGGCGCTGCAGTGACGAGATGGACGAGCCGGGTGTCAACCGGGTCAACACGGACAGGGGAACGGAGTCGGCGAAGGCGACCATCTCCAGCGTGGTCATCTCGCTGCGACTGACGCGCCCCAGGCGTTCGTGGACGAGCTCGGTGAGGCGGGGTCCGACAGCCAGCTTGCCGCGCAGGCGCCACAGACCCCTTTCCAGAACGATCCGACCCGCGTCTTTGCCTGCCAGTAGGAGCTCCCGCAGGTACAACGGATTTCCCCGGCTCAAGTCCCATAGGGCCCCAGCCAGGTCGCCGTCCACTTGACCGGCGAGGAGATGGCGGGCGAGCTGAGCGGTGTGCTCGCGGTTGAGCGGTTGCAGGTCGATGCGCCCAACGAGGCCCTCTTTCCAGAGGGCCCGCACCCCGTCTGGCATGGGAGCGGCCGAGCGCACCGCGATAAGTGCCGCAGCGTCACCACTGGACACCAGTTGGAATATCAGCGTCGCAGACGCCTCGTCCAGGCGGTGAGCGTCATCGACGACGAGCACGAGGTGTTTGCCCCGGGCCCGAGAGAGCACGGCCCGTCGTACCAATTGGAGGAGGTCGAAAATGGCCGCGGTCGGCAGGTCGACCGGGTGGGCGCCGGGCGTCGGCGTTGGATAGCCGCCCACCTCCGGTACCAGGGGTCCGAAAGCCCCGAACGGAATCGCCGCCGAGTTGGGGCCGGTCGGGGCGCCGGCCAACCACTGGACATCGATGGGCTCGGGGGGGTCGGGGTGCGGCGGACGGGCCGCAGGTATCGGGCCGGGCCGCCGGCGCCGGTGCCTCGTCGAAAAGGGCGCGAGCCAGTGCCGTCTTGCCAACGCCGGGTGCGCCGACGAGGAGGACTCCTCCGCCCTGACGCAGGCACATGCCGGCCTCCAGGCGCTCGGCATCGCGGCCGATAAGGTTTCGGGTCCGAGTCGCCCCCTGCCCCTTAAGCCCCATACGGCAAGTATCGCACGCTTTGGCGCCGCCGGCCACTGGTAGTGGCGAATGTCACTCACGGTGTGAGGTGCAGTCAGGGGTGGGGGTCCGTGGTCCACGCGGTTCTCGGCCGCGGCCGTGCGGGGGTCACAACACGGGCGGCAATGGGTTGGACCGCGCCGGGGGGCGAGCGGGGCGGCGGTCGCTGCTGGTCGGTCGCCCGTTGGAGGTCGGTTGGACGGCTTTGGTCCCGAGAGTGACACGGGTGCCGCCCGCGGCTGTCCGCCAGAGTCCACGCTTTGCCGGCTACGGGCGGGAGGCCGCGGGGTGTAGAGCAAATGGCGCGGTTTTGGGTCCTCTTCGGTCCACGCTTGAGGGACCCGGGGTGCGCCTGCGCGAAGCGTGGACAGTTCAGAGCGGAGGACGCGCCGAGGCGGGCAGAGCGGCAACGGGTCAGGGCGGGCCCGGGGCGGTGGCGACGGAATGGGCTAGAGGCGGCCCGCCCAGTCACCGGTCGGTTCGACCCGTCGCCCACCCGTCCACTCAGCCGGTCGGTCACTGGGCCACGGTGCAGCCGGGCGGTCAACGGTCCGCTCGACCCACCGCTCAACAAGCCGGCTCAACGGGCCCCTCAACGGGCCGCTCAACGGGCGGCTCGACCGGTCGCGTCGAGTGATCGCCCGGCCCCGGCGCGCAGCGCTACCTCTCGGGACCCCCGGGCGCAGCGGACACGGGCACCGATAGGCTGGCCCGCATGGCCGACAAGATCACCATGGCGGACGACGGCAGCCTTTCCGTTTCCGACCAGCCCATCATTCCCTTCATCGAAGGCGACGGCACAGGCGTCGATATCTGGCCGGCAGCCAAGCTGGTACTCGACGCCGCCGCCCACAAGTACGGCAAGTCGATCACCTGGAAGGAGGTGCTCGCCGGCGAGAAGGCGTTCAAGGAAACCGGCGACTGGCTTCCCCAAGAGACCATCGACATCTTCCGGGAGTACCTCATCGGCATCAAGGGTCCGCTAACGACGCCGGTCGGCGGCGGAATCCGGTCGCTCAACGTGGCCCTTCGCCAGATCCTCGACCTCTACGTGTGCTTGCGCCCGATCCGCTGGTTCCAGGGGGTCCCATCGCCGGTAAAGCGACCCGGATCTGGTGGACATGGTTATCTTCCGGGAGAACACCGAGGACATCTACGCCGGCCTGGAGGTGCAGGAGGGTACGCCGGAGGCCAAGCGGCTGATCCAGCTGCTGCACGACGAGTTCGGGTGGGACATCCGTCCCGACAGCGGGGTGGGCATCAAGCCGGTGTCGGTTTCCGGATCGAAGCGCCTGGTGCGGGCGGCCCTCAACTACGCCGTCAAGCGGGACCGCAAGTCCGTCACCCTCGTCCACAAGGGCAACATCCAGAAGTTCACCGAAGGGGCCTTCCGCAATTGGGGCTACGAGCTGGTCAAGGAGGAGTTCTCCGACGTGGCGGTCGGTTGGGACGACTCCGGCGGCGAGCCCGGCGACAAGATCCTGGTCAAGGACAACATCGCCGACATCACTCTGCAGCAGGTGCTGACCCGTCCGGATGACTTCGATGTGATCGCCACTACCAATCTCAATGGGGACTACCTTTCTGACGCCCTGGCCGCTCAAGTCGGCGGCATCGGCATCGCACCAGGGGCCAACATCAACTACGTCACCGGGCACGGCATTTTCGAGGCCACTCATGGCACGGCTCCCAAGTACGCCGGGCAGGACAAGGTCAACCCCGGGTCGGTGCTGCTTTCGGGGGTGCATGATGTTCGAGCACCTGGGCTGGCAGGA
The DNA here is from genome assembly GCA_963834775.1 of uncultured Acidimicrobiaceae bacterium. Classification (GTDB taxonomy): domain Bacteria; phylum Actinomycetota; class Acidimicrobiia; order Acidimicrobiales; family Palsa-688; genus PALSA-693. The sequence goes on from CAWICR010000013.1 coordinate 610,802, forward strand.
AGCGGCCGACGACATCCTCGAGGCCATGCAGGCGACGATCAGCGACAAGATCGTGACCTACGACTTCGCCCGCCAGATGGAAGGGGCCACGGAAGTCAAGACTTCCGAGTTCGCCAGCGCCATCGTCGATCGCCTCTAACCCGAGCAGGCAGCGACCCGAGTAGGCAGTAACTCGGGCAGGCAGTAAGCCATGCGGGCTATAAGGGGCAGGAGCAGGCTATAACCCGAGTGGCCACAAGCCCGAGTGGCCAGTAGCCCGAGTCGCCAGTAGCCCGACTGGCCAGTAGCCCGAGTGGCCAGTAGCCCGAGTGGCCAGTAGCCCGAGTGGCCAGTAGCCCGAGTGGCCAGTAAGCCCGACCCGGAACGCCGAATCCACCCGAGACGCTCGCACGACAACCTGCCGCGATCGGCGGGCTACCGGGCAACATGAAGCGATGAAGATCCGCTTTGCCGTATCCACCGGGATCTACGGATCCGACCTTCGGGCCTTCGGCGAGGAAGTGCGCCGCATCGAAACGCTCGGGTTCGACACGGTGTGGTTGTCGGACATCCCGCTCGGTCCCACCCTGGATCCCATCGTGGGACTCTCGTTCGCGGCGGCGGCCACCTCGACGTTGAAGCTGGGCGCCAACCTGGTGCCCATCGGCCGCAATCCCGTCACGCTGGCGAAGTCACTGGCGGAGATCGATCAGCTTTCGGCCGGCCGCCTTCTCCTGAGCTTCGTGGTGGGTCTGGATCAGCCGGGCGAGCGGCAGGCCCTCGGTATCGGTGCGGGTGCCAACCGGGGCCGGCTGATGGAGGAGATCCTCCCGCTTCTACGAGCCTGGTGGGCAGGTGATTCGGTTACCTACCAGAGTGAGCGCTACCAGTTCACCGAGGTCGCCTCACCCCAACCGTCCTGGCAGCAACCGCTTGAGGTGTGGTTCGGCGGGAGCGGGCCGGTGGCGCTGGCGCGTACGGGCCGGCTGGCCGACGGGTGGTTAGGGTCGGCGATGTCTCCCCCGGAAAGCGCCGTGGCGCGCGAGCGCATCGAGAAGGCCGCGGCCGAGGCGGGGCGGGTCATCGACCCGGAGCACTTCGGTCTCAGCATTCCTTACACGCCGACGGAGCCCGATCAACGGTCTATCGAACTGCTCCGGTCTCGCCGTCCTGACGCTGACGTCGGCGACATGCTTCCGGTCGGGCCTGACCGGCTGCGTTCCCTCTTGATCCGCCACATCGACGCGGGCCTGTCCAAGTTCGTGGTGCGGCCGGTGGGAGCCGATGGGAACCGTGGTGCGGCTCTGGACGAACTGGCCGACATCCTCCTGCCCTTACAGAGCTGACCCTGCGTCAGACGGACGGGTGACGCCCTCCTGCCAGGGCGGCGGCCCGCCCGCTCGCCTGCGTCCGGCACTTGACGGGGCACCCGGCCTCTCGTCGTCGAGGTGGTGCGCTCGGTTCACGTGCCGCCGCTTTCACTAACGTCGTGGTCGCCGCAGCAACCTTTCGGAGGCGCAAACCACGATGACCCCATCGCCCGTACGTGTCGCAGTTACCGGCGCCGCCGGCCAGATCGGCTACAGCTTGTTGTTCCGCATCGCGGCCGGGGATCTGCTGGGACCCGAACAGCCGGTCATCCTGCAGCTGCTCGAGATCACCCCTGCCCTCGGTGCGCTCCAGGGCGTGGTAATGGAGCTGGACGACTGCGCCTTCCCGCTCCTGGCCGGCGTGCAAATCAGCGACATCGCCGACGAAGCGTTCGGCGACGCCAACATCGCCCTGCTGGTGGGGGCCCGGCCCCGCAGCAAGGGCATGGAGCGCAAGGACCTCCTGGAAGCGAACGGTGCCATTTTTTCTGTCCAGGGGAAGGCCCTCTCTGACAACGCCGCCCCCGACATCCGGGTCCTGGTGGTCGGCAACCCAGCCAACACCAACGCGCTGATCACCATGCACAACGCCCCCGACATTTCACCGGATCGCTTTACGGCGATGACGAGGCTGGACCAGAACCGGGCCGCGGCCCAGCTGGCTGCCAAGTCGGGACGGGCCGTCACGGAGGTGACCCGCATGACGATCTGGGGCAACCACTCCGCCACCCAGTATCCCGACGTGTTCCGGGCTCGTATCGGCGGTCAGCCGGCCGCCGAGGTCATCGCCGATGACGATTGGGTGGAGAAAGAGTTCATCCCCGCGGTCCAGCAGCGGGGCGCGGCCATCATCGAGGCCCGCGGCGCATCGAGCGCGGCCTCGGCGGCCAGCGCCGCCCTCAATCACGTGCACGACTGGATGCTTGGCACCCCGCCCGGGGAGTGGGTATCCATGGCGGTCCCTTCCGACGGGTCCTATGGGGTGGCCGAAGGGCTCATCTCGTCGTTCCCGGTCACCACCGCGGAGGGGCATTACACGGTGGTGCAAGGGCTGGATCTGGAGGAGTTCTCCCGGGCCCGCATCGACGCGTCGGTGGCGGAGCTCCGCGAAGAACGCGACGCCGTCCAGGAGCTGGGCCTGCTCGGCTGACAGCCCCGTCTGGGCGGCCCGGTCGGCGAACGGGCCTAGCCGTTCAGCACTTGAGCGTCGGCGGCAAGACGATGCCCAGGCGGTGGAGGTAGTCGAGCTTCCTTTCGAACGCTTTGCGCCAGGCGACCAGATCGTCGGTAAAAGCAGCCCGGTCACCGTCCTCGAACGCGTGTTCGAGCTCGTCGAACGCCGCATCTTCGGCGTCGAGCAAGGCTCGGTACCGGGCCAAAAACTGGTCGTCGATCACGTCCGACAGCGTCACGTGTCGTACCTCCCCGATGGCGTGTCGTTCGAGGCTAGCGGCCTGCAGCGAGATTTGCAGCCCGAGGCGGGCGGATCGGTTGCGGGCCGAAGACTCACGGGCTGCCACTCCCTAACGGCGGCGACGAGGGCGTCGACAACCAGCGGTGGGTTGTGAGCAGAGCCAGGGCTGGTGCCGCGGGCCGAGGGCGGCAGTTCGAGCTGGACGCCGCCGTCAGGCGGTCTATTGACGGGATTGAAGGGATGGAGGCCGCGCAGCTCGACCGGGATGAGTTCGAGATCGCTGACCACCGCGAAGTCGGCGAGACGAGCCTCCAGCGCGGCACTGAGCAACGCGGCCAGCTGGCGGTTGGTTCCACCGACGAGCACCTGTCGGGGCCGGCCGATCCGGCCGTACCCGTGCAGAGCGATGGCTACTTCGACGTGTGACAGCCAGGTGGCGAGAGGCGGTGCGATGGCGGGGTCGACGGTGTTGGACGGCACGTGCCAGCGCAGCCCGGGCGGTTGCGCGACCGTGTACAGCGAAGCTCCAGAGGCGTCGGCAGCCGCAGCCGCGATCTCCAGGGTCCCGCCCTCCAGGCCGCCGTGGAAAGCCATGATCCCTACCCGGCCGCGGAGCACGGCCTGCTCGACCACCTCCGGGTGGGCGAGCAGGTCGCCCCAGGTCGCGGTTCTTGCGGGCAGGGGAACCACTCGGGCGCCTTCAGAAGGTGGTGTGTCGCCGAACGTCCGGCGGCACGGGGTCGAGGTCTGCCAGCTCCGCACTTCGGCTGGCGAGCCGGGTCAGGCTACCCCGGATCCGGAGACGACCGGCCATCAGAGCGGCCTGGGCGGAGAGCTGGCCTTGCGCCACGGCGGCGGCTGTCACCCAGTCCGTGGCGATGGTCAGATCCGGAGCGATGCTCGCCCCGTTTGCCTGGGCCGGGGCCGTCTCGATGTGCGCGGTTTCGCCGCTCACGATCACCCGGTACCGGACCTCGCCGTCGGGTGTGCCGTGCACCACCTGTTCCAGGACCAACGAAGGCCCTTCGGTCGCCCCCGGTGGCGCGACCCGGGCAACCTCCGCGAACCACTCGGCTGACAGGAAACGCGCCACCGGCCCCAGGTTCTATCAGTGACTGGCCCTAATGGTCAGGCGGGCCGGTGACCCAGGTGGAGTTTGGATCTTGTCACGTCAGGCTTCGCAACTCATTGGTGCTGCACTCTCTGGCGGACGGATCTGCCGGGAAGGACACGCCAGGTGTTATCGGTCCCCGGCACGTGGGTAGCCCGACGGTATGGCGCAAGCAAACACCGGACTCAAGGCCCGTGACATCATGACGCCCAACTCGGCGTTCGTGAGCGCTGATACGAGCGTGGAGCAAGCCGCCGTTGTCCTGGCAAGGGAGGATATTGGCGTGCTGCCCGTTTGCGACCCCGATGGCCGGCTGCGAGGCATGGTGACCGACCGAGACATCGTGGTCAAGGTGGTAGCAGCCGGCCGCCCCCCGGCTGAGGTGGCGGTGGGCGATCTGGCCGACCAGCCCGAAGTGGTGACGGTTGGCGCCGACGACACCGTGGCCGAGGCCATCGAAACCATGAAGCGGCACAAGGTCCGGCGGCTACCGGTCATCGACGGGCATACCGTCATCGGAATCTTGAGCCAGGGCGACATTGCTCGTTCGCAACCGGATGGACAGGTCGGCCGGCTCCTCGGGGCCATCAGCAGCTGACCCCGAGATCCGGTCGCGGCGAGCTAACTGGTCGTTCGTTAATGGCACGCGCCGAACCGGCCTGAGCTCTCGATACCGGGGGAGACCTCGCCCCCGGCAGAGGGGGTGGCGGCGCGGCTCTTTGAGGAGTCGAGCCGCCTACGACCGCGGCGGCTCCCATTTTTCCTATTGAGACCCTCTACCACCACCTCGCTGAGGTAGGCGTTGCTCACGTGACCACCGTCCCAGCTCAGATCGAGTTCGACGGCGAGCGGTCCCGGCTCGGTCTCTTCGGGTACCGCGTGGTCGATGCAGCCGATGCGGACGCAGCTGTCGGCCGGGACCTCGCCGGCATACTGCCAGGCTTGGGATCCGCCCGGCCAGCGAACCACGGCCCGGGCGACGGCGTTGAGCAGCGGTCGGCGCAGATCACTGACGGCGTGCAGGTCGAGGAGAAGGCGGTCGCCGGGGCGGTAGGCCGGCTCCGGCCGTGCCGCGGTCATGATGACCGGCGCGCACGCCGCCGTGACCGCGTGATAGCCGGCTTTGGGGCGCCGCTGGTGGTCGAGGATCGACCAGCTCACCGCGGGTTGAGCGTCGGCCAGCAGAAACAGACAGAAGCCGCCCGTGGGCTGGTACTTGAGGCGCCGCAGGGTCTCGATGTGATGGCGTAAGAGGGTGGCTTGGTACATCTGAGTAGCCGTTCGCCACGCCGCGAAGGTGGCGGACTGCGAGGGTGGCACCCGCTCTTCGAAGATGACTCGCTGGAGGGCGAAATGGGCCTCCAGTTCGTTCCAGTCCAGATTGGGCCACTGCTCGGGCCGCATGAAGTCAGCCGCGTCCGGCACAGCTTGGGCGCCGAACTCACTCACGAAGCGGGCCAGGACCGGGACACGGGCCAGAGTGGCGGGCAGCTCCCGTTCCTCGCCGTGGTACCAGCCGAAGTAGAGGTGGGAGTCGGTTCCCCAGGCGGGATGCGGGAAGATCCCGGAATGGGCCACCACCTCGCGGGAACCGTCGGCGCGCTCCAGGGCGCGCCGGATGGACCGGTCGAGGGCAGTCTTGTTCCAGCTGGGTAGCACCTGGCCGGCGAAGAAGCGGGCGACGGTCCGGGGCGCCCGGACCGTACCGGGTGAGACGTCGAGCGCCAGGGGCTCGTTGTGGCCGCACCAGAGCGCCACCGACGGATGATGGCCGAGCAGCGACACAGCGCGGCGGGCCTGGGTCACGGCCTGGCGGCGGACCTGGCCATAGCCCCACTGGAGGGGCAGGTCCTGCCAGATGAGGAGGCCCTGCCGATCCGCCTCCTCATAGAACTCGGGACGGGTGATGTGAGCATGCACCCGGAGCAGGTCGAGACCGGCGGCCCGGGCCAGGGTGATGTCGTTTTGCAGCTCGGCGCAGCTGGCCTCGCCGAGAGCGCGCCGGGTCGGGCCGCAGTTGGCGCCTTTGAGGAAGAGGCGCTCGCCGTTGACGGAGGCCACGAAGTTGCGGACGCGCACCTGGCGCAGGCCGGTCCTGACCAGCCGCTCGTCGCTGGTGCTGTCGCCCGCTAGCACCTCTACCTCGACGTCGTACAGGGGCTGGGCGCCCAGGGCGTGGGGCCACCACAGCTCGGGGCGCTCGATCGTGAGCCGCCAGCGCACCCGGTTGGCGCCCGCGGCGAGGGCGTGATCATCGACGCGCTCGATTTCAGTGAGGCTGCCGGGAGCAGTGCCCTCGCGCCGAGCGGCCGTCCGGATCGTCGCTGTGCCGCGGGTCCTGGGTGTCCAGCTCGGCCTCGATCTCGAGGGTGGCGGCGTCGTCGGTGGCTTCGCGACACAGCACCTTCAGCCAGCGGATCCGCACCGGGCCGGTCGTTTCGATTCGCACTGGGGCCCAGATGCCGCCCGGGTTCCACTCGGGATCGATGCAGTCCCAGTGCTGGAAGACGCCCGTCAAGTTGCGCTTGGCCTTGAGATCGGATGGCCGGGCGCAAGCCACTTCGACGGCCAGCAGATGGTCGCGGCGGGCTTCGACCGGGCCCGTCACCTCGAAGGTGTGGGGAAAGAAGTAGCCCTCGGTGTCTCCGAGGTATTCGCTGTCCAGCCAGACGTCGCCCTGGTAAAAGATGCCGTCGAACGTCAGGAACGTCCGGCAGTCCGGTTTCGGGGGGTCGCTCGTGAAGTGCCGGCGGTACAGCACGGGGCCGTCCGAGGCAGCGAAGGCCAGATGCGAGCGCCAGTGGCCGGGTACGTCCAGCTGGTCCCATCCGCTGTCATCGAACTCGGGGTCTGCAAATGCTCGCCGGAGCTCGTCGTCCGAGCAGGCGACCTGCCATTTTCCCCCGAGGTCCATTCGAGCGCAGGGTAGTCGGGTCAGGAAGGGGCGTCCGCCCCGCGGGTCCGAGACGGGTTAGCAGGGGTAGGGGCGAGCGGGCTGGACGTCACGGCGGGCGGGCAAGCGAGCGACCGGGCGCCTCGTGACGGCGTCCTTCTCGGACAATGTCCGCAAAAACGACGACGGTGCGGTCCGTGAAGGTCCCATACCGGCGGTAGCGTGGCCGCCATGACGTCACGCCCCGCGACCGTGGGACAGCTACGAGCTTCCGGTTGGGAATCGATTCCGGTCAAGGAGGAGGTCCGGCGCAACGCCGCTCGGCGCATCGCGGCCGGCGAACCTGTCGTGACGGGGCTGGTCGGCTACGACGACACCGTCCTGCCCCAACTCGAGAACGCCCTGCTCGCCGCCCACGACGTGATCTTCCTCGGCGAGCGGGGCCAGGCCAAGACCCGCATCATCCGCAGCCTCACCGGGCTGCTGGACGAATGGATTCCCTGCATCGCCGGCTCCGAGATCCTTGACGACCCCTACCGTCCCGTGTCCCGGCACGCCCGGGATCTGCTCGCCGAACGGGGTGAGGACACCCCGATCGAGTGGGTCCACCGCGACTTTCGCTTCGGCGAGAAGCTGGCTACCCCCGATACTTCCATCGCCGACCTGATCGGCGAGGTTGATCCCATCAAGGTCGCAGAAGGGCGCTACCTCTCCGACGAGCTCACCCTCCACTACGGCCTCGTCCCCCGCACCAACCGCGGCATCTTCGCCATCAACGAGCTCCCTGACCTGGCCGAACGCATCCAGGTGGGTCTCCTGAACGTCCTGGAGGAGCGGGACGTGCAGATCCGCGGTTACAAGATCCGCTTGCCGCTCGACGTGCTCCTCGTCGCTTCGGCCAACCCCGAGGACTACACCAACCGGGGTCGCATCATCACTCCGCTCAAGGATCGCTTCGGCGCCCAGATCCGCACCCACTACCCGCTCGACGTGGACACCGAAATCGCGGTGGTGCACCAGGAGGCGGTGCCTTTCGTCGGCACGGCCGTGCGGGTGGAGGTTCCGCCGCACATGACGAAGATCGTGGCGACGCTCTCGCAGCTGGCCCGGCAGAGTCCGCACATCAACCAGCGGTCCGGGGTGTCGGTGCGGCTGAGCGTGGCCAACTACGAAACCCTGGTGGCCAGTGCGGCGCGCCGGGCCCTGCGCCTCGGGGAGTCCGAAGCGGTGCCACGCATCAGTGACCTGGACTCGCTGGCGTCGTCCACGTCGGGCAAGGTCGAGATCGAGACCATCGACGAGGGCCGCGACGGGCATGTCATCGAGCGGCTTGTCCAGCAGTCGGTGCTCACCGTCTTCAAGGCGTCGGTCCCCTCCGATCGCCTGCGCGACGCAGTAGCCGATTTCGACGGCGAAGAGGGCCGGGTGGTGCATACCGGCGACGACATTCCGGCCACTCAGTTCGTGGAGGTCCTGGGCCAGCTGCCCGCCCTCGAAAGCCTGGTGTTGAGCCTGGCGGGCGAGGAATCGCCTGCTGCGGTCGCCAGCGCCACCGAGTTCGTGCTCGAAGGTCTGCACCTGGCCAAGCGGCTCAACAAGGACGCGGCCGGCAGCCGCGCGACCTACCGGGCCCGGTAGCCAGCCATGGGCCGGTTCGCGTACTCGAGGTGGGACGGGACACAGGTCGGGTTCGAATTCGACGCCGACGACATCTTCAGCGAGTTGACGGACGAACTCCTCTACCACGGCGACCTCAACCAGGCCCTGCAGCGCCTCATGCAACGCGGTTTCCGGGACCGCAACAACGAGCGCGTCGCCGGCATGCGCGAGATCCTCGAAAAGCTCCGACAGCGTCGGCAGGAAATGCTCGAACGCCACGACCTCGGTGGACCCTACGAGGACATTGCCCAGCGGCTGCGAGACATCGTCCAGCAGGAGCGCACCGGTATCGACCAGCTGGTCCAGGACGCCCAGGAGTCTGGCGACGCCCGTCGCCAGGAGATCACCGACGAGGTGGCGGCCGAGCGCCGCATGGCACTCGACCTCCTCCCGCCCGATTTGGCCGGGCAGGTGCAATCCCTCCAGGACTACGAGTGGACGAGCAGCGAGGCCCGGGAGTCGTTTGAGCAGCTGCTTGAAGAGCTGCGGTCGCAGCTGATGCAGAGCTACTTCAACCAGATGTCCAATGCCATGTCGGACATGTCGCCGGACTCGATGCAGCGCGTGAAGGACATGTTCAACGACCTGAACCGCATGCTCGAAACCCGCGCCGCGGGGGGCGACACCGAGCGCATGTTCCAGGACTTCATGGACCGCTACGGGGACATGTTCCCGGGCAACCCGCAGAACCTCGACGAGCTGCTCGAGCAGATGGCCCGGCAGATGGCTGCCATGCAGCAGTTACTCAACTCCATGAGCCCCGAGCAGCGGGCCCAGTTGCAGCAGCTGGCCGAGTCCTTGCTCGAGGACATGGATCTGCGCTGGCAGGTCGATCGCCTGGGCGCCAATCTGCGCCAAGCCTTCCCGCAGGCGGGGTGGGAGCGGGGCTACGACTTCAGTGGCCAGGATCCGCTGGGATTCGCGGAGGCGGCCGCAGTCATGAACCAGTTGGGCGACATGGATCAGCTGGAGCAGATGATGTCCACGGCGTCCAACCCCGGCGCCCTGGCGGAGGTTGATACCGAGCGGGCCGCGGAACTGCTCGGTCCGGACGCCGCCCGCTCCCTGGAGCAGCTGGCCAAACTGGCGCGACAGCTGGCCGAGGCGGGCCTGATCGACCAGCGGGAGGGCCGGCTCGAGCTCACGCCGCGCGGATTACGGAAGATCGGTCAGAACGCCCTGTCCGACCTTTTTTCCAAGCTGATAAAAGACCGCATGGGTCGCCACGCCGTCGAGCGCATCGGGCTTGGCCATGAGCGCATGTACGAGACCAAAGCATATGAGTGGGGCGATCCGTTCAACCTGTCGATCGAGCGTACGGTCCGCAACGCGTTGGGGCGGCGGGGCGCCGGAACGCCGGTACGGCTCTCGCCCGATGACTTCGAGGTCGAGCGGACGGAGTCGCTGACGTCGACGGCGACGGTGCTGGCGCTGGATCTGTCGTTGTCGATGCCCATGCGGGACAACTTCCTGGCCGCCAAGAAGGTTGCCATGGCGCTGCACGCGCTCATCAGCACCCAGTTCCCCCGGGACTATTTGGGCCTGGTCGGTTTCGGGGAGCTGGCCCGGGAGCTGCAGGCTTCGCAACTACCGGAGGTCTCGTGGGACTACACGTACGGGACCAACATGCAGCACGCCCTGATGCTCGCCCGGCGCATGCTGGCCCGGCAGTCCGGCACCAAGCAGGTGATCATGATCACCGACGGCGAGCCGACCGCGCACATCCAGCCGGGGGGCGAGCCGTTCTTCAGCTACCCGCCGGCGCCCGAGACGATCCGCATGACGCTGGCCGAGGTGGCCCGGGCGACGAGGGAAGACATCCGCATCAATACGTTCATGCTCGACGCCACCGGCTATCTGCGGGCGTTCGTGGAGAAGATGACGCAGCTCAACAGGGGACGGGCGTTTTTCACGACCCCCGAGACGCTGGGCGACTACGTGCTGGTGGACTTCCTCGAACAAAAACGGGCACGCCGCCGGCCCGCATAGGGTTCCCGTTTATGCGAGTCATCGTCGTCGGCTGCGGGCGGGTAGGCAGCGAACTCTCTGTGCGGCTCACTCGGGAGGGGCACGATGTCGCCATCATCGACAAGAACCGGAACGCGTTTCGCCGGCTCCCGGCCGACTGGGGCGGCCGCACGGTGGTTGGTTTCGGGTTCGACCGGGACGATCTGCTCGAAGCCGGGATCGAGCAGGCCAGCGCGGTGGCGGCCGTGACGAGCGGCGACAACACCAACATCCTGACGGCGCGCATCGCCCGGGAGACCTTCGAGATCCCGCACGTGGTCGCCCGCATCTACGACCCGCGGCGGGCCGCTGATCTACCAGCGACTCGGCATACCCACGGTGGCCACGGTCAGCTGGACGGTTGATCAGGTGGTGCGGCGCCTGCTGCCGGAGGAGGCGGTGACGGCCTGGACCGACCCGACCGGTTCAGTCAACCTGGTGGAGCATTTGCTGCCCGAGGCGTTCTGCGGGCGAGGCTACGTGGAGCTGGCGGACGGGGAGCGGTACCGTCCGTTGATGGTCACCCGGGGCGGGCAGGCTCGCCTCGTCGGGCCCGGGCTGGTCGGGCCAGGAGGGTGACGTCGTGCACTTCGCCGTGCGCTCCGATGCCCAGGCCGATCTCGACCGGTTACTGGAGGAGGCCTCCAGACCGGGCGGGGTGGGCCGGGCGGGCGGCGGTCGCCTGGGTGTGGGGCGGCCGCGATCGTGAACGTGGCCATCGCCGGCGGCGGCGTCGTCGGGCGCTCGATTGCCGGCGACCTGGTCCGCAGCGGCCACGACGTGCTCCTCATCGAGTCGGATCCGGCCGTCGTGGCCCGGGAGCAGGCCGGAGACGAGCCCGCCATTCGTTGGTACACCGGCGACGCGTGCGAGGTGAGCACCCTCCACGACGCTGGCTTTGGCAGCGCCGACGTGGTGGTGGCGGCCACCGGGGACGACGAGGACAACCTGGTGGTGTCCCTGTTGGCCAAGCAGGAGTTCGCCGTGCCCAGGGTGATCGCCCGGGTCAATCACCCGAAAAACCTGTGGCTGTTCAACGAGACGTGGGGCGTGGACGTCTCCGTGTCGACCCCCCATCTCATGACCGCCCTGGTCGAGGAGGCCGTGTCGGTGGGAAGCCTGGTCCGGCTGTTGCACTTCTCGGAGGGAAAGGCCGGCCTGGTGGAGGTCACCCTCGCCGACGAGAGCCCCGCGGGCGAGAGAAGGATCGCCGATCTGGGCATGCCCCGGGACGCCAGCATCGTGGCGGTGGTGCGGGATCGGCGGGTCGTCGTGCCGCGGGGTGATACCACGCTGCTGGCGGGAGACGAGGTGATCGCCTTGGTGACGGTCGACTCGGAGGACGCCGTTCGGCGGATTCTGGTGGGGTAGGCCTTGCGCCGTTTCGCCCCCCGCTCCGCCCCCCGCCGCTCCGCCCCCCGCCGCTCCGCCCCCCGCCGCTCGCCGCCCCCCCGCCGCTCCGCCCCCCGCCGTTTCGCCCCCCGGCCGGCCAGCACCCGGCGGGCCGGCTCCCCTCGACCTTCGGGCGATTTTGGTATCTAAACCAGCTATAAGCTGGTAAAGGTACCAAAATCCAAAGCGACACAGCCAAATTGCATGCTATGTGCTATGCCCGAACCCGTTTACGCCCACCATCGCATGCAAGCCCTCGATCGGCTGGCCGCTCGACAGCTCGGTCTGATCACCTCAGAGCAGCTCGGCGCCATCGGGTTCGGACGCCCGGCCCGAGACGGCGCCCTCTCGGCGGGCAAGCTGCGCCCGGTGAGAAAGGGCGTCTACCGGTTGCCGGGGGTGGCGCTTACTTGGGAGTCAGCCGTGCTGGCGGCCGTCCTCGCGGCCGGTCCCGGTGCGGTGGCTTCGCACCTATCGGCTGCCGAGCTCTGGGAGCTTTTTGACGGCTGGGTACCCGCTGGCCGGCGCGACGTCATTCACCTCGTCGGGCCGCGACAACGGCACCTGAGTGGTGTGCAGCTGCACCGGCTCCGAGTCGACGGACGTGACCGGACCCGGCGCGGGTTGGTGCCGGTGACCTCGCCCGCCCGAACCATTTTCGACCTGGCCTCGGTCTTCGATGCCGAGGCACTGGGCCGCTGCACGGACGAAGCGCTGCGGCGCCGGTTGCTCACGTTGACTGAGCTGCGACGGCTATTCGATCGACATGCCGGCGCCGGCCGCCGGCGGCTGGGGCCTCTCCGGGTGGTTCTCGGCGATCGCGTCCCAGGGTTCGACCCCGGCGCGAACAGCTGGGAGCAACAGATGGATCGACAGTGGGAGCAGCTCGGGCTACCTGCAGCCGTCCGCCAGCACACGATCAGGGTCGGTGGCCGGCGCTACCGCGTCGATCGAGCCATCCCTGAGCTCAAACTTGCCGTGGAGTGGGTGGGCACGGAGTTCCACAGCCTGAACGGGCGCTTCGTTCGGGACCGGATGCGCATCAGCGATCTGGTGCAGTCCGGGTGGGACGTCGTCGAGGTGACACCCCACTGGACGCCGAAGCGGCTTCGGGCCACGGTGCTGGCCAAAGTGGCAGAGCGGCGATTGGTGGCAGGTTGGGGCGCCGGTCAGCCCAGGGCAGCCCGGTAAAACTCCCGCGTCTGATCGTCGAAAGCAACCAGACGAACCAGCTCGACCCTTGTGGTGGTGGCACGTAAAGCGGCCACGGCGGTTGCGGCGGCGTCTCGCCCGGGATACCCGTACGACGCCGGTAGCGATGGCCGGGAATTGCCACGCGGCGCGCTCCCAGTTCGTCGGCCACCTCGAGGCAGCGCCGATAGCAAGACGTGAGGAGCTCTGGCTCCCCGTGGCGCCCATCGCGCCAAACCGGCCCCACGGTGTGAATGATCCACCGGGCCGGCAGGGCGAATCCGGGAGTGGCCTTGGCGTCGCCGGTTTCACATCCCCCGAGGGCGGCGCAGGCGGTGCGAAGTTCGGAGACGCCTGCGGCGCGGTGGATCGCCCCGTCGACTCCAGCCCCGCCGCCTAGCGCCGAGTTGGCGGCGTTGACGATGGCGTCGACCGCCTCACGCGTTATGTCGCCAATGGTGATCTCGATGCGCATCAGCCTGTGCCATTAGCAGGTCGCGCCCAAGAAATCGAGGATTTCCTCTTGCGCGAAGGCCGGCCAGGAGTGAAGATCACAACAATGTAGTTACATAGGTGGCAGTCGACCTTTGGATGTTGCCGATTGAGCGCCTTCGAGGGGAATGGAGTACCGGTGATCGATCTCGTGGACGTTGTCCTGCAGGGTCCGGATCGCGCTTGGCAGCGCCAAGCCAACTGCATGGGCGTCGACCCGGACCTCTTCTTTCCGGAGAGGGGGGCGTCGACGCGGGAAGCGAAGGAGGTGTGTCGCGGCTGCGTCGTCCGCGAGGACTGCCTGGAGTATGCCCTGGCCAACGGCGAGAAGTTTGGTATCTGGGGAGGGCTCAGCGAGCGCGAACGCCGCAAAATCCGGCGGCGTCGGGCGCTCGAGCGCCGGGCCGGCGGTGTGGCCAGCTAGTCCCTCCCTTTAAGTGAACCTTCCCCCATCGAGGCCCGCCTGCTCGAGGCGGGCCTCGATCGTGGTGGACGGGTTGAGGTCGAGTTCCTGCCAACGGTGACGAGGTACGCCGGTTAGCACTGCCCGGGGGACGAGGCCGACCAGTTCGGCCCGGGCCACCGGCGCCCGGCGGTCCACTGCGTCGAAGGTGGCCGCCGGCCCGACGATCCACGGATCGATCAGGTTGCACGACACCTGAACATGCGCTCCGACGCCCAACCCCAGGGCGCGGACGTGCGGTCCGCGTATGGCGACCGCGACGCTCCGGGCCAGCGTGAGGTCCGGCTCGGCCAGCCACAGGTTGTAGGCGATGAGGATGGGCCGGGCGCCCACGGCACAGGCGCCGGCCGTGGGATGGGGGGCGAGCGGCCCGGCATCTGGCGGGAGGGTGCGCCAGGCCTGGCGGCGCACCTCTGGTAGCGATCGTTCGGGACCGTAGAGGAAGCAGGGCAGACCGAGTTCGCCGCCCGCCCACCGGGCGAACTCGTCGCGGGCTTGAACCGCTCGCTCGATGGGCCCATTTTCTACTGGCCAGCCGGCGACGCTAACCCACGGCACCACGTCAAGAGCACCCAATCGGGGATGGACTCCCTGGTGCCGGCCAAGGTCGATGCTTCTCAGGGTTTGGCGGGCCAGGGCGCGCACCGATTCGACAAGAAGCGTGGTGGGTCCGGCCAGGGTCAGAACGGAGCGGTGGTGGGCCTCGTCGGCGTGGACATCGAGGAGATAGGGGCCAGCCGCCTGTTTTAGGTATTCGAGGGTGACCGAGTCGCGTCCTTCACTTACGTTGACGACACACTCGAGGTGTGCCGATCTCGACACGTTCAATGGACTGCCCGGAAAGAGGGCTCGCACAAGGAGTACGGTTGCAGCATGGTCGGAAACATTTTTGGGCCGGACCTGGGGATTGTGATTGTCGTCATCCTCGTGGTCCTGGTCGGCGGGAGCCAGCTGCCGAAGATCGCCCGTAACGTCGGAACTGCCGGGCGAGAGTTCCGCAAGGCTCAGCAGGAAGCGGACGAGGAGGCCGAGCGGGAGAAGGCAGCCAAGGTGCCGCCCCCTCCGCAGGCGGTGGGGCCGGCACCGACCCCCGTTCCGACCCCGGCCTCGCCGGCGCCTTCTCGCGACGAATCCGTGACCCTTTCGCGGAGCGAGCTCGACGCGCTGCTCAAGGCCCGCGAGGACCAGGCCCGCCGGGAAGCGACCGGGCCTTCGGGTTCGCCTGGCTCCAACTGAAAGCTACGCCACCTGAGACTCCCGCCACGGATCCGTCGTAGGCTGTAGACCGTCTCGGGGGCAGGGCTGAACAGGTGGTGACTGGCAACGGGGCCTTACAGCGCGCTGCGATGGACTCCACGCCGTTGCCGGGCGATGCGGCGCCGTTCCCGCTCGGAGGCTCCGCCCCAGACGCCGTGCTCGATCCGGTTGTACAGCGCGTATTCCAGACAAGGCCCCTTTACCGGACAATCGGCGCAAATCCTCCGAGCTACTTCGACGCCTACGCCATCACTCGGAAAAAACGTCTCGGGGGGCAGGTCTCGGCACTTGCCCTCGGTCATCCAGGTGGTGTCCACTGCTCGACCTCCGTCGGTCATCCCCCACGAGATTCGCTCATTTGGCGGCATATACATCCAATACAGTCGGCGAACGTGCCTACGGCACCTGTAATACGCCGGCACCCGCCCTATGGTTCCCACAATCGTTGGACCGATTTCCTTCGGCCCTGGTTTGGGTGACCACTCCTCGTGCCTAAACGCTTGCAAGACGTGTCAGGTCTGCGGCACGGATTATAACCGATGAGCGGGGTCGAAGCATCTTTTGAGCCTTCGCCGTACCCCATCCCCAGCTTGGTGCTCGCGGAGGACGTGAGCGGCATTGCCGGCGACCCGGACCAGGACGAGTCAGCACCAGCTTCTGCCTTAGCGAGCGAGCCAACTGGCCCAAACCCTGATGGGCTTGCTGGCCGGCCGCCAGCCGGGTGACGTGGTGCCCGTGACCGTCGTGCGAGGCAAACGGACCGTCCATCTGGTGGTCGTACTGGCAGCTGGTCCTTGACATATGCAGTAGGCGGCACTTGATCTTTCGGGCGGATCAGGCCGGGCGGCGTTCAAACGGTCACAGGCTGGTGCTACTTTCCGCCCTCATGGACCGGATCGAGTGCCAGTGGTGCAAAGCCCAAAACGACGCGGGTCAGTCGACCTGTGCCACCTGTGGTGCCCCGCTCGACGTTCGCAACCTCGTGAGCGACTCGGGTTGGAAGGAAGCGCCGCGGCTGCGGGACATGACGGAGTTCAAGTTCTCCAACAGCAGCTGCCAGGTCGAGGGCGAGCTGGTCCCGGTGGCGGAGGTGAACTTGGCGGCCGGTGACTGGGTGTTCTTCGAGCATCACGTCCTTCTCTGGAAGGACGAGAGCACGCCGCTGTCGGCGATGGCGACGAGCGGCGGTCTCAAGCGCATGCTGGGCGGGATGCCGCATATCATCTCGATCGCCCACGGGCCGGGTCGGGTGGCGTTCTCCCGGGATGCATCGGGAGAGGTCGTGGTACTGCCGCTCCACCCGAGCATGGAAATCGACGTGCGCGAACACGCCTTCCTGGTGGCCTCGCATTCGATCACCTATTCGTTCGAGCGCATCAAAGGCATGACCAACGTGCTCCACGGCGAGGGCATGTACCTCGACCGGTTCGTCACCAGCGGCGAACAGGGCATTTTGTTGTTGCACGGGTACGGCAACGTCTTCGAGCGCACCCTGGGACCGGGCGAGAAGATTCTGGTGGAACCGGGCGGCTTCCTTTACAAGGATTCGTCGGTGCAAATGAACACCGTGCAGCAGAATCTGAGGACGGGCCTCATGCGCCACGGGATGTACCTCGCCGAGATGACCGGCCCGGGCCGGGTCGGGATCCAGTCCATGTACGTCCATCACCACAGCGGCTGAGCGTGCCGATGACGACCATCGAGACCCCTACCTATACCTGCCGTTACTGCCGGCTTCCAAGCGATGCCAGCGGCGTGTCCTGCCCCCATTGTGGGGCGCCCGTTGACGTCACCGCCGCCGTCAGCGCGTCCGGATGGCAGGAGCAACCCCCCATTAAGGACATGGCCCGCATCCAGTTTGGCCGGTCCACTTGCCAGATCGAGGGGACTTACGTGCCCAGCGCCGACTTCAATCTGGCCGGTCCCGACAGGGCCAGCGAGAGTGGAGACTGGATCTACTTCTCACACCACCATGTCCTATGGACCGAACCGACGGTGCAGATGCAGCCCATGTCGATGGCCGGCGGCTGGAGCCGGATGCGGGCGGGGCTGCCCCTGGTGATGCTCACCGCCACCGGGCCCGGGCACATCGCGCTCTCCGACGATGCTCCCGGGGAGATCGTGGCCATACCCTTACAGTCCGGGCAGGCGGTGTGGGTACGGGAGCATCGCTTCCTGGCAGCTACGGGCAATATCGCCTATACGTGGGACCAGTCGGGGATCTGGATCGTCACCGGGAGTGGAGACGACCGGGAGACCCACTACCCCCTCGGCATGTACATCGACAACTTCCAGGCCCAGGCCGCGCCCGGGCTGCTGCTGCTGCATTCCCCGGGGAACACCTTCATCCGGGACCTGGCGTATGGCGAGACGATCTGCATTCAGCCGAGCGCCCTGCTGTACAAGGACCCGAGCGTCGGTATGCAACTGCACATCGAGTACCCACAGGCCGGCGGCCTGATGTTCACCGGTCGATACAGCTACCGGCAGCTGTGGCTGCGCATGTGGGGTCCCGGCCGGGTCGCCGTCCAGTCGGTCTTCGAGCGGCCCGAGGCGAGCAATCAGATCACCAGCTGTTCGCCGGCCACCACCACTACGTGGTAGCCTCAGCGATCGTAATGACCGCTCCGGACACCGGCCTCCTCCTTCTGATGTAGGCGAGCACCACGTATCGGTGCTCGCCGAGAACCTCCTGTGCCTCCGGGCCAGGGGGTTTTTTCTTTGCCTTAGATCCGAAAGGACTGCTTCATGGCTGCCTACGCCTACCCCACGCCCTGCGAGATGCCCTACCAGAAGTACCGTCCAGCCCGGCCGCTGGTGCTGCCGGATCGTACGTGGGCGGACCAGCATCTCACGGCCGCCCCCCTGTGGTGCAGCGTGGACCTTCGCGACGGCAATCAGGCGCTCATCGATCCCATGGATCCGCCTCGCAAGCTGCGTTTCTTCGAGACCCTGGTCGGCATGGGGTTCAAGGAGATCGAGGTGGGCTTTCCGGCCGCGTCCCAACCCGATTTCGATTTCATCCGGCAGATCATCGAGGAGGACCGCATCCCCGATGACGTGGCCATCCAGGTGCTGGTCCAGTGCCGCCCGGAGCTGATCGAACGCACCTTTGAAGCCATCGCCGGCGCCCGCCAGGCCATCGTCCACTTCTACAACTCGACGTCGACACTGCAGCGGCGCGTGGTGTTCGGCCTCGACAAGGACGGGATTGTCGATATCGCCACCAGCGCCGCCCGGCTGGTGCGCAAGTACGAGGAGACCGTGCCGACCACGCGGGTCACCTACGAGTACTCCCCGGAGAGCTTCACCGGCACCGAACCGGACTTCGCCGTCGAGATTTGCGCCGCAGTAATGGACGTAATCGAGCCGGCCCCAGATCGAAAAATGATCATCAACCTGCCCAACACGGTCGAGATGTACGGGCCTAATACCTATGCCGACGTGATCGAATGGTTCGGCCGGCATGTCCCCCAACGGGACTCCATCGTCCTCAGCGTCCATCCCCACAACGACCGGGGCACCGCGGTCGCCGCCGCCGAGCTGGCTCAGCTGGCGGGCGCTGACCGGGTAGAAGGCACGCTGTTCGGCAACGGCGAGCGCACCGGCAACGTGGATGTCGTGACCCTGGCCCTCAACCTGTTTTCTCAGGGCGTCGACCCGAAGCTGGACATGCACGACATCGACGCCCTGCGCCGGGTCGCCGAGTACTGCAACCGGTTGCCGGTCCACCCTCGGCACCCCTACGCCGGCGACCTGGTGTACACCGCCTTCTCCGGCTCGCATCAGGACGCCATCAAGAAGGGCATGGACGCCTTGCCGGACGACTACGGCACCTGGGAGGTGCCTTACCTGCCGATCGACCCGAAGCACGTGGGTCGCACCTACGAGGCCATCATTCGAGTGAACAGCCAGTCTGGGAAGGGTGGCGTCGCCTACCTGATGGATGCCGAGCACGGCCTGGATCTGCCCCGGGCCCTGCAAATCGAGTTCTCCAAGCAGGTGCAGGCGGTTACCGAGGCCTCCGGCACCGAGATCAAGTCCGGCGAGCTGTGGGACGTCTTCAGTCGCACCTACCTGCCCGACGAAGCCGGGATCCGGCTCATTTCGAGCGAGGTTTCGTCAGGAGAAAAAGGGACCACCGTGACGGCCCAGGTCCTTGTGGACGGTCAGCACCGGACGCTGTCCGGGCAGGGCAACGGCCCGGTGGCCGCCCTCGTCAACGGCCTTCGGGTTGAGTTGGATCTCGAGGTCGCCGTCGAGGACTACCACGAGCACGCCTTGACCGCGGGCAGTGAAGCGTCAGCCGTTGCCTACGTGGAGGCAACGGGCCGAGATGGACGGCGCACCTGGGGGGTTGGTATCGACTCGAGCATCCTCAATGCCTCCCTGCAGGCGGTGATCAGCGCCGCCAACCGGCTCCGGGGATAGGCTGGTCCGCTATGTCCATCCAGCCGGGCGAACCTCAGGCGCCCCCCCGTGGTCACGTCCGCGTTGTCTATCTGGGCCCGGTCGCGCCGCACTGGCGGGTCGACTCCGACTTCGGCGATCGCGCCATCATCGAGGAGTTCCGGCAGCGGGCGCTAGCCCGACTCCTGTTGTTGCCACCGCACGACCCGCAGTTTCGCCGTAACCGGGAACGGGTGGCCCGAGACGCCGAACGGGAGAACCTGCTGCTCGTCTGGGACCTCGGCCAACCCGACGAAGAAGAGCACGGCGTGGCCTAGGAGTAGCCTTAAAGCTGTGGTTGCTCCCCGCCTCGACCCCGCAGGAGTGCCAGCGGAGCCTGGCGCCAGACTAGGAGTGCTCACCGCCGGAGCGCCTGCGGCGGAGCAGACCGACGATCGCCGCTACATCAACCGCGAGCTATCCACCCTCGACTTCAACGCTCGGGTCCTGGCCATGGCCGAGGACCAGGAGTTACCGTTGCTGGAGCGCATCAAGTTCCTGGCGATTTTCAGCTCGGCGATGGACGAGTTCTTTCAGGTCCGAGTGGCGGGTCTCAAGGACCAGCTGGCGGCTGGGCTGTCCGGCACCTCGCCCGACGGATTGTCGGTGTCCGATCAGCTGGCCGCCATCCGAGCAAACGTGCTGGTGCTCTCCGAGCACCGGCGGATCGCCTTCCTCGGTGACATTCTGCCGAAGCTGGCCGCGGCGGGGATCCGGCTCGTGGACTGGGAATCGCTTCACGACGCCGACCGAGCGTGGATCGAGAAGGGCTTCATCGACCGGATCTTTCCGGTGTTGACCCCGCTGGCAGTCGATCCCGGCCATCCTTTCCCCTACATCTCCAACTTGTCGCTCAACCTGGCTGTGATCGTGCGCGATCCGGTTGGCGGCGAGCGGCGGTTCGCTCGGGTCAAGGTGCCGCCGGTGTTGCCCGGCCTGCTCGCCCTTCCCGACGGCAAGCGCTTCGTGGCCCTGGAGCAGGTGATCGCCGCCCATCTGGGCGCCCTGTTTCCGGGGATGGAGATCGAGAGCCACCATCCCTTCCGGGTCACCCGCAACGCGGACCTGACGCTGGAGGAAGAAGAGGCCGACGATCTCCTCGAAGCGGTAGAGATGGAACTGCGCCGGCGCCGCTTCGGCCGGGCCGTCCGCCTCGAGGTCGACGAAACCATGACCGATGAGGTCCGCACCCTCCTCGCCCGGGAGCTGGATCTCCAGCCCGAGGACGTCTATGAGGTGGCCGGACCGCTCGATCTCACCGCTCTCTGGGTGGTCTACAACCTGGACCGTCCGGAGCTCAAAGAGGACCCGTACGTGCCGGTAACGCCAGCCCGGTTGGCTCGCAGCGACGGCGAGCCGCTCGACATCTTCCGGGTCATCCGCCAGGGTGACATTCTCGTCCAGCACCCCTACGAGAGCTTTACCGAATCGGTCGAGGAGTTCATCGTCCAGGCGTCGCGCGACCCGAAGGTTCTCGCCATCAAGCAAACCCTGTACCGGACCTCGGGCGACAGCGCCATCGTGCGGGCCCTGATCCGGGCGGCCGAACGAGGCAAGCAGGTGGCCGCCCTGGTGGAGCTCAAGGCGCGCGGTGACGAGGCGGCCAACATCGGTTGGGCCAAGGCCCTCGAAGAGGCTGGCGTGCACGTCGTGTACGGCCTCGTCGGGCTCAAAACCCACTCCAAGACGGCGCTGGTGGTCCGTCAGGAGGGCGACGGCATCCGCCGCTACTGCCATATCGGCACCGGCAATTACAACGCCAGCACAGCCCGCATGTACGAGGACATCGGCATGCTGACCGCGTCACCGGAGCTGGGCGCCGACCTGACCGACCTGTTCAATTACCTGACCGGCTACAGCCGCCGGGTCGAGTACTGGAAACTCCTGGTGGCGCCCACCACCCTGCGGACCCGGATGAGGGAGCTGATCGAACGGGAGGCGGACCTCGGCGGCCGGGGGCGCATCATCTGGAAGCTCAACAACCTCGTCGACGTGGGCATCATCGACGCGCTCTACGCAGCCTCGGCGGCCGGAGTCCGCATCGACCTGATCGTGCGCGCCATCTGCGGGCTGCGACCCGGCGTTCCCGGCCTGTCAGAGAACATCCGGGTCCGCAGCATCGTGGGTCGGTGGCTGGAACACTCCCGGATCTTCTACTTCGGAGCGGGAGCCGCGGACGCGCTCGGGGCTTTGGGGTGCGAATCGCTGCTGGCAGCTGACAAACCCGCCGAGTACGATGACACGCCCGCAGACGGGGAGGACGCCGATAACGCGGTCCGAAGTCTCTACCTGGTGGGCTCGGCCGACATGATGGAACGCAACCTGGATCGCCGCGTCGAGGCGGTGGTGCCTGTAGAGGCCCCGGAGCTGCGAGCCCGACTCCGCGAGATCCTTGAACTGGACCTGGCCGACGACACCCGGGCCTGGGAACTCGACGCGGATGGCACCTGGCAAAAGGTGCCACCGCGAGTTGGCATTCAGGCTCAGCACACCTTGCAGGAGTTGGCCGTCAGCCGCTCGCGGCGGGGCCGGGAGCCTGCCGTCTTGCACGGGGCCCCGCCGGGGTGAGCACCGGACAGCCGGCCTCGGCGTCCGGGCCAGCTGGCGATGGCGATACGACGGTGGTGCGGGCGGCCGGAGGTGTGGTGTGGCGCCGGGACCGGGATGGCGATGTCGAGGTGATCCTGGTGCACCGGCCCCGCTACGACGACTGGAGCCTGCCGAAGGGAAAAGTGGACCCGGGCGAGACTGACGAACAGGCTGCCCTCCGCGAGGTGCGGGAGGAGGCCAGCGTCGATGCCCGCATCGGGCCGGAGCTGCCGACCACCACGTACCTGGACCGCAGCGGCAAACACAAGCGGGTGCGGTACTGGGCCATGACGGTCGCCGGAGGCGATCCTGTGGGTGCCCACGAGGTCGACGAGGCTACGTGGGTCCCGCTGCCGGAGGCCCGTACTCGGCTGACCTACCCTCGTGATGTAGTCGTGCTTGACGCCCTGGTGCACATGGCAGGGGAGTAGGCCCCGGGTGCGGGCGAGGGCCGGCTACCCGCCGGTCCGGCTCAGTGTTTTCGGTGCGCTTCTCACTCCGTGAGGTGAAAGTGCACTGAAATCGAAGTCTGCCTGTCGGGTGTGTCAGATGCTCTGAGGCAGGAGCCGTACCACGTTCTCAAAGCAGAACCATAACGGGATCAGGCATACGCCGATCCCCACCACGAACGCCCCGACGCGGCCCCACCGCCGGGTCCGGTTGATCCAGAGCCGAACCCCGATCCACAGCAAGACGAACAGTCCCCCGTACAGCAGGGCAGGTGCCCAGGCACCCCCGTCGCCGCTCCCCAGGTTGTCGGTGGCCCCCACCGTGGGCGCCACCGACTGCTGCGGGGGTGAAGCGGTCTGGGCGGGGGTCGGGGTCACCGGTAGCGGCGCCTGGCTGGTCAGGCGGGCGACGACAACCAGACGGGATGTGGCCGAGAAGCGGGGATTGCACGTGGTCAGGGTGAGTTGCGCGAACGGCGTGGCGTCGAGGACGGACACGTCGCTCGGGCTGACCACCCGGGGGGGTTCGCTGACGTGGTAGACGAAGGTGCGCCCGGCCGTGTCGGTCAGCGAGATGGGATCGCCAACTTTCAATTCGTTGATCGAGTAGAAGGGCGCCCCGTACGTCGTGCGGTGGCCAGCGATAGCCGAATTGCCGTCCTGCCCCGGCAGGGGCGTCTGGGGATAGTGGCCGGGTCCTTGACGCAGGTCTGCCTCGGCGACACCTTCGACCACGATCACGTTGAGGCCGATCTTGGGGATGACCAGATGGGCGACGGCGCCGCCGGGAGCGGCGCTGGCAGGGGCGGCAGCACCGGTTCCGGAGGCCCCCGAGGCCGCCCCCGGTCCGACGGTGGGGCTGTCGGCCGCATGGTGGGCCGCCACCGCGGTGTTGAAGGCTTTCTTCAGGTGCGCCTGGCTGTGGGCTTCGGCGACTCCGGTTCCCCACAACTGGTAGCCAATGAACAAGAACGTGATCACCCCCAGGGTGATCAGCCCCAACCCCACTTCGCGGATGGTGCGCCGGAGGGGCCCGAGCGCCGGGTGGCTCTTCGCACCGGCTGAGCCTGCCGCCCCGGCCTGGGGCGAGCCAGGGGCGGTATGGACAGCCATGAGTAGTAAATGGTATTTCTTCCGAGCGGTCGGCGGGCCGCGGGCGCGTCGGGCCGAGCCGAAACCAGCCAGGTCTGGAATCACCGCCCCTCGCCAGCCTGTAAGACTAGCGGGGTGCCCGTTCTGTTGATTCGCCATGGTCACGCCGGGTCGCGGCATGAGGCCCGCGGCCCCGATAAGGGGCGGCACCTTTCTACCAGGGGGTACAAGCAGGCCCGGAGTCTGGTGAGGGCGCTGGAGGGTTACTCACCTCAGCGCATCCTTTCCAGCTCGGCCGTGCGGTGCCTGGAGACGATGGCCCCTCTTGCGGAGGCCATGCACCTGAAGGTGGAAAAGGACGACGCGCTAGGCGAGGGCGCAGGTTTGGACGCGCTGACGCTGGTGCGCCGAGTCGCCCACGAGAAGATCGCCTTGTGTACGCACGGGGACGTGATCCCCGAGATCCTGGTCTCGCTGGCTGACGAGGATCACCTCGATCTGGGACCTCGGCCGCGTCAGGCGAAGGGGTCGGTGTGGGTGCTCGAGGCCGAAGGCGACCGGTTCGTCAAGGCCAGCTACCTGCCCCCCGCCGGCTAGGTCTCGAGCGGCCGCGGACGGGCGGACGACGATGCAGATCTCCGCCAAGGCCGACTACGCGGTCCGCGCCCTCGTCGAGCTGGCCGCCCACGCGGGCGGTCCCGTCAAAGGGGACCGCCTGGCGGCCGCCCAGGAGATCCCGCCCAAGTTTCTGGAGGCGATCCTCGCCCAGCTTCGTCAAGCGGGCCTGTTGCACAGTCGCCGGGGTGCCGAAGGAGGCTACTGGCTGGCGTGGCCGCCTGCCGAGATCCGCCTGGCCGACGTCATTCGGGCCGTGGATGGTCCGCTGGCCAGCGTGCGCGGCCAGCGACCCGAGACCGTTACTTACGACGGCGCGGCCAGTCGCCTTACCGAGGTCTGGGTGGCCCTTCGGGCCAGCCTGCGGGTCGTGCTGGAAGAGGTGACGCTCGCCGACGTGCTGGCCGGTAAGTTGCCCCCTGCGATCCAGGCGCTGGCGGCGGATCCCGCCGCGAGGATGACGCGCTGACGGGCAGCGGTTTTTGGTGTGCGTTCACTTTCTATTTACCGTAACGACACCTGAGGTTTGTTTCACCTTTCTAAGGTGCGGAAATCGTGCCGATACGTTTCACGCGGTCGATTTACGCCAGGAAAAGTGGTGCCCCGTCCGCAACGCGGGTACAAATGCACCTCGTTCGCCCGCTGCCTCGATCTGGAAAGGTAACCGTTGAAACGTCCAGATCTGACGCCCGATCCGGACAGGTTCGGACTGGGAGGGAACGAGGATGAACGTCGCCTCTTCCGGCGGCGAAACACCTTTCCGAGGTGAGAGGTTGGCTACCAAAGAAGGCGTGAGAATCGAATCCCCGCAGTCCACCTTAAGCAACGGGCCGATACACGGCGCGTTACAACCGCAAAAGGAGCTACGTCTCATGCAGCGCAGGCGCACACGGCGGATAAGGGCGGCGGGTCTTCTGCCGTTAGCAGCAGCTGTCTTGCTGGCGGCGTGTTCCTCGAGTTCGCACTCGAGTACCACGGCGACTACTGCCTCGGGTGGTGGCTCTTCGGGGAGCCCCACTACGGCGGCCACCAAGCTCTCGGGGACTCTCAACGGGAGCGGATCGACCTTCCAGACTGTCTACCAGCAGAGCGCCATAGCGGCCTTCAAGTCCGTTCAGCCCAACATGACCGTCAACTACGGGTCGGGTGGATCGGGGAAGGGTCGCACGGACCTGGCCTCAGGCGTGGTCAACTTCGCCGGTTCGGACTCGCCGATCCCGGCCAGCCAGCAGTCCAGTTTCAAGGGAACGGTGCTGTACTTCCCCGACGTGATCGGCCCCATCACGATCTCATACCACCTGTCGGGGGTTTCCAACCTCAAGTTGTCCGCGCCGGTCATCGCCAAGATCTTCCAAGCGCAGATCACGACCTGGAACGATCCCGCCATCACGGCGCTGAACCCCGGCGTCAACCTGCCGAGCAGCAAGATCACCATCGCCCGTCGGTCGGATTCGTCGGGGACGACACAGAACTTCTCGGAGTTCCTGGTGAAGGGCGCCCCCGGCGTATGGACGCTCGGCTCGTCCTCCACAATCAGTTGGCCGTCAAGGTCCGTTGGTGGTAACGGCAACGGCGGCGTGGCGTCCATCATCAAGAGCACGAGCGGCGCCGTTGGCTACGTGGACTTCGCCGACGCCAAGGCTTCCGGGTTGACATTCGCATCAGTAGAAAACAGCTCCGGCAACTTCATCGCCCCGTCTGTCCAATCGGCGACCGCCGCGGCCAGCAACGCCACCATCATGCCCAACCTGACGTTCAGCGCCATCTGGGCACCGGGGGCGCAGTCCTACCCGATCACCTACCAGTCCTGGGTCCTCGTCTACCAAGCTCAGACCGGCAACTTCGGCCCGCTCCTGCAAGCGTGGGTCGGCTACCTCATCGGAGCTGGCCAGCAGCTGCTTCCCTCTCTCAACTACGCCCCGATTCCCTCGAGCCTGCAGTCGATGGCGCAAGCACAGCTGAGCAAGATCGGGACGTAGTGGCCACGGCCGCGCCAGAGGCGCCACCGGACCTCATCCCGCCCGGCGCGAATCTGTCGGAGCGCCGGCCGCTGGGGGATCGCGCCTTTCAGATTCTCGCCCTGGCGTCGGGTCTCCTGGTGCTGGTGGTCCTGGTGTTGATCGCCTTCTCAACGACCAAGCAGTCCACCGACTGGTTCACCACCGCGGGTTTCAAGGGGGTCTTCTCCAAGACCTGGAACCCGGCCACGGGGCAGTTCGGCGCCCTCGCCTTCATCTACGGCACGCTCATCACGGCCGCGATTGCGGTGGTGATCGCCGTCCCGCTCAGCGTCGGTATCGCTCTGCTGCTCACGGAGGTCGTGTCTCCCCGGCTCGCCCGTCCGATCGTGTCCGTGATCGATCTCCTGGCCGTGGTCCCATCCGTGGTATTCGGGCTGTGGGGGTTCCTCGTCTTCGGCCCCTGGATCGCCGGGTTCTACAGCCATGTGGCCTCAGCCGTGAAGGGCATACCGGTTCTCGATGCGCTCTTCGGTACACCGACGAGCGGGCTCTCTTTCTTCACCGCTGGCATCATCCTGGCTGTCATGATCCTGCCGATCGTGACCTCGCTGTCACGTGAGGTCTTCGCCACGGTGCCGACCATCGACAAGGAGGGCGCCTACGCCCTCGGAGCCACCCGCCTCGAGATGATCAAGGGGGCGGTCTGGCCGCACAGCCGGGGCGGCGTCGTGGGGGCCGTGCTGCTCGGAGTGGGGCGGGCGATGGGTGAGACCATTGCCGCCGCCCTGGTGATCGGCTCGTCGGCCACGATCACCTCGCACCTGTTCGCGCCCGGCTACTCGATGCCCTCTGTGATCGCCAACGAGTTCGGTGAGGCCTCAGGAGTCCAGCGCTCGGCGCTGATCGGTCTCGGCGTGCTCCTGTTCGTCATCACCATCATCATCAATCTGGCCGCCAGATTCCTGGTGGCGAGATCGGCTCGGCGGACGGCAGGCGCCTGATGACCCTCGTGACCCCGCCACAGACAGTCGATCTGCGCGAACCGAAGTCCTGGCGGCGGACCAAGAATCGCATCGCGACTGGCTTGATGGTCTTCGCCACCGTCGTGGTCACGCTGCCGCTGGGCTGGGTGATCTACGCCGTGATCGATCGGGGCGCCTCCATCATCAGCTGGCACTTCCTCACCAGCCCCATCCCACCCGTGGTGGCGCCCGCCAGCACCGGCGGCATGGGCCCGGCGGTGCTCGGCACCTTGCTGATTACCGCTTGGGCCACCTTGTTGGCCGTGCCGCTCGGGATACTCGGGGCGATCTATATCAACGAGTACGGGGGCCGCGGTCCGATCGCTGCGGTCGTGCGCTTCATGGCCGACGTCATGACCGGTGTGCCCTCGATCGTGATGGGCTTGTTCATATTCTCGATCTGGACGTTGCATTTCGGCTTCTCGGGTTTCGCCGGCTCGCTCGCCTTGGCCTGCCTGATGCTGCCCATCGTGATCCGTTCCAGCGAGGAGATGCTCAAGTTGGTTCCGAACTCGCTGCGGGAAGCGAGCTACGCCGTGGGTGCCACCAAGACCCGCGTGACCCTCACGGTCGTGCTTCCCGCGGCGCTGTCCGGTATCGTGAGCGGATCACTCCTCGCCGTCGCCCGGGGTGCGGGGGAGACCGCGCCGTTGCTGTTCACGATTCTCACGGTGACCCAGGCGAACCGAAACGTCTTTCACGGCCCCAACACGGCACTGGCGACGCAGATCTTCTCGAACGCGACCGAGCCGTACCCCGGCGCCGAATCGCGCGCCTGGGGTGCCGCGCTCACCCTGATTGCGATCGCCTTTATTCTAATGATCGCAGCCCGAATCATCACGGCACGCTTTACCCGCCTGGCGCGATAGGAACGACATGGAACAAACCGACCAAACCGTCGCAACGAGCCCGGCGACCACCAAGGCACCCAGTCCGGAATCAGTACCGTCGGAGCAGAACGCACCGGTGTTCGATGTGGACAAGGTTTCCATCTACTACGGCAGTTTTAAGGCAGTCACGAACGTCTCCCTGAGCATCTACCAGCATGAGATCACGGCGTTCATCGGTCCCTCTGGATGTGGGAAGACGACCGTTCTGAGGACCTTGAACCGCATGAATGACCTGGTGGCCGGAGCTCGAGTCGAGGGAGACGTCCGCTACCACGGCGTCCCCCTGTACGGTCCAAATGTCTCCCCCATCGCCGTGCGACGTCGGATCGGCATGGTGTTCCAGAAACCAAACCCCTTTCCGAAGTCGATCTTTGACAACGTGGCCTACGGTCCGCGCATCAATGGCGAACGGAATCGGGGCAGGTTGAAGGAGATCGTCGAGCACTCGCTCCGCCAGGCCGTCTTATGGGACGAGGTGAAAGATCGACTCGACAAGTCGGCCCTCGGCTTGTCCGGCGGGCAGGCCCAGCGACTCTGTATCGCTCGCACCCTGGCCGTCGAGCCCGAGGTGGTCCTTATGGACGAGCCCTGTTCGGCGCTCGATCCCATCGCCACGAGCGCCATCGAGCAACTCATGAAGGACATCAAGACGACCTACACCATCGTGATCGTCACCCACAACATGCAGCAGGCCACGCGGGTCAGCGACCGCACCGCCTTTTACTCAGTGCTGGTGAACCCCGAAAGCGATACCCGGACCGGCACGCTCGTGGAATACGGCCCGACTGAGCAGATGTTTACCAATCCCAAGGACAGCCGGACCCAGGCCTACGTCAGCGGCCAGGTGGGCTGAGCAGGAGGATAATCGTCTACGACGGGCCGACCCATCCCTTGGTCTCAACCATGTCCATTAGGCGCTCGCGGGCGAAGCGATGGGCGAGCAACGGTACATAATTCTTCACTCTGGAGTCCCGCAAGCTCGCCAGCTCATTGTCCAGACAAACTTCTACCACTTCAGGTTCAAGCCGGTCTCCGAACTCAA
The DNA here is from genome assembly GCA_963834775.1 of uncultured Acidimicrobiaceae bacterium. Taxonomy (GTDB): domain Bacteria; phylum Actinomycetota; class Acidimicrobiia; order Acidimicrobiales; family Palsa-688; genus PALSA-693. The sequence goes on from CAWICR010000013.1 coordinate 640,139, forward strand.
TTCGCAGTTGCTCAGAACTCCTGATGATTTGATTCCTCGTGGCGGCGTCCAGACCGATCAAGGATTCACGCAAAGTCATGATCTATTTCCATGCTTCCTGTGACTTTTCTTGGCGCCGCTCAGTTCGCGGGGCCCCCATTCTCCACCTCGGTTAAGTACCCCCCGGTCGACGACGGCAATCAACGCGCCCTAAAAGGGTCGCCGTTGATCTCGACTGCTCGATGCCAGCGATGCCTGAGTTCGTGTCATTAGGCCTGGTCGGCCGAACACGAGAGTCCCGGTCGGGTCGTCCCCGGTCTGAGACCACGGGTCCGTGCGCTTTCCGGAGGGTCCCAGATTTAGTCCGGTCTCGATCCGGCAACGTAGACGACGCGCTTGGCAATATTCGTTGCATGGGCTCCTAGCCGTTCGAAATAGCGAGCGACCAGGGTCATATCCATAGCAACGGGCAGACTCATTTTCCCAGAGGCAAGCTCCGCCAAAAGAGCAGAATGGAGGCTGTCCAGGTCATCGTCGCGTTCTGCGAGTGCTTCCGCCGCCTCGGAATCACGCTCTTGCCACGCGGTTGCTGCCCGGTTCCACATTCCGCTCGCAGTTTCGCCCATCCTTTGGACCAGGCCCCGGCTGCGAGCCGAAAGTTCATCGCCGAGTATGTGCGTGGCCTGTTCAGCGATGTCAACTACAAGATCATGCGAGCGTTCTAGCTCCGGCACTACCCGCACCATAGAGATAAGAAGCCGGAAGTCCGCGGCCACGGGTGCTTCGAGGAGCAACTGTCTGTTGAGCAAGCCTTCGACCTCATGGTAGAGGCCATCAATGAGCGTTTCTCGCTCAGACACGAGCCTGAACCCGTCAGCATCGTTGGTTAGTAGCGCGTTTGTGGCTACGCCCAGGTCCTCGGACACGAAAACGAAGAGCTGCATGACGTGGATATCGATGTTCTGCAGCTCCTGGTGAAAGGCGGCGCGAAAGTCTTTCATGACCCAAAGCGTATCATGCGGTCTTCCTTCCCTTTGTGAGGCTCAATACGAAATGATTAGCAGGGGGCGCGGCAGGATGAAGTGGGCTACGGCGTGACTGTGGTGTGGGTGGCTTCGCATGCGGCACGCTGCCCGGGGATCAAACAGCTGATACGCGGTGTTGCTTTCAGAGCCAGTCTTTGCGAGGGCACGGCCAGTGGCGTCTCGTAAGACCGTCGACCCGACCGATTCCTGCTGGTCCTCCATAAAACCTCCGCTCCGATGGGTGACGACGCCAGACTAGCGTCCGCCAGCCCGATGAAAGATTATTGCGACGCCCGCTTTTCGATATCGCAGTTCGTCAGTTGACAGATTCATTCCTCTTTCGTGTCTCGAACGAAATACCCTGATGCTGGCGACGCTGGCGTCTGGCACTCGTGGGTCTGTTAGTGGCTCAGAACGACACCGGAACACCAGGGAAACGGTGGATTCTTGTGGGTAGTCGCTGGCGGTTGCCCGGTCCCGCTGTGCACGCAAAAGATAGCTCGGTTCATCCTCGAAGTCGCTTGCGAGTTGTGATTTAGGCCCTATTGTCGACCAGGCGACGGAAGTTTTCCGAGGATTCAGCTCTCACCCGGTCCACGTGTTCAGCAGCCAGCCGACGGTTCTCGGCACCTATGAGGTTGGTGAACGGTCGTATGTTCGCTGCCGTGGTCTAATCGTCGGGCTCGGTCACTTTGTGAACCACCAACTTGGGGTCATTGCGTCTGGAGCAGAAACCCTGCGGACCACGTCGGGCCATCTCCACCGGAATTCCGAGACCGCGACAGCAGAAATGACTTGTCTCCGGTCACTCCGATGTGCTGATTTATGGCGCGTGGGCGATCGCAACGTCGACGTGGCCTGGAGGATGGTACACACCGTCCAGCGACGTCAGCCGCGAGCAGACCGACGTCGGAAGTCGGACCCGAGGCCCTGACACCGGCCGCGATCCCAAGGTCCGTCACCGCTCGGTTGTTGGCGTCCGGGCAACAGGTCTCCAGCCAGCCAGTGACGTCGAGAAGCGACCAAGGTTGGGCTTGAGTCGCGAACTTTCACGAAGAGTTTACCTTTACGTAAACTAGGCCAGACTCTCGCAACGACGTCTACGCTTACTCTTCGACTCGACGATGTGTCGGTTCGCGGGTCCGAGAGTTGAGCCGTTCCCCCCTGTCGATGACTTACCATCGGTCGGTATGGAGCTCTCGAGGCCTGGCACGGCTTCCCAGCTGCCCGGCGCCGCCCGCCGATGGGCCTGCAAGGGGACATGAGTCCGTGATCCGGCGTCGATCCGCCTACCCCGATCCCGCCGGCGTTCCCATTGAGCCGCCAAGCCAGGAATCATCCGGTGCCGAGGGCGCCGTGACTGACACAGTCGGCCGAGTCCGGCCTGCGAGTGCCTCCAACAGTCAGCCCTGGGCCGCTTACGCAGAGGCCGCCTTGAACCTCGTCGAAGAGGGGGTCGTCGTCTGCGACGCCTGGGGCGAGACCGTGTTTCGGAACGCCAAGGCGGAGAGCCATCTGGGTACGACAGCCAACGCCATCCTCGCCGAACAAGCCATCGCTGAGGCTCTCCAGCTGGCCCTATCAGGCGAACCGTCCGAGCGGACGCTGGAGCTGTACTCGCCGTCACAGCGACGGTTGATCATCCGGGCCGTTCCCCTGACCGGGGTCGATCGGCCCGAAGGGGCGGTTGCGATCGTGATGGACGCGTCGGACCGCCACCGGTTGGAGGCCATTCGGCGCGACTTCGTTGCCAATGTCAGCCACGAGCTGAAAACCCCGGTGGGGGCGCTCAGCCTCTTGGCCGAGACCCTGGACGGCGAGGATGACCCCGAGGTCGTGGAGCGGCTGGCCAGACGCGTAGCGGCCGAGGCCGAACGCCTGGGCCGCATCATCGACGACTTGCTTGATCTCTCCCGTATCGAAGCCAACGAATCGCCTCGGGGCGAACTGGTGCCCTTGTCGGTAATCGTCGGGCAAGCCGTCGAACTCTTGCGCCCTTTCGCTGACAGCTCCGACGTGCAGCTCCAGGTGGATTCACTACCCCGGGACCTGGCCGTTCCCGGAGACCGTCGCGATCTGGTCTCGGCGGTCAGCAACCTGGTGGAGAACGCCATCAAATATTCGGAACGAGGCTCCCTCGTGCAGTTGCGGGTGTCGACGGAGCCGGAGGCGGTGGAGATCGCCGTCATCGACCAGGGAGTTGGCATTCCCGCCGGCGAGCTGGAGCGCATTTTCGAGCGCTTTTACCGGGTCGACCGGGCCCGATCCCGCTTGACGGGTGGCACGGGGCTGGGCTTGTCGATAGTGCGCCACGTTGCCGTCAACCACTCCGGGACAGTTCGAGTCGAGTCCCGTGAAGGTGAGGGTTCGACATTCACGCTGCGCCTGCCTGCTCTCAACCTGGCCCGGGCGCGGGCTGGTTCCGCTTCGACAGCCAGCGACGACATGTCCCCAGGAGGAGCCCGCGGTGCCTGACCCGCTCACCGTTCTTGTCATTGAGGACGAGGAGTCTTTTATCGAGGCTTTAGTCGTGGGTTTGAAACGGGAGGGCTTTCTCGTCACCGTCGCACGCGATGGCATCGAGGGGCTGGCCACGTTCGATCGGGTTCGCCCCGACCTGGTCCTGCTCGATATCTGGCTGCCGCACAAGTCGGGGATCGATGTCTGCCGCGAGCTGCGCACCCGAACCCGGGTGCCGATCATCATGGTGACCGCCAAGAGCAGCGAGATCGACACCGTAGTGGGGCTCGAGGTCGGCGCGGACGACTACGTGACAAAGCCGTACCGGTTACGAGAGCTGGTTGCCCGCATGCGCGCCGTGCTGCGGCGTTCGCCTGCGGGCGAAACAGAGGAGCCGGGAGTAGAAGTGCTGGAGGTCGGGGGGCTCCGTCTCGACCCCGGCCGCCATGAGGTTTACCTGCGCGGCGATCAGGTGCCGCTGCCGTTGAAGGAATTCGAACTGCTGGAGTTGTTGATGGGCAATGCGGGCCGGGTGTTGACCCGGGAGACGCTCATCGATCGCATCTGGGGCCCGCACTACGTTGGCGACACCAAGACCCTGGACGTCCACGTCAAGCGGCTGCGGGCCAAGATCGAGGACGATCCGTCCCGGCCGGCTCGGATCACCACCATCCGGGGTCTCGGCTACAAGTTCGAGGCGTTGCGGACGTAGGGAAACCACGGGCCCGCGGCGACGGGGCTAATTTGGTATCTAAACCAGCTATACGCAGTTGACGGTCACGAAATAGCACTGCGTCGCGCCGGCCGATCGCCCGGGCGCCCCGGTGGTAGCCGTCAGCGCCGACGCCATATGGGCCGAGCCCGGTGTACCTGGCGCGCCGGCAGAATGTCGTCTTCGCTCGTCGACCACGGTTCGACCGCCCCACCGCCTTTCACCGATGCCGTCGCCGAAGAGGGCGCCACCCCTTCGCCGGCGGGGTCGGTCGGCGCCGGCGCCACCGCCGCCGGCAGATCGGTAACTGCTCGCTTACGTAACGGGATGGTGGGTTGTTCCGCCGGCGTCGCCGCCGGCGGCGAGGACCGCTCGGCGGGTAAGCGGACCGCCCCCGGCGCCACGGCAATGGGGGGCGCGCTGAGAGGGCTGACGAGCGGCGCTGGGCTCCGGCCGCGTTCAGGATCCACGATGCTCATCGCCGTCGGACCACCCGGCAGGGGTAGCCGGGGCAGGGGGCGGGCCATCGGGAACCCCGCTGGGCGGTCCCCCGCGGCAGCAGGCGTGCTGCTCGACCCGACTGGGCCGGTGCCCGGTTCGGGGGGTGGGGGTACGCTGGGGGGTTCGGGTGAGGGGGCGGCCGCGGGTGGCACCGCTGGCGGGGTTCGGGGGGCTGAGGGGGCGGCCGGCGGGGTTCGGGACGGTGAAGGGGCTGTCCCCGGCGCTGTCGGGGCGGGTTGCCCCGCCCAGCCGGGACCCGGCGCCGTCCCCATTCATGGTCGCGCCGCCGGCGTCGTCGGATTCGCCGTTGTCGAGTCGGCCCGGTCGCCCCGCTGATCGGGTGGGACCTGGCGCCGCCGGAGTCCCCGTCGATCGGGGTGTTGCCCTTCTCACTGTCGGACGCCTCGGCGTCGGCGTCGTCGACCGCGGCCGCCTGGGCCAATTCCGCGGCGAGCGCGGCGAGGGCCCGGTGACCGGCGAGGCCGGGAGTGGCCACCGGCGACCCGGGGAGCTGAGCCGCGTCGCCGTTCCTGCTCGTGTCCCGGTCCGTCAGGGTCGACGGTGCCGTGAACGCTTCCAATCGGCGCGGACCGGGCCCGGTCGAGTCCGAAGCGTCGTCACCATCCAAGGCCTTCCAGGGGTCTGCCATGTGGTGATCATCGGCATGGGCCGGCCGTCCTTGAGCGCGCCGCGGCCAGGGCCCGCAAAGCGGGCCGGAACGGCCTCTCGGGCGTCAGGGTCAGACGTCGGGCAGATCGATCCGCGCCAGCCACAGACCGGGCGCATCCAGTTCGGCGGGGGTAGGCAACTCTCGTTCGGAGTGCCACAACCGGGCCAGCCCTTCTTCTCCCGCCCGCTCGGCGATGCCGCGGACGAAGGCCTGACCTCGTTCGTAACTGGCCTCATCGAGCGCCACCCCGAAGAGCTGACCCAAGATGCGGGTGCCGCCGGTCTCTTCAAGCCGCCTACGGCGCAGGGCTTCGGTGAGAGGCCCATAGGCGCCGATGAGCCGCCTGCCGACGGAATCCATCATGAAGTCCACATAGCCCACTACCGCCGCCAGGAGGGCTCGGAGGGGCACTTGGAGGCGGCGTTGCTCGTCGTTTTGCAGTTCGCCGAGCAGGGTCTCCGGGTCGCCGAGGGCTGCCTGGAGCGAGCTGGGATCGGTCGGATCGAACTCGCTGAGGCGCTCTTCCAGGGCGTTGGGATTGGGCCGGAAGGCGCCTACATAATCGGCGATCAACTGGTCGAGGCGGGCCCGCACGTGCGGGCGTCCGAGCACGGCGTTGTCGGTCGTCTCGCGCAGGCACACCCACAGGCGGGCGTCGTCGACCGGCAGGCTCCAGTCCGAGGCGAAGGCATCGATGGACGCGGGGACAAGCATTAACTCGTCCCGGGCCGGGCGGGGCATCGGCAGGTCGTACTGTCCCATCGCTCGGTAGGCCAGCTGCCCGACCATCGACCCCGCCTGCATACCGAACAGGAACGGTCCCAGCACCTGCGGAAGGTTGCCAAACAACTGCGCCATGGGATCGAATCCGCCCCCGCCGGGCCCACCCATCCCGCCGCCCCCGCCGGCTCCGCCTGTTTCGCCTGTCCCGCCGGTTTCGCCCGGACCCCCCGTGCCCCCGCTGCCGCCGAACCCGAAGCCGAAGGGTGAGCCACTCGCCTCGCCCACCTCGCCCGAGCCTGGCCCTTCCGGCCCCCCAGGCAGCGTGGAGGTCATCGTGCCGGCCAGCTTCTCGAGCAGCGGCTTCCAGTCGTCGAGTGTGCGCAGCGCCCACTCGCGCGCCGTGACGGCCCGGGCGGTGAGCAGGCCGCCGGCGGAGACCGAGAGGCCGGTAGCCTCCGCCACGTGCAGCTCGGCGACCCGCAGCAGCTCCTCGAGGCGCACCCGGGCCACGGGGTCGGCGTTGCGTTCGGGTTCGCCGCCAGTTGCCGCCCACTGGGCCATCTGCCGGGCGATCTCCCAGTTGATCGGGCCCTGGCTGGTCAACAGGCGCGCCAGATTGCGCATCAGATCCTCGAACGGGCCACCGCCCGAAGGCGAGCCGCCCCCGAAAGGACCGATCGAGCTCATGTGCAGCCCTTGGTAGCTTTCGCCGGACCCATTGAGGCATCGTAGAGCGGTGCGGACGGTTGTCGTCACCGGTGTGGCGGGCTCCTTGGGGCAGCGGGTGTCGGCCCGCCTGGCGGCTCGGCCAGATGTGGGCCGCGTAGTCGGCATCGACGTGGTGCCCCCCGACTGGTCCCACCCCAAACTCGATATCCGCATCATCGACCTGGCCCTGCCCAAAGGCCCCGATGACGAGGTGGTCACCGCCTTCGGCGAAGCCGACTCTGTGGTTCACCTGGCCTGGCGCACGCCGGAGAGCAGCGGTACCGCCGCGGGCGACGGACTGAGCGCAGCGGCTACCAACAGCCGAGCGCTGCGCCGCATCCTGGAGGCCAGCGCAGCCACGCAAGTGACCTCGCTGGTGCACCTCTCGAGTGCCACGGTCTACGGGGCCTGGCCGGACAACCAGATCCCCCTCACCGAAGACGCCCCCCTCCGTCCGAACCCGGAGTTCGCCTATGGCGTTGGGAAGGCCGAGGCCGAACGCAGCCTGGCCGAATGGACGGCGTGCCACCCGCTGGTGCGAGTCGCGGTCCTCCGGCCGGCCGTTACGGTCGGCTCGCCCGAGCCCCTTTACGAGGCCCTGGGCGCCATCCGAGCGCCCCGTGCCGGCGACGGGCGGCGGCCAGTCCAGTTCCTCCACGTCGACGATCTGGCCGATGCCGTGGTCCTGGCCTGGACTCAGCGGCTCTCGGGCGTCTACAACGTCGCCCCGGACACCGGCGTGGGCGAGGATGCGGCCCGGGCACTGGCCGGCGGGGTGGCGAAGGTGGCACTTCCAGCCCGCCTTTCCCACGCCGTGGCCGCCTGGTCGTGGCAGCTGTGGCGGTCGGGGGTGCCCGTAGAAGCGAGGGCTTACACCATCCATCCGTGGGTGGTGGCTCCCGACCGCATCAAAGCGGCCGGGTGGAGGCCGCACTACACCAGCGAGGAGGCGTTGGTAGCGACCGATATGCGGGTCCACTGGGATGACCTGCCCCCGGGACGCCGGCAGAATTTCAACCTGCTGCTCGCCACGGCTGGCACGGCGCTGGTTGCGGGCGCCGCCGCCGCTGGCGTGGCCGCCTGGCGCGGCCGGCGGCGCGGCGCGGCGTAGTCACTGGAGCGTGAAGGCAAAAGGTGGGCCCTAGTCGTTGTCGGGTTGGTTCCAGACCACCACGGTCCCCTGGATGGGCTTGCCGGCGTGCAGGTAGGAGATCATCACCCGGTGACCGGTTTGGGCCTGGGACAGCAGCTGGGTGAGGCTGCCGCTCGAAATCACCGGCTGATGGTCGAACGACGTGATGATGTCGCTCGGCGACAAGCCCAGTTGGCTGGCGGGACTGCCTGGCGAAACCTGTTCGACCTGGGCGCCGCCCGGAAGCCCGTACTGGGCGGCGACCCCCGACGTGATATCCGACGAGCTGGTCACCCCTAGCCAGGGGTGGGTCACCGATATGCCGGCCAGCATCTGTTGTACCACGTGCATGGCGACGTCGACCGGCACCGCGAAGGTCAGGTTTTGATCTGCCGCGTCCACAGGCGACAAGTCGAGGGTGACACCTACCACTTCCCCCTCGGCATCGACCAGCGGACCGCCGGCCGCCCCACTCGGAAGGGGAGGGCCGCTGACGGCGATGAGATCCTGCATGGTGGCGCCGCCGGCGACGTCGACAGCCCGGTCTTCGGCGGTGACCGAGCCCTCCAACACCGAACCCGACGCCGTCCGGGCCCCGACCGCCAGAAGTTCGTTAGCGATCTGCAGGCTGGCGACGGTGCCAAGCAGCGGGAAGCTGTGCTCCCAGGTCGGCACCGAGATCAGGGCCACGCCGCTCACCGGATCGTCACCGATGAGGTGGGCGTGGTACTGGTCGCCGGCGTTGAAGGTCACGCGGATGTCGTTGGCGTCGGCCACCAGTGCGCTGTCCGTGATCACGTAGCTCTCCCGGTCACCGGACGTGAAGAGAAAGCCCGAGCCGGAAGCCGGTCCGCTCGCCGTGGACACGTCGATCTCCACCACCGACTGGGCGATGTTGTCATCCACCTGGCTCCAGTTCACGGCCGGGGCGGCGTCCGACGTAAGGGTCTGCGACGATCCGGAACCGGTGGAGATCACCGAATGCACGACCGTGGTCTCACGCTGGAAGACGCCGGTCATCATGCCGAGGCCGGACGCAGCCACCGCCCCGACGAGCCCGGCTACCACCGCCACGGTCCACAAGCGGCTGGCCTGGCCGCGAAACCGCGACTTCAGGGAGGAGGTGGCCGGGGTCCGGTTTTTTTGGTCCGGCGCCGGGAGCTCACCTGCACCGGCGGGAGGGGCCTCCGAAGGGTGGCGCCACAGCCGGTCATCGGGCGGCAGCCACGGCGAAAACGGCCCGTCTTCCTCGGCGCCGTCGTCGGGTTCCACGCCGGCGAGAATAACGACGCGAGCCGCCAGACGGTCATCGCCCCCTGGTCGCCGCGGGTGCGCCTGGCCGCCGTAGCATTGGAGCTGTGCACTCGCCGGCGCCCGGGCCGCCATTCCTAGACGCGACTCAGGGCGACGTATCGGTCGCCCTGACGGCGGAGGAGCTCTCGCTGGAGCAAGCTGCGGCCTGGGTCACACGGCCTGACTGTGGGGCGGTGGTTGTCTTTGGCGGCACGGTGCGAGACCACGCCGAGGGTCGCCCCGGTGTGGTAGAGCTGGAATACGAGGCGTACGTCGACAAGGTCACGCCCCGGCTCAGGACGATCGCCGGCGAAGCGCAATCGCGCTGGCCCGGAGTCGGTCGGGTGGCGATATGGCATCGCACTGGCGTGCTCTCGGTCACGGAGTGCTCCGTGGTCGTGGCCGTGTCTGCTGGCCATCGGGCCGACGCCTTCGACGCGGCGCGGTTTTGTATCGATACGCTGAAAAAAACTGTGCCTATTTGGAAACGGGAGCGGTGGTCGGGCGGCGATGATTGGGGCGTCGACGCCCACGAGATCACGGAGATCGGCACATGACGGGATCCTCGAGCGTGGTGCTCAGCAATCTGGCTTATCTCATCGGAGCGGTGGTGCTCGCCGTCATCGGAGGTTTCGCCGTCTGGTTACATCACCGCCAACCGAAGTCGATCGACGCCAACGTGGATGCCTTCCAGCGCGGCCTCCAGGCCATCGCGCCGGACTCGTCGCGTCCCGGCCCCTTGCGTCCTGCCCATGCTGCCCCGGTGGAGGGTTTGCGAGTCAGGCCGCGGTCGGCGGTGACCCTGCAGACCGCCCGGCCCGCGGCCGCGACGACTGGCGAACCAGCGGCAGCCGAGGACCGGACGATCCCCGGTAAGACGAACAGGGACGAAATCAAATCGGTGAGGGTCCGAGAGACCGAAGAGAAGGCCGTGGCCGGAGACGGCGCCGGCGACAGAACGGGGGCCGAGACTGGCTAGGGATCTGGCCATCGACCTGGGTACGGCCAATACCCTCGTCTATTCACGCGGTCGGGGCATTGTTCTCAACGAGCCGACCGTTATCGCCCTCAACTCGCGAACGCAGGACGTCCTGGCGATGGGTCATGAGGCCTGGCAGATGATCGGCCGGACCCCCGGTTACATCGTGGCGGTGCGGCCGCTGCGGAAAGGCGCCATCACCGACTTCGACATCACCCAGCGGATGATCCGGCTGCTGCTCCAGCGTGCCGGCGTGTCGCGATTCAACCGGCCGCGGGTGCTGATTTGCGTGCCCTCGGCGATCACCGAGGTGGAGCGCCGGGCCGTGGAGGAGGCGGCCCGGGGGGCGGGGGCCAACGGCGCCTATCTCATCGAGCAGCCCATGGCGGCGGCTATCGGCGCGGGCCTGCCCATCCACGAGCCGCTGGGCAACATGGTGGTGGACGTCGGCGGGGGTACCACCGAGACGGCGGTCATCTCTCTGGGCGGCATCGTCGCCCTCGAAGCCATCCGGGTCGGCAGCTTCGACATCGACGCCGTCCATCCAGACTTACGTCCGGCGTGAATACGGCATCGCCGTAGGCGAGCGCACCGCCGAGGAGATCAAACTTGCGATTGGCTCGGCCTGGCCGACCGACGATTCTGTCAAGGCCGAAGTGCGGGGTCGGGACCTCATGACCGGGCTGCCAAAGACGGTCATCCTTTCACCTGAGGAGGTGCGCGAGGCGATCGAGGAGCAGGTGGGGTCGATCGTGGACTCGGTGGTCAAGTGCTTGGGGGCGTCCCCGCCCGAGCTAGCCCAAGACTTGATCAGCCAGGGGATCCACCTGGTCGGCGGTGGTGGCCTGCTCAACGGTCTGGAGCTCCGGCTCGAACAGGAGACCTCCCTACCAGTCCATCTTGTCGACGCCCCGTTGGAATGCGTGGTTCTCGGAGCCGGCAAGTGCCTCGAGGAGTTCGACGCGGTCAAGGACCTGTTTATGTAACGGTCAGATCCTCCGCCGCCTGGCGGACCTGCCAGTCCCGGTCGGTGCGGGCTCGTTCGAGCGCCGCGTCCACCTCGGGTCCGTCGAAGGGGGCCAGGGCCAGCACGGCGCGCCGGCGCACGGCCGGGCGATCGGAGGCGGCGGCCAGGATCGCCGGCAAGCCCGCCAGATCGCCGATGGCGCCGAGGGCGGCCACGGCTGCTTCGCGACAGAGCGGATCCGGGTGTTCCCGGCCGACACGCGCCAGCGCCGGCACCGTCGCGGCGGCAGCGGTCGTCATCTCGCCCAGCGCAAAACAAGCCGCTTCGACGACGCTCGCATCGGGGTCGGCGAGGGCGGTTGCGGCGACAGCCGGCAGCGGCGGGTCCAGGCCCGCGGCCAGCTCGACAGCGCGGGCCCGGACGGGAGCGTCGGGATCTGCGACGCCCGCGCTGACGTCCTCAGCTGTCAGCGCGCCCAGCCGGGCCAGGGCCCCCAGGGCGGTGGCCCGTACCCCGGCTGCGGAGTCGGCAAGACCGCGGCGGGCAACCGCCCGGTCACCGAGGTGACCGGCGAGAGCAACCTGGCGCCGGGCCGTAGGGACGTCGTGGGCTGCGGCCGCGCCCTCAGTTGGCGGAGGCATGGTGCAGGGCGGTGGCGATGCCCCATACGATCACGCTCAACGTCCCGGCCACCACGAGCCCGATGGCGACGGCGATGACCGCCAAGGCGAAGACGGCCCGAATGCGGGCGAACACGCCCGTGCGCGGGATGATGCGGACGAGGATGGTGCGCTCCTCGAGCACCTGCGGGCGTTTGCGCCACCGGGAGCGAGATCGCGGGGCGGCGAGGGCGGCGGAGGCGGCGGCGGCCCGACCCGGTGACGGCGCTGCCCCGGCCCGATCTCGGTCGATCGAGCCCGGCCGGATCGATGCGCTGCCGGCGGGGGCGGGCTCACCCCACGGCGACGCCGGATGGGCGGACGTGCTCACCGGAGGCGACCCCCGCGACCGCGACCACCTGCTGGCATGGCACTCTGGGCGGGGCACCAATACCCATCCCACCGCACTCCCCTGGAAAGCAGGACCGTGTCCACGACCGCGCCGATCCTACAAGACTCGCCCGCCGCATCGAGGCGCGCGCAGTCGCGGGGGCGCCACCCGTCGTGGGTGTGGATCCTGGCGATCACGATCGTGGTCACCCTTCTGGTTGGGGGTTACATCGCCATCGAGCAGGGCGCCAAGCGGTATTACGCGTTCGCGCCGGGCTCGGCTCCCGTTTTAACCACCAGCGCGGCGTGTCGGGCCAGCGGCGGGGGCGACCTGGCCCTGCCGAACGGCACACCCTGCGCCCGCGTGATCGTCCCCGCCAATCTCAGCCATCCCGTGCAGGGTTCGCTCTACATGGTCGATGTGCTGGTAGGACAGGCCACGCCTTACCAGTACATCCTTTCCAAGCTGGGACTCCTGCATACCTTTTCGCAAGGCACCCAGTTGATCCCCGCCGGTGAGGTGCTCGGCAACACGCCGCCATCCCAGCTGGCCTGTCAGGACAACCAGCAGATGCAAGGCGCCACCTCGACAGCGCCCGTTGTAGCCCTGCGCCATCTCGGTTATCAGGTCAAGGAGAATGACCTCGGGGCTCAGCTGTACGAGGTCGCGCCCGGCTCACCTGCCGCGGCTGCCGGTCTGAAATGCAATGACGTGGTAGTCGCAGTCAACGCTCAACCGATCCACACCTCCGAACAGTTCGTCGCCGCGGTCCAGGCAGGCGTACCTGGTGAGAGCGTAAGGCTGACGGTTCAGCGGACCGGTGCCAACGGGGCGGTGGAAACCAAGACGCTCACCGCCCGGCTCGCGCCGACACCGGCTTCTGTCGACCCGGCCCGGGCGGGCAAGGCGTTCCTGGGCGTGGTATCGATGACGGATTCCACGTACACCCTTCCCTTCAACGTGACGATCGACGTCGGCAACATCGGGGGGCCGTCCGCCGGACTCGCCATGACCCTGGCGATCCTGGATGTCCTCTCCAACGGCAATCTGACCGGCGGCCATCGGGTGGCGGCCACCGGCACTATCGGGCTCGACGGCACGGTCGGTGACGTCGGTGGCGTGGCGCAAAAAGCGGTGGCTGTGCGCAAGGCGGGCGCGACCGTCTTCTTCGTACCTGCCGACGAGCTCAAAGACGCCGAGAGCCAGGCCGGGTCCATGAAGGTATACCCGGTCACAACGCTGCAGCAGGCCCTCGACGACCTGCAGGCGATGGGGGGCCAGGTTCCGCCTCCGACGGCCGCAAGCACATAGCCATAAGGCTCATCGCCCACTCGCGGATGCCCACGTCTTAGGCTTCAGGGCATGCCTGTCGACCCCTCGTTGACGCCGGAATTGATCGAGGCCCAGGCCTTTAGCATGGGTTTTCGCGGCTACGACCAGTCGGAGGTCCGGAAGTTCCTCGGTAGGGTCGCGGCCGATGTCCGGGCCTACCGGGAGCGCACCGAGCGCCTCGAGTCGGCATGGCGATCGGCCGAGGAAAGAGCGGCCCGACCGCCCGTGCTCGACGAAGACACCTTGATGGCCGCGGTCGGGGACGAGACCGCCACCATTCTCCGGGGGGCCCGGGCCGCCGCAGCCGATGTGCGCACCAGGGCCGCCGCCGACGCCGAACGCGTTGTGGCTGAGGCGGAGGCCCAGGCCAGCCGGGTGCGGGGCGACGCCGAAGGCGTCATGGCCCGGGAGGTCGCGGCTGCCGAGGAAGCCAGCTCGCGCCTCGTGGAGTCGGCCAAATCCGAAGCGGCGGAGACGATGGAGAAGGCCCGTAGGGATGCTGACGCCATTCGGGTCGCCGCTCAGCAGGAAAAAACCCTCACGGTCGAGGGTGCCATCGCCACCCGCGAGCGCGTCCTCGAAGACCTGTCCCGGCGCCGCCGGGTGGCCTCAGTACAGATCGAGCAGCTGCGGGCTGGCCGCGAGCGGCTGCTGGAGTCCTACGCCGTGGTGCGGCGCACCCTCGAAGAGGTCCACGACGAGCTCAACCGGGCCGACACCGAGGCTCGCGCCGCGGCCGACGAGGTCGGCCGGCGCATGCAGCGCGAGCACCAGCCTGAGCCGACTCCAGTCGCTTCCGACGAACAGGACAGTGACGCGAGCCCAGACGATTCGGATGGCGCGGCTGAAACGGTGATTGACACGACCGAGTCGCCCACTCCAGGGGCTGGCTCCAGCGCATCTGCTGCTGAGGCCCCGCCCGGTCCGGCCCGAGCCGCCGGAAAGCGTCCGGGGCCGATGCAGTGTCCCCGGGGTCACGGCCGCTGGCACGGCGACGGCGTCAGCGCTAGCGACGGCGCCGGCGCCGGCGCCAGCGGCCCCGGTCGACCAGCCGGACGAGGCTGGCGGCGTTCCTCACTTACGGGTGGTACCCGCCGCCGGCGAGGCTTCAGCGTCGGGCCTGGGGAGCAAAGTGGACATGTTGTTCGCCCGAATCCGCAGCGGGCGGCCCGAGAAGGAGGCCCGAGCGGCCCCTGCCGTGGACGTTGGCGCGCCGGAAGCGCCCAGCCCGGACCAAGGCCCGCCGACGCCAGAAGAGGCGACCGAGGACAGCGCCCTCAGTGCGCCGCGGGCAGATGGCGACGAAGGCCTGCTGCAGCGGCGCCAGGCGGCGTTGACCGACATCGAGGCCGCCCTTACCCGCAAGCTGAAGCGGACCTTGCAGGACGAGCAAAACGATCTGCTCGATCGCCTCCGCGGCCTCAAGGGCGAACCCACCGCCGACCAGCTGCTGCCGGAGCCCGCCGACCACGTCGAGCGTTACGCCGGGGCCGCCCAGCCCTTCGTCGAGCAGTCAGCTGCGGCAGGCGTCACCTTCGCGGCCGAGATGGTTGCCGCGGATGCCACGCCTTACCCGGGTGCGCCGGCCGTGTCCGATCTGTCGGAGGAGGCGGCCGGTACGATCGTCGACTCGCTGCGGCGCCGCCTGGAGCACGCTCTGTCGGCCGCGGCGGGCGACGAGCAGGGTGTCGTCATGGAAGCGCTCGGAGCGGCCTATCGCGAGTGGAAGAGCGAGCGGATCGAACGTATCGCAGGCGACGTCCTGGCCGCCGCGTTCGCCGCGGGGAACGTGGCAGGCCGCCCCAGACGGGACTCCGCTGCGCTGGATCGTCGACGACACAGACGGGCCCTGCCCCGACTGCGACGACGACGCCCTGGCCGGCGGCCTGCCCAAAGGAGAGGCGTTCCCGACCGGTCAGCCGTACCCGCCCGCCCATCCAGGTTGTCGCTGCCTCCTTGTGCCTGTAACGGGATGAGCGGGGCAGGCACGGGGGAGATTTTTCCCCTGCCTGCCATCCGCACCCCGACACCCGCCCATTAGGCTCGCCGACCGCGATGCGTACCCCCGCAGATATGCCCCGCCGGATGCCGCGCGCCTCCCGGCGAACCCGAATCGGCATTCTGGTGGGCATCGTGGTGGTGATCGTCCTGATCACCTCGCTCAGCGGTCTGGCCCATTTCTGGACCGACTACCTGTGGTTCCAGTCCGTGGGCTTCACCTCGGTGTTTCGCGGTGTGCTGCTCACCAAGGTGCTGCTGGCCGTGGTCTTCATCGGGCTCTTCTTCGGGCTGATGTTCGTCAACCTCCTCATCGCCGACCGGGTGGCACCCAAAGACCTGCCAGCGGAGGGCTCCGACGAATTAGTGGTGCGCTACCGGGAAGTGATGGCGCCGCGCGCCCGCCTCATCCGCATCCTCACAGCCGCCGTCTTTGCAGTCCTGGCCGGAGTCGGCGCCAACCGGGAATGGAACAACTGGGACCTACTGCGCTACCACGTTTCGTTCGGCATCAAGGATCCGCTGTACCACAAAGACATCGGCTTCTACGTTTTCGAACTGCCGTTCATCAAGTTCCTGCTGGGCTGGATGTTCGAGGCCATGATCGTGGTCTTCATCGTGACCGCAGTGGCGCACTATCTCAACGGCGGCATCCGCCTGCAGGGCTCGGACCGGCATGTCACCGCGGCGGTCAAGACCCACCTGTCGGTGCTGCTGGGCGTGCTGGCGCTGATCAAGGCCGTCGACTACTACTTCCAGCGCCTGGAACTGGTCCTCTCCCGCTCCCACGTGGTCAATGGCGCCACCGCGACCAGCGTCCACGCCAACAAGCCCGCGCTGACGTTGCTGATCGCTATTGCCGTGATCGCGGCCGGTCTGTTTCTCTACAACATCAGGCAAAAGGGCTGGACGTTGCCGATCGTCGCCGTGGCCCTGTGGAGCCTGGTGTACATCCTCGTCGGGGCGGCCTACCCGGCCCTGTACCAGGCCTTGCGCGTCAGCCCCTCCGAGCTCACCAGGGAGAGCGCCTACATCCAGGACAACATCAACGCCACCAGGGCCACGTACGGCCTCAACCAGGTCACGGTGGCGAAAAACTACAACTACAGCCCGACAGTCACCGCATCCGAAATCCAGGGGAGCTCCGCGACGGCCCAGGCCAATCAGCAGACCCTGGCCAACGTCCGCCTGCTCGATCCGGCTGTGCAGCTCAAGAACACCTTCGACAAGTATCAGGCGTTGCGCTCCTACTACCAGTTCAACGACCTGGATCTCGACCGCTACATGTTGCCGTCGCCGACCACCAACCAACCCGCAGAGACCGCCACCATCGCCTCGGTACGGGAGCTCAACACCGCGGTACCGTCCGGCTTTGTCAACCAGCATCTCGAATACACGCACGGGTACGGCGCCGTCCTGGCCCCCATCAGCCAGGGCGGGGTCAACGCCGACGGAACACCCAACTTCACCCTGGCTGATTTGCCGCCGACCGGGACACCTTCCTTGAGTCCGACCGGGTCCGAGATCTACTACGGGATCGGCCCGGACACTGGGGGCTATGTCATCGCCGACTCCAAGACGCCGGAACTCGATTACGAGAACAGCTCCACGGGGCAGCAGGTGACCAACAGCTATAAGGGCAAGGGCGGCGTGACGGCGGGGAGTATCGTCCGCCGGGCCGCCTTCGCCTTGCGCTTCAGCGATCCCAACTTCATCCTGTCGGGCCAGATCACTCCGTCTTCGCGGGTGATGTACATCCGCAATATCAACGATCGGGTCCGTAAAGCGGCGCCGTTCTTGAAGTTCGACGCCGACCCTTACGCCGTCATCATCAACGGCCAGGTCTACTGGGTTATTGACGCCTACACCACGACCGACAACTACCCGTACGCGCAGAACGCGGACACCACAGGAGTGCCGGCGACGAGCGGGTTGTCGTCGACGTTCAACTACGTCCGCAACTCAGTGAAAGCGGTTGTCAGCGCCTACGACGGATCCATGCATTTCTTCGTTCAAGACCCGAGCGACCCCATCATCAGGGTCTACGAGAAAGCGTTTCCTGACTTATTCACGCCGATAACTCAGGCCGACAAGATCATTCCCGGGATCACCAATCACTTTCGCTATCCGGAAGACATCTTCCGGGTGCAAACCAACATGTACGGCCGGTACCACTTGACCGATGCCTCCGATTTCTATTCGCAGGCCCAGGCCTGGTCGGTCTCGCCGGACCCTGGCAGCGGCCAGCTGTCGTCTAGCAGCCCCTTGCTGCAAACGATTGTCGGCAACAACGGGCAGTTCGTGCCCGCTCCGGTGCAGCGGCTGGCCCCGCAATATGTGCTCGCCCACCCGCCCGGCTCGACACAGCAGAGCTTCATGCTGCTAACCCCGTTCGTGCCGGTCGGGTCCTCGACAGAACGCCAGAACCTGACCGCCTTCATGACCGCCTCGTCAGACCCAGGCAACTACGGGGCGCTCACCGCCTACGAAACGCCGCCTGGCCAGACCGTGGACGGGCCGGCACTAATCACCAATGCCATCCGTTCGAACACCGCCATCTCGTCAGAACTGACGCTGCTCAACCAGCAGGGTTCCAACGTGGAGCTGGGGGAGGTGGCGGTGGTGCCCATCGATCAGACGCTGCTGTACGTCCAGCCCGTCTACGTGGAGTCGTCGTCCAACCAAATTCCCACCCTCAAGGACGTGGTAGTCGTCTACAACTCCACGGCCTATCAGAGCTCCAACGCTTCGCTCGACAACGCCCTGTGCCAGATCCAGAACCCGGACGGATCCAAGCCTTTCTCGACCTATTGCGGCACGCGGCAGGCAAAGGCGGCGCCGCTCGTCGGCCCGGGCACGGCAAGCGGCTCCAGTTCGTCGTCGGCGAACAGCAGCGGGACCAGCGGGGCGACGACCACCGTGCCGAGCACCACGCCCACCACCCCCGCGACCACGACCCCCGCGACCACGCCCCCCGCCGGCACCAGCGTGGCGGCATTGTTGGCCCAAGCCCAAGCGTCGTTTGCGCAAGCCCAAGCGGCCCTGAAGAGTGGGAACCTGGCCGGCTACCAGACGGCGATCCAGCAGGGCATCGCCTACGTCAAAGCGGCCCAGACCACGGCCGGAAGCAGTTCGAAGGCTGGCGGCTAGCGGGCTGCCGGTCGGGGGACGCCTTCTTCATTTCCTTCGTGGCGTCGTAACTGCGTACTTTTATACCTTTGTGCCTTTAGGCTGGCTGCGGGTCCGGACCGCTCGGAACCGCTCGGACCACTCAGAGCACTTGGACCACTCAGACCGCCGGAGGGCCGTCGTCCCCGCTCAACGAGTTGGGCCCTGGGCTCCGGGGCGGTCCGGCGGAGTCCGCTCGGCTTTGGTGTGGTCTGGTGGCGTCCGCTCCGCTTTGGTGCGGTCTGGTGGAGCCCACTCCGTCTCGGCTCCGCCCGCGCCTTTAGCCCAGCGAATGGAGGCGCTGATTCGGGGGCCCGCACCACCCCTGACCTTGGGTACGGCGTGCTCCCAGCTGACCTGGCAGGTTCCCCCCATGACGAGCAGGTCCCCTGATCCGGGGTGCACGTCAAACGAATGTCCGCCGCCCTGGCGCCGCAGCAAGAACGGTCGCGCCGCACCGAGAGTCAGGATGGCCACCAGGGTTTCGTCGAGGTGGCGCAGTTCCCGGTCGGAATGGGGGGCGACGCTGTCGCTGCCGTCCCTGTAGAAGTTGAGCCCTACGGCGCCGAAACTGACGCCATAGTGGCGCCCGACCGCCACCCGGAAGTAGGCGAGCGCCTCGTCGGGAAGGGGATCGCTGGCACGGTACCAGTGGGTCAGGCGGGGTTCGTCGACCATGCGGTCGTACATCCAGCGCCGGTGATGCTGCCAATCGACCCCGTCGATCAGCCGCATGCACAGCTCGTCAGCCCCGCCCAGCCAGGCCCGGGCCACATCCACCCACGCCCCCTCTCCCAGATCGATCCGTTCGAAGGTCGACTCAGGGCGGATAGCCACCGGTCCGGCGGCGAACAGACTTGTCTGGGCGACCAGCTGGTTGGGGCGCAGAGCCGACGACGTGGGGACCCGGTGCGACCGATTCGGGCGGTGCGTTTCGTTGGAGGACGGTTCGCTGTGGGCGACCACACTCCCAGTCTAATCGAACATATGTTCTAAACCCGCACGGCGACGGCCGGTAGCGGCGCCGCCGGCCGGGGAGGCCCATGGCGATTTTGGTATCTAAACCAGCTATATGCTGTTAAAGATACCAAAATCGTTTCTCGCTCGCCTGTCGCCTGTCGCCTGTCGCCTGTCGCCGTCGCTGTCGCCTGTCGCCTGTCGCCGTCGCTGCCGCCTGTCGCCTGTCGCCGTCGTGCCGCCTGCCGCCTGCCGTCGTGCCGCCTGCCGCCTGTCGTGCCGCCTGCCGCCTGCCGCTCGGCCACCGGCCCCCCGGAGCCCGCCTTCGGCTGCCCGCTGCCCGCTGCCCGCTACCCGCTACCCGGGTACGCACCCACCCTGCCTCCCAGTGCGCCTGGCAGGCCTCACAGGATGCTCACAGCCCGGCGCTATTGATCGTTCAGGTTTGGCGACGATCATGGCCGCCGTGACCTACCCCGTTCGCCGGCCGGCGCCTCCGCCGGCGAAGTGGGTGGCGCAGGCCGCGCCCGTCATCGCCGGGCTGGGCCTTTTACTCGTGATCCGCTTGTCGCTGACCGGCGAGTCCCGGCGCGCCGTGCAGGCAACCGGCGGGTGGCTCACCTACGGCGGGCGTTTGTCCGGGTTGACGGGTACCTACCTGCTGCTCGTCCTGGTGCTGCTAATCGGCCGCATCCCGCTTTTGGAGCGCACTGTCGGCCAGGACCGCCTGGTGCGCTGGCACCGTCAGCTCGGCCCGTGGCCGATCATCCTGCTCTGTCTCCACGCCCTCCTCATTACGGCCGGCTACGCCCAAGCCGACCGCACCGGGCTCCTCCACGAGTTTTGGACGCTGCTCACCAGCTATCCCGACGTGCTGGCCGCCGCCGTCGCCCTCGGCCTTCTGATCCTGGCTGGGGTGGTGTCGTTTCGGTCCGCCCGCCGGCGGATGCGCTATGAGACGTGGTGGTCGATCCATCTGTACATCTACCTGGCTTTGGCTCTGGCGTTCGCCCACCAGCTGGCGAACGGAGCGGCCTTTGTCGGCCACCCGCTCGCCCGAGCGGTGTGGACGTTGTTGTGGCTCGCCACGGCCGGCACGGTTCTTGTGTGTCGTATCGGCGTGCCCTTATGGCGCACCCTCCGCCACCAGCTGCGCGTGGTGGAGGTACGAGAAGAGGGGCCAGGTGTGGTGTCGGTGATCTGCTCCGGCCGGCATCTGGAACGCCTGGCTGTTTCGGGCGGCCAGTTCTTCCAGTGGCGCTTTCTGGTCCGGGGCCTGTGGTGGCAGGCCCATCCCTATTCGCTATCGGCGCTGCCGCGGCCTCCCTACCTTCGGGTCACGGTCAAGGGCCTCGGCGACCAGTCTCATGCCCTGGCCCGGATCCCGCAGGGGACCCGCGTGGCCATGGAGGGGCCGTACGGGCTGTTCACCGATCACGCCCGCCAACGAGGCCGTGTCCTGCTGGTCGGCGCCGGCGTCGGCATCACCCCCATTCGCGCCCTCCTGGAGGATCTCCCAGAACGCGTCGACGTGGTGGTGATCCTAAGGGCGTCACGCCCTGACGACTTGCTGCTCCGGGACGAGGTGGCGGCGCTCGTTCGCAGCCGGCCCCACGCCGTCCTGCACGAGCTCGTCGGGCCTCGGGACCGGGTTGTATTGGACCCGACCACTCTGCGTCGCCTCGTCCCCGACGCCCGCCACCGGGACATTTACGTCTGCGGGCCTGAGGGGTTCACCGACGGGGTCGTGCGCACCGCCCGATGGCTGTCCGTGCCGGAGGACCGCATCCACGTGGAAGAGTTTGCGTTCTGATGCGCCGAGCCCCAGTCGTGCTCTCTGCCACCGCCGCCGGACTAGCCGGGTTGTTGACGTTCCACATCCACCGTCCGGCCAGCAAGGTGGCCGTCGGCGCGCCCGCGGCAGTGACGACGCCTGCTAACCCGGCGACGACCACGCCGACGACGGCCCCTTCGCCGACTTCGACCCCTTCGTCGGCTTCGAACACCACGCCGGCCACCACCACGCCGGCCACTCCACGCCGGCCACTTCCACGCCGGCCACGCGGCCACTTCCACGCCGGCCACTTCCACGCCGTCTGAGGCCCGCCAGGCAACCGGGCAGGTCCAGTCCTACCGCTACGGTCAGCTGTCGGTCACAGTTACCAAAGACAATGGCCGCGTCACCGACGTTGAGATCGCCTCCCTCAGCGAGACCGACCCCCGCTCTGTCCAGATCGACAACGAGGCCATACCCCAGCTTCGCCAGCAAGTCCTCGACGCCCAGAGCGCCAACATCGACGGCGTGTCGGGCGCCACCTTCACCAGCCAGGCCTACGCCGCCTCGGTCCAGTCGGCCCTCGACCAACTCGGCTCGTCGTGATCCGGGTCCCGGAACCGGTCATGGGGACAGTGGTGTCCTTTGCGATCCATGCGCCCGGCCTGGATCCGGAAAAATTGTGGACCGCCGTGGCCGAGGCCCGCGCTGTCCTTCACGACGCCGACGCCGTCTTCAGCACCTGGAAACGACACAGCCCCCTCAGTCAGTTGCGGCGAGGTGAGATCGGCCTCGAACAGTGCCCTCGCCCAGTTGGCGAGGTGCTGCTTCTATGCGCCTGGGCCAGGGAACGCTCGGCCGGGTGGTTTGACCCTTGGGCGCTGCCTGGCGGCGTCGATCCGACCGGCCTGGTCAAAGGCTGGGCCGCCGCCCGGGCCCTCGACGTCTTGCGCCGGGCCGCGGTGCCAGCCGCCATGGTCAGCGCCGGCGGGGACGTGGCCACCTTTGGCCAACCCGATGGCGACCCCCGGCGGCCGTGGCGCATCGGCATCACCCACCCGTGGCAGCGCACCGGTCTCGTCGGCGTCGTCGAGGTATCGGGGGCCGGCGCCGTGTGCACGTCGGGCAGCTACGAACGAGCGGCTCATCTCCTAGACCCCACGACGGCCGAGCCGGCTCGCCGCACGGTGTCAGCCACCGTGACTGGCCCCGACCTGGCGATCGCAGATGCGCTGGCGACCGGTATCGCCGTCGGTGGAGACGAGGCACTCGCTGCTCTTGAGCACCTGGCCGGCTACGAGGGCTGGCTGATCCGGCCGGACGGCTCCGACACGGCGACGGCCGGTTGGCGCTTCGCCGCCGCCCCTGCCGCCGCGGCCTGACTGCTCGGACCCGGAGCCGGCCGGTTGGCGCTTCGCCGCCGCCCCCGCCGCTGCGGCCTGACTGCTCCACCGCCTCCCCCGCCTGAGTGCTCGGCGGCCGCCGCGGCCTGACTGCTCGGACCCGGAGCCGGCCGGTTGGCGCTTCGCCGCCACGTTGCCGCGGTCTGGCGCCCCCGTTCGGTGACCCGCTCCTTAGAGCCTGATCCGCGCCTTACAGCTGATCGACGATGTACTCGGCGATCGCCAGTGACGAGGTGGCGCCAGGCGATGGGGCGTTGCGGACCGTCATCACCTGTCCCCTGCCGCCGGCCCACCCGATCCGGAAATCATCAACCAGGCTGCCGTCGGCATCGACCGCCTGGGCCCGCACGCCGGCAGGCGCCCGCACCACGTCTTGGACCTGCACGTCCGGGACCAACCGGCGGGCCTCGGCCACGAAGGCGGACTTTGACACCGACCCCCAGACCTCTCGCATCCCCGCCCGCCAGTGCTGCTTCGCCATGCGGCGAAAGCCGGGCCACTTCAAGACCGCAACCACGTCGTCGGGCCGGAAGTCACGCCGACGGTAGCCCTCCCGGGCCAGTGCCAGCACGGCGTTGGGGCCAAGGTCGACTACGCCGCCCACCCGCCTGGTGAAATGCACTCCAAGGAACGGATAGGCCGGATCGGGCACTGGATAGATGAGCCCCCGGACGAGATGGGTCCGGTCAGGAACGAGTCGCCAGTACTCGCCGCGGAACGCCACGATGGCGGGCCCGGTTCCGTCGCCGGCCAGGCGCGCCACCCGGTCGGACTGGAGGCCGGCACACACGACCACCCGGTCGGCGACGACCTCGCCGGCAGGACTGCCGACCACGACCGTGGGACCGACCAGGTCGATCCGGGTGACCTCGAAGCCGAGGCGGACATCGAGATCCGCCGCGAACGCCTCCGCTACCCTGCCGAAGTCGACGATGGCGGTGTGAGGCGAGTGGAGGGCAGCCACGCCGGCCGCGTGCGGCTCGACTTCGGCCAACCCGGAACCGGTGAGCCAGCGCAAGCCCGGGACGCCATTGGCGATGGCTCGGGTCTCGATGGCGCGCAGGGCGGGGAGTTCGCTCACGTCGCGGGCCACCACTACTTTGCCGCACTCCTCGTAAGGCAGGTCACGCTCGGCGCAAAACTCCTGGAGCAAGACGCGCCCACGTGTGCACAGCCGCGCCTTGAGCGACCCAGGTGCGTAGTACAGCCCGGCGTGCACCACGCCGCTGTTGTGGCCGGTCTGGTGGCGCCCGACCGCAAGCTCCTTGTCGACGACGGTCACCGTCGCGTCGGGGCGTCGGCGCGCGATTTCGCGGGCGGTGGCCAGACCGATGATGCCGGCGCCCACCACGACTAGGCGCTCCGCGGTCAGGGCAGTCCCGCCATCGCCAGAAACCACATCGTCTTCACCGCACCTCCGTAGGCTGGATCAATCTGGGCTCGGCCTGGGAGAGAGGCTCGTCCCCCGGGAGAAAATAGGGGAGATTTGCCGACAACGCCGGGCTGCAGCCTCGGCGGGCAGATGGTCGATACTGGAGCCGTGCTTCCTGCTGCTGTGTCCGGGACGTTCGATGACTACCTGGAAACGGCCCGGCGGGTGGCGCCGGGTCAGCTGGCTGCTGTTTATGCCGTGGGATCGTTGGCTCTGGGCGATTTCAGCGTTCGGCAGAGCAACCTCGACCTGGTGGTGGTCGCCGAACCCCGCCTGGATGCTGGCCAGATCGAGCGTCTGGCCCACGTGGCGCGGGGCCTCAGGCGAGCGCATCGTGACGCCGAGGTTTGGTACGCCAGCTGGGAGGATCTGGACGCAGCGGGCCCGGGCGCCTCCGGCTCGACCAGCGGCATTCCTCTGGCCACCCCCCTGACTCGAGCCATCCTCCGGCACGATCCCATGGCCCTGTTCGGCCCCGACTGGCCGGTGGTGGGCCACAGCCCGGAGGCGCTGCAGAGCTGGTCGGCCGAGCAGTTGCGGGCGTTGGCCGCCGCGTCGCACGGCCTGCTCGTCCTGAGGCGAGCGGTAGCACCGTTGGTCCTGGAGGCGGCCCGGCTGGCCCAGGGAGCCATCACCGGGCGGGTTTTTTCCAAGTCGGCGGCGGGCGAAGCGGTGATGCAGATCGTCTCGACCCGCCAGAAGCGGATCCTCACCGATGCCGTGGGCTACCGCCGCGGCGCCCACACGTCCATGTACTGGGGTCCCTTCGAACGCAAATACGACGCCTTGACCTTGATACGTGACCTGCTCCAGGCCGCCACGTCTGCTGGGAGCGCTCCTACCAGCCCCTGAGATCGGCACTTGAGCAGCCCGATCCAGCCAAGCCCGTGCACGGTGCCGTCCCGATCGCGAGGGTGTTTGACGAGGGTGAGGATGCCGCGTGCACAGTCGTCGGGGTGCCGGGCGAACACGAGGTGGCGGATTACGCCGAGAACCTCGATTAACCTTAAGCTTTACCGATCATGTCTGTGCCTGGGTCGGATCCGCACGAGCTCACCGTGGGCCAACTGGCGGCCCGCAGCGGCGTCGCCGTTTCGGCCTTGCACTTCTACGAGGCCCAGGGTCTGATATTCAGCCGCCGCACCGATGGCAACCAGCGGCGGTATCGGCGGGACACGCTGCGACGGGTGGCGTTCATCCGGGCGTCGCAGCGGGTCGGGATTTCGCTACGCCAGATCGGTCAGGCCTTGCACCGTCTCGGCGACAACCGGACGCCCGGCCGCGCCGACTGGGCCCTCCTGTCAGCGGCCTGGCGCCAGGATCTCGACGAGCGCATCGCCCAGTTGCAGCGGCTCCGCGACGATCTCAACGAGTGCATCGGGTGTGGGTGCCTGTCGATCGACCGCTGCCGGCTGGCGAACCCTGGCGACATACTTGGCAAGGAAGGGCCTGGCGCCCGCCGCTTCGTGTAAGGGAGTGCTGAGCGGCCGGCGGGGCTGGCAGCGGCAATAATGTCCCGTGCCGAGTGATCGCCGGGTGCGGGCTCTCCGGCTGACGCTGTTGGCGGCAGTGGCGATGGCTGGCGTGGTGCTGGTGTTGGTCCTGCCCGGGTCGTCATCGTCGCCGGGCCGGGCGACTACCCGATCGGGGACGTCGTTGCCGGCGACCGTCGGGGCGGTTTCCACGTCGAGCGCGGCTACGGCGCCTCCAGCGACTGTCGCGCCGCCCACGACCGTACCGGTGACGACGACCCCGCCGACCACGATCGACCCGGGCACCCTCCCGCAAACCAGTCAGCTACCGAGCGCGAGTGACGCGGAATTCACTGCTCGCATCAATGATCTATGGCGTGCTGTTGTCGACGGGCGGCCGGCCGAGGCGCAGCCGTCCTTCTTCCCGCTGAGCGCCTACATCCAGGTCAAGGGGATCTCGGATCCTATCCATGACTATCAGACCCGCCTCATTCCGGACTTTGACCAGGATGTGGAGACGCTTCACGCCGCCCTCGGGGCCGACGCCGGATCGGCGACATTCACCGGGGTGGCGGTCCCCAACGCCGCCGAGTGGATCGTGCCGGGCGTCGAGTACAACAAGGGCAGCTATTGGCGTGTGTACGGCACCACCGTTACCTACACGCTGGCCGGAGAGAGCCGATCGTTTCCGATCACGTCGATGATCTCGTGGCGGGGCGAGTGGTACGTGGTGCACCTGGGCGCCATCCGGTAGCGCGGCACTCCCTGCCATCCGATTTTGGTATCTTCTCCATCTATAAGCTGGCAAAGATACCAAAATCGCATGAACCGCGGCACGCGCCACTGCTGCAGACGGGCCACACTTAGGCGGACTGCGGCAGGGCGACTGCTGCAAGCGGCGTGGTGCACACAGACCGGCCGCCACCCAGACCGGTCGCCACCCAGACCGGCCGCCACCCAGACCGGTCGCCACACAGACCGCCGCCACCCAGACCGGTCGCCACCCAGACCGGTCGCCACCCAGACCGGTCGCCACCCAGACCGGTCGCCACCCAGACCGGTGCCCACAGACCGGCCGCCACCCAGACCGGCCGCCACCCAGACCGGTGCCCACAGACCGGTGCCCGCCTGCCGCGGCTGAGGCGGCCTGGCAGTGAACGACTCGATCGACCCGGGCGGGATAGGCGGGCGGTCTCAGTGCGGACGGGCAGCCAGGGCGGCCATGGCCCCGAACAGGGTGACGACGTCGCCGGGCAGGTCGGCGCCAAAGTCACGGTAGAGGGACTGGATGTTCACCACCAGCCGCTCCTGGTCCCGCCAATCGGCGTAGGGGCCCACGTCGATATCGCGTGCTGCATCGAGCGGAGTCAACCCGGCCTCGAAACGGACCCGGGCTTCGGCGGTCAAATACTCGAAGTAACCCTTCATGTCGCGCAGGGCGGCCGGCCGGGCGAGCGGGCCGTGGCCCGGCACCATGGTCGAGACGTCGAGGGCCAGCACCCGATCGCAGGCTGCGATCCAGTTGCGGACGGGTCCACTCCACACGATGGGGTGCCCCCCGTGGAACAGGATGTCGCCGGTGAACACCACCCCGTCGTCGGGCAGATGCACCACCACATCGCCGGCCGTGTGGGCGGGTCCGACCTCCAGAAGCCGCACCCGCCGCTCGCCGACGCGCAACTCGAGCTCGCCGTCGAAACGGATGGTCGGCGCTACCAGCTCCACGCCTTCGAAGGAGAAAGGTCCGAAGATGCGTTCGACAAACGCCCCAATATCACCGAGGTCAGGTGCGGCTCGCATCAGGTCCGCCAGGTGCGCCGGCGGGAGCTGCACCATCTCCTCGGCGCAGGCGCGAGAGGCGATGATCGCCGCATCTGCGACCAGAGCGTTGCCGTAACAGTGGTCGCCGTTGGCGTGGGTGTTCACGACGGTGCCGATGCGCCGGGCGGCGGGAACGGCCCTGCGCATGGTGGCCAGCATGTCGGCGGTCAGCTTCAGGTCGAAGAGCGTGTCCACGAGCAGCGCCGCGTTTCCGTCGGTGACGAGGCCGGCATTCGACCAGCCCCAGCTGCCATCCGGCTGCAGGTAGGCCCACACCCCTGCGGCCACCTCGTGAAGTCCTTTCTCAAAGCTCATGAAATCGGCCTCTCCGATCGGCCCAGCAGGTGGCGCAACGCCGGTTCGAGCTGGGGATACCGGAAGGGATGGTTGGCGCGGAGCAGCCGCTCGGGCCGGACCCGCTGGCTGGCCTGGGCGAGTTCGTTGGCTCCTTCCGCCCCGAGCAGCAGCCTCGGCCCCAAGGCGGGCACGGGCACCACGGCGGGACGGTGCAGGATGCCCGCCAGGGTGGCCGTGTAGTCGTTGTTGCGCACCGGATCAGGGGCCACCGCGTTGAGCGGACCGGAAAGCCCGGAATCGACGAGGGTTCGGTAGTACACGTCGACCAAGTCGTCGATCCCGATCCATGACGTCCACTGCGTGCCGGACCCCAGGCGGCCGCCCAGACCGACCTCGAAGAGGGGCAGGAGCAGGCGTAGCGTGGCGCCCCGAGGAGACTGCACGATGCCGGTGCGCACCTGCACCACCCGTACGCCCGCGTCCTGGGCTGGCGCCGTGGCCGCCTCCCAGCCTCTGACCACGTCGGCGAGAAACCCCTCCCCCGGCCGGCTGGTCTCGGTCAGTATCTCGTCGCCCCGATCGACGCCGTAGATCCCGATGGCGGACGCCGCGACGAAACACGCCGGGCCGCTCCCTCGGGCCGCGGCCAGGGCGGCGACCCGGGCCAAGGCGGCCGTGGGTTCTAGGCGACTGGATCGGATGCGGCGCTTGTGTTCGGCGGTGAAACGCCCGGCAATAGACGTACCGGCCAGATGCACGACCGCATCGATTCCGTCCAGCAGGTTGATGTCAGGAGCCTCCGGTCGCCACTGGCGTTCGTCCGGGCTGGCAGGAGGACGCCGAACCAGACGGACGACCTGGTGGCCACCGGTAGTGAGAAACGCCGTAAGGGCGCTTCCGACTAGGCCCGACGTGCCCGTCACCGCCACCTGTAGCGACCCACTGCGGTAATCCCCGGCCCATTTGTGGGCGGCCAGATCGCCGGCGAGCTGCCGATCCCGATAGGCGAAGGTGCGGCGCAGGAACCGGTCAGGAACGTTGGTGTCGACCGTGTCCACGACCTCGGTCGCCGCTTCAGCCGCGCCGCGGAACTCGTGTGTGTGCTGCCAGCGCAGGGCGACCCGGAACGGCATCGACACCAGTTCGTCGGCGAACCGGTGGGGTGGGTCGTACTTCTCGGGCTGATGCTGGGCGACCCAACGGATCCGCCCCGGCAGTCCCAGCACGGCCCGCCCGTCCCGCAACGATCCCGCCTCTTCCATAACCGAAACGGGCTGCCATGGCGGCAGGAGCCGGGCGAGAGCACCAGGCCGGGTATGCCAGCCGAATACTTCGTCCAGTGGCGCGGCCATCGTGCCACGGTGCTGGAACGTCATCTCAGCGACCGTACTCCGCAACAGGGACGGTCGCGGTCGAGGCCACGGCCAGGGCCGGCCGGTATCCTGCGGCGCGGAGGCCACCCATGACTGAGCAACAATCCCCCCCGGAGGTCGTCGACGACACCGACCACCACCGCTTCGTAGCGGAGGTCGACGGCGCTGTGGCCTGGTTGGATTACCAGGTAGGGGAGGGCCGGCTGGTCCTGGTCCATACCGAGGTCCCCGAACAGCTCGGCGGTCGGGGCCTGGGCGGCCGCCTCGTGCAGGCCGGGGTGGCCCGAGCGGCGCGGGACGGACTGACGCTGGCGCCGTGGTGTCCCTACGCTCGCAGGTGGCTGCGGGACCATGCCGACGCCGCCGCCTCGGTCGAGATCGACTGGTCGGAGCGGCCGCCGAAGAGATAGGTCGGCGGGCAGCCGACTTCGGTGACCGACCCGGTGTCTCGTCAGTAGCCGAGCAGGCCTCGGACGTAGGCGGCCTGGCCGGCGTGTTGCAGGCAGTCGTCGGCGATGCTGACCAGTCGCACGCCCAGGGTCACAGGAGGGTCCCATCTCTTGTCCACGATCCGGTCGAGGTCTTCAGGCCGGAGCCCTGCCAGCAAGTTCCGGGTTCGTTCGTACACGGCGTCGTGGTAAGCGGTCAGCACCTGCGGACTGTCGGGCCGGATTGACGCCACCTGATCCGGGGTGTGGCCGTAGCCGGTGTCGGGGGCGTCCTGCGGCAGCCCGAAGCGCGGGGCCCAGCCGCCTTCCGTCCAGACCTGGGCGGTGCCGAGCAACTCGGCGACGTGGTGGTCCTGGACCCGCGCGAGGTGCCAGATGAGCCAGCCAATGGAGTTGGCCTCGGGGGTCGGACGTTGGGCGAGCTGCTCCGGATCCAAACCGCTGGTGGCCTCTTGGGCCAGCGGGGGGACGCGGTCGTACAGCTCCAGGAGGAGGGCGGCGACATCCACACCGTGTATTCCACCACGTCGGGCGGCGCCGGGCGGGGGACGCCCTACCGGCCCCGGGCGGTCAGACGGTCGAGGCCGCGATCGGGGCGGGCCAGGGAGCGCAGCAACCTCCGGTGCCGCCCGGGGCTGGCCGGCCCGCCCGGGTGGGGACGGGTCGGCGCGGTGCGCCTGGCCTCGATGATCCGCCGCCCCAGCTCGACGCGTTCGTGGCGCCCGAGCATCTGGCGCAGTCCGGGCCCAGCCACGGTCTCCTCGGAGGCCATATCACTGGCGACCCAGTGGGCCAACTCGGTGACAAGGTCGTCAAAATCGATGTCCCCGGGTCGGCGCCCGTTGCGCCGGTGTAGCAACTTTCGTTGGGCGAGCTCCTGCTCGCATGCCATATCCGCCAAGCGGCCGCCATCGGGCAGGCGGGCCGGCACGACCGGCACGACCGGCACGACCGGCACGACCGGCACGACCGGCACGACCGGCACGACCGGCACGACCGGCACGACCGGCACGACCGGCACGACCGGCACGACCGGCCGGCCCCCGAACAGCAAACTGCGTTTCATGACAAATGGCGTACCCGGAGTCGCCCTCCTAGCCCAGGCCGACGCTGATGGCGTGCAAGCACAGGCCGGCGAGCGCGCCTACCACGGTGCCGTTGATGCGGATGTACTGGAGGTCGGGGCCAAGCAGCAGCTCAAGCCGCCGGGAGGTTTCCAGGGCGTCCCATCGGGCGATCGTTTCGCGCACCAAGGCCTCGAGCTCGTTGTCGAAGCGCTCCAGCACGGTGCGCACCAACGTGTCGAGGCTGCGCTGAGCGGCGGCGGCCAGCTCGGGATCATCCCGGAGACGCTGCCCGGTCTGGACGATCATCCCCGCCAGCCTCGTTCGCAACTCTGATCCCGGCTGGGCCGATTGGGTCCGCAGCTGGTCTTTGGTGTCGCGCCACACCGTGGCGGCGAAGGCCCGGATCTGCGGCTGCCCCAGTAGTTCCGCCTTGAGCTCCTCGCCCCGGCGGCGCAGGTCCTCTGAGGTCTGGAGGTCCTCGGCCAGCTTCTGTAGGCCTGCTTCCAGCTGCTGGCGCAGCGGGTGGTCGGGATCAGCGGCCATGGCGTCGAGCACCTGCTGGGTGCGCTGGATGAGGCGTTCGACGAGCCGGTCCTGAATCGGGCCGGGCAGCCACCATGGCGAATAGACACCCAGCCGCTGGTGCAACTCCTCGCCGTGCTCGCCCAGGTAGCGGCTGAGGCCCTTCACGGCGACCTCGACGAGGCCGTGGTGGCGGCCTTCCCGGGTCAGCTGGGCCAAGGTCCGGCCAGCCAGAGGGGCCAGCGCCACTTTGTCCAGCTGGTCGCGAACCAGGGTGTCGAGGAGGCTGTGCACGTCCTCGTCGCGCAACAGATCTGCCGCCGCCACCAGGCTTTCGGCGATGCGGGCGGCCAGATCCTGGGCGTGGTCGGGGTCGGCGAGCCAGTTGGCCGAGCGCTCCACTGCTCGCGCCGAGCGCAGCCGTTCACTCACCGCGGTGGGGCTCAGGAAGTTTTCCTGCACAAAAGAGCCGATCGTTTCGGCGAAGCGGTCCTTGCGTTCGACCACGATGGCGGTGTGCGGAATGGGCAGACCCAGCGGGCGCCGGAAGAGGGCGGTCACCGCGAACCAGTCGGCCAGACCACCGACGAGGGAAGCCACCGCCGTGGCCTGCACCCAGCCCAGCCAGTGGGCGCGGCTCATAAACACGGTGGCGAGCACGAAGATCACCGCCACCACCAACAACAATCCGGTGGCGCGCCGTTTGGCGCCCACCAGCAACCTGGCCCGGCGTTGCTCCGTGGAGGTCAGGGGCCGGGGCATATGGTGCCTTTTTACCCGGTGGACTGACGGTGCCGTACCGTGAGGCCATCAGCTACCAGGTCATCGCCCGCAACCCGGCTGGCGCCAGCGAGAATCGCATCCACGCCGACGACGAGGCGCGCCGCCACGGCTTCCACGGCGGACTGGTGCCGGGCGTGACGGTGTATGGCTACGCCAGCCACGCCTTGCTCGAGGCGCTCGGGCCGGAATGGGTCGCTGCGGGCTGCACCCGGATGCGCTTTCTGAGCCCCTGCTATGACGGCGACGAGCTGACCGTGTCGGTCCGCGGTGACGACTTTTCGGTATCTGCCTGCAGCCCTGAGACCGGGGAAAGGACATGCGCCGTGGGCTCGGCCTCTATCTCCGCGTCCGGGCGTTCTGAGCTCGGCATTCTTTCGCGGCCGCCGGCTCCGGCCCCGCCACCGGAGGATCGGCCGCTGGCCAGCGCGGATGTCCTGGCGGCGGGACGGGTGCTCGGGTCGTTGCGGCTGCCGACCGATTGGGTGATAGCGGCGGACTATCTGGAGGCGCTCGGCGAATCAGCGCCGGTGTATGCCGCCGAGGGAATCGTCCACCCGGGGCTGCTGTTGCAGGGGGCCAACCGGATTCTGACAGCCAACGTGGTGCTGCCTGCCTGGCTCCACGTTGAGAGTGCGATCGAGCATTACCGGGCCGTCCGGGTCGGCGAGACCCTGGAGGTGCGGGCCCGGATCTCCGACGCGTGGGAGCGAAAAGGTCATCGATTCGTAATCCTTGACGTCGCCTGGCTGGTGGACGAACAGGCGGTAGCGGCCGCCCAGCACACCGCGATCTGGCAGCTCGCTAGGCGGTAACGCTCGAGCATCGAGTACAACGTCGTCCGTATGCTCGGAATGCCCCAAGGTGTCCACGCCTGCCTCTTCGACCTGGACGGCGTTCTTACCCAGACTGCCAAAGTCCACGCCGCCGCCTGGAAAGAGCTGTTCGACGACTATTTGCGAAGACGGGCCGAACGGCTGGGCGAACCCTTCGTGCCCTTCGACGAGCACGACGACTACGACAAGTACGTGGACGGTAAGCCCCGGCTGGACGGCGTGCGCGACTTTCTGGCTTCCCGGGGCATTCATCTCCCCGACGGCGGCCCGGATGACCAACCGAACGCAGAGACCGTCTACGCCCTCGGCCGGCGCAAAAAC
Source organism: uncultured Acidimicrobiaceae bacterium (assembly GCA_963834775.1). GTDB lineage: Bacteria > Actinomycetota > Acidimicrobiia > Acidimicrobiales > Palsa-688 > PALSA-693. The sequence continues at coordinate 673,280 of CAWICR010000013.1, forward strand.
GACATCGTTCTGCGTCGCATCCACACCGACGGTGTCGAGGCCTACCCGGGGTCCGTCGCCTACGTCAAGGCCGTTCGGGACGCCGGCTGGAGTCGCGCCGTCGTCTCCTCGTCCACCAACTGCCGAGACGTGCTCGTCGCCGCTGGAATCCTGGATCTCTTCCAGGCGGTCGTGGACGGCGTGGTCGCAGAGCAGGAACACCTCCGCGGCAAGCCGGCGCCCGACACCTACCTCGCCGGCGCCCGGCGGCTCGGCGTGGCTCCAGCCGAGGCCGCCGTGTTCGAGGATGCGCTCGCGGGCGTGGCCGCCGGGCGGGCCGGGAATTTCGGCTGCGTGGTCGGGGTGGACCGGGTGGGGCAGGCTGACGCCCTCCTCGCCCACGGCGCGGATCGCGTGGTCCGCGACCTGGCCGAGCTGGTAGACGAGGATGGACACCCGTGACCAGCCAGCCGGCTTTTCGGGGTGAACCGTGGAGCTTGACCGAGCACGAGCTGCGTCAGGACTTGCTGGCACAGACTGAGTCGGTTTTTGCCCTGTCCAACGGGCACATCGGGGTGCGAGGCAACCTCGACGAGGGCGACCCCCATGGGCTGCCGGGCACTTACCTGGGTTCGTTCTACGAGCTGCGCCCGCTGCCCTATGCCGAGGCGCTGTACGCCGAGCCGGACCACAGTCAGACCGTTGTCAACGTGACGAACGGCAAGATCATCCGGCTGATGGTCGACGACGAGGTCTTCGACGTCCGCTACGGCCTGCTTCGCCAGCACGAGCGGAAGCTCGATTTCCGGGCCGGAACCCTGCAGCGCACGCTGGAGTGGGAGTCGCCCCGGCGTCGTACCGTGCGGGTGCGCTCCACCCGGCTGGTGTCGTTCGTCCAGCGGTCGATCATGGCCGTCTACTACGAGGTGGAGCCCGTCGACCGGGACATCCACGTGGTCGTTCAGTCCGAGCTGGTCGCCAACGAGGAGCTACCAGTCGGCACCGGTGATCCGCGCGGGGCGGCGGCTCTCGAGCATCCGCTGATCGCTGACGAAGCCATGGTCCAGGACCATCAAGTCGTGCTGGTGCACCACACCCGGTTGAGCAACCTGCGGATGGCGGCGATGATGGAGCACCAGGTCCTCGAGGCGCCCGACGATGTCGAGCTTCGCACCGAAGCGTGGGACGACCTGGGTCGGTTCAGCCTGATAACCAGGTGTCCCCAGGGTGGCAAAATTCGCCTCGTCAAGTACGTGGCCTACGGCTGGTCGCACCGGCGCTCCCTGCCCGCTCTCAAGGACCAGGTCGCCGGGGCGATCCTCCAGGCCCGTCATATGGGGTTCGACGGGCTGCTGCAGGCTCAGCGCCAGTACCTGGACGATTTCTGGGACCGGGCCGACGTCGAGGTCGATGGGGACGACGAGGTGCAACAGGGGGTACGGTTTGGCCTCTGGCAGGTGCTCCAAGCCGGCGCCCGCACCGAGCAGCGGGCCATCCCGGCCAAAGGCCTTACCGGTTCGGGCTACGACGGCCACGCTTTCTGGGATAGCGAGACATACGTGCTGCCGGTGCTGACCTATACGCTGCCCGAGGCGGCCGCAGACGCCCTCGTCTGGCGGCAGGTCACCATTCCACAAGCCCTGAACCGGGCCCAGCAGCTGGGATTCGAGGGAGCTGCCTTCCCGTGGCGGACGATAAACGGGGAGGAGTGCTCGGGATACTGGCCGGCCAGCACGGCCGCCGTGCACATCAATGCCGACATCGCGGACGCGACCCTGCGCTACATGGGCGCCACCTTGGACAGGGACTTCGCCGAGAACATCGGGCTGGAGCTGCTCGTCGTCACGGCCCGGTTCTGGCGCTCGGTCGGACATCACGTTCCCGGCCACGGTTTCCGGATCGACGGGGTGACGGGACCGGACGAATACAGCGCCCTGGCGGACAACAACGTCTACACCAACCTGATGGCCCAGCGGAACCTCATGGGCGCGGCCGAGGTGGTCGCCCGGCATCCCGAGAAGGCGGCAGCCCTGGGGGTCGACCCAACCGAGTGCGACGCGTGGCGCCGGGCGGCCGACGAGATGGTGATTCCGTTTGACTCCGAGTTGGGCGTCCACTGCCAGGCGGAGGAGTTCACCCACCACGCCCGCTGGGATTTCGCGGCCATGACCCCGGACTCGTACCCGCTCCTGCTGCACTACCCCTACTTCGATCTCTACCGGAAGCAGGTCATCAAGCAAGCCGACCTGGTCCTGGCCCTGGTCCTGCGGGGCGACTACTTCACGGCCGAGCAGAAGGCCCGCAACTTCGCTTACTACGAACCGCTCACTGTCCGCGATTCGTCCCTGTCGGCTTCCATCCAGGCCATCGTCGCCGCCGAATGTGGACACCTGGAGCTGGCCTACGACTACCTCGGCGAGGCTGCGCTCATGGACCTCAACGATCTCGAGCACAACACCCGAGACGGACTGCACATCGCCTCGCTGGCTGGCGCCTGGCTGACTCTGGTGCTCGGTTTCGGCGGCATGCGCGACCCCGGAATCCTCACTCCTGAGCAGACGCCACTGGCGTTCGCGCCCCGCCTGCCCTCGGCGCTGACCCGGCTCGTTCTGCGCCTCGTATACCGGAACCGGCGCCTGTGCGTCACCATCAGCAGCCAGGAGGCGACTTACGAACTGGCGCTGGGAGACGCCCTCGATCTCGAACACCACGGTGAGGTCTTTACCCTGAAGCCGGGCCAGCCGGAGACTCGTCCCATTCACGCCATCGAGATCGGCCCGGCCCCGCAGCCCCCGCCCGGCCGGGGTCCGCTCCGCCCCCGCCCCCAGCCGGCAGACCGGGCATGAGAACTGGCCGCCCGTGCTCTATGGGGTGGCCGGCTTGACCGCGGCGGCCGGCTCGAGGCGGCGGCCTGCTGGACGCGGCGGCCGGCTCGAGGCGGCGGCCTGATCGACCTGGGCGCCGACCCCGCCGCCGGGACCCGGACCGCCGGGTTTTGTCGGCGCTGACTGCCGAGGCTGGTTGTGGGCGAAGCCACGTGGCCGCAGCCCTGGGCCGACTTCGCGGATCTGGCTTTCCCCGGCCTGGGGCCCAACGACTGCGGCCACGGCTACCGCCCGGCTCGCCGGCTGGTCGACAGCAGCTTCCTGTGCGACGGAGCGGGCCGCTGTCGACCCTTGAGCGACGCCCACTTGATCGCCAGTCAGGAGCGGCCGGGCGGCTGGCCGGCCGGGCCGGGCTGTCAGCGCCAGCCTGTCGTCGTCAGGAGCCGATGAATTGCTGGTGCAGCTCGCCGATGCCCTCGATCCAGCTGCGTAACTCGTCGCCGGGTGCCAAGAAGACCGGCGGGTTGCGGCCGACACCCACGCCAGACGGTGTGCCAGTGAAGATGACGTCGCCGGGTAGGAGCGTCACGACGGTCGACAGGTAAGCAACCAGCTCCGCCACCGGGAAGATCATGAGCGAGGTGCGGGCGGACTGCATGGCCTGCCCGTTTACTTCGCAGCCGATCGCCAGATCGTCGGGATGGGCGAACTCGTCAGCGGTCACTAGCACGGGCCCGGTCGGGGCAAAACCCGGATACGACTTGGCCAGACCGAACTGTGGGTTGGATCCTCGGCGCTGAAGCACCCGCTCGGAGAGGTCCTGGCCCACGGTCAGGCCGGCCACGTGGGCCCAGGCGTCCGTCTTGGGGATCTGGTGACCGGGCCGGCCGATGACCGCGACCAGCTCGCATTCCCAGTCCACGTGGCCGGGGGGAAGCGTCACCTTGCTGACGGGATCTGTGAGGGCGCTGACGTATTTGGTGAAGATCACGGGGTCGCCGGGAGCGGTGTTGCCCGTTTCGGCGGCGTGCTCCCGGTAGTTGAGGGCCACGGCGAAGACCTGTCGGGGTGCCGGCGACGGCGGGCCGCACGCGGCGGGGTCGAACGGCTGGCCGGCTTGGTTGGCGCCCGCCTCGTCCTCGCCCGTCTGCTGCGCCCAATCTCGAAAGCCGTCCCATTCGTCGTAGAGGGCGGGCAGCGACGGACCGAACTGGCCGGCGCTGGCGGCGTGCACGTCGACTGCCCCGGCGGGTGTAAGCCACTTCGCCCGGCCCTCGATGTTGGCGATGCGCATGGTCTCACCGTAGTAAGGCCGTAGGAGGTCAGGCAGGCCCGACGAGTAGCTCGACGCGGCTGAACGGCACCTGTGCCCCTTCGCCCCTCGCCCCCCCCGCCCGTCGGCCCCTCTGTTCCTCTGCGCCTCGGCGCCTCGGCCCCTCTGCCCTCTGCGCCTGCCTCGGCCCCTCGACGCCACTTCGTAACAGTTACTCGCGTCGCTCGCCCTCCCCTCGTGACGCGACGGCAACTATGTCGCCACATCGTCACGGGCGGGGCCCTCAGCCGGTAGGCAGATGTGACGAAGTGGCGCCAGCCGCCGGGGGCTCCACCCACTCACGTAACGTCGGAACCTACCCGCCACCCTGACCTGGGACGGGCTGGGCACCTGAGTGCGACCGCGCCACCGGCGACGGAACGACCCACGAAACTGATGTCCCCCGCCCCGTGCCGGCCTAATGTCGCCGCCATGGACAGCACGGGATGGCTGGCCGGCCGGCTCACCGGCGTCCCGTCGCCACCCTGCGCGTCGCGTCCGCCCCGGGCCGCCGGCGTGACCGGCCTGGGGGCGGTCGGGGTGGTCGCGGGCCCCCGTTCCGGCCACCCGGCCTTCGCCCGCCTCCTGGACCGGGGTCAGCGGTGAAACACCGCACACTCGACGCCCGGGGGACCCGCATTCATCTGGTGGAGGAGGGCGAGGGACCTCTCGTGCTGCTGGTCCACGGCTTCCCCGAATCCTGGTACTCGTGGCGCCACCAGTTGCCCGCCCTGGCCCGAGCCGGGTATCGAGCGGCGGCCATCGACGTGCGGGGTTACGGCCGGTCGTCCGCACCCCTCGAGATCGAGGCCTACGGCATGCTTCACCACGTCAACGACAACCTCGGCGTCCTGGAAGCCCTCGCCCAACCCTCGGCCGTCATCGTTGGCCACGACTGGGGTTCGCCCATCGCCGCCAACTCGGCGCTACTGCGCCCCGACGTGTTCAGCGCCGTGGCCCTGCTCAGCGTTCCCTACACACCGCCGGGGCCCCGCCGGCCGACCGAGGCTTTCGCCGAGATGGGCGGCGCCGAGGAGTTCTACATCAATTACTTCCAGAAACCCGGCCGGGCTGAAGCCGAAACCGAGCCGGACGTGCGCTCCTGGCTGCTCGGCTTCTACGCCGGCGCATCGGGGGAGGGGGTGCCCAACCTCGCTACCGTGCCGCCGGGCGGTCGCCTGCGCGACCGCTTTGTCTTTCCCGATCGGCTGCCGGCCTGGCTGACCGAAGCGGACCTTGATTTCTTTACCGAGGAGTTTGAGAAAAAAGGTTTCCGGGGTGCCCTGAACCGCTACCGCAACATCGACAGGGATTGGCTTGACCTCCAGCCGTGGAGCCGGCAGCCCATCACCGTGCCGTCACTTTTTATCGGGGGTGAGCGCGACGGGCCGACCATCTGGGGCCAACGGGCGATCGCCAGGTTCCCGCAGACCCTACCCGGACTGCGCGGTACCCATATCCTGCCCGGGTGTGGGCACTGGGTACAGCAGGAGCGCGCCGCGGAAGTAAACGACATCCTCATCGATTGGTTGAAGGGCTTGTAGGTGCCCTGACAATTCGATGAACTCCTCCGCTCCTGCCGGCAGGAACCGACCATGATGGTCGGATGCTGGACACCGCCGTGACGACGGCCCGCGTGCTGATCATCGAGGACGATCCGACCGTCGGCGAGGTGGTGGCTCGCTACCTCAAACGGGAGGGTTACGGGGTGGAGGTCGTTGCGGACGGGGCGTTCGGGTTGCAGCGGGCGCTGGCTGACACGCCGGATCTGGTCGTTCTCGATCTGATGCTGCCCTCGCTGGGCGGCCTGGAAGTCTGCCGGCGCCTCCGGGCGGCCGTCCCCGTTCCCATCATCATGCTCACGGCCCGGGGAACCGAAGCGGACCGGATCGCCGGGCTGGAGATGGGGGCGGATGACTACGTGGCGAAGCCGTTTTCGCCCCGGGAGTTGACCGCCCGGGTCAAAGCGGTCCTGCGGCGGGCTACTGGACCCCTGCCGGCGGCCGGGGGGCCCGCGACCCTGGCGGCCGGTGACCTCGAAGTCGATCTCCGCAGCCACGAGGTACGGCTGGGCGGCGAGCTGGTCGCCTTGACGGCCAAAGAGTTCGACTTGCTCACCTACCTGATGAAGCATCCGCGGCGGGCGTTCCGCCGGGAGGCGCTCCTGGAGGCGGTGTGGGGCTTCACGACCGGCGATACCTCTACGGTCACGGTGCACGTTCGCCGCCTGCGGGCCAAGATCGAGCCGGACCCCTCTGCGCCTCGCTACGTATGCACGGTATGGGGAGTCGGCTACCGGTTCGAGCCGTGAGTCGCGCCTGGCTCGTCGCGGCGGCCGCGACCGCAGTGATCGGCGTGGCGGTGGCCTGGACCGTGGCGCTGGCCACCGGCATCCCGGCCCACGACACGGCCCGGCTGCTGGTGGACTCGTTGGCGGGGGCCGGCATATCCGTGGCTGTTGCCGTTGCCCTCCTCGGCGCCTTGCGCCGGCGCCGCATCGCCGTGCAGGCAGCGGTGGCCGCCCTGACCCCCGTGCTCGCGGTGGCGATCGGGGTGAGCTGGGCGAGCTCGGACATGTTCCTCATGCAGCACGATTTGCGTGTCCTGTGGGTGGTGCTGGTCAGCGCCGGGACGGTCGCCGTCGTCGCCGCCCTGCTGCTCGGCCGGCGCGTCGCCGACGCCAGCCGGTCGATGGGCGATCTGGCCCGCCGTCTCGGAGACGGCGCCAGCGAGGCCCCCAAGGCTGCGCCTGGTGAGCTCGGTTCGCTGGCAGCCCAGCTGGCGGCTACCTCCGCCCGCCTGGCAGAAGCCCGGGCCGAAGCGGCGGCTACAGAGCAAAGTCGTCGGGACCTGGTGGCCTGGGTGTCGCACGACCTCCGCACGCCCCTGGCCGGGTTGCGAGCCATGGTCGAAGCCTTGGAGGACGGCATCGTGGACGACGAGGCGACCGTGGCGCGCTACTACGCCACCATGCGCCAGGAGGTGGACCGCCTGGCGGGGCTGGTCGACGACCTCTTCGAGCTTTCTCGCATCCATTCGGGATCGTTGCGGCTCGAGCTCGAGCCGGTCCCACTCGATGAACTGATCGACCACGCCATGGCCGGAGCCGCGGCCACGGCCCAGGCCAAGCAGGTAGAGCTGCAGAACTCTGCCCGCGACCAGACGCCAGTTATAGAACTGGCCGCCCCGGAAATCGTCCGCGTCATTTGCAACCTGCTCGACAACGCCATTCGCCACACCCCAACGGGCGGGCGCGTCAGTGTTTACACAGGCCTGGACCCCGTGTGTCGGCGGGTGCGCATCTCGGTGCGGGACGGGTGCGGGGGCATTCCCGAGCGCGACCTGGCCCAGGTGTTTGACATGGGCTACCAGGGCGACGCGGCCCGGACTCCCGGGGAGCATCGGGGCGGGCTGGGCCTGGCGGTTGCACGGGGCCTCGTCGAAGCCCACCGGGGTGACATCACCGTCCGCAACATCGGCCCCGGCTGTGAGTTCACCATCCTGCTGCCCACGTGACCGTAGCGACTCGACAGGCTGGCTTGGACGAGTGGAGATGATGGCGAGCTTTACCTGGCGACAGAACGCAACCGGATGGTCGACACGTTTCGCGTCGGAGTTCCGGCGACGCTGCCCTGGGCGCCGGCTGTGACCCCGCCGCCTGCTTAGTTAGTAATCACAGCCTGCAGTTGGCGGACCGCGAAGCCAGCGACCGTGGCCGTGGTGTGCAGTGCGCCGAGCACTCCGTTGGCTGAGCCGAGCGCCCAAGTCGCTGTCCATAGTTCGCGCACAATCACCGTTACCGTTCCGGTGTTGTCGTAGGTGTGAGAGATGAGACCGTCTGGAAATGGACCGCCCTCCTCCCGATAGGGGCCGGTCCACAGCGGCAGCGTCCCGTCTCCCCAGTCGACCAGATAGCTCCCGCGAGCGGTGATGGTGAGGGTGCCCAGCGGGGTCGATCGTTGATAGCGGGCCGGAGCGATAGTGCCGTCTGTGACGAGATAGGCCACTTTTCCGGTAATCGCATATCCCGGCGGAATCGACGGGTGCGCCACCGGTAATGGAATGGTTTGCCAGAACTGAACCGCCAAAGTGGCGGGATCAATCGCCGGATGTGGCGGCGCACTAGCGACATTTGGCGGCGGCGAGGCGGGAGCCGCGCAGCCCGGAAGCTGTTGGGTTCCCATCCATAGAGAGACAGTGGCGTTCGCGGTTGGGGTAGCAGGGCCGAGCGCGATGCATGGGCCCGTAGGGCCAAAAGCGACGTACGGCGTCAGTGGGGGAGAATGAGCGCTGGCCACTTGGGCGTGGCCCCCAGACGAATTGCCGGCGACAGGCGCCTCGCTATTAGTAGCGGGAGCAGATGGTTGAACCGCCGGCGCTCCTGGCTCGGTTACGACGAATCCGCCTCCGCAATAGAGTCCGGCTCCCAGCATCGTGCTGAAGCACGTTCCACTTGCATCGGCAGGACGAGCAATAGCTGACGTCGTTAAATAGAAGAAGCCTATTAGTAGGAGAAGGATCGTCACCCGTCGCATCTATTTGCCACCGAAGTAGGTGTCAGGTAGGCGGCGTTGAATGATATAGCCCATGGTGTAGCGTTCAAATGACCTGGATCGATACCAGGTTGCTTGTGCTTAAGCTCATAGTATTCGGATGCTGCCGTCGGGGTTGGGTGAATGAGTACGGCGGAAAGATCAGTCGACGTTTCGATAAATATGCAGCTACTTGTTGCATAAATAAGAGATCGTACCTTAACTACTCCGTCTCCCGGTTCAGATCGGACGTTCCGGATTTGGCCTTGCAGGCTTTCCTCTGCCAATTGAATCTCAGAGGCGTAGAGGGGATTGTTATAGATGGAGCGAAAATCAGCCGTTGCCAGCGGCGAAAGCGCATGCGTTGCGACTAGTGACCGAGTGGCGTTTCCGTAGACGTGGAAGAGGGCTTTCAGAACTCCGTCGACGTAGGTGATGTTAATGACCGGTGGTATGTCATCGGAGTTCGGAACGGTTTCGTCGCCTGTTGATGTTGACGACACCCGCGCGGTCGTGGGGGAAGCGTCGTGAGTGCCACTTGAGCATGCCCCCAAGCTCAATATGGCTGCGGCGCCTAGTCCCAGGATCTTGCGTCTCATAGCTTCTCGGGAACTTTCGCGCATCGTTGTCCGGTGTGCAATGGCTGCCAGTCAGAACTTGGCTGGCGAGTACGTCAAGTGCACGGGCAACCAAGATCCGTGACGCTGCGGTAGTCATCGATCGCCCTTCGTGCCCATGCTTGACCAGCTAAAAGGTTTGATCCCGAGTCCGCACGTCAGTACTTAACGCGCAGATGTAGAAGCAATTGGTGTCCTTCGCACCCTTTCGGCCTACTGTCTCTCCGCGCGACACTCGAAACTCCGGTGGATCAGGGTGAGGTGAACGTGGACCTACGCCTGGCGCTGTTGGAAGTGCGGTCATCGTCGGGAGCAGTCGTGGACCGACTTCGGCTGTTAGGAAGCGCTTCAGAGCCGCGCAGTGCATGTGTGCGCCGCACTGGGATAGAAGGAAGCGTCCGAAGATCGGCGGCGATCAGGACTTGACCACGCTGCCGTGACCTCGCCCACTCCGGCGACCGAACCACGATCTGATGGAAGCTTGCATGCTTGCTTCTCCGTTGGACAGGTCGTGAAGTTACAGGCCCAATTAGCTCCCGAGAACTGCCGGTCGTGTTTCAACGTCGGACTCCGAATTGGGCGATCCGTGTTTCTCGGACAGCCCCCCAACGCCGACACCCTTGTGATTTGGTGGTGCCGACACTGGTCCACACTTCGCGCGAGGTACTTCGTCCGACTTGAAGCTTGGACCGAGGACTGCCCGATTGCGCGCTCCGGGTCCACTCCTCGCGGCCAGGCTTCGCCAGCTTGTAAACCGCGGACATTGAGGCGTTCTCGGGTCATGAGGCCCTTCGGCGTAGCCACAACAGGGTGACCGTGGCGCAACTCCACGTTCTCAGTAACGGCCCGAACCGGCTTCGAATGGCTGAGTGGCGCGACTATCCGTCCACACTTTGTGGCTAGCAGAGGGGGAGCGCGAAGCGTGGACCGAAGAGCGCCGAATTGCGCGCTGAGGGGTCCACACTTCGCGGCCGGGCGCCGTCGGCGCGCGAAGTGTGGACGTTTGCGTGCCACGCCGGCCGCCGGCGAGCTGCCCGACAACACGTGACGTTCGTGATTCGACCGCAACCCCGCGGACGTCTCGGACGACTGCCCAACCGGGCTCGATGGGGTTGCGGCGGCAGAGCTCCAAGGGCTCGTGGGCGTCTACTGCGGAGCAGCGACGATGTCGAACTCGTTGCCCTCGGGGTCGGCCAGGGTCGACCACTGGTAGCCACCTTCGTCGACGTCTCGAATGTGGGTGGCGCCCAGGGTGAGTGCCCGATCCACTTCTTGGGGCCGATCGGCGGCCAGGAAGTCAAGGTGTACGCGGTTCTTGGCCCGCTTCGACTCGGGCACTCGATGGAACATCCACACTTCGCCGCCGCCACCGTTCTGAAGCCCGATGGCGGCAAAGTCCTGGCTGGCGCCATCGTCGACCGGTCGGTTGAGCACTTGCGACCAGAAGTCAGCCTGTTTGCCCGCGTCGGCACAGTCGAGACTGATGGAGAAGAAAGTAACGCTCACAACACTGCTCCTTTTTCCTCGGGATTGGAATGATGCAAGCGTCCACCCTCCCGTTACAGGAGAGTCAAGAAGGAAATTTAAATGCGTTCCAGGGCGGCCCCGTCGAACAGCGGCTGGATCCCAAGGGCGGCCTGATCGGTCTCCATCTCGGCGTCCGTGGGGGCTGCCCCTGGCGCCTGGGCGGCCTCCAGGGTGGCGCGTAAGAGCCGGGCGTCGCTGGAGGTGTTGAGGAAGAGGCCGGGCTGCGAGAGAAGCCAGTGGACGGCGTGCACCAGCCCGTCGCCGGCGGGGATGGGTTGGTACCAGCTGAAACGCGGCTCCGTATTCTCGGGTTCCCAGCGCCGGCGTGCCAGCGACTTTATGGTCTGCACGGCCACGCCACGCTGGCGGCAGACGGAGAGGAGCTGTTCGACGTCCCGGCGGTAGGCGGGGTTCCGGGACAGGCTGAAGTTCCAGGGACAGAGCACCGAGTCGAAGTCAAAGCGCTCCAGGCTGCGGAGGTGCATGCCGGCGATGCGCAGACCGTGGCCGGTAACGCCGATGAACCGGGCGAGTCCTTCGTCGCGGGCCTGGGCGAGCGCCTCGACAGCGCCGCCCGGGCCGTGGGCCGTGGTCCATTCGTCTTCCTCGACCAGATTGTGTAGCTGGATGAGGTCGACGTGGTCCACGCCGAGGCGCTCTAGTGATCGTTCCAGGCTGGCCCGGGCGGCAGGGCCCGTACGTTCGCCCGTCTTGGTGGCGAGGAAAAACTGGTCGCGACGCCCGGCCAGCCAGGGTGCGATCCGCAATTCTGAGTCGCCATAGCTGGCGGCGGTATCGAGGTGGTTGACGCCGAACTCCAGAAGGACATCGAGTACGGCGTCGGCCCGGTCCTGCGGCATGCGCCCTAGGCTGGCGGCCCCGAAGATGGTGCGGGTGCTGCGATGCCCGGTGCGCCCGAAGTCCGTTTGCTCGATCATCTCTCCGATGGTAGAGGGGAGGGTGAGATGGGCAAGCCGGAAATCTCCGTCGTTCCGCTGGCAACCCGGGGCTGCGAGCTCGATGAGGTGGCCGTCGTCGCAGGCCGGGCTTTTCACTAGGACCCCTTCTTCGCCTTTCTCGAATCTAGAGAGGTACGTCGGGCGAGAGGGCTGGCGTTGTTCTTCCGCTCTGCGGTGGCTTCGCTAGGCACGACCGGGCGGGTAACAGGCGCCCGGACGGCGGCCGGCCGATTAGGTGGGGTGGCGGCCTGGGTGCCCCCGGCGGTCTATCCGTTGGGGCTGCTGGCTCAGGCTCGCGGGTCTGTGGAGCCGGTCGGGCCACGGTGTTGCGGCCCCGGGGGCTGCGCGACGGCGTGCGTTCCCTGAACGCCATCGATCGGGCGCATCCGAAGGATGCGCCGTGGTATCTGTTGCTCCTGGTCGTTGACCCGTCAGTCCAGCGGACCGGCTTCGGCGCCCACCTCCAGGAGCTGGTGCTCGAGCAGGCAGACCGGGACGGCATCGATTGCTACCTGGAGACCCAGTCGGCCGACTACCTTCCGTACCTACCGGCGGTTCGGTTACGAGGTCGAGGCCGAACTGGCGCCCGTGCCCGGTGGTCCCCTCTGTGGACGATGCGGCGACGCAGGTAGGCCAAGAGGGGGACGCGACCGGACGAGGGGAGGACCGCCGACGGGGTGGGCGGGGGCCCGGCCGGGCTTAGGAGAAGAAGATGCGGCCGTTACGCGAGCACCACGGCGGCCTCAGGCGTGACGGCCCGGAAGGTGAAACTCTCCTCCAGGTACAGGTGCACTGCCTCCCGGTCGTGGGAGTCGTAACCCAGCGAAAGGTCCTCGCCCGAGTCGAAGATGAAGTCGCCCCCCCGCAGACTCAGGACGACGGCACCGACCACGCCCGGCGCCCACACGATGGGCCCGTCGAGAATCTGGCGCAGGTGGTCGAAGACGATGAGGCCCCCGTGTTCGGTGGTCTCGACCACGCCCGTGTAGCCGTCTGGTCCGATGGCCAGACCGTAGGGGCCGCTGATGCCGGCGTCGAGCAGCATCTCCACGGCTCTGGCCACGTGCCGGGGATAGTGGGCGACGTCATCGCCGAGGGGGACGGGCGAAGTGGTGGCCGTACCCTTGATCCCGGGAATGCCGGCCGCGGGCCAGCCCCCGAAGACCGCGACATTCTCGGCCTCGGCGATGCGCCGGGCGGCGCTGTCGAGGGCCGATAGGTCGAAGTCCGCGGCGCCCCGGTCGATGTCGAGCAGTTCGGCCCGGGAGACGGAGAAGTTGACGCGCAGTTCGGCGAGGGGCAGTACGTGGCGCTGATGGGCCTCCAGACCCTCGGCGGGGGGGTCGATCGGGCTCACCCGGCCCAGGTTGGCGGCGGAATGCGTCCACCCGTGCGGCCCGGAGAAGTCGACCAGCTTCCGGGCGGCCAACGACGGAACGATGCGCTGGCGCACTTCTTCGTCAAGTTGCTTCCAGCCTTCTTCGGTGATGGGCGCGTGAGAGCGTTGGAGATGGTTCACAGGGTGTCCCCTTTCAGGCTGCCAATGCCCAACGAACCGCCGCCGGCCGAGGTGGTGGCGGCGCCGCTGGAAGCGCCGGCCTCGACCTCGGTTTCGATCTCGGTGATGGGCTCGGTCGTGAACAGGTAAGTCCGCAGGTGCTTGTCGAGCGCGGGATCGTTGCGGCGCAGCCACTCGATGAGCATGGAGGCGTGCTCTTTTTCCTCGTCTCGGTTGTGGGCCAGGATGGCTGCGAGGCTCGGATCGTCGGTGGCGTCGACTCGCTGGTCGTACCAGTCGGCGGCCTCCAGCTCCTCCTGGATGGAGACGAAGGCGCGGTGCCGGTCGATGGTCGCGGGCGACAGTCGGTCTTCCGGTTCGTGCAATCCTGCGCTCTGCGCCATACATCGTCCTCCTGTGGCTCGGTGCCGGACATAAAAGCAGGTTGGTGCGACAGCGTAGGTGGCCGAGGACCAGCCGCTCGCAAGCGGGCGCTGAAGGGCTGGTCGCGGGGGTGGTACCTCCTCAGCAGCGGGGGCTGTCGCCGGTCAAGCGGCGGGGGCTCTTGGTGCCCGCAGGCCGGGTATCAGCGCTCAAGTTGGCGTCGTTGGGTATGTGCTGTCTCGCCCCGAACCAGCATGTCGACGAACGCCCGAATCCGTCTGGCGCGGGTGCCAGCCGCTTTGGCGGTGTTGATGCGGTACAGCACCGCGTCGCGGTTCTGGCTGGTCAGGATGGCGAACATGGCTTGGGCACGGGGTTGGCAGCGAGGGCTGCCGCCAGGTCGGACGGCACTTCGGCTCGGGCGGGTCAGGGGTATGCTGCGTCCCAGCGGCCGTCTGTTTTGGCCCGCGCTGCCAGGTCGAGGCCCGCAGAGTGCATCCGACCCTCGGCGAGCAGACGTTCGACGTTGCCGACGTTGCGCTTCGACCACCGGCTACGAGCGACGCGGGGAGTGAACCGCTGCAGATACCTCTGTTCGTCCCGCTGGCGAACTTGCCCGTCGATCCAGCCGTAGCACAAAGCTTCGTCCAGGGCTTCGGAATGGGTGAGCGTCGTCGGGGCCGTGGTGCCTTTCTTGCCCAGAACCAGCCAAACGCCCCGAGGATCGCCGTGGTGATCGTCCAGCCAAGCCGCGCCAGGCCCACGCGTCAGGGAGGATGAACTGGGGAGGTCGTCGGGCACGTGGACAAGCTTCGCAAAGACCGCGTCGCTGTCAGCGGGCGGTCATCCTGTGCCGAGCGCCCCAGCTGGGAGCTGGATTTGCGCGATGCTCACGCCACCGAAGCTGCCTGTATCGGCTCAGAGTGGAGGGTGATCGTGCGTTGGAACCTGAGTCCAGAACAGATTCCGGAGGCGTGGTTCAACATCGCCCCGCGTCTCCCCGCACCGCTTGACCCGCCCCTGCACCCGGCGACGAAGGAGCCGGTAGGCCCTGATGACCTGGTCCCGCTCTTTCCGATGGCGCTCATCGCGCAGGAAGTCAGCGCAGAGCCGTGGATCGACATTCCCGGCGGGGTTCTCGACGTCCTGCGCTTGTGGCGTCCGACTCCTCTGGTGCGTGCCGATCGTCTCGAACGGGCTCTCGGCACGCCGGCGCGCATCTACTACAAGGACGAGTCGGTTTCGCCAGCAGGCTCCCACAAGCCCAACACAGCAGTGCCGCAGGCCTACTACAACAAGGCGGAAGGGATCAAGCGCCTCACCACCGAGACCGGGGCGGGCCAGTGGGGGAGCGCCCTCAGCTTTGCGTCTGCCTTGTTCGACCTGGAGTGCATGGTGTACATGGTGCGGGCTTCATACGAGCAAAAGCCCTACCGGCGGGTCATGATGGAGAGCTGGGGTGGCCAGGTGGTGGCTTCGCCCGTCGACGACCCGGGCCACCCGGGCTCGTTGGGCACGGCAATCAGCGACGCCGTGCGTGACGCCGCCAGCCGGGATGACAGCCATTATTCGCTCGGCTCCGTGCTCAACCATGTGCTGCTCCACCAAACCGTGATCGGGCTCGAGGCCAAAGAGCAACTCAGGGTCGCAGGCGAGGAAAGACCCGACCTGATCGTGGGCAGTTGCGGGGGAGGTTCCAACCTCGGCGGCATAAGCCTTCCCTTCGTGCCCGACAGCGAAGTGCGACTGCTTGCAGTCGAGCCCGCGTCTTGCCCGACTTTGACCGAGGGCCGTTTCGAGTATGACTTCGGTGACACGGTGGGGTTGACTCCGCTGCTCCCGATGTACACGCTCGGGCATGAATTCATCCCGCCACCGATTCACGCCGGCGGACTGCGCTACCACGGCGACGCGCCCATCATCTCCAACCTGGTGAAGGCCGGCCGGATGGAGGCCGTCGCCTACCCGCAGGGGAAGGTGTTCGAGGCGGCCCTGCAGTTCGCCCGTGTCCAGGGGGCGATACCCGCGCCTGAGACGAGCCATGCCATCCGGGCGGTCATCGACGAGGCCCTGCGGGCACGGGAGGAGGGCGTCGATCGGGTGATCCTTTTCAACTACTCGGGTCACGGCCTCCTGGATCTGAGTGCATACGACGACTACCTGCACGGCCGCCTGGATGCGGATCTGCTGGCGTAGGGGCGTCATCCGCGCCTTGGCTGCGCTGAGCGGCGATAGTGGACACGTGGCCGGGGGGTCGTGTCGGGAAACGTGTGCAACGTGTGCAACGTGTGCGGATCAGGATCGGGCGCCCGTGCGGCGGGGCGGTTGGAGGCGGGGTGGTCCGGGGTGGGCGCCGCCGCGGTCGGGCGTTTGGGGGCCGGGTGGTCCGAGCTGTGCGGGCTGTGCGGGGTGGGCGCCGGTGCGGTTTGGCGGCTGGGGGCGGCGTCGTCGGGGCCCTGCGGTGCTGGCTCTGCTGTCGCGGGCCAGGCGGCCCCGCCCCGGCTCACTAGCTGCCGGGCGTGAAGGATCCGGCTGGCTGGCTCGGGCTGGACAGCTGCTTGGCGGGTTGGTGCTGGGTGTGACTGTGTCGGGCTGCGGCTTGTTTGGCGGCTCGGGCGGCCACCCAGCCCGGCAAACCAGCCCCAGCGTCACCGCCGCGCCGGCACCTACCACCACCATTCCAGGCATTGAAACCACCGGGCCGCGGACGGTGCTGAGCCCTATTGGTCTTCATGTGCGGGCAGCGCCATCGCTGGCAGCAAAGGTACTGGGGACTGCCGGGCAGGGTGTGGTCCTCGAAGTAGAAGGCCAAACTGGACAATCGGGGGGCTGGTACAAGGTGAGGGGGGCAACGATTACCGGCTGGATCAGCGGGAGTCCCAGCCTCAGTGCCGCCGGGACATTCCGGGACTTCACGTCGGTTGTCCACCACTTCCAGGTCCTGTTTCCGCTGACCTGGTCGGTCGTCGACTCCGCGGCCAGCGCCGTCTTCCGGGCGCCGGCCCAGACGGAGACGATCGTCGTCACCACCGCTCCGACGGTCGCCAAGCTCGGCCAGGTCAGGGCGGGCTATCGCCAGGTTCGCACCGAGACGCTGGTGGCCTGCGGCGTAACCGGCGACTTGAACACGTACGCAGCAGGAGGCGCGGCGTCCGGCCCGTACTACGCCCAGATCCGGCTGGCGCTGGACAAGCAACATGCCCTGGGTATCGCCGCCAGCTTCCCGGACCTGGCGGGGCTGCAGCCGGTGCGCAACTTCGTCAACTCGATCACGTTTTCCTCGCCGCAGTGCCAGGGGTAGGAGCACCGCCAATGGCGCGCCTCGGGGCCTCGTGTGCCTGAGGCCTATCCAGGACCGTCATTCGGGACGTTCGGATCGGGTCGAGGGGACGCCACCAGGGGGCCGCTCGATGCTCGTCGGTCGCCGGTCGTGGCCAACTGTGCCTCCGACCTTGTCCGGGGGTAGCCATGGAGGCCGTCAAGCCCGGGAGTTGCACAGGCAGGCCCGAGCAGGGAAGCTTCGGTGTCGCCAGTCACACAGGAGCAAACCCATGGCAACGGACAGTCTGGACCTCACCGGCAAGGTCGCCCTTGTTACCGGCGCCTCCAAAGGGATCGGCGCGGCTATCGCCCGCATCTACGCTGAACACGGGGCCGCGGTCATGCTGTCCTCGCGGAAGATACAGGCCCTGGAAGCCACCGCTGCCACTATCGACGGCGACACGGCCGTGTTCGCGGCCAACGCCGGCAGCCCCGACGCGGCGCACGCGTGTGTGGCGGCGACAATCGAGCGCTTCGGCGGGTTGGACATCCTGGTCAACAACGCCGCGGCCAACCCCTACTACGGCCCGACCATCGACATCGATCTGCCCCGTTTCGACAAGATCATCGAGGTCAATCTGCGAGGCCCGCTGGTCTGGACCCAGGAGGCCTGGAAGCAATCCATGTCCGGGCGAGGCGGCGCGGTTATCAACCTGGTCTCCATAGGTGGCCTCAAGTACGGGGGCCAAATCGGCATGTACGACACGTCCAAGGCCGCCCTGATCCACCTCACCCGCCAGCTCGCCACTGAGCTGGGCCCTGGCGTCCGGGTCAACGCTCTGGCCCCCGGCTTGGTTCAGACGGATTTCTCTCGGGCGCTCTGGGAACCGGGCGGAGATCAACAGCACTGGCCGTGGCCGTTGCAACGATTGGGCGAGCCCCTGGACATCGCCCGGGCGGCCTTGTTCCTGGCCAGCGATCTGTCCTCGTGGATGACCGGGGAGGTCACCGTGGTGGACGGTGGTGGCCTCATCAGCCAGCACGCCTGACCAGATAACCGGCGCTATCAGCGCCGACAAGGGGCCGGTGCGGATGCTCGCCCTCAACCGGCCGGAGGCGGGCGACGTCCTTCGGTCGGGCTGTGAATGACACCTCGTACCACACCGCGATGCGCCGAGTCCCACCCGCCCCCGTAGGGCGGAGGCGCCCCGTGGAGTTTGGATCGTGCGCTTTCCGGCCATGTCGCGTCTCTCCGTGATCGGCGTCCTCGCCCTCAACGAGCCAGAGGCGCGAAACCGGGTGGCCCCACCGTCCGGCGCGTCCCGTAGGCAGAGAGCCAAGGCAGCAAACCCGGCATCGGGCGCCCACAAGCGACCACGAAAGGACTGGACCGGCGCAAGCGGAGACGCTCCGACACCAGCGGCGACGAGCGCGGGTCGTCCTCTGGGTCGGCACCACGACCTTGTCGAGGGCATCCCCATCGCCGCCCATCGCCACAATGTCACAACTGGTTCGGAGGTTGACCGACCAGTTGTGACAGAACGAGCACCCTGTCGCCACAACGTCCCATCAGCCGAGTGGTGGTGGAAAGTGAATGTGACGAAGTGGCGCGCTCGGAGGCATGCACCGTCGGAAGGGTGGCGTGGGCCCGCCCTCGGTGGCATGCACCGTCGGAACGGTGGCCTGGGCCCGGGCGTCACGGCGGGGCGGGTGCCGCTCGCCGGGAGACGGTTCGGGGGGGTGTGGGTCGCGACGGGCCGAACCAACCGAGCCCTGATCAATGTCAATCGGTGGCGAGCGACCAAGGTTTCCCGGTCATCCCCGGTCATCCGCACGCAACCACGCCGCGAAAAACGGATCGGCCACTACCAGCCGACCGTCCCGCTCGACGACGTCTTCGTTGAGCAACAGCGGCTGTAGAGCCTTGCGGACGGAGCTGCCGCTCGCCAGGCCGACCGACCGGGCGAACCGGGCGGAATAGGGCTCGTCAGGAGGTTCGGCTGCCAGGCCGGCGAGCACCCGAGCCTGGCCGGGCGACAACCGGGCCAGGTTTTCCGCATACAGAACATTGTCGTGAGCCACGGCCCGCGCCATTCCTTGGTCCACGGCGTGTTGGTCGAGGCGGGCGCCGGCCGTTTCGTACGCCTCGAACGCCAGGTGCTGAATGTCATTGGGGACCGGCCCCGCCAGAGAAAGAAGGTAGGTGTCCGCGTCTGCTTCCAGGGGTTTGCCCGCACCCGTAGCCCGCGCCCGCAAGTAGGCGCTCATCTCCTGGTCCGGGATAGGCCCGAGGGACAGCCGTTGGGCCATCCCGAAGAGCGGGGCGTGTTCACGGCTGACCAGCTCTTCCATGAGGTGCCGCTTGGACCCCGCCAACACCAGGCTGACGCGCGGATGTAGGTCCGCCAGGGCCTTGAAAACGTCCGGCAGCGACGTCCCATGGCGGGTGACGGCCTGGAACTCGTCGAGCACCAGGGCCGCCGGTCGTTGCTCGGCTTCTTCGGCCAGGAGGGCATAGATGTCCGCCAACACCGACTCGGCGTCGCGGGGTGCGATGGCGGTATCGAACCCGAACCTGGGCACTCCAGTGGGGTCGAACGTCACCAGGGGAGTGACCCGAATGCGCCGGAGGAATTCCGGCACCGCTTGGCGGGCCCGCTGCCACTTCCCGCCTGGCAGGCGGTACGCGCCCGCGGTGAGGAGGCCGACGAGCCCGGCCAGGCTGGTCGCTCTTAGAACGTTGACTTCGATGACCGCGGCCGCCGGCCGGCTACGGGCCAAGCGGGCCTCGGCGACGTGCAGCAGCGAGGTCTTGCCGTAGCGACGGGGCGAGAGCAACACGACGTTGACGCCGTTGCGCATGCGACTGAGCAGGGCGTCAAGCTCATGCCGCCGCCCGGTGAACTGGTCACCCTCGACCGGTGTGCCGTAATGGAAAGGGTTGCTGCTGGGGCGCTTGGCCATGGCCGCTGCAGTGTACCGAGCGGCAATGTGCCAGGTGGAACATTGAACTGAGAGAAACGAGGACGCTAACGGGAAGGCGGGAGTGGGGGATCCAGCGCCGGATCAGCCTGCCCGTTTCGAGGAGGTTCCGCCGGCAGGCGCTGAGGCAGCTTCTTGGTGCGAAGGTCTCGGGGAAGACTCTGCACCTGGGCCCACATGGCCAGAGCTTTCGGGCGCAGTGTCGAGACGACTTGGGACAGGTACAGTTGAGCGGAACCGGGTCGGGTCGATTCGTCGGGCCGGGTCGCCACCGCCGCAGCGAGTTGCTCGAGATGCACATTGAGGCGCTGGAGCTCGACCCGCAGAGCATCGAGGCGCATGTTGCTTTCGGCCTGCCCCTTTCTCAGCTGGCCCAGGATTGTACTGCTGTCATGTGAGAGATCCATCGAACGGCATTACCTCTACTCGACGCTATCCGAGTGTAAGGTGCGGGGCGGTGCTAAGTCGCGTTTTGAGCTGATTAACCTGATTCTGGATCGGGCGAATCCCGTACGGGCAGGGTGACGAGGCCTCTTCTGTCGTTCTGGGGCGTCGAGTAGACCGCGGACGAAGGCAGACTCATTTATTGATAATCGTGTTAACGTAAGCCGAGCTCCGACACGGTCCACTTCTGGTGCTCCGACGTGATCATTGTGATGAGTCAGCGCCACCGTAGGGACCCGCCGCCCGGCACCCGGCCCGGCGGCGCCCGCCTCGCCTGCGGGAACGTGGCGTCGAACATCCCCGCCAGCCACCCGTGCCGTCACCTGCGTGCGGGAGCGGCTAACCGGGCAGTCGGTCTGGACCACCGCATTGGCCCGCCGCCCAAGAAATGGTTCTGGTTAGGCAACCGGAGTCATTCTGACCGTCAACGGGGGTGAACAATAATTGCGCCCGGCGCCCCGGACACCCATCACAACGAGCAGGCGTACTCGGATCTTGTCGTGCGCAAAGCGCGGTGCGACTAATGAGATTGCCGGGCCTCCCGGGCCCGCTGGATCTTGACCAGAAGATCACGCAGCGTGCGTTGCTCGGCGTCGGTCAACTCGGACAACGAGGAGGGAGGCTCGTAGAGGCAGTCGAGTGCCTGGGCCTTGGCCTTCTCGCCGAGGACCGTCAGAGCCACGACCTTAACGCGGCGGTCGGTCGGATGGGGATGCCGTTCCACGTAGCCGCGTCCCTCCAGCCCGTCGACGATTCCAGTCACCCAGGAGGCGTCGCAGCGCCAACCCTCGGCCAGAGCCCCCATAGACTGGGCTTGACCGGGCTCCAGCGACAGCAGGGCTTTGAGTTGTGGCGGTGTCACGTCAGCGGCCATACACGCGGCATGAAACCGTTCGTGGATCTCGTCGCTGAACCACATGTCCGCCACGTACCGCCAGGCTTCCCGGGCGGGAGAGCGGCCGCGGCTTCGGGTAACCACGGCGTCGCAGTCTAGCCGTTTGTGGCGGCGATTGATCGAAATAGAATGTTGATCTTACTCAAGGATCGTGGCAAGATCAGAGATCATGGCAGAAGCGGTTATCACGGTCGAGGGTCTCGTCAAGCACTTCGGGAGCGTCTTGGCCGTCAACGGCATCGACTTTGAGGTTCCCGCCGGGACCATTCTGGGTCTGCTCGGCCCCAACGGCGCCGGCAAGACCACGACCGTACGAATCCTCACCACCATTCTCGAGCCGGACGGTGGGCGGGCGGCAGTTCTCGGTATGGACGTCGTTCGGGATGCCGAGGCGGTGCGCGCCCACATCGGCTTGGCCGGCCAGTACGCGGCCGTCGACGAGAACCTGACCGGTGTCGAGAATCTCCGGCTCATCGGTCAGCTGAGCCACCAGGCCAAGAAGACGGCCGTGGTCCGGGCCGACGAACTGCTCGAGCAGTTCGGCCTGAGTGGGGCGGCCAGACGGCCGGTGCGCACCTACTCGGGTGGCATGCGCCGCCGCCTCGACGTAGCCGCGGCTCTGGTGCACCGCCCCCCGGTGCTGTTTCTGGACGAGCCGACGACCGGCCTGGACCCCAGCGGTCGTAGCGACCTGTGGGCGCTCATCGAGCAACTGGTCGCCGATGGCACCACCGTCCTGCTCACGACCCAGTACCTGGAGGAGGCGGACCGCCTCGCCGACAGCATCATCGTTGTTGACGGCGGTGAGATCATTGCCCGGGGCACCTCCACCGAACTCAAAGCGAGTTTGGGGACCACGATCATCGAGGTCCGTTTGGCGGATGCGGCCAGCGCCCAAAGAGCCTCGGCGGGGCTGCGCACCATTGGGCCCGCCGAGGTTGTCGAGGACGGGCGCACCGTTGCCCTCCATGTCGCAGAAGGCGGCCGGTGCGTCCTCGAGGTGGCCCGCTACCTGGATACGAACCGGCTCGTTCCCGACACCGTGTCGATTCGCGAGCCGACGCTGGACGATGTGTTTCTCCAGTTGACGGGTCACGCCGCGGAAATGTCCCCGCCGAACGGGCAGCCCGCCACCGGGGGGCGCCGGCGAGGTCGCCAGGAGCAGGAGGGAGCAGCCTGATGAGCGTCGCCGTCCCCACCGCACCGACGCCCCTGGCGCCTCCGCACCATTCTCGAGCCGAGTGGGCGGTGCTTGACTCCATGGCGATCGCCAAGCGGAACCTGATCGCCATGACTCGGACTCCACAAGTGCTGGTCTTTTCGACGATCCAGCCGGTGATCTTCGTGTTGTTGTTCCGCTACGTGTTCGGTGGGGCCATTCATGTGCCGGGTGTGCGTTATGTCGATTTCCTTATGGCGGGCATCTTCGTGCAGACGGTGTGCTTTGGTTCGACCAATACCGGCGTGGGATTGGCCGAGGATTTACAGAAGGGCCTCATCGAACGGTTCCGCTCGTTGGCCATGGCCCGCTCGGCCGTCCTGGCCGGTCGGACCCTGGCTGACGCAGTGCGCAACCTGTTTGTCATCATCCTCATGGTGGTGGTCGGATTCATCGTGGGTTTCCATGTACATACCAACGCCGCGGCTCTGTTGGGCGCCATCGCCTTTTTGATGTTGTTCGGTTTCGCCATGTCGTGGATCATGGCCACGGTCGGGCTGTACACGCGTAACGCAGAGGCCGCCCAGGCGGCTGCCTTCCCGGTCCTGGCCGTGCTGGTCTTTGCTTCCAACGCCTTCGTGCCCACGAGCAGCATGCCCGGCCCGCTGCGGGCCTACGCCAACCACCAGCCGGTGTCCGCCACCGTCAGCGCGGTACGTTCCCTGGTTCTGGGCGGACCGACCCTGTCCAGGGTGCTGGTCGCGGCGGCGTGGTGTCTGGGCATCATCGCCGTGTTTGCACCGCTGGCCGTAGCCAAGTATCGCAAGACCGCCTAAGGACCAAGCAGGCTGGCCAGCTGCCTGCCTGGCACGCACCGATCCGCCTAACGGGCGGTCCGCCCGATCCGGTCGGCAGTGGTGCGTCCTCCGTGCTCCACACGTCGCGGCCGGCCGATCCCCGAGACGCGAAGCGTGGGCTCTGGTCTACCGCGAGACGGGGGATGCGGTCCACGCTTCGCGGCCAGGGTGGGTCCGGCCGCGAAGCGTGGACGTATGTGGGCCCGGGAGGGTTTAGTGCCCCCGGCCCGATGACCGACCGAAGGCGATGCGCCAGATACCCCGGCCGTGCGTGGCCGCATAGATATAGCCATCCGGGCCCGGCGTCACATCGTCGACCGCCACGTTCGGCAGATTGCTGCCCAGCCGGGACCAGGTTGTCGGGGCGCCCCTGCCCTCGCGAGCCGTGTACATGCCGGCGTCCGTGGCCAGCGCCAACTGGCCGTGGGCCAGGACAAGGGCATCGGACGCAATGTCCGGAAGGTTGCCGGAGATGTCGGTCCAGGACTGACCGCCGTTCCAAGTCTCAAAGACATGGCCGACGCCGCCACCGGGGACGAAGCGCCGGGAATAGCCGTTGAAGATGGCGTAGGCGTGGGCGGGGTTCGTCGGGTCGACGGTGACACCGGCGATGTAGCGATCCGGCAGTCCGGTCGTGCTGACCTGGTGCCAGGTTCCGCCGTAGTTGGTGGCGATCCCCCGGGAGAAGGACGGACCGGGATTTCCGCCACCTCCCACGTAGGCGGCGTAGATGACCCGCCCACTCTGCGTCGACGACAGAGCCGTGACGGCGTCGGCCGCACCGGTGTCGAAGACCGGCGTCCACGAGCAGGTGCTGTCGGTGCAGGCAGTATTCCACCCGGATGTCGTGACCCACACGTAGCGGCCACCGGTGAGCCAGACATTCTTGTTTTGTTGATCCATTGTCAGGGGCGTGACGAAGCGGGCGCTGGGATCGCAATCAGGCCGCGGCGTCAGCCCGGTTGTGACCTGGGCGGCGCAGGTCGGGCTGACGTAGTCCTGGAAGCTGTGCCCGCCGTCCGTGGAGGAGTACATGGCGCCGTCGGTGTACTCGCCGACCATGTTGTTGGCGTTCTGCGGGTCGACGACGACGTCGAATCCGTCGCCGCCAGCCGCTTCGGCCATCTGGGCAGCGCCGCTGTTCAGGACGGACGTGCCGTTGTCCTGCATGCCACCCCACACACCGACGCCTCTGCCAGGCAGACTGCCGGCCCGGGCGTCGTAGTACTGCAGGTCGTGCAAAGTGGCGTTGAGGTCGCTCCAGTCGCCGTACTGCTGGACATCGGCCAACGGGCGGCTGTAGACGCCACCGTCATTGCCGATCACGATCTTCCCGTCGGCGATCATCATGGCGTGCTGGTCGGGGTGGGTCGTGAGCGGGCAGGTCGGGGGAGAGGTCTGGTCGCAGGCGAAGGGATAGTTCCAATAAGGGCTGGCCGTGACCCAGGTGGTGCCCGCATTGGTGGACTCGAACACCTCTTCCAGACCGGCGTACACGTGGTCGGGGTTGGTCGGGTCGACGGCGAGGTCCTGGTTGTACCAGGCCTGGACACCGACGCCGTAGCCAGATCCGACCGCCAGGGCCGACCCGGACGCAGCCAGCTTGGCTTCGTCACCAATCTTGGTCCAGGGTCCGCTCACCGAGGCCGGGTTGCCGCTCGCCACGAAGATGCCCTGCAACACCGATTCGGCGCCGGCCGCCTCGGCGGCCACGGACTGCACGATGGCGTACAGCTTGGTGCCATCCGCCGAATAGGCGAACGTGGTGCGCCCGATGTCCGAGGCGTCGATATCGCCCGTGGGCGTGACCGGGGCGAAGGTCGTCCCACCGTTGGTCGATTGGTAGAATCCGTTGTTCTGGGTGTTGCCAGGGCCGTGCCACCCGATGGCGGCGATGACATCAGCCCCGCCGGAGCCGGGGACTACCGCCACGTCCGTGACCTGTTGGTCGTAGGGCGGATTGTCGACCGGGCCGGCCGGGTCGAGTACCTCGGTCCATTGCCCGGTGGCAGCCGAGTAGCGAAACAAGCCATTGTCGGTGGCGGCGTAGGCATCGCCAGCCGCGTCGAAAGCGATCCGGAACGTGGTGCGCGATTCCAGTGGGTTGCCGGTCGTGGTATCGCCAACTAGGCGGAAGGTGGCCCCGTCGTTGGTCGAGCGATACACGCCGGTGCCGGCGTAGCTGTCCTGGGAGACGTTGGCCTCACCGGTGCCCACCCACAGGGATCCGTCGATCGGGTCGACCGCCAGGGCGCCGATGGACAGCGTGGGCATCTGATCGAAGACCGGGGTCCACTGCTGGCCCTGGTCCCTGGAGCGCCATACCCCACCGTCCGCGGCCCCGGCAAACCAGGTGCCATCCGGTGTCTGGGCCAGCGCCGTGATGCGCCCTCCGACGAGTGAAAACCCGGCCCCGACGTTCGACCAGAACGGATCGGTGTAGTTGGAAGGCTGGCCGTTGTAGGCGTCATCGGTGACTTGCTGCCAAGCCCCACCGGACTGTTTGAGGGCGGCGGCCTGCTGGGCGGCGCTTGTCAGGGCGTCGCCCGAGACGAAGCCGGCTGGCGCGGTCCGCTCGTAGGCGTACTGGGCCTGCTCGTCGGCCAGGTCGCTGTCGTCGGGCGTGTGGTTGTTGGTTGGCGCGCCGCCAGTGGCCTGGACGTAGGCGTGGCGAGCTTGCTGTCGGACGGCGATGCCGCCATGCAAATTGTTGGGTGCGGCGGCGCCGACCCCGGCCATGGAGATGGCTGTACCTAGCGCGGCGGCCGTCACCACGGTCACCTTCAGCGTGCGATGCATGCGATCCCTCCCCGCGGTGCGCTGATGGCAACACCGGTTGCAACATACATTTCCTTAGGAGCTGGGACCTTAACATCTGATTCAGCGTGCTCGTCAAGGCCTAAATGGCGACCGGCGGGAGTCGCGGTGTGTAAATCGGTTACCGCTGCGCTTGTGCTGGTGTCCACCTCATCCGCACGACCGCGGGCGACAATCTGCTCCTGCTCCTGCTCCTGCTCCTGCTCCTGCTCCTGCCCCTGCGACTGGGGGTGCGGGGGCTGGCCCAGCTGCTATTCCCGTTGGAGTACGTGCGCCACGTCTGGCGACGGCCGAGTGCGCGAAGGTCCTGCTGACGCAAGGAGGCGACTTCGAGTAGCAGCGCGGGGTGTGTCGTCATGCCCGAAACCTATGAAAAGATGCGGTCAGAATCGGTCCTCAACGCCGAATA